>JAJCXR010000067.1 GCA_029263315.1 Acidobacteriota bacterium | reverse complement strand
AAAGAGGCACCCCGTCGCAAAGACCGGTCGACCCTTCGGGGGATTGAGACACAATGTTTGTTCTTGTCTGAACCTTGCTTCCGCATCGTCGCAAAGACCGGTCGACCCTTCGGGGGATTGAGACAATCATGGGCAGCTCTGCGACACGAAACGCCTCGGCGGTCGCAAAGACCGGTCGACCCTTCGGGGGATTGAGACACGGTGAGGTCGTGGGGGAAAGCCTTCCCCGTTCCCCAGGTCGCAAAGACCGGTCGACCCTTCGGGGGATTGAGACTTTTCCGTATGGGTAATCTCCTACTACAGTTATCACGTCGCAAAGACCGGTCGACCCTTCGGGGGATTGAGACACGGATGTTGCACTACCTGTCCTGGTTGAAGACCTGTCATGTCGCAAAGACCGGTCGACCCTTCGGGGGATTGAGACACTGAAGTGATTTGTCTACGTAGTCCCGACGTCACAATCGGTCGCAAAGACCGGTCGACCCTTCGGGGGATTGAGACACTCCGATTTGGGGCACTGTGATAGTCTTGCCCTTTGTCGCAAAGACCGGTCGACCCTTCGGGGGATTGAGACACTTGTACACGGGCACGAGGTAGCCCGTTGCACGCTTCTCCAAGTCGCAAAGACCGGTCGACCCTTCGGGGGATTGAGACACTGTAGGGGCACGCAGACGCATTCACGAACTTTTTCAACGTCGCAAAGACCGGTCGACCCTTCGGGGGATTGAGACGACAATGTCACCTTCTGCATCGACAGTATAAATACCGTTCGTGTCGCAAAGACCGGTCGACCCTTCGGGGGATTGAGACACTTTTTCAGATGGTCCCATCTTGGTATAACAATCCGAGTCGCAAAGACCGGTCGACCCTTCGGGGGATTGAGACAATCTTCGGTGAGGTCGTGGGGGAGTTTCTCCGTTTTCGTCGCAAAGACCGGTCGACCCTTCGGGGGATTGAGACACTCACCCTCGTCGGGGCGAGTTCGAGTGATCGTCGCAAAGACCGGTCGACCCTTCGGGGGATTGAGACACATGTATCAGGCCGACGTAGTGTTCTAGAAACGGTACGGTCGCAAAGACCGGTCGACCCTTCGGGGGATTGAGACACTCCGGTTTGTGCTAGGAGAAGCTGAGCCTGAGGGTCGTCGCAAAGACCGGTCGACCCTTCGGGGGATTGAGACACTTCTTTTCGAGGGTGGTGGCGGCTGCTGTCTGCAAGTCGCAAAGACCGGTCGACCCTTCGGGGGATTGAGACACAATTGACGATCCACTTTTCCCAATTGAATGTTTCTGTCGCAAAGACCGGTCGACCCTTCGGGGGATTGAGACACATGCGTAGGGTGCCAGCAACAAGATCGAGGCCTTCAGGTCGCAAAGACCGGTCGACCCTTCGGGGGATTGAGACAATTAACGTGGCAGATAACAAGGTCAGCGCTTGATATGCGTCGCAAAGACCGGTCGACCCTTCGGGGGATTGAGATACAATGCTCCGATCTCTACAACCCCTTTCCAGATTTGTCGCAAAGACCGGTCGATCCAATCAACAGCCAAAGAACTACCGTTCTTACGAAACAAAAAACCCTTCTGTGACCTCGCAGAGGTCGGCGTGCTGAGCCCAGGCCGCCCGGCCAGGAGCGTAGCGATCTGGTGAGGGTGCCCTGGGCGGACGTGGACGCGGAAAACCCTATCCAGGGCCTCAAGGTCGACCAGAACGACCAGAACGATGGTCTCCAGGCACTTCCGTCTCAACGCTGACCCGCGCCAAGCCACCGCGACGGCAGACGCACCTTTCCCGGCAGACCCACCTCCGCCCAGGGCACCCCGCCCGTCGCACCTTGGGATACGACGACCTCATCGGCTTGCCGAGTATCTTTCTACAGGGTTTTTGAAGTCGCTTTGAATCGACGGCCAGGGCGGCCAGGGCTCACCACGCCGACCCTTCCAGGGTCACAATCCCAGAGGGGGCGGCTCATGGCCGCCAAGCTCTGCCTTCGAGGTGGGGGGCCAGATCATCATCGTCGATAAGGCGGCCAGCTTCCGAGTCGGCGAGGCCCTGGTGGACCCTGGTCAGGCAGCGATCATGATGTTGTCGCCGGTCAGATGCGTCTGGGGAGATGGGAACGGCAGCAGGTTGCCGATTCTGAGGGGCGACAAGGGGTCGGGAGTTGCTAGGCTTCCAGCTCATCGCGAATATCGTCGTCGTGATCGGGCATGATCGGAAACCCGAAGTGCGCCTGTCTCGCTAGTGTCAATTTCTCCTCGAAGGCCCGCCGGACATCACCGGTCAATTGCCGGGCTTGCTCCCCGGAGAGCAGGCCTTTGCTGTAGAGCGAGCCCGCGATCAGATAGCGCCGGGTGATCCCGAGTTGAACCTTTCCATATCGGGTCAACTGAAGGTCCTAGTCTATAACGGACGCTGGATTTCGCCATGCAGGGCCCCTCAGTCACAACCGTCGACGCCGCAAACCCCAGGCGCCCCATCGACGGTTGAGGACGCCGCCGCCTCGGTCGTTTGCAGCTTGTGGGCCTGCTTCAGGGCATCGAGCAGAGTGGCTGGCGGCTGGGCCCCGGAAGCGGCGATGCCGGGGCCGAAGACGAAGAAGGGGACGCCGGTGATGCCTAGGGCCCGGGCGGTGGTTTGGTCGGCGCGCACTTCGTCGGCGAAGGAGCCGTCGCCCAAGACGGCGGTGGCGGCGTCGGCATCTAAACCCACTTCCGAGGCCAGGCGGCTCAGGGTGTCGGGGTCGTTGAGGTCGAGGCCTTGGTGCATGTAGGCCTCGAAGAACCGTTCTTTGAGGGCGTCCTGTCGGCCGGGGCCGAGGGTGTGGGCCCAGGCCAGGAGGCGGTGCGCCTGGAAGGTGTTGCAGGGGCGGATACGATCGAAGCGAAAGTCGACGCCGACGCTTTTGCCTGCCTGGGTCATGCGATCGATGAAGGCTTGGGCGTCTTGCCGACCCATGCCGTACTTGGACGCCAGCCTGCCGACATAGTCCACCGGTTGGGGAGGGGTGGCGGGGGCTTCTGGGTTGAGCTCGAAGGCCCGCCACACCACCTGAGCTGGGTGGTCGAATTGGGCGAGGGCCGCTTCGAGGTTCTTCTTGCCCACCCAACACCAAGGGCAGGCGATATCGGACCAGATTTGAAGTTGCATGGTTGGAGTCCCTTCAGTATGTCTGAGATACGAGGGTGAGCTGTGGACTCTGGAATACGGCCCGTGGGGGGTGTTGGATTCAAGCCCAGGGGCGGGTCAGAAAGCGGGCGCCGCGGCTCCAACGCAGTTTCCTCGGGTGAGCCCCGCCTCCAGCTCAACGGCTCAATGGCTCAACGGCTCACCGGTCATCGGTGACCCGCCGCCCAGCTTGCAATTCAGCTCTGCTCTCCTGTAGATCACCTCCCAGGGTCGACGGACCTGCGCCGTCGCCGTCGAGGTCGAGGTCGGCCGTCGGCATCGCCGGCTGAAGCCCGACACTCCGGATGATCTCGCCGAGGGTCTCCCGGGTCACCGGCTTGGTGACCACGTCATCCATACCCACCTCGAAGCAGCGCTCCTTTTCGTCGGCGAAGACGCTGGCGGTCACGGCGATAATGGGTGTTCTGGGGTCACCGCAGGTCGCTTCTCGGGCGCGGATTCGACGGGTCGCCGTGAAGCCGTCGCAGACCGGCATGTTGCAATCCATCAATACCAGGCCGTAGGCCGCTTCGGTGAGGGCTTCACAGGCGGCTTCGCCATCGGCCACGACATCGTGTTCGTAACCCAATGAGTCGAGCATGCCGGAGGCCACCAGCTGATTGACCGGCTCGTCTTCGACCACCAGGATCCTCGAGCTCCCGGAGCTCGGCCCCGGTTTGATCACGATGGCCGGTCCTTCGTCGAACCATACCCGTCGCAAGGAGAGCTCAGCGCTGTCGGGGATGGGATGTGCGCCGTCGCGCCGCAGGCACGGCAGGAGGACGGTAAAGGTGCTGCCCTGGCCGACGTTGCTCCGCAGGTCGATGGAGCCGTCCATCAGGCCGACCAGGCTTTTGGAGATGGCCAAGCCGAGGCCGGTGCCACCGTAGCGTCGGGCGATGGAGACGCCGCTTTGGCGGAATGACTCGAACAGCAGGTCGTGGGCTTCCGGCTCGATCCCGATGCCGGTGTCTGAGACCTGGAAGGAGAGGTGGTCCCCGTCGTGGCGCGTCACCTGCACCTCGACGCCCCCCTGGTTGGTGAACTTCACGGCATTGCCCACCAGATTGAGCAACACTTGGCCGATGCGCACCGGGTCGCCATAACCCCGGACCGGCACCTCGTCATCCACCGTGGCTCGCAGCCACAGGCCTTTGCGCACCGCCGACCCGTGGAGCAGCTGAACGACTTCGTCCAACAAACCTCGGACTTGGAAACCCACCGTCTCGATCTCCATGTGCCCCGCTTCGATCTTCGACAGATCCAAGATATCGTCGATCAGCCTGAGCAAGATCTTGCCAGAGGAGCGGACCGAGGAGGCCAACTGATGCTGTTGGGCGTCGAGCGGTGTGCCGATCAGCAGCTCGGTGAGGCCTAGGACGCCATTCATCGGAGTACGGATTTCATGGCTCATGCGGGCCAGGAATTCTCCCTTTTCCCGTTCGCCGGCCTCGGCCCGAGCCCGTTGCTGCTTTGCCGTTGCCAGATGGCGTTCGCCCACCGCCATGAAGATGCCCAAGATCACCGCATAAAAGGAGAGCATGGTGCCGACGAGGGCGATGGCGGTGAACGGATCCTCTCCGAAAAGCCGTTGCGAGATGAGGGCGCGAATCCCTTGCAAGGTACCCAGGACAAATAAGCCGAGGACCAGGAAAGACGATCCCACCCGCATCGCCGCGTCCAGACCGCGCCAGCTCACCCGGGCGCCATAGAAGCAGCACCCAGCCATGATTGTGCAACTCCACCGAATGCGGGCCAAGAGGTTCGGAGCGATGTACGTCCAATGGGCGAAGCCGACGGCGACGACACAGGCCACCACGACAAGCCAGGCCAGCCTGGGACGTCGACCATAGAAACGGCGTAGGCTCTCGACGGCGGTGGCCAGGCAGACGATGATCAAGGTATTGCTGACGACGATTCCGAAAAGCGGAGGCAGGTGCTTCTGCAGCGCCAGCAGCAGGCAGCCGAGGGTGCCCAGGCCGCAGGCGACGGTCATCAACCCCAGGCCTGGGAGGTCACGGTTGCTGCGCCACAACAGGACGAGGGCCACGCCGCCAAAGGCCACGGAGGTGGCGACCAGAATCAAAATCGTTTGAATGTCGAGTGTTGGCATGGGGTCTCGGGGCACGCGACAGAGCTGCGGAATGCTTGGGGCCGTCGCTAGGTGCGCTAATCTAACCGACTGGCACCCCCCGAGGGCATGAAATCGTGCAGGATGTCGCGAAATGTAACTCGTCTTGACGCCCCTACTTGGCGCCCCCGTCTTGGCGCCCCCTGCTGGTCGCCCCTTTCTTGGCGCCCCCGTCTTGGCTGGCGGCGAGACTGAGACGACACCGTCCAGGGCCAGGCGGTCCATCCCAGGGTGGCGTCGCTACGCTCCTGACCCTGGGCTTTTATGGAGTACCCCTGGCGGGGTCAAAAGCCAGGGAACAAACCTCTGAATCGTTGGTTGTTTCTTGGAGCTCTGTCCCCTGGCGCTCCTTGGTGGCAGGAAACAAAGATAGATCTGGAAAAAAGGTATTGGATTGTGGCCCTGTAGGGGCCGGTGTCCGTAGCCCGGGCCGCCCGATCTGAGCGTCTGCGATCAGGAGGGCGCTCCGGGCGGGGGTGGCCCGTGCTTTCTGGCCCGTGCTTTTTGCCCCCTACTTGGCGCCCCCGGCTGGTCGCCCCCGTCTTGGTGCCTCCGGCTGGCAGGCGGCGAGACTGAGACGACACAGTCCAGGGCCAGCCCATCCATCGACCTCGCAGAGGTCGGCGTATTGGGGCCACGGGGGCCTTCACCCTGGAGAGAGCCGATCCGGTCGCGACCGATTGAGGGTACACTAGCTATCCGTGGCGGCCGTGGTCGAAGCCACGGAGGATTCCAGCAAGCGCTCCGCCCATCGGGGGACGCCGCAGGCCCGGTATTGCTCGTATCGGACGCGGTCGTGCCATCGGGACGGAAATGTAGACGTTGACTCAAATTTGGGGCGGCATGGGAACGGAAACCACGACGCGATGGCAACCTCAAGGTGAGCCGACCGGCGATCCCGAGGGGACTTCGAGTGTCCGGCGCGGGGCGATTCTTGGGCGCTACACGGTGCTGGAAGCGATCGGTAGCGGCGGCATGGGCAATGTCTTTGCCGCCTGGGACCCTGAGTTACACCGGCGGGTGGCGATCAAGGTGCTGCACGGCGACTTGATGCAGTCGGAGGCGCGGCAACGGGCGCAGGAGCGTCTGCGGCAGGAAGCCCAGGCGGCGGCTCGGCTGGCCCATCCCAACGTCGTCGCCATCTACGACGTGGGCACGGTGGACGAGCGCCTGTTCATCGCCATGGAGCTGGTGGAGGGGCAGACCCTGAAGCAGTGGTTGTCCGAGCCCCGGCCATGGCAGGAAACCTTGGAGATTTTCCGGCAGGCGGGGCGTGGACTGGCTGCGGCCCATCTTGCGGGTTTGGTGCACCGGGATTTCAAGCCCGGCAACGTGATGCTGGCCGACGACGGGCAAGTGAAGATCCTGGATTTCGGCTTGGCCAAGGGCATGCAAGGGGCGCTGGAGGCACCTTTGGACCAGCCTGCCGCCCCCAGCCAGTCTGCCGCCCCCAGCCAGGATGCTGCCGAGGACGACACCGCCACCGTCTTGCAGCCGGAGGTTCCCCTGGGGACACGTACCGGTCAAGTCATGGGCACGCCGCGGTATATGTCACCGGAGCAACAGCTGGGCCGCCCCGTCGATCACCGCAGCGACCAGTTCAGCTTCTGCATTTCCCTCTACCAGGCGCTCTATGGCTGTTTGCCGTTTGTCACCGAGAGCGGCGAGGTGCCGCGGTCCAGTGCCCTGCAAGGACGGTTGCGCACGGTGCCCGCCGACTCGGAGGTGCCGCCTCGCCTGCACGGTGTTCTGGGGCGCGGTTTACAGACCGAGCCGGAGGCGCGCTACGCCTCCATGGACGAGCTGCTGGCCGATCTCAAAAGCCCATCGATGGCGGGGCGCCGTGCTTGGATCGTCGCCGCCGGGGTGCTGGCCATGCTGGTGGCCGCCGCCATTGGCTTACGTCCCCAGGCGGTGGAGTGTGCGGCCTCCGGCGACCACCTCGAAGAGATGTGGAATGGCGCCCGCCGCAGCTCCTTGCAACAGCTTTTCACGGGGGCCGGAGTGGCGGACGGTTGGCCAGGGGTGGCGACGATGGTCGACGGCAAAGTCCGGGCGCTGCGCTCGATGTACACCGAAGCCTGTGAGGCCACCCATGTGCGGGGGGAGCAGTCCAGCGAGCTGCTCGATCGCCGCATGGCCTGCCTCGACGACCGTCGGCGTTCCACCGATGCCCTGCTGCGACTCTTCGAGCAGGGGCGACCGGAGATCCTGAGCAAGGCGGCGGAGAGCGTCGGTGGCCTGCCCAGCGTCGCCGCCTGTGCCGACCGCCAAGCCTTGACGGACCTGGCGCCACCGCCGCCGACGGATACCAGGCTGCCGCCGGTCAACGCCCTGCGGGAGCGCCTTGCCGACGCCTTTGCCCTCGAGCTGGCGGGGCGCTATGGCGAGGCTTTGCCCCTGCTGCAAGCCGCCCTGGTGGAAGCGGAGGAGGTCGCCTACCGGCCCTTGGTGGGGGAGGTGCATTTGCAACACGCCCGGGTGGTGGGACGCCTGGGGGACTCGGCGAGCATGAAGGCGCATTTGATCGACGCCGCCTCCATCGCCCTGGCGACGCACCATCGGGAGCTGCTGGCACGGGCTTATTTGCAGTTGATTATTGTCGGTTTCCTGCATGGGGAGATCGATCAAGCTCTGGTATACGGCCGTCTGGCGGAGGCGACCATCTCGACCCTCAGCGGCCGCCAGGATCTCGAGGCGGAGAGGCTCTTTTACCTGGGCATGATCTCGATCCGCCAAGGCGATCTGGCCGCTGCCAAAGAGCAATACGAGCAGTACTTGACGATGCAAAGGGAGCTGCCGCCACGGCAAGAGCTGACGGCGTTGAATAACTACGCCGAGGCCCTGCGGGGGTTGGGGGAGCTCGAGGCGGCGCGGCGGGCGCTCCTGCGGGCTGTGCCGCTGACCGAACGCTTGGCCCCAGAGCATCCCATGCGGTATTCCATTCTCGGCGGTTTGGGTGAGGTGGCCTTGGCCGCCGGCGACCTGGAGGAGGCCGAGGATTATTTTCGGCGGAGCATCGCCGGCCTCGAGGTCGTTTATGGCCCGGAGCATCCGCATTTCGCCAATCACCTGGTTCATACCGGGCGGCTATACTTTGAAGATGGGCGTTACGATCTGGCGGTGGAGGTGTTGCGGCGGGTAACCCACATCCACCAGGCCACGCCGGGCTATGAGCACAAACCGATCGAGCGGCAGTGGCTGCTGGGCCGGGCACTTTGGGAGAGCGGGCAAGATCGTCCGGAGGCGTTGCGCTGGATCCGCCAGGCGGCGGCGGGCAGCGATGTGCCGGGGGAGGAAGCGACGGCGGCGGAAGCCGCGGCATGGCTGGATGAGCATCCGGGGGCGGAACGTTGACCCATAGTCGCTGGATCTTGAGTGGCTCCCACGGTGGCCAACGTTATCGCTTCCGGCTCATCGAAGGTGGTAACACCGTGGGATCGAGGCGCCAAAATCAGATCTGCCTGGAGACCTCTGGCATCTCCAAGCACCACGCCGTTCTGCGGCTCAAGGACGGCCGCTTGACGGTGGAGGACCTGGCCAGCAAGAACGGCACCTATGTCAATGGTCGGCGGGTGCATCGGGCCAAGCTCGAGGTCGGCGACGAGCTCGCCTTCGCGTCCCTGAAGCTGCGTTTGGAGCAGACCGCCTCCGAGGATGCTCAATTGGCCGTCAGCCTGGGTAGCCCACTGCTCTCGGGGGGCGAGAGCGGCCTCCAGGAAACATCTCTGATGGATCACCGGGGGACGGCAGCGCAACGGCCGAGGGGGGGCGACGACCTGGTTTTCCCGGCCTCGTGGCTGCCGGGGGAGTCGCCGGCCATGGTCGAGCTCTTTGCTCAGATGCGCAGCCTGGCGAGCTCCGATTTGCCGGTCCTGATCCTGGGGGAGACCGGCGTTGGCAAGGAGGGCCTGGCGCGGACGCTGCACCTGTCGTCGGCCAGGTCCGAAGGCCCCTTCGTGGCCATCAACTGTGCGGCGATCCCCGAGGAGCTGCTGGAATCCGAGCTCTTCGGCATCGGCGCCGGGGTGGCGACGGGGGTCGGAGGGCGCCAGGGCCGTTTCCTCGAGGCCCAAGGCGGCACCCTGTTCCTCGATGAGATCGGCGACATGCCCACCGCCCTGCAGGCCAAGCTGTTGCGCGTCTTGCAGGAGGGCGAGATACAGCCCTTGGGGCTGCGGCCCAAATCCCTCGACGTACGGGTGGTGGCGGCGACCCACGACGACCTCACCGTCGCCATGGCCTCGGGGCGATTCCGGCGCGATCTGTTCTACCGCTTGGCGGGGGTGGCGCTGCATCTGCCGCCCCTGCGCCAGCGTCGGGACGACATCCCGGCCCTGGTGGCCCACTTCCTCACCGCCTTCGCCCATGGCAGTGGCAAGGACATCCGCGGCCTGACCGTCGATGCCATGGGCTTGGCCGTCGAGCAGCCCTGGCCGGGCAACGTGCGGCAGCTCCAGCATGCGGTGGAGCGCTGGGTGCATCGTTGCCCGAAGCATCAAGTGGTGGATGCGGAGCTGGTGGCGGTGGATCTGGCCGCTACCCTGGGGACGGCTCCGGTGGATGTCGAGACGGACGGCCTCGACGAAGGGGTCGAGGGTCTCGAGCCCGGTCCCACGCCGATCCACAGCAGCGGCGCCGTCTTCGACCCCGAGGCCCTGGAGTCCCTCGATCTGGCCGCTTTCGAGGAGCGTTTGGTGCGGGAAGCCCTGCGCCGGACGGGGGGGCACTTGACGCAGGCGGCGGAGGCCCTGGGTTTGAGCCGCCAAGCCTTGCGTCGACGTCTCGATCGGTACGGCCTCAACCGTGACGAGATCCGCGGTTCCTGAGGCGCAGTCGACGTTCCCCAACGCTTGGCCGTTCTTGACCGTCCACAACCGGCCGTGGCGTCCGATATCGGCCGTCCAGAACCGGCCGTGGTGTTCGAATTCGGCCGCTGACGGGGGTTTGGGCGTCACTAGGACCACACAACAGGGCTCCTGCTCTGGCACCCGCCTTGCAAATCAAGGCAACAGAACCTTGCCATCGACCCAGCCCGGGCAGCCGGTCCGAGCCGGGACGGGGGCAACTACACCAGGAGCCACATGATGCGCACCCATTCCCGCAGTCTCGCTCTCTCGAAGATCTTCGCCGTACTGTTTGTCCTCTTGCTGTCCGCCCAGGTGAGCTTCGCGGCAGAGGGTAGCGAGGCGCCCGAGACCACCGTCACCACCGCTGAGGCTGCGCCCACCATGGAAACCGCCCCGGAGGTTGCCTCGACGCCCGCCGCCTCCTGCTCCGCCAAGGCCGAAAAGACCTTCGACAGCGTCACCCAGACCGCCAATTCCTGGAAGGTCGAAGCCTCCGCCTCGTGCCAGTACTCCTGCCCCAACGGCATGGTCATGCTTTGTCCGGAGATCTCCGGCTACACCAAAAGCTGCGTCAACGACTGCTGCGTCTATTGCTAGCCTGAGCGCCGTCGGGTGTGGAACCGCCGCATCCACGTTGGAGACAAAGCCGCGATCCATGGGGATCGCGGCTTTTGATGTTCAGGGAATTCCTATCGTCCCTGCTCTCTGGTTCTGTGTCTATTCCCTATAGGACCGCCTCGGAGATGTTCTCCGGAGTGCAACCGTGGGAGATCGAAGGATGCAGTATGAAGACCTGAGAATTCAGATTCGTCCCGGGCAGCTGAATGAGACGGCTCGAGTCACTTTACTCTCGGAGTCTCGATCCGAGACCGAGGAGCCACTGGGTACCGACTTTGTTGTCGACGATATCCCGGAGGTGATGGCAAGGCTGCAGGACAACCTCTCGAGCTGCATGCGGGCTCATTTCGAGGCGACGGAGAGTGCGAAGCAATTGGCTGCGTTGCGTCGTCAGATAGCCCAGTCGCAGCATGAATGGGGGTTGAAGCTGTTTGATGCACTCGTCCATGGCAGGGTGGGGGACAGCTTTGACTTGGATTGGCATGCTTTTGTCGACCAGGACCATCCCAAAAAGAAAGGTTTGCGAGTCCGTTTGATCTTTAATCCCGAGCACGACGAGATTGCGCCGCTGGCGGCTTTGCCTTGGGAGCTGATGGTGCGTCGCAAGGGAGGGGTCGAGGAGGCGCTGTCTCAGATGCGCAAGGCGACCTTGGTGCGGGAAATAGAGACCCACTTGCCGTATCCCTCGGCCAGCATCGAGGGGCCGCTTCGTATCCTGGTGGTGGTGGCCTCACCCGCCGGGCTTTACCCGATCGATGCCAAGAAAGAGATCGCCGCGATCCGAGAAGGGCTTGCAGCTTCGCCATGGTCCACGGAGGTGGAATCTCTCCACCTCAACGCAGAGACTCCGCACCAGGCGGTGACGCTCATGGGGCTACGCAACCGTCTGCTCGAAGGACGATTCCACGGCCTGCATTTCATCGGTCACGGAGGGTTTTCCAAGGAGGGCGGTTTTGGTGTGCTCTCGTTTGTTGGCCAGCAGGGGCAGGAGGTGCAGGAAAGCGGCAAGATGGTGGCGACTTATCTCAAGGGGCTTCCCGACCTTCGTCTGGTGGTTCTCTGCTCTTGCTCTGGGGCGACGTTGCCCCGGCAGCGGGGGCAAAATCCCTTTCTCAACGTTGCCCCAGCCCTGTTGGCGGCCAACATTCCCGCCGTGGTGGCGATGCAGCTCCCCATCTCCATCGCCGCAGCCTCCATTTTCAATAACGCTTTGTACCGCAGCCTGGGGCGGGCCGAGCCCATCGACATGGCGGTCAATGAAGCGCGTTTAGCGTTGTATGCGCAACGGGAGGTGAGTTTCGAATGGGCCACGCCCACCCTGTTGACCCGGGCCAAAGACTGCAACATTGTTCGTCGAGATCAGGCAGCGTCGGAGCGCCGGCCGGCTGCGGTGCAGCGTCCCAAGACGCAGCATCTGGGAATCCGAACCTTCAAGGGGGGCTGGGGAGCCGCCATGGAGTCGCGCTGCAAAGAGCTGTATTTGGATCTCAGCGGCGCCTTCGACCCATCGACCAAGCACCGTCTGATCCGCGACCAGAGTCTGTGGGACAACGACATCTTGCCGCGGCTGAGCACCTTCCTGGCCGACGTCGACACCGAACGACCGGTGCTGGTTGATCTGGCGGCCCACAACAGCATTGCCTTCGTGGTAGGTAGCTTCTTCGAAGCCAAGAGCGGTCTCGACATCACCCTGCGGCAGCGGGGGCACCGCAGGGCCGATGCGGGGAAGGCGAATACGTTGCCCGCGCACCAAGACTGGAGCGCCGACGAAGGGGAGGTGCCGGAAGATCGCCTCTGGCATGTCGAAGACATCCTGCCCGGCGAGGGGCTCGGCGACGGTCTGGTGGTCGACGCCGAAGTGAAAGACATCGCCTTGGCCATCAGCATCACCCATGATGTGCGGCCGGGAGTCGTCGAGTATTTGCGTCGAAAGCAAATGCCGGTACGGCGTATTCTGGCGGCGACGGTGCAACCCCAACCCGGCCAAACAGGAATCGTCAGCGGCGCCCATGCCTTGAGGTTGGCCATCGATCTCTCCTATCGACTCGGCCAACGATCGGTGTTGGAGCGCCAAGGTTTGATCCGTTTATTCGCCGCGGCACCGAGTATCTTTATGGTGCTCCTGGGGCAACAGGCAAAGACCTTCGGGGCGGTGCAGCTGTACGAGCATGATCTCGAGAGCGGATTGCCATGGGCGTATCTGCCGTCCATCCTGAAGATTCCGCCGCGTTGGCAGGAGTATCAATAGGCGGGCGGCGCACCCGGCCCCGGTTGATCCCAGGCCTACCGGCCAGTTGCGCAGCGATCTGTCCGGTAAGCCCTGAGTGGGGCTGGGTAGCGATTCGCCAGGGGGATTGAAACGGGCGTGGTAATCTCCAATTTCCAAGCGACGGTTGATGTTCAACTCGGAATGCACCGCCGACCCTGCAATCGAATGGCCGAACGACCTCGACAAGGACATCAGACATGGACAAGGCGAATTCTTTAGACTGGCAGCAATCGTTGGCTCAGACCTATGAAGGATTCATCGGCCAGCTGGTGGCGTATGCGCCGCGAGTCGCAGGGGCCGTCGCCCTGCTGATCGCCGGATTGATCGTCTCACATCTCCTGCGCATCGCCAGCAGAAAGCTGGTGCGGGGACTGGACTCGCTGTTCCAGCGTGCGGCCAGGGTGGATGGCCTACACCCGGAGAAGCTCAAGGTTTCCTACGCCGTCATCATCAGCAAGATAGTCTTCTGGACAGTGATGATTTTCTTTGTTGCGGCGACCGCCAATATGCTCGGCTGGCAACTGCTTTCGAGTTGGATGAATAGCGTTATTATCTATTTGCCCAATTTGATCACCGGTGTATTGATTATTCTCGCGGGGATTCTTCTGGGCAGTGGCGCCAGAACAGGGGTTGTTGGGGTGGCCCGTTCCGCGGGGGTGGAGCAAGGGGACATGCTGGCCCGTGTGGTGCAGGTGGTCATCATTTCCACCACCGTGGTCATCGGCATCGAGCAAATTGGTATCGATGCCCATTTCCTGTCGGATGCATTGGTTGTCGTTCTCGGTGTTTTGCTGGCTGGGGGGGCGTTGGCCTTTGGGCTCGGGGGCAAGACGTTGATCGCCAACATCATCGGGGCGCAATATTTTCGCAGGCATTGCAGTCTTGGTGAGCAAATGCAAATGGGCGACGTCGAGGGCAGCGTCGTCGAGGTCACTCACACCTCCATCGTCCTCGATACAAAATCCGGCCGAACAGTCATCCCGGCCAAACACTTTCAAGAGCAAATCAGCAGCTTCTCAGCTAGCGGCGGCGAGCTGGCCAAAGGGGATCTGGCCTCCGCTGAGGCGAGAGAAAAGAAATGAGCGATCAGAAGATCGATATGGCCCTGGCCTTCCTGCAATCTCAGCCCGATTCAGCGGCAGCGGTTCTGGAGCAACAACCGGCGGAGTCTGCGGCGGAGTTTTTACGTAAGGTGCCCCATTACTACGCGGCACCCGTCTTGAGGAGGATGCTTCCTAAATATATCGCAAGGGTTTCTGAACATCTCGAACCGGCTGTTGCAGCGGGTTTCCTGTCGGAAATGGATACCAACTTCGTGGTATCGATCCTCAGGCTCTCCGATGAAGACATGAAGAATTCTATTCTCGAGCTGTTGCCGGAGAGAACCAAACTCGCTTGCAAGTTGCTCCTTCGTTTTTCCGAAGAGCTGGTGGGTGCGTGGATGGCGACCAACATCATGACGTTGCCCCTTGATTGCACCGCCCAAGAGGCTTGTTCCCGGCTTGCCTCGGGGCAAGATTTCATCGATGCAGATGCAGTTCATGTTGTTGATCGCGAGGGCAAACTGCAAGGAGTGGTCGCCGTCACGGGGTTGTTGCGTGCGAACCCAGAGACCCCCATCGTTGCCATCATGAGGGAGAATCCGGAGTCCATCTCCGGGCGAGCTGCCCTCGTGTCGGCGGCCGATCACCCGGTATGGGCGCACAGCGATACCGTGGCGGTGATCAATAGGAACCAACAGATCGTCGGCATCCTGCGCCATGTCGATCTGCGGAGGGGTTTAGATAAAATTTCCAATACGATCGCCGGCCCCAGCGGTACGGATCCCTTGCTGGGAATTCTCGAGGTATACGGGGAGAGCCTCTTGGCACTTCTTGGAACTGTTTTTGATCACGGCAAAGCTAGAAGACCCGGCGCCACAGGACCCGGCGCCACAGGACCCAGCGCCACAGGACCTGGAGCCAAAAGACCTGGCTATAAACGACCCGGCGCACAAAGACTCGCCACAAAGAGACCGCAGGGAGACGCACGGTGAGAGCAGAAGCCATTGAGGGAAATGCTTCTGTTGAGGCTGTCGAGGCTGTCGAGGCATTAAACAACGCATTTCTTCTCAAATACCCAAAGGAAGCGGCGCGGAAGCTGGAATCGATGTTTCCCGAGAAAGCTGCCCAGCTCCTTAGCGAGCAGCCCGCCGAAGTGGCGGCGGCGGTCTGGAGGCACCTACCCCCTGGCGTGGCCGATAATGTCTTGCTATACCTGGCGGATAAAGAAGCGACGGATCTTCTGACCTCCATGGAGGCCGGGTCCAGCGCCGCACTGCTCAATCGTATCGATGCCGAAAAACGAGAGCAGCTCTTTGCGCTCTTAGATGTTGGGGTTGCCAAAGAGCTGAAAGAGCTGCTGGCGTATCCGGCCAATAGTACCGGTGCGATCATGAGCACCGATATCATGGCCTTTAGCGAAAACATGACCGTTCGGGAAGCCGTGACTCAGCTGCGCAACCAGAAAGTCAAAGACCTGAACCATCTTTTTTTGCTGAATGATGAAATGTTCCTGAACGGGCAGGTACCGGTGCAACGTCTCGCCCTGGCCGATGATGAAGAGACGCTCGCTTCCATTGCCATCCCGCTGAAGGCCTATGCCAAGGCAATGGACCCCAAACATGAGGTCATGGGGGAGCTGGAGAGGCTCAAGATCGATGTCATGCCGGTGGTCGACGGCAATGATCGATTTGTAGGTGTGGTCCGCGGCAGGCATCTCCTGGGTGATCTCAAGGGCATCCTCGCCGCAGACATGTTGACCATGGTCGGTGCCAGCAAGGACGAACGCGCCCTATCCAGCAGCTGGTTTGCCGTCAAGAAGCGTTTGCCTTGGCTGCAAATCAATCTCATGACCGCATTCATGGCTTCGGGGGTGGTCGCGATGTTCGAATCGACGATCGCAACCTATACTGCCCTGGCCATTTTGTTGCCCATTGCGGCGGGGCAGTCGGGGAATACGGGAGCGCAAGCGCTGGCCGTCACCATGCGGGGTCTGACCCTGCGAGAGATCACGGTGAGGCATTGGTTCGCCGTGGCGAGAAAAGAGGCTGGAGCTGCATTGATCAACGGTTTGGCCATTGCGGCCACCTGCGGTGCCGGCGTTTATTTCTGGAGCAAGAGCACGGGTCTTGCGTTGATCATTGCCCTGGCCATGGTTTCATCGATGACGATTGCGGCGGTGTCCGGAGCCTTAGTGCCTATCATCCTCAAGAAACTGGGCCAGGACCCTGCCTTGTCGTCTTCCATAATCTTGACAACCGTCACCGACATCGCGGGTTTTATGTCGTTCCTGGGTATCGCATCCATGCTCTCCGGCATGTTGGAGGCGGGATAGCTCTGAATCGCGGAGGCCGACGTGCCTTGGTCCGGCGCTGAGCGATCCCCCCGGCACCGATTTTGGTAAATCTGTACGGGAACTAGTTCACATCGACGATCCGCAGGACGCCGCGACCACGCAGCGATGCCAGCAGCACGATCTCGGGTTTAGCATCGGCGTCGAGCTGTAGCAGGCGGGGACGTCGATGCAAGCCGGTGGCTTGGCCGTCGCTGCCCTCCGAGGAGACGCTGATCGCCACCTCGACGGAGGATCCGGTCAGCTCTCCGGGGGCGAGGCGGTGGACGGGCTCGCCGTCGATGACGCGTTTCTTGTGCTTGGGCAAGCCGGCGTGGATGCGCAGCTCGCCGTCGCTGACCAGCAGGAGATCGACGGTGCCGTCGTCGGTGAAGTCGCTGCTCATGTCCCAGGCGGCCCCTTCGGCATCGAGCTTGCTGCGCCGGCTGCGGGGCTCCAGCAGGCCACCGCCGCGCCCCAAATGAAGCTCGATGAGCAGCTTGCCGGCCCCCAAACCCTCCGGTTGGATGAGCAGCAGGTCGTCCTTGCCGTCGGCGTCGAAATCGACGATGCGGGGCTCCAGGCGATACCAGTTGCGGGTGACGGTCTCGAGGCTGTTGCGGGGCAGGCGTCCGGCCCGGGTGCGGTCGGGTTTGAGCAGGAAGGTGCGCAGCTCGAGCTTTTCGAAGATGCCGAGCTTGTCGCCACGGGTGGTGGCGACGATGACGGCGGGACGGCCGTCGATGTGCACGAAATCGAACTGCTCCAGGTCTTCGGGGCCGGCAAAGCGCAGGAAGCTGTCTTGCCGCTGCTCGTCGGCCTCGGCGTCGAGGTCGATGAGGCTGACCCGCAGGCGATGGGTGTCGAGGGCGATGGGATCGCTGACAAAACGTCGCGGGTCGGTTCCCAAGCGACGGATGGGTGGGCTCCACAGCTCCAGTTGGCGGGACCGTCGCCGGGCCTCCACCGGCTGCTCAAAGCTGTCGCCGGTGGGCTGTAGGTCGGCGGTGTAGTGGCGTACCCGGCCGACCTCGGGAATGAGAATATCCTGCCCGTTGATCAATCCCCTTTCCACCAAACCGTCCAACCGCAGGCCCTCGAGCTCGAGGAGGGTGGTCAAGCCGAGGCCGTCGCGGTAGCGATGGATGCGGCCCTCGTCGCCGACCCACAGCTGGTCGCCGTGCCGCAAGAGACTGTCCGCCGTCGCCGGAAGGTCGTCGGCCAGCGGTTGCAAGTCACCGTCGACACCCCGTAGGCGGTAGAGATGCCGCGGGCCGTCGGTAGCGTCCTCCGGTTGTAGCAGCACCGCCAAGCCGTCGGTGGCGCCGGGGGCGTCCCCCGGCCAGGGGGCGACATCGAGAATCAGGCCCGGCAGCACGACATCGATCACCTCGGCCCAGGCCAGCTGTTGGGTGCTGCTGCGAAGGGCCGGCGGTGGATCCTCGGGCGGCTCGGTGGCACGGGAGGCGCCACCGAGGAGAGCGAGCAGACAGCACAAGACCGGTGCGGTGGGACGGCTCATGGCTGCGCTCCTTGACCGCTGAGGTAGAGGTCTAGACGCACCGGCGGGGTGACGCCGGGTTCGTCGATGCGGTTGGGTTGGACGATCAGCAGGTCGGAGAAGCCGTCGGCGTCGAAGTCCTCGATGCGCACCAGGGCGACGTTGCGGGGCTCTTCTTCGAGCTCGATCGTCAGGTCGGGTTTGGCGCTGTAGGCACAGCCGGCCTGGCCGCGGTGGATGCTGACGCTACGGCCGCGCCCCAGTTGGACAAAATCGGCCTTGCCGTCGCCGTCGAAGTCGCCGTCGAAGAAGGAGAGTTGGCGCAGCCGGATATCGTCGAGATCGAGCTTGAACTTGCCGGAGAGGTCGAGGTTGGGGACGCCCTGGAAGGTGCCGTCGCTCCCTTGACAATAAATATGAAAGTCAAGGCCGATGGACAGGCTGCGGGTGGTCATCACCCGCATCACCTGGAAGAGGGAGAAATCCAAGGTCAAGGTGATGAGGTCCTTGCGACCGTCGCCGTCGAGATCCTGCAGACCACCGGGGATCGACAAGCCATCGCCGTCGCCATCGCTGTTGTTGAAGCTGTAGCCAAGGGCCTCGAAGGTGGTGTAGGGCGCCGCCTCCGGGCTACCGTCGATGCCGCTGTGGAAGAGCTGGTAGCGAAACGGAGGGCGTTTGGCGTGGCCGAGCTCCTGGCGCATGCCGTCGCCGGGGGGCGGCAGCTCGAGCTGCATGACGTACTCGGCTCGACCGTCGCCGTCCAGGTCGCCGAAGTGAACCAGCTCGGTATCCCTTTCGGCACAGTCGTCGTCGCTGTCCAGCTCCTCAGGGCAAGGCAATTCGAGGCTCAAGGGTGCTGCGACGGATGCGAAGAGCCCATCCCCGGCGTCACCACCCCTCAGGACGTGAAAGGTCAGGGTATCTGCTTCCTTATCGTCGGTGAAGATCAGGTCCGAAACTCCGTCGCCGTTAGTGTCCTCCACCCTTGGCAGGGGATAGCGGCGCCAGGGTTGGGCCCCGGCCCGTCGTCGATCGTTGGCGGCGAGGAGATACTGACCCGTCGCTGCCGGAGGGCCTTGGGGGGGCGTCAGGTAGACCGCCAAACCGTCGTCGGCCGGCAGCAGAAAGTCGAGCCGCCCGTCGCCGTCCAGGTCGTGGCTGAGCCCGAGGCGCGGCAGAAAGGTGCGGCTGCCGGCGAACACCGGCGGATCGTCGTGCAGCCTCTCGAAAACCAATCGCTGATCGGCGGCGGCGTCGGCCCGCCAGCGCAGGGCGGCGAGGCCGTCGTCGGTGAGGACGAGCACCGGAGCTGAGGCCGGTCCCGGCTCCAGGGCCAGGATGTCGGGCTCCAGCGGACGTTGACCGGCCGCCCGGTAGGTGCCGTCGCCGTTGCCCAGGAAGAGATGCAGCTCGCGACGGTCGGTCAAGGCGGGGACGATGGTCATCACTTCCATCAGCCCTTCGACGCCGTCCATCTCGGTGCTCTCTTCGATGGCCAGTTGGTCCCATTCGGTGTAGGCCACCATCACCAGGAGATCGCGATGGCCGTCGCCGTCCAGGTCGGGCCACAGGATGGTGGCGGGGGGGCCGGGGAGCTGGACTGAGGTGGAGATCAGATCCAGCCGTTGGCGTCGGGCCTCGCCGGGGGCCGCCAGGAGCCACAAGCAAGGCAGAAGTAGCAAAAAGGTCGAGGTTCGCCGATGCATGGGGTCTCCGTGCTCAGGTCATGGTGCGGGACGCCAGGGGCGAGGGTGATCGGCAGACCTGCCTCACCGACACAAATGCCCCACATCCACAGTCATTACGATGGTCGGGGGGATCTATTACAGCAAAGGGCTGCGGCGGAGATTAATTGGCTGAATTGAAAGGCCGATCCGAATCTCGAACTGTCAGCTCTTTGAGGCATTGATCGAGGGATTCCCAGCCTTGTCCGAGGGCATAAAGAACCAACTCGACCCGATTTGTCAAACCGAGCTTGGAGAGTATGTTGCGCAGGTGGGTGCGGACGGTTGCCTCTGAGACCTTCAGCCGTTGGCTGATCACTGGGTTCTCGAGGCCGTGGGCCACCAGGCTGAGCACTTGGTGCTCACGCTCGGTCAAGCTTTCCGCCACGATGGATCGGGAATGGGGCAGGGTGTGGCCGAGCAGCTTGCGATGGATCTCTTTGGGCAGGGCCGGCTCGCCCCGGTGGACCTGGCGAATGACCTCGGTCACTTCATCCTGACTGGCGGTTTTTGTCAGGTATCCGAGGGCACCCGCCCTCACGGCGACCAAGACTTCCCCTTCGAGGTTGCTGCCGGAGAGGACAACGACGGCGGTTTCGGGTCGCTGGGCCAGGATTTCGCCAATGGCCTCGACGCCGCCCATTTCCGGCATCGCCAGATCCATGAGGATGACATCGGGCTCCAAGCTCTTGGCCATGTCGATGCCCTCACGACCATTTTCAGCCTCGCCGACGACCTCGATCCCGTCGACTTGGTGGAGAAGCCCTTGGATTCCTTTGCGGGTAATGAAGTGATCGTCGACGATGAGCACTCGGATGGTTGGGTGGGCCACGCTAGATATTCCTTCTAAAGATTGGGTCTTCCAGCTACTTGGATCGGCTGACTGGTCGGTAGTTCTTGGTGGGCCTTGGTCTTGGCCTTGTTTGGGGTGGGGCGGCTCGAGCCAGCGCGGCGACATCTCCTGTGGTTTGCCCAAGACGCCGCACGTTCGATTGTCACCTGCTGGATCGGTTCGTCCCCTGGGGTGAAATATTGGCTTGGGTGATTCAAGGCCTCCCCCTTTGCCGCACTGCGGCTCAACAGAATGAATGCCTCGGTCTCCACGAATTGGTGTGGAATCGAGGGGTTTTTGTGGAGCTCAATTTCAGCGTCTAGCTGACGACACACGCCCTGGGTCTGGGTCAAGATCTCAGCTGCGAACAACAGTGTACACGGTGTGACAAAGGACGCCCACATTGGCTGCCGGCCAGGCGTCGTCCGTTGTGCCATCGAGTCCGCTGCGCAGATTGACACACCCAACTCAGGAGAGAATCATGCCTTACAAGAACAAGATCGTACAGCCCTTCGTCCTCGTCCTCTTGGCGGCCTTCGTCGCCTTCACGTTCAGCTCAGCGGCGGTGGCCGCCCAGGAGCCTGACAGCTTTTCCGCCATGTACGCCGACGGCAGTCTCGCCCATGGTCCCGTTGCCGACAAGGCGATGACCTCCACCCTCGCGGTGAAGATCGATCAGCCGACGCAACTGGCTTCGGTGACTTTTTTCAACAACCAGGCCACCTTCTCGGCCGCGGCGCCCGGTTTGACCTTGGAAGACTTCGAGAATGGTATTACGCTTCCCGGTCAGGTTCAAGGATGCGGCTCCCCCTTCTCCAGCGACTCTCCGGCACCCTGTTTCCCCGCCGGTGAGCTCAGCGAAGGTTTTGCCTTCCACGCTGACTTTGGTAACACCGTGGCCCTTGGGGCGGGGATTGTTCCGATCAATGGCACCACCTGGGTGGTGGCCGATCTTTTTGCATCGGGATCCTTTTTCACCTTCTCTGATCCAGATGTCTTCGCCGTCGGCTTCGAGTTGTTCAGCTTCGCCGGTTCTGCAATCACCATCTCTGTCCACGGAGTTGACGATGTCTTGCTGGGCACCGCCATCGTGCCGTTCGGAACGAATTTCTTCGGCGTCCAATCGGATGCGGTGATCACCCGCGTGTCCGCCGCCGCCGGCGCGGTGGTCGTCTATGACAACCTGCAATTCGGCAAGGGCTTCATCGACACCGACGGTGACGGCATCGAAGACGACCTCGACGCTTGCCCCAACTCCGATCTCAGCCCGACGATTGTCATCGACGGTTGCGACAGCGGTGTCGACAATACCCTCGGTGCCGACGGCTGCACCCTCTCCGACCTGATCGGTGAATGCGCCATCGGGGTCAGAAATCACGGTCAATACGTGCGCTGCGTCAGCCACCTGACCAATGACCTCAAGAAGTCCGGCCTCATCTCCGGTTCCGACAAGGGTGCCATCATGAGCTGTGCCGGCCAAGCGGACATTCCCTGAAGAAGGATGTGATCAACGTCGACAGGTAGCCTTCAAGGCACCTTGTAATGAGGCCGGAGCTTTTCCGGCCTCTTTTTTTTTGGTGTGCACCGGACATGGCGAGAAACGTCGATCCCGCCTGTGTCGAGCTCCGGCTGTGTCGATCCCCGTCTGTGTCGATCCAGGGTCAGGACGTCGGCTGAACCGCCGCACACTGACCCACCCACTGCGCCAGCTCTTCGTCGCCGGCGATGTCGACGTCGGTGATCGTCACCTGACCCTCGACGATGGCCAGTTGTAGGCCATTGCGTAGATCCTGGACCAGGCATTCGAGCAAGCCGAGGTCGGTGATCTCAGCGGCGTCCTTATAGGCGCGGGCCGGATGCTCGAGGAGGTGACGGCTCACCGCCGCCGGGTCCCCCAGATGCGCGCAGAGGCCGAGTAGGGCAAGAAGGTAGGGCAAGGACGCATCGCCGTGGGTCTCCGACGCCTCGTGGGGCTCCTCGCGGGGCATGTTGGTCTCGGCGTAGTAGTAGAAATCGTCGGCGAACAATTTCTGATACTTGGCCCGACTGGTATTGGCGTCGTCTTCCTCGCGGTAGTCGGCGTGGGAGATGCTGCCGCCCTGGTCGATGGCGATGTCGGCGATGGCCCCGTGGCGCCGCATTCTGGCGATGTGGTGGTCATAGTCGCATACCTTTTCGGCCTTCTTGGCGCCGGAGCGGTGGGCGAAGACGATGCCGACGGCGTCGTCCATGGCCGCTTCGGTCAGGCTTTCGAGGATTTCCAGCTGCTCGAAACCTTGGCCGGGCAGCTGTTGCGCGAGCCGTTGGCGGGTGGGTTCCCAGGGATCGATCACCACCAGCGGTGAGGCCACCCCCACCAGTTGGGCGATGGCGCTACGGCCGGCGATGCCACCGCCGACAACAACGATCTTGCCCCCTTGGATGCCGTTGCGCCGCAGCCCTTCGACCAACTTGCGGGCCGCCACCGAGCCGGCGAAGCGCGACATGCTGCCGACGATGGGGGTGCGGTCGCCGCCGTCCTTCAGGTAGGAACAACTGCCCACCGTACCGCCGTCGATGATCGCCGCGAAGTTCTTTTGTTGCAGCATTTGGCATAGGCCCGGCGGCTTGCTGGCCAAATGCAAGGCACCGATACGCAGCAGCGGTGGCCGGAGGCGGCTCTCGTAGGTCGTCGGCTCCTTGAGGGCATGCAGGACATCGATCTGCAAGGCCGCTGCTTGCTGCTCGTCGACGATGGCGCCACCGGCCGCCGTGTAGTCGGCGTCGGTGAAGGGGGCCTGGCCGCCGTGACCGGCTCGGGCCCCGGCGTCGGCCATGACATAGATGTGAGGCTCGAGCCCGACGGTCCGCAGGTCGTCGTTCAGCAGCTCGATGTGACGCGGCGTCAAGGCCACCCGGCGCTCGTGGTGGATGTGCTCGTCGGTGCCCAGCAGGAAGTGCACATGACGGCGTTGAAAGGTGAGCTTGGAGAGCTCTTGACGGATGTTGGCCCGCAGGGCTTGCAACGGCATATCAGGCTCCCTCGGCGAGATTCATCAAGTGGTATTTCTTCTGACCGGCCCGCAGCACCAGCAGATGGCCATGCAGCAGGTCTTGGCTGGTCAAGCGAGCCCGCTCGTCGGTGATCCGCCGATTGTTGACGTAGGCGCCGCCGTCGCGTACCAGGCGCTTGGCAGCGCCCTTGGAGGCGGCCAGACCGGCATCGACCAGGGCCTCCACCAGCGCCTTGCCGTCGCCTTCGAATCCTTCCTTCGGTTGATGGCTGGAGGGCACGTCGTCGAAGACATCGAGGATCTCCGCCACCGGCAAATCGCTGATCTCGGCGCCGAAAAGAATCTCGGAAGAGCGTACGGCCCGCTCCAGGGCGTCCGCCCCGTGCACCATGGCGGTAACCTCCGAGGCCAGCTTGCGATGGGCCTCGCGGGCCTGGGGTGTCTCCCCATGGGTGGTCGCCAGCTCGCTGATTTGATCCTGCGTCAACCAGGTGAAGTACTTCAAATAGCGCACCACGTCGGCGTCGCTGGTATTGAGCCAGAACTGGTAGAAGCGGTAGGGGGAGGTACGCTCGGCGTCGAGCCAGATGGTGCCCGATTCCGTCTTACCGAATTTGACCCCGGAGGAGGTGGTGACCAACGGCTGGACGATGCCGTAGGCTTTCTTGCGCCGTAACTTGCGCACCAACTCGGCGCCGGCGGTGATATTGCCCCATTGGTCGCTACCGCCCATTTGCAGCTCACAGCCGTGGCTGTCGTGCAGCACCAGGAAGTCGTAGGACTGCAACAGCATGTAGCTGAATTCGGTGAAGGAAAGGCCCTCTTCCTTGTCGATGCGGGTCTTCACCGAGTCCTTGGCCATCATGTAATTGATGGTGAAATGCTTGCCGATGTCGCGCAGAAATTCCACCAAGTTGGTTTTCATCAACCAATCGCCGTTGTCCACCAGGGCGGCGTCACTGCCAGATCCACCGTCGCTGGTGCTGCCGTCGCCGTCGCCGAAATCGAGAAAGCGACCCAACTGCTCCCGCAAGCCCACCAGGTTTTCCTGCACCTTGTCGGCGGTCAGCAGCTGCCGTTCATGGCTCTTGCCGCTGGGATCGCCGATCATGCCGGTGCCGCCGCCCACCAGGGCGATGGGACGGTGACCATAGCGCTGCATTCTGGCCAGGCCGAGGATCTGCAGCAGGGAACCCACGTGCAAGCTCGAGGCGGTGGGGTCAAAGCCGATATATAGGGTGGTGGGGCCCTTGGCAAGTCGTTCGGCGACGCCTTCGGAAGCGTCGTAGAGCAAGCCGCGCCACTTCAATTCTTCTAGAATACTCAAAACCTTCTCCTCATTCCGGGAGCTCGACGAGATCGAGGGATGACAGACTGGGATCGACGGGTTCGGAAACGGCCGGCCGCCCACGGGGTGCTTGTCAAGGGACGGAGCCTGCGAGATCCGAAGGGGATTTCGAACGGCATCGAAGGCGGCCGCGGACGGACGCTGGACTATAACATTGTGCGGAGCTCGGCGGCGGTGGCCAACCCAGATCTCAGGTGGGCGCAACCACGGGGCGTCGATGGCCGTAAACTGCGACGTAGGGAAAACGATCGACGGCGACGGAGCTCCGCAGCGGGGGAGGCGAGGAATGGGAAGCAGAAGAATGGCGAGTAGAGAAATTGGTAGGGCAGGTCAGAGCTCGGAAGGAGCAGATCCGGACGACGGGGTGAGTCGACCGCAGCGCCTGGCATTGCGTCTGGCGGTGGCGCTGACGGCGTTTGTAGCCTGGACGGCCCACGGGCATGTCGGCGCCGAGCCCCGGGCCCCCGGCGCACAACCCTTCTTGCGCGGCATGACCGTCTCGTGCCCCGGCCATGGGCAGATCTGGGGCTCGCCGAGCATGGACCGTTCCCTGGTGGAGCTGGCGGACATGGGGGTCGAGTGGGTGTCGATTCATCCCTATGCGGGGGTGCGTCGAGACGGCTCCATTCGCTCCCAACCGGCGGCGGAAACGGGTTACTTGCAGCGCGCCGTCGACATCGCCAAAAAACACCAAATCCAGCTCTTCTGGAAGCCCCATTTGGCCTACTGGGGTAGCTTCCAATGGCGCGGCGCCATCGAGTTCGGCGACGATGCCGCCGCCTGGCGCCGTTTCTTCGATCAATACCGTGCTTTCATCGTCGACCAAGCCCGCTTCGCCGAAGCAAACGGGGTGACCCTGCTGGCCGTCGGTTTGGAATACGAGGCCACCACCGGGTACGAGGCGGAGTGGCGGCGCATCATCGCCGAGGTCCGCCGGGTCTACAGCGGTCGCCTCACCTACGCCGCCAACTGGGACAGCCTGGAGAAGATCCCTTTCTGGGATGCCCTCGACTGGATCGCCGTGCAAGCCTATTTTCCCCTCAGCCAGGAAGACCATCCGTCCCAAGAGGCCCTGCGCAAGGGTTGGCAGGAGCCCCTGCGACGCATGGAAGCCCTCTCCAAGCGCCATGGCAAACCGGTGCTGCTGGCCGAGATCGGCTACGACACCTCCGCCGAGGCGGCCCGGCAACCGTGGTTGTCCGAGAGCCATGACTCGATCGAAAACCGAGATCTGCGCCTGCGTTTGATGGAAGTGGCCCTCGAAACCTTGGAAGGTAAAGATTTTATCGCCGGCATGTTCTGGTGGAAGTGGATTCCCGACCAGCGCAGCCACCGGGATTTTGCCATGCAACCGGCGGAGGTGCGGCAGGTATTGCGGCGCGCTTGGGGTAAGAACGAAGAACCCAAGGTCACCGCCCAATGAATACGACCAATCTTTTTGTCGAGCTCATGGTCATCGGCATCGGAGCGGTCAGCGCCCTGATCTTGGGGTTGTTGGCTTTTCTCACCCTAGATCCCAAGACGGTGTCCGCCGTGGCGGCGGACAACATCGCCGCCATCTTGATCCTGGCGCCCCTGCTGGCCCTGACCTACGTGCTCGGCATCGTCATCGACCGCGGTGCCGACTGGTTGTTCAGCCTGTGCTGGACGGACAGCTACCGCGAGCGCTACTTCGAGGACGATATCGACACCTACCATCGGGCCCGTCGGGCGGTGATGGCGGGGCCCGACAAACTGGCCTCGATGGTCGAATATGCCCGCTCGCGCATGCGCATTTGCCGCGGTTGGACGGTCAACAGCCTCTTCATGATCCTGGCTTGGAATCTCTTTGCCGCCCAACAGCTGACGACCTATTCATCCTCGACGGCCTGGTGGGTGACGGGCAACCTCTTCCTGCTTCTGCTGTTGGCTAGCTGTTGGCTCGCCTGGCGCTCGCTGGTCCTCGGCATGTACGAGAAAGTTTGGCGCAAATACGATTTTTTGATCGAGCAGGAGCTGGTGATCCCCGTGCTGGGGGTAGCCTCCCCGAGTATGCCGGGGAGGGATAGTAGGTCGACTGATGACGGTATGTTGAAAGTGGACAGTGTCTAGCCTTCCGACGAGCCCTAGAATCCAAGGTCATGTCCAGATTCTGCGGCCCTCGGCGCTCTTTTTGCGGCAAGAAACCACCGCGAGATCTAGCGAGATCTGGAGAAAGAGAATTGGATTGAGGCCCTGTAGGGGCCGGTGTTGGTAGCCCGGGCCGCCCAACCTGCGAGTCCGCGAGCAGGAGGGCGCTCCGGGCGGGGATGGGCTGGCTAGTCGCCCCCGGCTAGTCGCCCCTGGCTAGTCGCCCCCGGCTAGTCGCCCCCGGCTAGTCGCCCCCGGCTAGTCGCCCCCGGCTAGGCGCCCCCGACTAGTCGCCCCCGGCTAGGCCCCCCCGGCTAGTCGCCCCCGGCTAGTCGCCCCCGGCTAGTCGCCCCCGGCTAGTCGCCCCCGGCTAGTCGCCTCCGGCTAGTCGCCCCCGACTAGGCGCCCCCGGCTAGGCCCCCCCGGCCAGGCGGCGGCGAGGCCGAGACGACCCAGTCCAGGGCTGCCCATACATCCCAGGGTGGCGTCGCTGCGCTCCTGACCCTGGGCTTTTATTGAGTACCCCTTCGGGGTCGAAGGGCGGAAGAGAAACCTCTGAATGGTTTGTTGGTTCTTGGCAGGATGGCCTGGACGAGGTGACCAAGGGCCGGGGGGAAGCGAGACGACGAGAGAGAATCTTGCCGGAGACGAGTGGTTGAAACCACTCGCTACGATGTTTCGTCCCTCCGGGACGCCGGAAAGCGGCATCTTCGCTTTCTGCAGGGATAGTCCATGCACCGCGTACCCGGTGCCATGCGCTTACAGTATCCCTCAGAGTCCGCCTTCGATATGATTGTTTGCCATGTTTCTATCTTGCATTCTGGCCGAATGGTGAGCGGTCGCAGATGGCCCGTCCCAAACGGAGGCCGACCGATCGGCCTGCTGGTGTTTTGGCTCGCCGTGGGGCCCTGGACGCTGGCCTGTGATCGCAGCGTGGAGGTTCCACCCGACGCCCCTTTGTGCATTGGCATCATCGCCCCACTGACCGGCCCCCTGGCACAGGTGATCGGAATACCTTCGCGGGCGGCGGCCGAAATTGCGGTCGAGCAAGTCAACGCCGAGGGTGGGCTGTGGATCGAAGGTCGTCAACGAAAGGTCGAAATCCTTATCGAGGATAGCCGGGCCGACCCGAATCAGAGCACGGAGGTCGTGCGGCGATGGATTGGCCGAGAGGATCTCGTCGCCATCGTCGGTCCGATGTTGAGCTCGACGGCGATTCCGGTTGCCGAGTTGGCCGAGAGTTATGGTTTGCCGATGTTGACGCCGTCGGCTTCCAACCCCAAGGTGCTGGCCGGCAAACGGTGGGTTTTCCGTCTCACTCTCAGCGATGCCGCTCAAGGCTGGGCCTTGGGACGTTTTGCCGTCCGAGAAGCGGGGCCCAGGTGCGCCGTCCTCTTCGATCAGGCGGCGGACTACAGTCGGGGGTTGGCAGAGGTCTTCGTGGAGGCGGTCGAAACAGCAGGTGGCGAGGTCGTGGCATCGGAAGCCTACGTCACTGGAGAGAAGGATTTCAGCGCCGCCCTCGAGCGTATCCAAAAGCAAGCGCCCGATGCGCTTTTCCTTCCCAATTATCACAATGACCTTCGCCCTCAACTGGCGCAGATCGAAGAAATCGGTATGACGACGCAGCTCATCGGCACTGACACCTGGTCAGCGAATGCGCTGGCGGATCGACCGGCGGCGGATCGGGTGATGCGTGTCACCAATTGGGATGCCGATCGGGAATCCGAGATCGCCCATTCCTTCCATCTGGCCTATGGCAAGATCTTCAGCGAGCCGCCCTCTGGTGTCGCCATGCTCACCTACGACGCGATGAACGTGTTGTTCGAGGCCCTCGAGAGGGGCGGTCCCGAAGCCCATCATCTACGCCAGCAGTTGCTCGCCACTGAGAATTTTCAAGGGGTGACCGGGACGATATCTTTCCACGGCTGGAATGGTGCTGCTAAGACCTTTTGGTTGTTGCGGCAAGATCCGGCACGGGGGCTCCGCTCCACCGCCGTGGATGCCCATGATTTGGATCTCGAGGAAGCGCTGATTCACCGATAGCTGATTCACCGCTGATCGGACCCCTCAGCTAGGCAGCCCCAAGTAGTGAAATAATGCCGCCCATGGCATTACCCAAGAGGTCGAAGAGGCAGCTCGGTGCGACCGACAGGGGCGGTCGGAGGGGACAGGGACGATGCTTCGCGCTGCTGGCTCTGTGCCTGTGGAGCGCGGCCTGTGGTGGCGGCTCACCGCCGGTGGAGCCGGTGCGCATCGGTTTGATCGTTCCTCTCACCAGCCCCTTCCCCGCCAGCGTCGGCGAGCCGGCATGGATTGCGGCCCTGATGGCGGTGGAGGAGGTCAATGCCCAAGGGGGGCTGTGGATCGATGGCCAGCGACGCCCCGTCGAGTTGCTGGTCGAAGACAGTCGAGCTGATCCAAACCATGCCGTCGACGTCGTGCGGCGTTGGATCGGTCAGAATTCCCTCGTCGCCTTGGTCGGGCCGACCCTCAGCACGACGGCGATTCCGGTGGCCGAGGTGGCCGAAAGCTATGGCTTGCCGATGTTGACGCCGGCAGCCTCTAACCCCAAAGTGATCGCCGGCAAACATTGGGTCTTTCGCGTTACCTTTGGCGATGCCGGACAGGGCTGGGCCTTGGGTTATTTTGCGGTCCAAGATGTTGGCCCCCGCTGCGCCGTGCTCTTCGATCAGGCCTCGGATTACAGTCGAGGGTTGGCCGAGATCTTCCAGCGGGCGGTCGAAGATGCGGGCGGTGAGATTGTCGCCAGTGAAGGGTATGCCAAGGAGAAGGATTTCAGAGCGGCCTTGGCGCGAATCGCCGAAGGCGCGCCGGATGTGTTGTTTATTCCGAACTACATCGACGACATCGATTTGCAGCTGGCTCAGATCGGCGAGATAGGTTTGAAGACTCAGATCCTGGGCTCGGATTCCTGGGCGGTGGGGGTTTTCAAGGGACGGCCGGAAGCTGCCAGCGCCATCCGCGCCCTCGGCTGGCACCGGGCGCTGGCCCGGGCCGAGGACGAGGCCTTCGTCGCCGCCTTCGAAGCGCGCCTCGGCAAAGAACCCCATGGCACCGCCGCCTTGACCTACGATACCTTTCGAATTCTCTTTAGGGCCCTCGAACGGGGTGGTACCGACCCCGAGAGCCTACGCCAGCAATTGGCGGCCACCGAGGACTTCGAGGGCTTGACCGGGCCTATTTCCTTCCACGGCTGGCAAGGCGCCGCCGGGACGGTGTGGCTGTTTCAGGAAGATGCTTCCGGCAAGCCTTTGCTCAAGTCCGTCGATCCCCACGGCCTGGGACTCGACGAGGCGACGATCCATCAGTGAGCCGGTGCTCGCCGCTGCGCTCAGTGCTCAGCGGCCGCCTCGTCCAAATTGCCCTTGTGCTCCTTTTCGGCCGGCGGCTCCTCGGCCGGCGGCTCCCGAGGAAGTGGCTTGCGCGGCATCTTCTCGTCGCGCATGGCGGCGTGGTAGGCGAAGGAGGCGACGATCACCGCCGCTTGCATCAGGTCTTCCCGCACCACGTAGTCGAGGGTGTCGAGCTGGGTGTGGTGGGTGCGGGCCCGGTAGTCCATGGGATCTTGGATGAACTGGAAACCCGGTAACCCGACGCTGTCGAAGGCCAGGTGGTCGGTGCCGCTGGTATTGTTGATCGACACGGTGCTGGCCCCCAAGTCGGCGAAGGGGGTCAGCCAGGCTTCGAAGATGGGGACGACGGCGGCGTTCTCCTGCGACCAAATACCGCGGATCTTGCCGCCACCGTTGTCGAGGTTGAAGTAGACGGAGAAGTTGTCGTGGTCGGGTTTGAGCTGCAGCGGCCAGGTGGTGTCCCGCAGGCGCTCGGGCATCGCCAGCTGTTCTTCGTCCTGGCTTTCGGGACGGTCGGCCAGGCGTTGCGCGACATGCTGCCGTGAGCCCAACAACCCTTGCTCTTCACCGCTCCACAGGCCGATGCGAATGGTGCGCCGGGGTTTGGCATCGATGGCCTGGAGGATGCGCATGGCTTCCATCATGACGGCGCAGGCGGCGGCGTTGTCGGTGGCGCCGGTGCCCAGGTGCCAGGAGTCCAGGTGGCCCCCCAAGAGGACGATTTCGTCCGCCAAGTCGCTGCCGGGTAGGTCCGCCACGGTGTTGTAGGCCATCGGGTCTTGCTCATGGAAGGTGGTCGCCACCTCGAGCTCCACTTCCACGGCGGGGTCGTCTTCGAGCAAACGCTGCAATAGGTTGTAGTGCTCCTGCATCAGGGTCAAGCTGGGCACACCGCGGTGGCGGTCCGGCATCCCGTAGCTACCCCCGGCGCCGGTGCGCACGATGCCATAGGCACGGGAGCTGTTGTCGAGCACCGCCAGGACGCCCTCCTCGGCCAGGAACGTGTTGAGGATCTCAGCGAAGTGGTAGCGCTTCTGCATCCGCTTGCGCCAGGCGCCGGCCCGATCCGACGGCACCTCGAAGGTCAAGGACTCCTCGAGCTCGGACCCGTCCCAGCGACGAAACGGCGGGCCGTCGGGGCCCTTGGTGGGATCGTCGTCGAGCAGCAGCAAGATCTTGCCGGCCAGCTTGCCGCGGTGCTCTTCCAAGTCCTCCTCGGACTCCAGGGTGATGGCCAGTAGCGGACCTTGGACCGGCCCGTCGGTGCCCGGTGTCCAAGCCTTGGGGAAAGCGGTCAAGGGGGCCCGTCGTGGGCTCACCAGATGCAAAGAGGCCCGTTCCATCGTCCAGCCGTGGCCGAATTCGTAGGCTTCCAATTGGGCCGCTTCGAGACCCCAAGAGGCCAGTTGCTGGCGCGTCCATTCCTGGGCCTGGTGGGAAGCGGGGGAGCCGGTGAGCCGCGGACCGATGGTGTCGGTCAGATGCTGGACCGTCGCCATCACTTGCGAGCGGTGGAAACCCTCATCGCGGATTTGATTGACCACTTGCCAGTGCACCGGCTCCTCGGCATGGGCGAGATCGACGGTGGCGAGCAGCAAGAGTGACGAGGTGGCAAGGCAGCGTAGGAAGGTCACGGGCGGATTCCTCATTGGGTTGGTGGGCAGTCGGCCGGTTGGACGGGCGGTGATGTCGTTGACACCTGGCGCCATCCAACGCAGTTGATTTTGTCTGACGCAGTTGATTCTGCCTGACGTGGTTGATGGTGTCAGACAGAGTAGACGGCTGTCACGGCCACCGGCAAGTGAAGTGATGCCAAATCACTGGGATGGTGTTGTGCAGATCTTCGCGAATGACGCATCTATGCGTGTTGGCGTATAGGCTTCATTCAGCCCAAAGGCTATGCTACCGTTTCCCTCGTTACATATTTTTTGTGATCCCAGAAGGCAAACAGCCCAAGGCTTAGCATGCAGGCTATCTTTGCTCCGAGCCTAGAGACTCGGTAAAGGGTGGTACTGCGCCGACTCGGAGGCTACCCCTAGGCGACTTGCTCTGCGGATCCCCATGAATGGACCTCCCCTTCTTTGGGACGGAGATGCACATGCCGAATTCAGGAAGCTTCGCTTCGTTCGTTGGCCCGTTGCCCCGGGCCGCCAAAGCCGCCCAACCCCGATATTTCGCCGCCCTGATGTGGATCGTCCTGGCGGTTGTGGCGCTGGCTTTGCCGGCCCAAGCCCAGAACCGACTCAGCATTCTGCCGACCGTTCTGGATGCCCCTGGCGGCACGGTAGCCAGTGGCGATGCGTTCCGTTATCGCATCAGCTATTCCTGTGACCTGATCTCGATCCCCACCTGCGACGGCGCTGTGGTGACGGTGGATCTGCCGCCGGAAGTGGTCTTCGATTCCCTCTTCTTTCCGCCGACGGACGTCGCCTCCGGCTCCCATGACGGCTCGCCCACCGGCGGCACGGTGACGTTCAATTTCCAGGCTTCAGTACCGGCCGGCAATACCGGCGATATGGACGTCACGGTGCACTTTGCCAACGGCTCGACGGCCGACGGCACACCAACCACCGGCGTCACCAACGCGGTGATCTCCACCGGTACCGGCTTGGTCACCCAGATGGAAGACCTGCCGCCGGTCACCGCCCAGGCCAGCCCGCAAGTGGATATCGGCAGTGGTCTCGACGGTGGTTTCATCGGCGATTGCCCCACCGGTAGTACCTACAACATCAACGTCGGCCCCAGCACCGCCAGCGGCAGCCTCGATCTCCTCGATGCCGATGTCGTATTGCAATTGCCCGTTGGTGTCACCAATGTCATGCCGATGGACGGCGGCGTTTATGACGCCATGACCAACACCGTCACCTGGACGGGCCTCGGACCGATCCCGGTGCCGACCTCCCTGACCTTGCGCGTCGACGTCAGCTTCGAAGACCCGCCGTTCAGCGCCGGGGACACCGTTACCTCCACCGTCACGGCGACGGTGGATCCCCTAGGCGAGCCGCCGGGCTTCGTCCAAGGCCCCACCGATTTCATGCACACCCTGCTGCAGTTCGCCGAAGTGGCCGACGCCGCGGTGAGCAAGGGATTCGGCGCCGGGCGGCCCAGCGGCCTGACACCGGCCGAAGGCCAAGATTTTTCCTATGACGTCAGCATTCGCAATACCGGCAACATCGCCCTCGACAGCCTGGTCGTCGTCGATGACGGCGACGGAGCCGGGGCCGATCTCGACGCCGGCATCAGCATTTCCAGTGTCAGCACCGGAGCCTACTCGCCGGCCCCCACCAGTGTGACTGTCAACGTCACCACCAATCTGGCAAACCTGTTTACCGTCACCTCGCCCAACGGCTCCACCGATGCGACGGTGACTCCCGCCCTGGGAGCGGGGGAAAGGGTCACCCGCATCGAGTGGGTATTCAACGGCGGCGCTCCGGTGGGCATGGCCCCCAGCAGCCAAGCGTCCATCGCGGCGACGGTGAACCTGGGGTTCCCGGCCGGCACCAACATCGACAATCACGTGACGGCCGATTGGACCGCCACGTTCACCGGCCTGTGCGGCGGCCCGGTGGGCCCCACCTCGGGTAGCGAAGCGGCCAGCTTCGATTTCGACGTCAGCGGGCCTTACACCTACCTGCGGCCGCTCAAGAACGAAACCAGCACCGGCCCTTACTTCCCCAATGACACGGTGAGCTTTTCCTTCGACATCACCAACGACGCCTTGGCCGATGATCCTGCCAGCGGCCTCGTGGTGACCGATCTGCTGCCGGATTTCCTGGATTTCCAAGCCGGCAGCGAGACGTTCATGGACAACGGCACCGGGGTTGTCGCGTCACTCTTCGAAGAGATCGACAACTACAACGGCACCGGACGCACCCTGCTGCGCTGGACGCTGGTCGGTGATCTCGACCCCGGCGAGACGGTCAACATCGCCTTCGATACCGAGCTCATGCTGGGGGTGATCTTCGGTAATTTGAACAACACCGTCGGTCTGAGCTTTACCTCGCCGGTGGAGCAGATCTGTGCCGGTACCTCGGCGACGGATGTCGCCGACCTCGATGGAGACGCCGACACCACGGATACGTTGTGCACCGAGAACGAAGGCATCACCGTGGCGGCGGTGGCCCAGCTATCGTCCGCCAAATTGGTCCGTGGCCAGTGCAACTCGTCGGGCCCCGGTTTCATCCCCGGTCTGGCCACCGACGACACCACCCGCGGCGGCGTCGTCGACTGGCGGGTCGAGGTGCAAAACGTACAGACCGTGCCGATGGAAGACTTCGTCATCATCGACATCCTGCCGTTCGTCGGTGATACCGGCGTGCGCGACACCTCGGGACGTTTGAGTCTCTTCCGGCCCCTGTTGGTGGAGCCGATCAGCCCGCCCCCCGGCGGCGCTGTCTTCTACAGCTTGTCGGGCAATCCTTGCCGTCCGGAGGTGGGGGGGCCCACCAGCGGCTGTGATGCTGCCAACTGGACGACCATCGCGCCGACGCCGATCACCGACGCCCAGTCGATCAAGATCGAGTTCGGTGATCTGGTGCTCAACCCCCTTGACAAGCTCGAGTTCCAATGGCGCATGATCGCCCCCGCCAATGCCGATCCCGGCGCCGCCGGTGACGAGGCTTTCAATTCCTTCGCCTTCGGTTCCAGTCGTCAGGACGACGGCGGTTTCCTCGGCGCCGAGCCCAACAAGGTGGGTATCGATGTCACCTGTGCGCCGGTCGCTCCGGACGATGCCATGTTGGGCAACTTCGTGTGGATCGATAGCGACGGCGATGGCATGCTAACCCCCGGCGAGGTGGGCGTCAACGATGTGCCGGTGGCGCTCTACGGCCCCGGTCCGGACATGTTGCCGCGCACCGGTGACGATGTGCTGCTGTTGTCGACCATCACCTCCGATGACGACATGGGAAACCCGGGCTGGTACAAGTTCAGCGCCCTCAGCCCCGGCTCGTATTATGTGCAGTTCACGCCGCCCCAGAATTTCGATGTGACGCTGCAGGATGTCGGTGCCGAGGGCCTCGACTCCGACGCCGACCCGGTCACCGCTTGCACCGACGTGGTGACCTTGGGTCCGTCGGAGAACAACCCCGACATCGACATGGGTTTGTTGCCGCCGGTCACCGCCGCCTTGGGCAACTATGTGTGGTTTGATCGCGACGGCAACGGTTTGCAGAACGAGGCCGCCACCGATGGCATCAACGGCGTGGCGGTGAAGCTCTTCGTCGATGACGGCGACGGCAACGCCGAGCCCGGCGGCGACGACGGTGCCCCGCTCCAGGTCACCGTCACCGCCGACGATGAAATCGGCAATCCCGGTTATTACCTCTTCGAAGACTTGATCCCCGGGGTTCGATACTTCGTGCAGTTCATGCTGCCCTCACCGGCCACCGGCTTCACCGGCCGTAACGCCGGAGACGACAGCATCGACTCCGACGCCCGCGCTTCCAACGGCACCACCTCGGTGGTCATCCTCTCCGCCGGTGAATTCAACCCCACCGTCGACGCAGGTTTGGTTTTGCTTTCCGGCGACCTCAGCCTGGGCAATGTGGTGTGGTGTGACGACGACGGCAATGGCGTCATCGACGCCGCTGGCGACGATGATGGCATCTACGATCCGTTGGTGCCGGAGGCCGGCATCAACGGCGTGCGGATCAACCTCTACCTCGACCTCAACACCGATGGCATGCCCCAGGTCAACGAGTTCTACGGCTCGACACAGACCGTGACCTCGGCAGGTCGGAACGGGCGCTATCGTTTCGATGGTCTGCCGAGCGGTGACTTCATCGTCGAGATCGATGCCTCCAATTTCGTCTCGGGCGGCCCCTTCGAGAGTTGCTCGGCGCTTGGTGTGGTGTCCTCGACGGGCAATGAGCCCACCCCCGATCCGGACAACGATGTCGACAACGACGACAGCGGCGACCTGTTGGGCACCTCGGTGGTCAGCCAAGCCATCACCCTATCGGTGGACGGCGAGCCGACCCCCGACGCCGAGGATGATCTGGAGGACGACAACAACATCAACTTCACCTTGGACTTCGGTTTCATCCCCGGTTTCGGCCGCAGCTTCGACTTTGGCGACGCCCCGGACGCCGGGGGCGGTACGGCCCAAGGCAACTACCGGACGGTGGCCCTCGACGGCGGCGCCCAGCATGAGCTGGTCGGTCCCATGGCTCCCTTCCTCGGCGATTGCGTCGACTCGGATGATGGTCAAGCGCAAAGCTTCACCGCCATGGCGGATGATTTGTCAGGCGCTTTGACGGTCACCCACGGCATGTGTGCCACGGCGGGGGACGACGAAGACGGCGTGACCTTCTCCTCCACGGTGTTGATGCTCGGCGGCAGCGTCGACATCACCCTGGATGCGCAGAGCCCGGTGGGTTGTTTGGTCAACGGTTGGATCGACTGGAACCGCGATGGTGACTTCGGCGACGCCGGTGAGCAGGTGTTCTTCGACATAAGTGTCGGGGCAGTGCCGGGTTTGACGATGGTTCCCGTGCCCGCCACCGCCACCCCCGGTTTCACCTACGCCCGTTTCCGCTGCTCGACGGTGGGTGGCGACGGACCCAGCGGTGCGGCGGCGGACGGCGAGGTGGAGGACTACCGCTTGGAGATCGCCGGTGCCGACCTCGGTGATGCCCCCGATACCTTCGGCACCCTGCTGCCCGGCGGCGCGGTGCACGGCACCGACCCCAACGTGGCGCTCTACCTGGGCAACTGTGTCGATACGGAAGGCGATGGACAGCCGAGCCTCGGAGCCGACGGCGACGACACCATGCTGGGCAGCAGCCGCATCGGTGATTGCGTCGATGACGAAGACGGCATCACCTTCAACGGCATGTTGGTGCGCGGCATGACCGGCAGCCTCACCGCCACGGCCTCGGTGCCGACGGCGGGCCTGCTCGACGCCTGGATCGATTTCAACGGCAACGGGGTCTTTGATCATCCCGCCGAGCACCTCTTCGGCGGCGTCAGTCAAGCCCTCAGCACCGGCAGCAATAGCTTGCCCAGCTTTGTGGTGCCGGCCAACGCCGCGGTGGGCATCAGCTATGCCCGCTTCCGCTTTTCGTCGGCGGGCGGCCTGGCCCCCACCGGCATGGCGATGGACGGTGAGGTGGAGGACTACCAGGTCTTGATCAAGGGCTTCGATTTCGGCGACGCGCCGGATGCGGAGTACGGAACGGTGCTCGCCTCCGGCGGCGCCCAGCATGTTGTCGATCCCACCGGCAACGTCTATCTCGGGCCCGGCGCTTCCGGCTGCGCTGACGTCGAGAACGATGGCGCACCGTCGGTGGGAGCCGACGGCGACGACACCACGGCCACTCTGAGCACCTCCGCTGACGCCGGGGTCTGTGGCTCCGCCGACGACGAAGAGGGTGTGACCTTCGACACCATGCTCTTCACCTGCCAGCAGGCGCAGATCACCGTCACCACCGGCGCCGCCGGACGGCTCGATGCCTGGATCGACTACGACAGGGCGGCGGTCAACGGCTTCGGCGGGGTCAGCGATCAAATCTTCACCAACCGGTCGCTCAATTCCGGCACCAACGTCTTGACCTTCGACGTACCTTGTAACGCCCAGTTGGGCGACAGCTACGCCCGTTTCCGCTTCTCTTCGGCGGGCGGCCTGGCCCCCACCGGCCTGGCCATGAACGGCGAGGTTGAAGACTACGCGGTCTTGATCAAGGGCGTCGATTTCGGCGACGCCGCCGATTCCTACGACACCACCTTCGGGGCCGGTGGTCCGACCCACGGCATCACCCCCGGTGCGGGTTTCCATTTGGGGGCTTGTGTCGACACCGAGGTCAATGCCGGCTCACCCCTGGATACCACCGGTGACGACGTCAGCGTGGGCACCAGCACGGAGGGCACCTGCGCCGTCGGCAACGACGATGAGGACGGTGTCGCCTTCACCTCGATGCTGGTGGCTTGCCTGTCGGCGGATGTGGAGGTCACGGCCTCCCTGGCGGGCGTGCTCGATGCCTGGGTCGACTTCGACGGTGACGGCACCTTCAACCAGGCCAACGAGCGCATCTTCAACGGTCAGGCAGTGGCGGCGGGCAGCAACAGCCTGAGCTTCGCAATCCCCTGTGCGCTGGAGCCGGGCAATACGACCTCCCGCTTCCGTTTCAGCTCCGCGGGGGTCGGCGGTCCCGCCACCGACGCCATGGACGGTGAGGTGGAGGACTACAGCGTCTTCCTCAAGGCGGCGGACTTCGGCGACGCACCGGATACCTACGGCACAAGCGACGGCGCCGGGGGCCCGAGCCACGGTGTGGACCCGACCGCCCCTGATTTCTTCCTCGGTGCCTGCGTCGACACGGAGGGCGACGCCGCCCCGCCGTTGGACGGCAGTGGCGACGATGTCTCCGCCAGTGGCGATGTCGACGGCACCTGCGTCGGCAACGACGACGAGGATGGCGTCAGCTTCGACACCATGGTCATCGCCTGTCAGACGGCCGACCTGACCCTCACCGCCTCGGCGGCGGGTCTGCTGGATGCTTGGGTCGACTTCGACGGCAACGGTGATTTCACCGGCGGCAGTGAGCAGATCTTTGCCAGCCATGCCCTGGCCGCCGGCACTAACAGCCGGTCCTTTGCCGTGCCCTGTGATGCCACGGCCGGCAATACATTTGTCCGCTTCCGCTTCAGCTCGACGGGTGGTTTGGCCAGCGGTGGTCCCACCATGGACGGTGAGGTGGAAGACTACTCTGTGGTGCTCAAGGGCTCCGATTGGGGCGATGCGCCGGACACCTACGGCACCACGGCTGGCGCCTCGGGCCCCTTGCACGGTGTCGATCCCGCCTCCTCTCTTTACCTCGGTGCCTGCGTCGACACGGAGGGCGATGCCCAGGCACCCCTCGACGCCAGCGGGGACGATGTTTCCGCCAGCGGCAATGTGGTGGGGACCTGCGTCGGCGGTGACGATGAGGACGGTGTCAGCTTCGACTCCATGGTGGTGGCTTGCCAGGACGCCGATTTGACGATCACCGTCGGTGCGGCGGGCCGCCTCGACGGCTGGATCGACTTCGACCGCGACGGCACCTTCGGCGGACCCGGTGAGCAGGTCTTCGCCAGTGAGGTCTTGACCGTCGGCGCCAATAGTCGCAGCGTCAGCGTGCCTTGCGACGCCGAGGTCGGCACCACCTATGCCCGCTTCCGACTCAGCTCGACGGGTGGCCTGGCCAGCGGTGGTCCGTCGATGGACGGCGAGGTGGAAGACTACGCCTTGCTGCTCAAGGGCTCCGATTGGGGTGATGCGCCGGACACCTACGGCACGTCGATGGCCAACGGTGGCCCGTTGCACGGGGTCGATCCCGGCAGTCCCTTGGCTTTGGGCGTCTGCGTCGATGTCGAGACCGATGCCCAAACGCCCCTCGACAGCAGCGGCGACGACGTCAACGCCAGCCCCGATGTGGTGGGGACCTGTGTCGGCGGTGACGACGAGGACGGCGTCAGTTTCGACACCATGGTCATCGCCTGCCAGCAGGCGGACCTGACGGTGACGGCGACGGCGCCGGGATTGCTCGACGCCTGGTTGGACTTTGCCGGGGACGGCACCTTCGCCCAGCCGGGGGACCGTATCTTCACCGCCCAAGGGTTGGCCGCCGGTGGCAATGGCCTGTCCTTCAACGTGCCTTGCGACGCCACCCTGGGTACCACCTACGTGCGTTTCCGCTTCAGCTCGACGGGCATCGGCACCCCCGGTGGGCCGGTGATCGACGGCGAGGTGGAGGATTACGCGGTGACCGTCAAGGGCTCGGACTTGGGGGATCTACCGGATAGCTTTGCCACCAGCGTCTCGGCCGGCGGCGCCGCCCACGGTGTCGATCCGGCGGTACCGCTGTTCCTCGGCGCCTGCGTCGACACGGAGACCGATGCCGGTCTGCCCTTGGACGCCAGCGGCGATGATGTCAACGGCGGCACCTCCATCGCCGGCAGCTGCGCCGTGGCCGGTGACGACGAAGATGGGGTGAGCTTCGACAGCGCCCTGGTGGCTTGCCGCGATGCCGACATCACGGTCACGGCATCGGCGCCGGGTTTGCTGGACGGCTGGATCGATTTCGACGGCTCCGGTGATTTTGTCGCCCCGTCGGATCGCATCTTCACCTCACAACCCTTGGTGGTGGGGGCCCAGGGCCTGACCTTCAGCATCCCCTGTGACGCGGTGCCGGGCACCACCTACCTGCGCTTCCGTTTTAGCTCGACGGGCGCTGCGGGCTCCGCCGGTCCGGTGGCCGACGGCGAGGTGGAGGACTACGTACGGACCCTCGATGGTGTCGACTTCGGCGACGCCCCGGACACCTACGACACTCTGTTTGCCGCCAACGGCCCGACCCACGGCGTCGACACGGGGAGCAACATCTACCTGGGTAACTGTGTCGACACCGAGGTCGACGGCCAAGTGGGTTCCGGCAACGCCAACGACGACGATAACAACGTCGGTTCGAGCACCGCCGGTACCTGTAGCGGCAACGACGACGAAGACGGTGTGGTGTTCGATACCTTGATCACCGCCTGCAAGCCGGCTTCGATCACCGTCACCGCCTCGGCCGCGGGTCTCTTGGATGCCTGGATCGACTACGACGCCGACGGCGCCTTTGTCGAGGCCTTGGACCAAGTCTTTGCCTCCGAGCCCTTGGTGGCCGGGCCCAACACGTTGAATTTCAACGTCCCCTGTACGGCCAGCTCCGGCACCACTTTTACCCGCTTCCGCTTCAGCTCCGCCGGTGGCTTGAGCCACGACGGGCCGGCGGTGGACGGTGAGGTAGAGGACTACCAGATCTCCTCCGACGAGGCGGATTTTGGTGACGCGCCGAATTCCTACTCGACGGATTTTGCCTCGGGTGGTCCGCTGCATGGTTTGGATCCGGCCCTCGACCTCTACCTCGGCGCTTGCGTCGATTCAGAGGTAGATGGCCAGCCAACGGTCGCTGCCGACGGCGACGACGTGGGCGTCGGCATCACCGCTTTGGGCACCTGCAGCGGTAACGACGACGAAGACGGGGTGATTTTTGTCACCGAGGTCATCGCTTGCCAACAGGCAGACTTGACGGTGACGGCGTCGGACGCCGGGCGCCTGGACGCCTGGCTGGACCTCGACGGCGACGGCACCTTCAACGGGGCGTCGGATCACATCTTCACCGACCAAGCCCTGGTGGCGGGGGTCAACAACCTGTCCTTCCAGGTGCCCTGCAACGCTACCCCCGGTGATACCTTTGCCCGTTTCCGCTTCGGCGCCATCGGCAACCTGGACTTCACCGGCACGACGCCGAACGGTGAGGTGGAAGACTACGCGCTGCCGGTCTTCGGTTCGGATCTGGGCGACGCTCCGGATACCTACCTGACCACCTTCGGCGCCGCCGGCCCGAGCCACGGTGTCGATACCGCAGGCACCCTCTACCTGGGCGCCTGTGTCGATACCGATGGTGATGGCCAGCCGTCCGTCGATGCCCTTGGCGATGACGCCAACGGTGGCACATCGGTGGCCGGTTCTTGCACCGGCAACGACGATGAAGACGGCGTCGTCTTCGACACCTTGCCTACCCTCTGCCTGGATACCAACTTGACGGTGGTGGCCGCTGCCGCTGGCAGGCTCGACGCCTGGCTGGATCTCGATGGCGACGGCACCTTTGTGGGGCCCGACGATCAGATCTTCATGGCCCAACCGCTGGTTGCGGGTAGCAACAGTTTGGTCTTCAACGTGCCCTGTGACGCCACCCCCGGCGACAGCTATGCCCGTTTCCGCTTCAGCTCCAGCGGCGCTCTGCCCATCGGTGGCCCGGCCATCGACGGCGAAGTGGAGGATTACGCGGTCTTGGTGCAGGGTTTCGACTTCGGCGACGCGCCGGATCCCCAGTATCCGACCCTGTTGGCTTCGGACGGAGCACGGCACGTCGTGTTGCCGACCGGCAATCCGACCTTGGGTAGCCAGGTGGACATCGAGATCGAGGGTTTGCAGTCGCCGGATCACCTGGGGGACGACAACGATGCCGCCGACGACGAAGACGGCATTACCCTCAGCGGCCTCTACATCCCCAACGCTCCGGGCTCCATGATCGTTCAAACCGGCAGCACCGGTGGTTTCCTCAACGCCTGGATCGACTACAACCAGAACGGTAGTTGGGACGATCCCGGCGAGCAGATCGCCACCGACCTGGCGCTGGCCGCGTCCTCCATGCAGGATCTGGAGCTGGTGGTCGACGCCGCCTCGGCGGTGGGCCCGACTTGTGCCCGCTTCCGTCTCTCGACCTCCACCGGGCTGGCGCCGACCGGCCGAGCCGACGACGGCGAAGTGGAGGACTACACCCTGGAGATCACCGAAGAGAACGCCCTGCTCGGCCTCTCGAAGGTGATCCTCGATGTGCAGCGGATCGATCCTGGCGCCTCCTACGACGTCACCTTCTTCCTACGGGCCGAGAACTTCGGCAATATCCGCATCGACGAGCTGCAGGTGATGAGCGACGTATCGGTGGCCTTCGAGGATGCGGAATCGGTGACCGTGGTCTCGGTGAGCTCCGTTGAGCTGTCGATCAACCCGGACTTCGATGGCGAGGGTGACATCAACCTGCTCGACGGCAGCGATGCCTTGGATCCCGGCGATAGCGGCGAAATCATCCTGGTGGTCAACGTGGTGCCTGGGGGCAATCCCGGCCCCTACTTCTGTAGCGCTGTGATCACCGGGACCTCCGATGCCGATACCGACGTCATGGACGTTTCCCACAACGGCGACGATCCAGACGGCAACGGCAACGGCGATCCCAGCGACGACGACACGCCGACGGATGTGCTCTTTGACCTGCCGCCCATCGAGGTTCCCACCCTCGGCACCTGGGGTTTGCTGTTGATGGGTCTCTGGCTCGCCACCCTGGGTGGCCGTCGCCTGCGTCGGCGCCATTGAGCAGCGTCTCGGTCCAGCCTCTCGGGCCGGCGCCTTGGAACGGCGCCACGATCGAGTAGGACATCTGGGTCCTCTGCCCGAGCCCTCAACCTCGAGGGTTCGGGCGCCTGGCCTTGGCCGACACTCAGCTGCAGCCTCCGGTCCGGTTCCTGACCAAGTCTATTGCCCATTCAGAAGGCTTCCTTGGGCTATAGACTCAGGGTATGGATCTCGAAGCCGAGAAGCGATTCCACGAACTCCTCGAACAGGCCCTGGACCTCGAAGGCAGGGCCGTTGCCGACTATTTGGACCAACAGTGCCTCGGCGATGCCGAGCTGCGGGAACGCCTCACCCAAGCCCTGGAAACGGTCGACGAGAATGTCCTGAGGCAGCCGCCCGGGGTAGAGCGAGTCGCCTTGGAGGAGCTCGCCTACGGTGTGCCGCCACAGGATTTGGTGGCCGAGCCGATCACCATCGGGCCCTACCAGCTGGTGGAGCTCTTGGGCAGCGGCGGTATGGGCAGGGTGTTCCTGGCGGAGCAGCAGCGCCCGTTGCGTCGTCGAGTGGCCCTCAAGCTGCTCAAGACTTCGCTGGCCGGTGACGAAGCGCGCATCCGCTTTCAGGCGGAGCAGCAGGCCCTGGCCCGTCTCGATCACCCCAACGTCGGAGGCATCCTGGAGGCGGGTGCGACCGAGGACGGGACGCCGTACTTCGCCATGGAGCTGGTTTCCGGCGAGCCCTTGATCCGTTATTGCGATAGTCATCGCCTGGACTTGCGCCAACGACTGCGTTTGATGATCGCCGTCTGCCGCGGCGTCGAGCACGCCCATCGCAAGCAGGTTTTGCACCGGGACCTCAAACCCTCCAACATCTTGGTCAGCGAGGTGGACGGCGAGGCGGTGCCCAAGATCATCGACTTCGGCATCGCCAAGGCCCTCGATCAACCCCTGACCGACGCCACGCTGGCCACCGGCGGTTTTCTCGGCACGCCCACCTACATGAGCCCGGAAGCCTTGGACGGCTCTGGGGATCTCGATACACGCACCGATGTCTACTCGTTGGGAGTTTTGCTCTACGAGCTGCTCACCGGGGTCAAACCCTACGATTCCGGAACCAGCGGTGGTGGATTCGCCAGCCTGGTGTTGCAGATTCGCCAACGGGAGACACCCCGTCCCAGCACTCGCTGGGGGCGGCTGCCGACGGCGGCGCGTCAGAGCTTGGCCGAGGCCCGGCAAGTGTCGATGGCGGAGCTGGAGCGACGCTTGAAGCACGAGCTCGACTGGGTCGTATTGCAGGCCATGGCCAAGGATCGCGAGGCGCGCTACGGCTCACCTGCGGCCCTGGCGGAAGACCTCGAACGCTACTTGAGCTTCGAGCCCTTGAGCGCCGGTCCACCGTCCTTCGGCTACCACTTTCGGAAATTGCTGCGCCGCCATCGTCTGGCCATCGGGCTCGGCCTGGGGGCCTTGATCTTGGCCAGCGCTGCGGTGGCTTACCATCTGCGCAGCCGACAGCTGGTGTCCGATCGCACCGCCGAGCTGACCCGTGAGGTGGAGCGCATCGAATGGGTGCAGCGGGTGGCCTACCAGTTGCCGACCGCCGATCGCCGGGCCGAGCAAGGGCTCATCCGGCAAGCCATGGAGCGGATCGAAGTGACCATGCAAGCCCTCGAGGGCCTCGATCGGGGCGCCGGACGTTATGCTTTGGGCCGCGGAGCCCTGGCCCTGCAGCGTCGCGACGAGGCCCAGGGCCATCTGCAGAAGGCCTGGCAGATGGGATACCGCACGCCGGAGGTGGAGGTGAGCTTGGGTTTGGTGCTGAGCGATCTCTACGAACGGCGTTTGGAGCTCATTCGAACCCTACCCAACGCCGCCGCCAGGCGCCAGGCACGACGCCGCGCCGGGGAGGAGCTTCGGGATCCGGCCATCGCCAAACTGGCCCTTGGCAGGTCGAGCAACATTGTGGTGCCCAGCTTGCTGGAAGCGCACATCACCTTGCTACAAGCCGATCGTCCGGATGACCTGCCGAAGGACGCCTCGGACGGCGCGGCGAAGAATGCCGGAGAGGGGGTGCGGGCTCATCTCGAGAAGGCCATCCACTTGGCGGCGGACGCCATGGCGCAGCGCCCTTGGCTCTATGAAGCCCACTTTCTACAGGCCCGTGCCTACCATCGGTTGGCCGACCTGGCGATTGGACACAATGACTTCGATGCCGCCGAAGTGCTGCTGCAGCAGGCGGAGGCGGCGATTGAGGAAGGATTGATCATCGGGCGCAGCGATCCCGACGGCTATCTGCGCCTGTGCCAGGCTAGGCAAGCGCGTCTCACCTTCCTGGTGCGCAACCTGCGGCCCGGCGTTGATGCGCTGCATGACCAGATCATGGAGGCTTGCGCCGTGGTTCGACGCATCGACCCCGACGAGATCGAGGTCGAGCTGGTGGAGGCCAGGGCTTGGTTGAATATGATGGATGTGGAGGTATGGGATCGCAATGAGAATCCGTCCACCTCGTGGCGGCAGGCGGAAGCTCGGCTGCAGCGCTACCTGACGGCGCGCCCCGACAGTGCCTTGCCCCGGGAGGCCCTGGCCCGGGGCCAGATCCTTCTCTCGTTGTACCGCCAGCGGCATGGTGAGGACCCGCGATCGGCCATGGATCGTGGCATCGAGCTATTGCGGGAGGCGCTGCAAAGGGAACCCAACGAGACGTCGTTGCATATCTCTTTGACCCAGGTTCTCGCAGATCGAGCCAATTATGAGATGAATCGAGGCGGTGATCCCTTGCCGGACCTGGCGGCCGCCGAGGTCCACGGACGCGCAGCGGTGGAGGCGGTGCCCGATGACTTGGCCAGTCATCTCTACTTGGCCGGGGTTTTTCTCCGCCGCGCTCAATTCAGGTTGGAGCACGGGCAGGATCTGACCTCCGATCTGGCGGCGGGGCGCCATTGGCTGGAACGGATGATGACCGCTTGGCCGGACAACCTCGCCGCCCCCAACACCATGGCCAATTTCTACATGTTGGAGGGGATGTGGCACGGCAAGCGGGGTCAGCCCTACGCCGTGATCTTCGAGCGGGCGGTGGATTTCACCAACCGCTCCTTGGCGATCAAGTCGACGGCTCCTTATACCTTGTTCACCCGAGGCCAGTCGAAGATGTGGTCGGCTTATTTCGCCGCCTCAGAGGGCTTGGATTTTGCGGTGATGGCCACCTCGTCGCGGGCCGATTTTGCCGCCGGACTCGACATCCTGCCCAATCTCCCCGGACCCCACATCGAGCTGGCGCATCTAGCCTTGGCGGAAGCACGCCATGCCTTGGCGTCGGGGACCTCGCCCACCGAGCGGGTCGAGCTGACCCAAAAGGGCGCCCGGCGGGCCTTGGAGATCGACCCCCGGCGGGCCGACGCCCAGCGTCTATTGGCCGATGCGGAGCTGGTGCGGGCTGGCTGGCTGCTCAGCCGAGGGCAGGATGTGGCCTCCAGCCTGCGGCGAGCCCGGGCTTGGGCCACAAGCGCCGTGGAGATGGAGGAAGGTGATGCTGAAAACCATCTGGCCTTGGCCCGCTGGGCATGGCGCCATTTACAGGCGACCCCATCGCTCGACGTCGAGGTCCTGCGTTTGGGCCTCGAGCGTTGCGACGCGGCCTTGGCCATCGACCCGACGGCGACCGACGCCGCCATCCTGCGCGGCGCCCTCCTGATGCAGGATCCAGAGCGCCAGGTGGAAGGGCAGAGGGCGGTGGCGGCCGCCTTGGCCGCCAATGCAAGCCTACAATTTCGTTGGGGAAGCGTGGCCAGCCAGGCCCTCAAACATTGAACAGGAAGTGAATGACCTCGCCGTCCTTGACGACGTAATCACGACCTTCGGAGCGCTTGCGGCCCGCTTCCTTGGCCGCCTGCTCGCCGCCCAGGGCGATGAACTCGTCGTAGGTGATGATCTCGGCTCGGATGAAGCCCTTCTGGAAATCCGTGTGGATGGCGGCGGCGGCCTGCGGTGCCGTGGCACCCACCTTGATGGTCCAGGCCCGCACTTCTTTGACGCCGGCGGTGAAGTAGGTCTGTAGGCCGAGCAAGCGATAGCCGGCTCGGATGACCCGGTCGAGCCCCGGTTCGTCGAACCCCAGATCGGCCAAGAATTCGGCCTTTTCGTCCTCCTCGAGCTCGGCGATCTCCGCCTCCAGCTTGGCACAGACCGCCACCACCTCGGCCCCTTCCTCCTCGGCCAGGGCGCGCACCGAGTCGAGGTGGGGATTGTCCTCGAAGCCGTCCTCGTCGACGTTGGCGATGTACATGGTGGGTTTGAGGGTGAGGAAGTGGAAATGCCGAATGCGCTTTTCCTCGTCCCCTTCAAGGCCGAGGGTGCGCAGCGGCAGCCCTTCCGCCAGATGCTTTTCGACTTTCTCCAGCACATTCTTCTCCCGCACCGCGTCCGGATCGAGGCTGCGGGCGCTGCGGGTTGACTTCTGTAGGGCTTTCTCGGCGGTCTGGAGGTCCGCCAGGATGAGCTCGGTGTGGATGATCTCGATATCGTCCACCGGGTTGACGCGGTTGGCCACATGGGTGACGTTGTCGTCGTCGAAGCAGCGCACCACATGGGCGATGGCGTCGGCCTCGCGGATGTGCGCCAAGAACTGGTTGCCCAGGCCCTCCCCCTTGGAGGCACCGGCCACCAGGCCGGCGATATCGACAAATTGCATCACCGCCGGCACCACCTTCTGGGGTTTGACGATCTTGGCCAATGCCTGCAAGCGGGGGTCCGGCACCTCGACGACACCCGTATTGGGCTCGATGGTGCAGAAGGGGAAATTGGCTGCGTCGATACCGGCGCGGGTGAGGGCGTTGAAGAGGGTCGACTTACCGACGTTCGGCAAGCCGACGATGCCGCAATTGATGGCCATGGGGCAAATTCCTATGTCGAAGAGCTCCCGCTGTCGGAGGCGCCACGGGTATGTGGTCTGCCGGACGTCGACGACGGGTCTGGAATCGTCTTCCGGGGAGGGTGAATCGGTGCGGGCTGGGTTCGAAAAGCCGAAAGGGCCGTCGAGCACCGTGGCACCGCAGACAAGCGGCCGCATGGTACCGCAAGATGGTGGTGCCATGCACCTGCTGAAAGGAGAAAGTGCCGGTTTGAAGACCAAGCGGGAGGTCGTCGAGTTGGGTTTGCGGACCCTGTTGAAGCTAACGCAGCAGGCAAAGATCCGGCACTTTCGTGGCAAGCTGGCCTGGGAAGGTGACCTTGATGCGATGCGAACCGATCTGTGATCTTGGTTGATTCCAGCGTCTGGATCGACTATTTCCGAGGCACCGTGACACCCCAAAGCGACCGTCTAAATTCTCTGTTGGACAACGAGCTGCTGGCCACAGGTGACCTGATTTTGGCGGAGGTCCTGCAAGGTTTCGGCGCCGATCGAGATTTTCGGCAAGCCAAGCGCCTGCTGACCTCGTTGATCGTTGTCGATCTCGGTGGTCAGGACATCGCCATCCGAGCAGCGGAGAACTTCCGTACCTTGCGAGCCCTCGGCATCACCGTACGCAAGACCATCGACACCTTGATTGCGACCCGATGCATCGAAAGCGGCTTCATCCCGCTGCACTCCGACCGCGCCTTCGAGCCCTTCGAGCGACACTTGGGGCTGCGCTCCGAGATCGCCGCAGCCTAGCAGTCTGTGGCAAAAGTCAGATCGCGTGGGCGACACTTATCTGCCACGACTCTTAGTACACCTTTTCAAAAAGACGCTGGTATTCGAGCGCCGATGCATCCACGTCCGCGGCGTTACGCTCGCTGCAACAGAGCCCCACTATGCCTCGCTCGCAAGCCTTGCGGACGCGGCGCCTCGGTGCTCTCGATACGTCACCGTATTTCCGGAAAGGTGTACTAAGATGAAGGCCGCTCAGCATTTTCAAGACGAGGGCACAGAACACAAGCGCCAGGGCGCAGCCAGGAGGATCGATTTCATGTGGTATTACATGCAGGACGGAGCGCAGCAAGGGCCGATCTCTGAAGAGGAGCTTCAGTCCATGGCCCGGGATGGGCGGTTGCAACCCACCGACATGGTGTGGAAGAGCGGCATGCAGGAATGGCAGCAAGCCAACCAAGTTTCCGTTCTTCCGTTTTCTGCTCCGGCGATCCCTGCCGCTCCGGGAATTCCTGAAATCCCTTCCACGCCTTCGGCCAGCGATCATGGCTCCAGCTCTTATGGTTCTAGCTCTGCGGCGGCGCCCAGCACCCCGTCTTACGGCGCGCCGGCCACCTATGGCGGCGCTGCCGGTGGTGCCATCTCCGACGTACAAATCACCAACTACTTGCCTTGGGCCATCGTCGTGACTCTGCTCTGCTGCTTGCCCGGCGGCATCGTTTCCATTGTCTACGCCACCAAGTCCAATTCGGCCAAGCAGGTGGGCAACTTCGCAGAAGCGCAAGAGGCTGCCAAGCAAGCCAAGTTGTGGCTCACCATCTCGGTGGGCGTCTCCTTAGCCTTGACCTTGCTCTACGTGGTGATCATCATCTTCAGCGCGGTGGCCAGCAACGCTTGAGCCCCGAGAGACCGACCCAGAGCCCATTGGACGGCCGGTGAGCCGGCTCCTACGGCTCAGCTGGTGTGCCGCGTCCCGACGGGAGCGGCTCTTCTCTGCCGCCGTCCTGGGAGCGGCAGGGCTGGCCGCCATCCTGCTCACTTGGCGGCATCCCGGAAACCTTTTCATCCCCACCTGTCCGTCGCTCCTCGCCACCGGCCTCTACTGCCCCGGTTGCGGCTCGATGCGGGCCACCCACCATCTGTTGCACGGACGTTGGCTGGAAGCCTGGCGTCATAACCCTCTCTATGTGGCCAGCCTGCCGTTTCTCGGCATTTGGCTCATGGCCCATCTCGACACGGCGCTGCGCGGACGACGATGGCGGGGCGATGTGGCCCCCAGTCTGGGTTGGGGGTTGTTGGCGCTCATCCTGTCCTATTGGCTGCTGCGCAATCTTCCCGGCGACGCCTGGGCCATCCTGCGGCCGCCGAGCTGAGGCACTGGAGCCGGAATCTATCGATCATTTCAAATGGCTATCCCATAGAATACGGGTTATGGCCGTTGACTACGGGTGGTCCCCGTCTCTCCCCTGCACAGAATCTGTCCCACGCCGCCGGTCGGGTGTCGTGGCCCTGCTCCTTTGGATCTGCCTTCTGCCGACCTTGGCCGGGGCGCAGACATCGAGCTTCAAGTCCGCCGTCAATACCAGGGTGGCCGAGGCTAAACGCATCGCCCCGGACCTCGGGGTGCATATCGTCGAGCTGCAGAGCGGCGACGCAGTCTACTCCTACCGTCACCGAGAGAAGCGCATCATCGCTTCCAATACCAAGCTGTTCACCACCGCCGCGGCCCTGGATCGCCTGGGACCGGGTTACTTCTTCGAAACCGAGATCCTGTGGCGGGGAGAGATCGTCGAGGGTGTGCTACACGGCGACATGGCGGTGATCGGCGGCGGTGATCCCAATCTCTCGGGACGTTTTTACCAAGGGGATTCCTTCGGCGCCTTCCGCCCCTGGGCGGAGGCCTTTCGTCGCCTCGGGGTCGAGCGCATCGACGGCGATTTGCATTTGCTGCCGGGCATCTTCGATGACCAGTGGGTGCATCCAGATTGGCCCCGCGATCAGTTGACCCGCTGGTACGAGGCACCGGTGGCGGGGCTGTCGTTCAACGACAACTGCGTCCTGGTGAAAGTGGATGCGGGTCAGCGCAGCGGCAGTGCGGCGCAGGTCGAGACGGTACCGCCGCTGCCCATCTTCGACATCGCCAACAAGGCCCGCACCGTCGGTCGGCCAAAGGATCAGTGGCTGAGCATCGATCGCCAGAACAGCGGCGCTGAGGTTCCCGGCGGTAGCGATCTCTTGGCCGTCCGTGGGGGCATCTATCTGCGCTCTGAGAGCTACGACAAGTGGGTGACGGTGAGCGACCCGGTGGGCTACTTCGGCGCGGCGCTGCGTCAGGCTTTCGCCGAGGAAGGGGTGACCCTCGGCGGCGCCGTGCAGCGTCCCGAGGATCTCAGTGGGGGCGGTTGGCGTCGTTTATTGATGCACCATGGGGATCTGCTCTCCACCCTCGAGGTGATCAACAAACGCAGCCAGAATTTCTATGCCGAGAGTGTGCTCAAGGTCCTGGGGTCCGAGCTTTGCGGCGCCGGGTCCTGGGAGCGGGGTCTGGCCGTGGTGTCCGAGTTCCTGAGCGAGATCGGCATCGCAGAAGGCAGCTACCAAATGGCCGACGGCTCCGGCATGAGCCGTAACAACCGCTTTCAACCGCAGCAGCTGACCCACCTGCTGCGGCACATGTTTTTCCACCCTTGGGGCGACGAGTACGTTCGTACCTTGCCGTTCAGCGGCGAGGTGGATTTGAAGTGGGAGCGCCGTTTGGCCCATGCACCCTACAAGGGCAACGTCCTGGCCAAGACGGGTTATTTGAGCGGCGTCTCGACCCTCTCCGGATACGCCAAGGCGAGCTCGGGGAAGATCTATGCCTTCTCCATCCTGCTCAACAGCATCCGCGGGCCGCAACAGGCCAAGAAGGCCCAAGACCGCATCGTGCAAGCTTTGATCGATCACGGCTAGGCTTACACTCGACCCAAACGGCCGCCTTCAGATATCGTCGCTTCAGCGAATCCACGTGGACCGTCCTCCACTTCCGGAGATCCGTCCATTTCAGGAGATACAGTGTGACCGCCACAAACCGCAATCCCATCGACCATCGACTGCTGATGCAGAAGGTGGAAGAGGTCATCGACCACATCGAACGGGACCCTGAGGAAGCCTTCAACGTTCATTCGGTGGTCGACGAAGTGATCAGCCGATTGCACGACGACCTGGGAATCTACGGCGCCCGTCTCTATGAGATCGAGGGCGACAGCTACCGACTGATGTCTACTTTCCCCGATCACCGGCGGGTTGAAGAGGTGGTCCGTATTCCGCGCACCTATCCGCCCATCGAGCTCTGCCTGATGCGGGGGCTGGTCTACATGGAAGCGGATGATCCGCGTCTCGATCCAGAGCTGGAACGGATGCTCGGGGTGAAAGAGTTCGCCGCCATCGAGATCGGTAACGAGCAATATGTGCTCGGCTTCAGTGTGACTCCGGGGCACGGCCAAGAAGAGGTGCTCTTTTCCCTCGGCGCCGTGCGCCACAGCATCAATCGACGCCTGCGGGAAGACCGGGTCCATGCCGTGATCCGCCAAGCGCGGCAGATCCAAAGCTCCATCATGCCTCGGGAGGCGCCGGTCTTCGGTAAATTTGATATCGCCGGTTGCAGTAAATCCCTGGATACCGTCGGCGGCGATCTCTTCGATTACATCCCGATCACCGACAAGATCCTGGGTCTGGCCATCGCCGATGCCTCGGGGCACGGTCTGCCGGCGGCCCTGCAAGTGCGCGACATATACACCGGGCTGCGCATGGGCCTGGCCCGCGATTTCAAGATCGTGCGCACCGTCGAGCGACTCAACAACATCATCCACACCAGCACCCTGACCAGCCGCTTTGTCTCCCTTTTCTACGGCGAGCTCGAGCTCAACGGCACCTTCATCGCCGTCAATGCCGGGCACCCTCCGCCGTTCCACCTGGCGGCCAACGGTGAGGTCACCTTCCTCGATCGGGGTGGCCCCGTCCTCGGCCCCCTCAGCGACGCCACCTACGACCGCAGTTATGTGCATCTGGAACCCGGCGACATGCTGGTGCTCTACACCGATGGGCTCAGCGAAGCCCTGGCCCCCGCCGAGCTCCCCGACAAGCCGGAATGGGAGCGCGAGGAATTTGGCGAAGATCGGATCGTCGAGGTGGCGCGGGCCAACCAAGGCAAGACCGCCCGGCAGATCGGCAAAGCCATCTTCGCCGCGCTCGAAACCTGGCGTGGTCCCGGCGCTTCGGCGCAGGATGACAGCACGGTGGTGGTGGTGGTGTACCCGCAGGAAGCAGGGGACTGATGGAACGGCCCGGATGCCTCGCCGGGCCTGATCGTCATCGAGGCTACTCTCTAAACGATACGTCTCAGTAGGTCACCCTTCAGAACAGCGGGTCCTCATCATTGTCGACGAACGCCTGCTTGCTCTCCGGAGCCGCGCTGGCGATGGCGCGGATGGTGGTGGCGACGATGACTTGGATCTTGTCGGCGTGGCGGCGCTCGGCGAGGCTCAGCAGGTCGACGACGGCGGAGAAATCCTTGGCCACCATCTCTTCCTTGCCGGGGGAGTCGATGAGCAGCATGCCGGGGTGGGCACCGTATTCGAGATCTTCGGCGGTGGCGATGGCCATGCCGAGGTAGAAGGCCAAGACAAAGCGGACCCGCTCGCCGGGGCTGAGCTCGTGGAAGCGGTAGATCTTGCCGTTTTGTTGGATCAACGGCCGCAGTTGATCGTCGAGCTCGACGCCTTCGAGCCCTGGGAAACCGATGGTGGTGCAGTACTCCTGGACCCGACGTGAAAAATCCTGCTTGAGGCGTTCGTTGATGTCGGCATGCAGGGTGCGCAGGTGCCGCAGGGCGGCACTGAGGATGCGTTTGCGCTGCATCAGCTTCTTCAGATTGGAGGTGCCGCCGTCGTCGGAGATCATGCGATCGGCGTTGTCGCGCTCGGCTTCCAGGCGTCCCAGGTAGCGGGTTTCCAGCTCGATTTCCCGCTCCAGCTCTTCCGTCCCCTGGTGGGCCGAGCGCAGTTGGGTTTGCAAGTGCCGTTTCTGTTGCTCCAACTGTTCGCTCTTGAACTCGATCTCTTCCAGCTCCGCCCGGCGCACCTCGAGGCCACGGGCTTGCTTGCTGCGGCTCTGCCGCGCCTCCTGCAAACGCTGCTCGGCGATGGCCAAGGAGCCACTGATATCGAGATCGGCGGGCAGGTCCTCATGGCACATGACACAGCGGCCGGTTTCCGGTTGCGGATGCCGTTGGCGCGCTGCGAGGGCGATTTCGCAGACCGGGCAGCGGTGGGGTTGGACGGGGGCGAAGGTTTGGTGGCTCTGGATCGCCGCTTCCAGATCGGCGATGGCCTCGTCACTGGCCTGGAGATCCAGCTGCAGCCCGTGCACTCGGCGGGCCATTTGCTGGCCGGCGGCGTCGAGGCTGACCAAGCGCTCGGTCAAGTCTTGCAGTCGATTGCCCAAGTCCCCGGAGGTGGAACGGACGAAGAGGGCGGTTTTGTCGACCTTGAGACCGTCGATGTAGCCCTCGAGCTTTTTGATTTCCTGGTCGAGGGTGGCGAGGTCGCGGAGGCCGAAGGATTTCTCGACCCGCCGGTGGTAGCGCTCCTCCTTACCGAGGGCGTTCTCGACGTGGGCCAAGCGGGCTTCAACGGCAAAGAAGGCTTCCATACCATGCACCCCCAACAGCATGCCCACCACCTTGGTGAACAGGCTGCCGTAGGGGGTCCCCTCGGTGATCAGGTCGGTGTAGCCGAGATCTTGATTGATGTACATGCCGCGCATGTAGGCGCGGTAGGAAGTGGGGGCGTCCAGCAACTCGTCGCTACCCTTGCGCGAGTCCTTCTGGGTGCCCATCAAGGGGCGCAGCCCGAGGGCCTCGTTGAAGTAGGCCTCGAGCTTCTGCTGCATGTCTTTACCGCTGGAGAAGCGCAACAAGATATCGATGTCGTTCGCCGATTCCAGAGCTGCCAGCCCAGGCATTTCCTGGCCGGAGAAAGATCCGCGGTAAAGCACACCCTTCGGCCGTCGGCCCTTGTCGACGGCCAGGCCATGGGGATGGCCATCGAGCTCGAATCGGAGCTCGACACGGCGAATCCAAGCGTCGACGTCTTTCTTCAGATCGTTTTTGCCGGTGAGGCAGAAATGGATCAGCTTGAGGACCGACGATTTGCCCTTGTCGTTGCCGGCCCGCAGGATGTTGACGCCGGAATGAAAATGGAAGTCACCGCTTTTCTCGCCCTCGAAGCGCAGGCGGGTGACCGTCAGCTGGCGCCGGCGCCTCTCCAGGGAGAGCAGGTGATCGTCGAATCCCTCCAAGGCGGCGCGCAAGTCCCGGCGACTGACGTCCCGTAGCTCGGCTTCGAGGGAGGTGTGGAGAGCGTCAATGGAGGTCATAGGGGCTCACCGAATAGGGAATGAAAGAGGCGTGGCGTCGGATCGTCTTCCGGCGCTATCTTCTCGTCGTCGACAAAGGCGGCGAGCCGCTGTGCTGCACCGGCCAGGTCGAGGCTGGTCTCGGGGCCGATGACCGAGGCCAGCAAGCGGCAGCGGCGTTGCAGAACCTGGCCCAAACCCGGCTGGGAGGTCAATTGGCTGATCGCCGTCGCTGCCTCGGGGGTGCTCGAATAACCCCGTTCGACGCCGCCGTCGACAGCGGGTCGCGACTCGAGTCGCAGCAGATTACGACAGGTGAGGAAGGCCAAGGCGTCGTCGAAGGAACGCCACGGGGCCAGCTCCAGGTGCCTGGGGGGAGCTGGGGTGTGGCGGTCCTCCTCCTGCCGTCGCAGCAAGTCACGGAGACGGCTGGCCAAGGTCGATAAATTGCCCGCCAGCCGTTGCTCTCGGGCTTGGTCGATCAGCCACAGGGCAAGGCTTTCCGGGTGGCGCAACAGGTGGTCGAGGATTTGCAGTCGTCCCTCGCCCCAGAGGGTTTTTTGATCGTCCTCGTCGTCACGGTCCCCCAGGTGGCTATCCCCCAGATGGCTATCCCCCAGATGGCTGATGATGCAGAGCAGACGCAGTGCGGCCAATTCGACGGGGTCGTCGCCTCGGGGGCTGGGGTGGGTTGCATGCATCGGATCGTTCGTTCAGAGGAACGGCATTATATGACTTGCCGTAGCGCCACAGGCATCGGGTTGGGACACGATACGACCCAACACGATATGACCCCATAAAAAAACGCCCGCCGGAGGCGGGCGTTGAAGGTGGAACCCCTAGGGAGGGTTCCATGGGTTCTTCCTCTTCCAGATTCCTACCGGCCGTCGCAACCGACCGCCGGAGTGTGAGCTACCGGGGCTCCAGCGGCTCAGGCAATTTCGATCTTGCGCAGCTGAGCCACCTCGGACTTGGGCAGCGACAGGGACAAGACGCCGTTCTCGAACTTGGCCGAGACCTTCGTGGCATCGACGCCACGGGGCACGGTGAAGCTACGGGAGAAGCTGCCGAAGACGCGTTCCACACGACGCAGCTTGCCATCCTCGACGTTCTCCTTGGTGCGCTGGCCGCTGAGGGTGAGCACGTTCTCCTCCAGGGAGAGGTCAATGTCGTCCTTGCTCAAGCCCGGGAGATCCACCGTGGCGACAAAAGCGCCGTCGGTCTCGACGATATCCACCGGTGGAATCCAAGAGCGCTCCTGGCCATTCTCACCTTCGTGGGCCGCCAAGTCGGACAGCGGGCCGTCATTGAAAAAACGGTCGACGAAGGTGAAGAAGGGGTCCTGGCTGAGGTTGCGAGGACGCAGAGACGGGCGACGGGTGAGGGAAGTACTGAACATGTTTGTCTCCTTGACGTTCGTCAGTCGGTTATTTGCACTGCATCCAGAAAGTGCCTGGCACCTGGATGCGGGATTCGGTATGAGTCGGTTCTTCGAAGGTTTTGCGGTGGACCCATTGGGCCAAGTCTTGAACCGAGGCTCCGCGGCGTTCCTGCCGCATTCTTAGTGTGCAACGCTTAGATGCTGTTCCTTATTCCAAAATTGCAGACTTTTTTCGGAGAAATCTAATTTTTGGGTCAATATCTTAGTGGGCAAAACTAAGATAATAGGGCAAACGGGCTCTTTAACGCCGACGGCGCCCGCGATATTCCGGGATCTTAGTGTTGGAAACTAACTTTCCGGGCGGTGGTTCAGTCTTCGTCGTCGTCGAGGGGATAGCGGCGTGGGCGCCGAACCAATTCGCCACCACAGTTTGGGCAAGTCGCCTCGAGATCATCGCAGCAGGTGTCGCAATAGGTACATTCGTAGCTGCAAATGAAGACCATGCCGTCGTCCCGGAGATCATCGTCGCAGCGTTCGCAGGTGGCTCGCATTTCCAGGGTCATGGCAAGGTGGCTCCTGACAACCGTCGCTTCGGTCGACGGCGTGGGTGGTGGGGATTCAAGGAGAGACGACGACGGTACGGACGACATGGCCGGGTTTGCGGATCTCGACCTCCACGTGTCGCCTTTCTTCGGCGCTCAAATCTCGCTCGCTGTAGAAGGAGAGGGAGTACTGGCTGCGCAGCTCCTGCTGGATTTGTGCGTAGGCGTCGTCGAGCTCCTGAAGGGAATCGACGAAATAGAGGCGCCCGCCGGTTTGCTCGGTGACCTTGCGCAGGTCCTTCTTGGAGTAGGTGCGGCGGAGGACGTCGAGGTTGCCGAGGCCGATGATGTAGACCGGGACGCCGGTGCGCTGAGCCAGATCGACGACATATTTGGGTCCGAAACGGCTTTCGTAGTCGTCGCCGTCGCTGAGCACCACCAATGCCTTGCGCCCCGGTTGCCGCTCGAATTGCAGCATCGAGAAGACGACGGCGTCATAGAGGGCGGTGGAACCCTCGGCCACCAGCTTGCCCAGGTCGACCATCAGCTTGGCCAGGTCGTCGCTGGTGGGGTGTAAGAGGCGGGGTTTGTCGGCGAAATCGACGAGGAAGGCTCGGTCCTGGCGCATCACGGTGGTGCCGAGGAACTTGGCGGCGGCCTTGCGGGTATCGTGCATCACCAGCTGCATGCTGCCGGAGGTGTCGATCACCAAGCCGAGCAAGAGGGGCACATCATCAGCGTAGGCGAAGCTGCCGGTGGGCTGCTCTTGACCGTCGAAGAGAATGGCGAAGTCCTCCGCTTGCAGATCGTCCACCGGATGGCCTTCGGCATCGGTCACCACCACGTGCAGCTGCACCAGGTTGACGTCCACTTCCTCCACCAACCCGGGGGAGGCCAGCAGGACGACATCGTCGATGGACGAGCCGTCGGTGAGGAAGGCGGCCAGCCGCAAGTAGTCGTCGGGGCCGACGCCGCGGGTATCGACCTCGTGGCTCAGGCTGGGGTCTCGGCTGGTTGCCACCAAGCGGTCGTTGAGATAGAGCTCGAGACGATCGAGGGTGGCTTCCGGGGGCACCGATACCTCGCCCCGCACCCGGACCTTGCCGCCGACGGGGTCACCCTCGAGCTCGCGGATACGGGCCCGAAAGGGGGCGTCGAAGCGGTGCAGCTCCAGGACATCCCGCCCCAGCTCTCGGCCTTCGGAGTCATAGGCGATGGCTTCGAGGTTCTGGGGCCGCGGCGGATCGGCGACATCGACGCGCACGGCAAAGGGGCGAACCCTCTGGCTTCCCGCCGCTTTGCCATCGAAAACGAAGTCCACCTTGGCGACGGCGTCGGTGGTCACCAGGGCGTCAAAACGGGTGCTGCCTTTCACCACCTCACGGCGCGGCGGCACGAGACGGATCACCGCGCCGTCCTCACCACCCGTCTTGGCGACCACGGCGGTGGGACGCAATACCTCGTACCAGGCCCGTGGCGCGTCACTGAGCTGCACCGCGGCGTTGCCGGGGCCGCGAGCCGGCTCCCCCAAGTCTTCGGCGATGGCGGCGCCGTAGCGTCCGCTGGCGGGCTCCTCCAGCAATACCAAGAGCTGTGAGGTGTCCTCCGTCAATGCCGCATCGAAGCCGTAGACCCAACCCTGGGCGCCGCTCAAGTCGGCGCTCAGCCGTCGCTGGTGCACCACCTGGAGATCGCCGTCGGCGTCCAATACCAAGGCGACGCAGAGGTCCGGCCGCGCCGTCGATAGAACGCCCAGGGCCTTTTTCCCCAACTCCAAGCGCACCGCCGCTTCGAGCCGTCCAGCCTCGAGGGCTGTTTCGTCCAAGGCATAGGTGGCGGTCAAGGGAAGGGCGTCCCAGGTGCCGAGACCTTCCAGCAGGGCGCCGACCACCCGGGCCGGCGAGCGACAATCGTCGGCGGCCATCAGGGGTGAAGCGAAGGGCAGGGCGAGACAGAGGCCGAGCAGGAGGGTGCGTTGGGTGAAGGTGTGCATGGGCAGATTGTAGCCTGCCCGAGGCTCGAAATTTACAACGGCGCGGCTCCTCAGCGGCCGAGGATCCGTCGGCCGACTTCAAAGGGGCAAGTTGTCAGGCCACTCGAAGGGGCTGGGGTGCAATTGGCGCAGGGTCACATGCCGCTTCTCGCCCTCCAAGTTGCCGGCCAAGATGGGCAAATCCTTGGCAAACTCGGTCAAGGTCTCGAGACACATGCCGCAGGGCAGGCCGGCGGGGGAGCAGTCGGTGACCACCGCCAGGGCGACAAATTCGTCGTACCCCTGACTGATCGCTTTGGCGACGGCCGTTCGCTCGGCGCAAATGCACAGGCCGAAGGAACGATTCTCGACGTTACAGCCGGTGACGATGGTGCCGTCGGAGGTTTGCAGGGCGGCGCCGACGAGGAACTTGCTGTAAGGAGCATAGGCCCGGAGGCGGGCGTCGAGGGCGGCTTGATAGAGGGTTTGCCAGTCCATAGTCGATGGACAGTAACACAAGGGCCAGTAACAAAAGGGACAGTAACCCAAGCGCCGGCGGCTCAGCGGGGGCCGAGGGGCCCGGCCGGATCGAAGAACAGGCGCGCCACCTCGCTGGGGTCGCCGGCCAGCTGTCGGACGCCACCGTCGGGTATCCAGTCGGCGGGTAGGTGCTCCCGGTAGGGGCGGCGGAGGAATCGCTTGTCCAGCAGCACGATGATGCCGGTGTCGTCCGGCGAGCGGATGAGGCGTCCGGCGGCTTGCACGACGCGGGTCATGCCGGGTACCACAAAGGCGTATTCGAAGCCGCGCTCGAAGCGTTCCTCGTAGTAGGTCTGCAATAGTTGTTGCTCGAGGGTCACGGCGGGCAAGCAGGGGCCCACCACCGCCACCGCTTTGAGCACGTCGCCTGGGTAGTCGACCCCTTCGGCGAACACTCCGCCGGCCACCGCCAGCAGCAGCACATCGCCGAAGATGGCGCCGCGCAGGGTATCGAGAATGTCCTGCCGCTGTTGGGCACCGTCGCCGGGGTTTTGCACCAGGACGCGCTTCTTGCTGGGGTGCAGATGGGCCGAGACATCGGCCAGGAAGCGGTAGGAGGGAAATAGGGCGAGGCAGTTGCCCGGCACCGCGTCGGCAAACTCCGCCAAGCGCTCCCCGATGCGCGGCGTGAAGACGGGGCGTTGCTTCCATGTGGTCTCGATGGTGGCGTCGATCACCACCTGGCGGTTCTCCGCCGGGAAAGCGTCCGCCAGCTGCAGTGGCGCCGTGCGGTCGGTATCGAAACCCAGGAGGTCGCGATAGAACTCATGGGGCGACAGGGTGGCCGACAGACCGAGGACGCTATGGCAGCGGTTGATCACTCCGCCGAGGAAACGGCTCGGGTCCTTGCACAGGATGCGGAATCGGTGGTCGTCCCCTTGCCGTTCCAGGTAGTGGCTGAAAGCGTGATCCGAGACCACCAGGGCGTTGAGGAATTTGAGCACGCCGAAGTAGAGATCGACAAATTGATCGTCGGCCGTCAAGGTGCGGGTCTCGCGCCGGTATTCCAAGTAGTCGATGAAGGCTTGGTCGAGCTTCGGGCGCAGGCGCCACAGCTCGTCCTCCGGCAGGGCCGCTTCCATGGCCCACTCGTTGGGATCCCCCGGCGGTTGGTGGTCGGAGACGGTCTCCTGCAGCAGCGCTTCGAGCACAAAACACAGACCGGCCAGGTCGCCATAGACGGGGGCGCCCCCCAGGGCCATCATCTCGCCGGTGGCGCGGGCCTGCTCGGAGCTCAGGGTGGGGCTGTAGTAGCCGCGGCCACGGTCCACCAGATTGTGGATCTCGTCCACCACCAGGATGGTATTGCCGAGGTCGGCATCGGCTCCAAAATCGGTGAGGCCGACGTACGGATCGAAGGCGTAGTTGTAGTCGCAGACCACCGCCTGGGTTTTGCCGCTGAGCTCGAGGCTGACCTCGAAGGGGCACACCTGGTTGCGCTGGGCAGCGGCAAAGATATCGTCCGGCAGCAGGGTGGGGTAGACCTCCAGCAACTGACGAATGACGCCGCTCTGTTGCAGCTTCAAATAGTAGTCGCGGGCGTAGTTGCAGTACTCCTCGTGGCACAGCACTTGATCGTTGGCGCACATGCGGGCCTTGTTGCGCAGGCGTAGGCTGCGGAAGGCATCTTCCTGGTTGAGCAGCTTGAGCACTTCCACCGCCATCTCCTGTTGCAGGTTCTTGGCGGTGAGAACGAAGATCCGCTTGTCGTTGGCCAGGGCGTAGCGCATGGCGGGGTAGAGACAGGCCACCGTCTTGCCGATGCCGGTGGGGGCCTCGATGAGCAGATGCTCCCGCGTCTCCAAAGCCCGGCTGACCTCGTCGATGATCTCCTCTTGGCCATGACGCAACAGGCCGTAGGGGAATTGCAGCCGACCGGCGGCGTCCTGGCGTCCGCTGCGGGCCTCCTGCTGCGCCTCGTAGCCGCGCAGCAGGGTATTGAGGCGACGCCGCACTCCGGCCGCCACGGCCCGCAGGTGGACCTCCACCGGTTGCCGTTTGATGGCGTCGCTGCCGATCTCGATGAGGATCAGCTCGGCCCGCAGGTCGGGGCTCGGTCCCAAGTCCACGGTCTCCGTCTCGGACAAGAGCCACACATAGAGGGAGGCCTGTTTCTCGTACATCTCCCGCACGGTGGGGGCCAACTGGGCGCCGCGTCGCACCGATTTGATCTCTTCCACTATCCAGCCGCCGTCGGATTGCTTGCGCAGGCCATCGAGGCGGCCGTGGATGGTCACCTTCCAGCCTTGGTGCTCGAAGCTGTGGCGCAGGGTCACCTCGCGACGGTAGGTGGGGTCGTCGCCCAGGGCTTGCTCTTGATACCGGCTGTGGATCGCCTGGCCTAACCACATGCGCTCATAGCCACCACGGTTGGCGAAACCGAGGCTGCGCATCAGTTGGGCGTCGAGGAGGTCGGCGACGGCCAGCTCGAGGGTGCGTTGGTTGGAGTCGAAGCGGGGGGCCACGGCGCGTAGTATATGTTGTTCCGGGGTGGGTGGCGCGCCCCTGGCGAGGAAAGTCGTAAGGGGGACGGTGCCGTGTGGAAGACGGTGCCGTGGGTAAGACGGTGCCGTGGGTAAGACTATAGGGTCTCCACCACCGCCCGCTCCATGATGAGATCCGTCTGGTCGTCCGAACCGAGGCGGAACCCGTGCTCTCCCACCGTTTGGAAACCCCAACGCCGGTAAAATAGGATCGCCCGGTCGTTGTGCTCCCAGACCCCGAGCCAGAGGGTCCGGTATCCTGCCTTCCGCGCTATTTCCAGGCTCGCTCGCATCAGCGCCCCGCCGACCCCTCGCCCGATGGCTTTCTGATCCACATACAGACGTTCAAGCTCCAACGGATCGGGTCCCCTCACGCTCGGCTCCGTCGTGCCGGTCCGGAGCTTGGCGTAGCCGGTGGGGTCGGCGGCGTTGTCCAGGAAGGCGAGCAGGAACGTGTTGGCCGGGTCATCGAGCTCGGATTGGATTTGGCCGAGGGTCAACGAGTCACGGACGTAGGCATCCATGTCTTGCGCCGAGTTGTCGTCGGCGAAGGTGTCGCGGAACGTCCTCTCCGCCAGGACGCAGAGCGATCCGGCGTCCCCGGTGGTGGCCGGTCGGATGTGGGGGGGATCGGTCATCGGAGCAGGGGTCGCCGAGCCAAGGGGCGACGGCCGCAGGCGCTCATTGGCTCACGAACGTGGAGAAAAATGCCTGTGCAAACTCCGAGCCCTGCACCGCTGCCTGGTCCAGTGGGTTGTCCCACCAAAGGCCTTCGCTATTCGCCAAGAGAATGAGCGTGAGATCGAGCTCTGGGATCTTCAAGTACAACGCCGAGTAGGCATCCTCCCACCACCCGGAGTGCCAGACGAGGGTGTGTCCTCGATACTCCTGGACGTACCAGCCAAGTCCGTAGGGCAGCGCCTCACCGGTACTCGATGGAGTCGGGGCCATCATCGAGGCCCGGGACTCTGCCGACAGCAGCTCACCCCGATCCAGGGCCCGGTCGAACTTGGCGAGATCGAGCACCGTGGTGATGACGCCGCCCGCGGCGCCGTCTCCCTGGGGCGATGGCGCCGGTGCCCGCTGGATCGTCCCGGAGCTGTCGACAAGGTGGGGGGGTGCCAGCCGTTTGGCCAAGTCCCCGCGCAATGGCAGCTGGCGATGGATGCGGGCTGACTGCCTCATGTCGGCCGGCACAAAGACGTATTTCTCGACGAGGGCCGAAAAAGGGCTGTCAGCGACGGCCATGATGGGGCGCGACGCCCAGGAGTAGAGCACCGGGTTGTACGAGAACCCGCTGCCCGGCGTTCCGATGGCGGTGTGAGAGAGCAGGTGTCGGAGACTGTGCTTTGGAGCCTCGCAGTCGAGCCCCTTGGCGAAGATGGAAGGCTGTTCGCTAAAGGCCTCGCAGAACTCTACCCAGTCGCTGTATTCCGCCATCGGTCGATCGAGGTCGAGGCTTCCCGCCTCCACCATGCGCAGTGCGACGACGGCGGAGAGTGGTTTGGTGACCGAGGCGATGTTGTACGGCGTCTCGGCGGTGGCGGGAATCCGGTTGTCGAGGTCGGCATAGCCCAAACCCGCCGCCAGCACGACTTCTTGATGCTTCAGAGCAGCGACGGACAGCCCTGGGATGTTGTTGGCTTGGCGCAGGGAGTCGAGACGCTGGACGAAGGCCGGGAGATCGAAGGCCTGGGTGCCGGGTTGGGCGGCGGGTGGCTGTGCTGAAAGGCTTGGGCTCAGGGTCAATAGGAGGGCGACGGCCGGGAGGTATTTGGTGAGTCTCATGGGACGCGTAGTCTATCGTCACCGCTGGCTAGAAACAGTAGAGGAGAGAAATATAGATCAGCCGAGAGCAGTCGAGAAAGCAGATTGAGGCTCGAGGGTCAGTTGATGTGGGTGCGACGCCAATCACTGGGGCCGGGAGCTTCGTCCGGACCGGTTGCCGCAGACCGATCGGGCTGACCGGAGCGCTGTTTCGGATTGGCAGGTCGTCGCTCCATCGAGGCCTGGGGCGATGCGGCGGCCTTGACGGCGGGTGCCGCGTTGTCGGTGGTCTGGGATGACCGACGGTGGGTCGCTGATCCTGAGGTAGCAGATCCCTGGGAGGGGAGTTTGGAGTCTCGTTCCTCGAGGGCTGAGTCGCGGACGGCCGAGTCGCGGACGGCCGAGTCGTCGGCGGCATCTACGTCGGCGGCATCGGTCGACGTTTGGGAGGTCTCGCAGGCCGGTGTGTTGGGTGCTTCGGATCCTCCGCGGCGTCGGCTCGCGGGGGATTGTCGCTGCGCTACGTGGTCGAGCTCCTTAGCGATTCTGCGGGTCAGATTGTCGAGGGTTTCTGAGAGCATCGGTTTCTCCAGGACTGGCTCGGGCCATTGCGAACGGTGACCGAGGCGTCGAAAAATCAACCCTCCGGAGTTTTCTTCAGGGAGCGGGATTTCCGATTGGGACGTACGCCGCCGATTTCAATCTGCGATTTACGTGCCAACCTCCTGGCGTGACTACTCATTTTGGCCGGAGCCTCTGGACAAGGCACTTTCGAAGGTTTTGGGGGCAGGGGCGCAGGACCTTCTAGGGCTACCGACGACGGGAGTTTTTCCTAGGTTGGGGAAAAGCTCCTACCCCGGCATGGGACACAGTCGGTCGCCAAATGAGCGACTCGAGGGGCATTTTGCGGACCGCCGCAAGCTTCAACGCAACCCAGCTGGCGGCTTGAAAGCTTAGCGAAATGGGATGATGATTGCTCTTAGGCGTAGATTTCCAAGGCACCGGTGAGCACCTCGATGCGCTCGGGGATGATGCGCCGGACTTCGCCGTCGATCATCAGGTCGACGGGGGTGTCCGTTTCGAAGCTCAGGGAGGGGGATTGTAGGGCGGTGATGCGGTCGAGCTCGACGTGTTTGCCGGTGAACAGCGAGGGGAAGGCTTTCATTACCTGCAGCCGGCCCATCGGCGCCACGGTGACAAAATCCAGCTTGCCGTCGTCGAGCACGGCGCCCGGCGCGATCAACATGCCGTTGGCCGTGTAGCGGCTGTTGCTGACGCTGAATTGCACCACCGGTTGGTCGTGCAACTCGCCATTGGCCAGGCGGACCGGCAAACGGGGACAGCGCAAGCCGGCCAGACACAGGAAGACCCCGAGGATATATCCGAGGGCGCCAAAACGCTTGAGGCCGCCCGCCGCCCTGAGGGTGACATCGACGGGAAAGCCGAAACCCATCAAGTTGATGAAGTAGAAGGAGCCCTCGCGGTGGCGCAGCACTCCCACGTCGATTGGCCGTCGGGTGTCCTGGCGAAGGCTGTCGAAGGCGTAGGTGGGGCCGTCCTTGGTGAAGTCTTGCAGGAAGGCATTGCCGGTGCCGAGGGGAAGGAAACCCAGGCGGATGGTTTCGTTGGCCTCCAGGGAAGCTGGCAAAGCTCCATTGATCACTTCAAAACCTGTGCCATCTCCGCCGCCGGCGATGAAGCGGCGGAAGCCGTCCTCAAATCCTTCGCGGGCCAGTCGCGTTGCATCCATGGGTTCCGAGGTGGTACGCACCTCGATGGTTAGGCCGGCTTGGCGAAGCCGTTCGATGGCCGCTGGGGCCTTCTTACCGCTGCGCCCCCCTCCAGCGGCAGGATTGACGATGGCCAGGAAGTGCTCGTTCACGACAGGTTCATCCGCGAAGTCATTTCGAAGTCATTACAAGTGCGTCACAATGTGCAGCCATCATGGGCCGACTACTGATCCGATACAACAGATCTCTTAGAAGGTTAGATCCTTTGAGCGTTCAATTCAGTGCCACATCATAAGCCAAGCACGGTGTCGCGGCAAAAGGTGCCTCACCGAGTGCAACGCTCTAAGGAGGAAGAGCTCGCCCTGGCGCGTCGGCTGGTGGCGGCGCATGGTTTCAACGCCACCGCCTATCAAATTCTCAACCCCGGGTTCGAACGCTGGTTTTCGCCGTCGGCAGACGCCATCGTCGGTTTTGTCACCCAAGCCGGTTATCGTGTGGTGGCCGGCTCGCCGGTGGGTCCGCCAGAGCGCCTCGAGGCGGTGGTCGAAAGGTTCGAAAGCGAGACGCGAGCGCTGGGGTTGCGCATTTGCTATTTTGCCGCCGATCAGCGCCTGGCCCGTTTGCTGGCCCGGCGGGGGCCCCTGGACCGTATCTTGTTGGGGGCGCAGCCCACTTGGCAACCCAGTCGCTGGCCGGACATCGTCGCCTCCAAGGCCTCCCTGAGAGCCCAGCTCCACCGGGCCCGAAACAAAGGCGTCCGCATCGAGCACTGGCCGGTGACGCGGGCGGCGGACCATCCGCAGCTGCAGGCTTGTCTCGAGCACTGGTTGAGGACGCGGGGTTTGCCACCGCTGCATTTTTTGGTGGAGCCGGAAACCCTCGGAAGGCTCTACGACCGACTTGTCTTTGTTGCCCTGGTCGACGCCGGTGAGGAGCAAGAAGTTGTGGGTTTTCTCGTTGCCTCGCCGATTCCAGCACGCCGTGGCTGGCTCATCGAGCAGAACATCCGTCATCCAAGGGCACCCAATGGTACCTGCGAGCTGTTGCTGGATGCCGCCTTCGGGCATGTCGCTGGCCGCGGAGCCGAATACCTGACTCTCGGCCTGGCCCCGCTGTCGCGACGGGCCGGTATCGAGGCGTCGCGACGTCGTTGGATTTTGAGGGCGGCCCTGGCCTGGGTCCGCGCCCACGGGCGGCGGTTCTACAATTTCGAAGGGCTCGATGCCTACAAGGCCAAGTTCGAGCCGCAAGCCTGGGAACCCATCTATGCCATCACCGGCGGACATCGTCTCGGGGTGCATACCCTCTATGCCATCACCGCCGCCTTCGGCCGCATGTCACCGCTCAAATTCCTGCCGTTGGCGATCTTTCGGGCCCTGCGCCAGGAGCTCCGCTGGCTCTTCGGCGACTCCACCCCAACACTCCCCGGCACCGGTCCGTAAACAGCGGTGAAGGTTTGACAATGATGCATATGCTTCTGTACGATATCGAACGGCGATCCATCAGCAGCAGTGCACCTCCTGGGAAGTTCCCTGGCTCCATGGCGTGCGCCATCCGATGGGTCGGTCCGCGATCTGCGGTATCAAGTGTGAGGCGATGATTTCGAAGCGCGGCGGTCGGTCCGATCCGCGCCAATATTCGATCTGATGAACTCTCCACAAGGGGTCCCGGAATCTCATGAATCGGGAGATAACTATCCAACATGCCGCAGCGGTCGAGGCTGGCGGCGCGACCGCCTCCGAGGTGGACACCGAGTCGACGGCCTACTTTGCTACCCTGCGCGACAACATCCGTGCGGCCAATGAACGGGGACAGATCGACGAGGCGATCGAGCTTTGCGATCAGGCCATCTGTTGGGCCGAAGCTCGAGGCATCAGTGCCGACCTCGACCTGGCCTACTGCAACCGCGCCAGCATTCTGGTCAACGTGGGACGCGGCCTGGAGGTCGCCAGCAGCCTGCGGCGGATTCTCTTGAGCAGCGTCGACGCCCGCAACTGCTTTCTCGCCTCCTATAACCTGTCCCGTTTCCACGATTCGGAACGGGAGGCGAAACGGGCCCTGTTTTACGCTCGGCAAAGCCTCGAATACGCCAAGCGCAGCGAGAATCAAGAGTTCCTGGCCGGCAGCTACAACCAGGTGGGTGTGTTGCAAGTCGCTGAGAGCTACTTCGCCGAAGCCTGTGAGAGCTATGAATCGGCCCTCGAGCTGGCAGCCGAAGACAACGTCACCCGGGCCACCATGCTGGCCAACTTGGGCTATTGCCGGGTGGTCGTCGGCGATCACAGGGAAGGCTTTCGGCGGCTCTTCGCCAGCCTGCGCCTGGTTCGCCTACGCGGTTTGTGGTCGTGGGCCATGCTGCCACATCTGGCACTGAGCTACGCCTACCTCGAAATCGGCAAGCTGCGTCCCGCCCACCGTCACGCTGCCTCGGCGTTACCCTTGGCGGAGAAGGCCGGACATCGAGAGTCGATCATGAACTCCCTCTACTTGCTCGGCGAAGCCACCAAACTGCTCGGCGATGAGCTCGCTGCCTACGAGCACTACCAAAGGCTGCAGCGGGATTTTTATCCCGACAAAGCTTTCATTCCAGACTTCCTGATGGTGACCGATTGTCGGAAGCTGGTCAATCTGATGGCCTGAGGCCGCCGGGGACGATGCGAACCACGATGAAAAAGAACTTTCCCAAACCGACACGACGAGCCCTCCGGCGTGGGTCTGTGGCGTTGTTGCCGTGTCTCTTGTCGTTCCTTGTTCCCTCGGTGTCCTGGGCCGACTCCTTGACCGGCGAGCTAGCCCCCAGGGTGATCACCACCAACGGCGAGCTGCTGGAAGCCAAAGCCGGTTCCTATGGTGACCTGTTTCCCGGCGGCACGCAGCTCGCTGCGACGACGCCGGTCTTGGCCCTCGACATCCGGCCCCAGGAGGGTCCGGGTGGACGTCTGTTGATTCCGGGCACCGGCGACGCTCGGGTGGAAGAAGGGGCCATCGCCATCTTCGAGCCGGCGGCCGAGGCAGCGGATGAAACCTTGCTGCTACTTTGGCAGAGCCTGTCGTCCGACGGCTCCCTGCGGCAAATCCGTGGCGTCGGTGTGCGACGGGGAAACGCCGGGCTGGAGTGGTCCGAAGTCTTCACCGTGCGCGATGCAACCGGCCAGGCTCTCGAGCTGACGGCGGCGCCGCAACTCGCCATCACCCGTCAAGAGCTCTCCCAAGAGGTCGCGACGCAGGCCTTTGACGTGCGCCACACGCTGGTCCATTTGCTGTGGGAAGGTGAGGCGGGGGCCGTCATGTATTCGGCGGTGGTGTGGGTGGAAGGTGTTTATGTGGGTTTCAATCCAGTGTTCGATTTGAGCGCTGAGTATTTGGTGGCTGCCGACGGTGCTAGCGGAACAGCGCCCCCCAATCTTCCGCCCTCCCTGCTGCAAGCGCCGCATTTGGAAGTGGCCGAAGGTGGTACCTCACTACGGCTGACCTTCGGCAATGCCACCTCGGGCCGCGTCGGCAACCTGCTCATCGATGCCGTGCCCTTGGCCCACGGTGTGTTGGGTGATCTGGTGAGGGACGAGGTCTTCGAGCACGCGGATTCCTTCGATCCCGGAGAGCTCAACGGCTTCGTCGACAAGTTCCGCGCCGGCGTCGTCATCATCGGACGCAATTTCAACTACCATCCGGCGGTCGTGGAATACGTCTCGTCGCGGGTCGGCAATTGGATCCTCGACAACGGCGAAACCTACGGCTACGAAGAGTTCGTCGGTCTCGGCGAGGACGCCCGGGACTTGACCATCGGCCTCACCCAATCGGTCTACGCCTCGACGGTGGAGGACCCTGCCGCTCCGGGATCGAACCTCGTCGAGCTCGATTTGAGCGGCCTCTTTGGCGGCACGACGGCCGACCAACCCGGCCAGCTCTTGAGCTTTCAGGTGACGGCGGACCTGGCGATGCCGGAGATCGGCGACGGCGAGGTCTCGATGCTGGCGTCGAACGACGGGCAGCGCATTCTGATCTCCTGGCTGGCCGCCGACGGCTCGCGCCTGCACTACCTCGAGAGTCATCTGGACGGCAGCTGGTCTGAGGCCAAGAGCATTGCCTTGCATGGCGATTTGACGCCGTCGCAGGCGGAGCGTCTATTGCGCGCCAAGTTGCAGTGAACGACAAGGCGGATGATTGTGCTATCATCAAGAGTCTGCCGATTCTGACCTGTTTGTTGAGTTTGATGATTCCGTGAGGGGATCGTATGTTGACCATAGTCCCAACCTTCACCTGTAGCCCTTCCTACGAAGAGCTCCGCGACTCCGCCCGCCGGGCCCTCGATGCCGGTCGGCTGGAAGAGGCCCTGCGCCTCTACGATGAAGCCCTAGAGGTTTCTCGCCAAGATGGGGATCAGACCCTCATCGATCTCGCCTTCTGTAACCGCAGCTCGGTGATGATCAACTTGGGACGCCAGGACGAAGTCATGTCCGGCTTGCGGCAGATTCTGATGCACAATGGCGAGCCCGAAAGCTGCTTCATCGCCGCCTACAACCTGTCCCGTGCCCATGTGCGCGACAAGGCCTACAAGAAAGGGCTCTTCTACGCTCGTATCGCCCGCGATCGAGCCGAGACCTTGGAGCGGCGCGATTGGATGTGCAGCAGCTACAACCAGATCGCCAACTGCCTGATGGACGAGAGCTATTTTGTCGACGCGGCGGCGGAGTATCGCCGGGCCTTGGGGCTCGAGGACGATCCACGGTCACTGCTCCACGCCTCACTGACCGCCAACCTCGGCTACTGCCTGATGATGATGGGTGACTTGGCGCAAGGCTTCTCCTGCGCCTATCAGGCCCTGCGCCGCTTCCGCCAGGTCGGCACCGAGCTCTACGAGGTTTGGTCTCATCTCGACCTCTGCTACGGCTATTTGGAGCTCGGGCGTTACCAACGCGCCCGCCGCCACGGTCAGCGCGCCTTGCTCTTGGCGGAGGCCAGCGGCGATCCGGACCGCATCAAGAATTCGCTTTTTCTGCTCGGTGATGCCGAGCGTGCCTTGGGGAACGACGAGGCCGCCTACGCGCATTTCGATCACCTACAACACCGCTTTTACCCGGATTCGCCGGAAGTGGCAGGCCTGATGACCGTCGTCGGCATGCGTCAAGTGGTCAATCTGAGGGCATGATGATGCAACGCCTGCGCCACGTATTACATGGATTGATGGTCCTGGCCCTGCTGCTGGTGGCGGTTCCCATGTCGGCCCAAGTCTCGGAGTCCGAGCCCGTGCTCGGCAACGACGGGACGATCTTTCGGCTGCTCAAGGGGTCCTACGGAGAGTTGTTCGCCGACAGCGAAGCTGCAAATGCGGATCATCCGGTGCTTGTCTTGGAGATCACCGACGCCACCGGGGCGGTGGCCCGTCACTTGGTTCCCGGCACCGAGACCCGCGACCGCGAAGTCTCTCCGGTTCTTCTGCTGGAAGAGTCCTCGCAGGTGCTTTACCTTCTCTGGGAAGAGATCTTCAACGGCATTCATCCTTTGCTGCAGCTCACCAGTTTCGATGGTGATGCCTGGGCCCCGGTGGTCGACATCTCCAGCGGCCCCTTTTCGCGCAAGGGCTCGCCCCGTCTCGAAGTGACCCGGGATGGCGGTGGGGCCATGGCCAGCTCCGACGCCCTGGCCGAACGCACCATCGCCCACTTGACGTGGTGGCAAGGCGGCACTGCAGAAGCCAGTCACAAATTCTATGCCCCGATCGTCCTCTCCGGACAATCTGAAGAGACGGCGACGCCGGTTTTTGATCTGGCGACCTTCTTTGCCCTGGGCGAGGATGCCAGCGGGCACCTGGACCCTGTTTTTGCAGACCTTTTGACGATCCAGCCAGGACCGGAATCCCGGTCGACGGTCATCGCCTTTCTCGATTCGCGGACCCATCAGATCCGTGTCCTACGCAATGAGATGATTCCCAGCATCCTGACGGCCTTCTCGGACAAGGCCCGGCTGGAGATCGTCATCACCGGCCAGCGTATTCACTCCAAGCAGGCCCTGGCCGATGAGATGCGACATCAGCTCACCACCATCGGCGAGGGATTGCACCCCGCCAGCTTGGCTTACATGGTGGAGAGCGTCGCCGCCTTCATCGAAGGCTGGCACGGTGATTTGAACCGGACCGGCGAGCTCGAGCTGATGGCCGAGAAGGCGCGTCTAGAAATCGTCATCACCGGCTCGACCATCGATGCCAATGGCTTGCCGGCCAACGCCGATGCCTACCTGATGGAGGTCGGTCAGTTGGCGGACGGCTCGGGTCGTCCGACCCTACTCAAGATCTCCCGTGGCGGTGCCTGGACACTTCCCGAAATCAACGATCGCTTGACGGATGCAAGACTCTTCGTTGCCGGCTCAGGACGTCAGGTTCTGCTGGCTTGGGAAGGCGAAACCGTCGAGAATCGGGTCTACTATCGTCTTTCCAGCGACGGTGGTTGGGGCGACGCGAGCTACCTCGACATCCGCCCCGATCTCGATCGTGACACGGTCTACCGTTTGTTGGCTGAGCAAGTTCGCAACCACTGACTTAGTACACCTTTTCAAAAATTCGCTGGTATTCGAGCGCCGATGCATCCACGTCCGCGGCGTTACGCTCGCTGCAACAGAGCCCCACTATGCCTCGCTCGCAAGCCTTGCGGACGCGGCGCCTCGGGGCTCTCGATACGTCACCGTATTTCCGG
>JAJCXR010000066.1 GCA_029263315.1 Acidobacteriota bacterium | reverse complement strand
GATGGTGATGCCGCGCTCGCGCTCTTCAGGAGCCTTGTCGATGTCCTCGAAAGCCGACACTTCGGCCAAGCCCTTCGAGGCCAAAACGTTGGTGATCGCTGCCGTCAAGGTCGTCTTACCATGGTCCACGTGACCGATGGTCCCGATGTTGACGTGCGGCTTGGTCCGCTCAAACTTTGCCTTACCCATGATGCTTCAGACGCCTCCTAGAATTGGCCCGCTGTTTCTTCGCCATGGACCGCTTCGAGTGTTTTTGGTGATGTGTTCGCGATGAGCGCCAAAATGCGCCGGACGCCAAGAAAAGACAATCAGATCTATGGAGCCCACGACCGGACTTGAACCGGTGACCTCTTCCTTACCAAGGAAGTGCTCTACCGCTGAGCTACGTGGGCCGAAAGTTTCGACACCTAGACATCGAAAGCGCTGCCTTGCAACCCAGAGCGCCCTCAGACTTCCTATCGCTAGATTGTCTTGGACCTTTTTACGTGCAAACGCGGCGTCCCGAGCTCTCGGACCGCCGCACTACCCCGGGGGCGCCAACTGAAGGCGCCCAGAGACGAATCACCGGATTTTAGCAAGACGCAGACTCACTGTCTAGCGCCAACTCCTGCGAAACGACGGGGAACCAGCCGAAGACATGGAGCGGGAGACGGGATTCGAACCCGCGACCAACAGCTTGGAAGGCTGTGACTCTACCCCTGAGTTACTCCCGCTCGACCACTTGAACGACGGCCCTTGCTGAAGACGCTGACCATCGGGATCCCGTAACAGGTGGGACCTCCCGGAGCCTCCAAAGCAAAATGGCTTTCGGTCGATGAATGGTGGAGGCGGGTGGATTCGAACCACCGTAGGCGTTACGCCGGCAGATTTACAGTCTGCTGCCTTTGTCCACTCGGCCACACCTCCACAGTACTTGCAAAGAACTTCGATTTGCTGGAGCCGGCACCCGGATTTGAACCGAGGACCTACTGATTACAAGTCAGTTGCTCTACCAGCTGAGCTATGCCGGCTCGACCCGGTTCGGGCGGACGATCTGGTGGCGACCACACGTCCCAAACTGTGACTTGAGACCGTGCCGCCTCACGATGAGGCATTGGCTTGTCTCTGGAAACATCCAAGGGCGCACCCGGCTTCAGCGAGGCCGGGATTGTACCCAGTCCGCCTGCAGTGCGCAATACCTTTCTCGATCTTTTCAACGGGGCCACCGCTCCACCCGTCCCGTCACCGCTGGAAAAGCTGAAGCTCGAGCCTAGCGGGCCAGCCCTGTGGCCCCCAGCCGTTGTCGCACGACCTCATAGAGGATGGCGGAAGCGGCGGTGGCCAAATTCAAGGATTCGACCTGGCCACGCATCGGCAAGCCGATAACGCCATCGCATAGGCTGCGAGTCCGCTGCCTCAAGCCACTCTCTTCGCCCCCGAGGCAGAGCATCACCGGCCCCGTCAAATCGAGATCCCATGGGGGAGCCCCGTCCGCCGCCGCACCGTAGACCCAGAAACCTTGTTTCTTGTGGATTTCGATCTCTTGCCCTGAGTTGACCACCCGCTCGACGGGCAACCACTCCACCGCACCGGCGGAGGTTTTGATGGCCGCCGCGGTCAGCGGTGCCGAGCCGCGATCTCGAATCAATAGCTTGGCGGCCCCAACGCCCTCACAAACCCGGATCAACGCACCGAGATTGCGCGGATCTTGAATGTCCTCGACCAAGACGACCAGCTCGCTGTCCCTTGGTGGCGCCTTGGTTCCGGTCTGGCTCGCCGAGCGACGGACGACAAAACCGTTGTGCGCTGCCCCCGCCGCCAGCTCTTCGAGCTGTTTCTGACCGAGGCGTTTGAGGGGGACACCATGCTTGCGACAAAGCTCTTCGATTTCGGCCCGGCGCTTTCCGGGCCGCGCCGCCACCAGAACCTCCAAGACCACTTGCGGCGTGTGCCGTAGCAACTCGCGGGCCGGATGAAATCCGTATACGAAATCGGCTCGACCCATGATGAGCAACCGTGACCTCAGACGGTCAGGATGTCCTTCTCCTTGGCTTCGAGCACAGAGTTGATCTGGGTGATGTAGTGATCGTGCAGGCGCTGCACTTCTGTTTGGCCCCGCCGTTCATCATCTTGGCTGATGTCCTTGTCTTTCTCCATCTTCTTCAGGAGATCATTGCCATCGCGACGCGCCCCGCGGACACTATTACGGCTGTTTTCCGCCATGTCGTGGGCCTTGCGGGCAAGCTCTTTGCGCCGCTCTTCGGTCAGAGGAGGAATCGGCAAGCGAATGATCTTGCCATCATTGGAAGGGGTCAAACCGAGATTGGCCTTGAGAATGGCCTTCTCGATGGCAGAAATCTGCGTCACGTCCCAGGGTTGCAGGGTGAGCATCGTGGCGTCGGCGACAGCCATGTTGGCCATCTGATTCAGCGGTGTCGGCGTGCCAAAATACTCGACGACAACCCCTTCAAGGATGGCCAGCGACGCTCGACCGGTCCGCAGCTGCTTGAGCTCGTGCTGAAAATGCTCAACCGCGTGCTTCATCTTCAGCTCGACATCCCTAAACAATTCGTTCATCAACGCCTCCTAGGGTAACTTCTGGCAATTCCTTGCAACGGATCGATCTTCGAAGTCTAGGCGACCACCAAAAGCATTCCCATCAAAATTCACGTATAGCCCCCAAAGGGCATAGCCATCATTGGACGATAGTGGCTGGGCGAGACCCTGTCAACGCATCTTCGCCTCTCAGGGCTACCGTGTCCCGGTCGCAATGCAAAAGAGCCCTGGCCGTTTCCGGCCAGAGCTCGCAGCCGAGCCCAGGCCCGACAAAAGCGAGCCCAGGACCCAAACAACATGATGGCGGATCAGCGGTCGCGAACCACCGAACCGACGGTATCACCCCGCAGCACGCGCAAGATATTACCCTTCTCGGCGAGGTCGAAGAGGACGATCGGAATACCATTCTCACGGCACAAACTGATCGACGCCGCATCCATGAAACCGAGATTCTCTTCCAGGACCCGCTGATAGGTGACTTCCGGCAGGAGCACAGCATCTGGGTCCTTGTTGGGATCAGCGCTGTAGATACCCGGCACTTTGGTCGCCTTCATCAACACCTCGGCATGGACCTCGTTGGCCCGCAATGCTGCGGCGCTGTCGGTGGTGAAGAACGGATTGCCAGTGCCGGCCGCGAAGATAACCACGCGGCCTCGCTCCAAATGGCGGATGGCACGCCGACGGATGAAGGTCTCCGCCACCTCCCGGATCTCGATGGCGGTCTGGACTCGGGTCGTGACGCCTCGCTTTTCGAGGGCATCCTGAAGTGCCAGGGCATTGATCACGGTGCCGAGCATGCCCATATGATCAGCGGTCACCCTCTCGATACCGCGGTCACTGGCGGCCACACCACGGATGATGTTGCCGCCTCCGATGACCACCGCCAACTCGACGCCCATACCGTGAACAGTCTTCAATTCGTCAGCGACATCGCCTACGACAGTCTCGTCGATGCCGAAGCTCTGCGAGCCCATCAGGGCCTCGCCGGAAAGCTTGAGAAGGACTCGGCCAAAAACCGCTGCACGGTTGTCCGCTGGCATGCCGGCGCGACCTCAGCTCTTAGTGCCGGCCACCGCAGCGGCGACCTCTGAGGCGAAATCGTCGCTCTTTTTCTCGATACCTTCACCCAGCTTGTAGCGAGTGAAACGCCGTACTTGGATGTTCTCACCCAAGGCGGCGATCTTTTCGGCGACCATCTGGTTGACGGTCTGATCCGGATTCTTGACGAAGGGCTGCTCCAGGAGAACACACTCCGAGTAGAACTTCTCCATCTTGCCGGTGACGATGCGCTCGACCAGATTCTCGGGTTTGCCGGAAGCCCGCACCTGCTCCTCGTGCACCTCACGCTCCCGCGCGAGGACGTCCTCCGTCACCTCTTCGCGGCGGACAAAGCGGGGCTCAGCGGCGGCGATATGCATGGCGATATCGTTGACCAGAGCTTGAAAACCGTCGGTGCGGGCCACGAAGTCCGTCTCACAGTTGACCTCCACCAATACGCCGATCTTGCCGCCGGCATGAATGTAAGAGCCGACATAACCATCGGCGGCAATCCGGCCGGCCTTCTTCGCCGCCGCGGAGAGCCCTTGTTTGCGCAGGTACTGGATGGCATCTTCGATCGAGCCGCCCATTTCCTGGAGAGCCGATTTACATTTCATCATCGGGGCACCGGTGCGCTCCCGAAGCTCCTTGACCATAGCTGCTGTGACTTGCATCTTGGTATCCTCTCGAGCCCAATCCACCGAATCGCCAATCAGCCTGGGCTGTTTGGAGCGGTGCATTATCGACGACGATGGAACCCCGTCGTCAATTAGTTTTTGTTGTTCACCTGGAGCTTCCGACGGAATTTCTCCAGACACACAAAAAGGCCAGACCGGCGTCTGGCCTTTTACGACCTATCTTGAGACCGAAGGCAGCGCCCTCAACCCGCCCGCCGCGGAAATTACTCCGCTGCCGGCGTCGCCGCGGCGTCAGCCTCCTGAGGCGCAGCCTCGGTCGGAGCAGCCTCCGCGGGGGCAACTTCTGCCGGAGCGGCCTCTGCCGGAGCGGCCTCTGCCGGAGCAGCTGCCGTCTCCGCTGCCTTTTGCTCCGGCGCGGCGGCGGCAGGATTTGCTTTGCTGCGGATCATACGATCTTCCTGCAACTTGCCCGAACCGGCCATGTAGGCATCGGCGATTTTCGAGGCGAACAGACGGATCGTCCGAATCGCATCGTCATTACCGGGAATCACATAGTCGACGAGCTCTGGATCGCAATTGGTGTCGACCAAGCCGATGACCGGGATACCGAGCTTGTTGGCCTCGGCCACGGCGATCGATTCCTTCTTGGGATCGACCACGAACAGGGCATCGGGAAGGCGCTCCAAGTCGCGAATACCGGAAAGATTGCGATTGAGCTTCTGGCGCTCGCGCTCCAACCGCAGTTTCTCTTTCTTGATCAAAGCCGACTCACCATCTTCGAGCAGCTTCTCGATGTCCTTGAGACGCTCGACAGAGTTGCGGATGGTCACGAAGTTGGTCAACGTGCCACCGAGCCAACGATGGGTCACCGAATACTGGCCGCAGCGCATCGCTTCTTCGGCCATGGCTTCCTGGGCTTGGCGTTTCGTTCCGACGAACAACAAACGACCGCCTTGTCTGCCCATGAGGTAGACAAATTCCGCCGCTTCCCGGAAGCGTCGCAGGGTTTTCTGCAGGTCGATGATGTAGATCCCGTTGCGCTTGCCGAAGATGTAACGACGCATCTTCGGATTCCAGCGCCGGGTTTGATGGCCAAAGTGGACACCCGCCTCCAGCAAATCTCGCATTTTTACCTGAATCACGGCTGGTCTCCTTCTTACCGCTTACTGAACTGGTAGCGGGCACGAGCGCCCTTCTGACCGTATTTCTTACGTTCTTTCTTGCGCGAATCGCGGGTCACGAGGCCAGCAGCTTTGAGCTTGGACCGCAGCTCTTCGTTGTGCTCGAGCAGCGCCCGGGTGATGCCATGGCGGATGGCTCCTGCCTGCCCCGTTGCGCCGCCACCTTTCACCGTGACCGTGAAGTCCAAGCCTTCCAAGGTCTCTGTGATGTGCAGGGGTTGCTGGACCACCATCTTCAGCACTTCATTGGCGAAGTATTCGTCCAAGGTGCGCTTGTTGACGGTGATGTTGCCCGAGCCCGGCCGCAGAAAGACGCGTGCGGTTGCGGTCTTGCGGCGCCCAGTGCCGTATTGGTTCAATTCACTCAAAGCTCTCTCCTCGCTATACCGGATTCTCGTCGTCGGTTAGCGGACGACGGTTCGGCGATCAGGCCCTGGCGCCACCGACTTCAAGCGGCGCGGGCTGCTGCGACTGATGGGGATGATCGGGTCCGGCGTATACCTTCAACTTGCGGTACAGCTGGCGACCCAGGCTGTTCTTCGGCAGCATGCCGCGCACGGCGTTCTCGACCAGACGCTCGGGGAACCGCTGGCGCAACTTGCCAGCCGTGATCTCCTTGATGCCACCGGGATAACCCGAATGGCGATAGTAGACCTTCTGGTCTTCCTTGCGGCCGGTCAACACGACCTTGTCGGCGTTGACGACGATTACGAAGTCCCCCGTGTCCGCATGGGGGGTATACATCGGCTTGTGCTTGCCGCGGAGCGTCATGGCAACTTGCGTCGCCAGACGGCCCAGAGTTAGTCCAGCGGCATCGACGACAAACCACTGTCGCTGGATATCGGCGCTCTTCGGGCTATAGGTCTTCATCATGGTCTCATTCCACTCGATTTTGGGAGCCGAAAATGCGGCCTCTGTGTTGGCAAAGGTAGACCGCTCCTTCGAGGCGAAGGGCGGCCGATAATACGGAGGCCCGGGTGGCTTGTCAAGGCCTCGTATCCACTGAGCTGGTTTTTCTTGCCCACTCTCGTCGTCGGGCTCGAGAGCCGATATGCTCTAGGACGCTCGATGCTATAAGACGCTCGCCTCGCGGTCAGTGTCGGCAGATCCTATCTCAAGTGACGGGCCAGCGTTGCGCAATGACGCCCCTCGACCCATCGACCCAGCAGGAGAAACCCGTGGTCTCTGATTCAGATCCCCTCGTCCTCAACGGTAAGACCATCGCCACTGCCATGCGAAACGAAGTTGGCGAGCAGGTGGCTCGCCTGGTCGCCGACGGTGGCCGCAGACCCAAGCTGGTGGCAGTGCTGGTGGGTGACGACCCGGCCTCCAGCACCTATGTCGCCAGCAAAGCCAGGGCCTGCGAGAAAACGGGCATGGACGGTCAGTCCCTGGTGCTGCCGGCCGACACCGACGCCGCCACCTTGCGACAGCACTTGCAACGGCTCAATGACGACGACCGGGTCGACGGCATCCTGCTGCAGTTGCCGCTACCCAAGCACCTCGACGAGCAACCGTTCTTGGAGCTCATTCGGGCCGACAAGGATGTCGACGGCTTTCATCCCGAGAACGTAGGACGGCTGTGGCTGGACCAGGAGGCCCTGACGCCGGCGACCCCGACGGGGGTCATCGAATTGCTCCAACGCTACAACATCGAGCTGCAGGGGCGCCACGCGGTGATCGTGGGCCGCAGCCACATCGTCGGCAAGCCGATGGCCGCCCTGCTGTTGCGGCAGAACTGCACGGTGACCCTTTGCCATTCCCGGACCCGTGATCTAAAGGCCGAGTGCCGACGCGCCGACCTCTTGGTGGCCGCCATCGGTCGCCCGGGTTTCATCACCCCCGAGCACGTCAAGGAAGGTGCGGTGGTGATCGATGTCGGCATCAACCGCCTGACGGACCGGACACAGCTGGAAGCCCTGTTTCCGAACAACCCACAGCGCCTGGCCTCCTTCGACAAGCGGGGCTCGGCGGTGGTCGGCGATGTCGACTATCACCGGGTGGCGCCCCTCTGCAGCGCCATCACGCCCGTCCCTGGGGGTGTTGGTCGCCTGACGGTGGCGCAACTGCTGGTCAATACCCTAGCCGCTTCCCTGCGTCGCCAGGGACGCTCGACGGCCGGTCTATGAGCCGCTTCCTATTGGGTTTGACCGGCGGCATGGCGAGCGGTAAGTCCACCGTCGCCCGCTGGCTCGACGAGGCGGGATTTCTCGTCGTCGATGCGGATCGTTTGGTGGCCGAGCTCTATGCACCGGGCGGCCGCGGCGCCGCGGCCGTTGCTGAGCTCTTCGGCGCCGCCGCCCTACGCCCCGACGGCGGTGTCGATCATGGCGCCGTGGCCAAGATCGTCTTTGCCGACGCCGAAGCCCGTCGGCGTCTCGAGGCGGCCATCCATCCACTGGTCCACCAGCGCTTCCAAGAGATAGCTAGCCTGGCCGAAGGGGTGGTGGTCTATGAAGCGACCCTGCTGGTTGAATCCGGCGGCGGTCGTTTTTTCGATCTGGTGGTGAGCATCGAGGCCGATCCTGCCCGACGTTTGCGCTGGGCCGTCGAGCGCGGCATGGACGAAGACGCGGCCCGCGCCCGCCTCGCCGCCCAAGGAGATGGCGAAGCTCGCCGCCAGGGGGCCCACCGGGTGCTCCACAACGGGGGCTCCCTGGCGGATCTGCGCCGTCAGGTCGACGCCCTCATTTCCGAGCTGCGGCAGAAGTCCGAGCCGTCCACGACAGCGCCAGCAAGCTGAGGACCACGACCCCCAGCACGCCGTGAAAGAGCGGTTTGCCGGGCCATAGGTAGATACGCTGCGCTAAGACCGGGCTGCGATAGAAGCGCGGGTTCAGCACCACCGCCTGGCTTTCGACCCGTTGCGCCATGTCCGGGGTATAGCGTCGCTTGTCGGCACGGCCAAAACCTTGCAGGTCGAGATACGGCGCGTAATAAGTCTCCAGAATGCGGTTGGCTTGGTGGGCCCAATAGTAGTAGCCGAGCTCGGAGTTGCGCTGCCGGTGCCCGGAATGCCACCCCGCTTCGGTCAGATAACGATCTTCGAGGCGCCACGGCGATGGATTCTGCCCTGGCGGCTTGAGACGCCACTGGACCGCCCGCTGTCCTTGCAGCCGCAGCAGCTCGTCGCGCTGATGCCAGGAGCGGAACTGACCGATCTCCGGGTCGTCGATCATGTAGCCGAGGTGGGCCCGGGAAACGAAGAGGCCGACCCCCAGGACAGCCGCGGCGGCGCCAGCCCAAATCCAAGGCTTTTGGCCAAGGCGCCAGCGGAAGCGTTGAGGCGGTTCGAGGCTGAGGGCGAAGAGCACTCCACAGGCCCCTGAATAGACGTCCAAAGCGATATCGTGCACATCACCGGTTCGGGTAGCCACCAGCATTTGCACGGTCTCGTCCAAGGTACCCGCCAGGCAGACCCCCAAGAGCGGCAGGATCAATAGGGACAGGTCACCGCAGGTTGCTGTGGCCGTCGTCTTGGCGGAGCCCTCAGCCGTGCCCCGAAGCAGCGCCCGGTAGAGCAACCAGGCCAGCAGTCCGTATTCGACGATGTGCAGCTTCTCGATGATATTGACTTCGATGTCGGTGGTGCCAAAGCCGAAGTTCTGACCCCACACCAGGAGTATGGTCGCCAAGAGCCCGAGAAAGCGCGGTAGGCGTCGGCTGCGGATCCTCCAGAAAGCAAAGGTGAGGGTCATGCCTCCCGTCGCCAACAGGGCGCCCCCCAGGAACAGCAGGGCCCCCATGGGGAAAGCTGCGAAGAGACTCTGACGCAGGACTCCGACATAGGGTGCCAGAGCGGCGATGCCGAGGGTCAACAACAGGGAAGGGAGAAAGCGCTTCACGGTGCCGATGCTACAAGATGCGGCTCCCGATCGGCAGTCCGTCGCGGACCCTGCCGGCAGCGGCGATCACATACCTCTGACGACGAGCTGCCGGAAGCCGCCCGGGCGCCCAAGCAAAAAGCCGACCCGGCCAATGGCACCGAGTCGGCTTTTGCTGGCGAGCTTCCTGGTGGAAACTCATCCCCTGGGGAGGGGAAGGGCGCTTACATCATGCCGCCCATGCCACCCATGCCGCCCATGCCGCCCATGCCACCCATGGCACCGGCTCCGCCGCCATCATCCTTCGCGTCATCCTTGATCTCACACACCATGGCTTCGGTGGTGAGCAGGAGACCGGAGATGGAGGCCGCGTTCTGCAAGGCGTTCTTGGTCACCTTGGCGGGATCGATGACGCCGGCTTTCACCAGGTCAACGTACTCGCCGGTGGCGGCGTTGAAACCCTCGTTGCCGCTGCGGGCCATCACGTCGCGGACGACGATTGCGCCTTCCTCACCGGCATTCAGGGCGATTTGACGGGTCGGCTCTTCGAGCGCCCGGCGCACGATGGCAACACCGACCGCTTCGTCGCCTTCGGCCTCAACGGCGTCGACCGCCTCGATGGCGCGCAGCAAGGCGACACCGCCGCCGGGGACGATGCCTTCTTCAACCGCCGCCTTGGTGGCGTGCATGGCATCCTCGACGCGGGCCTTCTTCTCTTTCATCTCGGTCTCGGTGGCCGCACCGACCTTGATCACCGCAACGCCGCCAACCAACTTGGCCAAGCGCTCTTGCAGCTTCTCGCGGTCGTAGTCCGAGGAAGTCTCCTCGACCTGATTGCGAATCTGCTTGACGCGGCCGGCGATCGCCTCGCGACGGCTCGAATCCTCGGTGTCGGTGACGATGGTGGTGTCATCCTTGGTGATGACAACCTTCTTGGCCTCGCCGAGGTCTTCCCAACGCACGTTCTCGAGCTTGATGCCGAGATCCTCGGTGATCACCTTGCCACCGGTGAGGATGGCCAGGTCCTCGAGCATCGCCTTGCGACGATCGCCGAAACCGGGGGCCTTGACGGCAGCCACGTTTAGGGTGCCACGCAGCTTGTTGACCACCAAGGTGGCCAGGGCCTCGCCCTCGATGTCCTCGGCGATGATCAACAACGGACGACCTTGCTTGGCCACCTGCTCGAGGATCGGCAGCAGATCCTTCATCGAGCTGATCTTCTTTTCGTAGAGCAACATGGCGACGTTCTCGAGCGACACTTCCATGCGCTCGGAGTCGGTCACGAAGTAAGGGGAGAGGTAGCCACGATCGAACTGCATACCCTCGACCACCTCGAGGGTGGTCTCCAGGCCCTTGGCCTCTTCGACGGTGATGACGCCGTCCTTGCCGACCTTGCCCATGGCCTCGGCGATGATGCCACCGATCTCACTGTCATTGTTGGCGGAGATGGTACCGACGTGGGCGATCTCGCTACCTTCGACCGGCTTGGACATGCTGTCGATCTTGGCGACGGCGGCCCGCACTGCCATCTCGATGCCGCGCTTGAGGCTCATCGGATTGGCACCGGAGGTGACATTCTTGGAGCCTTCGCGGTAGATGGCCTGAGCCAGGACGGTCGCCGTGGTGGTGCCGTCACCGGCCACGTCGGACGTCTTGGAAGCCACTTCACGGACCATCTGGGCACCCATGTTCTCGATCGAATCAGGGAGCTCGATCTCCTTGGCCACCGTCACACCGTCCTTGGTGATGGTGGGGGAGCCGAAACTCTTCTCGATGACCACATTGCGGCCCTTGGGACCGAGGGTGACCTTGACCGCATTGGCCAATTTATTGACGCCCCGCAGGATGGCCGAGCGCGCATCCTCGGAGTAGACGATTTGCTTCGCCATAGTTGAAATCCTCTCTTGAGTCTGTTGAATTCTAGGGACTGAAAACTTGTATTTCGGGGTCGACGATCATCGAGGGCTGCCGGCCTTGGGACCGACCAGTCTCACTCGATGATGGCGAGGACCTCGTCTTCGCGCAGGATGACGTGCTCGACGCCGTCCAGCTTGATCTCGCTGCCGGCGTACTTGCCGATCAACACGCGATCGCCAACCTTGACGTCGATGGGGGAACGCTTGCCCTTGTCATCGAGCTTGCCGGGGCCGACGGCCACAACTTGCGCTTCCTGAGGTTTCTCTTTGGCGGTGTCCGGGATGATGATTCCACCGCGAACCTCCTCCTCACTGTCCGTACGCTTCGCCACAATCCGATCGTGTAAAGGACGAATGTTCACTTCCGAACCTCCTCGCTCGAGCCCCGGACACAAATTTCCGTCCAGGGCGTTTATCCAAGCGGTTTTTAAGTTTAAAAGTACAAAAATCGACGATCGTTAGCACTCCTCGTCGACGAGTGCTAACAATCTATTCAGACGAGCCGAACGTGTCAAGCCTCGGGTTTATTCCAACAACGGGCAGATTTATCGTCGAAGCTCGTTCCGGCGCGGGGGGGGGGAGGCCAAGTATCAAGGCGGGACTCGGTGGGTCGGCCTGGCCGACGATGCCGTCGGCCAGGCGAGGCGGCCCTAGCAGCCTGTGGCTAGACGAGCTTCAGAAGATGACCCAGCTTCTCGCGCTTGGTGCGCAGATATTCGCGACTGGCATCGGTGGGCGGCATCTCCAACGGCACACGCTCGGCGATTTCCAGGCCATATCCACGCAGGGCGATGTACTTACCGGGGTTGTTGGTCATCAGCTTCATCTTGCGAACCCCGAGATCGCGCAAGATCTGGCAGCCGATACCGTAGTTGCGTTCGTCGGGGCGGAAGCCGAGCTCTTCATTGGCCTCCACGGTGTCGTGCCCCTTCTCTTGCAGCTCGTAGGCTTTCAGCTTGTTGAACAGGCCGATGCCGCGGCCTTCCTGCAGCAGATAAAGGAGCACGCCCCGCCCTTCGGCTTCGATGCGGCTCAGCGCCGAGTGAAGCTGCAAACCGCAATCGCAGCGCTCAGAGCCGAAGATGTCGCCGGTCAGGCATTGGCTGTGGACCCGCACCAAAGTCGGTTCCTCGGGATCGACATCCCCCAGAACAAAGGCCAAGTGCTCTTCGCCTGTGACATCGGAGCGGAAGCCGTGGGCGATGAACTCGCCGTATGGGGTGGGGATTTTGGGCGAGGCCACCCGCCGCACCAGAGACTCGGTGCGCAAACGATGGCTGATCAAATCGCTGACCGTCAGCAGAGGTAGATCGTGCTCTTTGGCAAACTTTCGAAGATCGGGTAAACGGGCCATCGTGCCGTCATCGTTCATGATCTCGCAGATCACCGCCGCCGGAAATAAACCGGCGAGCGTCGCCAAATCCACCGAGGCCTCCGTATGCCCGGCCCGCTTGAGCACACCGCCGGGACGCGCTCGCACCGGGAAGACGTGACCGGGACGCGCCAGATCTTCAGGCCCGGAGTGAGGATCGATGGCGGTCCGCACCGTTTCAGCCCGATCACTGGCGGAAATTCCGGTGGTCACCCGATTGCGCCCTTCGATGGAAACGGTGAAGGCCGTGCCAAAGGGCGAATTGTCCTGCTCTTCGACCATCAAGGGCAGCTTCAGCTGGCGACAGCGCTCCTCGGTCAGCGACAGGCAGATCAAGCCGCGCCCGAACTTGGCCATGAAGTTGATCGATTCGGGAGTCACCTTCTCAGCGGCGAGCACCAAATCGCCCTCGTTCTCTCGGTCCTCATCGTCGACGACGACCAACATGCGACCTTGACGAAAAAGCTCGATGGCTTTGGGGATAGGGGTAAATTTCAGTTTGTCAGACGACGAGTCGGACATGGCTGGCTCCAAGTAAGTGGCGCAAGGACGTAAACAATCGATCCTAGGGGCCGAGAATATTCCGGCTTGGCGATGGAGAGGCGATCGGGTATCGGCGGCCTGAGTTGCCGCGGATGCTCGTGCCGTCGCAGGCTTCAGCCAATGGCCGACCACAGCCTAGTAGCGGATCACGGCCAGGTTGCGGGCCACCTTCCAACGGGCACGAACGTGAGATGTCAGCGCTCATGGCGAGCATAGAACATGATTGTTCGACGCAGGCACTACAGGCAGTCTATTGCCGCCCCTTGGGTAGGTCAAGGAAGCGGATTCCATGCCTGACGGTCGCCGCCAGCCAAGCCCAACCGTTGGCAGTGCAAACCAAGGCGTCGGCGAGCCAGCCTTTTTTGCCAAATCGAGGTCAGCGGCAGCGACGTGTTGACAGGGTCTCTCGCCCCCTGCTAGTCTCCCCGACCCTGGCGGCGGGCACAGCTCGTCCCACGGACTCTAGACCCGTAGCTCAGTTGGTTAGAGCGCTACGTTGACATCGTAGAGGTCAGCGGTTCAAATCCGCTCGGGTCTACCAGATTTCTCAAGTACGGGCCATTTGAAGACGAGAGCCCTCCGAAGACGAGCCCTCGATTCCGGCAATACAGTGTTTCCCGCCGCCGCTGGTACACAGCCACCCGGTCGACCATGATGGGCCGGACCCGGCTTCAGGGCAGGCAGACCTAGTTAGGACAGGCCAGACTTAGAAGGCGCTTAGCTCAGCTGGTTAGAGCGCTACCTTCACACGGTAGAGGTCAGCGGTTCAAATCCGCTAGCGCCTACCATCTTCGTCTGGAACCTATCGAGCCCGATGGCTCAAAGCGCTTTGAGCCATTGCTCGGCGCCATGCTTCGACTTCTCACAGTGGTCTCCTGACACGAACCCAAGATCAAAGAGTCAGCAACGATGAGTGGAATACAACAAATCGAGCTGACCCTCCCCGATGGCTCGATCAGAACCGTAGCGAGCGGCAGCACGCCCCTCGACGTGGCCCTGTCCATAGGCCCGGGTCTGGCGCGGGCCGCGGTGGGCGGAGCCCTGGGCGACCAACTCGTCGATCTGCGTCAACCCCTGCACCAAGATGGCCCCTTCCGTCTCTTCACCGCGAAGAATCCGGAAGCCGGCGAATTCATCCGCCATAGCGCCGAGCACGTCATGGCCGACGCCGTGCAGCGGCTCTGGCCGGGCACCGAGATCGACGCCGGACGGCAAGACCATTCCGAGAAGTTCCAGTACGATTTCCGCTTCGCCCGCGCCTTCACCCCCGAGGATCTCGACAAGGTGGAAGCCAAGATGCTCGAGATCTTGAAGGAGAAGTCGACCTTCGAGCGTCTCGAGGTCAGCCGAGAGGAAGCCGAGGCCATCTTCCGAGATAAGGGCGAGCACCTCAAGGTGGAGCGCCTCAAGGACATTCCCGAGGGCGAAACCATCACCCTCTACCGTCACGGTCAATTCACCGACCTGTGCCGTGGACCGCACGTCCAGAACCTGTCCCAAATCGGCGCCGTCAAGCTGCTCGAAGCGTCGGGCGTCTACTGGAAGGGCGACGAGGCCAACGAACGGCTACAGCGTATTTACGGCACCGCCTTCGCCAGCAAGAAAGACTTGGCGGCTTACGAAGAGCAGATCTCTCAAGCCCAGGCCCGCGACCATCGCCGCCTCGGCCCCGAGCTCGACCTGTTCAGCTTTCACCCCCAAGCCCCAGCCAGCCCGTTTTTTCATCCCAAGGGAACGGTGCTCTACAACGGCTTGGTGGATTTCGTGCGCCAGCTCTACATCGACTACGGCTACGGCGAGGTGGTGACTCCACAGATTCTCGATGTCGAGCTCTGGCACACCTCCGGGCACTACGCCAACTATCACGAGAACATGTACTTCACCGAGATCGATGGGCGGGAATTCGCGGTCAAGCCGATGAATTGCCCGACCCACTGCCTGATCTTCGGTACCCGCTTGCGCTCCTACCGCGACCTGCCGATCCGTTACGCCGACTTCGGCCGCTTGCACCGCTATGAGCGCAGCGGCGTGGTCACCGGATTGACCCGCGTCCGCTCCTTCTGCCAGGACGATGCTCACATCTTCTGCACCCAGGAGCAGATCGAAGACGAGGTCTGCGCGGTGGCCGAGATGATCCTCGAGATTTACCGCACCTTTGCCTTCGAGGGGGTCGTCGTCGAGCTGTCGACCCGGCCCGAGAAACGCCTGGGTAGCGATGAGACCTGGGACCTCGCCGAAGGGGCTTTGAAAAAGGCGCTCGAGCGGCTCGGCGTGGCCTATGAGGTCAACGAGGGGGACGGCGCCTTCTACGGTCCTAAGATCGACTTCCAAGTGCGCGACGTCATCGGCCGTTCCTGGCAGCTCGGCACCGTGCAGCTCGACTACCAGCTTCCCGAACGTTTTGACTTGGGGTACATCGCAGCCGATGGCAATGAGCATCGTCCAGTGATGATCCACCGCGCCATGCTCGGTTCCCTGGAGCGTTTCCTGGGCATTCTCATCGAGCATACGGCGGGGGCTTTCCCCCCTTGGCTGGCGCCCACCCAAGCGGTTGTGCTGCCGGTGTCCGAAAAGTTCCTCGACTATGCCCAGCAGGTGGGCCGAAGTCTCAAGAGCTCCGGGTTGCGGGTCGAAGTGGACGATCGCTCCGAGAAGCTGGGCTACAAGATTCGCGAAGCGCAGCTCCTGAAGGTCCCCTACATGTTGGTGGTGGGCGCCCGGGAGCAGGAAGCGGAAACGATCAACGTGCGGCTGCGCGATGGCGAGGAGCTTGGGGTGATGTCATGCGAAGACTTTGCGGCACGCCTCGGCGAGCGCATCGCCGAACGCAGCAATGCACTTTGAAAAGTCAGCAGCGAAGACTCGAGAGTGAAACATCGGGAGTGAAAAAACTGGTGGTCGACGGGATGACGCGGTAGATTCGCTGACCGAGGCGGACACAAACCCCTCGCCCATTCGAGATCAGAAATTTCGCCAATATGGATTTGCAGACATAGACGTGTAGGGACACCATCGGGGTGTCCGCATCCGTGCGGAGATTCATCTCTTCGCCGCCAACGAGGAAGGAGTACTCCATTGCCGAAGCAGAAAACCCACCGGGGTGCCGCCAAGCGGTTCAAGGTGAGCGCCACCGGAAAGATCCTGCGCCACCATTCGGAGACCAGCCACATTCTCACCAAGAAGACGACCAAGCGTAAGCGCAACCTGCGCAAGAGCACCGTCGTTTCGCCGGCTTTCGAAAAGACCATCAAGAAGCTCCTCCACTAGGAGCCGATCCGACGCCAGAAGTTGACTGCAGATACCTGCGCGCCGTCGTTGGGAGAACCTGTCCATCGCGGCCCTGGCCCATCTACCGGGCATTTACCCATCCCACTCGGGATAAGAACGAGGTTCGATCATGCCAAGAGTCAGACGCGGAACAACCCGCACCGACAAACGCCGTAAGATTCTCAAGAGAGCCAAGGGCTTTTTTGGTATCCGCCACAACGCCTACCGCATCGCCATGCAGGCCGTCGACCGTGCCCTGGCCTACTCCTACCGCGATCGTCGGCAGCGCAAACGCCAATTCCGGCGCCTGTGGATCACCCGCATCAACGCCGCGGCCCGTATCAACGGCTTGTCCTATAGCCGGATGATCAACGGCCTCAAGAAGGCCGGCATCTCCCTCGACCGCAAGGTTTTGGCAGACTTGGCCGTGCGCGAGCCGGCAGCTTTCGCCTCGGTTGCCGAAGCGGCCAAACAAGCCCTCGAGGACTGAGCCCGACCGCAGAGTGTCGCAGATGCGGCCCGTGTTTCCGACCCTTCAATCGTCGGAACACGGGCCGAGTCATATCCGGCGGTTCACAGCACCGCCCGTTCCTTGTATCGTCTCATTTGTTAGGGACTAGACAACTTGTACCATCAAGGCCACCGGTATCGTCAAGGCCGGATTCTGGAGAGAGATCTTCCACTGCCGAGGATATAGACATGGAGGATATAGACATGACAGCCACCTCCGCCATCGATCATCTCGAAGAGCTTGCCGAGCAATTCCGGCGACAAGTTTCCGAAGTCACCGACCGCCAGGGCTGGGAAGCCTTGCGTCTGCAATGGGTCGGCCGCAAGCAAGGACGCCTACGGGACCTCATGGGTCGCATGAAAGACATCCCCGCCGACGCCCGACGGACCTATGGTCAAGCGGTAAATCGCTTGAAGGTCGACGTCGAAAGCGGCTTGCAGGCCCTCGAGGAGAGTCTGGCCACGGCCAGCGAAGCCGAGGCGCAAAGCGATGTCCTGGATATCACCCTACCGGGTCGACGCCCTCAGCTCGGCACCCTGCATCCGGTGACCCAAGTGATGCGCGAAATCGAGTCCATCTTCGCCGAGCTCGGTTACAGCGTCGCCGAAGGCCCGGAGATCGAAGACGATTACCATAACTTCGAAGCCCTCAACTTTCCCCTCGATCACCCGGCCAGGGAAACCCAAGATACGTTCTTTTTCGACAACGGGATGTTGCTGCGTACCCACACCTCGCCGGTCCAGGTCCGCACCATGTTGGAGCGCAGCGCGCCGCCCATTCGGGTGATCTGTCCCGGCCGCGTCTTCCGCAATGACAACGACCTGCGCCACTCCCCCATGTTCCACCAAGTGGAGGGTTTGGCGATTGGCGAAGGGCTGAGCCTCGGCGACTTGAAGGGGACCCTCGAAGCCTTCATCCAACGGCTGTTCAGCGCCGATACCGGTGTACGGCTGCGGCCCAGCTTTTTCCCCTTCACCGAGCCCTCGGCGGAGGTCGACATCACCTGTCCTTTCTGCTCCGGCAACGGTTGCGCCGTGTGCTCCAACACCGGCTGGATGGAGATCCTCGGTTGTGGCATGGTCGATCCGCGGGTGCTGTCCGGCTGCGGCATCGACCCGGACCGCTACAGCGGTTATGCCTTCGGCCTCGGTATCGACCGGGTCGCCATGATCCGCTACGGCATTCCGAATATCCGCCTCCTGTTCGACAATGACGAGCGGCTGCTGCGGCAGATTCGCGTCTGAGGGATTGCACCATGCAACTGTCTAAGAATTGGCTCAACGACTATTTGTCCAAACCCCTCGATGCCGAGGAGCTGGCCACCCGTCTCACCCATTCCGGCCATGCCGTCGACGGCGTGGAGGCGAAGGGAGACGATTTCCTGCTGGAAATCGACATCACCACCAACCGCCCGGACTGCATGAATCACCTGGGCATGGCCCGCGAGGCGTCACAGCTCTTCGCCTGCGATTTGATGCTGCCCGACAGCCGCTTCAACAGCGTCGCCGCCAAGGCCGAAGAGGCAGCCAGTCTGCGGGTGGAGGACCACGACCTCTGCCCCAGCTATACCGCCCTGGTGATCCGCGGCGTCCGCATCGGACCTAGCCCGGACTGGCTGGTGGCGCGCCTGGAGAGCATCGGGTCACGCTCGATCAACAACATCGTCGACATCACCAATTTTGTCCTCTGGGAGACGGGCCAGCCCCTGCACGCCTTCGACTTGGACCGTATCGACGGCCAACAGGTCATCGTCCGCCCCGCCAAGGTAGGGGAAAAGCTCACCACCCTCGACGGCGAGGAACGGTTGCTCGACCCCTCCATTCTCGTCATCGCCGATGCCAAAGGCCCCATCGCCCTGGCCGGCATCATGGGCGGCCTCGACAGCGAAGTGACCGAATCGACGGCCAACATCCTGCTGGAGAGCGCCCATTTCGATCCCACGACGGTGCGCAAAGGGGCCAAGAAGCTGGGCATGCACACCGACGCCAGCCATCGCTTCGAGCGCGGTGCCGACCCCAAGGCGTGCCTGTGGGCGGCCCAACGGGCGGCGCGGCTAATCGTCGAGGTGGCCGGGGGCGAGGTGCTGAGCAGTCACCTAGACGCCACCCGCTTACGCGCCGACTGGCCGCCCGAAGTGACCATCGACGTAGCGGCGTTGGAGCGTTTCGGCGGCGCAGAGATCGGTCGGCGACGCTGCATCGATATCCTCACCGGTCTGGGCTTCGATGTCGAGGCGGAGGACGTCGAGGCGGAGGATGCCGGCAAGGGGAGCCGCCTGCAGGTCACCGTGCCGTCATGGCGCTACTATGATTTTGAGCAGGCCCATGCCCAGGATGTTTACGAAGAAGTCTTGCGCATCTTCGGATTCGACAACATCCCGAGCACTCTGCCCGCTCTCGGCGTCCCGGACGGCAATCCTTTGCCCGGCCATCGATTACGCCGTCGAGTGCAGGACACCTTGGCCGCCAGCGGCTTCAACGAAGTCATCAACTTCGCCTTCCTGGATCGCCAGACGGACGCCCAGTACCCCAGCTTCTATGGCCAACGCCAGCCCATGGAGCTGGCCAACCCCCTCTCGGACCGCTACGCCGTCATGCGACGCTCCCTGCTGCCCAATCTGGTGGAGAGCGCCCGCTACAACCAGCGTCGCGGAGCCGAATGCCTGCAGCTTTTCGAGATCGGCCACATCTTCGCCGCCGACAGCGAGCAAGGGAGGGTCGAAATGGACGCCCTGGCGGTGGTTCTCGGCGGCCACTTGGGCTCGCCGTGGGAGCGCCAAGTCGAGCTCGATTTCTTCGATCTCAAAGGGACCATCGAAGCGGTAGCCGAAGCGGTCGATTTCCCCCTCACCTGGCGTCCCGCCGAGATCCCGCAGTTGGTTGTCGGTGCCTCGGCTCACATCCTGAGCGCTGCGGACCCGAGCCTCAAAGTCGGCATCATAGGCCAGCTGAAGAGCCCCGACCTGCCCTACGACCTTTACGTCGCCGAGTTGGCCCTCGAGCGCCTGTTGGTCGATCAGCCCGACTTGACGACCACGCCGCCCTCGAAACATCCCGGCATCAGCGTCGACTCGACGTTGACCCACGCTCTCTCGGTACCTTGGGCGGATATCGAAAAGACCATCGTCGGGGCGCAGGTCGAGCACTTGCAGCAGGTGGTCCTCAAGGACCGCTACCGTGGCCAGGGTGTTCCCCCCGGCTCCGTCAATACGACCATTACCTTCCACTACGGCGCCGAAGACCGGACTCTGACTCAGGAAGAGATCAACGATATTCATTTCCCCTTGGCCGAGCAGCTCGAGCAGCGCTTTGGCCACAGGTAACGGAGGCAGCATGACCAAAGCCTGGCTTAGAGATCTTGAAGAGCGTGTTGAGCAAGCAGTGGAGGAGATCCGCAACCTTCGCCAAGCAAAAACCGAATTGCAGGAGTCCAACGGCCAGCTGGAGGACGACAAGGTCAAGCTGCAAGAGCAGGTGGAGGACCTCACCAGCCAGCTGGCCGAGAGTCAGGAGCTCCTGGCCTCCGCCGGTCAAGACGAAGCGGCGAGCGAATGGCTCGGCGAACGGGACGAGATTCGAGAACGGGTCGAGAAGCTGGTGGATCATCTCGGCGGGCTGCTCGGCGAAGAATGAGCCCTGCAACCCTGGCAACTTGCGAGCAGCCCAGGAGGGGCAGGATCACCTGTGCTCATCACCTGTGCTATAGTCGAGCCTTGTCCAATGCTCTGCCAGAGGCTCTAAAGCTCTGAAGGAATTGGGTTTGCCTGTGCTCCGGGCGCTTTGACCCGGGGCTTGGAGACTTCGGAGACCTACGCGAGACTGCCTACGAGATGGCTGCAAAAAGCACAACATCCACTGCGGTGGAGATTTTTGGCACCGTCTACCATGTACGCGGTGAGCAAAATCCCGAATATCTCCAGAAGCTGGCAAGATTGGTCGACCGCAAAATGCATGAAATCGGCAGTCAGGTGCCGATGGTCGACAGTGGCAAGATAGCGATCCTCGCGGCGCTCAATCTCGCCGACGAGCTGGTTCAATGCAATAATCAGCAGGAAGGGGAACGGGTCGAGATCATGGAAAAAGTGGCTGAGTTGACCGGAGTCCTCTCTGAGGCCCTGCAAGCCTGACAACAGGACCGGTCGACATATGCGTTTAGATAGAGAAAGCTTGGCATCCCCTGTGCGGTCCGTGTTGGATTTCGAGGTACTTTAGAACCAACACTTTGCACTAGGGAGTCCTTCTGCTCGAAGCCTGTGCCTGCCTCGCATTGAACGAGGACGCTGATGGCCCGCGCGCGGACACCCACTTGGTTGGAACCCGGTTCTAACCACCTGGATCCTCACGGCTTCTCAGGGGATGCTATTTCTTCCCTTCTTTTCACTGAATCCAACGGACCGTTTCCCACCCCTGTTTTAGTTTAGCTCCGGGGGTGCACCCTTGACCGAATACCTACCGCTGGTAGCAGTGCTTCTCCTCGCTGCGGTCCTCGCCTTCCAGGTCTACTTCGCCCTGGTCCGCCGCGCCGTGACAACTTCCCGTCTGGACGCCGACCAAAAAGCTCAAAAAGTCCTCGAAGAGGCCAGACGGCAAGGCGAGACCATCCAACGGGAAGCGGATCTGGCGGCCAAGGAGCGCCTGCACGAGGCAAAGTCGGAATTCGAGAAAGTATCGCGCAAGCGGCGCAGCGAGCTCGAAACCCTCGAACGACGACTAGCCCAGAAGGAAGACAACGTCGAGCGACGGCAAGAAGAGCTGGCCCGTCGGGAGAAAGAAGTCGCCGTCCACGAGCGGGATCTCACCAGCCGCGAAAAATCCGTCCACGAACGCCAGGCCGAGCTCGATGTCGTGCTGCAGCAAGAGCGCCAGAAGCTGGAGCAACTGGCCGGTTTGACGGCCCACCAAGCCAAGGACGAGCTGGTGCGGGTGATGGAGAACGAAGCCCGCAACGACGCGGCGCATTTGGTCAAGCGCATCGAGGACGAAGCCCGCGAGCAAGCCGTCCGCCACGCCCAGAGAATCATCGCCAACGCCATTCAGCGCAACGCCTCCGATTTTGTCGCCGAGACGACGGTGTCGGTGGTCCTGCTGCCCAGCGATGAAATGAAGGGCCGCATCATCGGACGCGAGGGACGCAACATTCGCGCCCTGGAGATGGCCACCGGGGTCGACCTGATCGTCGACGACACGCCGGAAGCGGTGATCCTCTCCGGCTTCGATCCCTTCCGCCGCGAGATCGCCCGGGTGGCCCTTGAACGCCTCATCGCCGACGGCCGTATCCACCCGGCCCGCATCGAAGAGGTGGTGGAAAAGGTCAAGTCGGAGCTCGAGCAACGGGTGCAGGAGGAGGGGGAATCGGCCCTCTTGGAGCTCAACATTCCGGACCTTCATCCAGAGCTGGTCAAGCTCCTCGGCAAATTGCGCTTTCGCACCTCCTACGGCCAGAACGTGCTCAAGCACTCCAAGGAGGTGGCCTACTTGGCGGCCACCATGGCCTCCGAGCTGCGGGTCGACGTGCACATCGCCAAACGGGCGGGTTTGCTGCACGACATCGGCAAATCGGTGGATCGTGAGATGGAAGGCAGCCATTTGGAGTTGGGCATCGATCTATTGCGCAAATATGGCGAGTCGGAAAAAGTCATCCATGCCATGGCATGCCACCATGGCGATTACGATCCCGAGACCGTCGAAGCCGTCCTGGTGACCGCCTCCGACGCCCTCTCGGCGGCACGTCCCGGAGCCCGACGGGAAGTCCTGGAAAGCTACATCAAACGTCTGGAGAAGCTCGAAGAGATGGCCAATGGTTTCAAAGGAGTGCAGAAGAGTTTCGCTATCCAGGCGGGCCGCGAGGTGCGCGTCATCGTCGACTCCAACAAGATTTCTGACGAAGAGGCGATCTGGCTGTCGCGCAACGTCGCCAAAAAGGTGGAGAGTGAGCTCACCTACCCCGGCGAAATCAAAGTGACGGTGATTCGCGAAACCCGCTCCATCGAGTACGCCCGATGATTCCCGAGGTCCAAGGTGTCGGCGGCGAGGACGAAATACCATCGACGGTCCGCCTATTGTTCGTCGGCGACGTCATCGGCAAGCCCGGTCGCCGGACCTTGCAGCGCTGCCTGCACGGGCTGATCGAAAACCACCGCATCGACTACACCATCGTCAATGTGGAGAATTCGGCCGGCGGCATCGGCGTCACCCCCGATGTCCTGAGGGAGCTCTCAGCCCTGCCCATCGACTGCTTTTCCAGTGGCAATCACATCTGGGACAAGCGCGAGGGTCTGCCTTTGTTGGACAAAGAGCCCAAGCTGCTACGCCCGGCCAACTACCCGGCCGGCAACCCCGGCCACGGCATTTATGTTGGCGAGACGGCCGGCGGCGTCAAAGTGGCGACGATCAACCTCGAGGGGTTGGTTTTCATGAAAAACCTCGACTCGCCGTTCCATACCGCCGATCGGCTGCTCGATGAGCTCGATGACGACGTCAAGGTGGTGCTGGTCGATTTTCACGCCGAAGCCACCAGTGAGAAACAGGCCCTGGGCATGTACCTCGATGGTCGGGTCAGCGCCGTCTTCGGCACCCACACCCATGTGCCCACCGCCGACGATCGCATCCTGCCAAAGGGCACCGCTTTCATCACCGATGTCGGCATGACCGGGCCTTACGAAGGTGTCATCGGCTTCAAGACCGAAAAGGTGCTGCAACGCTTCGAGCTACAGCGCGGCATCTCCCTGGAAGTGGCCAAGCGCGATTTGCGCTTGGCGGGGGCAGTCGTCGAGGTCGAGGTCGCCAGTGGACGGGCCGTCCGCCTGGAACGCCTGCTCCTACCGATCTCCTGAAGGGGGCGATCCGCCCATCACCGGCCTCTTCGCCGACGCCATGGCGGTGGCCGTCCGGCTGTGGAGGCAGGATCTCCCGTCGAGCCTGCCCGATCAGAGGCGCAGGTCCTCCAAGGCTTGCAGCACCTCCTCCATGGTCGAGAATCGCTGGTCGGGGGCCTTGGCCAGGCATCGCAGGATGATTTGCTCGAGGAGGGGTGGAATCTCAGCGACCAAGGTGCTCGGAGGAACCGGTTCCTCGATGGCGAGCTGCTGCCGCATCTCGTCCCAAGAGCCACCCTTGATGGGTGGTTGCCCGGTGAACATCTCGTAGACCACCACCCCAAAACTGTAGATATCGATCCGTTGATCCCCTGGCTCGCCCTGCAGTTGCTCAGGGGCCAGGTAACGGGCTCCAAGGTCCGCCGTGACCCCCGGCGTCGGGTACGACAGTCCAAAGTCCATCAGCTTGACGCCACCACTGTTGTCGACCAGCACGTTCTCCGGCTTGAGGCCCAAATGCAAGAGACGCTCCCGGTGGCCGGCCAGAAGTCCGTGGCCTATTTGGCGGGTCAATCGCAAGGCAGCAACGAGGGGAATGGCGGCGCCCTGGCTGAGCAAAAAGCGCAGGGTCAGACAACGTATGAATTCCAGGGAAATGAAGGGGATGCCGTCCGCCTCACCAAAATCCAGAACCTGGAGGACGTTGGGATGATGAATAGTGCGCGATATGCGGATGACGTCCCGCAGGCGCTCGAAGCGGGCGCTGTCGGAAACCACCTCCGGTTTGAGCATCTTCAGGGTCACCAAATCGCCATATTCCCGGTCGCGGGCTTTGATGATCAGCCCGGCACGGCCGGCCCCGATCTCCGCCAGGACATCAAATCGGCTACCCAGGACCGTTCCGGGACGGACATCGCTCAAGCTCCGCCGCTCGGCGGCGCTGACCTCCACCGGCGCCGGGGTGACGCCGGTGACCTGCGCCGCTTCGGCAGCGCTGAGCAAGAGCAGCTGTGGGCTGAGCATGCCGCGCTGGGCCCGCACTTGCACCCCGCTACGTTGGAAGGTCTCCGCCAGCTCAGCGTAGAAATTCTTGGTGAAATAGATCTCCCCTGGAGTCGCCTCACGGATCAGACCCTCCAGTTGTTGCACCGGTACACCGGCCACCGCGTTGGCCGGTTGGTCGCCCCAGACCACCGGTCCGGTGATCACAGGGCCGCTGGTCAGGGCCACCGACGGTGGCTCCGGCTCATCGAAGACGTTCTCCCGTTCCGCCAGGATCAAGGTGATCTCCGCCGCCGCTGCCAGGGCGCGGAAGGCGTACCCTTCGTCCTCGAAGATGGCCAACGCACGGTGTCCATAGACCGCACCGACCTGTCCACGGTGGGTCGCCACCACCTTGGAAATACGCTGCAGATCACGTCCCAGACGGGCGATGTTCTCTTCCGCATCGTAGCTCACCTTAGGATTGGCAAAACGCCGCATCTCCACTGCCAGGAGGGCCACTTGCCGAGCCTTGGGTTGCTCGATCGCAGAGCCCTTGGGGGGCTCCGGCAGATACCGAACGAGACGTCCGACAAAATACTCCAGAGCGAGCTTCTCGCGCATCGAGCCGAGCATCTGAGTCAGGTTCTCGGCCATGCCACCAAAGGCACCCGGCAAGGGTGGAATGCTCACTTCGAGATTTCCCATGGCCGCCTGATCGACGGCGGCGTTGAGGGTCTCGACGGGCTTGCTGAGACGCCGTGACAACAAGGTTGAGAACAATGAGGCCAAGGCCAACGACACCAGAGCCAGCACCCCCAAGACCAGCAGGATCTGGCGATAAACGCTGTGTCGCGCATCGAGGGGGGTCAGGGAGACGCTGGCTCCCAGGGGATTGCCCGCCGCATCCTCGAGGGGCAGCAGACTGGCCAAAAAGGGCCGGCCGTCCAGCTCCAAGGGCACCTCGGTCACCTGTCGCCCCTTCTGCGTCGCCTGGCCGAGCGCATCGCCGGAGCGTCTGAGGGCGGTGACCACCTGCTCCGACATGCTGGGATTCAAGGTGGTCGCCACCACTTCCGGGGCCGGCGAGTTGGCCAGGAAAAGGGTCTCGGCACCACTGGAGCGCTGCACTTGCAAGGCTAAGGAATCGTTGATCGAGAAGGCGACGATGACGTAGCCCACCAAGTCGAACTTCCGCACCAGAGGCACCGCCGCCGCATGGTAGAGCTTCCCCCCTTGCAGCCAAACGCCGAAGGCTTCTCGCTCCTCCAGGGCCACCGCCACCAGGGGGTTGGTGGAGAGATCTTCGCCGGAGGCATCCCGATCATCGGTGCGGGTGAGGACACGACCATTGCGGTCGAGCACCACCGCCAGCTCGAAGGCCAAAAGATTCTGATACTCCTCGATGGAGTCGAGGACGGTCACCGGATCCCCTTGCCGCGTCGCCTCGGTGAGGTACGACATCAGAAGCTCATCGGTCGAAAAAATGCGCGAGATGTAGCGCAACAGCTGGTACCGCTGTTGCCGTTGCTGAATCAATGTGCGATCGCTGCGCTGCAGGGCTTCCTCGGCACTCAGCTGGGCCGCAGCGTTGCCGCGCAGCAAGGTCACGGTGGCTGCGCCGCCCGCCGTCAGGAGGATCAAAACAGCACACAACAGAAAAACACCCAACCCCGAAGCTCCGCCCTTGCTTCCGGCTTTCTTCGCCACGTCGATTCCCTACCCTTCTCGCCCCAAGCTCACCGCCGACATAGAATATCGACCGCGGCAGCCTGCGGCTGGCAATGGCACCGAGAGGATACGGGCCACGCGATTCCTGATATTTCAGGCCACCTGTTATCAAGGCGGCCGCTCATCCTTAGACACGATCTGGCTATGAATACGGCTGAATCCTATCAGAGGCCGCGCCACCGTCCGACCGAGAGAGCAAACCAGATGAGTCCTGAGCCTGCCCAGCCCCATGCCGTTGCCGAGCTCGTCCACAGGGTCAGCGACGCCCTACGCTCCGACCTGGACGAAGCCACTTTCACGGCCCTGGCCCTCGACATCTTCAGCCTTCAGCTGGCGGCCCTGGAGCCCTATCGGCGGCTGTGCGCAGGCCGCGGCATCACCGCCGAGACGATCGGCACCTGGCAGCAGATCCCCGCCGTTCCCGTCGCCGCCTTCAAGAGCCTGCGGCTCCATATCGCTCCACCCCGCGAGATCTTTCGCAGCAGCGGTACCACCGGCGGTCGACGCAGCGTGCACTTCCATCCTTTCCCGGATCTCTATCGGCGGGTGATCGACGCTTCGTTTCCCGATTTCTGCCTGCCGCCGGACCCGCCGTCGGCCGAAGCGACAGCTCCCGTCGCCAAACCCTTCTTGGCCTTGGTGCCACCTCGCCACCGGGTGGAGGACTCCAGCCTGGGGTTCATGGTCGACCACGTCATGCGGCAGCACGGCGGCCCGGACAGCCACTATGCCTTCGGACCCGCCGGAGTCGACATCGAGGCGGCCAACGCCTGGTGCCAGAGACGTCACCACGACGGTCGTCCCGGTCTCGTCTTGGCCACCTCCTTGGCCCTCGCCCAATGGCTCGAGGCGCTGCGCGGGGCCAACTTGCACTGCGCCCTGCCCCCCGGCAGCGCCATTTTCGATACCGGAGGTTTCAAGGGACGGCGGCGCTCCACCACCGCCGAAGAGCTGCGACGCCGGCTGCAGGATCACCTGGCGATCCCGGCCCAGCGGGTCGTACGCGAGTACGGCATGACCGAGCTCACCAGCCAGTTTTACACCCGCAGCCTGCTGGGGGGCGACGGCGAGACGTTTGTCGGCCCACCCTGGCTGCGGGCCCACCTGCTCGACCCTCTGACCTTGCAACCCCTCTCCGAGGCGAGCCGACCCGGCCTGCTGGCCATTCTGGACTTGGCCAACATCGGATCGGTGGTCCACGTATTGACCCAGGATCTCGCGATGCATCACGACGACGGCTTCCGACTCCTCGGCCGAGCCACCGGCGCAGAGCTCCGCGGCTGCTCTTTGGCCGCCGAAGAGCTGGAGGGTTGAGACGAGCATGCTATGATCCGCCGTCCTCAAGGCTTGAAAGCCTCGTCAAAAATTCGCCTCAAAGAAACATTTCAGGAGTCGACCATGGACGTCGAAGTGCGGCAAACCGGGGATGTGATCCTCGTAGACCTTAAAGGGCGGCTGGTTGCGGGAACCGGCGCCGAGCAACTGCAAGAAATCATCAACGAGCTCTTGGCTTCCGATTGGCGCAAGATCGTCCTCAACCTGTCGGAGATCAGTCGCATCGATAGCGCCGGCATCGGCGAGCTGGTTTCGGGTATCCGCCTGGCAGAACGCTTTTCGTCGGAAATCAAGCTGTTGCACGTCAAGGGGCAGGTGTTGGACATCCTCGCCCTGAGCCAGCTTCTGCCTCTGCTCGACATTTACTACACCGAGAGCGAGGCGCTGGCCGCCTTTGATCAGGCGGCGGCACCCCCCAAGGAAGATGACGCCACCGCCGAGTAGCAAAGCGTTTGCGCTTATCGGTGCCGGACCGGCGGGCCTGGTGACGGCTCGCAACCTGCAAAGGCAGGGCATTCCCTTCATCGGTTTTGAGCAGCACAGTGAGGTCGGCGGGCTGTGGGATATCGACAACCCCCACAGCACCGTCTATGAGTCGGCACACTTGATCTCTTCCAAGAAGATGACCGAGATCGAGGAATTTCCGATGGCGGACTCGGTGGCCGACTACCCGAGCCATCGGCAGCTGCGGGAATACTTCCGCCACTTCGCCCGCCACTTCGAGCTCCGGGACACCTACCGTTTCCAAACCGAAGTGCTGGCCATCGAACGCCGAAGCGACGGCTGGTTGCTGACCAGCCGCTGCGGAGAGAAACGCCAGCAAGAGCTGTTTCGCGGTGTCTTGCTGGCCAACGGTACCCTGTCAGAACCCAACCTTCCGTCCTTCGAAGGCCATTTCGAGGGCCAGCTGCTGCACTCGGCGGCCTATAAATCCGCCTCGATTTTCGAAGGTAAACGGGTTTTGGTGGTGGGGGCGGGCAACAGCGGCTGCGACATCGCCGTCGACGCCGTGCAACGGGCCCGCAAGGTCTCACTCAGTGTCCGCCGTGGTTACCACTTTGTGCCCAAATACGTCTTTGGACGGCCAGCCGACACCATCGGTGGACGGCTCAAGCTGCCGCGGGCCGTCAAGCAACGGCTCGATTCCATCCTGCTGCGCTGGTTCACCGGCGATCCGGGGCGCTTGGGATTTCCTAAACCCGACCATGCCCTCTACGAAAGTCATCCCATCGTCAACAGCCTGGTGCTTTACCACCTGGGCCATGGGGATCTGGATGTCCGAGCCAATGTGGCCCGCTTCGACGGCCCGACGGTGCATTTCGAGGACGGCACCCAAGAGGACTACGATCTCGTCCTCTTGGCCACCGGCTACAAGTTGCACTATCCGTTCATCGATTCCCAAGAGCTCAACTGGAAGGGCGCCGCGCCCCATCTCTATCTCAACTGCTTACATCCCGAGCGGGACGACATCTTCGTCATGGGCATGGTGGAGGCGGCTGGCCTGGGCTGGCAAGGACGGTACGAGCAAGCGGACCTGGTGGCGCGCTACATCGCCGGACGGGATCGCGGCTCGTCGGCCGCCGAGCGCTTGTACCGACTGAAGCGGGAACCCTTCCCCGACATGCGCGGCGGTTGGCAATATCTAGCCCTCGATCGCATGGCCTACTACGTTCACAAGGACACCTACCGCAATACGGTGCGCCGTCACATCCGACAGCTGGCGCGGTCCGCTGCTCGAGGCTGACCGCTGAAGCTCCTACGCTAGGCGCACCGATGGACGTCGACCAGATCCAACTGCACTTCAGCAGCACCGGTTTGATGGTGCTCAACGGGATCATCGGCTTGATCATGTTCGGCGTCGCCCTCGACATCAAGAGCGAAGACTTCAAACGCATCGCAGCCGATGGTCGGGCCGCCGTCGTCGGCCTCGGGGCTCAGTTTTTCCTCTTGCCGGCCCTCACTTTCGTCTTGGTCAGATTACTGCAACCCCACCCCAGCATGGCCTTGGGCATGATCCTGGTGGCCTCGTGCCCCGGCGGCACGATGTCGAACTTCCTCACCCACTTCGGCCGTGGCGACACCGCCCTCTCGGTATCCTTGTCGGCGGTCTCCACCCTGGCAGCGGCCCTCATGACGCCACTCAACCTGGCCTTCTGGGGTGGCCTCTACGGACCCACCGCCGAGTTGCTGCGGCAAGTGGCCCTCAGCCCGCTGGACCTCTTGCTGACCATCACCACCATCCTCCTCCTGCCGATCCTCTTGGGCATGGGCATGGCGCATCGCTTCCCGGAGTTGGCCGCCCGGGCTCGACGGCCGATGCGCTTTCTCTCTCTGGCCTTCTTTGTCGGCTTTGTGATCGTGGCCTTGCTGGCCAACCTGGAATATTTCCAGCGCTATATCGGCGTCGTGGCGGGGCTCGTCTTGCTCCACAATGGCGTCGCCATGGGCGGTGGCTATCTGGTGGCGCGCTGGATCCGTCTCGGCGAAGCGGCGCGCCGCGCCGTCACCTTCGAGGTGGGGATCCAGAACTCGGCCCTGGGCTTGATCCTGATCTTCGACTTCTTCGACGGCCTGGGGGGTATGGCCATCGTCGCCGCCTGGTGGGGTGTCTGGCATTTGGTGTCGGGGCTCTCCTTGGCCACCTTTTGGTCGCGGCGGCCCGCCGCCATGGCATCGCAGACCCTGACGTGATGGCACCACGCCGTATCTTGATCACCGGGGCCGCCGGCTACCTGGGCCGCAAGTTGGTGCACCGCCTGCACGGCAAATCGCAATTCCAGGTGGTGGCCAGCGACCTCCGTCCCGTCGCGGAGCATGGCCTGCCCCAAGGCATCCCCTACCACCGTCTCGACATCCGCGACCCCCAGCTCGGCGAATTAGTGGCCGAGCAACGCATCGATACGGTCGTCCACCTGGCCGCCATCGTGACGCCGGGCAAGAACAGCGACCGTGAGCTCGAGTATGCCGTCGATGTCGGGGGCACGGAGAACGTGCTCGCGGCTTGCATCGCCCACCGGGTGCGTCGCCTGATCGTCAGCTCCAGCGGTGCCGCCTACGGCTACCATGCCGACCATGGCCGCTGGTTGACGGAGGAGCACCCGCTGCGCGGCAACTACGCCTTCGCCTACGCTTGGCACAAGCGTTTGGTGGAAGAGCGTTTGGCGACGGCGCGGGCCGACCATCCCGATCTGCAACAGATCGTCCTCCGCCTGGGCACCGTGCTCGGCGCCGGGGTCCACAACCAGATCAGCAACCTGTTCGAGAAACCGCGTCTGGTCGGCATCCGGGGTGGCGACAGCCGGTTCGTCTTCATTTGGGATGAAGATGTCGCCGCCTGCTTCGAGCACGCCGTCGACACCACCACCAACGGCATCTTCAACGTCGCCGGCAGCGGCGCCTTGAGTCTGCGGCAGCTGGCCCAGCGCATGAATAAACCCTACTCCGAGGTGCCGGCGGCCCTGGTGCGGCTGGCCTTGGCCATCGGCAAACCCCTGGGCCTGACCCGCTACGGTCCCGAGCAAGTGCGCTTCCTCCAATATCGGCCAGTGCTCGACAACCGGCGCCTACGGGAAGACTTCGGTTTCACACCGCAGAAGACAAGCAGTGAAGTCTTCGACATTTACCTGGCCAGCCGCACCCCGGCCAAGGCAAGACCGCAGGCGACGCCATGAGAGAGCGCCGATTCGACGGTCGACATGTGCTGATCAGCGGCGCCGCCGGTGGCTTGGGCAAAGCCCTATGCCATCGCTTCGCCGCCGCCGGGGCCCACATCGGCGCCCTCGATCTACAAGCCGAGCCTTTAGAAGCCTTGGCGAGCAAGCTGACCAACGACGGCAAACGGGTGGCCACGGCAACCGCCGATATCGCCGACGAAACAAGCTGCCGAACCGCCATCGAAGCGCTACGGCAAGCCCTGGGACCCGTCGATGTGTTGATCAATAACGCCGGCATCACCCATCTACGGAACTTCCGGCAGGGCGATGCGGCGGCCATCCGGCGGGTCATGGAGGTCAATTTCATGGGTAGCGTGCACTGCACCTCGGCCGGTTTCGACGATCTGATCCGGCAGCGGGGAATGATCATCACCCTGTCCAGCATCGCCGGATTCGCCCCCCTCCTCGCCCGCAGCGGCTACTGCGCCAGCAAACACGCCCTGCACGGCTTCTTCAATACCCTGCGTCTGGAATTGCGGCACGAAGGAGTCGACATCTTGCTGGTCTGCCCGTCCTTCATTCAAACCAGCATTCGTCGGAGCTTCGAAGATCAACGCTCCGTCGACGGACGACAGCAGTCCTTGGGACGCGGAGCCAGCCCGGAGTCCGTCGCCGATCTCATCTTTCATGCGGCCCGCCGGCGCAAGCGGCAAATCACCACCGGCACCCTGGGGCACCTGTCCCATTGGGCCAGCCGTCTAGCTCCCAGGTTCTACGAAGCGATGATGGTGCGGCGCATTCGGGATGAAACCTGACTGGCGGCTGGCGCCTCAATCCTGTTCGAAAAAGACATCCCAGGCGGTTCTCGTACCCTGGACCAACTCGACCCTGGAATAGTAGCGAAACTCATTGCCATGGCCATCGATTCGCGAGCTGGCTCGATAGGCGAGCTCGATAGCCAGAATATTCGCTTCCGGTAAAGACACAACCTCATCAGCCTCCGAGAACCCATTGTGGTTTGTGTCGACCCAGAGCCGAAGGCTAGAGAAGATGCGGTCGTCCACATTGATGAAACCATCCTCGTTTCCTCCACTGAGAATGTCATCAAACACCGCCAGAGCTTCAAACCCGTTGCGTTTGTCAGGGTCGACAACCAGCTGAGGTGTAGCGTCCCCGAAGAGCTCGCCACCGTCGTCGATGATGCCATTCTCGTTACGATCAAGGACCAAGAAGGCATCGTCGCTACCGGCGGCTGTCCAGGCAGTTTTTTCTGGCATACCATCTGCCGTGAGATCGAACAGCACTCCATCCTCCGGCCCCGTGAGCTGCAATGCATTGTTGCCGAGACTGATGAGAATCGGACTGGGGTTGCAACTCGGACAAGTGCAAAGTTCCATGCTGTTGGAAGTCCCAGCATCTTGGCAGGTAAAAAACGCTGAGCGCCTGTTTTGGATGTTGATCGACATCCACACTGCCTGATAATTGATCGCGATGAGGAAGGGAGCACAGGTGCCCGACCCTCGACATTCGCCATAGCCAGTAGCAGTCATCGATTTTACAGGCCTGAGTACGCCACACTCTTCGCACCTGAGCTCCGCCGACACAGTGAGAGTGGGAGGAATATCAAGACAGTGAGAAACTTCCGTGATGCTGACCGTTCCCCATGGGTGCAAGAGACAGTCTTCGTCCAACTCAATGGCCTCCAGTCCAGTGCTGGATAGCAGCATCGCGGCACAGATACAGATGACCCCTCCTTGCATCATTGCCATTCGATACCTCGGGAGTGTTACCAAGCTCATTGCTCACCTCCCTGTAGATCTTCTGGCCTGATGTTCCGAGCAGTGTTCGCTAGCTCGCTTTCCAGGAACTGCTCTAAATACGTGATCGCTACCTCCGTAGACTGCTGGCCGGTTTCGATCAGCTGCAAGTACTGATCCATCATGTTGCCGACCCTGAGAACGGCGGCCAAACGAGCCCGTTCATGTTGCTCTTCGCCAGCGGGAAGCTCACTCAAGCTTCGACCATCCAAGAGAGTACGGTGAGCCGCCTTACCTTCTTTTGTTGCCTCCTGGAGCAGAGGCAACACAGATCTCTGGCCAGCCGAATCTCCATGAGCAGATTGAAGGCGCTGCGAGGCCCGCTCGAGCTCGACAAGGTATGCAGCTCGCTGCTCGAAGATCCTGTCGGATAGAGCCGTGTCGCCGTAGATGGTGTTGTCGGATCGGATCTCGTACTCCAGATTCACCGCCTGGGCCAAAAACCTCCTCTGGGTCGGATCAGGGATCCCGAGAGCCATCTTCATCACGAACGTAGCTCCGGGGGCGATTCCGTCCCCGGGAAATCTCTCTTCTTCCTGAATGCCCATGGTGCCATTGCCCGTTGAATCCGCCGCCACCAGCGAGACCGCAAAAGCGGTGACGTTCAGATTGCTGCGGTTGGTCAAGACGACTGTTAGCAGACCTGTCTCTTCGTCGAAGACCTTCTCCGTGATTTGGAGCGCAGGCGCACCGTTTTTATCCAGGAGATCCCGAGTTGTCTGGCTCGATTCTTGAGCTCGGGCTGAGAAGCTCACAAGGGCCAGAAAGATTAGTAGCAATACACTTCTACCGTCATATGCAGCTCTCACCACAAAACCTCCAAATGTATTTCTCGTAGTCTGACGCAGTCCCCGGCGACGATAAATTCACCTGAGGAGCATTACCCATCGAGCTACTGTCCTAATAGGTCCGAATATACTACCGCCCGAATACACACCGATCCTATTGGACGCAACAAAACCCTGTCAAATTTTGATAACCACAATTCGTCGATCACAGAATTCCCTGGCAATCGAATCCACAACTCGAATGGCCCGAGTGCTACCCCCTAACGGCCATAATTCGTCGGCCGCAGGACACCCTTGTTGACCACCCTGACGACATAGCGCCGGGCCGCCTCTAGACCTTCCCGGGTGAGATCCGGATGGATGACCAGTAGTTGATCGCCGGTGCTACCGGAAGCCAACTGCTCCTGGATGGCCTCGACGGTCAGGCGGGTTCCTTGCACGTAGGGTCGCCCCCCGAAGATGCCGGCCCTCTTGATGATCGATTGCGCCACGGTGTCCTTTCCGATTGCAGAAATGGCCCAGGGGGCTGGGCCCTCAACTTCTACCTGTCACTCTGTCACAAGCCATCCCATGGGCTATGATGCAAGCCGTCGCGGATACTGCCCAATGACCGTCGTTGCACTCACCCATACCCCGTCCAGCTCAAGGCCTAGGAGGATCCTACGCCACCCCTGGACGAGACGCCTACTCTTTTGCCTGGGGATGCTGTGCGCCTGTCTCGCCGTGCCGCAAACGGCGCAGGCAAGCGGCGGTCCCGAGGCGCCAGACCTCACCACCTCGGAACCCCTACCCAATCTGGTGGGACAACCCCTGGAGGACGCCCTGCGTTTGCTGACGGAACGCGGCTTGCCAGTGATTTTCACCGATCAACTGGTGCCTTCGCGGCTGCGGGTCCGGCAACAACCAGGAAGCCACGGCTTGCAAGCCGTCTTGATGGAATTGCTGGCACCCCACGGCTTGACTGCCAAACGCACCCCAAGCGGACGTTGGTTGGTGGTCAAGACGCCGACCCAGCCCGCCACCTTGTCCGGACGGTTGCATCGCCAGGACGACGATCGTGGGCTGGCGGGTGTCCGCCTCGAGCTTTCGGGCCAGGAAGGCCACATTGTAAGCCGGCAGGACGGCTCCTTCACTTGGGACGATCTCCAGCCGGGCAGCTATGAGCTGTCGATCTCCCTCGACGGCTTTGTGCCGCGGCAACACCGACTGACCTTGACCGCCGGGCAGCACCTGCGGCTCGATATCGACCTGCGAGAGATCCCCATCTCGGTGGGCGAAATCGAGGTCACCACCGAGCCCCCAGGTCTCCTGGGCGACGGTCTCTCGTCCTTGACCCTGGTACAAGACGAGTTGCAGGGGCTGCCCCATTTCGGCGATCAAGCCCTGCGCGGCCTCATCCACTTGCCCGGCACCGCCGGCAATGATCTGTCGGCCCAGCTCAATGTGCGCGGTGGCCGGACCGATGAAGTGATGGTGAACCTGGATGGTCTGGAGATCTTCGAGGCCTATCACTTGCCCGATTTTGGCAATGCTTTCAGCGTCTTTGCCGCCGAAACGGTGCAGCGGGTCGACCTTTTGACCGGCGGTTTTCCGGTGGAATATGGCGATCGCATGGGCGGTGTCCTCGACATCACCACCCTCGAGCCCAGTTGGCGCCGTTCGAGCCACCTCGGCCTCTCCGTTTATCAGCTGCGCTCCGGCCAGTCGGGCATGTCGGACAGCGGACGCTTGGCCTACGTGGCGTCCTTGCGGGGCGGGTCCTTTGAATTGCCCTTGCGCCTGGTCGGTGAGGCGGAGAACCCCCGCTTCGGCGACGCCTTCGGCAAGCTCGACCTGCAGCCCAACCCCCGGAGCCACTGGCGCTTCCATCTCTTAGCCACCTTCAATCGCCTCGACTTCAGCGAAACCGAAGACGAGATCGAGGAAACCTTCCGCACCGAGTACAGAAATATCTACGGTTGGGGCGCCCACTCCGTGATCCTCGGCGATTCCCTGTTCCTGCGAACCCAGCTGGCGGCCAGTCGCATCAGCCGTGACCGCCGCGGTTTAACCGCTGATTCAGAGACCGGTTTCGACTTGGCGGATCTGCGCCGACTGGACAGCCTCAACCTGTCCCACGAAGCCGACTGGCGCCGGGGCCGCCATTTCCTGGAATGGGGGCTCGAAGCCCGCGACTTGTCGGTGGACTACGACTACACCAACCGCCGCAGCCTCGATGACAGCCTGGCCTTCATCCGGCAGTTACCCCGCCTGAGCGTCACCCGCTTCGACCGCGACTTCAACGGACAGCACTTCAACCTCTACGCGTCGGACCGGCTGGAGATGGGGTCACGGGCCTCCCTCGAAGTGGGCCTACGCTTCGACGAGAACAGCATTACCGACGACCATCACCTGAGCCCGAGATTTCATTTCACCTACGCCCTGTCGTCCCGGTCGCTGCTGCGGGGCGCTTGGGGCCAATACAACCAAAGCCAGCGGGTGTACGAGCTCGAAGTGCAGGACGGCGAAAGCCAGTTCAGCCGGGCCGAGCGCTCGCAACATCGTATTCTGGGTTATGAACGGGTCTTTGGCGAGGTGGGTACCAGCAAACCTGTCACCCTGCGTTTGGAGGTCTACGACCGCCGAATCGACAATCCCCGCCGGCGCTTCGAGAACCTCTTCGAGCCCATCAGCATCGTCCCCGAGATCGAGGCGGATCGCATTCGTATCGACGCCGACAGCAGCCGCTCCCGCGGTCTCGAGCTTTTTCTCGGCGGCCCCCTGAGCGCCAAGCTGGACGGCTTCGTCACTTACACCTACGCCCGCAGCACCGACCAGATCGAGGATCGCGAAGTGCCCCGTCCCTACGATCAGCCGCACGCCGTCGGCCTCGATGTTTCATGGCAGGCCCCTTGGCAATGGTCGGTCCAGGCGGCCTGGCGCTACCACAGCGGTTGGCCCACCACCGCCATCGAGGTTCAAAACGTCGCCGCCAGCGACGGTGACTCGGCCCCACGTCCGGTGTTGGGCCCGATCTACGGCGAGCGCTTGCCCGACTACCAGCGGCTCGATATCCGCCTACAGCGTCGTTGGCTCCTCAAACGGGGAGAGCTCGCTTTCTATTTCGATGTGCAAAATGTCACCAATACCACCAATGTGAGAGGTTTCACCGTCGACATCGAAGAGGGAGTCAACGGCCCGGAGGTCGAGCAGAAGGCCAATTCATGGGGACGCCGCCTGCCTAGCTTCGGCCTGACGTGGACCTTCTGAGCAGAGCGGGCAAGACCGACAGGGAAAGCAGCCAGGCCAACGCCACCCCCAAGCTCAGGGTGATGGCGAACGACGCCAAACCGCGGTGCGCCGCCAGACCCAGGCTGGTGAAGGCAGCCAAGGTGGTGAGGCTGGTGAGCGAGATGCTGCGCCCCGTGCCCGCCAAGGTGCGGTCCAGGTTGCCGTCTTCGGCCAAGAACCGATGCACCATGTGGACGCCGTCGTCGACGGCGATCCCCAACACCAGAGGCAAGGCCATGACATTGAGGGGATTGAAGGCCAGGCCAAAGAGGTCCAATAGGGCGCCGAGCCCCGCCAAGGTGAGCAGAGCGGGCAGCATGGCCAGTAGCGCCCACCGCCAGTGACGGAAGTCCAGCCACACCCAGAACCCGAGCAGCAGGAGTCCGGAAAAAGCGGCGATGCGCAAAGCGCGCTGCGAGCGTTGCATCATCCATCGGCCGAGAAACGGCATGCCGGTGACCTCGGGATCCAGGGCCTGCATGCGGCGGACAAAAAGCTCACCGCTGTCGGCCGCCCAGATGTCGTTTTTGGGGTAGGCGTAGACCGCTAAACGGCCATCGGCGTCCACGAAGGAGGCCCGCAGTTGCTCCGCCGCTTCCCCTTCGAGCCAAGGCAAGAGCCGCAGGATCTCCCCGGCCGAGCGCACTTTGCCCACCGAATCCTCCGCTGCCAACCGCGCCGCCAAACGATCCGCCTGCTTGGCAGACTGCACCAGGAAGACGGCGAATTGGGGCGACCAGCTCGAGCGCTGTACCATCAATCTCTCTAAGCGTACGGCTTCCGATGCCTTGGGTTGTAGATCCAGGTAATCCCCATTGAAGGGCGGCGAAGGCAAGACCGCCAATCCCACCGCTGCCGCAAGGAAGATCCAAGAAACGATCGCCGGCGGTGGCCGCGGGCGCCAACGGCCGGCTTTCACCTCGATCCGCGGTGACGGCCGCCAGCGAGACCAAAGCACCAGGCCGGCTGGCAACAGGGTCACCATGGCCAGCAAGGAGCCCAGGATGCCGACAGCGGCGATGATCCCGAGCTCGGCGAACCCCAAGAAACCGCTCCAGACCATGGCCAAGAGCACCGACGCCGTGGTCAAGGCACTGGTCAACAGACTCGAGCCAAGCTCCTCGACGGCGAGGCACAGGGCTTCCCCTTCCCCTAGGGTCCGCGCCAAAATAGCTCCCGCATTCGGGGGCGATTGCACCACCTCGTCCCCTCGATGCTGGGAACTTATTTCTTTGCGGACCCTTAGACCTTCGGTCATCAGCTCCTCGGCCCTGATCAACAGGTGGATACCGTAATCGACCCCGAGGCCGAACAGGATAGAAGCGAAGAAAGCGGAGAGCAGGGTCAGGTGGCCGGGGTAGATGGCGATCAGACCACTGAGCAGAGCCAAGGTGACCAACAAGGTCAACATGGCCATCAAAGGACGGCGTAGGGACCCGAAGGCGACTAGGAAGACCCCCAGAATGAGACCGAAGGCGAGGCCGGAGAGACGACCGATATCCTCCTCGATGGTCTGACGATCTTCCAAAGCGTATTGCGGCAGGCCGGTCAATCCCGCCACGATACCGAGATCCTCCAATGCCGCTGTGTCGAGGCACCGTCGTACCGCCAATACGAAGGGCTCGAGGGTCGAAGCCCTGGAACGGGCGTCCGCCGGCTGCACAAAGAGAAAGAACAGCCTCCCGTCCTCGGAGGTGAGGTATACATCCGTCGAAGGGGCAAATCGGGAAATTGCCGGTGACGGCTGCGGCAGGCGATCGACGACGCTGCGGACTCCCGGCAGATGGCGTAGGCGAGGGGCCAGGCGGGCCACCGCCCGACGCGAATTCTCCACCGTGCCACCTTCGAGGACCACCACCATGACATTCGGTGTGCCGAAGGACGCGGCGAAATCCTCGAAACGGGCCACCTCCGGCAGATCGGGATCGATCAGATCGAGATTCGAGGTCTTGAGATCGAGGTGGGATACCGCCCAGGCCATCGAAAGGACGGCCAGCCCCAGAGCGCTGAGCCACACCGTCCACGGTCGGGACACCGCGGCACGGGTCAGCCGGGCGAGCCAACGACCGCCCATCAGACGTCTCCTCCAGCCTGCCACAGGGGTGCCTGCCACAGGGGAGCTAGCCACCAACGGACGCCACGCCGCCGGGCCTCGGCGGCGAAGCGGGGCAAGGCGGAGGATGGCCGGTCCAACGACAAGGTGAAGGTGCCGAAATGGGCCGGTACGATGGTCTCCGCCCCCAGCAATACCGCAGCTTCGACGGCCTCCTCCGGGCTCAAATGGTAGCGGGCGAGGGGAAAGCGGGGTGCATAGGCACCGATGGGCAAGATGGCGACCCGCGGCTTGAAAGCTCGCCCAATGGCCGCGAAATGATCGCCCAGGCCACTATCGCCAGCAAAATAGATGGCCTCTCCCCGCCAACGAATGATGTAGCTCAAGGCCCGGTGATGGCTGTTGAAGGGGTGCCAACGATTGCCGTTGTGCTGAGCCTGCGCGGCGATGATCTCCAATCCGGCGCCTGCAACCGGCGACCAGCGGTCACCCGCCAGCATCGGTATCGCCTTGTCTCGCCAGGACGCCGCCTCGAGGTAGTCTTCGCTGCCGCGGGGAAGCAACACCGCCGCCACCCGGCGCAGGCGGGCCAAGGTGGGTAGATCGAGATGGTCGAAATGGGCATGGCTGATCAACACCGCGTCGATGGGCCCCAGGGACTCGATATCTCTCGGGGGCTCCTGCCGACGCCGTGAAACCATGCACCAAGCGCTGACGTTGGGGTCCAACAGGATGCGATATCCCTGCCACTCGATGACAAAACCCGCATGCCCCAACCAGCGCACCCGCGGCGGCGGTACCTCACCGGAAGCCGCCGTCCACAGGGGTGCTGCGGAGCCGCTCTCACCCTCCAGCTCCATACCATTCGCCGGCCAGTAATCCCGCGGCAAGTGCTGCCAACCACTGGCCTGGAGCCAGTCCGTCGGCCTGCTCCACCAACCACACCACACCGTCAGCCCGAGGAACACCAGCAAACCCACGACGGTGACCCGCTTGACGATGCTGCGATCCCACCTCTTGCGGCGAGCCGTCTTGCGGCCTGATCGCCCCTGGGAAGCCGGCAGGAAGCCGCTAAAAGACATCGTCCGAATCCGCTGCGACGGCGTGCGGAGCATCGCCAGCCGATCGGCTCAAGAGCTCCACATGGGCCACCAAGTCAGCAAGTTGACGATCACTGAGGTATTCGTGCCCCGGCATCGAGGTGCCGGGCATACCGAACTTGATGAGTCGAGCCAGGGCTCGATGGCGCGGCTCAGTACCGGGCCCCCAGGACACCAACCAGAAGCCGCCCTTGCGTAGATTCATCGCCGGACGGCGCCCCAAGTCGGCCGCCAGGGGTCCGTCACCGGCCCCTTCCGCACCGTGGCAGGCGGTGCAGTAGGTGCTGAAGAGGGCGGCCCCGGCGTCCGCCGAGCCAGCGGCGGTATCACCGACAAAGCGATACCCCTGCCATGCCTCGTAGGCCTCCTCTTCGCCACCTCGTCCCAGGCTGTCGAGGTAGGCCACCAAGGCATCACCCCGGCTGACCCTACCTTCGACAGCGCCCCTGGTGACGGGCTGAGCGAAGAGATGACGATAGGACGGCATGCGCGACGACGGGGTCAGGCGCCGCGGCGAAATGAGATGCAGGCGCTGCCAGTCGCGGCTGCGTCGCAGACCCACGTTCGAAAGATCGGGCCCCTGGCGGCGATTGCCATACAACGGCGGACCTTGTCCACCCATCGCATCGCTGGTGGGCCCCCACAGCAGGGCATCGGCCGTTTTGGGACGCACATACTGGGAATGGCAGTGAATACAGCCCTCGGCGATGTAGACCCGGCGTCCCGATGCCACCAGGGACGCCTCAGGATCTACCTGGGGGTCGATCACCCCCGGGACACCGTCCATGTCCGGCAGCAGCTGTGCCGCCTTCACCAGCTGTGCCACCACCACCAGCGTGAGCATCGCGATCGCCACCAGCAGAAAGCCCGTCGAGACGGAGGCTAGGGTGCCAGCCTCCGAGCGCCGAAAGGCGAAGCCCCTTGAAGCGCGCTGCCGATGCAACCACCATCCCGCCAACAACAAAAGACCCGCCACCAGCAAGAAGAGGTGCGGGATGCGATGCAGATTCTGGCCCATTCCCACCCCCAAGGCCGATCCCAGCCAGCCGCCGATGCCATAAACCCAAGCGGCCCGCCAAGCCACTGGCACGAGCCCTTGCCGCCAAGGGCCGTAGGCGGGCAAGGCCACCAGCGCCGTCGAGTAAAAAGAAATCCCCCACACGTAGATCGGTCCGCTCAGCAGACGGACCCAAGGAACGCCCCCACCCAAGCCGAGGAAGGCAACGACGAAGAAGACGAAGGCGGCCAGCAACAAGGAACGAAACAAACCACGGTCGATGGCCCAACCGGCCACCAGGGCGGCCAGCAAATGGCAGCTACCGAGCAACATCTTCTGGCCGCCGCTACCCCAAGTGAGCCCCTTGAGGGCCAAGGTCTCTTGGATGACGACAAAAGCCGCCGAGTCCAACCAGACGAGGGCCAGAAAGGCCACCACCAGGCTGAGGAAACCGAGACCACGGTAGTCGGCGTCGCTCAAGGCCGGAGATCCACTGTGCTGGGTCGGCTGCGCCGCGCCCCCGGCTCCCACCGTCGCCCAAGCGCCCAGCCCGCAAATCGCCGCGACAGCGAGGCCCTGGGCTCGGGGCGTCGCTTCGAAGAGCGGCGGCAGATTGCACACGAAGTAGGCCAAACCGGTGCCTGCGCCCACCGCTAGGCCGTAGCGCCGCCCGGGGATCAGGTGGCGCAAGTGGCTGGCCAAGGTGACGGTCAGAACAGCGGTGCTCGCACCGATGGCGGCGCCGGCCAGGGCAAAGGCCACCAGGCCATGGGCAGCAGTGGTCAACGGCGCGATCACGGCGCAGGCGACGAAGGCCGTCGGCAGCAACTGGGACGCCCCGAAGCGGCGCAATAGGAAGGGTGTCAACAGGCTGACCACCAACCCGGTCAAACCCATGCTCGCCATCACCGGTGCCACCGCCGCATCGGCCAACCGCTGATGAATGAGCTCGAGGAAGCCAAATTGCGCCCACAGCAAGAAGTAGACGTAGGTCGCCGCTATGCCGACAATGCCCGGCAAGCTCGAGCCTCTCCAATCGGAGATCCGTTCACGACCCATCGCTTGGCCCCAGAAATCGCCCCACCAGCCAAACCTGAAATACCGCCAGGCCGAGATCGGTCAAGCAGACACTCCACCAAGCGGCGCCCAAGGCCCCCGCCAGCACCGCCACCAGCACGAAGAGACCCACCACACAACGCACCCATGCCGTGAGCTCCAGAACCGTCCGACGACGTCGTCGGAGCCCCCGGGGCGACAGGAGCCGAGGCATCCAATAGGCGGAGCCGACCGCCGCCACGAAGGCACCGATGAAACGCATGTAGATCGGCTCACTCGGCACCTCCTGCACGCTCATCAGTTGCAGCGTCCACAGGGGCATCGAAAGCAGCAAAACCCCGGTGACCATCTCGCCAAGACCCACCAGCAGGCAGAAAAGGTCGATCCTGCCCTCGACCGCAGTCGTCCCCTTCGTCGTAGCGAACCGCATCACCTCGCTCCCATGGTTTGCAGCTCGCCCGAAGACACCGCCACGGCGGTGATCCCACGGGCCGCCCGCCACCAACTCCACGAGGCGGCCACCATCATCAGGCCGGCCAGCCAACGGACGCTCAGCAATACATCCAAAAAATCAGAGCCTTGCCACAGGTAGCCGGGCCCCCGCCCCTCCAAGATGCCGATCAGCATCAACGTCGCGATCATCAGGGCACCTCCCCCATGCCAGAGAGCAAACGGAATCGACGCACCGAAGATCTTTTGTAGGGCGTCCCCTGCCATCAGACCGCCAAGAATCGAGACATTCCAGCTAGTTACCAACCCCGCCATGGCGATGTGGGCATGGGCCACCAAAGCATGGGTGAATTTCCACTGCTCGAGCACCCCGGGAAGAAAGCTCAGCCCGCCGCTGAGCAACAGGAGCGCCCCCCAGGCCGTCAGGGCAGCCAGCCAGCGCCGTTGCACCGCTGACCAGGAGAAGCACCGCAAGTGGTGGATCAGCAAGGGCAGCCAAATGACCAGCGACAGCAGAGCGACGATCTGCCAAGGCTCGTGATGAGAGTGATCGCCGTGGTCGAGGAGGGCAAAGACGCCGAGATGCAGCCCCCAGATCCCCAAGCAACGACGGGTTGAACGGCGGGCCTCGGTGGGTACGCAGCCGCCGAGCAAGTGGGGATAGATGATCAGCAACAGGACGATGCCCAAGGTGCTCCCCAACAAACTACCGCCCGTGGCACCACCGCTATCGGGATTGATGGGCGGATAGACCGACGGCTCGGAGGCTTGGAAGAGGATCCAAGGCACCGCCGCCAGGACCAGCAACAACAATCCCTTGCCGACGGTCGACGCAAGGGGCTGCGACGGCGAGGGCCCGGTGCGCCAATGGACCCATAGGGATCGGCCATAGGCCCAGGCCAGGAGGCAAGCCAAGATGATGAGCGTGGCGAGAAAGAAGAGCCTGGCCCCACCGGTCCAGCTGAGAAACAGCTTGCCGCTGGCGGCACCGAAGAGCCACGACAGGGCTCCCACCGCCAAGCTGGTGGACCATAACCAAAGGCTCAGGTGAGCCCCCCGCCCGTCCTTACGATCCAGGCCGTAGAGACGCCACAGCAGGCCCACCAAGGGCAGACTGCACCAACCATAGAGCTGCAGCTCCAGGTGCAGCGGCATCCAGCGGCCATAGGTCAAGGGCGTTAGATAATCCCCCAGGGACGGCACCAGGAGCAGGGACGCCAGCAGCATGCCGATTCCGTTGCCGATCAGCAACCAGGTGAGGCTGTGGACGGCGAGACGGCTGTAGACCGAGGACAGACCGTGGCCGATGAGCTGCGTCCTGCCCAGCGACGTCGCTTCTTGGCTCAAGAGCGCAGGGCCTCCAAGGCGGCGTCCATTTTCAGCTGCACCTCCGCGTACTCGGCGGCGGGCTGCGATTCGGCGACGATGCCCGCACCGGCGAAGAGGGTCACCCCGCCGGCCTCCTCCGGCTGGCGTCGACGCAGCAGACAGGAACGCAGGGCGACCACCAAGTCGCCGTCGCCATGATCATCGAACCAGCCCACCGGCGAGGCATACCAACCGCGCCAGGGTTCCCAGCGGTCGATGTAGCCCACCGCCGCCGCCGTCGGCACACCACCCACCGCCGGTGTCGGATGCAAGGCCGCCACCAGATCCAAGGCGTGGACAGAGCCCTTCAAACAACCGCTGATGGCGGTTCGCAAATGCTGTACTTGCCGCAGGGCGTGCACTTGCGGCGCCGTCGGCACTTGCAATTCTTGGCACAGGGGGGCCAAACGCTCGGCGATGGCCTCGACCACCAACCGATGCTCGAAGCGATCCTTGGAGCTCGCCAAAAGTTTGTGCGCCAGGGCCTGGCCGTGCTCCCCTGCGACATCGGCAAGGCTCGCCGACCCCGCTAGGGCCTCCGAGCACACCTGACGGCCCGTGCGTTTGACCAAGCGCTCCGGGGTGGCCCCGGCGAACAGAGCGTCACCCCGGCGCACGGCAAACTGGGTGGTCGCTGGCTGCCGCGCCGTCAACCGCGCAAAGAGGACCGCCAATGGCAGGGGGGACGCCAGCTCGGCCCGACACTGGCAGGCGGCCACCACCTTGCGGTAGGTGCCGTCGGCAATGGCCTGGCGAATGGTCTCGACTTGATGGCGCCATGCCAGCTCATTCGGCCGCTCGAGATTCTCCACACCGCCGCCCATCGAGGACCAAGGCCGGGCCTCTTGCAGCTGCTGCCAAATCTGGCCCAAGGCATCGAGCCATCGGTGACGATCTCGGCGGGACGAAGGCTCGTCGTGACGCAAGTTCAGGCTGAGGGTCGCGCCCCCCCGGTGGCGGCGGTAGAGGAACCGCGGCAGAGAAAAGCTCGCGGCCCCAAAACCTCGCCATTGCTGGTCCGCAGAAGGCTGATGGGAGAACGAAAAGCCGCCGAAGAAGCGGGGTTCCAAAACGCCGGGCAATCCACCCTCCGTTGCCATCGCAAGGCGGCGGCGAATCGCCCGGGACTGGCGCCTGATATCCACAAAACGCCGCTTGCCCCGGGATTCGAGACGGAAGGCATGCCCCAAAGCAACCATCTCCTCCCCATCGCGACTGCGCCAGGCGAAGGCCTCTGGCGCTTTTTCCTGCAGCAGTACCTCCAGGGCCGCTGAGGGCGCCGGCAGGGTCAGTGCCAGGCCGCCCCCTTGGATCGCCCAACGCCGCAGTTGCGCCTCGGCGAAGGCCAAGCCTCCTTTGTCGCCACCCCCTGCAACATGCACATGGGAAGGCAACCCCTTCAGCCCCCTGGGGAGCCGTGCCTCGATCTTGACCATCTCCTCCAGCAACAAATTTTGCAAACCCAACAGGGGGCCGAGATCGGCAACTTCCCGCAACTGGCTCACCAACTCGCCGGCCTCCAAAAGCAGCTCTTTCAGATCCGCTAGGGCCCGCTGCATGCCACGCTGTTGCGGCAGATTCGGACGCCCCAACAGGGCATCCCGGTGGCTCGACTTGCCCGACTCCACACCCGGCATCAAGATGTCTTTGAAATCGTCGAGGATCTGATAGGCCAAACCCCAGACGGTGGCCAGACGATCGAGATCTTGTCGGGTGTCGGCGGCGACCCCGGCGACGATGGCGGGCAGCAAGAGCGTCAAACGCACCAGGGTGACGGTTTTCCCCTCGGCCACCAAGAGCACTTGAGCTCCGCCCTGCCGCCGTGCATCGAAATGCACATCATGCGCCTGACCGTTGAGGATACCGTCCACTCCGAGACAGCGCTCCACCAGCTCCGAAGCCTCGCGACGGGCTGCCTCGTCGAGCCCTGCCAAGCACTGCCACACCAAGGCGTAGGCTCGGGTAATGAGACCCAACGCCCCCAGGGTGGCGGCCGCTTCACCGAAGAGTCGGTGAGAGCAAGGGGCACCCCGCCGCTGGCGGGCGTCGTCCATGCTCGGCATGTCGTCAAAGATCAAAGAGGCGCTGTGAAAATACTCCAAAGCGATGGCAAGACGGCGGGCGGCGGCGGGAGCGACACCCTGGCGGCTGGCCAAGCCGAAAGCCAACTTGGCACGCAAAAGGCTTCCAGGATGGCTCAGCGCATGGTCGACGACGCCCGCCAGATGGGGCTCCAGGCGACCCTCGGTAGAAAGCAAACGACGAAATCCCAGGCCCAGATAGCGCTCCTCGAAGGGGCTGAGCAATGATCTCTCACCGCCCATCGATGGGCTGGCGAGCCTTAGCAAACGCTGGCGGGTGGCGCACATGAAGGAGGATCTCCAGGCATAGATCGATCGGATAATGGGAGGGGCGGCCGTCGAGACACGTCATGGCGACGCCCCACCGCTGATGAAACGGCAGCTTCAAGCACCGAAGTCAAGGTGCCGAGGATGCAAAGAAGATGGTGACCTGACGGGCTCTGCTCCGCAGAACCCTAGGTTGGGGAACGGCCTTTCAACGACCGGAAGAAACGTCGCCGCTGGGGCTCTTGCCTGGCGAAGGCTCAGCGGAGGCTGCCGGCGACGCTGCCGGAGAAGCGGCGGCGGAAAGGAGCTGGCCGACGGCCTCGACCGTCACTTGCACGTCCTTGTCGACACTGAGGAAAAGGATGCTCGGATCCCGCAGTCCCCAATCGATGAACGGAACCGTGAAGCTGCTCTTGCCTTCGAGAGCGCCGTTCTGCACATCGATGTGAATCGGCAGGCTGATGGCGTGGCTTTGCCCCACCAAGGTCATGGTCCCGACAATTTCCAGGTCGCTTGCACCCTGCATCGCGAGGTCACCGCTCCAGCTCTGAGCTTCGAAGGTGATCATTGGATGCTGCTCGCTGAGCAACACCTCGTTGTGCATTTTCTTGTCCCGGCGTTTGTTGCCGGTTTCGGTTTGAAGGGCATCGAGCACCACTTGACCACTGGCAAGACCGGTGGCCGTGTCCAATCTCAGCTCCCCCGAGCTCAAGAAGAGCCTGCCCTCGACATCGTGTCCGGTGGCGCCGAGCAGAAAGTGTGCGGTGGTTTTCTCGCTGTCCAAGGTCAAAACATACTCCTCGGCGACCAGGGGAGAGCTCAGAAGGAGGGCCAGGGCCGCCAGGGAAAGGGGAGAACGTTTCAGGGATTCGAATGTCATGGCAGCCTCCATAGGGTGTGCTTTGCTGAAGAGCGCTTCGACGCCGCTCTATGAATGAGTGTTCGCGGGCTCTGAAATCCTTCAGACTTTCTTCAGTTTCTGCCCCATGTCGTCATGGATCCCGTGTCGCTATGGAATAGCGCAGTCCTCGAGGCGCGAGCACACCCGGAGGACACCTTGATGCAAGGCGGAATACAGGCCGGAGCTCGGCAGCAAGACCTCGGGGACTTCCGTTGGCCGCAGATCTTGAACCGCACCATGGACGATGATCCCTTCAACCCGCTGGGCCAGGTCAGGCTGTGCAAAGTCGATTTGCCAGCCCGTCTCCCGTGCCATCCAGCGCAACGCCTCGGCCAAGCTCTTGCCATCGAGGTCGATGGCCGGAGCGGTCTCTTGAACCCAAGACCACGGCCCCCCATGGAACGCTTCCTGACGCCGTTCCACCGTGCCGTCGGCAGCGATGCGCAAATGGTCACCGGCCGTCGCCCCATGGCTTGCGTCGGTGGTCTCCACCCGCACCTCTCCCTCCCGTACCCTCACCTGCAGACTATCGGGGTCGACCCGGACCTCGAATTGGGTGCCGATGTCGCGGGCCAGGCCGAAGGTCGTGCGCACCTCCAACGATGCGGCGTCCAGCCCTCCGGGATCGGTTCCGCCGATGGAACCCGTATCCAGATAGAGGCCCCCTCGTTGCAGGGTCAGGGCCTCGACCCCCTCGAGGACAGCACGACTCTCACCGTCGAGGCGTAGGGAAACCCCACTGCTCAGACGCAGGGCGACCCGTACCCCCGGCTCGGTGGTCAAAACCGCCCCCGCTACCAACCCCTCTTCGGGGGCTGCCCAGGCCCCTCCGAAGACCGCTTCGAGGCTGGCGATGCTTGCTGAAGCGTCCGCCACCGACGGACCACGTCCGCTCCACAGCAACGTCGTACCGACGGCAACGACAATGGCCGCCGCCACCGCCAGCCAGCGGCGTTGGGTGGCTTGACGCCGTCGCTGACGCCGCGCCACCTTGCGGCGCCAATGATCGTGGGTTTGGGTGCGCAGCTTGGAAAGGGCCTGCGGCGAGACGGAAGGCGTCGGTCCCGCCATGCGGATCAACCTCGCCACGTGGTCCTCCGACGCCGGGCTTCCGGACCCATCATCTTGTGTATTGATCTCAGCCATCAACCGCTCCCTTCTTGGCGTGGGTGCCAAAGCGGAGGCCCTCAAAGCCCCCATCCGCGGTACCCAGACGCAAACCTTCGAACACTCTGCGAAAGGCATTGCGGGCCCGTGTCAACTTGGACTCCGCTGCTTTCGGTCCCACCGCCAATCGCTCGGCGATTTCCTTGACCGAAACATCTTCCAAATACTTCCACTGCAGAATCTCGCCATAGCGCTCGGGGAGTTGCTCCAGGGCGATGAAAACGAGACCTCGCATCTCCTTGTCTTGCAGCTCGCCAAAGGGCCCCGCAGCGACGGAACCTCCGACGACCGACGACGATTCGGGCATCTGATCGTCCAGCTCCACCTCTTGGCCCCGGCGACGTTGGCGGCGAAAGTGGCCTCGGATTTCGAAGTGGCAGATGCCACAAAGCCAAGTCAGCAACGTCGACTCACCGCGGAACGCCTCCAGTCGATCGATGGCGGTGCACAGGGTGCTCTGCACGATGTCCTGGGCCAGCGCTTCGTCGTAGCCCAACCGACTCAGCGCGAAACGCAGCAGCCCGGCAAAATTCTCCTCGGCAAAGCGTTCGAAGGCAGCCTCGTCCCCGGCCAGCAGCTGCTGCACTAGGCGACGATCTTGGCGCATGCGAAACGCATCGGGGGAGTGTGCACCGGCCATCGTTAGGTAAGTGTCCTGTGAAGTAAGAATCCTTCGCCCATTGTTTCAAAGGACAGCTCGAGGCTGGTCATGGATCTCATCGTTCCTTCCTGAGTGATTCGAGGGCGAATCCGCTCAGCCGTTTTCGACCAAGCGAGCGGAAAGGGCGTTTTCGACCAGCCGACTGTTCCCGCCGATGGCCCTGAGAACTGTCTCAGTAGCCTCCAGGAGGACAACATTGGGCATCTCTTCGGGTCCCTTCTTGCCAAAACCTTCACGGCGCGATGTCGTGACGGGCTGGCACTGCCTTTGCACCCTCACTTTTCTACTACTTCAAGCTCGACTCGACATCGCGACGAGATCGAGGATGTTTTTACTTAGTTTTTTTGGAGATTGAGTGATGAAAGCTCTTATACGCTGTTTCGAAGGTTCTGGTCTCGCCGTTTTCGTTCTCCTGACCTGGATATTGTCACCGGGCTCGGTGGCGGGACAGCCACCCGTGCCACCGCAGGCGACGGTCGATTGTGGCGCCCTAGTGAATGGGCAATGCTATGTGAACCAAGATTTCACCTTGTCGACATCATCTCCCGGGGCCCATCATTTCAGAGTCTGTCGCAGCGGCGATTTACCGGGTACCAACTGGGGTGGTTGTGGAACCACCATGACGTTCAATACCGGCTCGAGCTTTGAGGTGACAGGCACGGACCGTCCTAGCAACGGCATGCGTCGTGCCTATTACTACAGCGCCTGCGACGCCGCAAATCAATGCACACCGTGGGGAAGCAACCCAGAGACCTACGTCAAAATGGATACTGAAGCACCGTCCGCCTCTGGGCCCTCTACCACAGACTGCAACGCCCAGACCGCGGGGGCGACCGGTTGCTGGGTGAGCGGGGACTTCACCCTGCAAGTCACCCCGGCCACTGACAGTGGCTCGGGGGTCGACACCGACGCATACCGAATTTGCCGCAGTCCCGATAGCACCGGCGGTCCCGAAGGTTGTGCCGTCACCTTGACTTGGCAAGGAACCACGACGCATCAAGTGACGGGCAGCCATTTGCCCGCCGATGGAAAACGTCGCGCTTTTTTTGTGCGCTCACGGGATCACTTGGGCCACTGGGGTCCTTGGAATACGCCGGTTTATATTCGGGTCGACCGCTACAACCCACAAGTCACTGCGACACCACCGCCAGCACAGGCACAACCCAGCATCTCGGTGCAGATCACCGCCACCGACGTCTCCGGAGGTCAACTGACCAATTCCGGAGTCGAGACGGTGCGCTATCGTTGGAATACAGCTCCCAATGCCGCATGTACTAACGGTACGGCAGTGACCAACGGCGGCAGTATTTCGGCACCTCCAGGCAGCAATACACTCTACCTGTGCGCCCGCGACTTTACTGGAAGGGTGGGAACCTGGAGCGGCGGGCCTTATGAGGTGAGCACTTCCGGCGGCGACTACGGATTTCAGATGTCCGGCGAAGCTCCCTACATTTTCGGTTGCGGCAACTTCTGCGCCTTTTGTGACTACGGGCTCGGCTATGCCTACGACCCCTCGGTCATCGAGCGCAATGGCGACGTGGAGGTCTTTGTGCAGGGCGCTGCGTCCCTTTGTAGCGTGGCCGCCCACGACGCCATCGTCGAAGGGCGCTGGACGCCCTTGAAAGGCGGCTCGGTGATCACCCAACGTATCGGTGATGTCTCAGCCCACGAAGGCAGCGCCTGCCCTGACCGCGAGGTCAGCCCCGCGGCCAGCCCCGATGTTCTGCTCAACAGCAGTCGCGGCAATCCGCAGGAAGACCGTGTCGTCTTTTATTCCTTGGGCAATGCCGACGCCTTCCGCGGCAAAGTGGCCTTGGCCTATGAGGAGAATGGAGGCTGGATCCTGGAAGATGACTTCTTGCTGTATCCCCTATGCTTCGAGCCCATCGCAGGCAATTCCGACCCATGCACCAAATTCGGTATCGCCCGTGTTGCGGCTATCCCCATGGGCGCCTACTACTACTTGTATCTGGAAATTTTCCTATCATCCAACGACGTCAACCTACCCGTTGGCGTCAATCCTTTTGGGCTCAAAGTAGGCACCCTGTTGATGCGCCTCGAAAAGAAAGCGACAGAGCCCTATGTACGTTTGGAACAGGGAGGAGCGCAGCTCTTCAATCCAACCAACCAAACTTGGAGTGACTTGAGCTTCCACAACGGGACACCGCGGGGTTTCACCCTGGAGCTCTGCGACGGCGATATCAATATCGCTAATTTCACCCAATGGCGGGTTGGCGGTGCCGAATCCTTGGGAGACGTCACCATGACCCATGCCGGGGATTATCTGATGACCTACCGCCCTGTGGGCTCCGCTGAAGACCCCAGACTGGTGCGCTATCGCCTCAGCTCTGAACCGACCTTCCAGTCTGATCTCCGTGAAGGGATCATCGATCTAACCTCGTTGACCACTATCGACAGCGCCAGCATCCCCAGCCTCCACCGGCGGCCGAATGGCCAGTACGTGCTCTTCTATTCGAACCTGCCGGGGGCGGGTACACCGAGTGGCGCCATTTTCTCCAATGCAACGGTGAAGTCTGTGTTCTTGGATGTCATCTATGAATGAAAGCGAACGGTCGCTGCTCGGACGGAGACCATCCAACCACTGTTGACGGCCTCGATGGGCTGCTTCACTGGGGCTGAGAGGGCCGGGCCTGCTGCTTCGGGCCCGGTCTTCTCAGCCTCGATCCATCCGGGGAGAGATGGAATCGTTGACGCCTCCCGTCTCTGCACAAGAGAAAAGGGAGGCGTCGGTACTTTGATCCGAGGTGGTAATGGCCGAAGGCGAGAAGAGAGCCGAAAGGGTCAAAATCATCCCACGATTTCGTACACAGATCCGCCTATGCGACTCATGCTATTCTCTATTTTTTGAACGAGCGGAATGTAATGCTTTGCGGAGTACTCGTTGGCATCCAGGACATCTATCACCGCTGCCGTGCTCACTGAACACTTCCCAACAAGCCCTTGAAAAACTCTCGACGCCATCCTCTCCTACTGCGAATCCTCAAGGTTCTCTTGGTGGCCGTAGTGACGATCTTTCTCTTCGAGATCATCAGTCAGTTGACACTCTTTCGGCACAAGCTCCATTTCATCAACGATGTCGACCACCGCATGGAGCCCCATTCGGCCGACGACCTCAACGACGACGGCATTCGTTCCCAGGTGGAGGCGGCGCACTTCCAACCACCGGCTCAGAACATCATCTTCTTGGGCGATTCTTTTGTCTACGGCTGGAACCTCGAGGCCTCCGAGGCAGTACCGCAGCAAATGGAGGCTCTGGCCAGGCAACGCCATCCGGAGCTCGACCTCAACGTCGCCAATTTTGGTTGGGTCTCGTCATCACCGTTGCTTTCCTATCGCCTGTTGCAGGATATCGGCACCAAATACAACCCGGATGTGGTGCTCCTGGCCGTCGACATGAGCGACTTCGAGGACGATCTCAACTACCGCAAGCTGCTCGAGCGGCGTGGCGTCTACCGGGCCCTCGACTGGACGCCCATCTCTTTCCTGGCGATCAAGAAACTAACCCGTAAAGTGCCGCTGCTCAAACCGTTGCATGAGCCGCTCTTCGGCTATCCGGCGCAAAAGTTCTTCGTCACGGCCAACCCCTGGCAAGAAATGTTGCCCTACTACGAGCAAATCCGCTCGAGCATCGACGCCATCGCCGAGTACACGCAGAACCAGCTCGGGGCCCAGTTTGTCCTCCTGCTTTTTCCGCGCAGCTACCAGTACAGCGATCGCGAGTCGCCACAAAACTGGGAAGCGGAGCACTACGAAGCCTTGGGGCCTTACGCCCGGGAGCCCTTTGCCTACTTCGACAGTATCCGAGACGAAGTGGGCTACCCGATCTATTCCTTGTTGAAGGACTTCCAGGACACGGACGTCTTCCCCACCTGTTTCGACTTCGACCCCCACTGGAACGCCCAGGGCTCGCGGCTGGCCGCCGAGGCGGTCTATCGCTATTGCCTGGAGGCCGGCTGCTTCGGCGCCCTTCCTGGGACCCCTGCGTCGACGGCTCCGACGGACCCTGCAGTCGCCTCGGAGGAAGCGTCCGACACAGGCAATGCGGTCGCTGACGACACAGCAGCTCGGTAGTCGGCAAAGGGCTGCGTCAACAAGGCTTTGAGGTTGGCGGCGAACAGCTCATTCTCCGGCTCCAGCCGCAAGGCCTCCTGCTGGCTGTGAATGGCCAGGAAGAGCTGGCCCTCGAGGAACGCCAAATTGGTGATGTACTGAAACGGCAAAGGTGAGCGCGCCTTGCTATTTGCCGCCACCGCCCGTTCCAGAAGTACCTTGGCGGCGCTGCGATCTTGCCGTTCAATGGCCAACAGGGCCTGGTGGCAAAGGGCCTCCACCCGCAGCCTGGCCGCGGCATCTTGCCGCTGCCCGGCGGGCCCAGCCTCCCTCGGTTGTCGACGCCGCCAGTGGTCCACCACCCGCCGCAGAAAAAGATCCAGGTCCCCCTCGGTCGTCCAATCCCACATGGCGTCACGGTCCGGGCGACGCTCGAAGTAGTGAAGCCGTATAGCGGCTGAACGGGCCGTCGTCCAAGGCCTCCCCAAGATCTCCCTCACCTCGATCTCCGCGCCCAGCTCCCCAAGCCATTGCACACCCTGCCCCCGGCCGCCGAAGGGAGCCCCCGGAAAGTGGGCCACTTCGGCGTCGTCGCCGGTCGGCGGGAGGGTTTCCACCCGGGCTTGGTAGAAGAAGCGAAAGAAGGGATTGTCGGCCAGCTGATGGTCGCCCAAGTAGTGGGGATCCGCGGCCCCCGCCGAGTTGTACCAGAGCACCACCCGCGGTCGTCGACGAACAACGTAGTCACCCCAGCCCCTGCGATGACCGGACCAGCGGGGCGACACCACATATATCGGATGGCGGGCGATGGCTTTGTCCGTCAAACCCAACATGTCGAGGCTCGGCAAGCCGCTCTCGTAGGGCAGGCTGCCCACCGTATTGGTGGCCACCAGGTCATCCGGCTGCAACCTCTGGCCAAAAAAACGTCCCACCTGCAGCCCAACCACCGTCGTGCGATGGGCGACATAGGCGCGAAGGGCTTCCTCGTTCGCCCAACCGGCCAGCAGTTGGAGCAGGACCAACAAACCTAGCCACAGCGAGCGGGGGCCCTGGGACAGGGGCCAAGGGGCTTGACGCCAGAGCCAAACGGTCAATACCGCCAAAGGTGCCAAGAGGGGCAAAAAGAAACGGAAAAACGGCATGAAGTCGCCACCGATACGCACCACATAACCCAGCCAGAGGAGCGAGCTACCCCACAGCAGGAAGGCCTTCGGCGTGTCTCGATGGCCCCGTCGGGACCACAAAACCCACGGCACACAGAGCAAGACGGCCACCCACAGGGGATGGCTGAGGGACCAATCACCCAGGGCCAAGAGACCATTCCGCCACTGTTCTGGACCGCCGGTGACCTTGGCATAGTAGGTATTGGGAAAAAACTCTCCGTAGTAGCTCCATCGCCAGGCGAAATAGGGGCCATAGACGCCGGCAAAGACGACGCCGTCGACCAGCGAACGTTTCAAATCCGGCCATAGAGCTTTGCCAGCCAGGCGGTGCCAGGCACCTGCGGTGGGGGGTCCGAGGCGGTGCCAGGCACCTGCGGTAACCAGCAGACCGTGGGTGATGACGAAGAGCAGCACCCCTTCCGGGCGAGTCAAGGCCAGGAGTAGGAAGAGCCAGACGGAGACCCGACGCTGCGCCTCTTCTTCGAAGTCGCCCGCCTCGACCAAGGCACAGTACAGGGCGGCCATGTAGAGGGCTGCAAAGAGCATCGACTCCATGGCGGTGGAAGCGTAATAGGTCAAGGACTCGGCGCTCGACAGGACAACAATAAGAGCCGTCGTCGGGCCGTCGAGCCACGGCCTCTCCGAGGTTGTCTGTCCGGCTCCGTTCGTCCCCCAAACGCCGTCGAAACGACGCAGCAAGCGGATGCCGACGAGCATGGCGACGCAACAGGCCAAGAGGGACACCAGGCGCAAGCCCAAGATCGGGGGCACAGGCGTCTTGAGCAGCAGCCCACCGAGGATCACCCACAGGAAGTTGGTATAACCCTCCACCCGTTCGCCGACATTGAACACCAAACCGAGCCCTTCGGCCCAGTGACGGCCATAGCGCAAGCTGATGTAGGCGTCGTCGATCAAGGCTCCCCAATGGCCCACCAGCCGCCACAGGAATAGGGCCACGGCCAGCACCGCAGCGCCGTGCCATGGCCGCAGATCCTTCTGCCAGCTGCGTTGCTCGACCTCTTGCATACCCCTCACCGCCTCGTCGATTCGAAGCGGCGAGTATATGGAGTGAGGTCGGCGGTGAAAAGCACGGCCGCCCGTCGACCTGTTGCGCTGCTTGGAGAGCACAACCGCGAGGCTCCGCCGTCTGGCGCAACCGTCGCGACTCGGGCATCAAGCCGCGATTGAGAAACAGCGGGCGGCTAGGAAGGCAGGATCAGCGTTGGCGGCCGAATCATCGAGCTCCGGGCTTTGCGACGGCCTTTTCAGGCCGCGGCCGATGTTGGTATTTGTCATAGAGTCGGCGTTGGTGATCGGCGGACAAATCCACCTCTCGACCGCCGATCCACACCCGCTCCACACGGCTGAGGATCTCCAACGGATCGCCGTTGGTGAGCATCAACGTCGCGTCTTTGCCCACTTCGATCGAGCCGAGACGGTCCTCGACGCCGAGGATCTCGGCCACCGACAGGGTGACGCTGCGCAGCGCAACGTCGCGGGGCAGGCCGAAGGCGGCTGCCATGGCAGCATGGAACGGCAAGTTGCGGGCATTGGCGGCCCCGCCACCCCGTCTGGAATCGCTGATACAAAACTGCACTCCGGCAGCGTGCAAGCGGGACGCCGCCACGTAGGAGCTGTCATAGGGCTCCCATCGGCGGTCCGGCAAGGACAGGACCCCGGCCAGGATGACCGGCACGTCTTCCTCGGCCAAACGCTCGGCGACGTACTGCGCGTCGGCTCCCGTCACCAAGACGATGTTTTCCAGCTGGCGCTCCGCGACCCAATCCAAGGCGCCTTCGATCTGGCTCTTCTCCGTCGCCCAAATGAACAGGGGCAGGGTGCCGTCGAGCACCGGCAAAAGAGCCTCGGCGTCGGCGTCGAAGGCAATGGTGGGGGCCCCCAGGGCTACGGCGTCGCGGGCTTGGCGATAGACCTCGGCCGCATCGAGGGTGTCGTTGATCAGACGCAACGCCTTCTCGCGTTCCTCCTCCTCCTCTTCTTCGGAGACCTCACCCTCGGAGGGCAACAACTGCGGATAGTTCAAGTGCATGCCCACCGGCGTCGTCAAGGTCATTTCCTGCCAGTTCCAACCCCTCAAGGCCATGACCGCCGAGGTACCGGCAAAGACACCGCCCCGCGGCACCACATGGGTGGTCAGAACACCCCCGGCCATGGCCGGGGGCAGGAGAACGGAGTCGGCATTGAACGCCACCTCGGCGCGCAGGGCAGCATTGACGTCGGCGATCTCATGGCTGTCGATGGTTCCCCGGACGCTGTTGATCTCCACCAGGCCCAGGGTTGAAGCGGGATGGATGAAGCCGGGGTAGAGGTGCTTGCCCGCCGTGTCGATTACGGTTGCCCCCGCCGGTACCGCGACGCCGCGGCCCACGGCGGTGATCTTGCCGTCCTCCACCACGACGGTCGCCCCGTCGATGGCTTCGCTGCTCACCGGGTGCACTGTGCCGCCGACCCAGGCCAGGGTCTCCGCCCCGGCCATCACCGGAAATGCTCCGAGGGCCACCAGCCAGCATAGGGACAATAAACAGAGCCGAACCTTGCGTTGCATCATGGGTCCTCGTTTCATCGCCGTTCTCCCCGACGTCCGTGCTGGGAGCTCGAATGCTGATGGCCCGCATGGACGGCCTCGCCGTCCTCGGCACTCCAACAGTAGGCATCGTGGGAATCTTGCCACCGCAGATAACTGGCTTGCGGCGGCGGACCGTCGGTGCCGACTTCCTCGGCAGGCTCGCCGTCGGCGCCGTCTTCGCTATCTCCTTCGGCTGCCTCGTCGTCACTCTCTTCGAGGCTCCGCACCTCGTCCATCAGGGCCTGGCGCTCTTCCGCCAGGGCCTGGCGTGAGATCAAATCCGCTTGCCGATCAAAGTAGAGGCGCCCATCGACCCAAGTCTTCTCACACAGCGAGTAAGTCGACAGGGGATGGCCATTCCACAGGGCCAGATCGGCGTGTTTGCCTACTTCGAGGGAGCCCACCCAGCGGTCGATACCCAGCTGCTTGGCGGGGTTGAGGGTGACAAATTTCAACGCTTCCTCTTGCGGCACCCCGCCATAACGCACCGCCTTGGCCGCCTCCAGATTGAGACGCCTGGCCAACTCGGAGCTGTCTGAGTTGAACGACACCAAGACATCACGATCCCACATGATGGCTCCGTTGTAAGGGATGGCATCGACCACTTCATACTTGAAGGCCCACCAATCGCTGAAGGTGGAGGCGCCGGCCCCGTGGGCCGCCAGCTCGTCCGCCACTTTGTAGCCTTCGAGCACATGTTGGAACGAGGCGACGCGGATGCCGAAGGTTTCCGCCAGCCGCAACAACATGAGGATTTCGTCGGCACGGTAGGAGTGGGCATGGATCCAGCGGCTGCCGTCGAGTATCTCGACGACGGCTTCGAGCTGTAAATCGCGCCGCGGCGGCACAACGGTCGACGCCGGCTTGGCGCCGCGACGACGGCCCTTGGTTGCCGCCGCCGCCGCGACCGCCGCCTCGTATTCCTGCCAGCGGCGTCGATAGTCCTGAGCCGCCAGGAAACTCTGCCGTATGGACTGCTCCACACCCTGCCGGGTTTGGGGAAAACGCTTCTCGTCGTCTCCCCAATTGCTTTGTTTGGGGTTTTCGCCCAAGGCAAACTTGACCCCTTGCGGCGCCCCCTCGAACATCAGCCCATCGGGACCGGCCCCCCAACGCAACTTGATGACCGCGTTCTGGCCTCCGATGGAGTTGGCGGAGCCATGCAGCAGGTTGATCGTCGTCACGCCGCCGGCCAGCTGACGGTAGATCTGTACCGACTCGGAATTGACGACATCACCGATCCGTACCTCGGCGGTGACGATATTTGTCGCTTCGTTGGTGCCTCCGATGAGGGCCGAATGGCTGTGGGCATCGATCAGCCCCGGGGTCACGTGTTTGCCCTCGCCGTCGATCACTTGGGCGTCGTCGGGAACGGCCAGGTCCTTGCCGATCGCTCGGATCACCCCGTTGGAGATCCAGATATCGGTCGCTTCCAAACGTCCTTCGGGACCGCTGGTCCACAACGTGGCGCCCCGGATCAGCAGATTCTCCGCGGCCTCCGGCTGCGTATTCTTCCAACCGTCAGGGTCGCCGGTGGTTGCCCAGCCCGGAGTTGTCAGGCCACAAACCAATGCCATGGCGATACACCATCCATTTTTCATCGCTCCACCTCCGGGTCCGCCGTGACCTGGCGCTTACCGCTGAGACGAAACGGGCCTTGCGGCGAAGTACCGCTGCCCTTCGCCGAGTCGCCATCGATGGTCAATTTGAGCTGAATCATTCCCGGCATGCCAAAGGGCGTGCTGTCGAAAGACGCCTCCAGGACTTTGCCGGATACTTCCACCGATCCCAGGGGCAACGAGCCGGCGCTGGAGCCGATGGTACCTTTGAGGTCCCCGACCTCGCCTTGGATGACCAACTGGACGGGGATCTTGCCATCGGGGCCAGCGTCGATGACCACCGCCCAGGTGCCGACCGGATCCACCTCCGGCGGTTTGAGCTCTTTGATCTCGTAGCGTTGGCCGTCGACCCAGACCTCCCGAATTTTAGGTTTGGCGATAAAGAGATCCCCTTCCACCACCAACAGGTTGGCCAACTTGCCCGCTTCGACGGTCCCCAAGAGCTCACTCATACCGAGGAGCCGGGCCGGCGTCGTGGTCACCGCGGCCAGGGCCGCCTGGGGATCGAGGCCCTGCTCGATCGCTCGATGGAGATGCCGGTGGATCTCTTTGGGCTCGGAAAGCCCGAAGCTGGTGAAGGCCAAGGTCATGTCGGCGGCGAGTAGCAGGCGGGGATTATCCGGTGCCGCACGCCAATGGCGCAGATCTTCGAGGTCGAGGTTCAGGTTGTCCTCCTCACCGACTTCCGGAGGATCCGGAAAGGCCAAGGGCAACAGCAGAGGCCGTGGCGTCGCAGCGATTTCGGCAAGGCGCTTGTACTCGTCTCCGCTGCCGACGATCCAGGCATCGAGGGAGAGCTCATCGGCCAACCCCATGGCCCGCAACGTGCCCAGCATGTCTTCGCTTTCGAAGATCACCAGCTGCTGTCCCTGTGCCGCCGCCGCCAGGGCCTCCAAGGACAGATCGAAGGACGGCCTATTCTGGGATCGACGGCGCCCAAAGGCGGCTTGTGCCTCGGCGTACCAAAGTGCATCGTAGAAGGTTTGACGGGTCAGAGCGACACCGCCCATGAGGGACGACGGGTAGCCATCTTCCGCCACTTCCGATAGGGACACGTGCTGCGCCAATCCCCGGCGTAGGAGATTCTCCCCCAAGGTCCCCTCGCCGAGATTGAGCACGATGCTTTGACCCCGCAGCAAACCGCTCTCGGGAGCTACGACGGCGCTGGTGAATCCGGCCTGGCGTAACTTGCGGGCTCTCGCCTCGTCGTAGCCGTGCAACGTCATATCCCTTTCGGGGGTCACCAGAGCGTTGGGGTGACCGCCTTGGGGTTGAGCCCCGCTTTCTGCCTGAGGCCACGGCGCTACGGAGTAGGTCTCGATCCATCCCGCGTAGACGGTCAGATTCTCCCTCTCCCAGAGCTGCGCCTCGGGGGGTATCTCGATATCGGCACCGACCGCCTCGATGACACCATCGCGCAGCACCAAGGAGCCGCCTTCGATCTCGACTCCCGGAGAGACCACGATGCGCACACTGGTCAAGGCATGGGTACCCGGTCCGGGGCCCGCTGGTCCGGGGCCCGCTGGCCCGGGGCCCGCCGCGGCGGGAATACCGGCCAGCCAACCCAGCCCCATCAACAGGGCATAGAACATCGGTTGGATGGCCAGCTCGATCTTGAATGGCATCTCGGTCTTCCTCATGGCTGCGTCTTCCTCATGGCTGCGTCTTTCTCATGGCTGTGTCTTCCCCCCATGGCCTCTCCCTATCGTCATCGTCTGCAACGAACCTGGCACACCGCGGGAACCGAGACGGAGACCAACCCCTGTCACGACACCAGATTCCAGTGCTGTTGGCCTCGCCACATTCTACGGCAGAGAACGGCTACGGTTTACCGTGATTCCGGCGTGGGGCTTGCTTTGCGGTTACAATACAAGTCCAGTGAGATCCGATGGGGTACTGCCAGAAAGGATTGCGAGACGATGATCAGGATTAGCCAGGCGCTAAGAAGGCATCGATCCACCGGGAGCCTGCCGCCAGGGGCTGCTGCTTCGGCCCTGTGGATCTTCTGTGCCCTTTTCGGGACGTTGGCTGGCACCGCAAACCTCGAGGCCGACCAGCGGGGAACGGGGAAACGGCGTGGGCTTTCGGACGCGAGGACCTCAACCACGACCCAGGGACCACCGGCGTCCATTCCTCGCCGGCTCCTGCCGCCCGCCGGCCTGGGCAGCGCCGCCAACGTGGCGCCGGGTTTTTACCGCCAGCTCGATGCCCCAGCCGTCCCAATCGGCGGCAGCATCATGACCCATGGCGGTCTGGTGCCCAACGTCGTCTATGTCTATCCGCACCAAGCCTATGAGGTGGCCCCGCCACGGCTCGACTCGTCGAGTGCTCCCTCCCGGGCCGTCGATCCCAATGACGTCGATCCCAATGACATCGCCCCTGGGGCACCACCTCAACAAGCTGCCGGGGAGCCGATTTACATCACCCGTCAGGAGTTGGAAGAGGTGCGAGAACGGCATGCCCCACGCCCGGTGTACATTGTCGACGGTCCCGCGCCGGCCAACCCGCCGCCGGCTCCCGCCGCGGCTGCACCACCGGCTGCCGCGGGCGCTGCACCGCAACTTCCGCCGGTTGCCGCCGTCCCCAAACAGGCTTCACCCGTCACCTTCAGCGTGCAACCCGCCGACGCCAAGGTTTTTCTCGACGACGATCACCTCGGCAGTGGCGGTTCCCTCGGTACCTTGGGCGATGGTCTGGTGATCGGTCCTGGAGTGCACGTGCTGCAAGTTACGCACCCAGATTTCAAGACCCAACGGTTGGTTTTCGGCGTCGGCTCCGGCGAGCCCATGGAGGTCATCGTCGACCTCACCGCCGACACCCCACAACGTCGATCACGCATTCGCTGAGCCAAGGCGAAGAACCCTCTTCGAAAGCCCAGGGATTTGACCCACAACAGCCCTCGCTTCTTGGTAGAATCTGCCCTGACTGTCGTCACGAGCTAAACGTCGAGAAGGTGCTCCATTCACCACCGCTGACTCAGAGGTAAGACCCTTGGAGGAGACTCTCTATTTTCGGCAAGTTCTTGCCGGCCATCAGGTTGCCAGCTCTGACCCGGTGGCACACCAGATGGCCAACTTCATGTACCTGGTGGGCGATCCGGTCACCCGCCAGGCCATGGTGGTCGATCCTGCCTGGGATGTCGAAGGCCTGCTGGGGCTTGCCTCCGACGACGGCTACGAAGTGAGCGGGGCTCTCATCACCCACTATCATCCAGACCACGTGGGTGGCGAGATGTTCGGCCTCAAGGTCCAAGGGTTGGCTCAGCTATTGGAGCAGAAGGCCGTGCCGGTGTTTGTCAACAAGCACGAAGCGGATGGCCTCAAGCGTATGACCGGCGCCTCAGACAGCGATCTCAAAAAAGTCGACGACGGCGATACGGTGCGTCTCGGCGACCAAGAAGTGAAGTTCCTCCACACGCCGGGTCATACACCCGGTAGCCAGTGCTTCCTCATCGGCAATCGCCTGGTATCGGGTGATACGCTTTTCGTCCAGAGTTGCGGACGCGTCGACCTGCCCGGCGGTGACGCAGACGCTCTGTACTACTCATTGACCGGTAAGCTGGCCAAGCTTTCCCATGACACGGTTCTCTATCCGGGCCATCATTACGGCCCCACCCCGACGTCCACCATCGGCGAGCAAATGCAGCAAAACTACTGCCTGCGTATGCAGTCGCTCGATGACTGGCGAAGGCTGATGAACCGAGCCTGAATCGACTTGGCAGGAAAGGATCCGAGGAGAAAGGCGGTAAGTAGACCGTTGAGGTTACGCTGTCCCCGCCCGAAACCAGATACACCGCATGGTTGAGAGTATCGGCCCCTACCGGGTAGTTGAGCGCCTTGGCGTAGGCGGTATGGGAGAGGTGTATAAAGCCTACGACGATCGCCTCGACCGCTGGGTGGCCATCAAACGTATCCGGCCCGACAAAGAAAACGCAGAGGACAATCGGGAGCGCTTCCAGCGGGAAGCCAGGGCCACCGCCAAGCTCAACCACGCCTCGATCGTCCATGTCTATGACATCTTCCTGGACGGCGACAGCGAGTGCATCGTCATGGAATATGTCGAGGGGCGCACCCTCGACACGATGATCCTCGAAGGCCCCCTCGACCCCAACCTGGTGGCCCGCCTGGGCTACGAGATCTCCTCCGGCTTGGCCGAAGCCCACGCCAAGGGCATCATCCATCGCGACCTCAAGGTCGAGAACATCATCATCACGCCATCGGGCCATGCCAAGATCCTGGACTTCGGCCTCGCCAAACCCATCATCTCCAACGAGCTCGATACCTCGTTGACCGGTAAGGGCCAACTGGTGGGCACCAGCCGGGCCATGTCGCCGGAATATGTCAGCGGAGAAGAGATCGACCACCGATCCGACCTCTTCTCCTTCGGCGTTTTGCTCTACGAGGCGGCCACCGGTCATTCGCCCTTCAAGGCGCACAATACCCTGGCCACCTTGAAGCAGGTGATGCTGCACATCCAGACGCCCGCTTATCAGGTGAGCTCCGACATCTCGGAAGAGTTCTCCCATCTCATCGATCGTCTGCTGGAGAAAGATCCCAGCGACCGGCCGCAGAGCGCCGACGAGGTGGCTTTGGAATTCGAGAGTATTTTGGGGGGCCTGTCGTCGGAGTCGATCCCGAGGCCGAAGATTGGCGGCTCGTCCACCTTCCGGCGTTCCAGCTCGGCCTTCACCGCCACTGCCACCGCCATCGAGAACATTTCCCAGCGGCCCTGGGCCAAGCGCTTGGCCATCTTCCTCGGGATCGCCATGGCCGGCATCCTGTGGATCTTCTTTCGCGAGCCGGCACCTCCCGAGGGTACCGACGCGGCCTCGACGAGCCTGGCGGAAAGAGTCGAGCAGAAAGAGCGCATTTTGGTAGGTGAGTTCGACAACCGAACCGGCGAAGTCGCCTTGACCGATGCCGCCGCTTACGCCTTCCGCACCGGCCTGGAGCAGGCCAGCAACCTGGAGATTCTGTCGAAGGCGCAAGTTCGCGACGCCCTCAAGCGCATGGAGAAGGCACCCGATGCGGCCGTCACCCTGGACCTCGGCATCGAGCTATGTCGTCGGGAAGGGGTCAAAGCGATGGTCTTCGGTTCTATCGTCAAGATCGGTACCGTCTACCAGGTCACAGGCCAGGTCATCAATCCGCAGAACGGCACCAGCACCCTGACCAAGAAAGCCGAAGCTTCGAGCCCCGATGCCATCATCGCGGCCCTCAATGAGATCTCCCAGGGCATTCGCCTGAACCTGGGCGAGTCCCTCGACGTGGTCGAGGAGACCGCCCCGCTGCAGAAAGTGACCACCTCCGACTTCGAGGCCCTGACCGCGTATTCCGTCGGCATCAGCGAGTTGGCCGTCAACCGCAACGCTCGGGCCATCGAGCTCTTTGAGCAGGCCATCGACATCGATCCAGATTTCGCCATGGCCCACGCCAAGCTGGCGACCGCCTACATCCGCACGCGGGAATTCGCCAAGGCGCTCGAGCACTTGAAACTGGCCCACACCCGATCGGGACGTCTGACCAGCGTCGAAAAGTTCTATGTCGACGGTTGGTATGCGCGCTTCACCGGAACGGCCTCGGAGGTCATTCAGGTGTGGACCTTGATGATCCAGCTCTATCCGGAGAAGTACGACGGCTACCACAACAAGGGCATGGCACTGTGGAACTATCACTACGACTTCGCCCAGGCCGAAACACAGTTGGAGCGGGCGGTCCAAGTTGCCGACCAGGACAGCCTGGCCCAGGCCTATTACACCCTGGGATACTTCCAGCTGGCCCTCGGAGAGACCGAGAAGGCCAAACACAGCTTCGAATCGATTCCAAGCTCGGCCAAGTATCTGGGTTTGGCTCAGCATGCCCTGGTCGTCGACGATGAGGAGTCGGCGCAGAAGAACCTGGCCAAGCTCGCCGCGGCTCGAGAAACCACTCGCGACATCGAGTCGTTACACCTGCAGTTGCTCGTGCTACAAGGCAAGCTCGGCCAGATGCTCGAGCTCACCAAAAGCACCACCTCGCTGGTATCTAAGCCCAATAGCCAGCAACAGCGCCTGACCCGAGCGGGCATTTTGGAAATCTTGGCACCTGGAGATAAGGCACGCCTGCGGCAGGCCTTGACCATCCCCGCGCAAGAGCTGGACGGTCTCGTCACACCGGATGCCCAGCCCATTGATACGGCTCCCGTCCCAACCTTGTGCATGCTCGGTAAGCTAGCCTCCCGCAACCAACTCCCGACCCTTGCCAACCAAATCCACCTCACCGTTTCCCAGCTGACCCGCAACAAGCACATACCCGTCTGGGACGCCTATCAGATGATGCTCGAGGGTGAAATCTTACTCGCCACCGGCGATGAGCAGCAGGCCCTCAAGAAGTTCGGCCAAGCCCTGGAGACCGCCGATATCGTGCAGATCCATGAGAGCCTGGGCCGGGCCTACGCCTCCATTGCCGAGCTTCCGCTGGCGGCTCAGGAGTATCGATGGATCCAAGAGCGTCGAGGCCGTTCCCTGGCGGAGTGCCAAACGGAATGCGCCTTCTTGAACACCCGGGACTGGGTGCTTTCCGGGTTTCACTTGGCGGAGATCTACGAGAAGCAAAGGGATTCGGAACACGCCGTGGAGCAATACAACCTATTTCTGCACCAGTGGCACGCCGCCGACGACAACTTGCCGGTCCTCAAGCAAGCCAAGCAGCGACTGGCCGCATTGCAGTAGTTAGGCTGCTCACTCTGACGGCATCGGGCGGAAGGGCAATCCGCCGGCATCCGGATCCACCGCGGCCGGGGAGGCGATGCCGCAGCCGCACAGGCCAATAACACCAAATTCCGCTGGATTCAGCGACAGGGTTTCCTCGATCAAGCTGGAGTTGACGGCTCCGGTGTAGAAGGCACCCAGCCCGAGCTCCTGGGCCACCAGGTAGAACACTTGGCTCAGATGGCCCGCGTCCATCAACATCACGCTATAGGTCCGCGCCGTCCTGCGGTACTTCCATTGATTGCGAAAGAACCGCGCCACCAGGACGACCACAGCCTGCGCTTCCCCTACAAATAGCTGCCCGTTCGCCATCTTCTGGGCGAAGCTTCTCGCAGCCTCAGGTTCCATCGTCACCAGGGGCGAGAAGGCGTGATCTCGAATGTTGTAATGGTAGAAACCGGAGGCCACGCCCTGCACGTTCAAGATCAGTGGAAAGGCTTCGATGGGGTGAAGCGACCCGCCCGATGGCGAAGTTTTGTGCAGCAGATCGAGCCCCGGAGCCAGCCGAGCGTGGCCAAACGCTCCAAAAGTATATTTGAGCAAAGTCGCCAGGGGCTCGAGGGACAGGGCCTGTTGGCGATCAAAGGTTCGCACCGTCTTGCGAGCCAGCAGCAGATCAAAGATGCCACCGCTTGCCACCGAGGTGGGTAGGGGGAAGTCCGCGGCGGCGTCGAAGCTCAGGTAGGTCGGTGGAGGCGGACCTACCCGTTCGACGTATGCGGTGGCCATATCTTCTGCCTGCGACGACACTTCACGGACATCGAAGCCCTCACCATCGGAGGGTCCCGACAGTCGGGTCATGGCGTGATAAACCACCGCATCTGGATGCCACTGGCAGCGCCACAGGTCCTCTTCCCACTGCCGGAACCGTGCCTCGTCAGCCTCATCTCGATCGGTGATCACCAGCCCCATCTGGACAAATCTATCCATAGCCTCCTGCGGCACGGGCGGCACACCAGATGCTTCATCCTGGGTAGCGAGCCAGCGGTCGGAAGGGAGGTCCAGGAGGAACTGCGCTTCCTCGAGGGAGATATGAGCACGCTCCGCCTGGAAGGGGGACAACACCTTGAGGACGGGACGCAGCTCCTCTTGCAGCGCTCCCTGGAGCAGCGCCGCCAAATCGAATACGGCTTCATCTTCAACGCAGAGAAAGACGAAACGAGAGCGTCGAAAGCTCAATCTGCAGTCTCGATTCCGGGCTGGAGCCCAACGTCTAGAAATGCAAAAACCGCCAACGGGAAAACCCCTAGGCGGTCAACGAAGACCTCGGCGGACTTCGTACCTTGGGCGAGCAGAACCAGCCCATGTAAAACGAAATCAGTCGACGATGAAGCCGAACCATACGGGCTCGAACTGTGACGCCTTGTTGACCTCGTGACCCTTGATCTCAGCCTGGGAAGGCAGTTTGATCTCAGCCGGAAGCGTGTTGACCGGAGCGTTGACCCCGAGCTCCCGGAGGGCAGCGGCAGGATTCGCCGCCAACCGCGCACGAAGGGACGCATCGGCGCCCAACATTTGCACGACATGGGAAGGAACGTAACTGGTGGTGGTTGCTAACATCTCTGACCTCCTAAAACCCCGATTGGGGTCCCCCGAAACTAGGTGTACATTGCGATCTTTAATGGGACCTAGCGCTTATGACTATTCGCGACCGAGCAATTCTTCCACGCGGGATCATAGAAGTCAAGAGTATCCGACTATTGCGCGGTGTAGCACCGCGGTTCCGAACAGTTGGACCTCAAAATACCTGCTCAACGCCCGCCTCTCGGTGCCGCCGCTACCTGGCCAATCGAAGCTACTCATAGCGGAGCGCTTCCAGCGGACGTACCCGCGATGCCCGCCACGCCGGAACCAGCGCGGCCAACGAGGCGACCACCAACAGGCCCAACGCCACCGACCCATAGGTCAAGATGTCCAGCGCCGGGATCCCGAACAACAAGCCGGCAATCAGCCTCGACAAGGCAGCGGCAGTGACCAAACCCAGCGTCACCCCCACGCTCACCACCAGCAAATTTTGTATCAAGAAAAGCTTGGCGACGGCCTGTGGGCTCGCCCCGAACGACATCCGGATACCGATCTCCCGCGTTCGGGCCGTCACCACAAACGAGACCACACCAAAGACCCCGATGATCACCAGGAGCAACGAGAGGGTTGCAAAACACATCAGCAATGTGGCTGCGCGACGGGGTTTTTCGAGCTCCGCCGCCAACAATTCGGAGATGGTCTGCACGTCGAACATCGGCAAATCGGGGTCCATGTCATCGAAGACTTGCCGGACCTCGGCGACCAGATCCTCCATCCGTCCCGCCTCGACATGCAGGACGATGACCATCGGCGGCGAAATGCCACCCTCCTGCCAAAGCGGAATCTGGGTGTAGGGAGAATAGACCGTGCTGCGAAAAGGGGCAGCGAGTCCCTGGTTTCGAACGTCAGCCACCACCCCCACAATTCTCCGCCACTGGGGCTCGGGTTGTTCGGGAGAGCCCTTGAGCTCAAAGGCCAGCCGTTTGCCCACAGGGCTTGTATCCGGCCAGTAGATATCCGCCAAGGATTGGCTGATCACCACAACCCGCTCGGCGCTCAATCGGTCGTCGTCGCGGGCGTCGAGCCTCCGACCTGCAATCAGCGGAATCTCCAGGACTTCGAAATATCCAGGGCTGATCATTTGGTAAAAGCACGGGGACATTTCCGAGACCGGTGGCAAGGCCCGATCACCGGGCACCGCCGGGCTTCCACCACCGGCAAGGTCCAAGGGACGATAGCTGGATACGGCGACCCCTTTGACACCGCCCAATGTCGCCAGCCGCTCTTGCACTTGATCAAAGAAGGAGAGCCATGTCGTACGTTGATCAAATGCAGCTTGCGGCAAGATGACTTTCAACGTAATCCGATCCTCGGTGGCAAAGCCGGGGTCCAGCCGCTCGAGCCGCTGTAGGCTGCCATAGAGTAGGCCTGCCCCCACCAAGGTGACGAGGGCTAGAGCCACCTGCAAGCTGACCAAGACTTGCCGCAACCGTCTATTGGGCAGCGACGAGCGAACTTGCATCTTGGAAAAGCGTCGACGGCGGCTGGCTCGGATCATCTGCAGGGCGGGAACCAGCCCGATGACCACTCCGGTCACCAGGGAGAGAAGAAAAGTGGCGGCCAAGATCTGGGGCTGGAATCCCTGAATCGTCCACGCTTCACCGAGCAGCCACGGGAACGAGCTCAGAACCAGCAAGGCCAAGGCAACCCCCGTCCCTCCTCCCAGCAGGGACAGGATCGAGCTCTCGACCAACAATTGCCGCACCAGGCGGTTGCCACGGGCACCCAAGGCCCAGCGGGTGGCGAGCTCGCGCTCCCGCTTGGCCAAGCGCGTCAACTGAAGATTGATCAGGTTGGCTGCGGCGATCACCAACACCAAGCCAACCGCCGCGAGCAGCAGGTGGACGATCAACTGATCGTCCTTGATCAGGTGCTGGCGTACCGGCGTCGCGACAATCCTGGCGTCCTTGTGTATCTGAGGGTGCTCGTTGCTCAGCTCCGCGGAGATCCGCGCCATATCCTGCGCGACGACGGATGTTGCAAGTTTGGCCGAGCGGGCTACGGCGATGATATTCGGTCGTTTGGCCCGATCATCGACCGGCAGTGAATCCTCGAAGATCCCCGCCGGCAACCAGACATCGCCGAGGGCTTGCATCCCCAAAGGTTCGTCGCTCAAGCCTTTGGGAAAGATCCCGATGACCCGATAGGTTTGGTCGTCGAGTCGAATATCGCGCTGCAAGATGTCGTCCTGACCGGCGAAGCGCCGCTGCCAAAGCTCATGGCTCAGCATGGCGCTTCGGGCTGCGCCGGGACGATCATCTTGAGGTTCGAAGTCGCGGCCCAAGGCCGGTGTCACGCCGAGCACTTCCATGAAGTTGTCGGACACCAAGCTGCCTTGAATTCTCTCCGGCTCCCCTTCGGGGCCGTGTAGATTACGTTCCGTCGGCAGGAACAAGCCGAGGGATTCAAAGACCCGACTGCGCTCTTCGAGATCGCGGTAGGTGGGAAAAGACAGGGGGCCGAATTCGAGCTTCGGGCTGTGCTGCCAAACGACCATCAGGTCGTCGGGCTCGGCGTACGGAAGATCGCGAAACAATACCTGGTCGGCGACGCTCCACATGGCCACATTGGAGCCAATGCCCAAGGCAAGGGTCAATAGGGAGACCAGGGTAAACCCTGGACTCCTTCGAAGTGTGCGCAGCGCGAAACGCAGGTCTTGTACTAGGCTCTCGATCAACGCAAATCCCTCGAGCACCACGCCGTGGAGTCCGACAGCAGGATGCCTATACCAGACCGGCACCAACGGTCCGCCGGGCCGCGACAACCTCGAGCATCCTGGTACTCCAACAGCGTATCCCCCTCCCCCAGGCGCAGGACGCAGGCGTGCCGCCTGCAATCGATCCAGCACGACGCTCGAACAAAGCGTTTCGGAGGAATCGGCAGCATACCATCCACAGTCAAATTCCGCCTTTCTCAGGCTGCAATCCGCATCGATTCCACGGTCGAGGAGGACAAGCTCTCCACCAACCACCGGCCGCCGGAGCTCGGCCCCACAGGAAGGCGCCCTAACCCTCGTTCTCGCCATCCGCTTCAGCACCGCCGACGATCTGCTAATCTTCTTTGATATCTTGGTTCTTCGCTCGAGTCTGAAGAGCACTCCGACTAAGAGCTCAACGCCGCGTAAGGAGATCTAAATGGGTGCACGGGGCCGCCTTCTCTTTTGCCTCCTCGTCGCAGCAACAACGGGTATGTGGCTCTTCGGTGCCGGTAGCGGCGCGGCTCAGCCTCCCCCATCCGGTGAGCCCCCATCAGCCACCGGCGCCGACAGCGAAAGTAGCGGCACCACAACCCCCACCGCCACCGCGCCCGGGGTCGACGATCACGCCGCGGAGCACGATGCCCAGGAGGGCGGTGGCCACTCCGACCCCTTCGCACCCATTCTCCTGGGTTTCGCCAGCCTGGTGGTGGCGGCCCTCATCGGCCGCGCCATCGCCGCCCGCGTCGATCAACCCACCGTCTTGGGCGATCTTTTGATGGGCGTCCTGTTGGGCAATATCGGATACGCCCTTCAGCAACCCTTTGCGGTGGTGATCATGCACCTGGACGCCGTCTCGGGGACGTTCCGCCACACCTGGAATGACAACATCCCCGTCGGCGAAGCGATCAAGGCCTTCTTTACAGCCGAGCAGCTCCAACCCGGAGGGGTCGGCCACCGGGTCTTCGAGATCGTCACCGGACCCGCCGGCTCAATGTTCGTCATGGTGGCCTTCTCGATTTGGATCTTCTCCAACCTCGGTGTCATCCTGTTGCTCTTCATGGTGGGATTGGAATCGAGCGTCGATGAAATGCTGGGGGTGGGCCCACGCTCGTTGATGGTCGCTCTCGTGGGTATCATCGCGCCCTTTGGCATGGGTTATGCCACCTCCCTGTGGCTCTTGCCCGACGAGGCCCAAACCGTTCACCTGTTCCTTGGCGCCACCTTGACAGCCACCAGCGTCGGCATTACGGCGCGGGTGTTCAAGGATCTCAACAGGATCCACTCGACGGAGGCCAAGGTCATCCTCGGTGCGGCGGTGATCGACGACGTGCTGGGCTTGATCATCCTGGCGGTGGTGGTCGGCATCGTTGCCACCGGCAACGTCGACCTACTCGACATCGGCAAGATCATGCTCCTTTCGCTGGTCTTCCTCGGCGGTCTGATGTGGCTCGGCGACCGAATCTCCCTCGCCATGGCACGGCTAGTCGCCTTCCTCAACCGACCCCACGCCAAGCTCTTGCTGCCCCTCACCTTTGCTTGTCTGATGTCATTTGCAGCTAATCAGATCGAGCTGGCTGCCATCGTCGGCGCTTTTGCTGCCGGTCTGATTCTCAAGGAAGAGCATTTTCGCGACCGACGCCACACCATCGAGGACATGATCGATCCCTTGGAGGCCATCTTCGCCCCGATCTTTTTTGTTCTCATGGGCATGCAGGTCAATCTGCGCACCTTTCTCGACCCCAACACCGTGGCCCTGGCGACGGTCTTCACCATCGTGGCGGTGATCGGCAAGGTCATCTCGGGATTGCCCGTGGGCAAGAAGTACGATCGCCTATCCGTCGGGCTCGGCATGATTCCCCGCGGTGAGGTGGGTTTGATCTTCGCGAGCATCGGCAAGGGCCTCGGCGTGGTGACCGATTCCCTGTTTTCGGCCGTTGTTCTGATGGTCATCGTCACCACCCTGGTGACTCCCATGGCCCTCAAATGGTCGTTGAATCGGGATCGCACGGCCGCATCGGAAGCTTGATGCCTCGACCGTCCAGGGCGATATCCAGCCAGGGCGATACCTAGCCAGTTCCCATCCGAGAAAGCGATGAGAGGCGGGAGCCCTTCGGCTGTGCGCGGCCTCCGCAACTCGCCCCAACGCTGACGTATCGATCTAAACCCATTGACATCAAAGTTTACCCCGTCCCTATGAGCCTGCGGCTCAGACAGCACTGCGTCCGTGCTCGCTCGAATGGCCTCCCGCTGGCACCGATTTTGGTAAAACGGGACGGGTAACTAGCCAGGGAAATTTCTCAGCTGGCCAGGCGCTCTGCCAGCTTGTAGCCACCTAGGGCACAGGCGAGGGTGCTCTGCCCTGGGAATATCGAATCCCCCACCAAATAGAGCCCCGGGACGACCGGCGGTGGAATCAGCGAACGATAATTGTCCAAGCCGAAGCGACGCGGCACGCCACCCACGTAACCCGATGCACGACCTGTAAAGCGTTCGAAGGTGCGCGGTGACGCCGTCATGGCGAACAGGGGCTCGTTGAATCTCTTGGGCGCCAGGGAGCGCAGCGTTGCGTCCATGCGCCGCTGCACCGTCTCGATGTATGCCGCCTTGGCTGCGTCGTCCATGTCGGCCATGACCCCGAGGTCGACGTGGGTGGATACGGTCAAGGTGCGCTGTCGTGGCTCGACACCGCCATCACCCTCGGCGCTGGCGGAGCAGAAAATGTGGTTGCCTTCGAGGAAGGGCGCCTGTGGATCGCCGATCAGCTCCACATGATGGGGCGTCGCACCCGGCTCGCAGGGGATGACCCGATAGAGCATACAGGCGCCCCAACCTCCAGCCACCTGGCTTTCGAGGGATTCGAGCCAAGGCAACTCTGCTGGCAGATCCGGCACCAGACGCCGTAGACTCTGCGGCAGCGTATTGGCCACCACTTGCTCGGCTTTCAGCTCACCACGGCGGGTCTCGACTTGAAATCCTGCGGTTTCGAGGGCGGTGACCCGCTTCACCCGATCGAGAAAACGGACCTCGCCTCCGAGGCTGCGGATAGCCTCCACCAAACCCCAAGCCAGCTTGCCGATACCACCCCGCACATGACCGGTACCGCGGAAGTAGTAGTCCATGGTGCCCAAGGCAAAGGGCGCTTCCGCCTCGTCGACGCCACACTGCACCGTGATCTGGCACAGGGCTTCGAGGTACGTCCGCAGCGGGGCATAATCGCCCAATCCGAAGCTTTTCAGAACATCGCTCAGGGGTTGGCCGGCGGAACGGAGGATGGGCCAATAGGCCGTGGCCCGGGCGGCGTGGCGGCATAGGGACTTGAATCCGAAAGGCGGCAACAAATCGGGGTCATCGAGCACCCGCCAGAGGGCATCGGCGACCTTCTCTTGATAGGCAAAGAAGCCCAAGAGCGCTTGCCTCGGCGCCCCTGCCGGTTTTAGAAAACGCTCGATCAGCTGCTGCCTCTGTGCCGGGATGGCGAGCTGCCAGCCGGGGGTTCGCATGGCCACCACCGGGTCGAGGGTTTCGAATTCCAGCCCCAGGTCATAGTGCTGGTTCCACCTTTGAAAGAGCTGGCCATCGCCCAGCCCTGAAAACAACGTCGCACCCGTCTCGAAGGAAAAATCTTTGTGTGAAAAGGTGCTGGCGCAGCCACCCGGATAGGCCAAAGTCTCGAAAAGCACCACCCGACGTCCAAGCTCGGCCAAACGCAGGGCCGTCGCCAGACCACCAAAACCCGAGCCGACGATGGCGACCTCAAAGGATTGAGACATGCAAACTTGCCCCTCTGGAACCATTTTTCTTGATTGATCTAGATCGGGCTCAACCAGACTCGCGGGAGTGATTTCCCCTACGAGATTTCGCCGATCGGCACATTTCGGATCTCCTCAACCCATCCGAGCAAACGGTGAGCCCACATTGGGGAACGGCAAGGGCCATTCTCTTGGATCTGGTGCAGCGGGCCTTGATCTTGGCCGAAGACCTGCCAACACCGCCGAGGATATCGAGGTCATCCAGCTCAGGGGCATCGCCGCCATCGACCTCGGCCTGGCCGTCCTCGCCCATGAGCAGGGCGACTTCACCGCCGCCGAGACCCTGGCCCTGCGCAGCCGCGACATCTACTTGACCAACTACTACGAGCGTGGGCATTGGCGAGTCGCCGAAGCCGAGAGCGTTCTCGGGGGCGCCCTTCTGGGGGACGGAGACCTGGCGGCAGCACAGCCGCTGATCGAAGGGGCCTTGAGCGTCCTGAGGCGAACCCGTGGCGACGCTGCCCGCCCCACCGTCGAGGCGGACCGTCGCTTCGACGCCCTCGGCAGCATGAGCGAGTAGACGTCCTGCAGGTGCCTGGCACCGGTTCAGGGAGGCCCGGCCCGCAGGTGCCTGGCACCAAGAGCACGGCACCAAGAGAACAAACGTCTGCCACAACAATATAATTCAGAATAAAACTCTTGTATGTAGGAGGTCCGCCGACTATTCTTTCAATAGGAGGTGGGCCGATGCATTTAGACCCAACCGATCGACAGATTCTCGACATCCTGCAGAACAACGCCCGCATCGCCAATGCCGACATCGCTCGCCAAGTGGGCATGGCCCCCTCGGCCGTCCTCGAACGGGTGCGCAAACTGGAGAAACGGGGTGTCATTCAGGGCTATCCGACGCGCCTGAACCCCAGCGCCGTCGGCTTGGGGCTGCTCGCCTTTATTTTGGTGCGCACCCAGGAATCGATGACCGAGATCTCGACGGGCCTTGCCCTGTCGAAGGTGCCTGGAGTTCAGGAGGTGCATCATGTGGCGGGGGAGGATTGCTACCTGGTGAAGGTGCGGGCCGCCGATCCCGAATCCCTCGGCCTGCTCTTGCGCCAGGAGCTAGGAAAGATCTGTACGGTGGTATCGACGCGTAGCACCATCGTTCTCGAAACCGTCAAGGAAAGCACCGAGCTCCCCCTCACCCAGATCCCAGGGGAGAACGATGATGTCTGAGCTCTCTTTCCGCAGCCGTCAGATCCTCGCCTTCGCGGCGGTCTATGTGATCTGGGGATCCACCTACTTGGCCATCCGCCTGTTAATCGACACCCTGCCGGGATTCAGTATGGTCGGGGTACGCTTCTTCCTTGCCGGGGTCATTCTCTATGGCGTCGCCAGATGGCGGGGGGCTCCGGCCCCGACCGGGAAACAGTGGCGCAACGCCGCTTGGATCGGCGGTTTGCTGCTCTTTGTCGGCACCGGCGCGGTGGTCTGGGCGTCGTACCACATCGAATCCGGCCTAGCCGCCTTGATGGTCGGCACCGAGCCCCTGTGGATGGTCCTCATGCTCTGGCTCTGGCCCTTTGGCAAGGCGGCGGGGCGCCGTCCCGACAGCCGCACCTTCGGGGCCCTGGTCATCGGTTTCCTCGGCGCCGCCCTTCTCGCCGCCCCCGGAGCCATGATGGAGGGAGTCGACATCCACCTGCCGTCTCTGCTGGCGATCACCTTGGGATGTATCTCCTGGGCCGCGGGCTCCCTCGCCGCCAGGCAAGTCGAGCTGCCGACGTCGCCGTGGATCAACACCGCCTGCCAAATGCTGGCAGGGGGCGCCTTGTTGCTGGGCTACGGGCTGGTCACCAACGAGTGGGCCCAATTCGACGTCGGCGCCGTGAGCTGGACCTCCGCCTTGGCATTTCTCTATCTGGTGGTCTTCGGATCACTGATCGCCTTCAGCGCCTACAGCTGGCTGATTCAGACCACCGAGCCTACGTTGGTGGCCACCCACGCCTACGTCAATCCGGTGGTGGCTGTCTTTTTGGGTTGGTTGATCGCCGATGAGCACGTCGGCTGGCGCACGATCATCGCCAGCGGTCTGATCATCGGTTCCGTCGTGCTGCTGACCTCCAGCGAACGACGGGCCCGGCGTCTGGCGGCGGAAGCACCCCCCAAACCGGTGCAAGATGGCGCGACGTGCGGCTTGACGGACCCCACCGCTGAGATCGACCGTCCCACCTTGCCGATCGTCGGATCAGAAGAGCCAAGAAAGATCGTCGATGAGTGTGCCTAACCGGGCAGGTGTCCTATGTGCAGAGACAGCTCGCAGCACAACCCTCTGAGTTGATCAGAAGGTGACGCCGAAGGGTCCTTTGAAGGCATAGGCGGCGATCACCGACACCACGACAAAGACCAGCATCCAGGTCAGCTCATTGTCCCAGCCAGAAATGCCCGCATCGGCGGGCGGATATTTCAAGGCGATCGACTGCACCGCCCCATCGGCGGGCAAAGGCGTCTCCGCCGGGTAGAGCAATTGGTCGAGGAACGTGGCAGCTGGACGCACCGGGGACCGACGGGCGATGTAATCGACCACTTGCAGGTTCTTTTCGTAGCGTTCACCGTCCAGCTCGAAACCCACCTGATAGTCACCGCGGGCATCGGCTTCGAGACGCCAGCTGAGCTCTCGCTTGGCGGGTATCCACACCGGCCCCGCATCGATGCTCAATCCCTCCGGGACATCGAGCCTAGCGGCCGGTTTACTTCCTTGATCTTGCTTCAGCTCGACGGTGAAGATCGTCTGTTCGCCGGGCTCAAAGCCTCGGTACCCGTAGTGGAAGTGCATTTGCCCAACGATCAAGATGAGGGGCACCATCATGATCAACAACGGCACCAACCACAGCCCCAAGTAGCTGACATTGTGGCGCAGGATGTCCCATTGGGCTCGCATGATGGCCCGCAGGTCGTCATTGAACAGGCGGATCTCGAAGAGACCTGCATGAATCTTGCGCTTTACGGCATCGAGCTTCTCTTGATTGGAGGTGTATTTGAGCACCACCAACATGCCGATCCCGAACAGTACCGACAGGACGGTCAAGCCCACCAAGGGGGAGAGCTCGCGGAATGGGTAGAGAATGGCGTCGAACAGGGCGCGCATCGAGCCGAAGATCATTGACATGGTGCTAACTACCGATCAGGAGATGTAGCCGAGGCCTTGGAGGCGCTTCTTGATTTCTTCTTCGGAATCGGCGTCCTCGAACTGCGCCAGCTCCTTTTCCAAGGCGTGGGTGATGAACTCCTCCGGCGAGGCATAACCAGCGACATCGGCCAGCCGCTTGATCTTGTTGACCAGATCTTTTTCCAATTTGACTTTGACTGTGGATCCAAACATTTCGCTCACTCCATCGGCCTAGGGCCTCTATTCTCTAGCTTGTCGACTTACTCTGCCTGATCGACGAGGGGAAATTCATCGACTCCAAACTCTGCCAAGATCGACGCTGCTAAATCCTGTAGCGAGGTGGCAGGTTTCTTCATCGGTTGGGAAGTGAAGAGGATACCGGGCACGGTCTCGTGATCCATGCCGTGGTCCCCACTCCAGTCCTCGGTGTTGTCACTGAACATCTGTGGCGGTACGGCGCCACTGGCGGATTCATTGGAACCGCGGGTCTCCTCGGCGTAGCCGATGATCAAATCGGGCCCGATCGCCGCCTCCTGCTGATACTCGAAATCGTCACGACTATAGACCTTGGTGATGGCCGGCAGACCGGTGACCGGATCGATGACTTCCAGCAAGCCCGCCTTGATCTCCGCCATCAAGGCCTGGCGTTCGGATTCGGCCACGATGCCGTCCTTCTCGCGTCCCGCAACGTTGATGTAGAGGCCGTTGAGGCCCAACCCGTAAGCCCGGGTGCGCGACCAGTCGACATTGACCAGGAAACCGGGATCTTTTTTCAAATTGGGATCCCGCACCGCCAGATAACCATTCTCTTTGAGCCAGTTGTTGAGATGGAAGGAACGGCGCCAGGAGGCGAATCCGTGGTCCGACATGATCACCAATTGCGTTCCTTCGCCCATGTTGTCGAGGGTATAACCGACGATACCATCGGCCTCCACGTAGAGATCCTCGATGACCTGGGCAAAGGGCGCGTCCCGCTCGGCGTTGTAGGCCGGGTGATCGGGATCCCTGGAGCGCCACATCATGTGGGAGACCTGGTCCAGGTTACCGAAATAGTAGAAGAGCAGGCCATCGTCGAAGTCACCGAGGACGTATTTGTATTGGTGGGCCAGCTCTTGCCCGGCGATTTTGGCCTGGGCCAGGAACTCCTCGGGGGTCAGCACCCCTTCCGACAAACCCTTGGTCTCTTCCGGCATGCCTTGGGTGTAAAACAGACCACTGGCCTCCGCCAGCTCCCCGGCATAGTCCTCCGGCGTGGAAATGACCTCCACCGGGTTGTCGGGATGGAAGTTCAGCGGGCTGACATACATCTCGAACTCCGGACGCACCGATCGCAGGTAGAAGCGGGCCATGGCACTGACGCTGCTCATCGCCGAGACTTCGAATTCCACCGGCACCCAATCCGTCCATTCGCCCACCTGGATGATGCGCTCTTCGTCGCCCACCTCCAGCTTGACGATGGGATCTTGGGGATCGACGTAGACCTTGAAATCGGTCGTCAGCTTGATGTCGCCGCTGGATGGGCCGTGCAACTGGGCCTCGACGACACCGTTCTCTTCCCAAGCCTCATAGACATTGCCGCCACCGATCTCCTTGCCCGGAAACGGGAAGAGCTCGGAGGTGTAGAAGGAAAACGTACCGTAGGTCCCCATGAGATCCGGTGTTCCCATGCCGCTGATCTCGCGGCTGGCGGTGCCGGTGGGGGGGAAATTGGCCGGCATGCGGATGATCGTCGTCTCGACGCCACGGTCTTCCAAGACTTCCCAGAATGCCTGTCCGCGACGCATGTTCTCGGTGCCACCGCTCGACAGGGGAATCTCCAACCCCAGGAGGTTGAAGGTCTCGGGATCCCGGGTCAGGCTGGTGGACAGGTACGGGATCATGGTCTTCGGGTCACGGTGGATGAAGTCAAAAATACCGTGGCCACCGGAGTCCATGCCGGTGATGAAATTCGACCAAGCGACCGGGCTGAGGGGCGGCGCCGAGGTGCCGAGGTGGGTGAAGGTGCCCTCGGCGGCCAACCGGCTGAAGTTGGGCAGCTTGCCCTGGGCCATCAGCTCCTTAGTCAAGCTGTAGTCCATGCCGTCGAAGCCCAGAACGATGACCCGCTGGCCGCGTTGACCGGCCTCGCCACGGCCGCAGGCCAGGTTGAAGGCCAGCAGAGCCATCACAGCCAAGCCGAGCAAGAGTGTCGGGTAAGTGCGTTGTCGTTGCATGCTGTTCATCCTGCGGCTGTCGCAGCAGCCTTTTTCGTGGGACCACCGGCTGGCGAGCCGTCAGCTTTGGACGCCGTCGTCCCCCGGCCGAAGCGCGAGCGTTCGTAGAGGGGTTTACCGTCCATGTGCTCCGGGGGCTCGATGCCGAAGAGGCGCAGCACCGTGGGTGCGATATCGACGATCCCCGGATCTTCGCTGTCGTCCAGCGGATGGTTCGCGAAGAGCACGCCGGGCACCAACCGCGGATCGACGCAATGATCACCCGACCAGGCTTTGACATTGTCTTCGAAGATCGGGCCGGACACCATGCCGGTGGCGCAATCCCATGAGGTGCGATAGCCCTCGTTGTAACCGACGATGAAATCCGGGGCGTTGACGCGATAGGGACCTCGGTAGATACGCCCGGTGTCGAACAAGTCGTTGATGCCGATAGCGTCTTTTTCTTCGTCCCGTAGGTTATGGAGCTTGGCGACGATCTCGTCCTTGAGGGCCTGCATCTCGGAGGCTTCAACGATGCCTTCCTCTTCCCGGCCCTTGACGTTGAGGAACATGCCCGCCAAGCCGAGGACATACGCCTTGGTCTGGCTCCAGTCCACGTCCCGCAGCCACTCGGAAGAGCCGTCGGTTCCTTCCTTGAGCTTCAAGTAGCCCTCTTGCAGCAACCATGCATTGAGGTTGACGCCGCGCCGGAAAGACGTGAAACCGTGATCCGAGATGACCAGCAATACATCGCCCTCGCCGATCTTTTCCATCACCCGGCCCACCAGGCCGTCGTTGCGCTGGTAAAGCTCTTCGATGGCATTGGCGTGCTCGGGGGCTTCGATGCCCTCGGCGGCGGGATGCCCGTCTTCCATGTAGCGCCAGAACATGTGCTGGATGCGATCGGTGGCGTCGAAGACACACGACAAGCTACCGCTGCGCAGCTTCTCGAGAGCGGCGAAGAACATCTCTTCCCGCTCTTTGTCGATGTCGTAGGACTGCTGGAGAAACGTGCCGTCGTCGATGACCTTTTCGTTGAGGGCCCAGGTGTCCTCCGCCAAGCCGAGGGTCGAGTAGGGGCCGATTTTCTTGGCCAGATACGTCGAGTAGTAGGACGGATGCGACACCGGCATGGCCGGGTTCTCCGGATCCAGGGCGATGGGCGTCACGTACAGCGATACATGCTCACCCGCCTCGGTGAGCTGCATGCGGCAAATGCCTGTCACCTTGACCATCGGCGCCGCCGGAAAGGTCAGCATGATCCAAGGGCTCAGCTTACCCACCTCGAGTCGGTGGGTTTCACCGTCCAGGGAGAGCGTGCCACCCTTGCCATTGGCGTCCATCTCGAGGCCCATCGGTACCGTCAGGGGGGGCTCGTCCTCGAGGAAAGTATTAGGCGGACCTTGGATCTCCGAAACGTACGTTGGCCCTTGGCCTTCGAGGAAGAAACGCAGCCCCCCCTCTTTGAAGGTCTCGTCACTCCGTCGGGTGGTGAAAAGCAGGAAGGTACCCTGGGTGCCCAACAGGTCGGGAACGCACATGGCCGACAGCTCAGCACCGTAGAATTCGTCCGGCGGGAAAGTGATCGGCACCCGCAAGACGGTGCTCCAGATGTCGTATTCGCCAAGGATCGTCCAAAAGGGCTTGGAGCGCCGCAACAAGCGTAGCTCCGGTTTCTCCAGCGGAATCCGCCAACGTCCGAGCTTGAAGAACTTCTTCACCGAGCCGATGGCGGTGGAGGACAGCTGCGGCAAATAGGTGCGCTTGTCGCGATCGAGGAAGTCGAAGATGTTGTGTTTGCCGGGCTCGGTTCCGGTGCTGAAGGACGACCAGGCCACCGGTGAGATGGAGGGGTAGGTGGTGCGCAGCCGATGGTACCCACCTTGCTTGGCCAATTTCTGGAAATTGGGCAGCTTGCCTTCGGCCATCAGACGGTCCGTGATCTTGGGATCCTGACCGTCGAGGCCGACGACGATGAAGCGCTTGATGACCGCTTTTTCACGCTTTTTACGTCGTAACATGCGCCAGGTCATACGCAATGGCCAAAGCAAAATGGCGAATGCCGCAATGACCAGAGTGACCAAGATGACGGCAAAGGACGAGACCAGGGCGACGCCGGCCCCAGGTCCAATATAGGCGTGCGCCGGCAAGGCGAAGGCCAGCAACGCTAAGACGGCGAGCAGCGAAACCGAGGGCGCCAGGCGGGGCTGACGCGGGGAATGCATATCTCCATTCCGGTGCAGGGGCGACCAGATCAAGTCTCGACTCCTCTTGGATTCGGTATGGCAGGTTGGCAGGTGAACCTCGGCCTCAGGGCGGAGGAACGAGATGACTTTCGCATACGATCATAGTAAGGTCAAGGCCCCGTCGGCTCTCGCCAGCAGATCCGACCACCCGTAGATCTCGCGACGTACCGTCGGTGATTCTTTCCCGCCACAAGCAACTCAGCAGGAGACTCCAGTCATGGCGTCGATTCGACAGATATACCGGCAATGGCGTTATGGACAACCCATCGTCGTGGTTTCTGGCCTCCCCAGATCCGGCACCTCCATGGCCATGAAGATGCTCGAAGCCGGCGGTGTCCACCCCGTCCAGGACGGCATTCGGACGGCCGATGAAGACAACCCCAAGGGCTATTACGAGCACGAGCGCGTCAAAGACCTGCACCAGGAAACCGACCGCTCCTGGCTGGTGGCCTCCCGCGGCAAGGCGATCAAGATCATCTCCTTCCTGCTCGCCCACATGCCGGAAAGCAACAACTACAAAATCATCTTCATGCGCCGCGACTTGAACGAGGTCTTGGCGTCCCAGACCAAGATGCTGGAGCGCCGCGGCGAGAGCAACGACACCAGCGATGATCAGATGACCCAGGTCTACAAGGATCATCTCTGGAAGGTCAATCGCCTGCTCAAGCGTCGCCAGGACTTTGACACCCTCGACTTGGACTACCGCGGGGTGCTGCAAGATCCGCAGTCCGCCGCCGAGGCCATCAGCCACTTTCTCGGGCAAGACATGGATGTCGAGAAGATGGTCAGCGTCGTCGACAAGAACCTCTACCGTAACCGCGCCGCAGGTCTCTGAGCGCAGCGCCCTCCGCAAAGGCGACCCCCATGCCCGAAAAATCCGTCCTCACCCGGCGTTTGCACGGTTTCGGCACCAACGTCTTCAGCGAGATGACGCAGCTCGCCCTGCGCCACCGGGCGGTAAACTTGGGCCAGGGGTTTCCGGACTTCGAAGGTCCGGTGGAGATCAAAGAGGCGGCCATCGACGCCATCCGCGGTGGCCTCAACCAATACGTGCGCACCCACGGCGTGCCCGAGCTCAATCAAGCCGTCGCCGAGCACCAGAAGCGGTTCTACGACCTCACCTTCGATCCCGAGACGGAGATCACGGTGACCAACGGTGCCACCGAGGCTATCTTCGCCACCTTCCAGGCGATCTGCGAGGCGGGCGACGAGATCGTTTTCTTCGAGCCTTTCTACGATTCTTACCGCGCCTCCGTGGCCATGGCTGGAGGGGTCTCGCGGGTCGTCACCCTCGAGGCGCCCACCTCGCCGGGTGGCAGCTTCACCTACGATCCCGAAGACCTTGAACGGGTCATCACGCCGCGCACCAAGGCCTTGCTGATCAACACGCCGCACAATCCCACCGGCCGTATCTTCAGCCGTCCGGAGCTGGAGCACATCGCCGACCTGTGCCGGCGTCACGACATCTTGGCGATCAGCGACGAGGTCTATGAGCATCTGGTCTTCGACGGCGAGCACATTCCCCTCGCCACCTTGCCGGGCATGGCCGAGCGCACCATCACCATTTCCTCAACCGGTAAGACTTTCAGCTTCACCGGCTGGAAGATCGGCTACGCCTGCGCCGCCCCCCACTTGAGCAAAGCCCTGCGCACCGCCCATCAGTTCATCAATTTCTGCAACGGCGGCCCGTTTCAAGTGGCCATGGCCCAAGCCCTGCGTCTTGGGGACGAGTACTACACGCAGTTTCTCAGCGACTACCAAAAGCGCCGGGATCACCTGAGCGACGGCCTGCGCGATGCCGGCTTCGGAGTGCTACCCACCGCCGGCTCCTACTTCACCTTGGCGGACATCCGGCCATTGGGATTCGACGACGACGTGGAATTCTGTCGCTGGCTCCCCGAGCACGTCGGGGTGGCGGCGGTGCCGCCGACCGCTTTCTACGTCCACAAAGAGAAAGGTCGGCATCTCGTCCGCTTCGCCTTCTGCAAGTCCTCTGAGGTGCTCGACGAAGCGGTGGCTCGTCTGCGGCGCATCCAAGAGTTGCGGCCGGGCCCCGCCAGCCCAGGGCAAGGCAAGGCAGCTGGGGCATGAGAATCGCGGCCCTGCAAAGCGATATCGCCTGGGAAGATCCGCCGGCAAATTTCGCCCGTCTCGACAACTGGATCGCCACCGCGGCCGCCGGCGGCGCCCGTCTTCTGGCCTTGCCGGAGATGTTCGCCTGCGGCTTTTCGATGAACACCTCCGCCATCGCCGAGCCGCCGGAGGGACCCACCTACCGGTTCATGGCCGCGCAGGCGACCGAACACGGGCTGTGGATCGCCGGCTCCTTTCCCGAGCTCGAGCCCGGCCACGACAAGCCGTCCAACACCCTGCTGGTCGTCGGACCTGAGGGACAAGATCATCGCTACCGCAAGATCCATCCCTTTTCCTTTGCCGGTGAAGACCGCCACTTCCGGGCCGGCGACCGCTTCGTCCAGGTGGAGATCGAAGGGCTGAGGATCACCCTCTTCGTCTGCTATGACCTGCGTTTTGCCGACGAATTCTGGGTCACCGCCGAGGCCACCGATGCCTACCTGGTGGTGGCCAACTGGCCCCAGCCGAGACGCCACCACTGGATCACCTTGCTGCAGGCCAGGGCGATCGAAAATCAGGCCTATGTCATCGGGGTCAATCGCGTGGGCGAGGATCAGAACCTCAGCTACACCGGCGATAGTCACATCGTCGATCCCATGGGCCAAGTTCTGGCCAGTGCCTCCGGCCAAGAGACCCTGCTCTTCGCCGATGTCGACCCAAAAGTCGTCGCCGAGACCCGACGCAAGCTGCCTTTTTTTCCCGATCGTCGGCCGTAAACTCGGCGCCAAAAAGTGCCGGGGCCCTGCCCCGCCGGCCTCCCCTTCGGCCGTAAACACCCCTGTTTACAACAGTTTTACCATCTCTGAAGCGGCACTCTACGTATTCCTTCCCAGGCGTCGATAGGATGACCCTGGGCGTTCAAGAGAAGGCTTCGATCTCTTCCCCGCAGGTGCCTGGCACCTGTTCGGGCACCTGTTCGACCACCCTTTCGAGCTTCCACTAGACATCGCCCCGTTCCCTTTATTTCGGAGATAACTATGGCCCCCAAGACCCGCCGCAACGTTGCGGTGATCCTGTTCCTGATCGTAGTGGTTGCTTTGGCGCTGCCCAAGCTGATGCCTTCAAAGGAAGAGGCCACGGCCGGTCCGGCTCCGCTGCCCTCCGCCGCGAGAGTCTTGCATGTCGATGTCGATGTCTTGGAGCCTCAACGGTTGGTGGAAGAGCTGGCCACCACGGGCACCATTTTGGCCAACGAACGGGTCGAGCTGGTGAGCGAGGTGGCGGGCAAGATCACTCGTATCCACTTCGACGAGGGCAGCAAAGTGCGCCGAGGTGAGTTGCTGGTGGAGCTCGATGACAGCAACCTGCAGGCGGAAGCGGAGCGCATACGCTTTCGGCTGGAGTTGGCGGAGCGACGCGAGATGCGGCAACGGGAGCTCCTCGACCAGGGTGTCATCAGCACCGACGACCACGACCTCGCCCTCAACCAACTCAATGTCCTGCGCTCGGAGGAGCGCTTGATCAAATCCCAGCTCGACAAGACACGCCTGCACGCCCCCTTCTCGGGCGTTATCGGTCTGCGCTACGTCAGCCGAGGCAGCTACCTCTCGCCGCAAACACGGATTGCCCTCCTGCAACAGATCGACACCGTCAAGATCGATTTCTCCGTGCCCGAGAAGTACGTCGGCCGGCTACAACCCGGCGATAGCATCGAGTTTTCGGTCAAGGGCTCCGAGCAACCTTTTGTCGGCACGGTGTACGCCATCGAGCCGAACGTCGATCCTGAGACCCGTTCCCTGCTGTTGCGAGCCCGCAGCGACAATTCCGACGGCCGACTGGTCCCCGGCGCCTTTGCCGATGTGCGGCTGCTGGTGGCGGAGATCAACGATGCCTTGGCGGTGCCCAGCATCGCCGTCATCCCGGAGCTCGGGGGACGCAAAGTTTTCGTTCTCGAAGACGGCAAGGCGCAGCCCAGGGCGGTCGAAACGGGTATCCGTACCGCCGATCGAGTGCAAGTGACCAAGGGTCTGCAAGCGGGGGAGACGGTCATCGTCTCAGCCATCCAACAATTGAGCGCCGGGCTCGCGGTCGAAGCCCGCTCCAGCAACCGATTGGAGCCTTGAGATGTCCCTATACTCGCTGAGTATCCGCCGCCCCGTCCTGGCCTGTGTGATGTCCATCGTCGTCGTGCTCTTCGGCCTGATCGGTTTCCGTGAGCTCGGTGTCCGCGAATTCCCATCCGTCGATTCGCCTGTCATTTCGGTGTCGACCAACTATCGCGGCGCCAATGCAGACATCATCGAATCCCAGATCACCGAGCCCCTCGAAGGGTCGATCAACGGCGTCGCCGGCATCCGCAACCTGACCTCGGTGAGCCGCGAAGGCCGTAGCACCATCACCGTCGAATTCGAGCTCGGCACCGAGCTCGAAACGGCGGCCAACGACGTGCGCGACAGGGTCTCCCGGGCGATGCGCAATTTGCCCCCGGATGTCGAGCCTCCGACCGTCTCGAAAGCCAACGATGACGAGCCCCCCATCGCCCAGGTGACGGTGCGCAGCGATAGCCGCTCGTTGCTCGAGCTGTCCCGTTTGGCGGACGATTTGTTCGTCGAACGGTTGCAGACCATTCCGCAGGTCAGCCGGGTGGATATCTGGGGCGACAAAACCTACGCCATGCGGCTGTGGATCGATCCCCAAAAGCTAGCCGCCTACGAGCTATCGCCCCTCGATGTGCAGCGCGCCTTGGATCAGGAGAATGTCGAGCTGCCGGCCGGACGGATCGAAGGGGACAACGTCGAGCTACCCATCCGCACCACCAGTCGATTGCAATCCCCCGACGATTTCGAGAACCTGATTCTGAAATCCTCCGACGGCCGGGTGGTGCGCTTTCGCGATGTCGGCAGGGCCGAGCTCGGGGCGCGCAACCTGCGGACGGTGCTGAAGAAAGACGCCATCCCCATGGTGGCCATCGTCGTCCGTCCGCAACCGGGCGCCAACTACATCGACATCGTCGACGAATTCCATCGCCGCATCGGCCAGATCGAACGGGATCTACCGGACGATGTCGAGCTGGCCCTCGGTTTCGACGCCACGGAACACATCCGAGGTTCGATTCTCGAAGTGCAGCAAACGGTCATGATCGCCTTCTTCTTGGTGATTTTGGTGATTTTCGCCTTCCTGCGCGACTGGCGCACCACTCTCATTCCCGTGGTGGTGATCCCGGTTGCCTTGGTGGGAGCATTCTTCATCATGTACTTGGCGGGTTTCTCGCTCAATGTGCTCACCCTACTCGGCATGGTTTTGGCCATTGGCCTGGTGGTCGACGACGCCATCGTGGTGCTGGAAAACATCTACACCAAGATCGAAGAGGGACAAGAGCCTTTGCAGGCCGGCATCGAAGGAACCCGCGAGATCTTTTTTGCCGTCATCGCCACCACCTTGGCCCTGGTGGTCGTGCTGCTGCCCTTGCTGTTCATCGGTGGCCTCACCGGACGCCTCTTCCGCGAGTTTGGCATCACCCTGGCGGGCGCCGTCATCATCTCGTCGTTTATCGCTCTGACCTTGACGCCGATGCTGAGTAGCCGGTTACTCAAGAAGCGCGCCCGTCAACCGTGGCTCTACCGTGTCAGCGAGCCGTTTTACCGCGGCTTGACGGAAACCTACCGCGACTTTCTCGACATCATGTTGCACCGTCGATGGCTGGCCTTGCCGATCCTCGTCATTTGCCTCGGTGCCGTGGTTTTCTTCTTCAAGAGCTTGCCCGCGGAGCTGGCGCCGCTCGAAGACCGATCCAACCTGCGGATCGTCGCCACCGGTCCAGAGGGGGCGACATTTTCCTATATGGATCGCTACATCGACGACCTCAACGCCTTGGTGCTGGAAGAAGTGCCCGAGTCGCGGGCTGTGATCTCCGTCACCTCCCCTGGATTTGGCGCCACCTCCGCCGTCAACTCCGGGTTCGCCAGTGTGGTCCTCGAAAAACCGGAGAATCGCTCGCGCTCGCAACAGGAGATCGCCGACGACCTGAGCGCTCGCTTGAGCACCATGACCAACGCCCGCGCCTTTGTCACCCAGTCCCCGACCATCGCGGTGGGCCGTCGCCGGGGCCTACCGGTGCAATTCGTTCTGCAAGCTCCAACCCTAGAAAAACTGGAGGCGGTGCTACCGGAATTCCTGAGCGAAGCCCAGAACGAACCTACCTTCTCTGCCGTCGACATCGATCTCAAATTTGAAAAACCCCAACTGCGCGTCGACATCGACCGAGATCGGGCCCAAGATTTGGGGGTCTCCGCCCTCGATATCGCCCGCACCTTGCAACTGGCCCTCAGTGAGCAACGCTTGGGATTCTTCATTCTCGACGGTAAACAATTCGAGATCATCAGTCAGGTCGAAGCCCCCTCCCGCGACGATACCTACGACTTGCGCAACCTATTCGTCACCTCGTCGACCGGCCAATCGGTGCTGCTCGACAAGCTGGTGACCATCACCGAAGAGAGCAGCCCGCCCCAGCTCTACCGCTTCGACCGCTATGTGTCGGCCACCGTCTCCGCCGGTTTGGCCCCGGGAAAAACGATTGTCGATGGCATCGGCGCCATGGAGGCCATCGCCGACCGTCTCTTGGACGATAGTTTTTCCACCGCCCTGAGTGGCGAGGCCAGGGACTATGCAGAAAGCGCCCAGAGCCTCGACTTCGTCTTTATCTTGGCGTTGCTGCTCATCTATTTGGTGTTGGCGGCCCAATTCGAGAGCTTTCGCGACCCGCTGATCATCATGCTGACCGTGCCCCTGGCATTGGCCGGCGCTCTGCTGGCGTTGTGGTACTTCAACCTGACCCTCAACATCTTCAGCCAGATCGGCATGATCATGCTCATCGGACTGGTCACCAAGAACGGCATCCTGATCGTCGAATTTGCCAACCAGCGCCGCGCTGCAGGCGCCTCCATTCAAGAGGCTGTGCGCCAGGCATCCCTGGCCCGCTTCCGTCCCGTCCTGATGACCAGCCTGTCCACCGTCCTCGGCATCCTGCCCATCGCCCTGGCCTTGGGAGCCGGGGCCGAAAGTCGAGTTCCCATGGGTGTCGCCATCTTGGGCGGGCTCATTCTGGGGACGCTGTTGACGCTCCTGGTGGTACCGGCCATGTATTCGCTGCTGACGAGCAAGAAACAACCCTTCAACGTGATGGAGCCATCCTCTGACCCACCGGACAAACACGGCCCGGGATATCCTCAGCCACAAACCATCGATCCAGTCTTGACGCGGGGCATCGAGGTGCCTAGCGAGGGTTGATGGCGGACAGTGGCTACTTCGAAGGTGAGCCCTTGGGTGAGGAGGTCTTCTTCGTTGGAGATTTTTTCGGTTTGGGTGCTGCTTTTTTCTTTGTGGGCGACTTTGTTGTCGTGATCTTTTGGGCCACTGGCTTCTTAGGGTCGGCGCAGAAATAACTTCCGCATTCGTGGGCAATTGCATCACCTCTCGCGGCGTTGCGCTCGCTGCGACGTACCACCAGTACGCCTCCCTCGCGCGCCTGGCGAGAGGTGCGCCCTTGCCCCCTCGATGCGGGGAACTTATTTCTTTG
>JAJCXR010000065.1 GCA_029263315.1 Acidobacteriota bacterium | reverse complement strand
TGGTGCGGGAGGGGGCGCAGGCGGCGGCACGGGGTGGTGACGAGGTCGTTGACGCGACAACATCAGTAGCGCCCACGAGGAGCATTGGGCCGAAAGTCGAAAAACAACTTGGCTCACGCGGGTGGACGCATGATTCCATTGGCGAAGCAGTCTCGACCGGAGAACAAATCGAAGTGTTTTGCCTCAGCTGGAGAAACTTCTACTGGCTCCATAATACGGAGACAGAAGGAATCCCGAAATGACCACCCAAAGACGACGACGCCACTCACCTCGCCCGTGCCGACTCCTTGCGCGAGATCTGAGCCTCAATGGCGCCATCTTAGTCTCTACAAACAACGCCTGATCTCGCCGCTGACGGTTCATGTGGAGAAATACGTCTGAGCGGAAGCAGATAGCTGCTGCGACGAGACTCCAGTCGACCACACGCCACCCTGGGCTTCAATACCAAAAACGCAACGACAACCGCCGCTACAGCTCCAACACCGTGTTGGCGATCTTCTGCGCTTCGTCTTCGTGGAACTGTTCCAACTTGGCGGCCAATTCTGGGTCGTGCAACGACAGGACGCGGATGGCCAGTAGGGCGGCGTTGATGGCACCGGCTTTGCCGATGGCCAGGGTGCCTACGGGCACCCCCTTGGGCATTTGGGCAGTGGAGAGCAGGGCGTCGAGGCCGTTGAGGGACCATCCCAGCATCGGTACGCCGAAAACGGGCAAGGGGGTGTGGGCAGCGATGACACCGGCCAGGTGAGCGGCGCCGCCGGCGGCGGCGATGATGACTTGCAAGCCACGGCCTTTGGCCCCCCGGGCGTAGGCGGTCGCCAACTCGGGGGAGCGGTGGGCGGAGGCCACGCGGCTCTCATTGGCGACACCAAAACGGTCGAGGGTCAGCGGCGCGTGGCGCATGGTGTCCCAATCGCTTTCGCTGCCCATCAAGATTCCAACCAGGGGTTTGCTCTCGGTCATTTGGAGGGTCCTTTCCCTATCGGCGCAAGGCCGACGATACGACTCGGTGCTCAGAGTCCGTCGTCAGAGTGGGTCTTTAGAAACGCTTCAGAATAGCTACAGGAAGCTGCGGGTGCGGCGACGGCCAGCGACGGCCTCGCCTCAGGGCAATCGTAACTGCTGACGTAGGTCTTCGTCGACCCGACGATTTTTCGTCCAATAGTCGAGCTTCAAGCGCTCCAAGCGCTGCGCCCGCGTGGTCAGCTCTTTCGCGCCGCGTCCCCAGCCCGAGGTATAGACCTCTTGCCAACCCTCGATGCGGTGGGGGAAGTCCTTCTCGAAGGTGATGCTGAGCTGGCGACGCAGCTCCGGGTAGTCGAGGTGATAGACCATCAGGCCAGGGTCCTCGTCGTCTCCTGTGAGGCTAGCTTTCGCCCGCTGGGGCTCCCAAGCCACGTGCTTGAAACGCATGTACATACTGCCGGGGATGAGCTTCACGTCCCCTTGCGGCAGCGCCTCGGGACGCAGACGAATCCAGTTCCACAGGTCGTCTTCGCTCATCGCCGTCTCGAACGTGGCTTCCAGATCCCCTTCACTTTCGAAGTAGGAAAACTCCTGCAGGTGGTAGCCCTCGTCCCGGCGATTGAGTTGTGTGAAGGTGTGACCGCACCACTCCTGGGACGAGGTTGTGATCTTGAGGGCATGGGGGGTAGCGTCGTCCACCGGTGTGAACACCGAAGTCATCATGGAGTACGGGTAAATGCCGGTATTGAACTTCTTGTCGAGATTGAGCTTGAGCACCGGCACCCGGTCGTCCCCCGCCGACAGGGGGTTGTCGAGCTTGACGTGCTTGCTGCGGGAGAAATCCTCCGTCACGAAGATGGTGACGGCGTGCCCTTGGTGGACCTCGCCGTAGCGGGCCTGCTCCAAGGAATAACTGGTGAGCTCCGCTTGGCCACTGTGCCAATAGGCGGCGAAGGTATCGTTGGACGGCTGCGCGTCGAGGGGTGAAACCCCGGCAAGCGTCCACAGCAAGACACCGGCAAGGGAAACAACCCAAAACTGAGCACTCTTTGTTGAGATCGTCATCGTCTGCTCCTCATCGTTGGATTAGCTGACGTTTGTCCCCTACTCGGCGAGTCACATTGGTGGAGTCCAAGTACTCCAGGAAGGGGATGGCCCACTTGCGGCTGAGGCCGAAGTGGTCTTTGAAATCGGCAACACTGAATTCCTGCCAACCGGTGGCTAGCAACTCACGGCGTAGGGTGTCCATGGCGCTGGTCGCCAGGATCAAGCCGGAGGGCAATTTCACCAGCTTGCCCTGGTTGACCAAGTGACGCTGCACGCCCTCGAGGATCTGAGGTTTGACCCCTTGCACCGCCGGCAGGCTGGCCAGGGCCGGGGGGGTCAATCCCGCCTCTTCGATGGCTTGCAGGACGCGCTGCGACAGCTCGGACTCCTCGCCGCTCAACAGGACTCTACGGCCCACGAGGTTGACCAGATCGCCGTCCCGCACCAGAACCTTGGCCGCTTCCAAGATGCTCAGGTAAGCATCCCCCAAGTCCGCCGCCCGCTTGGGGAGGATTTGCCCCAGCAGTTGCGCTTTGGGCATGCCTCGGGCCATGCGATCTTGACGAAAGAAGGCCTTGAGATCGATCCGGGCTTGATCCACCAGGCGCCGGCAGACTTCCGGCATGACATAGCGTGGGCCCCGTCCCGACTCGAGCCGCAACAGCTCGTTGGCCTGCACTCGCCCTTGCAGGGCCGCCTCCACCGTCTTGACGCTCTGGCCAACCCGAGCCGTCAGCTCGGCAGCGGAGATACCCCGCGCTCCCACCTCCGCCACCCACAGCAGCCAGGCCCTCTCCAAGGGCTCCAATTGCTCCAGGGCCGCCCCCAAGGACGCCCCACGACGGCGGCGCCACAGGGGATCGACGATCTGCCCGCCGCCCAGGGTGCTGGCCGGCGACGGTCGACGCACGATGTAACGATCGCCGCGCACCGCCACCACCGGCTGCGCAAGACGGATCTCGACCCAACCGCTGCTCCCCGGCTCCAGGGGGCCCGATAGGGGTCGGAGCTTGCCGAGGACGTCGCTGGAGTAGAGGTGGAAGCGGATCGGCACGAAGGTCGTCAAGGGTTCTGGAGCCGTCGGCAAGAGAGTGAAACGGGCCACCAATGTTTTGGTGGTGGCAAAGGTCTCGCTTTGCACCAACTGTCGTCCTCGCTCCAGGGCGCCAAAGTCGACCCCGGTGAGCTGTAGGGCGGTGCGCTCCCCCGCTTCGGCGGCGTCGCGCTCGCTGCCGTGCACTTGCACGCTGCGCACCCGTACCTTTTGCTCTCCGGGTAAAATCTGGAAACTTTCACCGGCCTCGACACGGCCGCTGATCAACGTGCCGGTGACGATGGCGCCGAGGCCCCGCAACTGGAAGGCCCGGTCGATCGGCAAGCGAAACGGTAAGTCCTGCCGCTCCAAACCCCCCACCTGGCGAGCCAGCTCCAGCAACTGGTGACGCAGCTCGTCGAGGCCGTCGCCGCGGGTGCTCGACACCGCCACCACCGGCGCCCCGGCGAAGGGAGTCGTATCGAGCAACTCCTCCACCTCGAGCTGCGCCAGCTCCAGCAAATCGTCGTCCACCAAGTCCCGCTTGGTCATCACCACCAAGGCTTGAGGAATCTGCAACAGAGAGCAGATGTCCAGATGCTCTCGGGTTTGCGGCTTGACGCCTTCGTCCGCCGCCACCACCAGCATCATGATGCGGATGCCCCCCAAGCCGGCCAAGGCGTTGTGCAGGAAGCGCTCATGCCCCGGCACATCGACGAAGCTCACCTGCACGTCGTCGTCTTCGAGGTGGGCGAAGCCGAGGTCGATGGTGATGCCCCGTTCCTTCTCCTCGCTCCAGCGATCACAGTCGGTACCGGTCAAGGCTTCGAGGAGGCGGGTCTTACCGTGATCGATGTGACCGGCGGTCCCGATGACGACACGTTGCATGGTTTCTCACTGGGCTATGGAAGATAAGCTGTGGGCGACGGGCGGCGAAACGACGGGCGGCGAAACGATGAAGCGTCATTGAGCTGGAGATCGGCGCCCGAGCGTCCCTGCGGACGGCATTATACGGTCTGGCGGATGCGGCCTGTCGCCAAAAGCGGTTACAATCCCTGGGCCTGCTTGTCCCGGCGCCGTCCAGCCGCTGAGGTTGGACCCTCTTCACTCCAGCCGGACCTCCAATTCGGCGCAGGCGAAAACCTCAACTTGTGACACAGGCGAAAGGACCTACCTCAATGCCGCCTTCCACCATCTCTTTGCCTTGGTTTCGCCGCCGGGCCCTCCCTGGATTCCCCCACCTCTCCAATGTTTTGGCGCTGCTGTGCGTCGCGCTACCATGGTTCGCCACGATCGCTCCGCTGGCCGCCGAAGCCCCCGAGCGGGACCCGTGGAACGACAAATTCCGTCAGCTCGAAGAGGTCCTCCCCACACCCAATGCCTACCGTACCGCCTCAGGCGCCCCCGGCCACGGCTATTGGCAGCAACGGGCCGACCACGACATCCAAGTGGAAATCGACGACGCCGAGCAACGGCTCATCGGATCGCAGCGCATCACCTACACCAACCTGTCGCCGGACGAGCTCTCATACCTCTGGTTGCAGCTCGATCAAAATTACTTCCGCAGCGACTCCGATGGCGCCCTGACGGCAGAAGCCCCGGACTTCGAGGAATTCCCCTACCGCACCCTCTCGAAGCTGCTGCTGTTGGAGACCTTCGACGGCGGCGTCGACATCACCGCCGTCACCGACGCGGCGGGTCAGCCGCTGTCCCATGCCATCGTCAAGACGATGTTGCGGATCGATTTGCCGCAGCCGCTGAAACCCGAGGAAAGCCTCACCTTCGGGGTCGATTGGCAATACAACATCCCCGACGCCACCATCTACCGTTCCCGCGGCGGCTTCGAGCATTTCGAGGACGACGACAACTACCTCTACGAAATCGCCCAGTGGTATCCCCGCATGGCCGCCTACACCGACGTCAACGGCTGGCAGCACAAGCAGTTCCTCGGCTCCGGTGAGTTCACCCTCGAATTCGGCGACTACAAGGTGGCCATCACCGTGCCGGACGATCACATCGTCGCCGCCACCGGCGTCTTGCAGAATCCAGACGAGGTGCTCAGCGAGGCGCAGCGGCAGCGGCTGGATCAAGCCCGCAGCGCCGACAAGCCGGTGATGATCGTCACCCCGGACGAAGCCAAGGCCAACCAAGGCAGCAAGGGCACGGCTAAGAAGACCTGGGTTTTCGCCGCCGACAACGTGCGCGATTTTGCCTTCGCCTCGTCCCGCAAATTCATTTGGGACGCCCAAGGCCACGATGTCGAAGGCAATCGCGTTCTCGCCATGTCTTTTTACCCCAACGAGGCGGAGCCCCTGTGGAGCACCTACTCGACCCACGCCATCATCCATACCCTCAATGTCTATTCGCGCTACACCTTCCGCTACCCCTACCCGGTGGCCATCTCGGTCAACGGTCCGGTGGGGGGCATGGAATACCCGATGATCTGCTTCAACGGCCCACGGGCCGACGCCGACGGCACGTACTACGGCAGCGAGAAAAACAGCGATCTGTGGCGGCGCTCCAAATACGGGCTGATTTCGGTGATCATCCACGAGGTGGGGCACAACTACTTTCCGATGATCGTCAACTCCGACGAGCGCCAGTGGACGTGGATGGACGAGGGTCTCAACTCCTTCCTGCAAGTGCTGGCGGAGGCGGAGTGGGAAGAGGACTACCCCTCCCGTCGCGGCTATCCGGACAAGATCGTCGAGTACATGACCAGCTCCGACCAGGTGCCGATCATGACCAACTCCGAATCGCTCTTGCAATTCGGCAACAACGCCTACGGCAAACCAGCTGCCGCCCTCTTCATTTTGCGGGAGACCATCCTCGGCCGGCAGCTCTTCGACTTCGCGTTCAAGGAATATGCCAAGCGCTGGCGCTTCAAGCGTCCCCAACCGGCGGACTTCTTCCGCACCATGGAAGACGCTTCGGGCACCGACCTGGACTGGTTTTGGCGCGGCTGGTTCTACACCACCGACGCCGTCGACATCGCCATCGGTGACGTCCATCTCTACGGTCTCGAGAGCCGTGACCCGGACATCGACAAACCCCGCTTCAAAGCCGAGCGCGACGCCGAGCCGGAGCACCCCGCCCATCAACGCAACGCCCCCCTGCCCAAGCGGGTGGAGCAATATCCCGAGCTCAAGGACTTTTACAATACCTTCGACGAGCTCGAGGTCACCGCTGAGGATCGCCGCGACTTCCAAGAGCTGCTCGACGAGCTGGACAAGAACGAGGCCGGCGTCCTCGGCACCGAGCGTTACTTCTACGTCGTCGAATTCGAGAACCACGGTGGCCTGGTGATGCCCATCCTGCTGCACATCCAGTACGCCGACGGCAGCGAGCAAGAGATGCGCATCCCCGCCGAGATCTGGCGCCAGCACCCCGACAAGGTGTCGAAGCTCTTCATGACCCAACGGGAGATCACCGCCCTCGAAGTTGATCGCTATGGCGAAACGGCGGACATCAACCGCGACAACAACACCTATCCCAGAAAACCCATCAAGTCCCGTTTCCAACTGTTCAAGGAAGAGCAAGAGAAGAGTCCCATGCTCAAGGAGCAGGAAGGCGACGGCAAGGTCAGCGATGAGGGCAATCCCGGCGGCAAGAAAGGACGCCGGTGAGTCGAGGGCAGCTCAGGAAGGGACGGCGGATACCCCCGATGGCTCTGTGCTGGTTGCTGGGCTCGGCCCTATGGCCCGGCCCAGCCCTGGCGCACACCTTCCACGTCAGCCTGGCGGAAGCGGAGTGGAATGCCGGCAGCGGCCGTCTCGAAGTCGCCCTGCGCACCTTGCCCGATGATCTCGAACGGGCCCTCGGCGACGCCCTAGAACGCAAGGTGGTGCTCGAAAAAGAGCCCGACCTCAACGCCCTCATCGCCCAGCACCTGCGGCAGGTTTTTGTCGTGCACGATGCGTCCGGCCAAGAGATGCTCCACCATTGGGTGGGCAAAGACCTGCGCCCACGGGAAGTGTGGCTCTACTTCGAAGTCGAGCTTCCCGAGGGCCTCGAAGGCGTCGAAATCGAGTATTCGCTGTTGTTGAAGCAAGAGCCTCAACAAGTCAATACCCTCAACTTGAAACAGGGGGAATGGCGGGGGTCGTTGACTTTCTCGAGGGGGAAGGTCAGATCACAACCACTTCGAAGAAACCCAGCAGACCTCTAGATGCTCTCTCCAGCCGCCACCCTACCCAAGAATCTCCCGTAGTTGCCCAATCGACGGAGGAAGATCCTACTGGACCGTCTGCCAGAGAATGTCGTGATCGACGAAATCATTGCCATGGATCAGCCGATTTCTTGTCCCGACAATCTCGCGCCAAGCGATGCTCGAATGTCGACTTCGGGTTTCCTCGGAGACTTTGGCGGAAGCCTCCCCGATGATTTCCACGAGCCGAACGAGGCCGAGTTGAAGGAGCCTCTCTAGGTCGAGATCTTCTCGCCTCTTGTCGCGAGTCAAATCGACAGCTTCCGTAGCATGGTCGAGCATGTGCCTATGGCGAATTTGATCGTAATGCCGCGACATGCCACCCCCCATCAGGCCGCCAGAAAATGCACCCTGGCCTCCTCCAACACCCTGTCGCGGAAGTAAGGGCTGAGTGTCTTCGCCGTATTCAGATCGACTCTCTTCCCTAGAAGCTCACCCAGCTCGATCTCCATGCCGTTCAGCCGGATCAATCCAGGGATATGTTCGGGGTCGAATTCGACCAAGACATCGATATCACTCTGCGGACCAAAAGGCTCCCGGCGCCACTAGGAGCACCTGAGCCTGGTCTCCACGCTGCCTCCACTCATTTCTCATCGGTCCACACGTAGGCGGTACAATCCAAAGTACCGACTTAGTACTTCCGATTCACACCTCGAAGCATTCCGCCCGGAGACACCATGCCAACCGCCCTTCCCCTCGACTCCACCGCTGACCTCGCCGCCGGCGCCTCGGCATCGACGCGGCACGACACGCTCGAACAGAGCGCCGCGATTCCTTGGTATGCAGCGGCCATGGCGCTGGGGGTGACGAGCATCATGATCGGCCTGATCTGGGACATCGCCTGGCACCGCACGATTGGCCGGGATACATTTTGGACGCCGGCCCACATGGCGATCTATCTCGGTGGGGTGGTGAGCGGCTGTGGGGGCGGCTGGTTAGCTTGGATGGCCACCTTCGGCAGGGATGCTCGGATACGCTCGACGGCGGTGGACTTCTGGGGCATGCGGGCCCCCCTCGGCGCTTGGGTGACCCTTTGGGGCTCGTTGGCAATGCTCACCTCGGCCCCGTTCGACGATTGGTGGCACAACGCCTACGGCCTCGATGTGAAGATCGTCAGCCCGCCGCACATGGTGTTGGCGGCAGGGATTTTTGCCCTCACCCAGGGGGCGCTGTTGATCGCCCTGGCGTTGCAGAACCGCGCCACGGAACGCACACGACGGGCCCGTGGTCTGGCGTATCTCTACGTCGGCGGCTTGATGGTCACCACCTTCGGCATTCTGACCATGGAGTACACCCGCCCCAACTCGCAGCACGGCACGGCCTTTTATGTCGCCTGTGCTCTGGTCTTCACGCCGACCCTGGTGGCCTTGGCGCGGGCCTCACGGGTGCGCTGGCCCGCCACCATCGCCGCGGGCATTTATCTCTTCTACTTCCTCTCCACCATGTGGATCTTGCCCCTGTTCGAAGGTCAGCCGCTGCTGGGACCGATCCACAACCCCATCGACTATTTTGCGCCCCATTCTTTTCCCGTTCTGCTGATCGTCCCCGCCTTGGCCATCGATCTAGTGATGAGCTTTTGGCAGAGCCGCTGGGGAAAGGCCCGGGATCACCTGCTGAGCCTGCTGCTCGGCGTAGCGTTCTTCGGCCTGCTGATCGCCGTCCACTGGCCGTTCTCTGAGTTTCTGATCAGCACCGGGGCCGACAATTGGTTTTTCGGCAGTGATCGCAGCTGGAGCTTTTGGGTACGACCGGGACCTTGGCAGCATCGATTCTGGGGATCGATGATCGATCTGCAAGGCATTCTCTTGGCCTTGGGCATCGCCGTCCTCGGCAGCCGCCTGGGTTTGCGCTGGGGCGACTGGATGTCGCGGGTGCAACGTTGAATCGCCAACCCTCGATGACCCGACGCTGGCTCCTCCAGTCCCTGATGCTGACTTGCGTCCTCGCCTGGGCGATGCCTGGATCACTGTCGGCCCACGTCGGCGACCCAACGGTCTATTTCGAGGGCACAGCTGGCCCGTTTCCCCTCAGCGTCACGGTGCGCACACCCGGCGTCGTGCCGGGCCTGGCGGAGATCTCGATCCGCCTACGAGATGCCGCTGCGGTCCAGCAGGTGACGGTGCGACCGGTGCGCTGGGACGCCGGGCTGGAGGGGGCACCTCCAGCCGACGTGGCCCAGCCGGTGCGCGGCGAAGCGGGGCTCTACAGCGCTGAATTATGGCTCATGACCTCCGGCTCCTACAGCGTCTACGTCGAGGTCAACGGCCAGTCGGCCGACGGCAACGCAGTGCACGGCACGGCCATCGTGCCGGTGCAGTCGGTGGCTACGGCCCGACTCACCATGCCCCCTTGGTTGGGCACCGTCTTGGCCTTGCTGGGAATCCTTTTGGTGGCCGGGTTGATCCGCATCGCCGGAGCCGGAGTCGCCAGCACACGATCACCCGGCGAAGCCGCCGACGGCCCATCGGCCGGCGGAAGACGGCGGGCCATGGTCGTCGCCACGGTGCTCATCGCCATCGTGCTCTATGGCGGCAAGAGCTGGTGGGACGCCGTCGACGCCGGGTATATGGACAGCATCTTCACCACTTTCGATGTCGAAGCGAGTGTGCGGGTCGAGCCACCTCCGGCGGGGGTCGCGGCGAACGATACGGATTTCCCCAGTGACGGGCTCAGTAGCCCACCACCGGCGACGCTCGGTGGCGGAGAGCAACTGGCTGGCGGAGAGCAACTGGCTGGCGGACGACGCGTTCTGCGTCTCGATTTGACGGACCCGCGCTGGTTTGAGTCGCCGCCCCTGGCGCCGGACCACGGCAAGCTGATGCATCTATTCTTGATTCGCCAACCGCAACTCGATGCCTTCGCCCACCTGCACCCGATCCGCCGTCCCGACGACGCCTCGGGCGACGGCTTCGAGGTATCCCTGCCGCCCTTGCCCGCCGGTTCCTACGCCATCTACGCCGATGTCACCTTGGAAAGCGGCTTCTCCCAGACCCTGACCGCCGAGACGGTGCTTCCACCCATTCCCTATGGGCCGACGACACCTCCCCTTGGACTGGAGCCGGACGCCGACGATTCGTTTCATATCGCATCACCCAGCGACCCCACGGAGCACACCTTCGACGACGGTCACCGCATGCTGTGGCAACGCTCTTCCGGGCCCCATACCGCTGGCCAGGAAGCGGATCTACGGTTCAGTCTGGTGGACGCGGCGGGTCAAGCGGCCGTCCTCGAACCGTACATGGGCATGATGAGTCATGCGGCGGTTCGGCGTCACGACGGTGGCGTCTTTGTGCATTTGCATCCCACCGGCACCATCTCGATGGCCTCACAAATGCTCTTTGAGGAACGGCAGCAGCAGATCTCTCAAGATAACAGTCCGATGGCTGACAGTCCGATGGCTGACAGTCCGATGGCTGACAGTCCGATGGACAACAGTCCGATGGACAACAGTCCGATGGACCACAGTCCGATGGCTGACAGTCCGATGGACCACAGCGCCATGGGCCATACCATGGTCGGCTGGGATCAAGACACGGGCAGCGTCTCGTTCCCCTACGCTTTTCCCAGCCCTGGGGAGTATCGGATTTGGGTGCAGGTCAAGCGGGCCGGAAGGGTCTACACCGGGGTTTTTGATACCCGCGTCACCGGCCAGTCCAGGGCCCGCTGAGCCGGGCTCAGCCCAGGACTTCCCGCGCCAGGCGATTGATCACCCGACCTTCGGCCTTGCTGCCGAAATGGGCCATCATCGACTTCATGATGACGCCGATGGCCTTGGGGCCCTCGAGCCCTTGCTCGGCCACCAGCTCGGCGATGGCCTGGCGGATTTCCTCTTCGCTGGCCTGCTCCGGCAAGTATTCGTTGAGGATCACCGCTTCCCGCTCTTCCTTCTCCGCCAGCTCCAAACGGTCGCCGTCGCGGTACTGGGTCGCCGCGTCCTGACGTTGCTTGAGGGCTTTCTGCACCAGGCGGGTGAAACCATCGGCGTCCACTTCGGCACCGATGCGGATCTTCTCGTTCTTGATTTCGGTCAGCAACATGCGCAAGGTCGACAGCCGTTCCTTGTCCCCCGCCTTGAGGGCGACCTTGAGATCGTTCTGAATCGCTTCTTGGGGTGTGCTCATGCTCTATGACTCTTCCTTTCGGCCTTGGCGCTCGATGTCGATTTCGTAGGCCTTCATTTTTCTGTAGAGGTGGCTGCGCTCGATGCCCAGGGACTGCGCCGTACGGGACACATTTCCAGCCAAGGACGCAAGGCGGCGCTCGATGATACGTTTTTCGAAAGCCGCCCTCGCTTCCTTGAGTGTAAACGAGCTCTCGTCCAAGAGGATACGAATTCTGTCCGTCGTTTCCTGTCGCATCTGGGGCGGCAAATCCCGCAGGCTGATCACTTCGCCGGGCACCATGATCTGCATGCGCTCCACGAAGTTGCGCAACTCCCGCACGTTGCCAGGCCAATCGTACTCCGCCAAGGCTGCCTTGGCCGCCTCGTCCATGCGTTTCGGTCGCCGTCCGATCTCCTGTCCGTAGCGGGCCAGGAAGTGCTCCACCAACCGCGGGATATCACCGTGGCGCTCCCGCAAGGGCGGCACTTGCAGGGGAATGACCGCCAGGCGGAAGTACAGATCCTCGCGGAAGCGAGCTTCGCGGATCTCGTCCTCCAAGACTTTGTTGGTGGCGGCGATGACCCGCACGTCCACCTGGATCGATGAGGTTCCACCAACCCGCTCGAAGCGTTGCTCCTGCAGGACCCGCAACACCTTGGCTTGCGTCTTGATCGACATGTCGGCAACTTCGTCGAGGAACAGGGTGCCACCGTCCGCCTGCTCAAAACGGCCGGCCCGATCGGCGGAGGCACCGGTGAAGGACCCTTTGACATGACCAAAGAGCTCGCTTTCGATGAGCTCGTCGGGTATGGCAGCGCAGTTGACCTCGATGAAAGGCTGCGCCGCCCGGGTTGAAAGCTGATGCGCTCGGCGGGCCACCAGCTCCTTGCCGGTGCCGTTTTCGCCGACGATCAGGATGCGGCTCTCGGAACCGGCGGCGCGCATCAGCTCCGACTTGAGCCGTCGCATGGGGGGGCTCTCACCGACGATCTCTTCGTCCCGCCGCAAGTGGACGGAAAGCTCCTCCAGCTTGCGGGTCATGCGAGCCCGTTCGAGGGCGTTCTGGACGGTCAATGCCACCCGCGACATGGCCAAAGGCTTTTCCAGGTAATCGTAGGCCCCGAGGCGGGTGGCGCGCACCGCCGAATCGATGTTGCCGTGACCGGTGATGACGATGGCCGGCAGGTCGACAAAATCCCGCCGCAGCTCGGCGAGGAAGTCAAGCCCTTGGCTGTCCGGCAAGTGAAGGTCCAAGAGCACCAAATCCACCGGCTCACGGGCCAACACCTGGCGTGCCTCGCTGGCGGTGTTGGCCGCCAACACCTCGTGCCCCTCGTCCCCGAGGATGTCCCCCAGGGCGGTGCGCACGCTGTCGACGTCGTCGATGATCAGAATACGGGTGTTCATCTCAAACCGGATCTTACGGCATTCCGGCGGCCGTCACCCAAGCCTGCTATCCAACGGTGACTGCCTGCAACAAAAAAGGGGCACCCTGAGGTGCCCGAAGGAGGTTTGTTGAGTCGTCGCCCGGAGCTCAGAAATCGACCGAGAAACCTAGCAGGGTGGTGCGCGGCAGGCCGGGACGCAGACCGTCGGGACGACGGGAAGCGACATACACCTCGTCGCTCAGGTTACGCACTTGCAAGAAAACGGCGGTGCGTTGCCAGAGCTCGACCTTGGCGGCCAAGTCGAAGGTCAAGTGATCCTCGATGCTCTCCGCCAGGGGTATCGGGCCTTGGCCCGCCTGGGTGCGCATCTCATCAACGTAGTTGGCGGAGAGGAATGTATTCCAGCGCCGTCCCTCGATGCCCAGCTCGGCATACAGTTGATTCTCCGGCACATAAGGCAGGCTGTCTCCGGCCGTCACCCGGGGGGCCCAATCGGCGAAACCGGTCTCGAAGCTGCTGGCGAACTCGGCTTCGGTATAGGTGTAGCTCATGTGAAAGGGCAATCTGAACCCCATTCCCGAAGTCGCCAGATCGGTGCGGAAGCCCAGCTCCAGACCGCGCACATCGGCGCCGCCGCCGTTGAATTGGTCACCGCTGCCGGTGCCGCCACCGGAGAGCGTATCGTTCCCCAAGAGATTGCTGTAGTCATTCCAGAAGAGCACCGCTTCAAACGACCTACGGCCGCGGCTGAAGCGGGTTCCGGCCTCATAGTTGACGCTCTCCTCCGCCTCCACTTCTTCGGTGCTGGAGGGGCTCGGCGGCGCAAAACCCCGGTGAGCACCCGCAAAGAGGCTCCAGGCATCGGACAGGCGGTAATCAACCCCCAGGCCAGGGGTCACCACATCGAGGGAATTCCGCCGCAGCGCCAGGTTGTCGCCACTGCGCGACGGATCCTGCTGTCCATAATCGAGGCGCCGGGTATCCAAAGTCTCGAAACGCACCCCAGGGGTGACGGTCAAGCGGCCCATCTCGATACGGTCCTCGACAAAAATAGCCAGGGCCCGAGCCTGAGCGATGCGATTCGCCTGGCTACCCGGGGCACCGACGATGGCCAGTTGGAGCTGGCCGTCGATCATCGAGTAACGATCATCCCGTTGAAAGCGGTCCTCCTCGTCCTCGTGGTAGCGCAGACCGATCTCCAAACGATGCTCAGTCGCTCCGCTGCTGAGATCGAAGCCGAGCACCGATTGAATCCCTTCGGATACGTAGTCGCGGTTGTTGTCACGCACCAGGACGGCGCCGACGGGGCTATTGACCTCACCCCGCAGGATGGCCAAGGCGTCGGCGTAGATCTCGGGGGAATTGAGGATCGAGCTATTGGAGATGCCGAGGGTCGACCCGGTCTTGTACCAAGCGCGGGAGAAGTTGTTGCGATAGAGGGTGGTGGTGACGTCGAAGCGGTCATTGGGACGCAGGTAGTGACGCAACTGCACTTGCTCGTGATCGGTGACGATGCTGTCCAACGCCGAGCCGCGGTACCGTCGGTAGGGGTTGGCGTCGAAGTCCGCCTGGGTCAATCCGAGGTAGGTCTCCTCGCCGTCCTGCTCCGTCTTGCCGAGCTTGATCTCCAGCTCTTGATAGAACCTGGCATCCACCGAAGTGTTGAGACGGACCTTGAGCAAGTAGTCCTCGAGCTCGAAGCCGGTGTCGCCCCCACCGTCCAGCTCTTTGAAACCCGACGAGCTCTGTTGGAAGGTCTCGAAGAGAAAACCCGCATGATCGTAAGAGCCGCCCACCGACGCTCGCCCCTTGAACCAGTTGTGATCGCCACCCGTCAAGCTGAGGCGCCCCGTCAAGTTACCCGGAATGGACGACGACACGAAGTTGATGACACCGCCGTTGGTGAAGGGGCCCTGGCGGATGGCGGCAGAGCCCTTGCGGACCTCGATGGATTCCATGCGTCCGGCGGTGGGGAAATAGTAGGCCGAAGGCGCCGAGTAGGGGGCCGGCGCGATGAGCACGCCGTCCTCCATCAGCGTCACCTTCGAGCTGCGCTCGACGCCGGTGCCCCGCAGACCGATGTTGGGACGCAGGCCAAAGCCGTCCTCCTCCTGCAGGTAGACGCCGGGCAGCTGTCTGAGAATGCGATGGATATCGCTATGCTGCTGTTTGGCCAGCTCCTCACTGCTCACCACATGGGCTGAGCCGGGAATGCGCTGCAGGTTGTCGGCCTGTCCCACCACCATGACCCGGTCATAGACGGCGGCGTCGATGGCCGCGCGCCGGCTCGAGGGTTTGTCGGAATCCTCGCTATCCGACATCCCGGACGGCATATCATCCACGACCACCTGCTGTTGCGACGTAGCATCCTCAGGGGAGTCGACTTCGTCGGCGGCGAGCCAACTGGGCAGCAGAAAAAGCATGCCAATGGCCAGCCAAGTTCGATGCAGGTGACGCCTCCGAAGGCAACCAGGGGCGGGAACGGTCGAGGCGAGGCCAGGGTGTTTCATGTCCAAGAATCCTCCAAGTCAGCTCACTCATCGCCGGGACAACTTCCTACGGAGCTGGCGCCACGGTGATGGCGGCTGCTATGGCAACATCTGAAGAGCAACTACGGCGTTGGGCTCTTCGCATCAGCCTTTATTGAGATTGCGTCTCAACAACTGGGCCAAGTTTTGACCGGCTCGGACGCCGGCCACATCAACATCTTATCGAGACCATCTTATCGAGACCGTGTCTCAACAACTGATGGAAGATTCTGGATCAATATAGTCCCCTTTGTCAACAGGTCCATCATTGACATTCTTCGAGACGGGCCGATACGGTGACTCGATGCTCCGCTCGCCCTTACTCAAGGTACTTCTGGCCCTGGCCATCTTGATGGCCCCCCTGGCTTCGGGCAACCTGTCACAGACTCTGTTTGCAGGCTGGCAGCGGCTCGCAAGGGCATCACCCCAGCCCGCCATGAAGGATTTCCTGCAACGGGCGGAGAACCATCTCGACGACGAAGTGGAGTTGGCCCTCTGGTGGTCCAAGCGGGGACCGGAAAATGCCCGAGCCATCGGCCATTGGTGGGCGGCGACGGCCTACCAGCTGGCGCCGCGCCGAGTTTATCCCCTGCTCACCGTCGAGGAAATCCGGCGCCTACCGCGTCTCGCCCCGGACCTCCGAGCCTTTTTGATCCAACGTTCCCATGCCTTGGCGGAAGGTCGATCTCCGGTGCCTACGGCAGTGCTCAGCTGGGGACCGCCGACCCCCTGCAAGATCCCCATGCTGCCCAACGCCCGGCCGATCTTCGAGGCCTATGTCGGCTGCCTGACGATGCCTTCCACCGCCGCACCAGAAAGCCACTGAGCCGTCATGCTGAGCCTGCTGGTGCTTTCAATACTGACCCTGGTGGGTAGCGGCTTGCTGGCTTCCAGAGATGCTTCCCCTTGGCCGTGGCGCTGGGCTTGGGGGTGGTTATTGGTCCAAACCAGCATCAGCCTGACGGCCGGTCTGCTTTGGCTTGTCGGCGCACCTCTACACTGGGCCCTGCTGGTCCCTCTGCTGATGCTCGTCGTAGCCCGCCTGTGGCGACGCCCCGAGGCGGTGCCCCTGCCGTCGAGCAAAGCGACCGCCGATCCGTGGCTACGCCTCGCCGTCTTGCTCTTCGGTCTGTGGGCCGTCCTCTCCGCCTGGTCGACCCTCGACCTCGGCTGGGACGGCATGGCCATTTGGGGGCTCAAAGGTCGCACTTTGGCGGCAACGGACGGCTACCCGCTGCTGCACCCCCTGGCGCGCTCGAGCCATCCCGAGTACCCATTGCACCTACCCTTGCTGGCGGCGGTGATCGCCCAATGGACCGGCGGGTGGCAAGACCGTCTGCTGCCGCTGCTCACCGCCTTCGACGTCACCGCCCTCGGCCTGTTGCTATGCCACAGCCTCGAGCAACGGCGGGCCGCCCGATGGGCCCGACGTTGCCTGGTTATCGCCTTCCTGGTGGCTCCCATCCTGTGGCGCGAGCTCACCCTGGGCAAGGCAGATCTCAACGTTGCCCTTTGCCTCGCCGCAGCCTTGGCGGGCCTCGAAGCTTGGCTGCGCCAAGGCCGCGGCGGGGATCTCCGTTTGGCCGCCGTGGCCGTCGGCCTTGGGGCCTGGAGCAAGCAAGAGGGCATGGTCTACGGGGTCATTTTCTGCCTGCTGGTTTGCCTCCTCACCCCACGCCACCGATACCGCCAGCTACCCCCAGCCTTGCTCTTGGCAGTGGCCATTCCCCTACCCTGGCATGTCTGTCGCTGGTTGCTGGCCATTCCCACCGAGCCCTTCGCCGTCGGCGAGACACTCTACCAACGGGCGCCGATCATCTTCGAGACGATGGCCCGGACGATGGCCCGTCCCGATCTATGGGGACTTCTCTGGTGGCTCGCCATCCCCGCCGCCCTGTGGTTGGCGGTGCGTTGGACGAGACATCACTGGCGAGGATTGACTGCCCAACAGCCCATCGAGCCGGACATTGCCCTGTCCGCCCTCTTCCTCCTGGCCGGTCTCGGATTCGTCGTGACAGCCTACTTGACGAGCCCCTACAATGTGGTTTGGCACCTACACACCTCCCTCGATCGCCTGCTGCTGCAATTGATGCCGGCGACCGTCTTGGTGGCCCACGGTGCGCTGCAACGCCTCGACCCCCTCGAAGGAGGATGCCCATGACCCAACTGCGCGGAGCCACCATCCTGACCACCGGCGCCGGCTTCAGCGACTTGTTACGCCACGAGCTGCGGCCCCACGAAGGACGATCCTAGGGTCCGCTGGGGGCAAGACGTTGTCAGCCGTGCCGCAGGTCTCTCCCGAGCAGATCGAACCCGCCCCGGGGCGGTTTCGGCTCGTTGGTCTTCCCCGCCAGCCGCCTGCTGGCCCGTCTGCTGCAACTCCAGGACGAGCTCGCCGTACCACTCGGTTTGGTGATGAAGGAGATGGGACAGCATCCTCCGGAGACCCATTTGTCAGATCCCCACGCCGTCTTGCGCCAACTGCGCTTGGCCCGCCTAACCTTTCCGCTGCTGCGGCGGCGAGCCCGGCGGATCGACAGGCGACACCGTCGACAGGAGTCGACGGTGCTACACAATCAACCCTTACCGGCACCGCCCTTCGACGCGGCGGCGGCCGCCTCGATGGTGGTGAAATGAGCCAAACCCCTTGGATTGCGCCCGTCGTGCTCGAAGGTCAACACGTGGTCTTAGAGCCGCTGCACCCTGATCATGTCTCGGACTTGCGGCGGGCCACCCGCGACGGCGAGCTGTGGCGCCTGTGGTACACCTCAGTGCCGACACCGGAAGGCACCGCCGACTATGTCGAGCGGGCCTTGGCAGGGCAGCAGGCCCACACCGCCATGCCCTTTGCCGTGCGCCATCGAGCCGACGACGAGATAATCGGCTCCACCCGCTACTGCAACATCGACGCCGCCAACCGCCGCCTGGAGATCGGCTACACCTGGTACGCCCAGCGGCATCAGCGCAGCGCCGTCAATGGCGAGTGCAAGCTGCTCCTGCTACGCCACGCCTTCGAGACCCTCGGGGCCATCGCCGTCGAGCTGCGCACCCACTGGCACAACCTTCCCTCCCGCACCGCCATCGCCCGCCTCGGCGCCAAGCAAGACGGCGTCCTGCGCAACCACATGGTGATGCCCGACGGCACCTACCGCGATACCGTCGTCTTTTCGATCATCGAAGGGGAATGGCCCGGCGTCAAACGGGGCTTGGAGTTTCGGTTGGCGCGCTGACAGACATCCTCTTCCACCTCTGCCAAGACGTACTCCAGGGTGGTGCTACTCGTAGTGCGTCCACATGCGAAGGACATGAACAACCCGCCGCTCGGGATCCATTCGGTAGACCAAACGATGCTGACGATTAATGCGCCGGGAAAAAAATCCAGCGAGGTTGCCACTCAGCTTCTCGTAGCGTGGTGGAGATTCAAGGGGATCCTCGGCCAGGAGCTCCAGCAGCCTCTGTGTCTGTGGCTTGAGACCCGCTCGGGTGATCTTCTTGGCATCCTTGACGGCCTGACGACTGAGAATGACTTGCCAGCTCACCACTCAAGATCTTCGAGACGGGTCCCAGCCTCCAGAGGTTCAACCGCCGCTTGATGAAGGCTTTCTACCAAACCAGGAGACTGATTGAGGTGGATCGTCTCTTCGATAGATCGCCAATCTTCAGCACCGAGGACGACAAAATCACGTCCACCGTCGCGGTTCACATGGAGCACCGTGTGCTGCTCTATCGCCTTGTCGACTTCGTCATCGAGGTTCTGACTGAATTCCTGGGCACTCATCACATGCGTAGTCATGAATCTACGGTACTGGATTGATAACTGAGGTGCAAGCCCGGAGGCAGGCTCCTCAACGCCGCGGCTCAAACTCCGGCGCCGGTCGAAAATCTTCCTTCACCTCCGCCAGGATATAGGCCAAAGTGGCGTAGGCGGCGACGTTCTGCGCCAGCTGCTCGGGATCGATCTTGTCGAAGGTGTCGTTGTCGGTGTGGTGTAGATCGAAGTAGCGGCTGGCGTCTTGGGGGAGATCAAAGAGAGGCACACCGTGTGGACGCAGGGGGCTCAGATCGGCGCCACCGCGGGCTTCGTTGTTCTCATACTCGATGCCCAGGGGGGCCAGCAGCTCGGCGATGTCTTCGACCAGGGGTATGGCGTCGGGGGCGACCCGTGAACGCATGACACGCACGCGGTCGGCTCCGAGGTCGGACTCGAAGCCGGCGATGTGCTGGGCCAAGGTATCGGCATGGCGTTCGGCATAGGCGCGGGCCCCGGAGAGCCCAAATTCCTCATTGGCCGCCAGGAAGACGCGCAGGGTGCGGCGGGGACGCTGCGGCAGCTGGCCGATGAGATGGGCGGCGGCGGTGATGATGCCGCAACCGGAGGCATCGTCGACGGCACCGGTGCCGACATCCCAGGAATCGAGATGGGCCGCCAGCAGGACGATCTCATCGGGGGCTTCACGGCCGACGATTTCACCGATGACGTTGGCCGACATCACCGGATCGAGATGGCGGGACCCCAGGTCGAGACGAAAGCGTACCGTTTTACCGCTGGCCATTTGCCGGCTCAAGGTGTCGGCATCGGGATTGGACAGGGCGGCGGCGGGGATGCGACGCCCGTCGTCGGCGTAGCGCATGGTGCCGGTATGACCGAGGCGGTTGTAGTCGGTGCCAGCGGAGCGGATGAGCACCGCCACCGCGCCCAGGGCCGCCGCCTTGGAGGCGCCGGTCACCCGCTTGCCCACCGCTTCGCCGTAGCCGGTACCGTCGGGGGTGCGGCGCATGCGCTGACTGATGAAGACGATCTTGCCCGCCACCTCGGCGGCGTCCCGGGTTGCCAAATCTTCCATGTCGGCCACTTCCAAGACCTCGGCTTCGATGCCCCCATCGGGCGTCCCGTCACTGCCGCCCAGGGCGATCAAGGCGACGGCTTGCGGGTAGGGCGCAACGATCTCACCACGGGCGTGGCCGCGCACCCAGCGAGGTACTTCCACCGGCTCGGCCCGCACGTTGTCGAAGCCCAGGGCTTCGAGCTTGCGCAGCGCCCATTCGACGCCGCGACGGTCGCTCGCCGTACCCGCAAAGCGGGACCCCACCTCGGTGGTCAGCTGCTCGACAAACAGGTAGGCCACCTCATCGCCCAAGGCGCGGTCGCGGAGCTCGCTGGCCCGTTCCTTCAGATCTTCGTCAAGGCCCTGGGCATCGTTCGGCGCAGCGGCGCCCGGCGCAGCGGCGCCCGGCGCGGCGGCGCCCGGCGCGGCGGCGCCCGGCGCGGCGGCGCCCGGCGCGGCGGCGCCCGGCGCGGCGGCGCCCGGAGACATCGAGACGGCTCCTAGCAGTAAGAGCAAGACGATCGTCGGCAGTGCATGGAACCGACCTCGCTGAGCAGGCGTGACCTCAAGGGAAGCGCAGGGATTCCTGAGCTCGGAACGGAGTCGGATGGGGCATCGCAGCATGGTGATTCGCTACCTCTTTTTGATCTTGCTAGGTGAATGGACAGGACGGTTGGCGGGCGGTTTGATCCACCCCTGCTCGGCCGTCCGTCGGCTGGCGGCCAAACCGGCGACCAGCTCGCGGGGGGAGCCCGACACGACCATAGTCTGGCGCATGGCGGGACGGACAAAACCTTCTTCGACGCCGCGGTCGAGCATGGCGATGAGCGGTTCGAAGTAGCCGCCCGCATTGAGCAGGCCGCAGGGTTTGTAGTGGATTTCCAGCTGGTTCCAAGTCATCGTCTCGAAGAGCTCGTCGAAGGTGCCGATGCCGCCGGGCATGGCGACGGCCGCGTCCATGAGCTCGTAAATGGTGCGCTTGCGAATGTGCATGTCGTCCACCACCATCAGCTCGCTGATGCCTTCATGGGCCACTTCGCGGTCCTTGAGGGATTTCGGAATGACCCCGATCACCTCACCGCCGCCGCGAATCATCGTATCCGCCAAAATTCCCATCAGGCCGACATTGCCTCCGCCATAGACCAGCCCCAGGCCAAGCTCCAACAAGATCTCGCCCATCTCCTGGGCCGCTCTGCCATAGACCTCTTGGCGACCGGCGTTGGAACCGCAGTAGATGCCGATGCGGCGTAGGTGGCCGTTGCTCTTCCCGGTCGTGCTCATGGTGCCTTACCTTTCGCGAATGCTGTAGACACCATGGCGCCCCGGCATGTTCTTGATGTTGGAAACGGCCCCGACGGGCTCGATCTCGAAGCGTGCCGCCAGCCCCCCGGGGGCCCCGTCGGCCAGACGTTTCAGAAAGCCGACCGTCGCCTGGGAGGCTAGGACCTGATCCGGTTTGGCCAGGGTTTCCAGGCGAGCTGCGAAGTTGACTGTCGGACCGATGGCGGTGAATTGCTCCCGTTGGGCGGTTCCGAGATTGCCCACCAGGGTCTTGCCGGTATGCATACCACAACCCAAACCCACCTCCTTGGGAACGGTCCCGGGGGCAGTCCAATGCGCTTGCCATTTGCTGACGATACTGCGGAACCTTGCCGCCAAGTCGAGGGCGGCGGAGGCGGCATGGCCGGCGCCATAGGCCTTGTCGTCGTCTTCGGGACGCAGCGGGAAGAAGAGGGCCATGATGCCGTCGCCGATGAACTTGTCGAGGATGCCGTGGTGGCGGAAAATGATGTCGGTGGCCAGGCTGTAGTACTCGAACATGAGCTCCCGCAGCAGCTCAGGCCGGGTCGCCAGGTTGTTGCAGATATGGGAGAAACCGCGGATATCCCAAAAAACCACCGTGGCGGGACGCATTTTGACGCCGAGCAGCTTGGGGTCCCCTTGCACCGCTTCGAAAACCCGGGGATCGAAGAAGCTGCTCAGCACGGCGAGACGTTTCTGCGACTCGAGCTCCGACAGGGCGAGGCGACGGAAGTCGATGGCGGCGTTGGCCTTGACGGAGATCTCTTTCCAAGCCCGCTTGCCGATCTGGTTCTTCTCGATGCAGTCAAAAGCCCCGTGCCGGTAAGCCTCGAAGCGGTCCAGCTCCTTCTCCTGGGCGGTGAAGACGATGACCATCATGAAAGGATCTTGCCCCTTGGCGCACTCCAGGACATCGATGCCGCTGCCCTCCGGTCCCATCACCAGGTCCGTCAACACCACATCGATGGGCTCCTCCAGGGGCGAGCGGATGATCTGTCGGGCTTGCTCGGCGCCGTTGGCGACGCTGATGGTCCAGTATTTGTTCTCCCGTTGCAGCGAGAAGACGAGGGAATCCCGCATCGCTTCATCGTCGTCCACGATCAATACATGGGCTTTCATGGCGGCTTGGTCCCTTGTTCCCTGGAGTGGAGAATTGGCGTTCTAAAGGTTGGCGATGGGCAAGAACATATCGAATTGTACGCCGGTGCCGGAGCGTCCGGTTTCCACGATCTCACCACCGAAGTCCCGCACATTCTTGCGCACGATGGCCAGGCCAAATCCCATGCCATTCTGACGGTTGGAGAAGAATAGCTGAAAGATTTTTTCTTTGAGCTCTTCGCGGATACCCGGGCCACTGTCTTGAAAACGCACCCAGACAAAACGGTGCTCCCCGCGCTGCTGTAGAAACACGGGCAGATCGTCGTGATGTGCGATCTTGGTGGTGACGGAGATCCGTTGCTCCTCCCGATCGACCATCCAATACACGGAGTTGGTCACCAGCTCGTCCATCAGCTCGTCAAATTTGTCGGCATCGGCCATCACCGGAGGCAGCCCCTCCGAGATACCAAAATATCCCACCTCGACCCCCCGCGACACGGCGCTGTGCAGGGAGCTTCGAATGCGCTGCAAGATCTCCACCGGCCTGATATCCATCGGTTTGAGGGAAGCGATGGTCTTGAACTTGCGGATATGAAGCTTGGCCTTCTCAATGCTCTCCTTGGCACGCCGGGCCGCTTCGGCTCCCTCGGCGTGGCTCGACTCTTCGAACATCTCCTCGATGATGTCGACATAGGTTTCGATGGGAAAGATGGCGTTGCCGATGCTATGGGTGACGGTATAGGCCTTTTCCTGCCACTCCAGGGCCGGATCGACCCCGTATTGGCGCTCCAAGTTGTGCAAGGTGTCCACGGCCCGTTTTTCCAGAATGGCTGTCTCGCGGTAGAGATCCTCCGCCGTCTTGTGCTTCGACGCCTCCGCCAAGGTGTCGTCCTCAGTGAAATAGCGCCGCACCAACATAGGGTGCTCTTTGACCATGTCGTCGATGTATTCCTGATGCCAGACGCCACCGGCGATCTTGATCGGCAAGCCGCGGGCCATGACGCTGATCTGTGTAGAGAGCTCTTTCCAGACATCCGGCTTGACCTCGAAGAACGAATCCTGGGGAGACCAGACGAACCACAGCTTGACCGGGATCTCGTTGCCGGGCCGCCCCCCCACGGCCCGCACCAAGGACTCCAACTCGGGTTTGGCCTTTTCGAAGTCCTGCATCCAAAGCTGCACCGTCATGCTGTCGTTGAGGCCACCGCCGATGGAGATGAGCGCCACCTCCTGGCCCCCCGCTCCCTTGCGGAAACGTACCGCCAGGAGGCTCACCTCATCGCTGTCGAGCCAGCGCAGATCCCCGAACCCCCGTTGCAGGAGAAGCTCGTAGCAGAGATTCTCGTATTGCACCGGGCTGATTTTGGCCCAGTCGACCCGGCCGCCCATCTCGCCGCTGGAGAGCACCATTTCGCGGTCCAGCTCTTCGGCCCGCAGGATGGTCTCGAAGGTGGATTTGAGCTCCTTGTAGAGCTCGTCGTAACCGTAGGTGCTGGCTTCATAGACGATACGAAAGTCGGCCAGACGAAAGACTTCGTCCGCCGCCGTACCGTCGTGGCGACGAAACACCACCAGCGACTTGCCCAGGGCTTTGGCGAACCCCAGGTAGAAAAACACCACCGGGTCGAGCTCGGAGGCTTCCACCACCACCACGTCGGCCTTCGATACCTCCGACTGCAGGGTCTGCGGCGTCTTGACCGGCTGCATCACCTTACGCGCCAAGGTCAACTTGACCCCCGTCTCCTCCACCGCCAGGATCAAGGCGCGCAGATACGGCGCCCCCGAATAAGGATCCTCCGAATTTCGGATGTCGAGGGAACCGCTGGCGGCGACCACCAGCAAACAGCTCAAGGTCGGTTTCTTGCCCGTGGATACCATGGACGAATGACACTCCCGGAACGAATAGATATGAAAGGGAAGGACTCGACACAGCGACCATCTTCCGAGGGAACCGCAGCATAATACCCAGGGTGGCCGGACGGATCAATTTGACGTGCATCGTCGGGCCTTCCCTCACCCGCCGAGGCATTTGCGGACAGGATCTTGCTAGAATCATCAGTCCATCGTCGAACGATGCACCGAGCCGCGAGATTTGCCCATTCCAGCGCTGTCCGTCAGCCACTCAGGAGACCGCAAGCCATGACCCATCTTCCCCCCGCCAGCCCTCGGCAATATCCCCAGCCCGGCGCCCTCGACCCTTCGTCGACGGGCCAAGGCACGACGCCGGGAAGCTTTGCGGCGGCGCCCGATCTGGGGGGCGCTCGCGCCTTCTCTTCTCCGGATACCCCCGGCATGCCGGAGCCCTCGGACAAGACCGCCTGGGATTTCAACCCGGCCCCCCGCGACGCCGAACAGGCCGTCACGCAGCTCGAAAAGGCCCGTCTCGGCGTCATCACCCCGGAAATGCAGCGGGTGGCGGACCGCGAGGCCCACCTCAGCGCCGAGCAGGTGCGGGATGAAGTCGCCGCCGGCCGCATGATCATTCCCGCCAACCGCGTCCACCTCGGCTACCGTCTCGACCCCATGGCCATCGGCCGGGCCAGCCTCACCAAGATCAACGCCAATATCGGGGCCTCGCCGGTCAGCTCCGGCACCGACGAGGAAGTGGACAAGATGCGCTGGGCGGTGCGTTGGGGCGGCGACACGGTGATGGATCTCTCCACCGGCGGCGACCTCGACGCCTGTCGCGACGCCATCATCCGCGACTCCACGGTGCCCATCGGCACGGTGCCCATCTACTCGATGATCATCGGTCGACGCATCGAAGACCTGAGCTACGACGTCATCCTCAAGACTTTGGAACAGCAAGCGGCGCAAGGGGTCGACTACTTCACCATTCATGCCGGCGTGCTGCGACAGCACTTGGATCTGGTCACGGACCGGCTGATCGGCATCGTCTCCCGCGGCGGCTCACTGCTCGCCAAGTGGATGCTGGTGCACGGCAAGCAGAACCCCATGTACGAGATCTTCGACGACATCTGCGACATCATGCGGCAGTACGACGTCAGCTTCTCACTCGGCGACGGCTTGCGCCCCGGCGGCCTCTCCGACGCCACCGACGCGGCGCAGATCGCCGAGCTCGAAACCCTGGGCGAGCTCACCGAGCGGGCCTGGGCCAAGGGCGTGCAAGTGATGGTGGAAGGCCCCGGCCACGTGCCCTTCGATCAAATCGAGTACAACATGAAATTGCAACGGCGGCTCTGCCACGGGGCGCCGTTCTATGTGCTCGGACCGTTGGTCACCGATGTCTTCCCCGGTTACGATCACATCACCAGCTGCATCGGTGCCACCGCGGCGGCCTACCATGGCGCCAGCATGCTGTGCTACGTCACGCCCAAGGAGCATTTGGGGCTACCCAAACAAGAGGACGTCAAACAGGGTTGCATCGCCTACAAGATCGCCGCCCACGCCGCCGATGTCGCCCTTGGCATCCCCGGCAGCCGCGACTGGGACGACGAGCTGACCAAAGCCCGCGCCGCCCTCAACTGGGAAAAGCATTTCGACCTCGCCTTCGATACCGACACGGCCCGTGCCTTCCACGACGAAGACCTCGACGTCGACACCGACTTCTGCGCCATGTGCGGCCACGACTGGTGCAGCGTCCGCATCTCCAAAGAAATCGTCGAGTTCACCTCCGGCAAAGACGCCAACTTCGCCTGGGACAAACCCAAGATCAGCCAGGCCTTGAGCGAAGAACAACAGGCCATCCTCGAGAAACGGGGGGTGCTGTCACCCGAGGAGATTCACCGCTTGGCCAACAAAACCAAACAAGCGGTAGGGGCCGACAAAGGTGCCAAAGCCTCCTGCCACAGCGACTTCATCGACGACAAAAAAGCGCAAGAGGTCCAGGACCGCAAGCTGGTACGGATCGGCGCCTAACCAACGCCACACCTAGAAACGCGGCTGCAATTCCGGACAGAAAAAAAGGATTGAGACCCCGGCAGGGGTCGGAGTATTTAGCCCGAGCCGCCCGACCAGGGAGCGCAGCGATCCTGGAGGGTGCCTCGGGCGGGGACGGCAAGCACTTTCAGAATCTGATTTTGACACTCAACGTCTTGGCCACATCGAGACCATATACCAGCGTCGAGCGCAGGGCGGTCATCTTGTCGCGCCGCTGTTCTTCGTCCATGTCCTCTTCGCCTTCGTAGCCGTCGATCTTGCGCCCCTGGGCGTCGAGCCAGAAAACTTCCAGGTCGGTGTCGATGTCTTTGGAGCTGTCGTTGCTGTACTCCACCTGGATCTGCACGTCGCGGACCATGCCGTCCTTCTTGGTGCCTGGGCGGAACACCCTTGACTTGAAGTTCCCGTCCACCGAAGCCACGCGGATGCGGTGGATGATCGCTGGGCCGTCCTCGACCTCGATGTCGTACCAAGTGTCGAGCTCGAAGGGGAAGCTTTTCTCGATGGTCTCAGCGGCCGACGGGCCGGCGGCGAGAAAGAGACACAGGGCGAAGGCGCCCAAGGTATAACCGATAACTTTTGTTTGCGAGCTCTGCATGTTGTAACTCTCCGTTCGTGAAGTGGTCATAAGGTCTGCGGATCGAAATTCAGAGCTGATTGGCGGCGAACGTGTCGCAGGTCGCCATGTCGCCGCTCTGTAGACCTCGCTTGAACCAGCGGGTCCGCTGCTCTGACGAGCCGTGGGTCCACGATTCAGGGGAAACGGCCCGGCCGGCGTGGCGCTGCATTTGATCGTCACCGATGGCGGCGGCGGCCCGCATGCCCTCTTCGATATCGCCCTCTTCCAACAGCTGCCGCTGGCTGGCGGCGTGATGCCCCCAAACCCCCGCCAAGCAGTCCGCCTGCAGCTCCATGCGCACCGACAGGGCATTTGCCTGGGCCTTGCTGCTGCGGCTGCGCAGCTCGTGAACCTCGTTTGAAATCCCCAAGAGATTCTGCACGTGATGTCCCACCTCGTGGGCCAAGACGTAGGCTTGGGCAAAATCGCCCGGAGCGCCGAAACGTCGGCTGAGCTCGCTGAAAAACGTCGTATCGATATAAACCTTCTGGTCCGCCGGACAGTAAAACGGCCCGACGGCGGCGCTGTTGTAGCCACAGGCAGAGCTCACCGCATCGGAAAAGAGCACCAGGGTGGGCTCCCGATAGCTCTGCCCTTCGGCGGCAAAGAGCTGATCCCAAGTCACTTCCGTATCCGCCAAGACGATCGACATGAATTCCGACATCTCGTCGTCGATCGGTGCCGGTGTGCCCTGGCCTGGTGATGGGCTGGTACCCACTGAAATACCGCTGGAATCCAACAGACCGAGAATCTCCAAAGGATTCTGGCCAAACAACAGGGCCACCACGGCGATCAGCAGCATCGCCCCGCCCCCCAGCTTCAACCCACCACCGCGACGGCCGCCGGACTGACCGCGACGGTCCTCGACGTTGCTGCTCCTACGGCGTCCCTTCCAATCCATGGCTCGGCCTCCTCACCTTCGGCGATTCAGTTGATGGCAATATCGGAAGGCGATCTTAGCGAATCGCCGGGGGGACAGCCAGGGCAGATCTATGAGAGGCCCAGAGTCACAGCGCTACCAAGCCCGGTGACAAGTAAGTCGGCGAAGACATCTCAATCTGGGCCTGGTAAGCCATTTATCGACGGTGAAGCGGGCTTCATCGGTCGAGACCCAAGATTGGGAGCTGCCGCTGGTAGTAGCTACCAGACCTCGTACGGCCTCTAGAGACATTGTCTGCATACCTTCGTAGCCTGCCATTAATTCGCCTCCGGCTGGCACCCAATTCAGGCATCTGATTTACCTCGACAGAAAGGCGCTTCAGAAAGCTAAAGTCAGCGACCTCGGCAAGAGGCTCTAATAGGAGATCCTCTAGATCCTCATCGACCAGAGTCACGAGGGTTCTCGCTACCTGATTGGCTAGATCTTCGTCACGCTGGCCTCGGTTCTGCCGCACCATTTGGACCAACTCCTTGATACCATCGTTGACAACTTCGGAGCCAGCAAAATTGACCCCTGCGACGGTCAATAGCCTGTACCAGGTCAGTCTGGTGAGCCGCTCATGCACAGGCTCCAACTCTTCGACAAGATCTTTCGCCGTCTTCTCCTCCCTCAGTGCAATGACGGCCGCGACCCTGGCTTCGAGGAACTGGGAATTCTTGGCGAGCACTGGCATCAGCTCCGCCGCCAGATCGACGGCCTCTTGCGCCTTGCCACGGCTTACCAGCCCTTCGAAAACCGCTTTGGCGAGTACGGGGTCCGGCTTAGAGACCTGCTTGAGCCCAAGATTGACCAGGGAATCGATGGGGAGCGAAGCCGGTGCGCGCTGAACCAAATCAGCAGCTAGCTTGCCGTTTCCAGGAACCTGCGCCTTCCAAACCTCAAACGCCATATCGAACCCTTCGAAATCGCCAGCTTCGAGCTGCGAACCATGCTCTTCGAGCACTTGACGAAGAACCGGTTCATGGGGGTTGGAAGTAATCTCGTAGAGCTTCTTCGCCGCCTGGAGAACCCGATCACCACTCACGTTTCTGAGAACGTAGAGTTGGAGGAGAGCTAACGCCGTCTCACGGGTCGGATAGAGAAATGCCAGGGACTCGAGGCTTCCCTGGGCAACATCGGGGTCATCAAAGGCACGCTGACGTTCGCGCTCGAGCAGTGGCGATAGCCCACTGACCACATCCTCTTTCGGGATCAGCACGCGAAAAAGATCCAAATAATCGCGCAGCAGTGTCGACTCTTCGACGGTACCCGCATCCGGTACCTTCAGGGTTTCCTGCACTTGCAGGCGCGGCTCCGAGTGGAACACAAAGATCTGCCCCAAGCCGAGACTCTCTCCCTTGCCACCAATCGACTCGTTCAGAAAGGTCAAGACACTTTCCAGAAGCTCCTCTTCCTCGCCGGGTTCCAGATTTACTGGAATCCGAGAAAGCACCGGCAAGAGCCTGATTTCTTTCTCGATATGGAGTCGAGGCGCCGCACGGATGCTGCGCAGCACGGCGCGGGCACCGTCAAGATTCTCTCGGTTGTGGGCCAACACACAGACTACGGCATCGGCCAGCAACGAAAGCGCGATGCCGCCGACTTCGGTGATGCCAGTCCGTGCGTCGATCAGTAGGTAGTCTGGCTCCAACGATTGTTGCACCTGCTGTTGGATCTCCAAAAACAACTCGATGCCACCCGGCTGCCGCCGATCTCGGTCGAAGAACAGGCGATGCCAGTCGATGCCTCCAAGTGTCCGCCAATAATCCGGGTGCGGCGCCCGCCCGGCGGCGATCAATTGCACCGAACCACGGCTATGCTCCACACTGACTTCGATGGCCAACTCGGAAATGGGTCGCACCTGCCCCAGGTCGACGAACTCGGCAACGACATCGACCATTCCGGCCCGAATCGAATCCGAGGAGACGCCAAACTTGTAGTGTAGGCCCGGAGCTTCGAAGTCAAAATCAGCACAAACTACACGTTTACCCAACTGCGCAAGGTAGCGCGCCACATTGGCCAGGGCCAGCGTTCTTCCTACTCCTCCCTTGTAGGAGTAGAAGGTGATGGTGTTCATGGCTTCATTCACCCATACGGAGCGTTTGTCGGCTATCAATAACCTCTTGCTTGATCTGATCGAGACGCTCCCGATCGACACCTTGAAGGCGCGGAAATGGCAGTGGCGGCCCCATGGCATCAGGCTGTACAAGGCGCTGCCTAACCCGTTCGCCCAACTCGACCAAGACCTCGATCTGTTCCCCCGGTGGCAAAGTACGAACAAGCTTCAGGGCGGCTTCAGCACGTGTCTGCACCAAGTAGTGACGCAGCGTTTGTCCCATGGAAACCCGGGGGTGTTCAACGACTTCCGCGACCGGGCGATCGAGCATGGCATCGAATTCATCACGCAACTTCTGCGGATAGCGATCATCTTGAGCCACTGCCGATGCAATGGCCTCCAGGTGATTTGGAGCAGGAAGTGTGCGCTCGTTGTTGATCCATTGCGAGATAGCAGCCGGTGTGACGCCAAGGGCTTCTGCCCACTCCTTGCGAGACCTAAGCTTGGAACCGAAAACCTTCTTTAGAAGCTGTTTGAGAGTCAGTCCAGCCATGATTACTCCTTCGCTCGATCGTCTAGGTGGTCGTACTTCTGGTCATGGTGCATATGTACGGATCCTGCCCAGGCCAAGCCCAAATCAAACGCAGGTTTCGGTCGCATTTCTTCAGAATGTTGCCCAAAATCGAAAAGATCGAGAGCGAGCTCAGCCGCACGGTAAGCGAGCGTCGCACGACCTGGAAGCGTCAAGACGACATTCCGATACGGCTCGACACGTTCGACGATCAAGTCTTCTTTTCGTACCCTCCCGTGCCCTGTCCTCATCACCTCATGACCGCATGTGAAGCGATGGCCGTTGCCTTCGAAGTCTTGTAGCCGGGCTGGAAGAACTTGGTAGATCTGGCTCCAGTCACTTTCGGGGATGACGCGCTCACGCAATCTTGAAGACGGAATTTCGGTGCCGACGTAGACACCGGCGACCAGGCAACCATGGGGAGGTCGGAATTGTCTCTGGTGGCAGGCTACAGCCAGTTTCTGGGAACGATCAATGAGGATGGGAGCTTTCATACCTTCTGACTTCGGGATGACAAGTAACGGCGTACTCTTCACAATCAATTGGTGGTCGACCCCGAGCGCATCCAGCAGATCAAGATTGCCGATACCGGCTGCAAGGACCAATCTTGGTGCCGTGTACTTTTCCCCGTCGATAATTAGTCGCCAGCTTTGGATGTCTTCTCCCGGCTCGATACGCACCGGTTCTGCAATTTCAGCGAAGTGCGCCCCCGCCGCCGATGCACGGGCTCGTGCAGTCACCAGCATCCCGGCTTCATCAAAGGGAGCATCGGGAACTTCTACACAGACGGTTCCGTCACGGTGAAAAACTCCGGTCCGTTCCCTGGCATCCAAAGAATCGAGTCTTCGCACAGACGCCCCCAATCCGAGCTCTCGTGCCGCTTCGATGAATTCCTCAATCTCGTCATCTTGGCCTTCTGGAAAACGAGCTAAACCTCGATCGGTGGGGTGAGGGAGGTTCAGCTCACTCACCAACCGCTGCCCTTGCGCTCTGAGCTTCAAAGATAGGAGACTAGGCGCTGACTCGCCCGTAAGCCGAGTAAACATCGCTCCAGACTGAAGCCAGGCTTGATTGCGCAGCGTTTCAGCCTCAGGCTCCAGTCGATCTGAGAGCCGCAGGACCAAACATCGAAGGCCGCGCTCAGCCGCTTGCATAGCTGTCAGGGCCCCAACAGCTCCACCACCAAGCACTACAAGGTCGAAGTCAAGTCGTCGGCTAACCATCTATTAAGTATCACTCATCTACTTAATGAAGATCAACAGGTATCGCCGCTGATCTTTCAATGACAGGCAATATTGCTAAGTAGATCTAATCCGCTTAAGCCAATTTGGCGGACTCCTTGAATATCTCGGTGGCCCTTTCGCTCTCAACGCCTCTCTCGTCCTACTCCCTCGCAACGACCCTAATTCACCAACTCCCCCGTCACTTCGTCCACCGGCGGCTGATCGTACTCATTGAGCATGGGTTTGGCGGCGCAGAGGGCCTCCTCGGCCCCGCGGATGAGCCGCTTCATGCCCTGGCGCTTGCTGGCACTGATGGCCACGCCTTGGTGACGCTTGACCAGGAACTCGACTTCTCGTTTCGGTAGCAGGTCGACCTTGTTGAGCACCAGGAGCCGGGGGATGTCGGCCAAGTCGAGCTCGTCGAGCAGCTTTTCGACGGCGACTTTCTTCTCTTCCAGGTGGTCGTCGGCGGCGTCGACGACGTGCAGCAGGAGATCGGCATCGGCCAGCTCTTCGAGGGTGGCACGGAAGGCGGCCACCAGGTCGGCGGGCAGGTCGCTGAGGAAACCGACGGTGTCGGTGATCACCACTTCCCCTTCCCGCGGAAAACGCAGGCGTCGACTGGTGGGGTCGAGGGTCATGAAGAGCTGGTCGGCGGCTTCCACTTCGCTGTTGGTCATGGCGTTGAGCAGGGTGCTCTTGCCGGCATTGGTGTAGCCGACGATGGAGAGCACGGGTAAGTCGCCCTCGTTGCGCCGACGGCGACGCAGCTCCCGCTGCTTCGACAGATCTTCCACTTGCTTTTCCAGGGCCCGGATACGGTCCCGCAGGCGACGCCGCCCGATTTCCATCACCGTTTCACCGGGGCCTCGACCGCCGATGCCACCGGCCAGGCGGGACAGACCTGCGTCTTTTTCGGTCAAGCGGGGCAGGGAGTACTTGAGCTGCGCCAGCTCCACTTGCAGCTTGCCGTCGCGGGAGGTGGCCCGTTGGGCGAAGATGTCGAGGATGAGCTGGGTGCGGTCGATGGCCTTGAGGCCGGTGGCATCCTCGAAGGCCCTCGCCTGGTTGGGTTTGAGGTCGATGTCGAAAATGGCCACATCGGCCCGCCGTCGCATGCTCTCCAGGACGATTTCCATCAGCTTACCCTTGCCCACCACCGTCTTGGGATCGACCCGCTGACGCCTTTGCCGCAGGGTGCCCGCCACCTCGACGCCGGCCGCCGCAACCAGCTCCAGAACTTCTTCGAAGCGGTCATCGTCGGTGGTGACACCGATCACCAAGGCACGCTCCTTGGTGGTCTTGCCGGCGGCGCCGCGGGTACGACGGGAAAACTCGGCTTCCAGCTCTTCGATCTCGGCTTCGAAGTCCATATCCAAGGCGTACACGTCGCGTGCCTCGAGGCGATGAAAAAAATCTTCGGCATCCGCCGCCGCATCCTCATCGGCCACCATGGGGGCGATCATCGCCACCTCGATGCGGCCTGGGGCGCCGGCTTGATCGACCTCGATCATGGCGACGGCATCGAGCCGCAACAGGGCGAGATCGTTGAGATCGTCGGCGGTCAGGCTTTCCCCCCGCAAATGGGTGTGCACCAAGCGGAGACCGCGGAAACGACCGACCCCACCACGCAAGCGCCCGATGTCCGGCAAGTGCAGTTGAGTGGCATCGCCGACCACGACGTTGCGGATCACACCTTCACGACCGATGAGCACGCCGACTTGGCGCCCCAACTCGCGGGAAATGCCCGCCAGGTGCTTGGCCAATTCCGGCGACACCACATCCTGGCGGCTTACTTTGCGCCGATAGGTACGCTCCAGGGCCTTCTTCTGAGACGTCTTGATACCTTTGAGATTGCCGTCGATGTGGTTGCTGATGATCTGCTCCTCGGGTCATGGGCTCGCCGTCGGCGCCTTGGCGGGACCACCGGCGACGAAAAAGAAAGGGCTCGACCACGCGGCGCCGCCGTCCCGCTGTAGGGCCCTTACGTAAAGGTACTCGCTGGGTTGCAAATCGTCCATAGGTAAGGCGAGAGAACAGGTACGTTTCCCTTCACAGCTCAACCGTCCGAGCACCTCCCCGGAGCGGATGACGTCGAGATGATCGAGCTCGCCAGGGGCGATGACTCGGGCCATCAACGTGCTCTGCGGAATCCCGGCGATGGCGGGCTCCGCGGTGCTGTCGAGGTCGATGGTGGAGCCCATGGGATGGCCGCCAAAGTTGCAGCGCAGGATAATGCGGGGCCCGTTGGTGGCATACACCCGGCGGGCCATCAGGGCGTCATAGACCCCTTGGCGGCTCAGGTCTTGGCTCAGGATGGCCGCCAAGCCGCCGCTGGAGGAGGCCAGATGGCCGAGCCCAGGGTGCCCGTCGTGACCGTCGGAGCTGCCGACAAATCCCAGGGCATAACCTCGATTCAGGGCGTCTCTGACAAAATTGCCGGGCACCGGTTGATAGATCACACCGGGACCGTCGAGTGCCTCACTGGAACCGTGCACCGACACGATCTCGGTCACCGGCTCGAAGCGGGGATCCGGCGGTACGCTCCAATCGGTGGCCACCGGCCCGCCGGCGGAGTGGTGGGCCATGGTCAGGGCGGGTCCACCGAGCGACGCCAGCCCTTGCCACAGCTCCTGGGGCGTGTCGTACCTCGGATCCAAGGAGCTCAAGAGCACATAGGGCGGGGCGAAGTCCAGGACGTGACGATGGCCGTGCAACCAATGGGTCCACTCAAAGCCGACGACGGTGACAAAGCGGCCCGGCCGATGAAAACGCTCGGTAACCTCGAGGGCCTGTTGCCAGAGCTCGGGGTGTTGATCGTAGAACAGCATGCCCCAATGGTCGTGGTCGGTGAGGGAAAAAACATCCAGGGCGGCGATGTCGCGGGCATAGAGGAAGAGGTCCTCCGGCAGCCCCGTGCCATCGGAAACCGCCGAGTGATTTTGCAGATCTCCCCACAGGATGCGGGCTCCCCCTTCGGTGACCTGCAAGGGATTGCTTTCGGCCTCGAAGGTCTTTCCCGTACCGCTATGGAAAATACCCCGCAAGCGCAGCACTCCCGCTCCGCGGGGCCGCAGATCAATGCGCCAACTGCCGAGGGCCCTAGCCTCTGCCCCCGCGGCCCCTTTTGGCATCCCCAACTCCATGGATGCCGGTATCCCGATGCCCAAATCGGCTCCATCGACGGCCCGCAGCTCCAGACGACCCGCCGTCTCGACAACGGCATTGCCGCGGCCGTCCACCAGCGCCACCGACAGAGACACCTCCTCCTCCGGGTGGGCACTGGACGGCAAAAACAACAGCAGCCGGGCCGCCGGGCCGGCGCCGACATCTACCCCCGGCGAGCCCGCCAGCACCTCCCGCACGCCATCGCCATCGGCATCGACGGCGATCCAGAAACGTGATTGCCGCTCGGCGAAGCGATCCGCCACGGCACCGGCCGGGCCGACGCCATAGTCGAGCACCACCTGCTCGCCGGCCCGCAGGGCTCGGCCGCCGAGGGTCACCGCCAGCAGCTGTTGATCGACCGTCGCCGCCTCCAGCGTCACCCCGGCGGCATCGCTGCTCACCCGGGTGAATCCCGCCACCTGCGGCTCGGTGACCTGGGGCGTGGACCACCCCCAGAAGGGGGAGACTTGCAGGAAGAGTCGCCCCCCGACGGCGATGCCGTGGGGCCCGGCTTCGTAGACGATCCGCCAGCGGCCGGAGGTCCCGGCGGCGATCGCGTCGCCGGTGGCGATCCAGGCGCGGCCACCTCCGTCGCCGACGTGGCGAGGGGCCGCGGCGGCCTCTCTCAAGCTTTGCATCAACTCGGGACGCCCCCGTCGCCGGGCCATGTCGGCGCTCGCTTCGCCATCTGCCATGACATCCCCCGCAGCTTCGGATGCGACGTCGATGGTGGATGGGGCCCCGTTCTCCAGAGCGGAGGCTCGGGCCCTACCCCTCTCCGGAGGGCCGTCCGCAGAGCAGGCGAGTAGGTTCAAGCCCGCGAGCAAAACCAGGCATCCGCCCCCGGCGCACCTGACGACAGACGCTAGGGCGGCGGAACGTGCCATCAGTGGAGGGGAGGGGCGCCGCCTTCAGGGCTCAGCTGTAAGCCCATGGCGAGCAGGGAGAGGAGCATGTCGTGTCGTGCCCTGACATCGCGGGCCTCGAGCAGGGCCTGCTTTTCCTCCGGTGGAAACGGCAAGCCCATGGCCAGGCTGTTGAGCAAGGCCAATCCGGGAAGCGCCGCCAACTTGTCGAATTCGAGGCTGACCTGATGGCTCTCGGCGAAGCTCGACAGCGCTTCGAGCAAACGGCGACTCTCCAACTGCGCTGCGCTGTCCTGCGCGTCCACCGCGAAGTCCGAGCAGTCGGTGCGCACCCGGCGAAAACCCTTTTCCACAGTCAGCTCTTCGGAGATGCGAAAACGGCTGACCCCCACCAACAAGATGAAGTAACGACCGTCGGGAAACCGTTCCCACTGCTCCAAGTTCCCAGCGCATCCCACCTGGTAGAGGTCTGGATGATCGTTGTCGGCATTGGGATCACCGGCCTCGGTATAAACCACCGCCTGTTTCGAGAACGGCTGCACCATGCCGATATAACCATCCCCCTGCAGCGCCTCCTGCACCATATTGCGGTACCGCGGCTCAAAAATATGCAACGGCAGGTGGCCACCGGGTAAGAGCAGTGACCCGGTCAACGGAAAGATGGGCAACACATCCGGCAACAACGACATGTCAACCTCCCACCGACCTGGCACAATTGTCATCGACGACCTTGTCAGCCGGCAGGTGAGCCAACAGATCGTCCACCGCCCGCTCCACGGCAGCCTTGGAACGACTATCGAAGGTGATCAGGACCGACACCTGACGATCGTTCCAGCGGGGATAGGAACCGATGGCGACCTCCGGGTGATCGACGCTCAGACGCTCCAACAAATCCCCCACCTCCCCTTCGTCACAGAGGGTGGAGACGCCGCGGGACAGGAAGGGGACGTCTTGCCCGAGCGCCTCCGCCAGACCGGCCATTTTCTGTTGGAAGATGTTCGGCAAACCCGGCAAGACAAAGATATTCTCGAGCTTGACCAGGGGCCAGCTGGAAGTATTGGAGAGCAGCAGCTCAGCCCCCTCCGGCAGATCCGCCATGCGCAGGTGCCGCGGGCTGAGCCGGCTCTGGTAATGCTCGCTCATCAGCTTCTCGATCACCCTACTGCGTACCAGGGGACAGCCGAAGAGCTTGGCAATGGCCTGTAACGTGACGTCATCGTGGGTCGGACCCACACCGCCACTGGTGAACACGAAGTCGTGCTTGAGGCGCAGGGCGTCGAGCTCGGCAGCGATGACTTCCACCTCGTCGCGACAGAAAATAGCCCGCTCGAGGGTCACCCCGAGGCGGAAGAGCAAACGGGCCAAGACCGTCAGATTGGCGTCCTCCGTCTTGCCGGTCAACAGCTCGTTGCCGATGATCAACGCAGCAGCGCTGCGCGGACGCTCGGTGGGGCTCATCTCTCGACCTCATAGGGAGCACGGTCGAGATCGGAGAGGATGCGTCGATTCTCCCGCCAGTCCTTCTCCACCCGCACCTTGAGATCGAGGAAGACCCGGCATCCCAAGTACGCTTCCAAGTCGTGACGGGCCGCCGTGCCGATGCTCTTGATGCCCCGTCCTTTGGCGCCGATGACAATTTTCTTCTGCCCGTCTCGCTCGGTCAGGATTGACGCATAGATGGCGATCAGCCCGGCGCTGCGTTCCTCCCAGCCTTCGATGACGACGGCGATGCTGAACGGGAGCTCGTCGCGGGTCTGCAGCAGAACTTTCTCGCGGATGCGCTCCGCCACCAGGAAGCGCTCGGGATGGATGCTCAGCAACTCTGGGTCATAGATCGCCTCGCCGTCGGACAAGTGCGGCCAGATCTCCTCTAGCACCCGCTCGCAGCCATCGTTGCGCAGGGCGCTGATCGGGATGATGGTGTCGAATCCCTTTTCCGCGTACATGGCAATCCGCGGTAGAAGATCTTTCTTGTCGACCAGATCCACCTTGTTGAGCACGACGATTTTCGGAGAGGTGACTTGGGCCACCCACTCCAGCATGAAGGCGTCACCGCCTCCCGGTTTTTGGCTCACATCCACCAGCAGACACACCACATCGGCATCGTTCAGGGCTTCCTGCGCCGCCTTCACCATGTTGCGGTTCATCTGGTGCTGCGGACGGTGGACGCCGGGGGTGTCGTAGAAGACGATCTGCCCTTGCGCTTCGCTGAGGATGCCCACCAACCGGTGACGGGTCGTTTGGGGTTTATCCGAGACGATGGCCAGCTTCTCCTTCAACAACTGATTCATCAGCGTCGACTTGCCGGCGTTGGGCCGCCCCACCAAGGCGACGGTACCGCTCTTAGGGCCCACATCCGGCACCGTGACCTGCTGCAAATGCTCTTGATCGTCGTCGGGTCCGAGGCCGAGAAAGCCAACTCCAGGCTCGTCTTTGTGGGTCATTGGGAGTCACCGTCCTGATCTACTGTCGAAATTTGTACCCGTCGCGCCACCACCGAAGTGACCCGACGCTCGTCCGCTTCTTCGATGAGCAAGACCAAGTCACCCAACTGCACTTTTTCGTTTTCCTTCGGCACGTGTCCGAGCTCGCCGCAAATCCAACCGGACAGGGTCTCATAGGGCAGAGAGTCGAGATCCATGTCAAGGTCCAAGGTATCCACCAAATCTTCTAGATGGGTCCGTCCCGGCAACTGCCACCGTTCCTCATCCAGGCGCACATGGTGAATGCCCGTTGACTCGTGCTCGTCGTTGATCTCGCCGACGATCTCTTCCACCAAGTCTTCGACGGTCACCAAACCGGCGACGCCGCCGTACTCGTCGACCACGATGGCCATTTGTTGATGTAACGCCTGCATCTCCGCCAAGAGGTCCCGCAAGGGTTTGTTTTCGGGAACGTAAAATGGCGCGTTGGCCAGCTCTTCCGCGACATGTTCGCCTCCGCCATGGACCACCCTCAAGACATCCCGCAAGTGCAAGATACCGATCACTTGGTCGATGGTAGTGCGGTAGACCGGCAGGCGGGCCCGCTTGCTCTCCAAGAATACCGACGCCATGGTCTCGACATCGGCTTCGGCGCTGATACTGGTGATCTCGACCCGTGGAGTCATCACGCTGCGCACCAGCGTATCGCCAAAGTCCACCACACTGCGCACCATCTCTTCCTCATCCGGCTCGAGGATGCCCTCTCGCCGGCCGACATCGATGTAGGCATCGATCTCTTGGTCCGAAATCTCGTCTTCGTCATCGTCCACCGGTTCGATGGGCAGGAGCCTGTGAAAAGCCCAAATGAAGGGAATGCTCAGCACATACAGGACCCTGAAGACCCCGGTCAGACGATTCAAGGTCTTTTCGGAGTGCACCTCGACCAACCAGCGCAACAACCACTCGCCACAGGCGAGCAGCGCTAAAGTGACCACCAGCGCCAACTCCTCGAGGGACTCGAGACCCTGGCTGATCAAGAGTTGCCACAGGAACAACAGCAAGATGACCGGCATGAAGCGGGCCAGAACACTGAGCCAGAAGCGAAACGCCTCGAAACGGCTGGCGGAGTCATAGAGACGGAGTAGCAGGCCACCGGCTTCTTCCGCCCAATGACGCAGACGGATCAAACCACTGCGCTCGAGGAGCGCCGAGCAGACCAGGAACAACAGGGTGAGCGGGAAGAGCAGGGCCAAGCCCCAGCCATAAACCCAAGGGGAGGACAGGTAGGCGTCAAACATGATCGATGAAGCGGCGTCGCAAACGCTTCTCCAGGCGCTCCATGGTGCCATCGTCGGTTTCGTGGTCATGGCCCAAGCAATGCAAAACGCCATGCAACAACAACTCTTGAATCTCCTGTTCGATGCCGTGCCCCGCTTCGATCGCCTGACGGCGGGCCGTCGGCACCGCGATCACCACATCCCCCAAGTGTTCGAGCTGCGGCGGCGCATCTTCGTCCGCTGGCCCTGTAACCTCAGTCGCCGAAGGCTGGTAATCCCCTTCGAAGCTGAGCACATCGGTCGTGTGGTCCTGGCCGCGATAGTGCCGGTTCAAGCGGCGCATCTCACGATCGCTGACAAACCGAGCCACAAAGCTCTGGGCACCGGGGGCCAAAGCCTCTATCACGGGGGTCAGCCAAGGTCGCAATCGCCGGGCCCCGGCTTCCGGGTAGCGGTTGGGGTTCTGTAACTGGAGATCGCAGGGGCCGCCGGACCGCAGAGGAATCCCGTCGGCGGATCGATCGGGAACCGCAGAGCCATCGGATTGGGGAGGTTCTAGGAAAGTCTGCATGATGCTTCAGTCGGCGAGGCGGCGCTCGACCGCCGGGGAGATGACCCGGCTCTCTCGATCGCCGACACTGGACTCCTCTCGACCGGCAAAACCCTTGCCGTTCTTGCGGGACTTGTTGCCGCCCTCGTCGCGCTCGCCGCGGCTCAAGCCGTCGCGGGAGACATCGTCCCGGGACGCCGATTTGCCCTTGTTGAAGTCAAATCCCGGGTAGTCGATACGCCGGTGGTAGATGTTGGTCAGGACGTGCAGAAAAGCCCCTTCCACTTTTCTCAGGTCCCCAAGGGTCAGGTTGGTGTGATCCAATTGATTGTCCTTCAGGCAATCGTCGAAGACGGCCCGAATGACCGTGCGCAGCTTCTGCCGGCTGGGGTTCACCAGGGTCCGGCTCGCCGCCTCGACGGCGTCGGCCAACATCATGACCCCCATCTCCTTGCTCTGGGGTTTGGGACCCGGATATCGAAACTCCTCTTCCCCCACCGCCTCGGTTTCGGGATCGCAACGTTCCTTGGCCCGATTGTAGAAAAACTTGATCAAACGTGTCCCGTGATGCTGCTCGATGGCCTCGATGATGGGCTGCGGCATATTGGCCTGCAGGGCCAGCTCGAGACCTTCCTTGACATGGTTGATCAAGATCAAAGCGCTCATCGTCGGTTGGATCTTGTCGTGGGGATTTTGCCCCGGCTGCTGATTCTCGATGAAGTACTGTGGCCGGAATATCTTGCCGATGTCGTGGTAGAGGGCGGTGGTATTGATCAACAGAGCGTCACCGTCGATGACTTCGGCCCCCGCCTTGGCGAGGTTGGCCACCGCCAACGAATGCTGAAAGGTGCCCGGCGCCTCGAGGGCCAGACGGCGCAACATGGGGAGATTGGGGTTCGCCAGCTCGATGAGCTTGATCGAGGTGGTGATGTCCAAGAGATTCTCCAGGATGGGAACCGCAAAGGACGCCACGGCCGACGCCAAGAGCCCACCGACAAAGGCGCACACCAGATCAAAGCCCAGCTTGGGAACGCCACCCGCCACCTCACCGCTGAGGGCCGTCAGGCTGAGCACCGCGATGAGGTTGACGAGGCCGATGACCAAACCTGCTCGGGTCATGGCGGTGCGCTGCTTGAACTGTTGATGGTCGAGGGCAAAGACCGCCGCCAGAGAGGAGACGATGCCGTAGACCATGATGTCCCAAAGGCCGTCGCCGCCTGCCGCTAGCCCGACCAACAGGGAAAACACCAGGGACAGCACCAGAGCCGTATTGCGACCGTATAGCAGCACCCCGATCAAGGCCAAAGAGGCCAGGGGCACGGCAAAAATATAGCTACTGTAGGAATTGTAGGGCTCGGCCGAGATGGCGCTGCTGATCGCCGAGGCGACAAAAAATGCAAAACGGGCCCCCAACAGGTGCAGCATGAGCAACATCAGGCATTCGTTGAGCTGACGTTGCCGACTCCGATCTCGGCGTCCTTCGGCAGCGCTGGCCAACCACAGCAAAAACGCCGCCGCCAGGAGCAGTGAAACGACCCCCAAAAGGGAGAGGAATAGGCGGCTGATATCCCGCGAACCCGCTTGCGCCTCGATGGCTCGGGCCGCCAGGACATCGACCTTGGCGCCTTTGCGGACGATGGCTTCGCCCTTGCCGATGGTGTGCACCGCCGTGCCCTCTGCATCCGCCGCCTGCTGGCGCAGAGCCAGGGTAGAGCTGCCGTTGAAAGTCAGATTGGGGGTGATGTTGGTAAGGATCAACTCGCTGAACGCCACACGCTCACGGGAGGCCAGTCCGTCCCAGCTGAGCAGATCCTGCTCCACTGCTTGCCGTACCTGCTCGGGGTAATCGAGATAGCGGTAGAGGTCAAGCTCCAGCCTGCGTTTGCCGGAGGGCAACTCCTGTAAGGTGACACCCCGCTGCAACTCCTCGAGCAGGATGTCTTTGTCGCCGACAACCCCTTGGCGCAAGATGCGACTCAAGATGCCGCCCAAACGGTCCTCTAATTCGGTGGAAAACTGGCGCTTCCGCAGCAGGATCACTTGCTCACGGTCGACCTTGAACGGACTGGCGCTCTGCAGCCAGGCCAACAAATCGTCGATCTGCTGCGACTCGTTCAGTGGGTTGTCCCGTCTTTCCCGGCTCCCACCGGACCCCAAGACGCTATCCGCCTGTGCCGCTTCCCCGGCGATGGCGGCGCGCCCAGCTTCGAACAAGGCGGCCAGTTGCCGACGCCGCTCCACCACCAAACCGCGGTTGAGGTCATAGACACTGGGCACCCGCTCCCGCGCCTGCTGCTGTAGGAGACGGGTCGCCTCTTCGTTGGGCACCGCCAGCTCGCGGGTGGCGATGTGGGTGCGGCTGGCCACCGTTCCGGGCTCGATCCTGGGGGCGAAAATGGCACTGCGTGGCAACAGGCACCAAGTACCGACCAACACGTAGAGCACCAGCCAGACGGGACAAACCTCGAGCAAACGGCGCCAGCCCCGACGTAAGTTGTGGACGAGCTTGGGCAGGCCGTCCTGTGGTGGCCGTCGCAGGACGCCCGTACGCCCCGCACGCGCCGGGCCACCGCGGTTCTTGCCATTCTTACGCTGCTGTGTTTTGTTGTTTCCCATCGGGGTAAAGTGGAGTCTATCCTACGGGCCGCGTAGGCGCCTCCGAGGCCTGACCACGCCGTCGCGATCCGGACCCTGGCACCGCCTCCTGACGCCGCGCCTCTTTCCTCTGCTCGTGGGCTTCGTAAGCGGCGACGATCTTGCGCACCAATGGATGCCGCACCACGTCGGAACGGTCGAAGTTGACAAACCCGATGCCGTCCACCCCTTGCAGAATGTTCAAGGCATCCCGCAGGCCCGACGTCTTGTCGGACGGTAAGTCCGTCTGGGTGATGTCGCCGTTGACCACCGCCTTGGATCCGAAACCGATGCGGGTCAACAACATCTTCATCTGCTCGCTGGTGGTGTTCTGGGCTTCGTCGAGAATCACAAAGCTCTCGTTCAGAGTACGACCGCGCATGAACGCCAAGGGGGCCACCTCGATGATGCCGCGCTCCATCATGGCGCCCACCTTCTCGTAACCCAACAGATCATAGAGGGAGTCGTAGAGCGGCCGCAGGTAGGGATTCACCTTCTCCGCCAGATCGCCGGGCAAGAAGCCGAGCTTCTCCCCCGCCTCCACCGCCGGACGGGCCAAGACGATGCGCCGTACTTTCTTCTCCATCAGGGCCCCCGCCGCCATGGCGACGGCGAGAAATGTCTTGCCCGTGCCCGCCGGCCCCATGGACACCACGATGTCGTAGTCCAGCATCGCCTTCATATAGCGGTACTGATTCAAGCTGCGGGGCGAAATCAGTCGGCTGGCGGCGGCGAAGATGGCATCGGTGGGGCAAAAGAACTCCTCCAGGGACATCTCCGGAGCCTGTTGGATCACCCGAATGGCAGTGCGGATATCCTCCTGCCGGAGCCGGTACCCACGGCCCGCCACCGCCGACAGCTCTTCCAAGAGATGCTCGACGCGGGCCGCCGCGGACGCTTCCCCCACCACTTGGATCTCGTTGCCCCTGGCCACCAAGCGGACATCGAACGCCTTTTCTACGAATTTCAGATTTTGGTCTTGGGTCCCGAAAAGGCCGGCCAAGCCTTCCTCGGCTAGTTTCAATCGACTCACTGAGTGCTCACTTCGGCTCGTATGGATAGAAGCCATGCCCGCTTTTCTTCCCTAGGCGGCCGGCCTGAACCATCTGCTTGAGGAGGGGCGGAGGCGCAAAACGCTTCTCACGGTACTCATCGAACATGATGTTGGCGATGTAGTAGGTTGTATCCAGGCCCACAAAGTCGAGCAGGGTGAACGGCCCCATGGGATATCCGCACCCCAACCGCATCGCCTTGTCGATGTCTTCGACGCTGCCCACCCCCTCTTCCAGGGCCCGTACCGCGTCGAGCAGGTAAGGCACCAGGAGGCGGTTGACGATGAACCCCGAGTTGTCGCGACAAGCCACCGGCTCCTTGCCGATTCCACGCACGAACTGATTGGCCGAGGCCACCGCTTCGTCGGAGCTGATCAAAGTACGTACCACCTCGACGAGCTTCATGGCCGGCACCGGATTGAAGAAATGCAGACCGACAAAGCGATCCGGACGGCGGGTCGACATGGCGATCTGGGTGATGGTCAACGACGACGTATTGCTGGCGAAGATGGCGCTCGGCTTGACGGTATCGTCAAGGGTGGTGAAGGTCTTGCGCTTCTCATCGATGTTCTCGATGATCGCTTCGATCACCAAGTCGCAGTCCGCCAAGTCCGCCAGGTCGACGGCGCCGGAAATGCGGCCCTGAATGCGTGCGCTCTCCTCTGCCTCCAGGCGCCCCCGCTTCACAGCCCTGTCGAGGGACTTGCGAATCCTCGCCTGGCCTTTGTCCAGGAGCTCTTCCGTCACCTCCCTCACCACCGTTTCGTAGCCACCCCGAGCCGCGACCTCGGCAATGCCGGAACCCATCAGGCCGCATCCCAAGACGCCCACTTTTTTGATCTTCATAACACTCTCCTCATTGCATTGCCGGTCCATCGGCACCGCATCGTATCAGTCCGTGAGTTGGCCGCCGTCCATCGTCTCGTCGATCGCTTGTGCCAAGCCGACAAAGCTCAAGCGACGGCGCCCATCGTGCCATCTCGAAATCTCCACCTGCACCGCATTTGGCGGCGGTCGCAGCCAACGATCCGGCCATTCGATGGCCAAGAGTGCCCCTTGCTCCAGATGCTCATCAAAGCCCAGGCTCTCGATATCGCCGCCCTCCAGACGGTAGAGATCCGCATGCACCAGAAACCCCTCGTCGCCTTGGTGCTCGTGCACCAGGGCATAGGTGGGGGATTGGACCTCCCGTCGGTCGACCCCCAGGGCAGCGGCCACACCGCGCACCAATACCGTCTTGCCGGACCCCAGGTCGCCCCGCAACAGCACCACACCGCGCCTCCCCATGGCCGTTGCCAACCAGTGGCCACAGGCTTCTGTCGCCACCTCGTCAGCGGACCACCGAACCACCGTCGAAGCGCCGCGGGGCTCCTCGGCGGACACGCTCATCGGCCCTTCAGCTCCCTGAACGCCATCTCCAGGCCGTCCACCAGATCGCCGGCCCGCAGACATTCCGCGGCCCGTTGCTGGATCCAGAGGTCCGCTGCCAGGCCGTGCAGGAAGACCGCCAACTGAGACGCCACCAAGGCATCGTACCCCTGGGCCAGCAGGCCCACCAGCAAACCGGTGAGGACATCACCGCTGCCGCCGGTGGCCAACGCAGCGTTGCCCGTCGGATTGATCCACACGCCCCCTGCCGGGTCGGCGACCAGGCTGCGGTATCCCTTGAGAATGACCACGGCGCCACTTTCGGCGGCGGCCCGGCGCACCGCATCGAGACGATCCGCTTCCACTTGCTGGGTGCTGATGCCGAGCAACCGTGCCATTTCGCCGGGGTGGGGGGTCAGAATGGTGGGGGCAGATCGTTCTTTCAAGGCGCTCAGCCGTGGCGGCACGAGCTCGTGGTCGGTGGCTGCCGGGGCTCTTTCCGACGCCATCTCAGTCTCCGGGGCCATCTCGGTAAAGGCGTTGAGACCGTCCGCATCGAGCACCAACGGAACCGACAGCCGCATAGCCAAACGTCGAACCTGGTGCGCCGTATTCCCGGCCAGGCCCAAACCCGGCCCCACAGCGACGGCATCCTTGCCGCGGGCGGCCTCCAGAACGACGGACAGCGCAGCCGCTCCCCAACCGCCATCGGCGTCCCAGGGTAGGGCCTGGGTCATCGACTCCAGGCTCGCTCCGTCCACCATCATCAGCAGGGGCTCGGGCACGGCGAGGGTCATCAGGCCGGCACCGCTGCGGACCGCCGCACGGCCGGCCAGCACCGCGGCGCCCCCTTTGCCGGGAGATCCCGCAACGACCAGGCCATGACCATAGGTTCCTTTGTGGCCCGCCGTCGAGCGCCGCTGTAGACAAGCCGCCATCTCGGGTTGCAGGAGCACATGCAAATCGCCGTCCGCCTCTGCGATGACAAAAGATGGAATTGCCAGGTCGGTGACCACCAGCTCGCCCATGGCCCGGGCCGCCGGCTCCAGGACATGGGCCACTTTGGGGGCAGCAAAGGTCACCGTTACTTGGGCCCGCAAGTGGCATGCCGCAGACCGGGCGCTGCTGCCGTCCAGACCGCTGGGAATGTCCACCGCCAACAAAGGTGTCGTGATCTCCCCAAGGCCCTCCACCAGGGTGGCGTAATGCCCCTCCAGGGGACGTGACAGGCCGGTGCCGAACAATGCATCGACCACCAAATCGGCATGCTCACAGGCGGTCAGAACGGACTCCAAGTCGCTCTCCGGAAGGACGCGCGTCACCTCGATTCCGCTGCGCTCGAGGATGTCCAATTGCATCTTGGCATCGCCCTTGGGCTCGGCGCCGTGGAGCAGCAAGAAGACGCAAAAACGATAACCACGACTCTCCAAATGACGGGCCAAGGCCAGTCCGTCGCCACCGTTGTTGCCGGGACCGCAGAGAATGGCCACCGTTTCCGCCTCGGGGAAGCTCTGGCCGATGGCATCGGCCAAACCGACGGCGGCATTCTCCATCAACACCGAACCGGGAATCCCCAGCTCTTCGATGGCCCGTCGATCAACCTGTCGCATTTGCTCAGCGGTCAAAACCCTCATGACGATCCCTTCACGCCAAAATTCTCACGGCAAATATCCCCATTCTCGAAGCAGCGACCGCGTATGGCCGCAGGCCGTCGAACCGGCCAGGCGCTGGACCAAGGCCTCCAGGTCGGCGGCGACATCGATATCATGCCCTGAGGGCAGTAACTCGTAGCGCAAGCCCAAGGAAAGACAATGCTCTATGGTGTCCCGGCAGACCGTCTCTGTGCTCCACGGAATGTCTTGGAAAAGCTTTGGGTCGAGGGCTTCACGGCGCAGGGCGATGAGAAAATACCCCCCGTCGTCCACCGGACCGAGGACCACATCGGCTCCCGCTTCGAGACGCCGGAACGCAGCCTCCACCGTGGCGGCGTCGATCTCTGGATGATCACTGCCCAGCGCTGCCACCAGATCATGTTGGCGGCTCATCTCGCATAGGCCGTTGTAGAGTCGCTGCCCCAAGTCGTCACCGTGCTGTGGCAGAACTTCCAGCCCTTCCATGGACGGGGGCAGGGACGTCGTAGCCTCGTCATCGGCCCAAGCGACAGCCAGGTGAAAGCTTCCAAGGCGCAAGCTGTGCACCACATCGTCGACAAAGGCACTGTGGAGCTTGGCCGTTTGCTCAGCGCTCAGGTCCCCGATGAGACGGGTCTTGACACGCCCTGGACGGGCCGCTTTGGTGAACAAAAGGATGCAGGGAGAGGACGCCATCGCTTCAGATCCTCAGTCGCGAACACCGGGCCGCGTCCATCATAGTGATCGACGGGCGCCACAAAATTGGGACACGGGAAGCTCAAACGCGATACTCTCGCCACCGCCAGGCTTTGGCAAGCCCCGACATTTTATCGTCAACCAATGACGGGGGCCATACACTCCCCAGGCCGGGGGCGATCTTCGTTTAGCGAACTATGTCGTTCCACGTGCGTAGCTCCTAGTAGCTGACTTCAAGAGATCAAGGAGGTCCCATGACTCAATGGGAATACAAAATCATCAATGTGCGTAGCGAAGGCTATCGCCTCGACCCGGGAGCGGTTCGAGAGCTCGATCGATACGGGGCAGAAAGTTGGGAGCTGGTGGGTTTGACCTCGGTCAATTTCAAAAGCGGCGCCACCGACAACATCGCCATGGTCTTCAAGCGACCCGTCGGCGGAGGACCGCCGATCACCGACGACCGCGACGCGCCTTGACGGCCATCGCCAGCGCCAGACCGCAGGCGAATCCAACCACCGGGACGATCCACGTCTTGCCGGGCGTCCAGCCGGTTTCCCTCGACACGGCACGGCGCAAATCATCCACCCTCGATTCAAGCTCTCGGCGCTGGCGTGCCAGTCGCTCGAGCGCCTCACTGTTCTTGCCGACCATCACCATCTCCTTCGTCGAGCTGAGGCTGAGGCTCCATGATGTTCGAACGCCACCATGCCAAATGATCGTCGAGGCGCTCCCGCGTCATCGCCAGGGGGTCGTCCAGGCGCTTCATCCGTAGGACGCCGACGGCGCCGAGGATGCCGGCGAACAACAGCACTATGGCCAGCACCAAGCCGCTGGCCCCTGCCCAGGACCAACCGGTGAGGTACTGCACCAAGGCAGTCAGAAAATAGGGTAGGAACAGCAACGCCGAGACCAAGACCGCCGTACAGGCTCCGAACAGCCCGACGACCAGCCCCAGGCGTCCTCCCCACTTCTTCCACTGCTCGCTCAGGACCTCGAGCTCTGCCTTGAGGACGCTGACCACCGCCTGCGCCACCGACTGGAAGATTTCACCCCATGTACCGCGATCTGGCATGCTGATTCCGTTTCTCTCCGTCGTTCTCAGAGGTCGACGCCGCGGGAGACAAAACCGCTCGTGGCGCCGATGTCGTCACGCACGCCGACGGCGACAACCTGCCGCCCGGTGCGCATCAGGAGCTTCATCTCGTATTGGTAGAACTTGCTACGGGCTTCCTCGTACTGGGCCTGTGGAATATCGATCGGCACGGGGACTTCCTGTACCGGCGCCACACCGCCTTCGGAGTCCATGGCCCCGACGTACAACCTCACCTTACCGCGTTGTTGGTCGGTCTGGGGAAAGAAGCTCAGGGCGCCGATGGGAATCTTCACCTTCAAGCTCACCAAGTAGTGGCCGTTGTCTTGGGGAGCACGCTCGCCGAATTCCAGCTCGACCCCCAGGGGATTGCGCTCGTAGCCATAGTTCAGAGCCGCCAAGGTGCCGTCGGTCATGCGGGTGGTCACCGGCTTGTCACGGAATCCTTCGCGGTGGCGTACCTTGAGCCCCCTGACCTTGTCCTTGAGGCGCACCTCGATGCGGTGGTAGCGCCCCGACTCGGTGGAAGCGGGGCTGAAGCCCAGGGAATAGTAGTGCTCGAAATCATCCCCCATGCGATCCAGCACGTCGCCGAAATCATTGGTATTGACCATGGCGAAACCGCCCGTCTCCCCGGCCATGAAGCGTAGGGAGCTCTGCAAATTGTTGAAATGCACTTGGTCCACCTGCGAGCCACCGTTGAACGAGGCGTTGGAGGCGTCCATGTACGAGTACGTGCGTAGCCCCGCCGCTTCGAGGGCGTAAAAGGTCACCCGGTTGGCGTTGGCTCGGCTGGTCAAGGCTTGGAAGTTGCGCGACAGATCGTAGCGCTGACCCTCCAGCAGGACGCCGCTTTCCCCCTGGAAATGCTCGCTCATGGCATGAAAGACATCCTCACCGGGCCGCATCGACAAACCGTCGCTGACGTAGAGGATGCCCTTGCGCCCCGGCAAACCCGCCAACGACTCCACCATCTCGTTCAAGGCGTCGAGGGTGAAACGCATGTCACTGAACAGCGACTCGGCATACTGGGCTGCCCGGCCCCGCACTTGGTAGGCCTCCGTCGCTTCGTAGATCTCGTTCATGATGTCGCGGCGCTCGGAATCGAAATGCACCGCGTGGCCGGTCAGCTCTTCGAGCTCGAAGAGGGCCGAAGCGATGAGGTCCGGGTCGCTGGTGAAAGGATGGCGGATATGCAGCGACCGGTCGTAGGACACCAACATGACCCGATCACCGGCATGCAAACGACTGCGCAGAAAAGTGCGCACATTGCCCAAGGCGCGGTTGCGGGTGAAGGGGTGGAGGTTGAAATTGTCGACGTAGACGATCAGGTGCAGCTGCTGGTCCTCCGGCAACCGCGGCGGTGTCGGGTCGGCGGTGCGCTGCTCGGCCTCAGGGAGGGTGTCGACACCCTCCGTCGAACGCACCCCACCCCCCTCGACGGCATAGAAATTGGTGATGGCCACCGGATTCTTGTCAACCAGAAGCTCGAAGTCATCCTTCCCTAAACCCTCGACCCGTTTGCCATCGCGCCCGGTGACATAAACGTCGACATTGACCACGTTGACGTCGATGACCTCGGCGAAGAAGTCCGATGTGACGTCCTCGCTCGCTGTCGGGTCTTGGCTCGCTGGGGCGCCCCCATCCTGGGCCCAGGCGACCGCCGACCCCAGGGTGAGCAGCAAAAAAACCGCTGCCGTCGTCACGACGGACCCTGCGCGAGGCTGGAAACGCTGCGCTATTCCATGTGGCAGTCCTGCACGGAGATACGACATACCCGACAACGGGGCGACACAATGTCCTGCGACGGGTTGAAACGATCTCGGCATGGTCTCTCCAAAGTGAGCTCAACGGGTTGGGGCCTGGCACGGACTCCGGCGTCTTTCCAGACGGAGACGACGGCAGACGAAGACGATTATACGGCACCGGGTTCCAGCGCGTGTTCGTTCCGACGCTCCCGCTTCTACCCGCAGAGTTTTGAAGATCGCCCTCAGCGACCCAAACGCCGACAGAGATGGGCGACGATGCGGGCCCCGTTGTCACGGGAATTCTCGATAAAAATGCGCCCCGTGTCGACGCCAGATTGCAGAGTACCGGCCACGTAGAGTCCGGGCACGTTGCTCTCCAGGGACTGGGGGTCAAACTCCGGCACCAGGGTCGTGGCGTCCAGCTCGATGCCGCAGCGAAGCTCGAAGTCGGCGTCCGGCAGATAGCCGATGAGCGCGTAGGCAGCGTCGCAAGGCAGGGCTCGCAATTCCGCTCCTTGGCGCACCATCACTTCACCGGACCCGCTGAAGCGTTCCACCGTCGCCTCGAACAGGGCGTTGATCGAGCCTTCCTCGATTCGATTCTCCACGTCCGGCTTGACCCAATACTTGACCGTCGGCTTGAGATGGTCTCGACGCACCACCATCGTCACCTTCACGTGATTGCGCCACAGGTCCAAGGCCACTTCGCAGGCTGAGTTGCCCCCGCCCACCACCACCACGTGCTGGTCAGAATGCAGATAGGGCTCGCGGTATCGGTGATGTACCCAAGGCTGGTCTTCGCCCTCGACACCCAAGGTCTTGGGATGACCAAAATAGCCGGTGGCCAAGGCGACGGCACGGGCCGAGCGTTGTCGCACCGTGCCCCGGTGACGGCTGCGCACTTCGAAATGGTCGTCCCGTCGCTCCACCGCTTCGACATCCTCGTACAGCGCCAGGGGTAGCTGATGGTACCGAGCCACCCCTTGGTAGTAGACCAGAGCCTGTTGTCGGCTGGGTTTGTCGTTGGGAATGCTGAAGGGCAGCTCAGCGATCTCGAGCTTGTCGCGGGTGGTGAAGAAATTCATGTTGATGGGGAAATCCACCATCGCACCGCACAGGGGTCCCCGCTCGACGATGAGAAACTCCAAACCCCGACGCCGAGCCTCGACGCCGATGGCCAAACCCGTCGGCCCGGCGCCGATGATCAACAGATCGAGCATCTAATCCTCCAAGTTCCACAGATGATTCACTGGACCATGACCCTGCCCGATCGGATAGGCCGCCGCCAGGGCCCCCTGCAAATACGCGATACCGCCCTCCACCGCCGCCGCCAGCGATTCACCGCTGGCCCAACGGGCGGCGATGGCCGAGGACAACGTACACCCCGTGCCGTGGGTCGACTCCGTCGCCTGCCGCGGGTGAACAAATCGGTGCCAGGCACCTGCGGGATTGGCGGAATCGGGGTGCCAGGCACCTGCGACGGCGTCCGCGACGGGTTGCCACAGCAAATCCACCAGTGGCTCCTCGACGCCGTGCCCGCCCTTCACCAGCACCGCCGGCCCGGCGGCCGCCAGCTTCTTCGCTGCCTCTCGGCGTTGCGTTTCAGTCTCCACCGGCAGACCGCTCAAACGGGCCGCTTCAGGCAAATTGGGGGTCAGCAGATGTACCAGGGGCACCAACTCGTCCAACATCGCCGCCACCGCCTCGTCGCGCAGCAGGGCGTCACCGCTCTTCGCCACCATCACCGGGTCGAGCACCACCTTGGGAGCCCCGTGACGCCGCAGCCCGGCGGCGACCGCACGCACGATGGCGGGGCTCGACAACATGCCGATCTTGACGCCATCGACGCCGATATCGTCGAATACAGCATCGATTTGGGCCGTCACCACCTCGGCCGGAATCTCGCTCACCGCCGTCACCTGGCGGGTGTTCTGGGCGGTCACGGCGGTGACTACCGACATGCCGTAAACCCGGTGCGCGGCAAAGGTCTTGAGATCCGCCTGGATACCCGCACCGCCGCCCGAGTCGGAACCGGCGATGGTCAACAGACGAGCAGGGGTCGCAGCCATGGGGCGCTTCAAGGGGTCGCGACGACCGGCTTCTGAGCTCCCCGACGCCAGATCATCAAGGCGACGGCGGCGATCACCAGGGCGGCGCTGATCAACTGCGCGACGGTGAAGATGCCGAAAAATCGGTCGTCCTTGGCGCGGATGATCTCCACCAGAAAGCGCTCACTGGCCAGCAGGGCGAGGACGATGGTGAAGAGCTGCCCCGGAACCAGAGCCCGACGTCCCAAGTAGAGGGCAAACCCCCAAATGGCCAGGGCCGTCAAGGTCTCGTAGAGCTGGGTCGGGTGCACCGCCACCAGAACATCGTTGGCCATCTCCGGCGGTAGCTCGATATTGAAGACCCGGCGCAGGTCCCCCGCCGTGGTCGGCGGCAGCCCGACGGGAAACTTCATGCCCCAAGGCAGGTTGGTGGGCACACCGTAGTCGTCCCCCACCAAAAAACAACCGATTCGGCCGATGCCATAACCCAAGGCCAGGGCCGGAGCGACGGCATCAAAGGTCTCCGCCACCGGCAAGCGACGACGTTTCAAGGTCCACAGAAAGGCCAACAGCCCGCCAAAAAAACAGCCGTACCAGACGATTCCCGCCCGATCGAAGATCAGCCCCCAGTCCCCCATCAGCATGGCGTAGTAGATCTTGCCGCCGAGGATGCCCAGAAAGCCGCAGGTGAAGACAATGGCGCTGGCGTCGTCCTCCGTACCGATGCCGCGCTGGCGCATGCCGCGATTGAGCTGCCAATAGCCGGCGAAGAGGGCCGCCACCAGCATCAGCCCAAAGGGGCTGATCGAAAAACTTCCAATATGGAAAACTTCTTGGATCATGCTATTCCCATTCGATGGTGCCCGGCGGCTTGCTGGTGATGTCGTAGACCACGCGATTGACCCCTCGCACTTCGTTGACGATACGGCTGGCAACGCGGCCCAGCAGATCGTAGGGCAAATGGCTCCAATCGGCGGTCATGAAATCCAAGGTATTCACGGAGCGCAGCGCCACCACTTCCTCGTAGGTTCGCTCGTCGCCCATGACCCCGACGCTATTCACCGGCAGGAGCACCGCCAGGGCTTGGCTGACCTCATGGTAGCAGCCACTCTCCTTGAGCTCCTCGATAAAAATGGCATCCGCCTCCTGCAAGGTGGAAACCCGCTCCGCTGTCACCTCGCCGAGAATGCGTACCGCCAAGCCGGGACCGGGGAACGGGTGGCGCCGAATCAGCTTCTCGTTGAGGCCGAGCTCCCGTCCCAGATGCCGCACCTCGTCCTTGAACAGGAAGCGCAGTGGCTCGAGCAGCTCGAAGCCCAACTTCTCGGGAAGCCCACCGACGTTGTGGTGGGTCTTGATCACCGCCGACGGCCCCTTCACCGAAACCGATTCGATGACATCCGGATAGAGCGTGCCCTGGGCGAGGAAACGCACCCCCTCGAGGCTCTTGGCGGCACGCTCGAAAACCTCGATGAACATGCGTCCGATAATACGGCGCTTGAGCTCTGGATCGCGAATGCCCGCCAAGGCGGCGTGGAAATCCTTCGCTGCATCGATGGCCGTCACCTGGATTCCCAGACCATCCCGCAGATCCTTCATCACCTGTTGCGCTTCCCCCTTGCGCAACAAACCGTTGTCGACAAAGACAGCGTGCAACTGCTTGCCCACCGCTTGCCGCGCCAGGGCGGCCATGACCGACGAGTCGACGCCGCCGGAAATGGCACAAATAACCCCCGCATTGCCCACCTGTTGGCGGATTCGGGTCACCGACTCGCTGATGAACGACGTCATTTGCCAATCCATGCGGGCCCGGCAGACGGTGTCCAAGAAGTTGGTGATCATGCGTGCCCCCGACAAGGTGTGGGAAACCTCGGCATGAAATTGCAAGCCGTAGATCTTGCGACCGGGGTGCTCGAAGGCAACCACCGGAGCATTGCGCGTCGAGGCGGTGACATCGAAACCCTCGGGGGCGGCGACGATATGATCACCGTGGCTCATCCACACCGTTTCCCTCTGGGAAAGCCCCTTGAACAGCTTGCCTGAGCGGCTGATCTCGATCTCCGCCCGGCCATACTCGGCCTGCTCCGCACGCTCCACTTTGCCGTTGAGGCGAAGGGCGATGAGCTGCATGCCGTAACAAATACCGAGAATCGGGATACCGAGATCGAAGAGCGCATCCTCCACTTGCGGCGAGTCTTCGCCGAAGACACTCTCCGGCCCGCCAGAGAGAATGATGCCAATGGGTTTCATACGACGGATGTCGTCGATTGCCATGTTGAAGGGGTGGATTTCGCAGTACACGCGGTTTTCTCGCACGCGGCGGGCGATCAACTGGGTGTATTGGCTGCCGAAATCGAGAATCAGGAGATTTTGATGCTTGGCCATATCGTCAATCGTTTCACTTTCAGGAAGGTGTATTCTGCAATGTGCCTGATAAAAACGCCTTAAATCGACTCACCGGGCCGATTGGTTCGAGTTAACCCCAACTGGCCCCAATTGACCAGGGCATTTTGTGCGGTCATTTTCCCTTGTTGGATATTTCTTGGCGCTCCATGCTCGATCGTCCCATCGGACTCGGACAAGCAGCCCGGAGAGGGCGCCCCGGAGCTCTTGTGATCTCAGGCCCGGTGATCTCAGATCCTATTATCTCAGGCCCTGTGATCAGAATTTGAGGGGTCTCAACGCTCTTCTTCCGACCGGAGCTCCCGATTCATCAAGTCCGAAACCGCCTCCTTGGGTGATTTCCCATGGTAGAGAACTTCCACCATCTGCTCGGTGATCGGCATCTCGACCCCCAAACGCTTGGCCAGCCGCGCCACCGCCAAGGAGTTGCGAACACCCTCGGCGACCATGGGGGTCGAGCTCGAAACCTCTTTTTCGCTATGGCCCGCCGCCAAGGCCATGCCCATCTGGTAGTTACGCGACAGCTGGCTGGTGCAGGTCAAGACCAAATCCCCCATGCCCGCCAAACCCGCGAAGGTGCGCGACTGTCCACCACAGGCGATCCCCAAGCGCGTGATCTCATGCAGCCCACGGGTGAGCAGCGCCGCCTGGGTGTTGTACCCGAGCTTCAAGCCGGCCACCAGCCCGGCCGCGATGGCGATGACATTTTTGGTCGTGCCCCCGATCTCGACCCCCACCACGTCGGTGGTGGAATAGAGCCGCAGATGACGATGGGAGAAACTCCGCTGCAGCTCTTCGGCCAACTCTTCGTCACGGGAACCCATCACCGCCACCGTCGGCGCCCCATCCGCCAGCTCACGGGCAAAGCTCGGACCGGCGAGCACCGCAAAGCGCACGGCGTGCCCCGCCGTCGCCGCTTCCTGCGCCGTCACCTCACTCATCCGCGCCAACGACTCGGTCTCGATACCCTTGGTGGCCGAGACGATGACCCGCGGCCCGGAGGAAGTCGGCAAACAGGCGAAGAGCTGCGCCGTCACCTTGCGGAAACCATGGGATGGGACCACCACGACCACCGCATCGGTCTGGGTCATGTCTTCGAGGCGAGAGGTCATCCGCAGATTTTCCGGCAGCTGAATCCCCGGCAGGAACGCTTCATTGAAACGGCTGCGACGGATCTCGTCAACCAACTCCGGGCGGCGGCCCCAGAAAGTCACGTCGAGACCCGAGGAGGCGAGATGATGGGCGATTGCTGTTCCCCAGGAACCGGTTCCGAGCACACCAAAATGCTTCATTGGGTCTCCCCCTGTCGTCGCCGCGGCGTCAGACGGTTCTCTGTCCCGTCCCACAGACGACGAATATTGGATCGGTGGCGAAAAATGATCAAACAGGTGACTAACGAAGCGCTGATCAGCAACCAAGCGGGGGCCGGAGGCGTCCAGCCGAGACGACCGGCCAGCCAAGCGAAGAGGGGGAAGACCACCGTTGCGACGATCGACCCCAACGACACATAACGGGTGATAATCACCACCAGACCGAAGACCAGCGCCGCCACCAGCGCCGCCAGGGGATCCAAACATCCCAAGGCACCGGTCACCGTCGCCACCCCTTTGCCGCCCCGCAAGCGGTGGAAGGCGGGGAAGATATGCCCCGCCACAGCCGCCACCGCGGCGGCTCCGACCCACGGCGGCGGTACCTCAAGCCAGCGCGCCAAACTAACTGCCAAAGCCCCTTTGCCAATATCCAACAGCAGCACCGCCATGGCGGCTCGCCGCCCCACGGTGCGCAAGACGTTGGTGGCACCGGCATTGCCGCTACCCTGATCACGGATGTCCAGACCTTCGAGCAGGTAGACCATGATGACGCTGAACGACAGCGAGCCGAGCAGGTAGGCGACAAGGACCACCAACCAGGGCACGATGGAGGACGATGCCATCAACTCTCACCGCTTCCCGGCGCCGCCAGGAGCATACGCCGCAAGAGCTCGAGGGCCAGTTGACTGCTCTGCTGGCGGACACTCTGGCGATCACCGGGAAAACGCACTCGTCGATGGGCCAATTGCCCCCTCGGCCCCGCCACCGCGATGTGGACGGTGCCCACCGGCTTCTCTTCGCTGCCACCGCCGGGGCCGGCAATGCCCGTGATGCCGATTCCGTAGTCACTCTGCAAGCGCCTTCGTACCTGCTCGGCCATCTGCCGTCCAACGATCTCGCTGACCGCCCCGTGGCGCTCCAGCGTCTCACCCTCGACGCCGAGCAACGAACGCTTGAGGGCGTTGGAATAAGTCACCACACCGCCGACAAAGAATTGACTGCTGCCGGCCACCCGGGTCAAACGCTCGGCCACCAAACCCGCCGTGCAGGACTCGGCGGTCGCCACCGTCGCTCCGTGGGCCAAGAGCAGCTGGCCCACCACCGATTCCAGGGTGGCACCGTCGAGGCTGAACACCGGCTCCCCCACCAGCTCCGCCAGACGCCCCTGCATCTCTTCTAAGCGACATCTTCGCTCTGCCACCGGACCGCTAGCCACGGCCTGCAGGTCCACCTCCCCGGGGGACGCCAAGACAACGATGTTCTGCCGTCCAAACTCTTCGTAGGCGGGGGCGATCCTCGCCTCCACCTCCGACTCCGGCAAACATGCCACCTTGAGGGTGCGACGCTCCAGCCCCTGCTCGGTACCTGGCTGCGACGCCAACCAGGGACGCAGATGTAGCTCCGTCATGGCCCGCATCTCCCGTGGCACCCCCGGTAGCAGGAAGATCTCGCAGCCGTCCTGATGCAGCCGCTGGCCGGGGGCGGAACCCTTGGGATTCGCGAGACGTTGGGCACCAGAAATGACCTCCGCTTGGCGCCGATTGACCTCTGCCATGACGATGCCGAAGCTGGCGAAGCGCTGTCGTAGCTCCTCCACCAGAGTTTCGTCGATACTGATCTGCCGCCCCAGGCATTGCGCCACCGCCTGCCGGGTGATGTCGTCGGCCGTGGGCCCCAAGCCGCCGGTCAGCACCAACACCGCAACCCGCGGTAGATAGAAGGCGATGAGATCCGCCAGGGCGGTCGGATCATCGCCCACCACCGACTTGCCGAAGAGCTCGACGCCGAACCCCTCCAAGCACTCGGTGAGGAAAAGGGAATTGGTATCCAACCGAGCAACTCCGAGGAGCTCACTACCGACGGCGATGATGGCTGCTTTCATAGCGTCGATGATAGGCCCTTGCGGCGGACGGGAGCAACCGCTTAGGATCAGACAATGGAAAAAGAGCTGCATCGTCCTACCGCCTCCGTCCTCGAAGTCTCCGCCGGGCGTCGATTTCGCCGCCCCGGTTGGAGCCTTGTCGCCGCCGTGGCGCTCTGCCTGATGACCGCCCAAGCCCCCCTCACCGCCGCCGAGATGCAAGTGCTGTACGGCGACGATGGCGCCGCGCTGGCCTGGGACGACGGCCGTCAAGTGATGCTACCTTCGGCCAAGGGCTCACGCTTCAGCCGGCCAAACAGGCTCGGCACCCAATGGTGGGTGAGCGCCAACGAGCCCCACAGCGAGGGCCAGCGCATCGTCCTCACCGAGGGCCAAGGGACGGAGATCGTCGAGCAAAGCGTCGTCCACATCGCCCCCGGCAAAACCCTCTTCGCCTCCCAACCGGTGGTCGATGACACGGGTCTACAAGCCGTCATGTGGCTCGAAGGTACCGAGGTCCGTACTTCTGAGGTACGTTACGCCCTGCGCCGGGGCAACGCCTGGTCAGAACCGCAAACCCTCTCCCCCCGAGGCGCCGGCACCCAAACCGCCCTCACCGTCGCCAGCCTCGACGACGGCAGCTGGTTGGCCCTGTGGACCGCCTTCGATGGCAACGACAGCGAAGTCCTCTGGAGCCGCTTCCAAGAAGGCTCCTGGTCCACCCCCGCCACCCTCGACGTGGACAATCGAGTGCCGGACATCACCCCTCAAGTGCTCGCCGTCGACGGTGGTGCCCTGGCCGCCTGGAGCCGCTACGACGGCCAGGACTACCGCCTCATGGTGGCCCGCTTCGACACCACCAAGAGTCGCACCACCGACAGCAACAACACCGACAGCAAGACCACCGTCGGCCCGTGGAGCGCCCCCCAAAGGCTCGGCGCCCCCGGCACCGTCTACCCCCAGTGGACCGCCGCCGCACAACCCCTCCTGGCCTTCCGCCAAGCCGTACCAGCCGGTTGGACCCTCCTCAAGCTCGATCTCGATGGCAAAGCCCTAGCCCAAACCCACACCCCCAGCCGCCAACAGGAAGCCCCCATCCTGCGCCCACTCGATGACAGCAAAATCGAGCTACGCTGGTTGCAACTCAACAACAAAACGACCAAGGTCGCCGAGCCGATCCAAACCGTCCTCACCTGGCAGCCCCTGGACTAATCCCCTCCCCTAGCAACAGCTCCCAACGCCAGAGCTATCTGCAGAAAACAAAAGGATTGTGGCCCCGCAGGGGCCGGTGTTGGTAGCCCGGACCGCCCGACCTGAGCGTCTGCGATCAGCAGGGCGCTCCGGGCGGGCGCCGCCGGGGGCTATTTTGGGGTGCCCAGGTCCGTACTCCCAACCGCCCGATCTGAGCGTCTGCGATCAGCAGGGCGCTCCGGGCGGGCGCCGCCGGGGGCTATCTTGGGGTGCCCGGGTCCGTAGCCCCAACCGCCCGACCTGAGCGTCTGTGATCAGGAGGGCGCTCCGGGCGGGCGCCGCCGGGGGCTATTTTGGGGTGCCCAGGTCCGTACTCCCAACCGCCCGATCTGAGCGTCTGCGATCAAGAGGGCGCTCCGGGCGGGCGCCGCCGGGGGTTATTTTGGGGGTGCCCAGGTCCGTACTCCCAACCGCCCGACCTGAGCGTCTGCGATCAGCAGGGCGCTCCGGGCGGGCGCCGCCGGGGGGCCATTTGGGGTGCCCGGGTCCGTGGCCCCACGACCTGAGCGTCTGCGATCAGCAGGGCGCTCCGGGCGGGGCAGAGCTGGGTGGCGGCGAGGCCGAGACGCCACAGATCAGGGCCAGCCCATCTATTCCAGGGCGGCGGGCGAGCGTGCCACGGACGGGGGGCCCGGGGCGGCGTGTGAGGGGCCCGGGGCTCGCGGCAGGCGAGCCTGCATACAAAAAGACCGCATCGGCCACCCGGCCAACACGGTCTTCCCAACCAGATCGCCCCTCGAAGGGGCCCACATCCTCAGCCGCGACGACGACGCACCGAGGGCTCCGACATCAACCCGCCGACGAGGTCGTCAACTGGCGCGCCCGTTCCACGTATGGTGACTGCGGATACTCGTCGATGATCCGCTGATAGAGGCTCAGGGAAGCCTCCTTCTCACCCATCATCTCCCGGGTCGACGCCAACTCGTAGAGGATCACGTCCTCTGGCATCGACTTCGAAGGGCTGGCCAGCTCCTTCTCCAGGATCTCCGCAACCTCCGCCGCCTTGCCGTTGGCGCGATCGAAACGCAGAATATTCAGGCGTACCGACAAGGCCAGAATGTGGTCACTGTGCTCATCGAGGAATTTTTCCCACGTCGCACGGGCCGTTTCCGGGTTACCGGCGGCAGCTTCGATGTTGGCCAGGTAGAGGCCCGCTACATCACCGGCAGCCCCGGCACCAAAAGCGCCGTGAACCTTCTCGAACATGGGTTTGGCTTTGGCGATACGCTCCTCATCACTGGCGAAGCTTGGGGATTTCTCGTCGTCGGGAGTGGCACCCTCGTCGAGAATCGGCGCTTGATATATCTTCAGTGCCGCCGCCAAATCCTCATTGGCGACATCCTTCCGACTATCCAGGAAGGAGTATCCGGCGCTGACCACGAGAACGAGGAGCAGCACGGCGCCGACGATCTTCAACACCTCCATTGGATTTTCGGTGAAGTAGTCGAAGCCCCGGACGATGAAGCTACGGAATTCATCTTCCCGGATATCGTGTTTGATCTTCTTGGGCGAGAGTCTGGTGCTCATGGCTCGAAAGTCTCCTTGCGTGCTTCTCGGACGGCCAACGACGTACCTACGGGGCCCGGAGCCCTGGGAAGCACTCACGTGTGCGCGGAACTGTCCTTCGTGGGGAGCGCAGCGTTGGCTTGGTCGCTGCCGGTTTCGTTGGGCAAGCGACTCTGGTTTGGTGCGACTGGGAGGACTCGAACCCCCGACCTAGAGTTTAGGAAACTCCCGCTCTATCCACCTGAGCTACAGCCGCCTGGGGTGGCGGATTATACGCTGAGACGTTGCACAAACAAAGCCCCTTGCGGACGGCGAGGCAATTACCTCGGTTCAGTAGGTCAAAAGTGATGAAACCGGTGCCCCCCCCAGCCGACTGCGACCGTCTAGGAAGCTGAGCTCGATGACAAAACCGTAGCCCACAATGTCGCCACCGCAGGCACGCACCAGCTCGCCCGCCGCCGCCGCGGTGCCGCCGGTGGCGATGACGTCGTCGACGATGAGGATGCGCTCCCCCGGCTCGATGGCATCGCGGTGCATTTCGAGACGGTCGGTGCCGTATTCGAGGTCGTAGCTTTGGCTGTGGGTAACGGCGGGCAATTTACCGGGTTTGCGTATCGGCACAAAACCGGCCCCGATATCGTAGGCCAAGGGCGGCCCGAAGAGAAAACCACGGGACTCCATGCCCACCACCTTGTCGATCTGCTGGTCGGCGAATAGCTCGTGGAAACGATCCAAGGTCAGGCGGAAGCCTTCCTTGTTCTTCAACAGGGTGGTGATATCGTAAAAATTGATGCCGGGTTTTGGATAGTCGGGTACTTCGCGGATGTAGCGTTTCAAATCGTTCAATGCCTTCTCCCTTTTCGGTGACGCGTATCTAGGTGTGCATACCGCTGCCGCCTGCCGTTGGCCTTCAATAACGAATCTCGAACCCTGGCGCCATCGCTATCGAAGGGTCGAGAGCTTGCTCGTCGAAACCACGCACCTGTGCCGCTTCCGGACCTCGCCTCAGCCGCTGCTCGAGCTGCCGCAAAGCATCCTTCGGGCCACGAACCTGAGCTTCCACCGAGCCGTCGGGTAGGTTGCGTACCCAGCCGTCGACCCCCAAGCGAAGAGCCGCGCTGCGGGTGAACCAACGAAAGGCCACCCCTTGCACGCGGCCTCGGATCCGCCAAGCGACGGTTTCGCGATCCGCATCAGCCGTGGGTTTGTCGGCCAACTACTCCTCCGTCCAGCCAAAACGCCCAATCAACGGCACAAAGGTCACCTCTTCGCCGCTGAAACGGCGCAGACCGTCCTCGGTGAGGTGGTACAGCATCAACCGCTGACCCCGGCGATCGCCCTCGGGGATCACCAGCTTGCCCCCCATTTTCAGCTGGTCCAGCAAGGGCTTAGGCACCTCGGGTGCCCCCGCTGTCACCATGATGCGATCGTAGGGCCCCTCACCACCCCAGCCGACGGTGCCGTCGAAGGTCTGGATCTTGACGTTGTCGAGACCGAAGGGTCGCAGCCGTTCGATGGCCTTCTTGGCCAACTCGCTGATGCGCTCCAAGGAATAGACACGACGGGCCAGACGGGCCAGGATCAAGGTCTGATACCCGGAGCCGGTGCCGATCTCCAGCACCGAATGCTCCTCCCCGACATCCAGCATCTCCGTCATGCGGGCCACGATGTAGGGTTGAGAAATGGTCTGCCCTTGCTCGATGCGCAAGGCATGGTCGCTGTAGGCCTGATGGTGCAAAGAATCTCGAACGAAGACGTGGCGTGGGATCTGGCGCATCACTTTGAGGATTCTTGGATCCTCGATCCCCCGCCCCTGGATGTGCTTCTTCACCATACGCTGGCGTTGAAACTCGTAGGGGTCACCGCTCACAGTCCGCCGCCTCTGCCTTCGTTCACTCACCGGCGACCTCGGCCCCGGGCCACTGCAAACCTTCGAGGGTGGTGCGCGCCGGCGCCGTTTCTTCCAGGTTACGGTAATCGGTCAAGTCGAGATGCAGGGGGGTCACCGACAGGTGGCCGGTGCTCAGGGCCATGAAGTCGGTACCCTCCAGGCTCTCCCAGCGCGGCGTGCCGGCGATCCAGTAGTACTTACGACCCCGCGGATCGATCTTCTCCACCACACTCTGCTCATAAACTCGCTTGCCGAGGCGGGTCCAGCGGACCCCCTTGGGCTCTTTGGCAGGAATGTTGATATTGAGCAACAGATCGACCGGCAACGGATGCAGCAACAGCTCCGCCAAGACATCGTGGGCGATTTCAGCCGACCTTTTGAAGGAAAAACCCTCTTCGATCTCTTGGCTGAAAGCGATGCCCGGAAGATCGTGCTGATTGGCCTCGAAGGCACCGCTGACGGTGCCCGAGTAGGTGACGTCGTCGCCCATGTTGACCCCGAAGTTGATGCCCGACACCACCAAGTCCGGCGGTTCCTCCTTGAGCAGCCCTTGCACTGCCAGGCTGACGCAATCCGTGGGCGTACCGTCGACGGTGAACCAATGCTCTTTGACCTGGCGAATACGCAGCGGGCGATGCAAGGTCAGGGAGCGGCCGGTGGCGCTCTGCTCGCGGTCCGGCGCCACGACGATCACCTGTCCGAGATCGGCGATGGCCTCGGCGAGCCGAGTGATGCCTTCGGAAAAAATACCGTCGTCGTTGGTCACCAAAATACGCACGTGGGCTCCCTCAGGTCGCGGGCTCAGCGTCTTCCGCCGAGCCGAGATAGCGTCCGACGATGGGATCGAGACGCCGACGGGTCGCCTCTGGAATCATCGACGGATCGGTGATCAGGGCGGAGGCCAGGGCGTTGCAGCAGAGACAGCTGCGTCCCCCGCCGCTTCCCGCCGTCGACTCCGCAGCCAGCTCGACGACGGCATGCTTGATGATCCCTTGGGCGGTGGCGGCATTCTGCCGCAGAATGGCGATCACCGCATCGACGGTCACGTCCTCTTCCGCCTCATGCCAACAATCGTAGTCCGTCACCATGGCGAGTGTGCTGTAGCAAATCTCCGCTTCACGGGCCAGACGCGCCTCTTGCAGGTTGGTCATGCCGATGATGTCCATGCCCCATTGACGATAGAGGTGGGACTCGGCGCGGGTGGAGAACTGCGGTCCTTCCATGCACAGATAGGTGCCGCCGAAATGCATCTGGGTGCCGGTCGATTCCGTCGCACGGCCGAGGACCGCCGACAAATGGGGACAGATGGGATCCGCCAAGGAGACATGGGCCACCAAGCCGTCGCCGAAGAACGTGTCCACCCGATGGCGCGTCCGGTCGACAAATTGATCCGGCACCACCACATGGGTGGGGGCGTACTGTTCTTGCAACGAACCGACGGCGCTGACCGAGATCAGCCGTTCGGCTCCCAGCAGCTTGAAGGCAAAAATGTTGGCGCGGAAATTGAGCTCCGTGGGCATGAGACGGTGCCCCTGCCCGTGGCGCGCCAAAAATGCCACCTTCTGCCCTTCGATCTCGCCGAGAACAAACGGCGCCGAGGGTTCTCCGAACGGTGTCTCGACAACCCGCTCCTGGTGCACTTGGAGCCCCTCCATGCCATAGAGACCACTCCCCCCGATGACGCCAATCGAATATTCCACCATGTCTGGTTTCTCCGCCCTTGTCTGTGCTTGGCTGTCAATAGCTCAAGCTCCGCGCTCACCCGTGGGTCAGCGTGCAGCCTGCTGTCGAACCTTCAATGCGGTATCGAGAGCCCGCCGGCCGGCCTGGCCGTCGACGATCTCGACGGCTTCACCACGACAAGCCGCCAGGAAGGCCTCGAGCTCGGCCCGCAACGGCTCGCGGGTCGGTACCGAGAGATCCCGCGGCACGATAACCCGTTGATCGCCCTGGATCTCGAGACCGTAGCCCTTGATGTCCTGTTCCCGATAGTCGATCGAGAAATAGCTGCTCTTGAGGTAGGCCCGTAGCTTGCGGACCGGCTCGGCGGAAACCCGCGACGAAGTGACGTTGGCCACCAAACCCGATTCCAGCTCGATACGGGCACTGCACATGTCGATGCGTGACGACAATACCTCGATGCCGGTGGCTCGAATCTCGGTGATGGGACTGCTGTCCAGGGCATGGATGATCTGCAAATCGTGGATCATCAAATCGAGGATGACATCGACATCGAGGCTGCGCGGAGTGAACGGCGACAGGCGTTGCACCTCGACGTAGCGGGCTTCTTCGTCGAGGGCCAGCAAGGCCTGAACGGCCGGGTTGTAGAACTCGACATGGCCCACCGCCAAGATCCGATCGCCCTGCGCCGCCAGCAGCCGATCCGCCTCCTCGGCGGTGGAGGTGATGGGTTTCTCCACCAACAGGTGACGGCCACCCTCCAGCAGCTGACATCCCAGACTGGCATGGGCGAAGGTCGGCACCGCCAGGACCACCGCTTCCACTTGCTCGCTCAGCTCTTCGAGGGACGAAAAACTGGTGGTGCCATGCTCCTGGGCCAGCTTCGCCGCCACTTCGGGGCGCTGATCGTAGATGCCGACCAGCTCCGCCTCGGGCATTTCCGACAGAATCCTCACATGGTGACGCCCGAGGGCGCCGGTTCCCACCACGGCGACCCGCATGGGAGTGGATAGGCTCATCTCTCAACCTCCTCGGCTGCCACCACGGCGTGGCGGTTCTTTGATGACCCCACGCTCCGAGGCGTCGACGAACTCGATCAGGTAACGGACGTGGGGAGAGTCCCCTAAGTCGTGTCGTAATCGCTCCAGGGCCTGCGTCGTATTGAGCTTGGAGCGCACCAGCACGCGGTAGGCCTGCTCCAAGGTGGCCAGGGAGTCGGCGTCGAATCCCTTGCGCTCGAGACCTATGCGATTGATTCCAAAGCAGGCCGGTTTGGCGCCGACGGTCTTGACGAAGGGTAAGACGTCGCGGGTGAGCACCGAATAACCGCCGATATAGGCATGGCTACCGACTCGACAGAACTGGTGCACCGAGCTGAAAGCCCCGATGACGGCATCGTCGGCCACTTCCACATGGCCCGCCAGGGTGCCGTTGTTGGCGAAGATGTTGCGATCGCCGACCTGGCAATCATGGGCGATGTGGGCCCCCACCATCAGCAAATTGTCGCTGCCGACGGTGGTCAAGGCGCCCCCTTTGCCGGTACCACGGTGGACGGTGGAGTGCTCGCGAAAGTGGTTGCGCTCACCCACCTCCAAGCGCGTTGTCTCACCGGCGAACTTGAGATCTTGGGGATCGAAACCAATGCAGGCATAGGAATAGATTTGGTTCTCGGCGCCGAGACGGGTCGGCCCATGGACTTGAGCAGCGGCGTGCAGACGGCTTCGATCGCCGACGATGACCCCCGGTCCCACCACCGCAAAGGGCCCGATCTCGACACCGACACCGAGCTCGCTGGTGTCATCGACCACCGCCGTGGGATGAATCTTGGTTTCCATGTCAGCGTTCCACCATCGTCGAGGTCAATCGGGCTTCCGCCGCGACCACATCCCCCACCATCACCCGCCCGGCCATCTTGCTGGTCCCGCCGGGACGAAAACGCACCACGTCCACTTCGTAGCGCACCTGATCCCCTGGCACCACCGGACGGCGAAACCGCGCCTTCTCGATGCCGGAGAAGTACAGCAACGTTTGCTGCCGCCGCTCTGCCGGCAGATCGTGCAACAGCAAGAGCCCACCGGCCTGGGCCAAGCCCTCGATCAACAACACTCCGGGAACCACCGGGTGGCCTGGGAAGTGTCCGAGAAACACTTCTTCGTTGATGGTGACGTTCTTGAGGGCGACGATACGGTGCCCCGGCTCGATGGCCAGGACCCGGTCCACCAGCAGCATCGGGTAGCGATGCGGCAATACCGAAAGAATCCAGCGAATATCCCACTCGCCGGGCTGCTCGATCTGCGATTCCGTCACACTTGTTCCGCCTTGTCAGTCGTCGAACCTTTGCAGGGGTCGAGAGCTAGTCGTCGTCTCCGGCATTCTTGGCCAGAGAGGCGAGCTTCGTCTCCAGCGAGCGCAGGCGCCGGGCCATTTCCCCAAGACGGGGCATCATCATGGCTTGGCGACGCCAGTCTTTGAGATCGATGGCCGGGATCCCCCCCACCCGCAGACCCTCGGCGACCGATTGCAGGACCGCGGACTTGGCGGCCACTTGGACGCCACGTCCCAAGGTGATGTGCCCACCGGCCCCGGCTTGGCCACCCAGAACGACATAATCGTCCAGCTGAGTGCTGCCGGCGATGCCCGCTTGACCACAAAGAATGCAACCTCTTCCGAGGGTGACATTGTGCCCCACCTGTACGAGATTGTCGATCTTACTACCCTGGCCGATATGGGTTTCTTCCAGCAGCGCCCGATCGATGGTGCTGTTGGCTCCGATCTCCACCTCGTCTTCGATGACCGTACGCCCGACCTGCGGCACCTTGAGGTGCTTGCCTTGGTGGGTCGCGTAGCCGAAGCCGTCGGCACCGAGGATGGCGCCAGAGTGGACGATTACCGCATCGCCCAAACGTGTGCCGTCGTAGAGCACGGCATGGGGGTGGATCACCGAGCCGACGCCCACCCGACAGGCGTTCCCCAACACCACGTGGGCGTGCAGGGCTGCCCCGGCAGCGATGCGGCAGCCGTCGCCGACCACCACATAGGGTCCCAGATAGGCACTGTCATCGATGGCGCAGTCTTTGCCCACCACCGCCGTACCGTGGATACCCCGGGGCGGCGGTGGTGGCGGATGGAACAGGGGAATGAGCTCGACCAGGGCCAGGGATGGATCCTCGACCACCAACAGAGGGCGTTGCCGCCCCTCACCGGCCAGCTCCACCATACTCGGGGGCACCAACAAGGCCGCAGCGGCGGACACCTCGGCCTGGACCCGGTAGGCGGCTTGACTGAAGAACGAGAGGTCGTCCTCCGCGGCATGCTCCAAAGTCCGCAAGTTGCGCACTTGGACCTTGCCGTCACCCAGCACCTCCCCGCCCACCGCTGCGGCCAGGCGGGAGAGAGCGAAGGTGGCCGGTCGGCCTTGGTCAGAACGCGCCACGACGTCAGCTACCGGTGCTGGCCTTCAACTTGTCGAGCACCTTCTGGGTGATGTCGACCCGCTGGCTGACCATCACCACGACGCCGGGGACGTTGTTGAGAATCAAGTCGTAGCCACCTTCGTCGCGGATGGCGGTGAAGACCGGCTCCAACTGCGCCTCGACTTCGCGCAACCCCTCTTCTTGCATCTTCTGACCTTCGCGCTGCTTGTCATCGCGGAAGCGACGGATGCTGATGGTCTTGTCCTCGAAAGCCTTCTGCATCTCGGCCAGCTTCTCCTCGGACAACGAGTTGGCCCCCTCGACCATCCGTTGGCGCAAGTCCTTGGCCTCGTTGTTGAGGGCCTCCGCCTGCACTTGCACTTGATTCTGGAAGGCCTCCAGCTTGGCCTGCAAGGCCTTGCCGGCCGGCGATTGAGTGACGATGTAGTCGAGGTTGACGACGGCGATCTTGGCGGGGGTCTCTTGCGCCACGGCGCTGCCGGAGGCCAAGGCCAAAGCCAACAAACCGAGGACCAGATATTTGCGAGAAGACGAACGGAAAAAAGAAGTCATAGTCGGCATCAGAGGATTCTCCTAAGCGTTGGATTGAGAGCCCGGCGCCCCCCTGGGTCACCGGTCAAGAAGCCGCGAGACGATATCAGTCTCTGAGCTACGGGTTCATCTTTGAATTCGATCCCTCCAGCGAGCCTCGTCTTAGAACGAGGTGCTGAGACTGAAGTCGAATGAGTCGAACTGATCATCGAGCTGCTCTTCCAGGTTGAAAGCATAGATGAAGCGCAGGGGAGCAGGAAACAAAGGCACCTGGATCCGCAGCTCGGCACCTGCGCTATAGCGCAAGAGATCGGTATCGATGGATTGGTCATCGTCGAAGACACCACCTGCGTCGCCGAACAATACGACGCGGAATGGTCCGCCGACGATGAAATGGTACTCGGCACTGAAACGCAACATCTTGGTGCCGCCCAAGGGAAAACCGGAGGGATCACGACGGATGGTGCCGTCGGTTTCACGTACCACGATGGAACGGCGCCGGAAGCCGCGAATGCTGTTGTCGCCGCCCATGAAGTAGCGCTGCTGCGGGAACAGCTCTTTGTCGTCGAGGGAGGTGATGTAGCCCAAGTCCACTTTGAACCCAAAGGACGACTTGAGGGCCCCTTGGGTGGCGCGGAAAAAGCGGGTCAGATTGAATTGGGGCTCGATGAACGAAGTATCTCCCCCCAGGTATTCACCGGCCACTTCCACCGAAGCCGAGATCCGGGTGCCACGGGTGGGCTCGAATCGGCTGTCGAGGGTGTTGCGGATCCAGAACGGCCGCAGCGACGAGCTGGTGAACATCACCTCGCGGGTCAGGGGTTCGTCCTCGCCGTCGATGAACAGGCGCTGCGTATCTTCGATGTCCGAGAAGTTGTAGGAGATGCTGAAGGTCTGGAAGTTGCGCAGGGAGCGCCCATAGGTGACGGAGGCCCCGGAGAACTTCTGCTGGAACTCGACATCGGACAACACTCTGGAGTCGAGCTCTTGGTTGAACAGCCTGAAACCTAGATTCTGCGGCCGATCGAGGAACCATGGAATGCTGTATTCCAGGTCGTAGTAGTCCCGCTGACGGCCACTCTGCACGGAGACACCCAGCGTCTCGCCACGGCCCAAGAAGTTGGTGGTACGCAGGGCGAACTGGCCGAAGAAACCATCCACCTCACTCCAACCACCGCCGAACTGAAGCTCCGTGCGTTCCGCCTCTTCGCCCTGCACCAGGAGGTCTACGGTCTTTTCCTCGGAGTCGAAGTCAAAGGCCACCGGCTCCTCTTCGTTGAGTGCAAAGTAGTTGAGCTGGCGGATCTTGAGCAGGCTGTTCTGGATGCCGGTCATGCTCATGACCGTGCCTTCCTGCACCAACATCTCGCGGCGCAGCACCTTGTCGCGGGTCTTGCTGTTGCCCTCGAACTCGAGACGTCCAACGCGGTATTGATCGGCCTCGTCGATCTTCAGAAGGACATCGGCGACTTCCTCGGAACGCTCCACCAACTCGGTTTCGACCTTGGCAAAGATGTAGCCGACGCTCGAGTAGAGCTTGGAGATGCTCTCGACGGCGTCGTCAATGACCTTCGAGCGCAACCAGCCGCCCCGGGGACGCTCGAATTGGCGCAACAGGAACTCGTCGCTGAACACCTCATTGCCTTCGATGGAAACCTCGCCGAAACGCCAGCGCTCTCCCTCTTCCACCGGCACGGTGATCTCCAACCGACGCTTCTGCTCTTTGATGGTGGCCGCGTTGGGGCGCTTGGCCCGCACCGAGAGCTCGGGTTTGGCCACCAGGACGTCCTTGTAGCCGGCCCGTCGGTAGAGATCCTTCACCTTGTCGAGGTCTTCGTCGATGTTGGCGGGGTTGTAGATGTCCTTCTTGGAAATCCGCGAGATGAGGCCGGATTCCTTGGTGTCTTTCATCGAGAGGCGCAAACGCCAGTCACTGAACACCGTATTGCCGTCGAAATCGATATCGCCAATCTTGACCTTGTCGCCCTCATCGATGGCAAAAACAGCCCGTTTCTGGCCCTTACCCATGTCTTCGAGGGTGTAGGTCACCTCAGCGAAGCGATAGCCCTTTTCCTTGTAGAGGTCCTCGATGGCGAACTTCAGGCGCTTGAGCTCACCGAGCTGCAACGGCTGATTCTCGTAGACCTCGATGCGCTCCCGATCCGCTTGCTCGACGATATCGCTACGGTTGACCCGCTTGAGACCGGAATACTCGACGGACACCAGTATGGGTCTCTCCACCAGGCGTACGATCAACTTGACACCACCGGCCACCGGCTCCACTTGCACCGAGATGTCGTCGATCAGCTCGCGATCCCACAGCTTGCGGATGCGTTCGTCGAGATCCTCGACATCGAGGCGCCGCGGTCCATCGGCCTGTTTGCCGAAGAGATAGTGGTTCATCGTCTCTTCGCCCAAGGTCACCAGCCCTTGGTATTCGATCGCCTGTATCGGCTGATCTTGATAACGGGCGGCCTGGGCCCAGGACGAGCCGCATAGGCACAGCGAGAGCGCCAGGACGACAAAAAGACACGTGGGGACAAACCTGCTTTTTCGAACCACCTGACGACTCCTTAACGAATGACTCCGAGCGAGCTTCAGCGGCAAACCAACCGTGTCCCTGCCCTGATGGACAGTGATGGACCAGGTTCTCCGGGGCGAGGGCTCGACGCTGCGCTCACCTCGATCGGAGTCCCTGGCCTCTCCGGCATCGTTGGCGAACCCTTCCTCGGGCCTTGATCCTCTCGCAGGGGAGCAAATCGAGTGCCAAGTGAGGCCGACGCCGCAAGATTTCCTTGCTGCGTCGTCACCATCAATGCGTGCCATAGCCTGTGGAGATTATCTATCAGCGGCGAGGCATTCAAGGTCTTGGGCGGTCAACACCAGATTGTTGTCCACCACCCTTACCTCGATGATCTCGATCCTCTCGCCATGTTGGCTGATCAGCAGCTCCGACACAGCATCTTGAATAAAGCGTTGAATGGTGCGTCGCAGGGGACGGGCACCGGTCGATGGATCGATCCCGGCCTTCCCCAACAACCACTGCTTTCCTTCGTTGTCGACCTTGACCTCCAAATGGCGTTCCCGCAGGGTGGTATTGACATCGGCCAACAGAATATCGACGATCGCCCGAAGCTCGACGCCCCCCAAGGGATTGAAGACGATGACCTCGTCGACACGGTTGATGAACTCGGGGCTGAAATGGCGTCGCAGCTCCGCCAAGATTTCCTCTTCCAACCGATGGAACGAGCTCTCTTCGTTCATCTCGCCGAAACCCATGCGCCCACCGCGCAGCACCAATTTGCTGCCGATATTGGAGGTCATCAAGACGATACTGTTGGTGAAGTCGACGGAATTGCCGTAGGCATCGGTCAGCCGACCGTCGTCGAGAATCTGCAACAGCAGGTTGGCGACATCGGGGTGGGCCTTCTCGATTTCGTCGAAGAGCACCACCGAATAGGGGTGGCGCCGAATGCGCTCGGTGAGCTGCCCCCCCTCTTCATGGCCGACATAACCCGGCGGCGAGCCGATGAGCTTGGAGACGGCGTGTTTCTCCATGTACTCGCTCATGTCGAAGCGCACCAGGGCATGCTGTGAGTCGAACAGGAATTCGGCCAAACGCCGTGCCACTTCCGTTTTGCCGACGCCCGAAGGTCCGAGAAAAATGAACGAGCCGACGGGACGATGGGGGTTGCTCACCCCGAGACGGGAACGGCGGATGGCCCGGCTGATGGCGCTGATGGCGGCGTCCTGCCCGACGACAAAACGCCGTAGGCTGTCCTCCATCTTCATCAGGCGCTCCGCCTCGGCGGTTTGCAGGCTGGCCACCGGCACCCCTGTCCACGAGGCGATGACCTCTTCGATGTCGGCGTCGGAAACCTCCGCCGGCTCGTCCAGATCCACCGCCATCTGTTCCAGATCGCTGCGTTGCTCGATCTCACGCTCCCGCAGCATCACCGCTTTCTCGAAGTCCTTCTCCGAGATGGCCGTCTTCATCTCTTTTTCGACCTTCTGCACCTCGTCTTCGAGGCCGCGCACATGCTGTGCGTTGCGGGCCCGCTTGAGCTTGACCTTGGCCCCCGCTTCGTCGATCACGTCGATGGCCTTGTCCGGCTGAAAGCGGTCGGGGATGTAGCGGTCGGTCTGCAGGATCGAAGTCTTCAGGGCCGCTTCCGTATAGCGCACCTTGTGGAAGTCCTCGTAGCGCTCCTTGACCCCTTCGAGGATGCGCAGTGTTTGTTCGGCGGTCGGTGGCTCCACCTGTACCGCCTGGAAACGCCGCAGCAGGGAACGGTCTTTCTCGATGTACTTGCGATACTCGCGCAGGGTGGTGGCGCCGATGCACGACACCTCACCCCGGGAGAGGGCCGGTTTCAAAATGTTGGCGGCGTCGAGGGAACCCTCCGCCGAACCGGCGCCGATGAGGGAGTGGATTTCGTCGATGAAGACGATGAGATCGTCGGACTCCCGCAGCTCCTTGAGAATGCCCTTGAGCCGTTCCTCGAACTGCCCCCGATACTTGGTGCCGGCGACGATCAACGACAAATCCAGGGCGACGATGCGCTTGCGTCGCAGGAAAACAGGAATTTCGTCGTTGACGATGCGCTGCGCCAGCCCTTCGACGATGGCCGTCTTGCCGACCCCGGGCTCACCGAGCAGGATCGGGTTGTTCTTGGTGCGCCGGGACAGGACTTGGATGATGCGCTCGACCTCGATTTCGCGGCCGATCAAGGGATCGAAGACCCCCTGTTTGGCCAGAGCCGTCAGATCCCGACCGTATTCGGTGAGGAACGGAAGCTCCTTCTTCTGCTGAGCGGCTTCTTTTTCACGGGCCATGGTCACCACCTCTTCTCGGACAGCGTAGAGATCGAGACCTGATTGGGTCAGCACTCGCATCCCCAGGCAGCTCTCCACCCGCAGGATGCCGATCAACAAATGCTCGGAACCGACGTTGGAGTGCCCCATGCTCTCCATCTCGTGGGTCGCGTAGGCCAAGACCTTCTTGGTCTCTTCGGACAAGGGCAAGTCGGCGGTCGATGAGACCCGCTCGACAAAGACCCGCTCCCCTTCGATCTCACGACGGATCTCATCCGGTTTGATGTCGAAACGGGAGAACAGACCGATGACGGATTCCTCACCCTCCCGCAAGACCCCCAGCAGGACATGTTCCGCCTCGATCACCCGTGAGCCCAGCTTGCTGGCCTCGTATCGCGCGAAGAACAGGGCTCGACGAGCCTTTTCATTGTATTTTTCGAACATAGACGGTGACCTGGGGAGGAGGGTTGTCTGGTTGTTGTCGTGTGTCGAACCGCAGCTTGCCGGCCGCTGGGCCGCGCCTCGATCACCTGGGCTCAGCGCCTTGAGAAATTCAGAAGACTGGCTACGGGTACGTCGCCGTGCTCGGCTCAGCGCAGCCCATCGGAAGCCGTCTGACCGGCCCGAGCTACTGCCGATGTGGACGCTCCGTGGGTCGGCCCGAGCTTCCCGTCGTCGGCCGACATGCCTCGCAGCACGCCTTCGTCGAGGTACAAAATCCTACCACAACGCTGTGCCAGAGCCGGATTGTGGGTCACCAACAAGGTCGTTGTGCCGTGGCGGCGTTGCAAGTCCAAGAGAAGCCCGAATACCTGTTGGGCGCTCTTCGGATCGAGATTGCCCGTCGGCTCATCGGCCAGCAGCAACGGCGGGCTCATCAGCAGGGCACGGCAAATCGCCACCCGTTGTCGCTCGCCGCCGGAAAGCTGACTGGGGAAATGGTCACGGCGCTCCGACAGCCCCACTTCCTCCAACAGCGCATCGGCCCGGCCAGCCACCGCATTGGGATCTTGACCGGCAATACGCCCCGGCATCATGACGTTCTCCCGCGCATCGAAGTCCGGCAGGAGTTGGTGGAATTGAAAGACAAAACCCATCGTGCGGTTGCGATACGCCGCCAAACGCCGCCGATCGAGACGCGCCAGGGATTCCCCACCGAGCAGGATTTCCCCATCGTCCACCGTATCCAGCGCCCCGATCAAATGCAGCAATGTCGACTTGCCCGAGCCCGAAGGCCCCACCACCGCCACCATCTCCCCCGGCGCCACCGTCAAGTCGACACCGTGTAACACCTTCACCGTACGGGCACCGTCCCGATAGGACTTGTGCACATTGCGGGCTTCGACGGAGATGCTCATGGTTGGATGCTCATGGTGGGTAGAGGCGCCGCGACGGTCCAGCGCTGCGGCACCGACGCATTATGGGGCGGCCGGGCGGGGAAGGCAACTGTGGGTGCCGACAGGCCGTGGCCGACCGGGGCAATAGGCCATCTCACGCCCTTCGCACCAACTCCGCCAGCTGCTCTTCCGGCACCGGCGACAGCTCCAACACGTCAGGAGCATCGGGGCCTTCGAAGAGGTCGTAGTCGTCGTCGATCAAGGCCCGCCGCAGCTCGTCGTCGACCCGTTGGCGGTAGCCTTCGTCTTCACCCGGACGCCCGGCCACACCTTGGCCGGAAACCGGCAGCAGGACGATCAAGTCGAGATGCCGCAGCGCCTCTCGAATGGTGGCAAGGTGCGTTTCAATCAGCTCCTCACGCTCCGACCCGGTCATCGATTCGGTCGCAGCGGCGTACGCCAGATAGTCGACGGGGCTGCGCTCTAAGATCACCCCATCGCCAGGCTGGTAGTCGGCCAATACCAAAATCGTGAGCTCGATCAAGGCGGTCAAGCCATCGAAGTCTGGCCCTTCGGCCGGTGTCATCGAGATCTCGTCGGCCAGCAACTCGTAGGCCTCCGGTTCATGGGCATAGTGCGGTCGCTCGGCCAGGAACGCCGCGATCAGGGTGCTCTTGCCGGTGCTGTGGGAGCCGCTGACGGCGATACGCATCAACGGATAAACCCCCGCCGCCGGCTCACCGGTCGGTTGGCCCAAGCACAGCCGGGTTGTGCCCCGGAGATCAGTTTCCCATCACCAAGGACCAGGCGCTGAAATCTCCGGACTCGAATCCGTCGATGGTCAGGGCACAGGGATCATTGACCGGTGCAAAAAACCCCATCACCCCAGTAAGGTCGCCGTCGCCGCAGGTCGCGAAGTCTGTCCAGACAACAAAAGGCTCACCGTCGGAGGCCATGCCGTCGCTGGGCGAAATGGCTACCGCCAGACGGGAAGATGGCTTGCTCGAGACACTGACTTGGTATTCGTCACCCAGGGGTGTCCCAGCACTGCTGAACCGCTGGCCCCGGATACTGATTTGTGTGCCAGCCACGTTGGGTGTTGTATCGCTGTACCAGACCAATTCGAAATCACCTCCAGCCGGATCCACCGCCACCCGTGGGCTGCGTTGATGGCCCACCGACCAAGTATTGACCATCATGTCGCCGGCCAGCGGTGTACCGTCCGAGGCCAGGCGACGCATGAAGATGTCCTCTTTTCCACCCGACGGCAGCTCCCTTTCCGTCCAGGTGACAAGGTACGTTTGAGAGGAGCTTTCGAACGCCACATCCGGCTGGGTGCGAACGGCCGCCGTGTCTACATTGATTTCGAAACTGTCTCCCATCGGAGAGCCTGAGGAGTCGAAGCGACGGCCGATGATCTCAGAGCCACCTTGGGGTTCCGCAGTCTGGCGCCACCACACGGCCAAGAGCTCTCCGTTGGAGTCATGGGTCGCTACCCTTGGATTGTTGGGATTGAATCCCACTTCGTTTGGCACCGGGAACTGCGCCATGCGCGGCGTGCCGTCCGCTTGGAAGATTCGCGCTTGGATCCCGAGCTCTGAGGTCGCCGATTCGACGCCTTCCCAGACAACGACAAAATCCCCTGTCGACAGGGCACTGACGGACGCCCCCGCGCCGGTGTATCCGGCGGAGCCGGGATAGCTGTTGACCCGAAAGTCCGTCGCCAAGGGGGTGCCGTCGGAAAGGAAAACGCGACCCCGAACATCCCTTTCGGTGGTACCCACCGGCTGCTCATGATCCCACGTCACCATGACGTTGCCGCTGATCGGCTCCACCGCCGCGGCAGGCCCAAACTGTCGCGCCGTGGTCCATGTATTTGCTTGAAACTGCCCTCCCTGGGGCAGACCGTTGGCGTCGTAGCGCTGGCCCTGAATGCTGTAGTCCCAGTCATCATCCTCCAGACTGGTCTGGCTCGACCAGACGACGAGAAATTCACCGGAATTGCCATCGACCTCGATGGCGTTCACGAACTGATGGCCTTCGGTGGAAGTGTTGACGCGGAATTGGTCTGCTCCAGCACTTCCCACGAGAAATACCATCGACCCCAGGCCCTGGATCAGCGCGACCTGCAAAACAAAAATTCGGATCCACATGGCATTCTTTCTCCGAGGTTGATGAACGAGTTGCTTCTATCTGAAAGCGTATTTCTGTCAAGATTCAAGTCACGCTGAGAGCCGAAACATCTCCAAAATCGACTGTCTCATTCAGCGATTTCAATGTCGATGGGGTGCTCTTAGCGGTGCTGTGGGATCCACTGACAGTGATGCGCTTCAAGGCCTCAACTCGCGTCGCCAGTGGACCGGTCGTCAGTCAAGGCATAGTGGCTCTGGACAAAACCGAAGGGAAAGGCTCGGGTCGAGACGTGCTGCAACGTCAAATCTCCCTGACGCTCGCCGAATAGCCTGATCCCCGAGCCGAGCAGAATGGGGATCGTCGTGAGGGTGATGTCGGTGATCAAGCCGGCGTTCAAGAATCCCTGAATCGTCTTGCCGCCGTCGATATAGAGACCTTGGTGGCCGCGCTCCCTGGCCAGCTCCACCACTTCGGCAGGGCTGACGCACATCAGCTCGACGCTATCCGGCACACCATCGGGCAGTTGGGTCATAGAACGGCTCAGCAGATAGACCGGCGTATTGCCGTAAGGCCAGCCGTCGAATTCGAGGACCTTCTCGAAGGTCCCCCGGCCCATGACCAGGGCATCGACCGTCACCATGAAGGCCCCATAGCCGCAGTCTTCTCCCGGCGGCACCGAGGCATTGGCGTCGTCGAGCCAGTCAATACCGCCGTCTGGGCGGGCGATGTAGCCGTCGAGGCTGGTGGCGATGAAGACGGAACATTTCACGCTCGAGGAATGTGTTGTCATGGGTGGGTAGTCTACGACTTCTATGGCCTGCGGGTCATTTGATGTTCCTGACCATGGGACGCCAACCGCAACAACGTCGCCTGACCGATCGCCGCATGCCGGGGATGATCGGTCAAGCCGGTTTCCAGGAGCGCGGTGCCGAAGAGCACCGCCCAGCCTTGGGCGCGGGCGATCTGGGGTGCGGTGGCGCCGTAGTGGGCGAGACCATCCGTCCTGGCTTGGGGATCGTCGAAGAGCATCCAGAAGGACGCCAGGTCGGTGGCGACGTCGCCGGTAGTGACGTCGCCCCAGTCGATGACGCCGCTGAGCACGCCCCGTTCGACCAAGATATTGCGTGGATGGAGATCGCCGTGCAACCAGCGGTGATGGTCACACGGTGGTGCCGCCAGGGCTCGCCGCCAGACCTCGACGAGCTGTGGGGTCACCGTCGGCGAGATGCGGCCCAGGCGCTCCAGTCGAGTTTCCACCTTGGCAGCCCGCGCGGCCAGGGGCACACCGCGCAGTGGGTTGTGGGGGCCGTCCTGCGGCCCGGGACGATGCAGGGCCCGCAGGAAGTCGGCCCAGGGCCGTGCTTGCTTGGCCTTGGGGGGCTCGAGATCGGCGGTACGACCCGGTATCCACGGCACGACGCTCCAAGGCCAAGGAAAACCACAGGCGGGCCGACCACGACGCAGCGGCACGGGAACGGCCAACGGCAGGTGCGGTTGCAGCCGCGGCAGCCAGATTTGCTCATGACGCAACAGCAACTCCGCCTGCTGACGGCGCGGCAGGCGCACCGCCAGCTCGTCGCCCAGGCGATAGGTGACATTGTCCCAACCGGCGTCCAGGAGGTGCAGAGGCAAGGGGGCCAGATCGGCGTGCTGGTCGTGCAGCAGAGACCGCACCAAGCGCCCATCGATGGCATGCTCGGCTTCGGGGGTCGACTGTCTGGCCGACGTCGGACCGGTCTCGAGAGTTTCACTTGGCTCGAAATCTGCCATGGTCTCTCCGCGGTTCTCAGCGTCGACTGAAGACCCGGCGCAGCAGCTCGGTGGTGCGGGCGATGGGGTCCTGGCGAATCTTACGTTCCTCATCGGCCAAGGTTGTGAAGAGCCCGTCGAGGGCCCGATCCGTGAGGTAAGCGTCGAGACGCACCACGGGACGTTGGCTCAGTGGAAGGGCATTGTAAGTATCCGCCAGCTGATTGTAGGAGCGGTACAGACCCAGATGTTCCATTTTGTTCTGGATGATCGGTTCGAAGCGCTGGCGCAGGGTGTCCGAGGTCCGCAGGCGCAGATAGTCGGTGGCGGCGCTGTCGCCGCCCCGCAAGATACCGAAGGCATCGGCGATCGTCATGCCGGTGATGACATCGACAAATACATCCCGAGCCTCGGCGGACGCCTGCTCGGCGGCCCGGTTCATCGCCACCTCGAGATTGTCCACCTGACGAGAAAAGCCAACCTGTCGCAACAGATTGGCCATCTCCTGGGCTTCCTCGGGTAAGCGAATACGGATCAGCTCATTGGCCCAGAATCCATTCGGCCGCGATACCGTATCGATGGCCCGACCCGAGCCTATACGCAGAGCTTCCTTGAGCCCGTTGGAAACGGTGCCCTCGTCCAAGGGCGCGGTGTCGGCGGGGCTACCCAGCACTGTACCCAAGACGGCGGGGTCGAATTCCGCGCAGCCAACGCAAACTAGGAAACTGATGATAAGAAGGACGGAGCTTGGCAACAAACGACGATGGGGACGTGAGTGATTCAAGGAGACTCCAGGTTGGTTGTTCGGCCCTCATCATACCGTCAGTCACCGCCGACAGCTTTCCCATTGCCTGTCACCCGCCCTCCCAAGAGGGCCACTGGTGACGCGCCGCACACTGGTAGACTGCGCAGCACACCGTCGTTTGTTTACCTGCCCCAACGCGCCGTCCCTCGAGAGGTAGCCACTGTGGACCGCATTTTCCGATTCCTGCTGAAATCGAGCCTCTGTGCTCTCCTGTTGGCCTATGCCATGGCTTCGCCGGCCAGCGCCGCGTCCAAAAACACCAACAAGGCCACCCACGAAGGAGATATCGCCGAGTCGACTGCCATCGATCTCAGTGGTTTAGCTCTGCGGGGTATCGGCCCGGCGGTGATGGGCGGCCGCATCGCCGACATCGCCGTCGACCCGCGGCGTCCCGGCACTTGGTACCTGGCGGTGGGCTCCGGCGGCGTGTGGAAGACGCAGAACGCCGGCACCACTTGGCGCCCGCTATTCGACGAGCAGCCGTCCTACTCCATCGGCTGCGTGCGTCTCGACCCGTCCAATCCGGACGTGGTGTGGGTGGGGACGGGCGAGAACGTCAGCGGACGGCACGTCGGTTGGGGCGACGGCGTTTACAAGAGCCTCGACGGCGGCTCGACCTGGCAGCACATGGCCCTCGCCGCCTCGCAGCACATCGGCGACATCGTCATCGACCCACAAAACAGCGACGTGGTCTATGTGGCGGCGGAGGGACCGTTGTGGTCGTCGGGTGGCGAGCGGGGCGTCTACAAGAGCCTCGACGGCGGCATGACGTGGACTCTGAGCCTTGACCTGGGCGCCGACACCGGCGTCACCGACCTCGCCATCGATCCCCGTGAGCCGGACACTCTCTATGCGGCGTCGTACCAACGGCGTCGCCGGGTGTGGTCCTTCCTGGCCGGCGGCCCGCTGTCGGGCATTCACAAATCCACCGACGGCGGCACCACCTGGCGGCGGGTGTCCAGCGGCTTGCCGAAGGGCGACATGGGCAAGATCGGCCTGGCCGTGTCGCCGAAGAACCCGGATATCGTCTACGCCACCATCGAGGCCAAGCCGGACGAGAAAGGCCTCTACCGCTCCCTGGATCGCGGCGAGAGCTGGCAGCGTCGCAGCGACTACACCTCCGGCGGTACTGGGCCCCACTACTACCAGGAGCTCGTCGCCTCGCCCCACGATGTCGATCAGATCTACCAGATGGACGTCTTCCTGCACGCCTCCGACGACGGCGGTGAGACCATGGAGATCCTCGGCGACGGTCGTCAGAAGCACAGCGACAATCACGCCTTCTGGATCGACCCCGCCAATCCGCAACACTTGCTGGCGGGCACCGACGGCGGCCTCTACGAGACCTTCGACCACGGCACCACCTGGCGCCATTTCGGCAATCTTCCCATCGCCCAGTTTTACAAGCTGGCCCTCGACAACGCCTCTCCCTTTTACAACATCCTCGGCGGCGCCCAGGATTTGGGCACCCTGTTGGGGCCGTCGCGCACCACCAGCTTCGAAGGGGTGCGCAATCAGGACTGGTCGATCCCCATGGGGGCCGACGGCTACGCCTGCGCCTTCGACCCGGAGCTGCCCGACCTCATCTATCTGCAATGGCAGGTGGGGCACCTCTACCGCTACGACCGCCAGACCGGCGAAGCCATCGACATCCAGCCGCAACCGCAGCCCGGCGAGGCGCCGGAGCGCTGGAACTGGGACGCGCCGGTGATCACCAGCCCCCACGCCGCCGGACGCATCTACTTCGGCTCCCAACGCCTGTGGCAGAGCGACGACCGGGGCGACTCATGGACGGCGATCAGCGGCGACTTGACCCACGGCGAAAATCGCTACGAGCTGGAGATGATCGATCAGGTGCCCGGCGTCTCGGCTCTCTACGACAACGGAGCCATGTCCTGGTACGCCACCCTCACCACCCTCAGCGAGTCACCGCTGGTGGAAGGGCTGCTCTACACCGGCTCCGACGATGGCCGCATTCAGGTGCGCGACGGTGACTCCTGGCGACCATCGGGGCCGCTTCCGGGCGTTCCCGAGCGCTCCTTCGTACAGGAGGTGAAGGCGTCGCTGTACGATCCGGACACCGTCTTCGCCGCCCTCGATGCCCACAAGATCGGTGACTTCCGGCCGCTGCTCTTCGAGAGCAACGACCGCGGGCGCAGCTGGCGTTCGCTGGCCGGGACGCCGGGCCAAGGCGGTTTGCCGGAGCACACCTTGGTGTGGTCGGTGGTGCAGGATCACCAGCAGAAGGACTTGCTCTTCGCCGGCACCGAATTTGGCCTCTATGTCACCGTCGACCGGGGCCAGCACTGGATGCAGCTCAAAACTGGTATTCCAACCATTGCCCTGCGGGACTTGGAGATCCAGCGTCGCGACGACGACTTGGTGGCGGCGTCCTTCGGCCGTGGTTTCTTCGTGCTCGACGACTACTCGCCCTTGCGTCAACTGGCGGCGGCTACAGAGCAAGACGCCCACCTCTTCCCGGTGCGGGACGCTTGGTCCTACATTCCTCGAGTGTCGCTGCAAGCCAAGGGACAACCGTCCCAGGGCAGCGCCAGCTTCACCGCCCCCAACCCACCCTTCGGGGCCGTAATCACCTACCATTTGAAGGCGTCCGTCGAGGGGCCCCAGGCGCAGCGACGCAAGGAGGAAGCCGCGCTGCGGGAGAAACGGGACGACGTGCCCTTCCCCGGCTGGGATCGTCTGCGGGACGAGACCCTCGACCGCGAGCCGCAAGTCTTGCTGACCGTGCGCGACGCCGAGGGACAGGCGGTGCGCAGGCTCAGTGGCCCCGCCACGGCGGGTCTGCACCGCCTGGCCTGGGACCTGCGCTGGCCGGCGCCGGACCCGATCGATCTCGAAGAGGTGGAGTTCCGTCCGCCTTGGGTAGAGGATCCGCAGGGCCCCCTGGTGGTGCCAGGCACCTATCGGGTGGAGATGGCCATCCTGCAAGCCGACAGCTCGGTGACCACGCTGAGCGAAGCCCAGAGCTTCGACGTCAAGCCCCTGCCCGGCGGTAGCCTGCCAGCGTCGGACGCCACGGCGGTCGCCGCCTTCCAACGGAAAACACATGATCTGATGCGCCGCGCCCAGGCGGCGAACGGCGAGGTCGACGAGGCCCGCAACAAGCTCCTCCACCTGCAACACGCCCTCGACGCCACCCCCACCGCCGACCCTGAGCTCTTCGCCCGTTTGCGCCAGTTGCGGGACCAGCTCGACACCCTCGCCGTCCGCCTCAGCGGCGACAACCTACGGCGACAATACGACGAGCCCGCGGCGCCGTCGGTGCTCGGGCGCTTGGGTCAAATCGTCTTCGGGCACTGGGATACACGATTGCCACCCACCGCGACTCAACGGCGCGGGCTGGAGATCGCGGGGGAGGAATTCAGCGACCTACGGCAGGTGCTGTCGCAGCTGTTGGACACGGAGTTGGTAGCCTTCGAGGCGCAGCTCGAGGCGGCGGGGGCGCCGTGGACGCCGGGTCGGAAGCCGTGAGGGACAACACGAGGACGGAGCAGCGATCCTGCCCCGATCAGCCGGACGCCGAGAACTCTTCAATCATTGCCTGGGGATAATTTTGGATGTAGTTCGACATTAAGTGCCAAGCGACAAGTCCCAACGCACCGGCGATGTCCGTCAATGCATCGCATTCGTAGAGGCCGCTGTTCGGATCGAGGAAATAGTGCCGACCGGAGATGTTCAAAGCCATTCCGACTGCATGGGCTCGGCCAATTCCCTCAAGAGTGATCATCACGTAACTCGTGTCCGTAGTGAGCTGGCCTGGGTCCAGTGTGACCCCAACGCTAGCCGTTGGCAGTTGCATCGCTTCGTCACCCGCTTGGAGATTGAACGACGCCGTGAAATCGCTCGCCGTGGCAACCGGGTTTCCTCCGTCCAAGGTTCGAGCCTTTCCCATACGGATTTTGAGAGCCTTATGCTTCGCCGAGATGATCGCCTTACGAGCGACCAGGTGGGTCGCCATATCCATCATCCTCACGCCTTTGAGAGATTCACTGATCCAGGTCAAAACCATGGTTCGGCAGATGCCCCCACCGGGGCTGGAGATATCGTCCGTGTCGTTCGAAGTCACCAAGATTTTACGTACCCCCATTTGACTCTCCTTCGATCAACCATCAAATCACAAGCTCGAGCGCTAGGCTTGTCTCACGTGGAAAACTTGGGGCTGTCAAGCTAGCCTTGACCTCTTTCCTGCTGCCGACCAAGCCCTCATCCCACGAAGAAATCTGGTCATTTACCCTGTCGGTATTCTCCCGTGGCCTCCCGGGTCTCAAAGACTCAGCAATTAGCAAAATGTTGATTTAGCTATACGATAGAGCACGTCGCTTTACCTTCGGAGCGCATCACCCCAGGAGGTCACATCATGCCGCTGAAGCCATATCTGAAGATCAGGGCCCATATTTTCATGGGCCTCTGCGCCCTGTTGACCGCCGCGATCGTCTCCGGCTCATCCCGACACCCGGTCACCAAGCCCTTCCTTGGCGGCACCTTCTTCGTCGCCACCGACGGTGATGACACCACCGGCGACGGCTCTTCCAGCAATCCCTGGGCTACCATCACCCACGCCCTCGACAGCATCCCCGACGAGTCCCTGGTGTTGGTTCGATCCGGCACCTACGACGGACGTATCCGGGTGCGTGGCACCTTCGCCGTCGGTGTGACGGTGCGCTCCGAGGTGCCCTACGGTGCTCGGCTACGGCACGACGGCACGGTGATCACTGCCTATGCGCATCCCGATGGTGTCGAGGGCATTGCCCTCGAAGGTTTCGACATCGCCCACGACGGCCCCGGTGCGGCCCCCTTGGTGGTGCACATCGACGGCAACGGCAATAATGAGGTGAGTCGCATCACCCTGCGCAACAACGTCATGCACGATAGCTATGACAACGATGTGCTGAAGATCAACAACGCCAGCCGCGACATCCTGGTGGAAGGAAACCTTTTCTTCAATCAATCCGGCAGCGACGAGCACATCGATATCAACAGTGTTGAAGATGTCATCGTGCAAGACAATATTTTTCTCAACGACTTCGCCGCCAGCGGCCGCACCGACCCCGGCAATACCAGCGGTTTCATCGTCATCAAAGACAGCAACCAGGACGACGATATCTATGTCGGCAGCCGTAATGTGACGGTGCGCCGCAATATCTTTCTCAACTGGCAGGGCTCCACCGGCTCCAACTTCCTCCTGCTCGGAGAAGACGGTCACCCCATCTACGAAGCCCGCGACATCCTGGTGGAGAACAATTTGATGCTCGGCAATTCCCCCAGCGTCATGCGAGCCGCTTTCGGGGTCAAAGGGGGGCGCGACATCACTTTCCGTCACAATACCGTCAGCGGCGATTTGCCGTCCCTGGCCTTTGCCATGCGCCTCAATACCGAGGGCCAAAACCCGGCCAATGACAACATCCAATTTTATAACAACGTGTGGTCCGACCCGACGGGGACCATGGGGGCCAACGGCGGTGGGGCCAACGATTTCTCAGACACCCCCAGCGGCGAGACTTTGGCTTTCACCATCGACCACAACGCCTACTGGAACGGCGGCTCCTCCATTCCCGATGATCCCGGCACGGAGCTGATCAACCCCAGCGACGATAGCGCGGCCGTCTTCGGTGATCCCGAGCTCGGCAACCCCGCGGCCCTCGTCGTCCCCCACTGGAATTCCAATACCGCCACCTTCGCCGACGGCTCCAGCTCCATCCGCGAGGCCTTCGTCCGCCTGGCCAACCTCTACGGCACCCCGGCCACCGGCAGCGCCGTCATCGGAGCCGCCGACGGCGCGCAGTCCCCCGCCGACGACCTCCTCGGCCGTCCACGCAGCGATGGCGCGCCGGACATCGGAGCCGTCGAGCTGGCACCGATCTTTGCCGATGGTTTCGAAAGTGGAGATGTCAGCGGTTGGGATGGGATGAGCGGCTAGATTCGCGATCCTCAATCAGCATCTCAGCCACTGACTTCTTTCCCCGGACCCTTGGGCGGGAATCGGTCGACAGCGAGAATCTCTTGCCATTCCAGTGCACCAGACCCGCCTCTGCTGCCTGATGTATCCGCTCCTCTAAGGACGAGCCGTTGAGAATCGGCCGGATCACCTGCTTGCCTCGATCTGTAGTGCTCATCTCTCCTCCACTTCTTGATCTGCTGCTTGTAGCGCCGGTCTACCGCCGCAACGCCTCCACCGGTCCCGTCGACGCGGCCTTGCGAGCGGCATAGAGGGTCGAGAGGACAGTAAAAACCAGGGTTGCACCGAGGACCGCCGCCAGGTCGCGGGCTTCGACGATGAAGGGCACGTGGTCTAGCAGATAGACGTTGCCCGGCGGGGTGATGACTTTGAAGTGATCGAGCAGCCAGGCCCCACCGACTCCCAAGGTGCCACCGCCCACCAAGCCGAGGGTCACCAACATGCCGCCGAGGATGAGAAAGGCACGGCGCACTTCCCGTGGTTGGGCCCCCATGGCTTGCAGCATGCCGATTTCGTGTTTCTTGCTGGAGATGAGCAGCGCCAGGACGGTGATCAGCGACATGGCGGCCACTGGGACGATGAGGAAGACCGCCAAGAACATGAGGATTTTCTCGAGCTTGAGGGCAAAGAAAAGGCCCCGATTGAGATCCTGCCAGGTGCGCAGACGGCTCCCCTCCGGCAGCCGCGGGGCGATGACGGCGGCCACTTCGAGGGCGCTTTCGAGGCCCTGGCTTCGCACTTCCAGGCGTTCTTGACCTTTGCCGAACAAACGCTGTGCCACCCCGAAGGGGACGGCGACGCGGGGTTTGTCTTCCTCCGTACGACCGGTGCGGAAGGTGCCTTGCAAACGCAGTTGGCGAATCCGAGGTTGGGGACCGAAGGGGGTCAGGGTAGGCCGCCCTGAAACCACTTCCACCACATCGCCGACCTCGAGTCCCCAACGGATGGCCATCAAATCCCCCAGGAAGATACCGGTCGCTGCGGCGGCACCCTCCGGCTGAGCGGCCAGATCCTCGCCATCAACGCCCCCATCCACGCCGGGACGGTGCAGGGTGCGGCTTTCATCGGGATCGGGGAAAAAGGCCGGCAGCGCGCCCTCGTAACCCACCACTTCGACGTCGAGGGCGCTACCGGCGAGCAGCAACCAGCCCCGACCCCGCACCAGTGGACGCACCTCTTCCACCCCCGGGATGGCGGCGAGATCTCTGCGCACGGCTCCCTCGTCGGCCCCAGGCGGTAGCTCGATTTCCAAATGTGGCGTCCGCGAGAGCACATCGGAACGCAAGAAGCCCTGCATCCCGGACAGGCCGGCCAAGACCAGAATGAGGGCCCCCACACCGAGGGTGATGCCGCCGGTGGCCAACAGCGAAAGCAACGAGACGTAAGCGTCGCGCCGACTGCTTTTCAAGTAGCGCAGTGCCAGGATCCACGGCAAGGGCAGCCGCATCAGCCAACCGGCCCCTTCCACTTACGCCTCCCCTTCTTCCTCCGCCACCACCTCATCGCCGGTAACGCCTTCGGGCAGGGGACGCAGCAAGGGGAAGAGAATGACGTCACGAATCGACGTGCGATCGGTGAACACCATGGCCAGGCGATCGATGCCGATGCCCTCGCCACCGGCCGGTGGCATGCCGTGCTCGAGGGCCCGAATGTAGTCGCTATCGAAGACGTGGGCCTCGTCGTCCCCGGCTTCGCGGGCCTCCAGCTGCTGACGAAAGCGCTCCGCCTGCAGGTCGGGATTATTGAGCTCGCTGAAGGCGTTGGCCACCTCCATGCCGCCGATGTAGAGCTCGAAACGCTCCGTCAGGCTCGGGTCGTCTCGATGTTGTTTCGCCAGGGGAGACACCTCCACCGGGTGGTCGATGATGAAGGTGGGGTTGTGCAAATGTTCCTCCACCGTCTCCTCGAAGAGGGTGAGCAACAACTTGCCGAAGCTGGCGGCGGGGGGCTGGTCGATGCCACGGCGCTCCAGCTCAGCGGCGATGGAGGCGGCGTCTTGCAACGCTTCGGGGGCAACGCCGCCCAGCTCCAAGGTGGCCTCTTTCATGGTGTAGCGCTTCCAGGGTCGACTGAAATCCAACGTCCGCCCCTTGAAGGGGAGCTCCGTGCCACCGTGGATATCTTCCGCCAAGCCGACGATCAGCTCCTCCGTGAGCTCCATCAAGTCGTGGTAGTCGACATAGGCCCAATAGAACTCGAGCATGGTGAACTCGGGATTGTGCTGCTTCGAGATGCCTTCATTGCGAAAGTTGCGATTGATCTCGTAGACCCGCGGTATACCGCCCACCAACAACCGCTTGAGATAGAGCTCCGGCGCCACCCGCAAATAGAGCTCGAGATCCAAGGCGTTGTGGTGGGTCACGAATGGCCGCGCCGCCGCACCCCCGGCGATGGACTGCATCATCGGCGTTTCGACTTCGAGAAAACCCCGTTGGTCGAAGAAATGGCGAATTCCGCGCACCAGCTTGGCGCGGATCTCGAACACCTCCCGCGAGGCTGTGTTGGTCGCCAAATCGACGTAACGCTGGCGGTAGCGAGCTTCGACATCCTTGAGACCGCTCCACTTCTCCGGCAGAGGACGCAAGGCCTTGGCCAGCAGGGTGAGCTCTTCCCCGGCCAAACTGAGCTCTCCCATGCGGGTGCGCATCAGCTTGCCCGCGACGCCGACGTGGTCCCCAAGGTCGAAGGTGAGCAAGAGCTCCCAAGTGGCCTCGCTCATGCTGTTCTTACGCAGGAAGAGCTGCAACGTCGTTCGCCCGTCGCTGAGATCGGCAAAGATCAGCTTGCCTTGACGCCGGATGGCGGTCAGCCGCCCCGGCACCCGGAGCGAGATACTGGCTTCCTCCAGCTCTTCGGCGCTCTTCTGGCCATAGCGGGCGTGCACCGCGGTGGCCTCCAGGTCGTAGGCAAAACGATGGGGGTACGTCAGGACGCCAGCTTCGTTCAGCTCATCGCGTTTTCGGCGCCGATTGGCGATCTGAATATCCAACTCGGACATGATTCAACTCGATCCCGTGGTGATGGTTGGTGGAGAGCGTAGCGCTGGAGCAACGATCCGCAATGAGTGCGGAATCCGGCGGCTTCGCAAGTCGGGCAAACCTTATCCGATTCCTGAGACACAACCAAATACGTCGCCAGTGTGAAACCCCCCAACTACGACGGAAACTCTTGGGCCAACTGCTTCCGTAGACCCCCGTGCCCGGCTAAACTTCCGCCATGGCACCGCAAACCGTTCTTGTCATCGATACCGCTTCGCCCATCGTCAGCCTGGCCATCGCCCGACAAGGGCAGGTGTTGGCCGCCGCCACCCTCGAGCTGCGACGCACCTCGGAGCGCCTACTGGCGACCGTGAACGAGCTTCTCGAAGGCACCAACCTGCGGTTGGACGCATTGACGGGGGTGGCAACGTTGCAAGGCCCCGGTAGCTTCACCGGCCTGCGCATCGGCCTGGCGACGGTGCTCGGTTGGCATCAGGGATTGGGGCTACGGGCCACCGCCCTGCCCACCTTGCCCATTCTCGCGGCGGCGGGTGTCCTGAAAAACGGCATCGTCGATGGCGAGGTGGTGGCGGCGGTCAATGCCATGCGGGGCGATTGGATGGTGCAACGCTTCGCCGTCGGTGACTCCGTCAAGGCGCCGGAGAGCGAGCATCCGGCCGTCGTTCCCTGGCCAACGCCCTTGGATACGGCCAGGCTGCTGTCTTTTGAAGATTTCGCCACGCTTGGCGAGGTGCCCATCGTCGGCTTCGAGCTGCCGGCCTCCGAGGATCTGGACTTGCGGGCCGCACCGCCCCTGGCTCCGACGGCAGCCGAGCTGTTGTCGATGGCACGCTCCGAGCCGGCGTCGCAAGATACGACATCACAGGAAGGAAGAACCGGTGTCTGGGAGCCCAGCCGCTTGATTCAGCCGATCTATTTTCGCCCACCGGCCGTCACCCCCGCCAAACCCAAGACCCCCTGATGGCTCGCTGCGACGATGGGTTGGAGATCCGTCGGGCCAAGTCCACGGACCTCGACGATTTGGCTCGGCTGGAAGCCAGCTCGTTCCCCGACGCCTGGTCGAAGGCTTCCCTTGCTGATGGCTTGGCCAGGCCGGAAGGACAAATGTGGTTGGGCCGGCTTGGCGAAGAAACCGTCGCCTATGCGTGCTTTCTCACCGTCCTCGACGAATCGGAGCTGTTGCGGCTGGCGGTGCTACCCCAGCGACAGCGGGCGGGTCACGGCCGGCGCCTGCTCTGCCATTGCCTCGAACGGCTCGAGGCCTCCGGCTCCGTCGTCCTGTGCCACTTAGAGGTGCGTGCCGACAATTTCCCGGCACGACGCCTCTACGAGTCCCTGGGGTTTGCCGTCAGCGGCCGTCGACCGGACTACTATCGCCATGCCGCCGACGGCACGATCAGCAATTCCAACGCCGTCGACGCCATCCTCTACCAGCGTCCGATGCGCGGTGGCGCTCCGAGATGACCGACCCCGGCGACCCCTGTGCCCTCTGCGGCCGCCTGCGCAACCTCACCTTCCACCATCTCATCCCGCGCACCTGCCATTCCAACAAATGGTTCAAGAAGAACTTCGAGCGAGTCGACATGCAATCCCGTGGCATCGACCTCTGCCGTCACTGCCATACCTTTTTGCACCAGCAATTCAGCGAGAAACAACTGGGACGGACGTTCAACACCCTGGAGGTTCTATTGGCGGACGAGAGGGTGCAGCGCTTCGTGCAATGGGTGCGCCGTAAGCGCTGAGCTCGCGACGGCTGAGGTCTTCCCCTCAGCGGGCGACGGCGCGAAATACCCATTCCACAGGGCCGACCTCGAAGAATCTCAACCAAAGGGCGGAAAAAGCCACCCCCGCAACTGCGAAGATCAATGACGCGACGACGGCAAATTCGATGCTCTGCCCTTCGAGGCGCCCCAAGGCTTCGAGGGTTCCCATGCCGATCAACACATGGGCCACGTACAAGGTCAGGGAGAGCTTTCCCGTCGCGTACAGCGGTCGCAGCCACCAGGCATCTCCCCAGCGCTGGGAAATCTCCAAGCACACGCCGATGAGGACGATCGCCAAGCTTCCGGCAGCGACGAGGTATTGGGGCATGGGCGGCATCGGTCCCGTGCCCAAGAGAGCGTGCAAGTCCTGGCTGGGAATCTCGACCCCGGCCCTGTACACATAAGCCATCGCCAGCTTGGAAAGGCCCTCCGTCAACACCCAAAGGGCAGAGGCGACGACCATCAGGCGACGACGCAACCCGGCGTCCGCCAGGTCCAGTCGCCCCAGCCACATGCCGATAAAGAGAAAGGCCGCCCAAGGAAGCACGGGATGGAAGCCGTTGAAGAACAGGTGCCTCAGCATGCCTTGGACGGTCCAAAAGTCGAGGTATTCCAAGGTCGAAAAATCCCAACCCTCGGTGTAGTCGAAGGCCAGCATCAAGACGACAAAACCAGTCGTGAAGGACGCCGCCGCAACCCAGAGGGCACGGTTGGAGGCGGTGAAGAGGAAGGCTCCGGCCACGAAGTACAGACCATAAAAGTGCAGAATGTCCGCCGGCCAGATGGGTACGTAGGAAAGTCCCACAAAAAAGAGCAAAGCGGCTCGGCGAAGCAAGCGCCATCGGGTTGTCTTGATCAGCTGCGCATCACCGCTGGACGCCGCCCGGCGGCTGAGCAAGGTGACGCCGATCCCCGCCAGGATGACAAACGTCGCCACCGCCCGTCCTTCGACCCAGCCCGACAGGGTGGAGAGAATCGCACAGCTGTCCTGGGCTCCCATGACCAGCTTGAAATTGACCAGGACCATGCCAAAAACGGCCAAGGCTCGGGCCAGGTCGAGCCCCTGGATACGCTGCGTCATGGACGATTCCGGCTCAAGGGATATCCGGCGTCGACTCGATCAGCTGCAACACCGCGGCCGCAAACTCAGGGCCGCTGTCTTCCTGTAGGAAATGGCCACCCTTCAAGGTGGTGTGCAGTTGCCCCTCGCAGCCGGGAATCCGGGCTTGCAGCACCTTGTCGGCCCCCCGCATGATCGGATCGCCGTTGCTGAAGGTGGTGAGGAACGGTTTCTGCCAACGTCTCAAGACATCCCACGCCCGACGGTTGGCCGCCGCCGCCGGATCCTTGGGTGAGGTCGGCACAAGTCGTGGGAAAGCGCGGGCCGCCGCCAGGTATGCGGACGACGGAAACGGTGCATCGTAGGCCCGCCGCTCTTCGGCATTCAGGGTCTTGAAGGACCCCGCATTGATGATTTTGGAGATCGGAAACCACGGGGACCAGCGGGCGAAGAGCTGCCAGATCTTGAATGCCAACGGTACCTTGCTGTCACCGGTGGGGAGAAAACCGTTGCCGACGACGATGCGGGAGAATCGCGCTTCGTGCTCCGCCGCCAGACGAAGACCGAGCAGTGACCCCCAGTCCTGGCATACCAACGTGATGCGCTGCAGGTCGAGCCCTTCAACAAAGGACGTCAGCCAATCCATGTGCGACTTGTAGGAGTAGTCGGAGACCTTGGACGGCTTGTCCGACTTGCCAAAACCGATGAGATCCGGTGCGATGACCCGATGCCGTTCGGCGCAGGGTGGAATCATGAAACGGTAGAGGTACGACCACGACGGCTCACCATGCAACATCAAGATAGGGTCCGCCTCAGCTGGACCTTCATCAATGTAGTGAAGGCGCAAGCCGTCACCGACCTCCGCATAGTGGGGAGCAAAGGGATAGCCTTCCAGCCCTTCGAAGCGCTCGTCCGGGGTGCGCAGGATCTTCATCACGTCCGCCATCGTCGTCATTCTCCATCGTCGTCATGCTTCAGCGTCATCGAGCTTCATCGTCATGCGCTACCAGGCGCCAACCTGTTCTGTTGTCTGGCGGGCAAACTATCACGCAGCTTCTGCGACGGCTGTCACGACAGCACCTGGCAACAGGACAGCTGTCACCAGGAGGGCCTGCCACCAGAACAGAAAAAGGGGACCCGAAGGTCCCCTTTTCAACTTCTAACCGTATGCCTTCAGCTTAGATGCTGAAACGCACACCGAGGAAGTAACGACGCGGCGGAACGAACTGGATGCCGTCACCGAAGTTCGAGGTTCCGTCAGAGGCACCGGCCTCAAGATCTTGCAAACGGATGGCCTTCTGCTCATCGAAGACGTTGAAGATATCGAGGAAGAACTCGGTGTTCACACGACCGAGCTGACGGTTGTATTGGCCACGGAGGTCCAAGGTACCCCAGCTCGGGTTGTCGAACTGGCCGACCGCATCTTCACGCAGCCAACGCTGGGTGATACCGGCGAATTCGAAAGCATTTTCGCTGGTGACACGGATGGGCAGGTTGCGACGGGAGGCCGAGAACGTGGTATTGGCGATGGTGCCAGAGTTCCAACGGTACTGACCACCGATCTGGAAGCCATTGGCCCAGTTGTAGGAGGCGGCAACCTTGAAGAGCTGCTCGATCAGGCCGGGCTGGGTGCCCTCCTGATTAGGCGCCCGCGGATCCAGGAAGAGCACGTCGCCCTGGAAATCGGCGTTGGAGTCGGAGTTGGTATTGCCCTCGCCGTCGGCCAGGGTCAACGACGAAAGCAGCTGCCAGTTGTTGCTGTAGCGCTTGCGGAAAACCAACTCGAGGCCTTCCCAGTCACGGGTGCCGCCGGCCAAGGTGGCGATGACGAAGTTCGAGCCCGGGTTGACGTCGTAGCCGAAGTAGTCCAGACCGAGCCACAGGGAATCGGGATGATCGATGGGGCCGGGGTACTGGGTGGTGCCATCGGTGGCGATGGCGTACAGACCGAGGTCGTAGTCCTCGAGGATGTCGCGGGTCTCACGCTTGATGATATTGGCTTCGAAGCTCATGCTCCGACCGAGGTCGACCGAGTAACCGATGGTGTAGTCATCGGTGTACGGGGTCTTGGTGGTCGGGGCAAAAAAAGCATCTTGCTGCACTGCGCCACCGCGGATGCGGTAGGTGAGCCACTCACCGTTGATGTTGACTTGCTCATGACGGATACGACCGGTGAGAGTACCGGCGAACTGGGTCATGTTGTTGCGCACCGGATCGTAGTAACGACCGTAGTAGGCGGTCAGCTTCTGACGGCCATCGCCACGCAGATCGTAGGCCAGGCTGACGCGAGGAGCATATTCCCAATCGAAGGTGTAGATGTTCTCACCGGTGGTGGCGAAATGCTCGTAACGCTCAGCGCGGACACCGGCATTGATCGACAGGCGGCTCACCTGGTAGGTGTCCTGCAAGTAGATCGCCGTGCCTTCGGAACCGAGGGTCTGCGGACCCGAGGCAACCTGCAGAGTGCGGTCGTAGTTGACCTGCCCATTCGGGTTGTCGGTGGCGTCTCCGAAGACGATGGCCGAACCGGCCTCCGCCGAGGTAATGGTGCCGTCACGGTTGGTATCGAGGGCAGCGTACAAAGCGGCGCTATTGGGCGACGCATTGATGGCGGTGATCAGACCCGCGAAGTCACTGGTATTGGTGACGTCGAATTGGAGATCGGTCCAGGACTGCCCGGTCACACCGGCCACATCGTTGGCGGTGATGCCAGCACCGATGTACTGTGGTCCGAGCGAGGTGTAGATCGCCGGAATCGAGCCCGGGGTATTGGCGTCGCGGAAGCTCTCGTTCTCTTGAAAGTCGTAACCGACCTTGATCGAGTGATCACCCCAGCCACTGTCGAAGTAGAGCTCGGCAGAAGCGCGGTAGAACTCGGAGTCACGCTCATCGATGATGTCGATGCCAGCGCCACCGAGCTGCGCCTGGGCAGCTGTCGCATTGTCAGACCTCTGGAAAATGACATCGTTGCTGATCGTGGTGTCCACCGAGCCGCGGGTGCGCTCGCCGTTGTGCTTACCAAAAGCAACGTCGGCGAAGGCATTGCCGAAGACATGCGAGTAGTTGAGGGTGTAGCGGTCGCCGCCAGTGTCCTCGGTCTCGTCACGGTTGTTGGCCACATCACGCAGGTTGGAGCCGTCTTCCTCGGTGGGATCGTTGAGGAAGATACCGGTCAAGCTATCCTTCTGGGAAGGAGCCCAGCTGAACTTGAAGAAGGCTTGCTCGGAATCGTCGTTCACCGTCCGCAAGTACTCATCGGTGTCGAGGGAGATGACGTCCTCTTCGCGGTTGGTGATGCGGTAGCTGGAGAAGAACCACAGCTTGTCCTGGACGATCGGACCGCCGAGGGTGAAAGCGGTGTCAAAGGTGGAGAGCCCGGCATCGGGGGCATTGTCGTTGTCCTCGACCAAGGAATCGTTCTGGAAGTAGTAGTTGATGGAACCGGAGAACTGGTTACCGCCACTCTTCGTCACGACGTTGGAGATGAGGCCGGGGGAGCCGATGAACTCGGCGGGGATACCACCGGTGAGCACCGACTGCTCCTGGATGATCTCGGTGTTGAGATTGGCGCCGAAGGTGCCCTGCACCGGATCGGTGACGTTGATGCCTTCGAAGTAGTAGAAGTTGTCGCGGGAGACGCCCAGGTCACCACCGATGTCACGGTAGTTGAGACCGGAACGCACGGCCGGATTTTGCTCGTCGAGGGTCGGATCGACCGGCATCACGCCGGGCACCAACTGCAGGTAGCTCTGATAGGAGCGACCGGTGGGCAGCGACTCGGTGAGCTCGAGGGTGATGTCCTGGCCGTTGACGGCGCTGGTGACATCGACGATCGGCGACTCGGCGGTCACGATGAGCTCTTCGTCGACGGAGGAGAGACCCAGGGTGGTGCGCACGGTGGTCGTCTGACCGGCCTTGAGCAAGACGTTCTCATTGCGAGAGCCCTGGAAGCCGTCGAGGGTCGTGGTGACGTTGTACTGGCTCGACGGGTTCAGGCCGGCCAAGGTGGCGACGCCGTTGCCGTCGGAGATGGCGGTACGGGTGCCGAGAACATCCGAAGCCTCGGCGGTGACCGTGGCGCCGGGCAGGCGGCTACCGTCGTTGGCTTCGACGATGACCTGCAGGGTTCCCAAGCGACCCTGGGCGAGAGCGGTACCTGCAAACAGCAGAGCCGCCAGCACACCCAGTGCGATGACTGATTTCTTCATTTCTAACGTTCCTCCTTGCAAAGGGAGGCGCCGGACTGGGGGAGCCGCTTGTGGTGCCAAGGACTGGCGATTGAGCGGCAATGCATGGCACCGCACCAAGCGGCGAGAGCGTTCCCGGCCGGAACCTCCGTGGTTCTTAAGGCTTCCTTAATGCTAGAAGCTACCATACTCCTTACGGGAGTTGCGACGATGGGATTTGGATTAATCGCAGATTATTGCAAGTCTTTTGTGGGTTATCCAATCGCCTGAGCTCCAGCCGCTTTTTTCCAATTTCCTGAATGGATTTTCCATCGATTTGAACCGCTCCTGAGGCCCCTACAGTCGCTTCGCGACGCCGAAAAGAGGGGCCGGAGGGACTCAAGGCTCGCCGGAGGCTCCGGTGACGACCGAGGGAGCCGGCGACTCTCGCTGCAAAGCCAGGAGCTGTTGCCTCCAGGCCGCTTCGGTGTCGTCATCATCCGCCAGGCGAATCGCCGTCTCAAAGCTGGCGATCGCCTTGTTGTGTTGTCCGAGCTCGACATGCACTTCCGCCAAGGCAGCATGGAACTCGGCCTCCTTGTCGTGGCGGCGCAACGCCTGTTTTAGATGCCGGACGGCGGCGGCGGCATCGCCCCGTTGACGGGCGACGGCAGCGAGCCGGAAATGGTAGTAGGGATTGCGCTGTAGATAATCCCGTGAGCGGGCCAGCAGGGGCGCCGCCTTTTCGTCCTGGCCTTGATCCAAATACAGGCTCGAGAGGTTGTTCAACGCCACCTCACCGGGGTCGACCTCGATGGCCTGCAAATAGCTTTGCTCGGCGGCCGCGATATCCCCCTGACGCCGTTGGACGACCCCCAGGTTGCTCCAGGCGGGGCCGAACTTGGCGTCGAGGTCGAGGGCCTTCCGAATCCAGGCGATGGCATCGTCGGTGTCGCCGATGGCTAACGCTTCGACTCCGAGATTGTTGTAGAAGTGAGCCATGGCGCGACGGTCGCTGATACGACGGATCTTGCGGTAACGCTTCTCCGCCCCGGGTAGAAGATCCACCTGCACGACTCCGTTGTCGAACTCCACCTCGGCGAACATGTGTTGCTGGGTCAGCACCACTTCCCCGCGCCGGTCCCAGCTGACCACCTCATCCACTTCCTGAAAGTAGGCCGCCAAACCGATGTGCCGTGCCATGACCACAAAGAGCATGGTGAACGACAGGCAATTGCCACGGCGACTCTCGAAGGTCTCGATGACGGTCTTGGTGCGCTGATTGCCGTAAGCGATGCCCAGACCGTTGTCACTGAAGATGGCGTCGAGCAACTGCTGCACCCTGGCCTGACGGCCGAGCTGGACCCTGACTTGCTTGCTCAAGAATCTGGCCATGGTCGTATTCATGCGCAACGGATCCAGATCCTCACCGGCCACCACTTTCCGAACCTCGTCGAGGCTTTTTGTGTCGGGCGAAGCCGACGCCGGAAAGCTCACCGGCAGGGTCAAAGCCACGAGCAACCAGCAGCCGACTCGGCGACCGCCGAAGCGTGCCGCAGCACGACATCGCCGAACGCTTCGCCGCTGTGCTGGAGCAGCACGATTTGGAGCGGCGCGCTCTGAGACGTTGGTGGATGTTCTGTTCAGCCGCCACATATTGCTCTCCCCGCTGACCGAGTCTTCACCCTGATACTGGCCGTGTCTGTCACTTGGGACTCAGCATAACCTGTCACGGAGTGGCTGTCACCAAGCCAACGGCAGCGGCTACCTGGCCACTCCGACAGGCACCCAACGGGCCACCAAAGGGTGTACCATGCCCTCATCAGATAACCCGCAGCGGGAGAGCTCCATGAGAATTGTCAGCATCGGCGGCGGCCCCGCCGGTCTTTATTTTGCCATCCTGATGAAACAGGCGATGCCGTCCTGCGAGATCGAGATCTTCGAACGCAACCGCCCCGACGATACATTCGGCTGGGGCGTCGTCTTCTCGGACGAAACCTTGGGTGCCTTCGAAGCCGCCGACCCGCGGAGCTACGGTCAGATCACCGATCGATTTCGCTATTGGCGCAATATCGAAACCTACTTCAAGGGTCAGAAGACGGTCTCCACCGGCCATGGATTCGCCGCCCTGTCGCGCCAGTCCCTGCTGCAGATCCTGCACCGCCGCTGCCGCGAGCTCGGTGTCACCTTGACCTTCGAGCGCGACATCACCGACCTCTCCCAAGTGGGCCCGGCCGATCTGATTCTCGGTTGTGACGGCGTCAACAGCTGGCTGCGGGGGCATCTCGAGACGTCTTTCCAACCCCAGCTCGACTGGCGTCAATGCCGCTTCTGTTGGTTGGGGACCGACCAACCGCTCGACGCCTTCACCTTCATCTTTTGCCCGACCGAGCATGGCCTCTTCCAAGTCCACGCCTATCCCTTCGAGGAGGGGTTGGGCACCTGGATCGTCGAGTGCCAAGAGGAGACCTGGCGGCGGGCCGGCCTGGATGGAGCCAGCGAAGAGGACACCGTCGCCTTCTGTCAAAAGCTCTTCGCCCCTTGGCTCGATGGCCACAGGCTGCTGAGCAATCGCTCCATCTGGCGCCGTTTCCCCACCGTCCGTTGTCAGACCTGGCACCACAGCTCGCCGCAGCACGGCAATGTCCTGTTGATGGGGGACGCGGCCCACACCGCCCACTTCTCCATCGGCTCCGGCACCAAGCTGGCCATGGAAGACGCCATCCTGTTGGTGGATATCTTCAAGCGTTTCGGCGAGGGGCTGGGCGGCGACGACATGCCAGAAGTTTTGGCCACCTACCAAGAGGAACGCTGGGTCGATGTCCTCAAGCTGCAAAAGGCAGCCCAGACCAGCCTCGAATGGTTCGAGAATTCAGCCCGCTACCTCGACCAATCGCCGGTGCAGTTCACCTTCAATCTGATGACCCGTTCGAAGCGCATCACCTACGACAATCTGAAAGAACGGGACCCGCAGCTTATCCGTCGGGTGGACGAAGATTTCCACCGCCAGCAGCCGGACGCTTCGCAGATCAGCGAAGGGGACGCCTTGCCGCCGCCCATCTTCACCCCGGTGCAATTGCGGGATGTGCGTTTGCCCAACCGCATCGTGGTTAGCCCTATGTGCCAGTACAGCGCCACCGACGGCGTCCCGGACGAGTGGCACTTGGTGCATTACGGCAGCCGCGCCTTGGGCGGTGCCGGCCTGATTTTCACCGAGATGACGGATGTTCTGGCCGCGGGACGCATCACCCATGGTTGCGCCGGCATGTATGAACGCCGTCACGTCGAGGCCTGGAAACGTATCGTCGACTTTGTGCATCAACGCTCCGCCAGTCGTATCGGCATGCAGTTGGCCCACGCCGGACGCAAGGGCTCGATGCTGCACCCTTGGCAAGGTGCGGACCGTCCACTGACCGTCGAAGAGGGCTCCTGGGCCACCATCGCCCCCTCCGCCATCCCCTGGCAACCGGGGTGGCCGGTCCCCAAAGCGATGGATGAGAAGGACATGGCGCAAGTCACCGAGGCCTTCGTCCGCGCCGCCCAATGGGCCGACGAGGCGGGTTTCGACATCGTCGAGCTGCACATGGCTCACGGCTATCTGTTGTCCAGCTTCCTCAGCCCATTGACCAATCAACGTCGAGACGATTACGGCGGCAGCTTGGAAAATCGTCAGCGCTTCCCCTTGGAGGTCTTCACCGCCGTGCGTCGGGTTTGGCCCCAACACAAACCCATGGCGGTGCGCCTATCGGCCAGCGACTGGCTCGACGACGAAGGCACCACCATCGAAGAAACGGTGCAGACGGTACGACGTTTAGGGGACGCCGGTTGTGACTTGATCGATGTGTCGTCCGCCGGCAACGTGCCGGATTCGGAAGTGGGCTACGGCCGCATGTACCAAGTTCCCTTCGCCGACCAGATCCGCCACGCCACCGGCCTACCGGTGATGGCGGTGGGCGCCATCCTCGACGAAGACCACGCCAACACCATCCTCGCCGCCGGTCGGGCGGACCTGGCGGCCATGGCCCGTCCCCACCTGCGCAGACCCTATCTGACCCTGCAAGCGGCGGACAAATACGGCTACGAAGAGCAATTCTGGCCCGGTCAGTACGTGCTCGGCCGGAGGATGCCGAAGCCGGAAGCGTGAGTTGGAGGTCATTCGCCTGCGATTTGGTTGCTGAGCCTTCCACTTGATAGGCTGCATGCGTCGATCACTATGAACACCTCCGGAGACTCAGCATGAAGCGCGCACAACTGTCGAGTATTGTTCTCTTGATATGCCTGACCGCCGTCCCTTCCTGGGGCACCATGGCAAAGCCAACGTCGATGGACGGTTGGTTGCACATCGTGTGGGGCGATTCGGACCCGGCGGCGCCGGCGGCGCAACAGCACCGCAAGATCCTACTCACCGACGACGCCGGCCACACCACCGAGCTGACGATGAGCAATGAGCTGCTGCGAGGCGGGGTCTTCCGCTGGAATGGACGCCGGGTACGGGTCTTTGCCGCTGCTGAAGTCGCAGCGTCTCAGCCCGTCCCGGTGGCCGCCTTGCGGCTGATGGCCGACCCCAGGGCCCCAGGGGAAGAGCTCGGAGGCGTCTCCGGCTCCCAACCTTGGATTTCATTGCTCTGCAAATTTGCCGATGTGGCCGACGAACCCAAGGACCTCGCCTTCTTCGAAGGCATGTTCGCCAACCAGCCGGGCGGTCTGGACCACTATTGGCGCGAGGTCTCGTACGAGACCATCGACATCGTCGGCTCGACGGCCATCGACTGGGTGATCTTGCCCGGCATTCACACCAGCTACGTGCCCACCCCCGGATCCGGCACTTCCGCCGATCTCACTCAGCTGTTCGACGATTGCACAGCGGTGGTGGACTTGTTCGTCGACTTCTCCAACGGCGGCACACCGTTTGCTGGCATCAACTTGATGTTCAACGACGTGCTCGATTGTTGTGCTTGGGGGGGCGGTCGCTTCGCCACCCTCGACGGCATCAGCAAAACGTGGCGCACCACCTGGGAGCCGCCGTGGGCGTATGCCAACGAAGGGGTCATCGCCCACGAGATGGGCCACGGGTTTGGCTTGCCCCACGCCAACAACTGGGATGGAGACGGCAACCCGTACGATAGTCCGTGGGATGTCATGAGCGCCGCCACCAGTTACGCCGTCGACGACACGACATACGGGCGCTTGGGCAAACACGTCAACGCCTACCACAAGGATCAGTTGGGTTGGTTCGCCGCCGAGCGTCGCTATGAGCCGGCAGCCGACAGCGACACTACGATCCAACTCGATCACACTGCCCTGGCGGAGTCCTCCAACTATCAGCTGATCCGCATCCCCATTGCCAAAAGCGACCGCTGGTACACGGTGGAGGCGCGATTTCGCAGCGGTGACTATGACGCCTCCCTGCCCGGTGACTGCGTCATCATTCACCAGGTGGATCCCAATCGCAGCGAACCTGCCTGGGCCTATGACGCCGACGATCCGCCGGCCAATTTCTCCGATAATGAGGGCACCATGTGGCGAGTCGGCGAGCTTTTCAGCGACGGCGCCGCCCAAATCAACCTTCGGGTCGATGCCCAGACGGACACGGGATTTGTTGTCACTATCATCACTGGAGACGCCGGCAACCTCTTCGAGGACGGTTTCGAGAACGGCGACACATCCACCTGGAGCGACGCCATCGGCGGAGCCCTCTGAGAGGCGCTGCGCTCTAACCGCCTTTTCGGGGACCCGCCGACTGGCCTTCGAGCAGCCGACGGGCGATCACCAGGTATTGCACCTCGGTGGCCCCTTCGTAGATGCGTAGGGCACGGACGGCACGGTATAGACGGTCGACGGTGCTGTCCATGAGGACACCGCGCCCGCCGAGAATTTGTACCGCGTCGTCGACGATGCGCTGTGCCGCTTCGGTGGCGAAGGACTTGGCCATGGCCGCTTCTAAGGTCACCCGTTCGACGCCGGCATCCACCAAGGAGGCGGCGCGGTAGGTCAATAGGCGAGCGGCGGCGAGGTCGGTGGCCATGCGGGCCAGCTTCTGTTGGGTGAGCTGAAAGTCCGCCAACGGTTTGCCGAATTGTTGCCGTGTCTTGGCATGGTCCAGGGCCTCGGCGAGGGCCCGTTCGGCCATGCCGCAGGCGGCAGCCGCCACCGTCGAGCGCAGGCGATCCAGCGTCCGCATGCCGATCTTGAACCCTTGGCCTTCTTCCCCGATGCGCTGGCTGACCGATACCCGGCAGCCCTCGAAGGCGATCTCCCCCAAGGGATGGGGCTCACTCAGCACCTGCGGCGCGACAAAATGGAAACCCGGCTGCCCCGCTTCCACCAGGAAGCAACTCAATCCGCGGTGCCCGGCGGTCTGGTCGGTGACCGCAAAGACGGTGTAGAGGTCCGCCACCCCGGCGTTGGTGATCAACCACTTGCGACCGTCGAGAATGTAGTCGTTGCCCTCCCGGCGCGCCTGGGTGGTCATCGCCCCAACATCCGAGCCGGCCTGCGGCTCGGTCATGGCGAAGGCGGTCATACAACGGCCCTTGGCGATGTCGCGCAGGAAACGCCGCTTCTGGTCCGGGCTGCCTTCCAAGGTCAAGGGCATGGAGCCCAAGCACTGCAAGGCAAAGACCGAATCCGCCAGGGGCGACGCGGCGGCCAAGGTCTCGCGGATCAGGCAACAGGCCCGCAAGTCCGGTCCGTAGTCACCGCCCCCCCATGCCGCCTCGATGGCATGACCGCCCCAGCCGCGGCGCCCTAGGATGCCGAGAATGTCGCGCGCCTGCACCCGCGCCGCCGCGTCGCCGGCGGGTGCCGGCAAGGTTGCGATCTCGCTGCGGGCAAAGGCTTTCACCTCTTCCGCCAAGGGCACATGGCGTGGATCCAGAAAGCTGCGGACGGTTGCGGTATCGGGCATGGTCGACCTCTTGGCGGATCCCCCCTCGGAGCGTGGCCTCAGGGCTAGCTCGCGGGACGACCGATCAGCGAAAGTTGGGTTTGCGCTTGGCGACGAAGGCGTCGTAGGACTCGCGGAAGTTGGGATCTTCCATGCAGGCGGCTTGGATCTCGACTTCCGCCGCCATGGCCGACTCCAAGTCCATGGAGGCCTCCCGCAGGACCATCTTCTTGGTGATTTCGAGCCCGAAAGACGGCCCCTTGGCCAAGCGCTCGGCCCAGGCGGTGGCTTCGCCGAGCACCACATCCTTGGCCACTACCCGGTTGTAGAGCCCGATGGCCTCGGCCCTTTGGGCGCTGATGAAGTCGCCGCTCATCAACAGCTCCATGGCCCGGCCCATGCCGACGATGCGCGGCAACAACCACGACGCCCCCATGTCGGCGCCGGAGAGCCCCACCTTGGTGAACAGGTAGGCGATCTTGGCGTCCTCGGAGGCGATCCGTAGGTCGCAGGCGGCGGCGATCACCGCCCCGGCCCCCGCCACCGTGCCGTTGAGGGCCCCGATGATCGGCCGCCGGCAGCGCAATAGGGACAGGATCAGGGCGCCGGTGCGCCGGGTGAAATCCAACAATCCCTGGAAGTCGCGACCGAAGAGCTGGCCGATGATGTCTTCGACATCGCCCCCCGAGCAGAAGGCACGGCCGCTGCCGGTGAGCACGATGACCCGCACGCCGGGTTCGGTGTCGAGGGCCTCGAAGACCTGCTTGAGCTCGTCATAGACCTCGAAGGTCAGGGCGTTCAAACGGTCGGGACGATTCAAGGTGACGGTGGCGACGCCGCTCTCGGCGTCCAAGGCATAGAGAAAGCTTTTCGGCTCGATGGCCATGGACCCTACCTCGTTCGGTGATGACTGGGGTCTGATCTCTGAGACTGTGGTGCCTCAGGGTACCACTGCTAGACCTTGGATCTCGATCTGTGCCCCCGGCTCGAGCAACGCCTTCACCTCCACCAGGGCCATGCACGGAAAATGTTTGCCCATGATCTCCCGGTAGGCGGCACCGACCAGCTTCAGCGATGCCGTGTAGGCAAATCGATCCACCACATAGATGGTCAGCTGGGCGACGTGCTCGGGGCCGCCCCCGGCCCCGTTCACCACCGCCAGGACATTGCGCAGCGCCTGCTCGAACTGCGCCGCAAACTCGTCGGAGACCAGCTTCTGCTCGGCGTCCCAGGCGATCTGACCGGCGATGGCCAACAGGCGTCCACCGGCTGGGGCCAACATGCCGTTGGAGTAACCGCGGGGGGCGCCGAGGGACGCCGGGTTGATCGGCTGCATCAAGTCTCTACCTCTATCAAGTCTGTACCGTGCCACCGTCCAAGACGATGCACTGCGCATTGATGCCCGCCGCCCGAGGATCGCACAGGGAGACCACCTGATAGGCCACCTCGTCGGCCTGGAAAATGCGCTTCTGGGGGCTCATCGCCTGCAAAGACGCCAAGGCCGCGTCGCGGTCGAGTTGGGTCTTGCCGGTGATGCGATCGACGGTCGCTTCGGTCATGTCCGTTTGCACATAGCCGGGGCAGACGGCGTTGACGGTCACGCCATGGCGGGCCACCTCCAAGGCCACGGAGCGGGTGAACCCCACCACCGCGTGTTTGGAAGCGGCGTAGGCGGCAATGTAGGGAGCCCCCATCTTGCCCGCCACCGAAGCGATGTTGACCACCCGCCCCCAACCGTTCTCCACCATGGCTGGGACACAGGCCTGAGTGCACAGGAAGGTCCCGGTGACATTGACAGCAAATATTTGATTCCACGCTTCGAGACGGATGCTGCGCAGCGGCGCCGAGGAGGCGATACCGGCGTTATTGACCAGGATGTCGACCCGACCGACGAGCTCTTCGGCCCGCCGCAACAGGTGCGTCACGGAATCGGGGTCGGTGACATCGGTGACCACCCCCCAAGCGCCATGTCCCGCCGCCGTGAGCTCTGACGCCAAGGCCTCGATTTCATTCCCGGAGCGGGCCGCCAGCACGATCGCCGCTCCTGCCGCAGCCAGTTGACGGGCCGTGGCGGCGCCGATACCTCGTCCGCCACCGGTGATGATGGCAGAGCGTCCGTCGAGGGGAGGAGCTCCCGCAGAAAGTTCTGATGCAGGCATAGAAGCACCTTAGAAGCGCAATCCGAACCTGTCAAGGCACAAGAATTGAAAGAAACGTAGACATCCTGATACTCTATTTCAAGAAAATTACTGATAATCAAGAACAAACGTCATGGTCGCCCTCAAACCACTACCGCACCTCTTTTTCTTTGGACCGCAGATCTCCTGAGATGCGAAGGACTTACGAAATGTCTGGCCGTCGAGACCGAGAAGAGTCGCCATGGATGAGAGAAACTGGACGCCTATTCTGCGCTTCCATCCGGCTGGCGGAACCCCTGAGGTTCGACCCGATGACGCCGCCCAAGGGGCGTCATCCATCGCCGCGCCGCGACGGCGGAGGGCGCAGGGGAGGAGGAGGCTTTGCACTACAGGAAATCACCATGTCGCAGACGTCAGCACCGAGTCGCTTGCTACAGCGAGGGCTCGCCATGCCAGCCGAGAAGCCGGGATGCCACGCAAGGAGCAACCAGCGATGATCGAGCCCGATACGGCCGAAGCGACTCAGGACGCCTCGGCAACCGCCCAGCGAGTGATCGACTTGCTGCTTGAAGTGCTGGAGCCATTAGACGCTAGCGCCGTCGCCGAGGATGAGGCGGACGCCCTAGCCGAGCTCCGGCAGACCCTATCGCAACGAGACGGCGAGGTGACACGAGACGCTCGCTTGACACCAGGCAGCGGCTCGACGCCGACCTTGAGCGAAGTCTCGCCGCAGCAAGAGGAGCAAGCCCTCGCTTCGTGGTTCGCTCTCAACGACCTATTCGATCGCCTAGGCCCCGAACGCCTGGCCGCCGTGGACCAGCAGACCAACTTTCGACAACTGTCGCAAGATATCTTGCAGGCCATCGACATCCATCTCGACGACCCTGGGCTATCGAGCGTTGGCAAGATCCTGGCCATCGCCCAGGTGCTCTTGGGCCAGCGCTTCACCCAACAGTGATCGGCGGTACAGTGATCGGCGGTACAGCGCAGAGCGGACCGCCGGAAGAAATGTATCTGCGATCGGCGTCAGAACGACTCGATAGCTTCGGCCTCGCTGTCGAAGACCTCGAAGACGGAAATCAATTGCGTGATCTGCAGGATATCGGACACCCGATTGGGAAGACTGCACAGCTTCAGCATGCCACCCCGCTGGGTCACCGTGGTGTAGGCGCTGACCATCTCGCCAATGCCCGACGAATCGATGGTCGTCGTCTTGGAAAGATTCAACAGTATGGAACGGGCTCCCGCTTCCAGGGCCTCCGCCACGGCTTCCCGCAATGCCACGTCGCCGACTCCTATGGTGATCTTGCCCTTGGGCTCGATGATGGTCACTCCGCCCTCATGACGGGCTTGAATATTCATGCGTTGGTCGCTCCTCAGTTGTGCGAGGGCCGAGGTTTCGAGACCGGCGGCCCATATCTTCAGACGGCTGCAAAAAGTCGATTGCGTTGGTCGTTCGGTTGCGTTGGTGTTCAGTGATCCTCGGCTTGGTCCGGTGTATCCCGCTTGCCTGAAAGGCGCTTGCGCAGGGTGACGATGGTGCCACCTTCGGGCCGGGGAGTGTACTCGATGGCATCCATGAAGCTTTTCATGTAGAAAATTCCACGGCCACTCGGCTTGAGAAGATTCTCGGGTGCCAAAGGGTCCTCGACCGTCTCGAGATCGAACCCCTCCCCATGGTCACAGACGCGGATCACCGCCTGATCGGCATCCACCGCCAGCTCCACTTCCACCTTCTTCTCTGGGTCCTGTTGATTGCCGTGCTTGATGGCATTGGCCACGGCTTCACGCAAGGCGATGCCGACCCAATGGCGTGCGTCCTCGTCGAGACCGAGGCGGGTCAGCGCATCGTCCACCACCAACGCGATGAGATCGATGTGATCGTATCGGCTGCCGATGGCGATACGGACTTTGGGAGCTTCACGGTCCACGTCCGACATTTTATCAGATCTCATTATCACCGGGGATATCTCCCAAGGGCCGACGCCGATAGTACAGCCTGAGATGCCTCAAGGGGCTCCTTCGACAGCCCGCAAGGCCATGGGTATGACCACCAACAACTGTAGAGCGTCAAAAAGAAAATGGGCACTGATGGCGGCCCAAACATTGCCCCTCCAACGACTCAACAAACCGTACAGCAAGGACAGCAAGGTCACCCCCAGCAGCATGAAAGGCCGGCCGTAACCGGCATGGGCGGCGACAAAAAAAGCCGTCGACGCCCAAATTCCCAATCGCGGTTGCAGGTAGCCGCGAAAGAACAGCTCCTCGGCAACCCCGGCGCTCAGACTGATCAACAACCGAGTCCCCACACCGAGCTCGACCATCCACACGATGATTTCCGAAGGCGGCTCGGTCACCCAGGCGTCCTGGCCGAATGCCATGGCCAGCGCCGCCACCATGACCACCGCCAGCAGTACGCCACCCCAGGCGAAAACACCCGCCAACAAACCCAATGCCATCTCGCGCCATGGTCGCTGGCACCACAAACCCAGACCCTCCAGGCGACGTCGCAACGACGAGCCTCGGGGGGGCTGAGCAGAAACCGGCGCTGTCCGCCGCTGCCAACCCCCCTCCCGGCCACCGGATCCCGGGCCCTCGAGGGGTGATGGCGAGGTGTCGTCGACCCCGAGCCAGCCCGCCATCCACCATATGCCGATGGCCCCCAGCAGTAGGATCTGAACCGCGAACAGGCTATAGGTGGGAACCGCTGAGAGGTCCAGCTCGGGAACCTGCCCGAGGCTGGCCAAGGGCTCGAAAACCGCCAGCCAGAGAACGAAGGCCATGGCACTCATCGCCACAGCCTGGCGCGCCGGTTGCGCAAAGCCCGGCGGGGCAGCGGGGGCACCGGCCACGGCGCGGACCTCCGCCCAGGCGGCGGCGACCAAACCCATGGCCGCAGAGAGAATATGAAATGTCAACACCAGAGCCATCTTATCGCCAAAACTTTTTCGGGCCCATGCTATGATTCCGCAAGTGGTCGGCGCTTGCTGACCATGCTCGGACGGTTCCGAAGATCCCTTGCCCCAGCGCGCTCTCGCAGCCCCATCCGGAACCCCATGCCCTTCGAACAGGCACCCGACCCGATACGCCCAAATACGCGGCAGCCATGGCACCGAAGTGCCGTGATGTCTCGGACCGCAGATAGCATGCATCGGTGGTCGCTGGCCCAACATGGGTTCGCCACCGTTCGTCAAAGGAGGAGCTCCCCTTGAGCCGTTTCCCCGGTGTTGATTTTCTAGATTTCGATTCGCTGCTCGAAGATGACGAGCGATTGGCCCGCGATACCGTCCGAGAATTCGTCGACGACATGGTCGTCCCGATCATCGAGGAATGCCATCGCGAGGCCCGCACCCCCCTCGAGCTGGTGCCCAAGATCGCCGAGCTCGGTCTTTTTGGCGCCACCATCGACGAGTACGGCCTGCCCGGTCTGGGCAATGTTGCCTACGGGTTGATCATGCAGGAGCTCGAAAGAGGTGATTCGGGCCTGCGCAGCTTCGTATCGGTGCAAAGCTCTTTGGTGATGTATCCGATCTATGCCTTCGGCTCCCAAGAACAGAAAGACCGCTGGATTCCCGCCCTGGCCTCCGGCGAAGCCATCGGTTGCTTCGGCTTGACGGAGCCCGACTTCGGCTCCAATCCGGGGGGCATGCGCACCACCGCCAAGAAAGACGGCAACGAATGGGTGCTCAACGGCTCCAAGCAGTGGATCACCAACGGCACCCTGGCCGACATCGCCGTCGTCTGGGCGCAGACCGACGACGGTGTGCGTGGCTTCTTGGTCGACAAGGGCACCCCCGGTTTCACCAGCTCGGATCAGCACGGCAAATTTTCCCTCCGCGCCTCGACCACCTCGGAGCTCGGGTTCGTCAACTGTCGCATTCCGGCCGACGCCATCCTGCCCAAGACCGTCGGTTTGAAGAATGCCCTGATGTGCCTCAACCAAGCCCGCTACGGCATCGCCTGGGGTGGTCTAGGGGCGGCCATGGATTGCTACAACACCGCCCTCGAGTACTCGAAGGAGCGGATCCAGTGGAACGGTCAGCCGATCGCCTGCCATCAGCTGATCCAGGAGAAGCTGGTGTGGATGGTGAGCGAGATCACCAAGGGCCAATTCACCGCCTTGCAGATGGGACGCCTCAAGGATGCCGGCAAGCTCAAGCATCAACATATCTCCCTCGGCAAGCGCAACAATGTCTGGGTGGCCCGCGAATGCGCCAAGCTGGCGCGGGAGATCCTCGGCGCCAATGGCATTGTCGATGACTACCCGGTGATCCGTCACATGCTCAACATCGAGTCGGTCTACACCTACGAGGGTACCCACGACATCCACGGTTTGATCATCGGCCAGAGCATCACCGGCATCGCCGCCTTCAACGCGCCTCAGACCGACGACGCCCGGCACAAGGTCGAGGTCGCCCAGAGGGCCAGCTGATGGGTCGAGGGCCGACGCTGCAGGGTAGTTTGGTCGAGGTCACCGAGAGCGCCGCCATCGCCGCCGCTCAGACCATGGGCTTCGGTGACCACGAGCGTTCGGACCAGGTGGCTTCGGAAGCAATGCGCCATGCCCTCGACAACATCGATATCACCGGCCGCATCGTCATCGGCGAGCGACAGCGCCAAGGGACCTCGATCATCGTCGATGGAGATTCGGTGGGCGGTGCTTCACCGGAGGGGAGCGGCAGCGTCATCGACTTGGCGGTCATCCCGCTGGAAGGAACCCATCAATGCGCTACCGGTGCCCCCGGCGCCGTCACCTCCATGGCCGCTGCAGAGCAGGGTGGCCTGCTCGACCTGCCCGATGTCTATATGGAGAAGATCGTCGTCGGCCCCACCGCCCGCGGCGTCATCCATATCGACGCGCCGGTGCCGGAGAACCTGCGCAACATCGCCCGCGCCTTCGGACGTGAGGTGAGCGACTTGACGGTGGTGGTCCTCGACCGCCCCCGCCATCGCCAGATGATCCACGACATTCGCGCCGCCGGGGCCCGCATTCGGTTGATCCCGGACGGCGACCTCGCCGCCAGTATTTCAGCGGCGGTGCGTGGCACCGGCGTGCACGCGGTGATGGGCATTGGTGGGGCGCCGGAAGGGGTGCTCACGGCCGCCGCCATGCGTTGCCTCGGAGGTGAGATCCAAGGTCGTCTCATCGCCCGCCATGAGGACCAGAAGAAGCTGCTCGACGAACGCGGTTTCGACGATCTCCAACAGATCTATTCCTCCCTCGACTTGGCCCCCGGCGAGCAGCTTTTCGTCTGCTCCACCGGAGTGACCGACAGCGAGTTGCTGCGGGGTGTCCGTTTCTTCGGCGGCGGCTGTCGCACGTCGAGCTTGTTGATGTCACTCACCAATGGCATGGTGCGCTTTATCGACACCATCCGGCGTGACGACACTCTCCATCCAGTGCAATTTTACTAGGCTCAGCAGAGCACCGACGGCCCGGGACGTCACCCACCCAGACCGCCAAATGAGCGACAACAGAATTACATGAGAACAACGGGACCATGATCAAGCCAGATACCTGGATACGCCAATGGGGTCAGAACGGAGGCGTTGAGCCCTTCGTCGAGGCGCAAGTGAACTCGGCCAGTTACGACATTCGGGTCAGCGACCACTGGATCTGCCCGACCCGGGACCCGGAAGAATTCCGTGCCCCCCACATCAAGCTGTTCCCCGGCGAGGTGGTCTTGGCCAGTACCCTCGAAATGGTACGTATTCCCCATGATGTGGCCTGCGACTTGAAGCTCAAGTCCACCCTCGGGCGCCTGTGGATCAACCATTCCATGGCCGGCTGGTGCGACCCGGGATTCGAGGGCGACATCACCCTCGAGCTGCAGAATCTCGGCCCTGAGCCCTTTGTGCTCGACGCCGGCCGCCGCATCGCCCAGTTGATTTTCATCCGCATGGAATCCGAGCCGGAGGTTCCCTACGGTGATCCGCGTTCCTCCAGCCACTACCAAGGTCAGCGCGGAACAACCCGGGCCTACGATCGATGAGCAGAGGGACAAGATTCAAGGATCAAAGCACAGAGACTTTTACCTGTGAGGCTTTTGCCCGTGGGGGCTGGTACGCCTCGCCATGCGTGAGATAGCATGACGCTGATTCGTCGCCGGTCTGGCCATCGTCCCCTGCCCTCGGCAGGTTGGTCGACTGCTGACACCCGCGACGCGGAGGTCTCGGCTCCGGTTGCGAACCGCGGGCCCATTCACAACGAACTGGATCCGCCGTCGATGCCAAGCCGCCTATGGGAATTTCAGGCAATTTAAAGACCATGGCGCTCGCGGAGTTGCTGCAATGGCTCTCCATGGGACAGAAAACCGGCACCTTGGCCATCGAGGGCAGCAAAGTGAAGAAGAAAATCTTCTTCGCGGGCGGTGCCATCATCTCGTCTGCCTCGACGGATCCCGCCGAGTACCTGGGGCGTTTTCTGGCCTCCCATGGCTTCATTCCCGAAGAGACCATCGACGCGGCCATAGCTCAGCAAAAGTCCGAGCAACAGCTCCTCGGAAAAATCCTGGTGACCATGGGGGCCATCTCGGAGGAAGACCTGCATCAGATGCTGCGTCTCAAGGCCGAGGAGAGCATCTACGACATTTTCACTTGGGAAGAGGGCGAGTTCGAGTTCCTCGACGATGAGCTGCCGACCGAGACAATGATCCGCATGCACCTCGACGTGCAAGGCATCGTCCTCGAAGGTTCCCGGCGGGTCGACGAATGGCTGCGCATTCGAGAGCTGGTACCTTCGAATCTCTGCGTCCCGGTATCCGTGGTCAACGATTTTTCCACCATCGACAGCATCGAAGAAATCGACCAACAGCTCCTCGCCTGGGTCGATGACGACCGCAGTGTCGAAGAAATCAGCCAAGATGCGCAGGTCAGCCTCTTTCAAGTGGCCAATCTGTTCGCCGACCAGGTCAGCGCCGGCAACCTCAAGATGGTGCGTCCACGCATTGTCAAAGTCGAGGTGCCCGTCGAGACCCCGGCCACGGTCGCTGTGCCCCAAGACACAACCCAGCAGCCACCCCAGCAGCAGCACCCTCAGCAGCACCCCCAGCAGCAGCACCCTCAGCAGCAACAGGGCATGCAATATCCGCAGAATATGGGCCTGCAGTATCCCCAACAGATGCCGCAAATGGCTTACCAGCCGCCACCGGGCGTCGATCTCGGCACAGGACGTACGCTGCACTATGCCACCGGCGGCGGCGCAATGCCCAGCATGCCCCAACAGCCGATGGCGCAGACTCCAGCGCCACAGCCCGCCCTTTCGGAGGCCGACAAACTGCTGCGTGAGGCCCAGGAAGCTTTTCGCAGCGGCGACTTGGAGTCTGCTCTCAAGAAGTTTCGCGGTTCGAAATCGGCGACGGGGAGCCACGGCTCGATCCAGTCCGCCGCCGAGGATGGCGAGAAGGAAGTCCAGCGGGCGCTGGAACGCGACGGCGTCACACTGACCAGCGTCCCCAAGCTGAAATGCGGCATGGATGAGCTCACCAAGCTCGACATCTCGCCCCAGGAAGGTTTCATGCTCACCCGGGTCGACGGCTCGTTCGACATCAAGTCCATCCTCAAAATGAGCCCGATGCCCCAGATCGATGCCCAGATGCTCGTCTGGCGGCTGAAGAAGTTGGGCCATATCGCCGTCTGACGACCCGGCGCCTTCCGCGGCTGTGCTCCGCCGTACCGAATCGCCCGTACCGCCTGATAAGCTGCCATCTTGCCGTCACTGTTTGCCTCCGGGAGATAGGGTCTCGAGGATGGGTATGGACGAAGTAAACCCTCGATCATCGGTCGCCATGGGAGCGATCTTGGTATTGCTCGCCTTGGCGGTACGCCTCGGGTTCTTTTTCGCCATCGCCCATCCGGAAGCGCGGCAGGGTGACTTCCATCTGTTGGACGAGACCGACGAGATCGATTACCACCGGCTGGCCACCACCTTGGTGGAGACCGGCAAGTACCGTCTTTTCGCCGAGGGCCCCGCCACCGCCAAACGACCGCCGGGCATGATCCTACCCTTGGCCGCCCTCTACGCCATCTTCGGGCTGTCCCCTTGGGTTGCCATGGTGTGGGTCCTGCTCTGCGCCCTGCTCCTCGTGCCCCTGCTCGGCCGCATGGCACAACAGGCCGGGGGCTCGCCAAGGGCCGTCCTCCTGGCCATGGCGATCACCGCCCTGCTGCCAACCCTTGTCTTCACCTCCGGTGGCATCTGGAGCGAGCCGCCGTCCCTGCTCTTTACCCTCCTGGCCCTTCACCTGTTGCTGCGGGCCGAGCCAGGACCCGGCGGGGAGGGCAGTCGACTGTGGGCCGGTCTCAGCCTCGCCATGGCCTTCCTCAACCGGCCCTCCGTGGGTTTGGTGATCGGCCTCTTGGGCCTGTGGCTGCTGTGGCGAGCCTGGCACTCCACAGCCCGGAGCCAAGCCCTCCGCAACCTGGCGCTCTTCACCCTGGTGACCGCTCTGCCGATCCTCGCCTGGGGAGCACGCAACTGGTGGACCTTGGGGGAGCCCTTGCTCGGCAATACCGAATCCACCGCCGCCCTGTGGGGCTCCAACAATGAAGTCACCGCCGGCCTCAGGCCGCCGGCCATCGACATCTTCAACGGCGTCGATTTACGCCAAGAGGCAGCCAGCGGCGCCTACCTCGGCACCTGGGTGCCGCCCTACTACGTGGCCGACGACATCCCCGTCGACCTCGACGAAATGGCCCTGCATCACTGGTTTCAACAACAGACCCGCAACTTCCTTCGCCAACACCCGACGGCCTACCTGAAACTCGTGGGACACAAGATCCGCCGGACCTTGACCGCCGAGCCGATGCCCCCCTCGGTGCTCGGCGAATCGCCGGCCAAGCGACGGGCCAAGCACTTGATCGCCTTCGGGGAACGCTGGTTCCTGTTGCTGCTCGGTACCTGGGGCATGGTCCAGCTGTGGCATCGACGCCGCCTTGTGGCCCAGCACTACCTGCTCTTCCTGCTGGGTAGCCTGCCGGTGGTGATCGTCGCTTACGTCAATGCGCGTATCTTTCTTCCGGTGTCGGCCCTGCTGATCGTCCCCACGGCCCTGGCCCTCGACGGGCTCCTCGGTCGAGCCCAGCGCCACTTCGTCGGACGAGGGGCCCCACCACCTACCCCGACGACGGAGATGGCACGATGAGCGACTTCTCCAGAGTCCTCGGCACTCAGCGTTGGCAGCCCACCTCGACCTGGCCGCCCCGGCGTTGGCTGTTGCTGTCCCTGGCGGCCACTCTACTGCTCGGTAGCTTCACCTTTCTGGTGACCATCAAGCTGTCGCGGGCGGGTACGCTGGTGAAGACCGACGGCCTTGCCTATTTTCTCTATGCCCGTTCGGCGGTGATCGATTTCGACACCGACATCAGCAACGAATTCGAGACCCTCGACGCCCGCTTGCCGTCGGACGCCGAGGACGAAGACAACATGATGGTGGCCCTGCGCAAGCACGGCAGACGTCATCCAGAGACGGGACGCATCGTGGTGCCTTGGCCGGTGGGCTCCGGCCTGGTGATGGTGCCCTTTTATGCCATCGGCTGGGCGGTCGAAGCAGCGACGGCCCAACTCACCGGACGAACGGCGGATTCCTATGGGTTGATTCCCCAATTCTTCTACGGCTTCGGCTCGTTGGTCTACGGTTGGCTCGGTTTCTGGGCCACCATGGCTTGCTGTCGCCGGGCCCTGCGTCACGCTGCGCCCACCAGCCTACGGGATGGGCTCAATCCCTGGCTCGCCACCGGCGGCCTGATCTTCGCGGGCTCGCCGGTGTTCTACATCTTCATCAGCCCTTCCATGTCCCATGCCACGTCCTTCGGCTTCCTCGCCCTGCTCACCCTGCTGTGGTGGCAGCGCTGGGACGGTGAGTCGGAGGGCATCGCTGTGCTGGGTTTCCTCTTGGGTCTGCTGATGACCGTGCGCTACCAGAACACCATGTTTTGTCCGCTGCTGGTGGCCCTGGTGCTACGACGCGCTTGGCAAGGATCCTGGCGGGCCGCCCTCCGTGATGCGGTGGTGGGACTTGGTGCTCTGATGCTACCGGTGGCGGTGCAAGTGCTGCACTACTTGACCCAGCACGGCACCAGCGGCTACGGCACCGGGGTCGGTAGCAGTAGCTTCAAGTTGGAGCAGAACGAGGTCTCGCTGCTGTCACACCACTTTTTCGAGGTGCTTTTTTCGTGCTTGCACGGGTTGGTCTACTGGACACCCCTGGCCGGGCTCGCCATCATCGCTTTGATCTGGGCCGCTCTGAAGCACGGCTGGGCACGGGTCTTTCTGGCCACCTTCCTGCTACACGTCTATCTGATCGGCGCCCTCGCCGATGGCACCGCCGGTCACGCCTTCGGGATGCGCTACCTGATCGAAAATACCCCGCTGCTGGCCAGCGGCCTCGCCCTCTGGCTGGCCCACCGCAGGCGCCACCCCCGGGGTGGCAAGTTTTGGGTCGCCGTCTTCGCCGTGCTGATGCTCATCAACGGCCTGCTCATCCTGGCTTTTGGCGTCGGCACCATCTCCGGAACCGACTGCGTGAGCCATGCCGACATGGTCCGCGGCGTCGGCGCCGCCCTAGGACGTCTACTCCCCTTGGGTTGATATGACCACCGACCACGAGCCCACCGCGACCCAGCCAATGGGCAGCCTCTGGGTGCTCTTGCTGGGTGCCCTGTTCAGCAGTCTGGCCCTCTGGCATGTGGGGCGGCTGGGTTTCCAATTCGAGGATCTTTCCATTGCCTTCGACGGGGGCTACCGTCTATGGCTTGGGCAGCGTCCCTATGTCGATTTCATGGCCCCCAGCGGCCTGGTGCTCTACTTGCAGCAAGCCCTGTGCTTCGGCCTCTTCGGCGTCGGCCTCGGCGCCACGTTGTTGCATGCCGCGGCCTTGAACGCTGTGGCGGGAGCGCTCGTGTGGCGACTGCTGTCGAGCCGCGGGGCCCTCCTGGCCACCTTGGGGACGCTGGCCACCTGGTGCTGGTTCTTCTTGCCGCCCGGCGCGCCATATATTGATACCACCGCCTTCTTCTGGACCTTGGTGGGCCTTTGGGCCCTGGCCGCCGGCCGCGGATTATTGGGCCCACCGACGACCACTCCGTCCGTTCTGAAATCCAACACCTTGTTGATACTGGCGGGCACGGCCGGCAGCCTCGCCATCTTGACGAAACAAAACATCGGCGGTTTGGCGGTGGCGGGGCTCGGCCTGCTGTTGCTTCTCGATCTCTTCGCCGGGCGACGGTCGGGACAGCCATGGTCGTCTATGGTCGCCTTCACCACGGGTTTGGCTCTGCCTTGGATGCTGCTGGCCGTCTACCTCAGCGCCAACGATGCTTGGCCGGCTTTTCAACGTTACGTCTTCGAGGTACCCGCCGCCTCGGGACGCCTCAAGATGCTCATCCCCTGGGGAGCTCGCATGGCCATCAAGGTGGTCAGGCCCGAGGCGGTCCACAGCACCTTCGCCTACATGCTGGGGCCCGCCCTGAGAGAGCTGGCAGTTTATGGCCTCAGCGCCTTGCTGGCGCGGCGTTGGTGGACCTCGCAGGACCGCCGCCACCGTTTTTGGCTGGCGGCCTGCATCATTCTGCTGCTCCTTCAACAGTGGAGCTACAACACCTCCAACAACAACGAATCCCTCTACTGGCCCTTCGCCGGACTGCTCTTTGCCTTGCTGATCGCCAGCCTCTGGCCAGCCGCCGAGCGCCACCACCAGGTCGCCGTTCTGGCCTTGGGGCTGCTGCTGGCCGGCGCCGGTTACGGCCTCAGCGCCAGCCGCCAAGTGCACGATCTGCGCCCCGCAGCCCTCGGCCCAGCCCTCCACCATCCCCGCTTGGCGGGCCTGCGCCTCTATCCGCAAGAAGGCGAGGACTTTTCAGCCCTGCTGGACTTCATCGAGCAACATATGCCCGCCGAGGACTCCTTCTTCGTGCTCGGCGAGCCCAGCCTGCTCTATGGTGTCACCGGCCACACTCCGCCCACCGGGCTGCTGTGGTTTCGCCAAGGCGTCAGTTACCTGGCCAGCGACAATGCCGACAGCGACGCCCTGATCAGCCGCAGCCTCGAAGCCGAGGAGCTGCGTTGGGTGATCGTCGATACGGTCGGCCGAGAGCGCCTACTGGGGGATTTCCCAGGCTTTGAGACGCGCTTGCGGGAGGATTTCGCGCTGCTGGCGGAGGTCGGGGTGTATGCAGTGTATCGCCGGTGAAGATCGATGACCGAAGATCGATGGCTCTCTGCCAAGGCGAGGGTCGGCCGCGGCACTTAGCACACCTTGTCAAAAATACGCTGGTATTCGAGCCCCGAGGCATCCGCGTCCGCGGCGTGACGCTCGCTGCAACAGAGTCCCACCATGCCTCACTCGCAAGCCTCGCGGACGCAGCGCCTCGGGGCTCTCGATACGTCACCGTATTTCCGGAAAAGTGTACCTAGCTCATCCCCGCCGCGCCTCCCACGGGGTGTGATTCCAGCGCAACCAATAAAAGCCTAGATCCTCGATCATCTTGGAGAAGCGCTCGAAGTCGAGGGGCTTGACCAGATAGCTGTTGACGTGGTGCTCGTAGGCACGGCCGACATCTTGATCGGCATGGGAGGTGGTGAGCACAACGACCGGGATGCGCTCCAGGCCATCGGAGCGCTTCATCTCTTCCAAAACCTGAAGACCATCGACCTTGGGCAAACGGAGATCGAGCAGGATGACGTGGGGCCTGGGGCTATTGACAGGATCGGCATAGGCGCCGCGGCGGAAGAGGTAATCGAGGGCAGCCTCGCCATCGGCGACGTGGAAGATACGGTTGGCGACTTGATGGTCTTCCAGGCTACGCATCACCAATTCCGCGTGGTCGGGATTATCTTCGACGAACAGAATGGTCAGTGGCTTGTTCTGGGGGCCCAGCGGTCGAGGCGCGATCATGGGTCCTGTCCCACGGGCCGATGTCGGAACACACACTGGCGACTGCTCGGAGTCTTGTTTGGAGATCCTTTCACCTGATTCACCGCCTCAAATCATTTCATTGTCGACCGGGTCCGCACGCTACGGAGTCACACCAACCATTCCCATGCGAACCCTGCCCACGTAAACCATATTGACTGCGAACCCGTTGCAGGCTAGAACGGCAGGAACCCACGGTCGAGGACAATTTTTTTGTCGCCTCGCCAACCCACTCCGGCTTCACGGGTCAGATTTTAGCATCTCCGCCCCGCTCTGACGAGGGCAGCCGAGCGACAACGCCGCGGCCCCACGTCATCACCCCCCTTGGCTGCGCTCCTCCCGCCAGCGCTCGACAGCCAGCAACCAGGCCATGCCCAAGAAGCAGAGCATGGCGTAGTTGAGCTCCCGGATCTCGGAAGTAGCCATGTGGCGGAAACCGTTGTCCACCAACCAAACTTCCGTGACAACGCTCAACGCGATGTTGAGCAGCAATGGAAGAGCCAGGGGCAGGGCCATCAAAGGCCCCCCTAAGGACCCGTAGAGACGCCCGAACCAGGGCCATAATCGGAACCCTGCGGGGGCCGCCAAGAAGAGCCCGATCATGAAGTAGTCGAAAAGCCTGTTGGAGTTGAATAGCTTGCCCGCCAGGCTCCGCTTCTTGCCACTTGCATCGTTGCTGTCGACAAAGGTCAAATTATGCAGATTGAGCTCTTCCTGTTGGTTCAGTCCCTCGAGGGCAGCCGGCGTCGAGAAACCCAGGTAGTGTTGACCCCAGGAGAGCTCTTCACCAAAGGCGACGAAGAAGAATAGGGCCAGCAGGATGTAGCACCCACGTCGCAGCGGCGGGACCCCTTCCCCCTGTCGACGGCTGCGCACCCAAGCAGCGGAAGCCAACAGGCACGACAGCAGGAAAAGCCAGGCACTCAGATGCTCAAAGAGCTGCTCTTTGCCGGCAAAGACAAAAATGGTGTGGCCATCACCCAACATGACGGCGTAGCTGAGGCAAGCGACGACACAACCTAGGATCACCCAAGGCCAACAGGATACGGCCACCGCCTCTTCACCGGGATCACCAGTGATAGGCGCGGATGCCACCACCGACCGATGCACAGAAAGATCTTCCGTCCTAGCCATAGCTCCTCCATCGGCCCAAGCCGTGGTCGAACGACAGGACCCATCGCCCCAAGCGGCGCCGAGCCCACCGTCCGCTGCTCCAAGAATGCTCAGAGTATAGCTCCACCGGCCTTCTTAGGTCATCCGCCGGGCTTGACAAAGCTTGCCCAGCGGTAAAGAGTTTAGACAGGGCCCTTAGCGCCTGCGGTCAAGCTATAACACTTCCAATCCAGCCCGCGGCCCATAGTTGTCAACCAGGGAGAGTCTCCAAATGCACGCCATCGCCCATTCTTCGTGTCCTACGACGCCCGTTCATAGATTGTCCCGCAGGTTGTCCTGCCGGCTCGGAATCAGCCTTTGGGTAGGGCTCGCAGCCCTCGGCTTGGCGGCTGCGGTAGGGGCGGTAGAAGTGCCCTTTCTGCCACAGCCGGTGGACAACAAGATCACCGGCGCCCGCGACGCCTTGGCGGCGGATGTGGACGGCGACGGCGACGGCGACGTCATCGCCGCCGCCACTGGCTCGGTCGGTATCGTGCTCTATCGCAATACCAGCGGCGATGGCTCGACTTGGACGCGGCTCGATGTCGACAGCTCCTTCGCCGGCGCCTTTGCCGTCGCCGTCGGGGACATGAACGGCGATGGCGATATCGACATCCTCGGTGTTGCCCACACCGATGACGATGTCACATGGTGGGAGAACAACGGCTCCGGCACGTCCTGGACGCGACACGATGTCGACACCAGCTTCCTCGCCGCATCGGACATCGAGGCGGCGGACATCGACGGCGACGGTGACCTCGACGTGCTGGCCACCGCCGACGGCGCCGATGACGTCACCTGGTGGGAGAACACCAACGGCCTGGGAACCGCCTGGACGAAACGCAACATCGACACCAACTTCGATGCCGCCCGGGCGGTCAAGGCCGCCGACTTGGACAACGACGGCGACCTCGACGTGGTGGCCACCGGGGCCTTCGTCGCCACCGTCACCTGGTGGGAGAACACCACCGCCAACGGTCTCAACTGGACCGAGCACACCATCGACTTCACCCATTTGGGGGGTAGCGGCGTCGATGTCGCCGACATGGACGGCGACGGCGATATCGATGTCTTCGGCTCCGCCGAGGACAGCGACGAGATCACCTGGTACGAGAACCCGCTCAATTCAGGTGCCAGTCTTGGTGGTGACATCCCGGTTGGGGACAGCAACCGGGACAGCATCTTCGGTACCTGGATCGAGCACACTGTCGATTCCGATTTCAACGGCGCCTACGGCCTGCATGTCACCGATCTCGACGCCGATGGCGATTTCGACATCTTGGGCGCCGCCCGCAACGAAAGCGGCGGCTCCAACATCGATGTCGCCTACTTCGAGAACATGGGCGACAACGTCACCTTCACCGAGCGTCGCATCGCCGGCTTCTTCGACAATGCCCGTTCCGTTTTTTCCTTCGACATCGACAAGGATGGCGACCTCGACGTCATGTCCGCTTCTCCCAATCTGACCGAGGTCTCTTGGTGGATGTCCGAGACCATCCATGGCTCCGCCACCTTCCCCGAGGAGACCGTCCTGGAAGACACCTTCTTGGGCTCCCGCTCCGTCGATTCCGGGGATATGGACGGTGACGGTGACCTCGACATCGTCGCCTGCGCCTTTGAGGACGACGAAGTCGCCTGGTGGGAAAACACCGCCGGCGATGGCTCCAATTGGGCGAAACGTATCGTCGACCAAGCCTTCGACGGAGCTCGCTCCGTCGAAACCGCCGATATGGACGGCGACGGCGACCTCGACATCGTCGGCAGCGCTCAATTCGACAACGACATCGTCTGGTACGAGAACCTCAACAGCGCCGGCACCTCGTGGAGCAAGCACATCGTCGAGACCAACTTCTTGGGGGCCCGACGCGCCGTCGCCAAGGACATCGACAGCGACGGTGACATTGACATCATCGGCGCCGCCGCCGATGCCAAGGACATCACCTGGTATCGCAACAACGGAGACGGCTCCTCGTTTGTGCCCGACATCATCGAGGACAACTACGACCGCGCCCTGTCCACCTACGCTGCCGATCTCGACGGCGATGGCGACCTCGACGCCCTCGGTGCCGCCGACGCCATCGATGACATCACCTGGTGGGAGAACCTGGATGGCCTCGGCGGCATGTGGTCGGTGGCCAAGACCATCGATTCCTTTTACAGCCAACCGGGTTTCGTCTCCGCCGCCGACATGGATAGCGACGGCGATATCGATGTGCTCGGTGCCGCCGAAGGGGCCGACGAGATCACCTGGTGGGAGAACACCAACGGTGACGGCTCGGCGTGGAGCAAACACACGGTGGACTTCTTCAATCAGGCCACCTCGGTGTTAGCGGCTGATTTCGACGCCGATGGCGACCTCGACATCCTCGGCTCGGCCTTCAAAGACGGCGGCAAGATCCACCTCTGGTTCAACAACGGCGATGCCCTGAGCTGGACGGAGCTGGTGATCACCGATGATTTCTTTGGCGCCGGCTGGGTGGAGGCCGCCGACATGGACGGGGACGGGGACCTCGACATCATGGCCACCGCCGAAGGGGACGACTTCATTTCCTACTGGGACAACCGTGGCGGTCAATTCGCCCTCGCCACCCTCGACACCTCCGGCAATACGCTGGGCAATAGCGTCACCAAGTCCCTGCTCAAGATCACCGCCACGCACAACGGCAAAGCCGGCGAGCAAGACATCGAGCTATCGTCCCTCGAGATTCTGTTCGAAGAGACTCCGGGGGTGCCCCTGACCAGCAGTGAAGCCAACGGCATCATCGAGAACCTCTTCGTCTACCGCGACTCCGGCGACGGCATCTTCAACATGGGCTCCGACACCTTGGTGACCACCGTCTCCAATCTCAGCCTGACCAGCGGCGTGCAGACGGTCGCCTTCAGCGACGGTGACGGCAACGTCGCCATCAGCCAAGGTACGCCACGGACTTTCTTCGTCGTCGTCGAGACCACCTCCAACTATGACAGCCAACCGCTGGCGACCTTGGTGGCCAGTCACCTGACGGAGAGCAGCAGCACGGCGGAGGACGCCGACCACGATATCCAGCTGGTCCTGGAATTTGCTGCCGACACCCCCACCGGGGTGATCCCGGTCAACGCCTCGACGCCGCGGGCCGATCTAGTGCTGACCAAGACCGACAATCCCGATCCCGTCTCGGCGGGCGGTGTCTTGGTCTACACCCTGCGGGTGGACAACAACGGCCCCGACGATGCTCAGGACGTGGTGGTCCACGATGACCTGCCCTTGGGGGTCACCTTCGTCTCCACCAACGGCTGCGCCGAGGACCCCAACGGCGTGCCCACTTGTACCCTGGGCACCGTGGCCAACAGCTCCTTCAAGAGCTACACCATCACCGTGAACGTCAACAGCAATACCTTCGGCAACATCACCAATACCGCCAATGTGACCTCCAGCACGGCTGAGAACAATCCCGGTGACGAAACCGACAGCGCCACCACCACCTCCCTGGCGCCGGCCAATAGCGCCGACCTGTCGATCACCAAGAGTGACAGCCCCGATCCGGTGGAGCCGGGCGGCACCTTGACCTACACCATCATGGTGACCAACAACGGCCCCGACTCCGCCTCCAACGTGGTCATCACCGACAGCCTGCCGGCCAGCCTGACGTTGGTCTCCAGCAGCGGCTGCAATCAGGACCCCAACGGCACGCCGACTTGCACCGTCGGGACGTTGGCCAACGGCGCCAGCGCCATGGTGACCCTCGTCACTTCGGTGAGCGGCGACGCCTCGGGCACGATCAACAACTCGGCGTCGGTGTCGTCGTCCGCCTCGGACCCGGTGTCCGGCAACAATACGGCCAACGCCAGCACCACAGTGATGCAGCCCGGTGCCGACTTGCACCTCGAGAAAAGCGATAATCCCGACCCGGTGGACGCCGGTAGCCAGCTCACCTATACCGTCAGCGTCGACAACAATGGCCCCAATGCAGCCGAGGACGTGGTGGTCAATGACACGCTACCCGCCGGTGTAACCTTCGTTGCCACCAGCGGCTGCGTCGAGGACCCCGCGGGCGTGCCCACCTGTACCCTCGGCACCATCGCCAGCAGCGGCAATGCCAGCTATACGATCACCGTCGATGTCGATAGCGAGACCCTCGGCATGATCAGCAACACGGCCACCGCCAGCTCATCGACGACGGAGCTCAACCCGGGAGATGAGTCCGATACCGAAAACACCACCGTGGTCAAGATGGCGGAGCCCACCGCCGACCTGCTGGTGACCAAGACCTCCTTCCCCAGCGCCCATGAAGTGGGTCAAGTCATGCGCTATACCATTCGAATCGACAACCTGGGCCCCAGCGACTCCAACGGCAACACGGTCAGCGATACCTTCCCCGCCGCCGTCACCGGGATCAACTGGACGTGCGCCGGTACTTCTGGGGGCGCTTGCAACACCGCCAGTGGCGGCGGCAACATCAGCGGCGCGCTGGTGGACTTGCCGGCCGGTGCCACGGTGTTCTTCACCGCCGTCGGAACGGTGACCGGCAGCGCTACGTCGATCACCAACACCGCCTCCGCTACCGTACCGGTCAGCATTGTCGATCCCGTCCCCGGTAACAACTCCGACTCGGTGACCACCGAAGGCGACGACATCCTGCATGTCGACAGCTTCGAAAGCGGTGATACCAGCGCTTGGGACGCGGCTTTTCCGGCGCCACGGCTGCCCGGCGAAGGGGTCCCGGGGGAGGTGGACGAGCGCTAAACCAGCGCGTCCGCAGGTGCCTGGCACCGATGAGAGGGCTCCGACTACAGGTGCCTGGCACCTGTTGAGCCCCGGCTCGCCCAGACGAGATGACTAGGCCGGCCCCCTGAAGAATGATACCGTTGCCTCTATGTATCGGGCTTTTTTGCTAGCTTTTCCCCCAAAAATGGGCAGTTTGGCGATCATCCTGGTGCTGACTCTTTCGGCCTGCGCTGTCCGCACACCGGTGCATGCGCCGTCGATCTCGGAGGAGCCGCTACCGGAAATCGACGCCGGGCGCACCTATCGGCTGCAAGTGGACGATCTCCTCGAGATCAAATTCTGGGGCATCGAAGAGCTCAACCAACAAGTGCGCATCCGACCTGACGGCCGTATCTCCATGCCCTATGTCGACGACGTTTCGGCGGCGGGCCTGACCCCGGACGAATTGGATAGCCAATTGGTGGAGCTCTATTCCAGCGAGCTGGCCCGTCCTGAAATCACCGTCATCGTCGCCGAGACGGGGGCCTTGGTCTACGTCGGCGGCGAGGTGGAGAGTGAGGGCCCGGTGGCCTTGCGCGGCGGTCTCACCATGCTGCAGGCGATCCAATCCGCAGGTGGCTTTCGGGATACCGCACGCCGCCACGACATTCTGCTCATCCGCCGGCCACCGGGAGGCGAGCCCTTGGCACGGGCGGTCAATATCCGGCCGGTGCTGAGCGGTGAAGCCCCCGGCGACGATGTCAGCCTACAAGCCTCGGATGTCATCTTCGTGCCCAAGACCAAGATCGCCAACGTCAACCTCTTTGTACAGCAGTACGTCAATCAGATCTTCCCGATCCAAACCATCTCCTCCGCCGCCGCCGTGCAGGTCACCCGCGAAGCCATCGCCGATGACCCCAGCACGGTCAATGATTGAATGGCGCTTATAATTGAGCAGGCTCGCGTTTCTGCGCGACCCCGTACTTCTGCGCCACCCCCTAGTCTTCGGAGACCGACCTCTTGATCGAAGAGAAGTCCATACCCTGGCAAGAGCTCATCGAGGTGCTTTTTCGCCGGCGCCGAGTCATCCTCGGTATCGCCTGCGTTGCCATGGCGATCGCCGTCACCGCCGTCTTGATGACTCCCCCCACTTACAAAGCGACGGCAAAGATCCGCCTAGCGGAGGAAGAGCTCTCCGGGCCGCGTGAAGAGGCCGGTTCCAAGGAGCAGATCAACACCGAAATCGCCTTCCTGCGAGACCCCAACCTAGTGCACGAGGTGCTGCTCGATTATCAGCGCTCCCAACGTCCCCGCGAGCCCAACTACTCCCCCGTCCACCGGGCCAGGAAACTGGGAAAAAGAATCATTGGCACGGTCATTGATCTCGGCGAGAAAGAGGACGACGAAGTTCCGTCTCTGCACGGTGATCTGCGGGTCGCCCAGGAACCGGGAACCAACCTCATCGAAGTTTCCTACACCACCTATGAAGCGAAATGGGCAGCCCGCTTCGTCAACGATTTCATCGCCAACCATCGCGATCGCATCCGCGCCCTGAGCGACCGGCCGCAGGCCGGCAATCTTTACCACGAGGAGAAGATCGAGGCCTTGAAGCGCCTGCGCGATGCCAATGACAGCCTGGGATCCTTTCGTCGTGAGAATGGCGCCAGTCTGCTGTCCGGTGACGAGACCCATCTGCGCCGTGTCCTCTCCGATCTGGAAGCCGAACGGGTGCGGGCCGAAACAGAAATCCTCGAGTTGGCAGCCAAAGTTCAGTTCCTCTCCGCCGAGATCAGCCTGCACCCCGACACCATCGCCGCCGAATCCAAGGTGACCGAGAGCGAGTCCGTCAAGTTCCTCAATTCGCGCATCCTCGAGCTCGAGCTGCAACGCAGTGATCTGCTCTCCCGCTACACCCCCACCAGCATTCGGGTACGGGATATCGAAAGGCAAATCGAGGAGGCCAAACGCCTGTTGACGACCAAGGAACGGGAGACCCTGTCGGAGATCAAGACGGTGCTCAATCCCGCCTATCAAGCTCTCGAAATCGATTTGGTAGACACCCGCAGCTCCTTGAGCGCTGCCGAGGCTCGGGTCGAAGCCCTGTCGTCCCAGATTGCCGACTACCGCCACAAGCTGAACAGCCTGGAAAGCACCGCCGCCGACCTGGAGCGCTTTCAAACCGATGTGCAGCGGGCCGGCGAGGACTACGACGAGTACTCCAAAAAGGAGCAGGAAGCACGCTTCTCCAGCACCCTGGGGGAGGTCGGTATCGACGAGCTGATCATGGTCAGCGAAGCCATGCCCCCGAAGGAACCCGAACCGGACGGCAAGATGACGCTCTTGGGTGGCGGCCTGCTCGCCGGCCTGTTCCTCGGTATCGCGGTCGCCTTCGTCAAGGACTGGATGGATCCATCGATCAAGGGAAGCGCCCAAGTCCACCGTTTGAGCGGCTTGCCGGTGATCGCGGAGATACCCGGCCACTGAACCGTAGAGCACGATCATGAGCAAGAACAGCGTTACCCCCCACCGTTCGTCCGCGCCGAGTCTGGCGGATGCATTGCGTTGGACGGTACGCAGCAAGCCGTCCGGCATGCTCAAGCTGAGCGGTGGTGATCGTGTGCACAAGATCTTGGTGATCAACGGCACCCTCTATGTCTCCGAGCAGCACCCATCGAGCCATCGTCTACAGCGCTGCGTTGCCCCGCCCGGCCAGCTCACCTCGAGGCCTCCGGACGAGTATCGACAAGAAATCCAGCACTTCGCAGAGGGATTGAGCCGCGAGCGTTTTGTCACCACCTTCCGTTTCTGCCAAGTCGAGTCTACCCAAGGTTGGATCGGCCCCCTATCTGCCGCTCAGTTGCTCATGGAGGTGGCGACGCTGGATCGTGATGAAGCACAGCTGCTGGAGCAAATAGGCGGCGAGCAAGCATGTTTCGTCGCCAGCCAAAGGCCGACGACGGGTCTGCTGCTGACCCTCGATGACGAGTTGGTCTTGTCCCGGCTCGGCACCCCCGCCTCCGGCCTCCAGGTATGCGAAGAGCTCGGCGGTGATCAGCGGCGATGGTTGACGTCCATGGTGCGGTTGGCGGCGGCTGACCTCCTGGATCCGGCGGTGGCCAAAGGCCCAGACCCGAGCAGCCCAACCCAGTCGCCGAGCACCGTCACGGCGCCGCATCCGGCCGCCCTGGCGATCTGGCGAGAGCAATTTCACCTCACCGGTGACCCCTTCTCCCTCACTCCAGATCCGTCGTTTCTCTTTCTCAGCGATGGCCACGCCGAGGCCTTGGCGGGTCTCAAGCTCGGCATTTGGGAACGCCGTGGTTTGATGGTGATGATCGGCGAGGTGGGCACTGGCAAGACGACCTTGATCTACTCGCTGCTCGCCCATCTAGATCCAGAGATCGAAACCGCCTACCTGTCGAACACCCTGCTCTCCTTCGAGGAGATCCTGTACGGCGCCCTGCTGGATTTTGGCATCGAGTGCAAGAGCCAGCGACGCCTCGACTTGATCGAGACCCTCAATGCCTTCCTGCGGCGTTCGGCCGAGGCGGGCAAAACCGTCGTCCTGGTCATCGACGAGGCACAAAATCTCTCCGACGAGGTCTTTGAGGGCCTGCGACTCTTACTCAACTTCGAAACCTACAAGAGCAAGCTGCTGCAAATCATTCTGGTGGGACAACCGGAGCTGGCGACCCGCTTGCGGGGTCGTGGTTTGCGGCAGGTCCGCGACCGTATCGCCGTGCGCTGTCACCTCAACCCGTTGACCCGACGCGAAGCCAAGGATTACATCGACCACCGTCTGGAATTGGTCGGGGGTTCTTCCCACCTCTTCACCGGCCCAGCCCTGGGCGTGCTGGTGCGCCGGTCGAAGGGTATTCCGCGCCGCATCAACATTCTCTGTCACAATGCGATGCTCTTCGCCTACGGTCGCGACTTGACTCGCATCAACTGGTCGACCGCCCGTCAAGCTTTCAAGGATATGGATGGTTCGAGCCTGCGCCGCGACTGAGCGTCGCCCGTTCACCGCCCCCTCGAGCAGCAACGATGAGCAATTACATCCGTAGCCTCCTACGTTTTGAGAAATCCCGAGCCGCCGCTTCGGGATCCCAGGACGAGCCCCCCTTGAGCGAGCGGCAAGCCCGTTTACGCGACGAAGAGTCGGTGCGTTCGCTTTTCGACGAGGAGCTGCCGCCGGACAGACCATCGACCGCCGAGGGGCGGCGTCAAAGTGGCGGGGCGCACCGTCCCATGGAGCTCGACGCAGCGGGCTTTCCGATGCTCGAGGATGTGCACCTACCCCGCCGTCGACGCCGCAGGTCCCTGTGGTCGCGGCTGCCCTTCGTCGGGGGCCGGGAGCGCCGCAGATCGCGCTCCGCGGCGATTCCGGAGGACGGTTTCTTCAGCGATCGCCAAGCGGCCGCCGACAGTTCCTACGGGCGTCTCCTGGACAGTCTTCGTTCCGCCGATACCCGCTACTCAGCGCCCGGTATCGTCTTGGCCAGCACCTCCTCCCGGCGCTCCGTGCGCGCCGTCATCGATGGCCTGACGGCCCAAGCCCACACCATGGGCGTGCGTCTGGCGGTGGCAGAGTTGGTCTTCGCCGACTCCGAGCGGGTGCTGCGCAGCCGCGAAGACAGCTCCACGTCCCTCCCCACCACCTCGTCCTTGGAGCTCACCGGCTCGGGCAGCGATCAGATTCTGCAGGACTGGTTCGAGCGCGCCACGGCGGGTGTCGACCTGTTGATCATCGAAGGGCCACCCCTGGCACGCTCCGTGGACGCCGCCTTGATGGCCCGCGCCGGCGACGGTCTGGTCATCGTGGCCGAGCCCCTAGCCACCCTGGTGGAGGAATTCGAAACCACCATCGAACGGGCCAAGGCTTCCGGCTGCTTCGTCCTAGGCTTGGTGCTACACCGGCACACCCATTGGTTGCCCCGCTTCCTGCGCGGCTTCTTCTACAACTATCCGCGCTCCATCCGCAATCGTCCCGGCAGTCGTACGGACATCGAGCGCCCGAGGTAGATAGCTCACATCCCGTTTCACCGAAATCGGTGCCAGCGGGAGGCCCTTCGGCATGCCCCAAAGCCCCAGGGCCGCCCGTGACTGCTAGACTTTCGACCCATGTTGCCGTTCCCCCTACTCGGAGCCCTCCTCGCCATCGGCTTGGTGGTCGTCCTCTTTTGCCCCATCTACTACTTGCTGTGCGGCGACATGTTGCTCTCCTACTATCAAGGCTTCTGGGAGCTCGGTGGCACCCGTGTCGACTACACCGACTTGATGATCGGGCTGCTGGCCATGGCCTTGTTTCTGAGGGGTCGTAAAGATCCCCAGGCGCAGTCCAAAATCCCTTATCTCAAAGGCTGGCTCTTGCTGGCCATCTTCCTCTCCCTGGCCTATTTGGTGGCACCCCAGAACCAACGCAATCTCACCGATCCGATTCGCATCGGTTATCAGCTGTACCGCTATTGCTGGAAACCGTTGCTCTACTTCCCGGTGGTCCTGATGCTGCTGCGCGACCCCAAGAAAATCGATCAAGTGCTGATGTGCATGTTGGTGGGGGTCGATCTCTGTGCCCTGGTGGTCATCCAACAGGGTTTTTCCGGGGTCGACGCCGCGGCGGGCCCTTTTGGCCACGGCAATGCCTTCGCCAGCATCACCGTCACCTCCTGCTTGGTGGCCTTCGCCAACCTCTTTTACCCCCGCTCCAAGCTCCGCTTCGCCTTCTGTGCTTTCAGCTTCCTGATCTTGATGCGGGCGGTGCTTTTCTCCGAATCCCGGGCCGGCCTGCTCAGTGTGCTCATGAGCCTGACCTTCTTCTGCGGTTTGATGGCCTTGATGCCCAGCGGCCGCAGTCGGCTGGGCAAATTCACCCCCCTACTGCTGCTGGCGCCGGTTCTCTTGGTGGTCCTGCGGCCGGATGCCCTGCAATCGCAAGCCGCCCAGCACGCCATCTCAGTCACTGAGGGCTCGAAGGCTGGCACCATGCAGTGGCGCATGAAGGAGCGCTGGCCCCACTTCATCGAAAAGGCCAAGGCAAAACCTATCCTCGGCACCGGAACCGCCGTCGATCTCAGTCTGGGGGATTCCGCCAACACCCCCCACAACGGGTACATCGCCCTGGCGGTGCGCTACGGTTTCCCGGTCGCTTTTCTCTATATTTTCTTCGGCTTCGGGGCTCTGATCAACGGCGTCATCGCCTTCTTCAAAACACGGGTCACCCGCCTCAAGATCTTCGCCGCCATGACCGCTTCACCGATGGTGGGTATCCTGGCCCACAACATGATCGAATCGACGATCACAGCGCAGGTGTTGCTACAGAATATGTTCTGGCTTTTCATCGGGCTCAATGCCATCGTCCGCTTTTACCCGGAGACCTTGGTCAGCGCCGAGGAGCAAGCCGCCCTCCAACGCTACCGTCAGGGTCGGCGAGGGGAGGCCTGGGAAAACGGTTGGTGGGCGGCGGCCCATGGACATCCCCACCGCCTGGCACCGGGGGCCGGCCGCTATGATGCCGCGGTCTCTCCGTGGTCCAAGCGACCCCGCGATGATTGATCTCCACCACCGGCGTCGTAGCCATCGGCGGGCCTAGGGGCACTTGATGGGGCTTCTCTACCTCGGAATCGATATCAATCTGCCGTCGGTGCTCTGGATGCGGCGCATGCTCGAGGGCCTGTCTGACCAGGTGGTCGTGTTGGCCGCCGAGGTCCCTCCCAAGGCCGAGCTGCAACAGCGATTCTCGACGGTGGTGCTGGAGGACGGATGGTTGGAGGCCAAGCTTTGGCGATTGCTCTTTCGCTGTCGCTGCATCGATCGACTGCCCGCCGGGCGCCGGGCCTTGTCCACCTTGCGAAGCGCGGTGGCGCGGCCTGAGGTCGATCAAGTGCTGGTGCACTACGCCAACCTGGCGGCCAAGTACAGCGCCGTCTGGCAGCACACCAAAAAACCCGTTTGGGTGCACTGCCACGGCTACGACGTGACCTGGGACTTGCGCCAGGCCGAGCCGCCCCACGGCCCTGAACATGACCGCAGCTATGTGCAGCGGGTGCTCGCTTTACCCGCCAATGTCCGCTTCATCGCCAATTCCGCGTCCACCGCCCGGCGCCTGCAGGACATCGGCATCGACGCCCGTCGCGTCCACATCAAATACCTCGGCGTCCCGCTGCCCAGCCAGCCACCGTCACCCCATCGTTCGGTGGACCAGGTGGAGATCCTCTACCTGGGTCGGCTGATCGACTGCAAGGGCCCTGATCTGGTGATCCAAGCCTTCGACCGGGCGGTGGCCCTCGGCCTGCGCGGACGCCTGGTGATGGCCGGCGACGGTCCCTTACGGCAGCGCTGCGAAGACCTGCGACAGCGCTCCCCGAACCGCCAACAGATCGAGCTGCTGGGGGCCGTCGACGGCGCCACCGGCGAAACCCTGCGTCAGCGGGCCCACATCTTCACCGCCCACAATCAACTGGGACCGACGAGCCGACAGGAGGAGGCCTTCGGGGTCAGCATCGTCGAAGCCATGGCCGCGGGTTTACCGGTGGTGAGCGGCAACAACGGTTCCCTGCCGGAGCTCATCGACGACGGCGAGCACGGCGTTTTGGTGCCACCGGGAGATGTCGAAGCCCACGCCCGGGCGTTGCTCCGCTTGGCCGGCGACCCAAAATTGCGTAGCCGCATGGGGCTGGCCGGTTGGCAACGGGCCCGCCGGCTGTTTAGCCTGGACGGCGAGATGGACGCTTTGCGGCGTCTTCTCGACTTACCCAACCCGACGAAGCCGAATGACTCCAAAGGTAGCTGAGCCATGGAACCCGTTTCCCAGTCCAACGCGCCAACGCCCCCCGCCGCCGGAAAGGCGGGCGACATGCCTCCCTTGAACGCTGCTCAGAAGCGTCGCTTTGCCATCTTGGCAGTGGTTCTGGCCCTTTTGCTCTGTGCCATGGTGGGCGAAATCGCGGTGCGCCTGCTACTGCGCTATAACACGCCCGACACCATCCGCCAGAGCTCCCTGCAGTATCGGCCCACCGCCTATCCGCGCCACCTCCTGGTCCCCGACCAACGGATCGATCCCGGCAAAGCCTGGGGTGACTCCACCAACGACCACAACGCGACCAAATCTCTCACCTACCGCATCAACGGCTACGGCTATCGCGGCGACGACTTCGATCTGGACAAACGCCCTGGAAGCTGCCGATTGGTGATCGTCGGTGGTTCGTCGGTGTTTGATCTGGGGGCCGGCGACGGCGAGGACTGGCCCCGCCAGGTGGAACGCCTGTTGACGCCCCAAGCGACGGCCCTGGGCATCGCTCCCTTGAAAGTGATCAACGCCGGAGTGCCCGGTCATAGCAGCGCCGATGCCGTCGCCAAGCTCTATACCGACCTGTGGCGTTTCGAGCCCGATGCCGTCTTGCTCTACAACGCGTGGAACGACATCAAAACCTTCACCGCCCTGGGCCCACGGTCCCCCTTGCCGGATGTGGTGCAGCCCCATGATCCCGAGGCCGACCCTTTCCAGAATTACCGCGGCCCCGTCGATCGCTTGCTGGGCCATAGCCAGCTCTACATCAAGATGCGAAACCGCTACTTCCTGTGGCGCTATCCCCTGGGTATCGAAGGGCAAGTGGCGGACGGCGAGCTGCGCGATTCCTTCGAAGACTGGGCCCTGCGTCAGTTCCGGCTCAATGTCGAGTTGGTGGTGGACGCCAGCCGCAACCTTGGAGCGGAGCCCATCCTGCTGACCCAGGCCACTCTGGTCACCGCCGACACCAGCCAGGAGGACCGACAACGGATCGCCTATGGCTACCAGGGATTGAGTCATCAAGGGTTGCTACGGGCGGTGAACGGTTGCAACGACACCGTGCGCCAAGTGGCCGCCGCCAAGGGCACCGACCTGCTGGATCTGGCGTCCCGCTTCAGCGGCCAATCCGAGCTCTTCGACGACCACGTCCACACCAGCCGCCTGGGCAGCCAACGTTTGGCCGAGGCGGTGGCGGAGCACCTGGCCCCTCGTTTGGAAGAGATCTGTCGCTAGGTCGCTAAGTACACCTTTCCGGAAATACGGTGACGTATCGAGAGCCCCGAGGCGCCGCGTCCGCAAGGCTTGCGAGCGAGGCATAGTGGGGCTCTGTTGTAGCGAGCGTAACGCCGCGGACGTGGATGTATCGGCGCTCGAATACCAGCGTATTTTTGAAAAGGTGTATTAAGCCATTGACACGTCTGGGGTACTCAACAAAAGCCTAGGGTCAGGAGCGCAGCGACGCCACCCTAGGATGGGAAAGCACCCACTGGTGAGGACCTACTGCGACGTCTCGCTGCCTGCAGTCGCGTCCTCGGTGTCCTCGTCCTGCGGTACGGCATCCGCCCCCGCATCGGCCGGCAGCTCATCGGCCCCGGCATCCCATCCTGCCCCTTGACCCCGTGGCTCGTCGTCGATATCCACTTGGATGATCTCCGAAGCATCGACCCCGGCATCCCGCAGGCAGGTATCGAGGGGTGACAGGTGAAGGTCGCCGCGGGCGGCCGAGACGAAGGCCGGGGCACAGAATCTGGAGTGGGCGTCGCCAGCGGAGAGAAACTGGAAGTTGTCGAGCTTGCCGGTGTAGTCGTCGGCCCAACGGAAGGTGCCGTTTTCGTCGTAGACATTGCCGTCGGAGCGCCAGTTGCTGGGCACGTAGGTGGCCAACAGGTTGGTCTGCTGTGGGGCCAGGCCGTGCACCACGTTGTTGAGGAAGGTGACGTTCTGCTGGACGTAGAGCTTGTTCTCTTCCGGATTGCCGATGACGATGGCCGCATATCGATCCACCGGGCCGCTGCAGGTGTTGTTGACCACCGTCACTTGCCCCGGTAGCGGCTGCTCGTCGTTGCCCGGTCGCACCTCGATGCAGGCGTCCCAAGGGGTCGTCGAGGTGAGGAAGTTGTTGCTCACCGTCACCGTGCCCACCAGCTCGTGCAGCGGATCGCCGCCCCGGATATCCACTGCCGCGTCACCGTATTTCCAGGGCTCGAAGGTATTCCAGAAGATGTTGCGGTCGAAGTTGATGTTGTCCACGGGCCGGGGGGCCCTGGCGTCGTATTCACGGGCCGCCGCACCGCGCACGATCAAACCATTCTTGTGATCGACGATGTAGTTGTTGCGCAACAACCAATCCTGATTGAACTGGGCGACGGTGGCGAAGGCGGAGCCGGAGATACCGCCGGCCGCTTTGGGACGCCAATGCTCGATGTTGGCGTACCACGCCGAATCCAGCACCTCGACCCCCGAAACGTAGCCCGAAAAGGCGAAATCGAGGCTGTTGGCGCCGTCCTCGCAATCGCCCACACTGCAGCTGTGGGCCGTGCGGGTGATGTGCTGCCAGCGGAACGGACCCAGGGCCGGAGGCTCCCCGGGGGCAGCCCCCAAGGCAAAGGCGCCGCCGTTGTCGCGCACCATCAGGTTGGAGAACTCCAGCCAGTGGAGGCGCAAAGTATCGGTGGACAAATGGACGGTGGAGATCTCACGTCCGGAAGCACGGTCCATGTTGATGGCCACAAGCTCATGATCGTGGGCGAAAACATGACTCAACTTGGTGCCGTCAAGCTCCACTTTCAGCCACCCGGTATCGCCCTTGGTGGTGTAGCGGCCGTAGTCGCGGGTAGTGAAGTGGGCCAGCTCCAAATAGCTGTTGTCGTCGCCGAGGCGGAAGGCTCGGCTCAGCCCCTCACCTCCATCGAGGATCGCCACGTCGTCACCGTCATAGGGTGGGTAGCGACCGTCGGCGTCGCTGTCCCAACCCACCAGCATGGCGGGATCGGACGGATACTCCCAATCCCTCTCCTGGTGGCCGCTGGCGGCCACGGTCTTGGCCTTCGGCAGACCGCCACCCTGGGGATGGATATTCTCCTCCTGACAAATGTTGCGAAAACACAAGATGTCCTCGGCGCCATCGCCGGCTCCGTCCGCCACCTTGCTCCAGGCATATTGGATGGTGCCGCAGGGGTTGTCCGGCGTGCCGCAGCCCCCGGCGTCGGTTCCCGCTTCGCAGTCGATGTAAATCATGTCCTCGTCGACGCCGTCGCCATCGGGATCACTGGTCTGACCATCGCAGATCTTGCAGTCGTCCTGTTCTTCACCGATCACCCCATCGTCGTCGAGGTCAAAACCACAGGCCCGGGGCTGATAGCCAAAGCGCAAGGTGATCGGCGGCTCCGGTGACAGCTCGGCCGGCTCGGGCGGCGGGCCACCGCCACCGCAGGCGGTCCACAATAGGGACAGGGAGACGAGGGCCACCCCAAGAGCGCTTTCCCTCAGGACACTGGGCAGGCTCGGGCGGACGCTTTTCTTTCGCGGCGCGCAACCCGTGCACTGGGGGTTATCGGTGAGCTGGAACTTGGCTGGCATCGAGTCGTTACCTACAGATCTCATGTGGGCGGATCTTATCTTGCAGAGCTGGCGGGCACACGCAGCTTCTGGGTGGGCTCAGTTGGGCAGAACAACAGCGGTCAGCGTCCCGCGACATCGACCTCCATCTCAGTATTTGTTGCAGAATAGCACACCCTCGATATCTCTTCACCCCGACGCCAGACCGCGGAGCAGACCGGAGACGACGTGCTAGGATCGACCCTTCTTTCAGCGGCGCCGAGACCACCTCTCACCGTCGGATGCCAGGCCACCATGTCTTCCCCCGAGCCGACCCAGCAAGCCGCCCCGCACCCCTTTGTCCCCATTGCACGTCGCGATCGTAGCGTCGTTCTCTTGGCCTTTTTCGGCTACCTGACCTCGGTGGGCGTCCTCTCCTACCTCTACGGCGAGACCACCAGCGTTTGGGTCTTCCTCGGTCTGACCTTGAACGTCGTCTTGCTGGCTCTGCCGTTCCTTCTGCAACGCCAACATCTAGGTTGGACGCAGCCGGTGATCCTGCACTCGTTCTTGGTGTTTGCCGGTTCCTTGGCAGTGCGCACGCCGATCTATATTCGCGGCCTCGACTACCACCTCGCCTTGCCCGGCTGGCGGGGAGACCAACTCTCCAATCTGGTGGCCTACGAGTTGCTGGTCTCGGCCCTGGCCTTGGGCGCCTATTACTTGGGGTTTTTCAGCGGCCTGCGCCCGCCCTTGCCGCGGGTGTATTTCCGTCCCCCCCAGGGGGTGATGGTCAAGGCCCTGCTGACCATCGGATTGGCGGCGGTGGTTTTTGTCCTCTACGTGCGTTCCCAGGGGGGCGTCTCGAATCACCTACTGTCGTGGGCCGAGGTCGGCCGCGTCGACGCCATCAAAGGCGAGGGACATTGGCTCAAGATCTCACGTCTGGGGGGGCTCACCGCCCTGCTTTGGTTCGCCTACGACCGTCGCGCCCTGCGGCGACCGTTGTTCTGGGCAGCCGGCATCGCCTGCGCCATGATCAACTTCCTCGGCTCCGGCTCCCGCTCCAGTGTCGTTTTCCTGCTCGTCGTCGGCACCCTGATCTGGCTCATCGGCAAGCGGCGCTTCTCACCTGTCCGAACCCTCGTCGTGGTGTGCCTCTGCTTGCTGATCATCGCCTCTCTGGGACGCCTGCGCCGGGGGCTGTTCAGCGGCGAAGTGGATTGGAGCGCCCTCTATGCGACGGGGGCGGTCTCGTCGTTTGTCGAAAGCCTCGACGAGTTGCGCTACCGCTATGGCAGCCTCGATTCCGCCTATCCGGTGTTGGCACGGGTGCCCCATGAGGTGGATTTTCTCTACGGCAGCTCCTACCTGACCCTCGTCGCCTTGCCAATTCCCCGCGCCATGTGGCCCGACAAACCGGGAACCGTCGGCAAGCTGGCAGGGGAAGTCTTCTATGGCGTCAAGGCGGGCATCCCACCGGGCGCCGTCGGCGAGGCTTACTGGAACCTACATATTCCTGGGGTGCTCCTGCTCTTTGCTCTCTTCGGCATCTTCCATCGCACCATGGCCAGCTTTCTGGAGGTCTACCATGCGTACCCCGGGGCGGTGGCAATTTACGCTTTGACCGTTTTTTGGAGCCAACCCAGCATCAGCGCGATGGCGGAATGGCTCTACATGATGGCCTCGGTGGTGGCCTTGCTCTGGCTAGGGGGCGCCTTGCGCCTGACCCGGCCACGGCATCGGGTGAGCTGATGACGGCGAACCGTCTCCTACCCAATCTGATCCTGGCGGGGGCGCCGAAATGCGGCACCTCCTCCCTCTATCGATGGTTGGTGGATCACCCGGATGTCGCCGCCGGTCACGACAAGGAGCTATTCTACCTGGTGGACCGCGACAGCCCCTTCCGCAACTCCGAGGCCAACATCCACGACCATGGTCTGGAAGGTTACGGGCGGCTCTTTCAGAATGCCGATACCGCCTGCCGTTGGCGCCTCGACGGCACCACCCACACCCTCTACCAACGGTCGGCCATCGAGGTGCTGCGTCATTTGCCGGAGATACCGCAGGTGATCGTGGTGCTGCGACGACCGGCGGACCGTGTCTTCTCCTCTTTCCGGTTCTCCCAGCACACCTTGGCCCGCTTCAGCCGTCCCATCTCCTTCAGTGATTTCCGCCACCTCCTGGAGCAGCGAGACGAGGCGGCCCTTCGGCGGCTGGTGCCCTTCGCCCGCAGCCGCTACGTGTTGCAACGGGATGTGGCCTACAGCCAGTACATCGACTGGTTGCTGCCTTGGCGTCATGCTCTGGGTGAGCACCTGCACATCGTATTGCTGGAAAACCTCAAGGCCTCACCGGCAGAGACGGTGCGCCCCTTGGCGGCGACCCTGGAGCTCGCCCCTTCCTTCTACGACGGCTATGACTTTCCGCTGAGCAACAGAACCCTACGACCTCGCCACCCGGCCTTGCACCGGCTGCTGCGTCGACTCCGCCCTTGGATCCCCAAAGGGCGCCTCAGCTTGGCCCTCTACGGGCACTACTTGCGCCGCAACAGCGAGCCCTTAGCGGCGCCGACGGCCCAGGACCTGGACGCCCTGGAGACCTTGGACCGGCACTTCGCGTCCTACGATCAGCGCCTTGCGGAGGCCTTTGACCTCGATCTTTCGAGGTGGCGGCGGCGGCGAGGGGGAGCACCGAGGTGAGAACCTCGCGACGTATCAAGGTGCTCTTCGTCAGCCCGTCGCTGCAAGCCGGCGGCGCCGAGCGCCACCTGCTGCGCTTGTTGAATCACTTCGACCGCCGAAGCTTCGACATCAGCCTGGCGCTGCACAGGGCGGGAGGGGCTTTCGAGGATCAACTGGCCGACGACATCGCCAAGATCGTCCTGCAACCGAAGCGCCCCAAACCCAGCTTCCAGCGCATGCTGCAAGCGGTACCGCCCTTGCGCCGATGGATCGTAGATCAGCGTCCGCAGGTGGTATGCGCCCTGCAAAACCATGCCGGCGTGGCGACGTTGATGGCCTGTCGCCAACGGTCGGGGCAAGCCCAAGAACCGGCCATTGCGGTGGTGGTGCAAAACAACCTGTCGCAAAAGTTCGCCCAGCGGGGCTGGCGGCCCAGCTCACGGTTGCTGGCCGCCTTGATGGGACGCTTCTATCCCCGTGCCGACTGCCTGGTGGCATCGTCGCAGGGGGTGGCGGAGGATCTGAGGCGGCGTTTCCCGGGCTGCGACCCGCGGCTTCGGGTGATCTACAACGCCGGCTTCGACGACCCGCCCCCCGGCCCCGCTACGCCGAGCGCCGCGGAGCGCTCCCGGCCATCGGCGCCCTTGCTGGTGGCTTGCGGTCGCCTGATCGAGCAGAAAGGCTTCGACCTCCTCCTCGCTGCGGTGGCCCTTCTCCCCGCCGACTTGAAGCCCCACCTGTGGATTCTCGGTGAAGGCCCTTGCCGGTCCCAGCTGGAGCAGCAGGCACGGCAACTGGGACTGGCCCCGCGCCTGTGGATGCCGGGCTGGCAGACCGACCCGCGGCCCCACATGGCGATGGCGGACGTGTTTGTCATGCCTTCTCGCTGGGAGGGCTTCGGCAATGTCCTGGTGGAGGCCATGGCCTGCGGCACCGCCGTGCTGGCCGCCGACTGCCGGTATGGCCCCCGCGAGATCCTCGAGAGCGGAGCGGCGGGCCGCTTGGTGCCACCGGGTGATGTGGCTGCCTTGGCTCAAGGCATCGAGCAACTCCTGCGTTCGCCAACTTCCAGGACCGAGCTAGCCAGACGGGGCCAGCAGCGTGCCCATGCCTTCAGCACTCGGCGGGCGGTCGAAGCCTATGCTTCCCTACTGCAACGGCTGGCGGAGAGTCGCCGATGAAAGTGCTCCTGGTGGAGGCCTATCCCGGCTTCCGCGGTGCCCAGCGAAGCTTGGCGGCTCTGCTGGAGGGCCTGCGACGGAGCGCTGCCGTCGATGATGCCGAGGACAGGGTGCACGCAAACTCCCCGGCCTCGGCGGAGCGAGTCGAGGTGGACATCCTGTGCCTGGCACCCGGCCGAGCCCACGCTGCGTTCAGCCAGGAACGAGCCAGCCACGGAGGAATCTCCGTTCACCTGCTAGCTCCCCCAGCCCCCCTAGGACAATTTGGCGGTGCCCTGGCGTCCGGCCCACCTTGGCGACGATGGGTGGCGACGGCGTGCCTCGTTCCCTACACCTGGACGTTGCGCCGGTTCCTGCGGCAGCGCCAGCCGGACATCGTGCATTGCAATCAGGCCCGTGGCGTCTTGTTGGTGGCCATGGCGGCCCGAACGTTGGGCCTGCCCGTGGTCTGGCATCAACGGGGCATGCTCGACTTGCCGCCCATCGCCACCCGGCTCGCCGGGCTGGCGAGCCGTCACCTGCTCTGTGTCTCCGAGGCGGTGCGGCGCAGCTTGCCCGAACCCCTCGCCAGGCGTGCCTCGGTGATCCACAATGGTATCGATCGTCCCGCCGCGGCGCCGGAAAAATCGCCCTTGCGGCGGCGCCTGGGCATCGACGCCGAGTTGGCGGCGAGACACTTGGAACCGGGCTCCCTGGTGCTGGTCACCGCTTCGTCGTTTCTTCCTTACAAGGGTCTTCACCATGTCGTCGAGGCCCTAGCCCGCATCGCCTCACGGGCTCCGGAGATGCTGTCCAGCCTGCTGTGGATCGTGCTCGGCGACGACGACGGCCAGATGGGCAAGAAAGCCTACCGGCAAGGGCTTCGGTCGACCCTCGAGGTCAAGAACCTAACCCGCCATGTCTACTGGGCCGGCTGGCAGCAGGAGCCCAGCAACTGGTTGGCCGCCGCCGACCTGTGCCTGCTGCCCACCGTCGCCGACGAACGATGGGTCGATGCCGATGGCCGCCCTCGGCGGCTAGTGTGCAGCGAAGGGTTTCCCCGCACCGTGCTGGAGGCCATGGCGGTGGGTACCGCCGTCATCGCCTCCGATGTGGCGGCGGTCGGTGAGCAAATCGTCGACGGCGAGAGCGGTCTGGTGCTGCCCCCGGGGGATGCCGAGGCCCTGGCCGAGGCCATCGTCGCCCTAGGGCGGGACGCCCCCCGTCGTCACGCCTTGGTGGCGGCTGGACAACAACGGGTCGAACGCTTCAGTATCGAGGCCATGACCCAACAGACGGTGGCTTTCTGGCGGCGCTGCCTCGGGGATCGTCGACCTCAGGTCTGATCGCTTCCAGCAAGCCCAATCCGAGCCGCCACGACGGAGCAACCATGTCCCGAGGACCCAACATGCCATGGCAAGTGTGAAAGAAGCCCTACGCCGTATCTACCACGAGATGGTCGTCGGCCGTTCCCGGGTTCGTGTCACCGGCGCAACAAGGGTGCAGCTCGCTGAGCCGCCGATCTTCTTGCTCGGCCCTTACGGCTCCGGCACCACCCTGGTGCGTTATGTCATCGACAGCCACAGTCGTCTGTGTTGTCCGCCGGAAAGTGACTTCATTGAAGCCCTGGCGCCGCTGCTCGACGAGCCGCGTTATCGCCAAGGTCTCGAAGGCTTGGGCTTCGACGATGAGCACGTCGTGCAGCAACTGCGACAGCTTTGCGCCCACCTCTTCGGCAACTATGCCCGCTCCTGGGGCAAAGCCCGGTGGGCCGACAAAACCCCCGCTTACATCGACATCGCCGATACCTTGCTGCGGCTGTTTCCCGAGGCCTATTTTGTGCTCATCCACCGACATGGTCTCGATCAGGTCCATTCCTTCACCCGCGGCGGCACCTTCGAACGCTCAACCCTGGAGCCGTTTTGCCGTCCCGGAGAAGACCCGCGCCTTTCCTGCTGCCGGTATTGGTTGGACAAGACCCAACGCCTGCTCGACTTCGAAACCCGTCACGGCGAGCGAAGCTTCCGCTTGCGCTACGAAGATCTGTGCCGACAGCCGGAAGCTACCCTGCGGCCTCTCTTCGAGTTTCTCGACGAAACATGGGAGCCCGACGTGCTGCGCTTTTATGAGCACACACACGACAAGGGCCATGAGCATGGGCGCGTGATGGCTACCCGGGGTTTCGAGCTCAGCGCCGGTCACTACCGAAGCTGGCCCGGCGAGCTGCGGCACGCTTGCCTGGAGATCATCGCTCCAGGGCTTGCCGCCTTGGGCTACATGGTGGAATAACCTGCCTAAGGGGGGCGTCCTGAAGGACACCGCCCGGTGGATAGCTTGCCGCCCTCAGGGTCGCGGTAGCTAATAATCGCCCAAGATCGCGCCGCATCTCGACTCGCCAGCAAGGCGCGGAGAGGCGCGCATAGCGTGCCTTCCGCGCGCCTTAGTGCCCGTCACCCCCTGGAGCCTCGGCGTCAGCCGCCCTGGGAAGGAGGAATGTCATCCTCGTCTTCGTCGAGGTTGGAATTGCCGCCGGCGCCACTTTGGAGATCGGCGGCTGAGTAGCGGTGGGTATCTTCCATCTCGAGATCTTCGTCGGTAGGACTCCAAGTCTGCTGGTGCATCATGCTCTCCCTTTGCTTCAGAACGTCTCCAGAGCTCAGCCCGAGAGACCGTATCCGTGGTGTCTAGTTGCGACCTTCACCTCCCTACGCGGTAGAGAGGGAGTCATCCCTTCAGCGACGGCGAAATGTTAGGATTGTGACCACTTATGGAACCCTCCAGTGAAGCGGATCGCTGGCAACGTATCGAAGAAATCTTCCTCGATGCCCTCGATCTTCCGGCGGCAGAGCATTTCACCTACTTGGCCGAAGCCTGCGACGACGCAGCGATGCGGCAAGAGGTGGAACGCATGCTGCGCGCCGATGGTCGAGAGGACGTCTTCCTGGACCACCCCGTCGCCTCCCTGGAAGACGCCTTGTCTCCCCTCGACAGCGTCGAGGATCTGATCATCCCGACGCCGGTCGCCAAGACCCTGCCCTTGGAGGACATCATGACGCCTCCGGTGCCACCGCACAATGACCCCATGCTGGTGGCCGGTAATCTGCTGTGCGATCGCTTTCGGGTCATCGAGTTCCTCGCCGCCGGAGGCATGGGAGAAGTCTACAGGGTGGAAGATCTCGAGCTCGGGGGCTGTGTTGCGGTCAAGATCCTGCGCCCTGACCTGATCGAGGACGAGGCATCGATGGAGCGCTTTCGTCGAGAGGTGCTGCTGGCCCGTCGCGTCACCCATGCGTCGGTTTGCCGCAGCTTCGACATCTTTCGCCACTACTTCACCGACGCTGAGCTCGAAGAGAACCCGCTATCTCCCCACAGCCTGACGTTCCTCTCCATGGAGCTCTTGCAAGGGGAAACCTTGAGCCAACGCTTGATGCGCGGCGGCCCCATGAAGCCGGCGGAAGCCTTTCCCATCATTCGGCAAATAGCCGCAGGGCTGAGCGCAGCGCATCGTGAAGGCATCGTGCACCGGGATCTCAAGAGCTCGAATATCTTCCTCGTTCCCGGTACCAGAGGCCGCCGCCGGGCCGTCATCACAGATTTTGGCCTGGCCCGCCTGGGTAGCTACAACGAGGCCAACCGCCGACAATCCGTCACCCGCAGCGGAGTCACCCTGGGGACGCCCGCCTACATGTCCCCGGAGCAAATCAAGGGAGAAAAGATCTCCCCCGCCACCGACATCTACGCCCTCGGTGTCTTGATCTTCGAGATGGTCACCGGTCGCTTTCCTTTCGAAGGCGACGACTCCCTGGCCACCGCCATCCGACGTTTGCACGAGGAGCCGACGCCACCCGACAAATACGTCGAAGACCTACCCAAGCACTGGCAAGAGGCCATCCTGCGCTGCCTGCAGTTGGAACCCCCGAAACGCTTCCAGAGCACCACCGAGCTGGCCCAGTTCCTGGCCGGGGATACTACGATTCAGCTACCGGTGTGGAATCAGCACAAACGTCGCTGGCCTTGGCCGGCGGTGGCCGGCGGCGGCCTGGTTCTGCTCCTCGCCTTGACTTTGCTCTGGCGGTGGCAAGACAAGTCGCTGTCGCCCTCCGGGAGCGCCCCATCGGTTGAAGTAGCCGTTCCGGTACGGCCGGTGGTGGCGGTGCTCGGATTTCAGAATCTCACCGGACGGCAAGAGTCCGCTTGGTTGTCCACCGCCCTGGCCGAAATGCTGACCATGGAGCTGGCGGCCAGTCCCACCTTGCGGGCCCTGCCAGGGGAGCATGTAGCGCGCATGAAGCTGGAATTGGAGCTCCCGGAAACGGCATCTTTCGCCGAAGACACACTGCGTCGCATCCATCGCTATTCCGGCGCCGACCGCATCGTCTTGGGCTCTTATTTCGCCAGCTCCGGCGCCCTCCGCTTGGACCTGCGCTTAGAAGACGCGACCAGTGGCGAAAACCTGCTGCTGATCACCGAGAATGGCCAGGAGGCTGAGCTTCCCGCTTTGGTAGCGAGCGCCGGGCAGCGATTGCGCAACCGTCTCGGAGCCTTGTCGTCGGTGCCCTACGATGCCCTCCACAACGCCTTGCCCCGCCATCCCGAAGCGGCGCGGCTCTACACCGAAGGGCTGGCAAAGCTGCGCCTCTTCGACGGCCTTGGTGCCCGCCGGGACTTCCAGGAAGCGATCCTCCTGGCGCCCGATTCGGCACGTCTCTACACCGCTTTGGCCAGAGCCCTGTCCACCCTTGGACGGGACAGTGAGGCCGCCCTAGCGGCGCGGCGCGCCTTCGAGCTGGCCGACCAACTTCCGCCTCACGAGCGGCTGTGGATCGAGGCTCAGTTGCGGCAAGCCACCGGCGAGTGGAAGGCCGCGGCGGATCTCTATCGGACGCTCCGGCAGACTCATCCCGACGATGTCGAAGCGGGTTTACAACTGGCTCGCATCCAGACGATCTCGGGCCATGGCCAGGAGGCGTTGGTCATCCTCGAAAGTCTGCGTAGCCTACCCGCACCGATGGGCTTGGACGGTCGTATCGCGCTCGAAGAGGCCATCGCCGCCGATTCCCTGGCCGACTATCGGCATAGCCACATCGCAGCCCGCCGGGCTGCTGGGCTGGCCGAAGCCCAAGGCGCCCGTTGGCTGGTGGCCAGGGCCGGCTACCACACGGCCATCAGCCTGTGGCGTCTGGGGCAGCTCGACGAAGCCGAAGCAGCGGCCCGGGGGGCGGCCAGCACCCTCGGCGACCTGGGGGATCTCTCCGGCCAGGCGGATGCTCTCAACCTGCTGGCCAACATCTATGAGAATCGAGGCGATCTAGAAACCTCGAAGGGTTTTTACCAAACCGCTTTGGCCAACCATCGGCAGCTCGGCAATCGGGCCGGTGAAAGCAAGGTCCTCAACAACCTGGCGTACTTGATGTTCCGGCGCCAGGACGAAAACGCCGCCGAGGCCCTCTACAACGAGGCCTTGGAGGTGGCGCGCTCGATCGATCGCAAGGGCGCCATCGCACGCACCCTGCACAACTTGGCCATTCTGCGACGTCACCAGGGGCGGGCCTCCGAAGCCGAAGAGCTCTTCGAGCAAACGCTGATCCTAGCCCGTGAAATCGGCGACCGCGGCATTCAGTCCACGTCCCTCAACGTCCTCGGCGTGCTGCGTCGACAGCGTGGCGACCTGACCGGTGCCCTGCCCTACTTCCGACACTCACTCGAGCTTGCGCGGGGCATCGGCGACCCAAGGGGTTTGGCCAGCGGCCTCAACAACCTGGCCATCGTCCAACGTCAGCTCGGTGAGCTGGAGCAAGCCCGCGTCCTGTTCGAAGAGTCCCGTCAGCTCTGTCTCCAACTGGGAGACCAACGCAATCTCGGCCGGCGACTGCTCAACTTGGCCAACGTCTATCGGCGCTGGGGCAAGCTCGATGAGGCCAGGACACACCTCCGGCAAGCCGCGGCGATCTACCAGGCGATCGACGACCCCGAGACCGATATCGCCCTGGCGACCAGCCGCGCCGAGATCCACCTCAGCGCAGGGGACTACGCCATGGCCCGGCAACAGCTGCAACAGGCGCTCGGCGTCCGGCGTCTGCAAGGCAAGGAGCTGGAGGCGAACCATTTGCAACTCGATCTGGCTCGTATCGAGCTCGCGGCCGGCGATGTAGCCCAGGCTGAAGATCTTTTGGCTAGCGTCCTCGAGAGCCTCGAGACACCCAGCGGTCTGTTCCAGGCCCATATCCTGTTGGCCCGCTGTCAGCTGAGCGACGAACGACTGGATGCTGCGCAACAGACGCTCGCCGCCGAGCGTCTCTACCGTGACAAGAACCAGGTCTTCGAGAGCAATACGAGCTATGACCTGGCTGTGGCGGAGCTGGCACTGCGCCAAGGACGCTGGAACGATGCCGAGCGCATGCTGAACGCCACATTGCAGCAACTCGAGCAGACCGGGCACCTGGCTTGGAGCCTCGAAACGCGTTTACTGCTCAGTGATCTTCAGGGGGCACGCGGCGAGTTGGAGACCTCGGCCAACACCCTCCATGGGGTGCAGAGGCACGCGAAGGAGGCGGGTCTAGGGCACCTGGAGCGACTGGCGATGCGCCGTCTCGAGCCGTAGCTCCCCGAGGGGAGGTGGCACTGTCCGGAGGCTCTGCATTCGCCCCGGCGACCCTCTTGTCGACGGGATGGGGTCGCCGAACGCCGGACGCCACAAATCCCACACAGCAGGCGCTGCACCGCCTTGCCCGGCCTTTCGCCCGATGGTAAGATGCTGTGATCGATGAGGAATCTGCTTTCACCCCAACGGAGGGCGTCCACTGTCGTGTGGAGCTTGTCGTAGCGTGTCCTTGAAGAACGGGTACCCTAGAAGGATGTACCTGCTTCCAGCACCTTCGGGAGACAACTCCTGGAGACAAGGCGCCGATCTTCCTCCGTTCTCTCCGCCCTCCCCCTTGGGTGCCAGCTGCTCCTCAGATCTCCGTCGTCCTTTTGTGGTCCAAACCAAGGAGGAGCCCGCATGTCGCATCTCGAGTCCGTGAAGCACGAATTAATCCAGAAAGACGAAGAGTTCCGTTCCCTGTATCAAGAGCATATTGCGTTCAAGGAACGACTCCACTCGATTCGGATCAAGTCGTTGCTCTCCCAGGAGGATGAAATCGAGATGAAGAAAATCAAGCTGCACAAGCTGACTCTCAAAGACAAGATGGAGTCCATTCTTCGGGATCACATGCGCACTGCCATCACTTCCTGAAGCATGCCTCCTGAAGCGATCCGGTCGGTACCTGGCCCCGGACGCATGGCTCGCTGACCTTCCCTTTCGGCCCCATGACGGTCGGGAGCGGAACAGCTTCGACGCCGTGACATTCAAACACCCTGGGATCGTCCGCGCCCGGGCAAGAGAGGGTTCTTCTCGCCCCCACCATTGCTCCAGCCGCTGTCTTGCCTTAGCATCGGGCCTCCGATCGCCGATTTCTGGTGGTCGTTCCTCTGAACGGGTCCAAAAAACATGAAATTTGCTAAAGAAGCCTGGCCTTTTGTTCTTCCTTTCGTCCTCTTGGGCGCTCTCTTGATCCTTCCGTATCCCTATTTGGGAACGGTCCTGATCCTCATCGGTGGTTTGGTGCTGCTCTTCTTCCGTGATCCCAAACGTCGATACGATGGCGATCCAGCGATCGTGCTGGCGGCGGCGGACGGTTTGGTCACCGGCATCGAGTCGGTGGAGGACGAAATCCTCGGGCCCGGCACCCATCAGCGCGTGGTAACCTTCCTTTCAGCGTTCGACGTACATGTGCAGAGGGCTTCAGTAGCCGGCGAGGTCATCTCCTCGAAGCTCAAGCGGGGGCTCAAAGTAGCGGCTTTCCGTCACGATGCAGGTGAGGTCAACGAAAGCCATACATCGGTCATTCGGCGGAGCTCCAAAGATACCCCCGACGCTCCCTTTGTCGGCGACCTGATCGCCATCCGTCAGATCTCCGGCCTCATGGCCCGTCGCGTTGTCTGTTACCTCGAAGTCGGCGACGTGGTGGAGCAGGGTCAACTCATGGGTGTCATCAAATTCGGTTCGCGGGTCGATTTGATCCTGCCCTCCGGATACGAAGTGCTGGTAAAGAAAGGAGATCGCCTGCGCAATGGTGAAACTCCGGTGGCTCGGCCAACACCCGCTGGTCATTGACACCGTAGAGCCCCATCGACAGATCGTCACGATCCGCAGGCATGATGCGCATGAAAAAGAGCAAAGACCCTTCCGGACCGGTGCGTCAGAGGTTGCGAAAGGGTGCCTATCTGCTGCCCAGCTTGTTCACCATGGGCAACGTCATCCTTGGCTTCTACGCCGTCATCCGTGGCCTTAGCGGAGATTTCCTGGTTGCTTCCATGTTGCTCTTCGGGGCCGGAATCCTCGACGGCCTCGACGGGCGCATCGCCCGCCTCACCCATACGGAGAGTGAGTTCGGTAAGGAATTCGATTCCTTGGCCGATGTCTTGACCTTCGGCATGTCGCCGGCCTTGTTGGCCTATGCGTGGTCCCTGCACCAAATGGAGCGAGCCGGCTGGCTCCTGGCTGTCTTCTTTCTACTCTGTACAGCGACTCGTTTGGCCCGTTTCAACGTTCACACCAAGTCCAAGGAGCGGGATTTTGTCGGCTTGCCCTCCCCAGCCGCAGCCGGTGTCATCGCTGCTTTGCTCTTCGTGGCCTTCGACCCGACCTTGCGTGACCTCGGCCTGCAAACGGCGTGGATCGAGCGCATCCTGCCGTGGATGATGGTCTTGGTGGGCTCGCTGATGGTTTCCACATTTCGCTATCCCGGGTTCCGCGGCATCGATCTAAGACGGCGCCTGAGTTATCGAGCTGCTATCGTGCTGGCGGCGATCATCCTGACCCTGGTTTACTATCCGGAAGCTTTTTTCCCCAGCATCGCGCTGATCTACTGGCTGTTGGGCCCCCTCGGTTGGGTTTTTGGACGCTTCTGGCGACGCTCTTCAGAATCCCTCGAATCCTCAAAAACCCTTGAGACATCATGACCCGATTGGCATTGCTTCATCCTTCCGGCCTGCTGGCCACCGAGCTGCGGGAAAGCCTCGAGCGACGTAACGATCTGTGGCAAGCCCTGGCCCTGTTTTCTGATGTCGAAGACGATGTCGGCAGCCTCACCGAAGTTCGGGGAGAAGCGACCCTCGTCTCCCCCCTTGACGGTTCCAGCCTCGACAATATCGACATCGCCATCTTTGGAGGCAACATCGAGCAGACCAGGGCGCTGCTGCCGGGGCGCCCGGACGCCACCACCGCCCTGGTGCTGTCGCCGGATGCGACGGCCGAAGACGGCGTGCCGGTGGTGGCGGGGGTCAACCTCGAAGCGGTCCAGGGTGACGGCGGTGTCCTGCTGTCGCCGCATCCGGGAACCGTTCTACTGGCCCATCTGCTGCATCCCTTGCAAACCTTCGCCCCCAAGCAGCTCGTCGCCAACCTGCTGCAACCGGTGTCCACCCATGGGCGGCAAGGTCTCGACGAAGTCTTTGAGCAGACACGCAGCCTCCTGACCTTCTCCTCCGAGTCACCGCGGGAGGTCTTCACCGCTCAAATGTCGTTCAATGTCTTGCCGGTGCCCCCCCAGCCTCAAATCGGCGATCACCTGCGCACAGTCACCGGCATCGACATCCCGATGTCCATCCAAGTGCTGCAAATGGCTGTCTTTCACAGCTATGCCGTGTCCCTGTACGTACAGCTCGGAGAGGATCCCGGCGTCGAAGCGCTACGGTCCGCCCTGGAAGCCCATCCCTTTATCGACCCCTCCCCGGATCCCGAGCTCCTAGGCCCCATCGACGCCGCGGCACGCGACGAAGTGCTGCTCGGTCATATCGACCCGGTCGCCGGTCAGCCAGGCGCTTATCAGCTGTGGGCGGTGATGGACAACCTCACCTGCGGCGGTGCCATCAATGCCCTGGGCATTCTCGAAGCGCTGCAACCGTCGGGATCGGCGAATTGAGCCGTGGGCCGACCTAGCCCGGCCCACCCAACCCCCCATCGCCTCGAGTCGACTCCTTGGACGACGCCAACGCACGCTCCCTGAGGGGCATCCTGCGCTCGCTGCGCAGCAAACGCATGCTGGTCATTCTGCTGCTGGGGTTCTCCAGTGGTTTGCCTTACATGCTGATGTTCTCGTCGCTCAAGATCTGGCTGCGACGGGAAGGGGTCGACCTGAGCACCATCGGTCACATGTCGTGGGTGATGGTGCCGTACACCATCAACTTTCTTTGGGCCCCCCTGCTGGATCGTTTCGTGCCCTCGACCATGGGTCGACGGCGCTCTTGGATTCTGATCTCCCAAGTGGGCATCATCGCCGGGTTTGTCGGCCTTGGATTGGCTGAACCCGCCTACTCGCTGCATCTGATCATCGGCCTAGCCATCGCCGTGTCCTTCTTCAGCGCCACCCAGGACATCGCCATCGGCGCCTATCGTCGCGAAAGCCTCCGCGACGAGGAGCAGGGTCTGGGCGCCTCGATCGTCGTCTACGGCTATCGGATCGGCATCTGGGTATCCGCCGGTCTGGGCTTGTGGATGGTGGATCCCACAACCCTGGGGCTCAGCTTCAATCAGATGTTCTTGCTGATGGCTGCCGGTATGTCGGTGGGAGTCATCACCGCCCTTTGGTGCGCCGAGCCGGACATCGACTACGCGCTCCCCACCGACTTGAAACAAGCCATCGTCGAGCCATTTGTCGAATTCTTCAAGCGCTCCGGAGTCCTCCGCGCACTGCTCGTCCTGCTCTTCGTCCTGTGCTTCAAAATGGGCGATGCCTTCGCCGCTGCCATCACGCCGGTTTTTTACGTCGACATCGGCTATTCCAACGCCCAGATCGCGGAAGCCGCCAAGGGTGTGGGATTCCTCTTCTTCCTGCTCGGGCTCTTTATCGGGGGCGTGGCCACCTACAGATTCGGAATCTTCAGGTCGATGCTGGTCTTCGGCATCCTCCAAGCTCTGTCCACCGCCGCATTCCCTCTTCTTCAATGGGCTCAAGGTAGCTGGTGGGCCCTGGCCGGCGTCGTCGCCTTGGAAGACCTGAGCAGCGCCATGGGCACCGCAGCCCTCGTCACCTTCATCACCCTGTTAGCCAACAAACGCTACACCGCCACCCAATACGCTCTGCTCAGCAGCCTGGCGTCCTTCGGCCGTACCTTCCTCTCCGGGTTCTCCGGCGACCTGGTCGAAAGAGTCGGCTACACCTCCTTCTACCTGATCGGTGGTGCCATGGCGCTGCCCGGCCTTGTACTACTGCTAGCAATGTGGTCCGTCGACAAGGATTTGACTTCATAGAAGGTGCCATGCGCCTCTCATCGAGGTGCCAACCATTTCCTAGGGGGAGTAGGAGGGAGAGCAGGAAGAGACGTCCCTGTAAGGTGCCAACTTGCCGGGCAGACACGATTCTCTCCACCTTCAATCCACACCCCCGCCCTCACGACGCCCAGCGTCGACCCTCACCCGGATATCAAAGGTACTAGGGACCGCATCGATTCACCTTTCCGGCAAGACTCCTCGACAAGGGTCTCAACCTGGGTGTCCGCGGGCCCCCGAGACGCCTGGCACCATGGAAAAGGGAACGAATGGCAACGCTGGCGGAAAGGTGCCTTCCGGGAAAGTCGCATCGCGATTGCCAGCTCGAAGATCCGCCGACGCGGCGTAGAACGCCTCGACAACCTCTCGCCAAATCCCCAACATGGTTTCGAAAGCCTCCCGGGTTGCGGTGTGGAAGCGAGGCTGCGGCGACGATTCGATATCCGTCGGACGAGCAAACGGATCCTGCGTCAGGACTCCCTCGACCCCCAGGCTGGTCCTGCCTTGGGCCGTACGCTCGACGGCGGCTTGCCGATCGATATCTTCGACCATCGCCGTAACCGCAGCCCGCCAAGTGGCCTCCGACAGGTGCTGCCAACAGGGCAAGGGAGAGAGATCGACGACTTCCTGACTGACGAAATCTCCCGGTTTCGCGGCGTCCTCGCCTTGACGTTGACGGACACTGAGCTCGGCACTGCGGTCATACCACAGCCCGATCATCGGCCTGCCTTCCATCAACGACGCCGCGCAGTGAACGCCCGGCCATTGCTCCACTTTGTCGACCAGGAATTCCTTCGGGCCGTGGCTCAAGAGGTAGCGCAGCACTCCCACCTGCGCTGCCTCCTCATCGCTGACCGTCGTCGAGTGATAGCGCCGCCCAAAGAAAGGCCCCGGCCAGCCCCGGATCCTGCCGCCGATCTCCTTGGCGACGTTGGTTTTCAGGAAGCACATGAAATCAGCCAAGTGCTGCCCATCCCGCGGACGCAGCAAGAGATGCGAATGGGTCGACATGACGACCACGCCGCAGAGGGTCATATCGAATCTCCGTTGGGCCCTGCCGAGAACGCCGAGATAGCGCTCGTTGACCTGCGCCGAGGGGCACAGGAGGTGATGATTCTGTGCCACCACATCGACGACGTGCTGCAGGCTGTTGGGCAAAATGTAACGTGGATCGCGTCCCATCTTCGGTCCTCCATGAAGCTCAAAGCTCTTTAGAGAACAAAGACGTCAACGGGGCCTGAAATCCGCTGGTCAATCTCGATTTCGTAGTTGAGGAATCGATTCCGCGACCCTAGGACGCTCCCTCGAACATCTTCGCAGCGGCTTCCTGGATCTCCTCCGGCGTCATCTCCCGCAATTTTGTTGAAATGCCCCAGGCATGCCCGAAGGGATCCCGCAGGCGGGCAAAGCGCTCGCCCCAGAACATATCTTCCGGTGCCGCCAGCACCTCCGCACCGTGCTCTGCCATCCTGGCGACCATGGCATCACAGTCGTCGACGTAGAGGTGGATCGCCACCGTGGTGCCACCCAACGACGTCGGGCTGGGCGTCCCCCCGTGCTCCGGGAGCGCTTCACTGATGTAGAGCCGCGCCTTGCCGATCTTGAATTCACAATGCATCACCCGACCGTCGGGCATCGACAACAGGTGCACCGGCTTGGTGTCGAAGACTTGCTCGTAAAAAGCGATGGCGGTCGGGGCGTCGGTGACGGCAAGGTAGGGGACAATTTCTGGAGTTTTCATCAAGCGCTCTCTTTCCTTGGATTAGTGGGTACGTATGGGCCGCGGCAGATAATAACCGCACAAAATCGCGCCGCATATCAACTCGCCAGCAAGCCGCAGAGTGGCGCGCGTAGCGGACCTAAGTATGTTTCTTCGCAACACAGCTGGCGGGTCGAGGGACAAGCGAGATGGGATGATGATTGTCTCCTGTGACCCTACCATCAATACTCTTTCCACAGGCGGATCGACCGCACCTCCCCTTGCACTCGAAAGACTTCGGCAAATCGCCCACGATAAGGGCTATCGAGGGCCGGGGCACCGTTGATGGTCTCGATCTCGAGACTGCTCAGGGGCTGAAACTGACGGCTGAGCAAGACCTTGAAGACGGCGAAATAGTCGAGCAGCCGGGGATGCTCGACGGGCACATGGATGTCGATCTTCTTGCCCAACCGCCTGCTGACCATGACGAGATCCTTGCCTTGGTACACCAGATGGGTGGTGGAACGCCGCGCCGGCAGCTGTCCCTTCAAACCCTCGAAATCGAGACCGCACAGGGAGGCCGGGTCGCTGGCGTTGAGCCAGTAGACAGCGTCGCTGCGCAGCCCCTTCTGCAACTCGCGGAAAGCGCCATGGGCCATGAATTGCAGGCCGCGGATACCTTCGAAGAACTGCCCCGCCACCACCTCGCCGGAAAGCTCCATCAGGCGCAAGGTGCGAAAGACCTTGCCCCAGCGCAGTGGCGAGAGCTCCCTTTGTACCAGCTCACGGCAGACCATACCGTAGCGTTCCAACAGAATCCGCACCCGGTCTTTGACCAACTCCTCGGCCTCGAGAGCATCGGCGGAGGGTAAGGCACCGGGCAGAGCAAACCAGCTGCCGTGGAACGTCTGGGAAGCCTGCCACCGGTTGACGCTGGCACGGCGACCTCGTCGACGGCGACCTTGGCTGCCGCTCGTCGTCGGGGTTGAGGACTGCACCTCGAATTTGCTCTCGATACCCTTGCGCAGGGCGAGAAAGGTGTCGTTGCTCACTCGCCCTTGCCACACCCACTGCCACAGCTGCTGCCCTACTTTGCGAGTATCCAGTTGATGGCGGGACGCCAGCTCGCCCACCTCTAGGCGCAGATTGGAATGTGGGAAGAGCTGCTCCACGTCGAGCTCGGGCAGAGCTTCCTCTGCTGACCCGGACGGTACATCCCCCAAGTGGCCCTCCCCGTCGCGGAATAGCTCCAGGTCGTCGCCGAAAGCAAAGCTCGACAGGCCACGTCCACAGCCGAACCACAGCAGGTCACTCTGTTGCACCGCGGCATCGAGCCACGAAGGATAATAGGGATCGAGGCGTGCCGGCAGGATGTCGGTTTCCCAGGCCGAGGCCTTGGCGGGATACCCAAAAAGCCGCTCCAGATGCTTTTGTAAATCTTCGATGCCGTCACCGGGCCGCAACAGCGCCTGCTGTTGCGCCACAAAAAGCGGCAGCTCTTCGAGGGGTCGCGCTTCGAAGCTTGGACGGCCCTCAAAGCGCAACCAACGGAGCAGGGTTTCGAGATTCTCCGCATCGCAGATCTCAACGCCCTCCGCCCCCCGCGTCAGCCTATCGAGGACCCACGTCTGACCGTCCCGCAGGGCTTCCAGATGCGGCCGCAGAGCTTCCCCGTCGAGACCGCTGAGCTGGCTCAGGCGCCGCAAGGGAATCGGCCCCTGGAAACGGCACCACTCGCTGAGCCACCGGCTGAAGGCTAGCTCCGTGGACACCTCGTCTTCGTCGCCGACTGTTTCATCAATTGCGGCCCGCTTCCCTGAGAGCTTCTCAGGACGGGCATCCGCCACCGCCAGCAGGCCGACCACATCCTTGCGTAGCTGGCCCTGCAGCGGTGTACCGTCCAAATGGCGCGGCGTGATGTCGTCCAGCTCCAGATCCAAAGCCGCCAATAATCGGGGTAGGGACTCGATGGCGGCGACCGCTTCCAGGGTGGCGGATGGCAACCGCAGCGCCAGGCACCGCTCAGCTACGGAGGCCGCCACCTCCTCGTGTGAAAGCCCATGGTCATGGCTCACCGCCGTCAGGAGCTCTGTCCACTCATCGGCCGGCACCAGCTGGCGCTCCAAAATCCAGTCCCGTAGGTCGTCACCCGGGGCCGGCGCATAGCCGGGCGCCGTGCGCTGCACCTTGCGACGAAATCGTTCCACCAGCTCGCGTCTCAACCGAGGACGCAGATGGGAAGCAAAAACAAGCTCCTGCAGCACGTCCTGTCGCAGCCCCGAGGCCCCAGCCGACTCGGGGGTATCGTCCTGATACATGTAGTGGTTGGTGTGTTTCCACATCAAACCGGCGGCAAAGGGCGACGGCGCCTCAGTGCGCACTTCCACCAGCGGTAGCTCCCGCAGACGTACGCGGTGCAGCATTTTCTTCAGATTTTCGAGGTCTAGATCGTCCTGCAGGCAGGTGCGCCAGGTCTCCACCAGGATAGGAAAATCCCCGTAGGGCCGCACCGACTGCAAGAGCTTCTTGGCCCGTTGACGACTCATCCACAAGGGAGTCCGGGAGCGGAAACCGGACTTCGGCAACAACAACGCGGTGCTGGCGTTGGCCCGAAAGCGGGAGCCAAAAAAGCCCGTGCTCTCCAAGCGACGCCGCAGCAAGCCCTCGACGTGCTCGGGATCCACCAGGCTGAGCAGCTCCCTGACCTCCATGCGGCGCGGCAGGCGAATCAACACCGCATCGTCGTCATGGAAGGCCTCGAAGCCGTCGCCGAATTGCTCTTCCCAGGCCGCCTGCAGGGCGATGACCAGCGGACGGTTGACCGTGCCGCCCCACAGGGTGTGGAGGATGATCTGTTGTTGATGCTCCCCTTGCACTTGCAACGGACAATGCTCCACCAGCAAGCGCTCCGCATGGGGCAACTTGCCGGTGGACGCCTTCTGCAAACGCAGGAAACTGAGCAACTCCTCCGCCGCCCCAGTTTGCATGCTGTAGTCCTGCCGCAGCGACTCGGCAAAAGCCTTGTCGCCGAGGCGGGTCTCCGCCTCGAGCAAGAATCTGGCGGCTTTCTGGCAGAAGGAGAAGTCCCGGTCCATGCTGTCGGCCCGCCAAAAGGGGGCCAAGCCGCCACCGCCGCGGGTGGGGGATACCAGGACGTCATTGTGAGTGATCTTGCGCACTTGCCAGGCCTGCGCACCGAGGGTAAAGGCATCGCCGATGGAACGCTCCCAGACGAACTCTTCGTCCAGCTCACCGAGCTTGACCAGCGTATCCTCCCGGCGCAAGGCGAAATAGCCGCGGTCGGCGATGGTGCCACCGGCCATGTAGATCAACCGAGCGCTGCCCGGACGTGCCTTGACGGTGCCGCGCACTGCGTCGATGGAAATTCGGGGCCGCAGCTCGCGGATACGACTGTCCGCGAAGCGTCCCGCCAACATGTCGAGCACCAGATCGAATTGGCGACGGCTGAGCTGACGATAGGGCCAGCTCCCCCGCAAAGTAGCGAAGAGGTCGTCCAACTGCCAGGTTTCGCTGCACACCATCGACAACACCACTTGCGCCAAGACATCGAGGGGTGCCGTGATGGGACGCATCTCCTCGATGTCTTGCTCGCGAACCCCCCGGGCGACGATGGCGGCATCGAGGAAATCACGGCCAAAGGTGGGATAAAGGCGACCCCGGCTCACCTGCCCGACACCGTGCCCCGCCCGCCCGATCCGCTGCACCGCCGAGGCCACTGAACGGGGGGTCTGGACCAACACCACCTCGTCCAGATCGCCGATATCGATGCCCAGCTCCAAGGAGTTGGTGGCGACGATGGCCGCTAGCTCACCGTCCTTGAGCCGTGTCTCCACCACCGAGCGCACCTCCCGTGACAGGGAACCGTGGTGTGAGTAGACGAGATCGTGCGCTTCCCCCTCGTTCATCATGCGGGTCAGGCGCTCGGTGAGGCGACGATTGTTGGCGAAGAAGAGGGTCGAGCGGTTGCGTGCCACCACTTTCTTGAAATCCTTGACCAGGATCTTCCAGGTGGCGTCCTCTTGGCGTTCCTCAACGGCCCGTTGGGAGGCCGCGGTGGGCGGCGCAGCACCCTTGGAAAGTTTGGCCCGCGGGGCTGTGGCGACCGAGATCTGCGGATAGACAACACGAATATCGTAGGTTTTGGGGGCAGCAGAGCGCAGCACCCGCACCGGACGTTTGAGGTAATCGTAGCCGCCCTCCCGCCGTCTCACCTCATGGCCGCCGACAAAGTCGGCGATCACTTGCATTGGCCGAACCGTCGCCGACAGGGCCAGGCGCTGAAACTCGCCGCTCAAACCCACCAAGCGCTCGACGGCGGTGATCAAGTGCGTACCGCGTTTGCTCGCGGCGACGGCGTGGATCTCGTCCAGGATGACCGTTTCCAAATCGAGCAGCAGCTCGCGCCCACCCTTGGAAGTGAGCAGAATGTTGAGGCTTTCGGGGGTGGTGATCAGAATATGGGGCGGACGGCGCAGCATACGCCGACGCTCTTGCGGCGAGGTATCGCCGCTGCGGGTCATCACCTGCACGTCCGGCGGTGTCGCATTCGCCTGCTCGAAGATCTGTCGCAGCTCTGCCAGGGGACGCTCGAGATTGCGGCGCACGTCGCTATTGAGGGCCCGCAGCGGCGACACGTACAGCACCCGCGGCCCAAGGCGACGGGACTCGCCCCCTGGACGCGGCCAGGCATGGGTGAGCAATTGCTGCAGGGCCCACAAGAAGGCGGTCAGCGTCTTTCCGCTGCCGGTGGGGGCCGACACCAAGACGTGCTCACCGGCGGCGATGCGCGGCCAGGCCAGGCGTTGGATCTCCGTCGGGCGACCAATACGCTCGAGAAACCAACGGCGAATCAGCGGATGAAAGAGCTCTAGGGCTGTTTCCGAAGCGGCATCCACCGCCTCCACCGGCGGCATGCCGCGTTCTGCTTTCAGTGGACCCACGGGCCGCGCCGCACGTCCCCACCTTTGTCGGGTTTGACCACCCGCATGCCGCGCCGCTTTTTCATTTTCTGCAAGCGTTGGCTGATCCACCAGCGCTCGAAACGCAGACGCAGCTCCCGCAGATTTCGGCGCAGCCCGCCGGTGAGGATGGCATAGGTCACACCCACCGCCGTGCAAATGCCCAGGAAACCCGCCAAATCGGCGGTGGGCAAGAAACCGAGGACAAAGGCCAGAAGAATTTCAAGCCACAAAAACGACTTGGCCCGCACCGGCAAAACAAAAAATAGGCGAATGGTGGCATTGGGATACAGGGTGGCGAAGGCCGCGATCATGATGGTGAGCAGAATCTCGCTGCCGTGCATCAGAATCAAGGGCGAACGGCTCCACTGCCATCCGACGATCTGCAGCAGACCGTGCACCAACATGGCCAACACCGACGCCGAGACCACCGCCCCAAACAGCATGCGCCAGAATTGTCGGCGGCCCAGCATACGAAAGACATCGCGCCCGAAGAGGAACAAGATCAGCATGCTGATCAGGAACCAGAGGCCACTGGTATCCGGTGCCACGGCGTAGGTTACGAGCTGCCAAAAGTAGCCCTTGGAGAACATCTGCGGGTCGAGGTGCAGTAACTCGATGAAGGGTCGCAACGGTCGCACATAACCCGCCGTGAACAGCACGAAGAGCAAAATCAACAGGGCTTTGATATCGATCGGCGGACCGTTTACTCCACCAAAATTGAGCGCCTGTCCGCGCTGATCATTGAAACGTGACATTTTCGTCGTCCCCTATCAGCCAGTGGTGAAAATGCTCCGCGAATGAGAGCGAGTCTCAACGCGGTCTGACGTTTGCCACAGGCTGCTGAATGCATCCTCGAACCTGCTCGGCGGCGGTGATGCCCTAGCCGTTCTTTGCTGCGTCCGGTACCTCCTCCGACGTAGCCCCTCCTTGCGAAGGCTTCAGGACATCCGCCGGCAAGATCCGTATCAGCTCCATTTCGAAGACCAAATCACCCTTCGGGTTGCCGGGCCATTGCCCCTCTGCCAACTCCGCGGGAATCCACACATAGCGTTTTTCACCCACCACCATGAGCTGCACCGCGTCGGCGAAGGCGGGCATGATCTTGTCCAAGGGAAAGGCGGTGGGACGGCCCCTCGGATACGTCGAATCGAAGATCAAGCCATCCGTCGTCCAGCCGCTGTAGTGCAAAAGAACGACGCTGTCAGGATCGGGGTAAACGTCACCTTCGCCCGCCTTCAGTACCTTGGTCATGGCACCGAATGCCGTGCGCTCCGCATCCTCGAGGGGTTTGTCCACCCGAGTGGTCGGATTGGGCACCGGCTTGATACCCAAGAGCTCGACATCGAAGACCGAGGCACCCGGGGGTCCACCACGGGGGTTCTGCGGACCCAGATGCTCTGGAATCCACAAGCGGCGCTTCTCCCCCACCACCATCAGCTGGATACCTTCCGCCCAGCCGGGGAAAACTTGCTGTAGATTGAAAACGCCGTGTTTGTCGGCGACGTAGCTGTTGCGAAATTCCATACCGTCCGGGGTCCAGCCGATGAAGTGCACCGCCACCAGATCGTTGGCGTCTGGATGCTCTTCGCCCGTTCCCGGTACGATGACTTGGGTCACCAAGCCACTGGCCAGGCGTTCTGCCGTCTCGGGGGGCGTCGCCAGCTCTTCCGGAGTCGGCGCCAGACCGTCCGCCAGGCTCGACCAAGGCAACAGAAATGACAATAGGCAAAAGAACAGTAAAAAGGCACTGTTCAGCCCACCATGGGCCCTCAGCGGGGTGTTTCTGCCCCAGCGCCCAGAGAATCGTGGCAACGGACCGCCCTGCGGCAGCGCGGTATCAACGAGATTTAGCATACTTGGAAGGCTCCTTGCGGGTCATCAGGTCTATCCGCCACAAAGCTATCGCTTCGTGGCAAGCACCGCAACCCAGCGGCCTCTACCAAGGCCGGACAATGCGGAGGTGGCGCTCCACAGAGCTCTTGCCCTTCTTCGAAGCGTTCAAGGGCCGCCAGCTGAGGTCAAACCTTGCCGTCCACCAACACGGCATGGCGGCCCTGGCGTTCCAGGAAGGCAACCGCCGCCGCGGCCCGCGCCCCGCTTCGACAGTGAACCAGCAGCGTCTTGTCTTCGGGGATATCCCCCAGCCTCGGCATCAGACGTGTGTGGGCTACGTTCAGGGCCCCGGAGATGCTCCCCGCCGCAAATTCCGAAGCACCGCGCACGTCGAGCACCAACTCACTACTAGCCTCGGGACCTTGGGCCATCCGCGCCTTGAGCTCGGCCCCATCGATCACCTCCGTGCTCTTCAAGACACCACCTTGATCCACATACTGTCGCAGACTGGCGGGGGTCAGGTAACCGGCCACACGATCGATACCGATGCGCACCAAGGACCGCGACGCCGCCTCGACCTCGGTGTCTTCGATGACCAAAATCAGGCGATCTCCCGGTTGGATGTACGAGCCCACGATGGTCAAGAAGCTGCGGTCGAACGGTGCGAGCAGGGCTCCCGCCAGATGCCCGGCCATGAAAGCTTGGCGATCGCGTCGCGTATCGATGATCGTCATACGGTTGTCGTCCAGCCACTCGTCGAGATATCCCGGCGGGATGTGCCGCGGCTTGGGCAAGCGCCACAAGGGCTCTGGGCCTTCTTTGTTGAGGCGCTTCATGCGCGCAAAATACGGCGGCGGTTCCGGCTGTCCATCGAGGATGGCATCGACAAAAGCCGCCTCCCCCTCTTCCGCCCTCAGCAGGGCGGCATTGTGGCGTTTTTCATAGCCCACCGTCGACATGGGAACGGCACCCAGGGCTTTGCCGCAAGCGCTGCCAGCGCCATGGGCCGGCCAAACCTGGACGTAGTCGGGCAGATCGACGAAGCGACCCAAGGAGTCGAAGAGGGCGGCCGCGGCGGGCTCTCGGGCTCCGACCTCTCCGGCCGCCGTCTCCAAGAGATCGGGACGCCCCAAGTCGCCGACAAATACAAAATCACCGGACAGCAAACCCATGGCATCGGAAGCCCCACCCCCGTGATCGGTGACCAGGAAGCACAGGTGCTCCGGCGTGTGGCCAGGGGTGTGGAGGGCCCGCAGCTCGATATTGCCGATGTTGAAGCTATCTCCGTGGTGCAGTAGATGAACCTCGTAGTCACTGTCGATGGCCCATTGATATCGCCAGTCCGGTCGACCTTCATCCGATAAATAGAGCTGGACTCCGTGGAGCCGGGCAAAATCGCTGGCTCCCGAGAGAAAGTCTGCGTGGATATGGGTTTCGGCCACGGCCACGATGCGCAAGCCTTCGGCCTCCGCATGCCGCAGATAGCGATCGATATCCCTTTCCGGATCGACGAGCAACGCCTCCCCGGTCTGCTGACAGCCAATCAAATAAGCGTACTGAGCCAGCTGATCGTCGTAGATTTGTCGCAAGAGCATAGAGAACCCCCCGCCTGTCATCAATTCTTAGAGTACCCAAGCGTATCCGACCTTGAAGAAAAGTGCGCGGTTCTCTTGCCTTAAATCGATGCGCTCATCCCCTTCATAGCCATCGGAATAGCCGAGGAACAGCACCGTGCGGGGATTCAGCTTGTAGGAAAACAGCAACTGGTTGAACCATCGGCGGGTCTCGCTGTCCACTTCGTCGACATAGAGATCGGTATCGCGCTCGATGTCAGTCAGTTGGCTGATCAGCCGCACGAAGGTCCGGCGATTGAGCTGATAGACCCATCGCAGCTGGGTCAAATTGGCCTCGAACAGCCGTCCACCGTCGACATCCAGATGGCGATAATCATGGGAGAGCACGGTGCGCAAATGACGCCCGAGCTCCCACCGTATGGAGGGGGCCCACCGGATGGCGCGTCCAGGGCGAACATTGGCGAAGTCGATCTCATCGCCGAAGTTGGCCCGTAGGGTGACATAGAACGAACCGGAGGGGGAGATTTCAAAATAGGAGTTGAAGTAGTCCTGATCGAAGACAACGCCGTCAAATGCCTGCTCGCGGGTGCCCACATTGAGATTGACATAGAGCTGTTTGGGGCCCGACAGGGATCCCCAGATCTCGGATTCTTCCTCCAACAGCTGACCCGCTTGATCTTCCGAACGATTCCAGTCACCGCCCAATTCGAGGCGTGAGTACCAGGTGTCATCGCTGCCCCACCACAGGCGCTTCAAACCGGCCAACAAGAAGCGATAATCCACCTGCGGTACAAAACCCATGTCGGCACGGAAGCCGTCGTCCAAATCCTCGTAGGTGCTGTAGGCAATCCATTCTCGACCTTCGTATTCGTAGGCCACACGCAAAGCCGTGCCATCGAAGCTGTCCTCGGGTTGCTCGAATTCCTCGGCCACCGCGATCGGATACTGGGTGCTCGAGGTCAATCCTTGGATCGAGATGGAATGGGAGCTACCGATGCGGAAGCGGCCGTCGATCCCTGCAACTTCGTTGGAGTAACCGGAGCCTTGACGCTGGGTCGCCAGCAGGCCGACGGCCGAAGAGCTTCCGATGTCATGGCGATAACGCACCACCGAGTCTGTGGTGGCGAAATCGAAGCGCCCGGCGTCGGACCCTTGACTACCGGGGAACAACAGATTGGTCTGCTCGTCTTCCGCCACAAAGAGCCCGATGGCGTGTTTCCCCTGTTTGCCGGTGAGCTTGGTACCCCATTTGGGAGCCGCAACATTGCGGGTGAACACGATGTCGAGGGGGCTGCTGAACAGCTCCGCCGATTCCAGGAAGAAGGGGCGACGCTCAGAGAAGAACAGGGCAAACCGGTTGTTGATGTCGAGTTGGGCCGTATCCGCTTCCACTTGTGAAAAATCCGGTTGTAGCGTGCCGCTCAGCGTCATATTCGGCGAAATGCCCCAACTGACGGTCAAACCAAGGTCGGTCGTCCCATCCCCCTCGACCAGGGGTCCGTTGGGGTCGTCATCTGCCCGGCGATCGAAGCGGGCGGAAGTCAGGGTCGGATTGAGCTCGATGTTACGGCCCGGACTGATTCCTTCAAAGCCCCGAATCTTGGAGAATTGGCAGAGGTAGCAATTGACCTCCCGGGCCAATGGGTTGATCGCCAATCGCTGGCTGAAGTTGCGCGGCCGTTTCCGCAAGACATCAATGCCCCAAGTCTGAACCCCCGAAGTGCGCGGGAAGCGTAGGGTCGAGAAAGGAATGGCGAATTCCACTTGGTAACCGAAGTCCGTCAAGCGACCCGATGATTTCCACAGACCGTTCCACGACTCATCCTCAGAGCTGTTGACGTCATCGAAGATCAAATCCATCTGAATGCCCAGGGGATTGACAAAAAACTCGAAGGCGTGGCGCTCATCGTTGAACGTATCGAGGGCAACACCGAGGAAATCGTCGCGGAACGCGGTGTCGCGATCGGTCAGGCGAGCCCGGATCTTCTCGGGCTCCGGATCGAAGGCCTTGAAGGCGACATACAACCTGCGCTGGTCGTACATCAGGTAGCACTCCGTCCTCACCTCGGCGGCTACGTTTTCACCGGGATCCGTCTCGAAATCCAGTGTCAGCATCAAAGCTTGCTGCCAGGCCGCCTCATCCAGTTGCCCATCGATGGTCATGGCGCCGTCGATCTGCGGAATGTCATGGGTCGGTCGGGTTGCGGAAGGCGCAGTTGACACTTCTGGCAGCGTTTCAGCTGGCAGCGTTTCAGCCGACAGCGCTTCAGAGTGAGTCGCCTCAGACTCTGTCTCTGCCGCCTCACCAACGGTGGAATCGCTGGCGGCGAGGGTCGCCACCGAACCGACCAGCAAAATACCGACCACGACCACCGCCTTCAAACAAAGCCTGCTCACCAAACGAGACCTGCTCATCAAAACTCCCTCATTCATCGGGATGCGTTCGCTGACCCATATCTAACGACCTTCACCTTTCTACGGACGTGCACCTTGGTTGTTGCCTGCCTGGCGAAACGGCTTTCTCAACCTGAGGAGGTGGAACCCGGTGAGGTGCCAGGCACTTTGGAGCTCTTGGCACTTTGGAGATCTTTGGAGCTTGGGTACTTTGGGGATTAGACCTCGGTTTCGAGGTGCCGTCGTAGGTCCTCCAGAAGCAGCCGGTCGGCCGGCGACCAAGACAATGTCGAAAGCTGAGACGCTTCGACCCAGCGCCACGCTCGATGCTCGACAAGCCGTATCTCACCTCTCAACCAACGGCAAAGGAAAACCTGTAGCAACAAGCGCCGCGGCTGCCTTGGATCTCCCAGCGCCAGGACACTGCTCCCAAGCTCCCTGCCGGGCTCGATATCGATCGCCAGCTCTTCCCGAATTTCTCGGGCCAAAGCCTCTTTCGCCCCCTCTCCGGCCTCGACCTTGCCGCCGGGGAGCTCCCATTGCAATGGATGGGACATCGCTTCACTGCGCTGGGCAGCCAGCACCCGTCTGCCAACTCCGGCCGAGGATGACGACCGGGACGGATCGATAATCGCCGCACCGACCACATGGGTCACCGTCGAGGAAGAGCCTTCGACGAGACCTTCCTTGGCCAGCTTTTTGGAGCTTCTATCCGACGAATCTTCCGGCATCGAGCCCCCCAGCTGTCGTTGGTGTGGCTTCACCTCATCCTCGAACCAACGCAGCCTGCAAGACAAAATGAGCACAGGCGAGTAATTGCTACAGCATGGATTTCCTCAACCCATCGGGAGAAGGTACCTCATCCGGGCCAGAGATCCTATAATAGGCCCGCTGTTGGTAAGATCTTCCGGAAACGTGTGTCCGCCATCAATCGGACCATGGATGGTGCCTGCTCAGGGCAATTCTTCTCAGGTTAGGCGCTTCGACGATGAGCATCTCTAACGATCAGTACCGGGATGTCCTACGCTTTTTCCCAGCCGGTGTCACCGTCGTCACCGCGGGCAAAGACCAAGACATCCACGGCATGACGGTCTCAGCCTTTACGTCGGTCTCGGCGAATCCCCCCCTGATCGCCGCTATCATCGACCGCGGCCACGGCATTTTGCCGTACCTCAAAGAAGATGGCGCCCCGTTTGCGGTCAACATCTTGGCCCAAGATCAGAAACACATCTCCAACAACTTTGCCTTCACCCGTGTCGAGGAGCGTTTTCGTTTCGGCGATTGGACCACCGCCGCCACCGGCTCGCCGATCCTCACCGACGCCCTCGCCTGGCTCGACTGCACCGTCGAGCAACGCTATCCAGTGGGCACTCACATCATCTACATCGGCAAGGTGCAGGCCAGCTCGGTGGTGCGCCCCGAGGACCGTCCACTGCTCTACTGGAATCGCAACTACCGCCAAGTATCGACGGAATTCATCAACGACTGAGGGTCGCCTCCAGCGTCCTATCCCAGAGAGCCCAGACGTATGCAAGCCAATAAGGAGCTGGCCCGAATTTTCGGGCAAATCGCCGCTGCCCTCGAGCTGTTGGAAGCCAATCGCTTCCGCATCAATGCCCATACGCGGGTGGCCAGGATCCTCAAGGACATGACCGAAGACATCGCCCAAGTGGTGGCTGAAGAGCCATCGACGGCGATCAAACGCCTGACCAAGATGCCGGGCATCGGTAAGGCGACCGCCGAAAAGATCGTCGAATTTCTCGAGCACGGCACCGTCACCGAGCACCAAGAGCTCCTGCAGCAGGTCCCCAGCGGCGTCTTCGACCTGCTCGAGATTCCGGGGATCGGCCCCAAGGCGGCCCAGGCCATGTGGAAGGAGCTGGGTATCACCGGTGTCGCCGAGCTCAAGGATCGGCTCGACTCACCGGAGCTGCAGGCTCTGCCTCGCATGGGTAAGAAGACCATCGAGAATATCCGCCAGGCCATTGCCTTCAGCGAGCAAACACAGAATCGCATCCCGCTGGGTTTGGCGCTGCCCATGGCCGAGCAGATGGTGGATGCCCTGCGCCAAGTTCCCGGAGTAGTGAAAGCCGAGTATGCGGGCAGCCTACGCCGTGGTCGCGAGACCATTGGCGACCTCGACTTTCTGGTGGCTGCGGACGATCCGGAAGCGGTGCGCCAGCGCTTCACCACCGACCCCGCCGTCACCCAGGTCTTGGCCCGAGGAGACACCAAATGCTCCGTCCGCCTGTCGATTTTCAATGTCGCCATTCAGGCCGATTTGCGACTGGTGCCGGAAGCGTCCTACGGTGCCGCGCTGATGTACTTCACCGGCTCTAAAGAGCACAACGTCAGATTGCGCGAAATCGCCATCAAGCAGAACAAACGCTTGAATGAGTATGGTCTGTTCGCCGGCACCGAAGAAAGACCGCAGGATCGCCAGTCCTCTCCCTTGGCGGTGGAAGAAGCAGCCATTTATGAGAGCCTGGGGCTACCTTTCATTGAGCCGGAGCGCCGCGAGGACCGCGGCGAGCTCGACAAGCTCGACGAGGCCACAAGCCCACTCATCCAGCTCTCGGATATCCGGTCCGAGCTGCACTCCCACACCACCGCCAGCGATGGCAAGTTGAGCATCGAGGAAATGGCGCAAGCCGCCAAGGAGCGTGGCTATCACAGCCTGGCGATCACCGATCATTCCCAGAGCCAAGTCATCGCCAATGGCCTGGCGCCCGATCGGCTGCGACGCCATATCGAAGCCATCCGCGAAGCCGATCAGCGCCTGGACGGCATCACCCTGCTGGCGGGTTCCGAGGTGGATATCCTCATCGACGGACGCCTGGACTACGACGATGATCTGCTGGCCGAGCTGGATATCGTCGTCGCTTCGCCCCACGCCTCCTTGCGCCAGGATCCCACCACAGCGACGCAGCGCCTACTCGCTGCCATTCGTCATCCCCTGGTGCACATCATCGGCCACCCGACGGGTCGCATCATCAACCGTCGTGAAGGTTTGTCTCCGGACATGAACGCCCTCTTCGAGGCCGCCGTCGAGCACGATACCGTCCTCGAGCTCAACGCCAACTGGAATCGTCTCGACTTGCGGGATACCCATCTGCGGGCCGCCCTCGATAAGGGCTGCAAGATCGCTATCAATACGGATGCCCATCGCGATGCTCAGCTCGATTTCATGACCTATGGCATTCTCACCGCCCGCCGCGCCGGTATGCCGCCCGAGGCTTGTATCAATACTTGGGCGGCGGAGAAGCTGCATAGCTGGTTGCGGTCGAAACGCTGACGCCGTCGCCGCGCAAGGGCCGACCGCCCCTCGCAACGTATTGGCCAAAACTCGAAGGCGACCTAGGGAGCTCCTGTCCGAGAAAGCGAGGCGGGGCGGGAGCCAGTGAGCTGACTCGCAAGGCGGCTAGCAGAAAGCGCGGCGCAAGCGGTCCCGAAGCAAGGTATACCGCTGGCTCGAGGTCTGGGTATCGACCGCCAGGCGAATGGCCTTGCGGCTGCCGACCACGATGACCAGCCGGCGCCCCCGGGTCACGGCAGTGTAGAGAAGATTGCGCTGCAGCAAGGTGAAATGCTGGGTGTGCAGGGGAATGACGACGCAGGGGTATTCGCTGCCCTGTGACTTGTGAATCGAGCAGGCATAGGCCAGCACCAGGTCATCCACATCGCCGCTACCGTAGATCACCCCGCGGCCATCGAAGTCGACCTTGATGCATTGCTCTTCATCATCGCTCGACGTCACCTTGCCGATATCCCCGTTCCACACTTCGAGGTCATAGTTGTTGCGCCGTTGCATCACCCGGTCGCCAATGCGCAACAACTTGCTACCCTGGGCAATCTCCCGCCCTGCCCCGTTGAGCAATTCCTGCAACGAAGCATTGAGTTGATTGGCCCCCAGAAGCCCGCGTCGCATGGGGGTCAGCACCTGGATATCCTGCAGGGGATCGAGGCCGAAGCTGCGGGGGATGCGTTCGCCCACCAGGTGGCACAAGGTGCTGAGGATGGCGTCCGGATCCTGCCGCTCGATGACGAAAAAATCCCCCTTTTCCGTCGGGCTGCTGATCGGCTCGTCCCCCATCCGAATGCGGTGGGCATTGACCACGATGAGGCTTTCCCGGGCTTGGCGAAAGATGCGATCGAGGCGCACCACTTCAACGACCTGGCTGTCGATCAGGTCCGCCAGGACCCGCCCAGGGCCGATCGACGGCAACTGGTCGACATCCCCCACCAAGATCAGACGTGCCTCCTGCGGCAACGCCTTGAGTAGGTGATAGGCCAACGTCGTATCGAGCATTGAGGCTTCATCCACCACCAGAACATCAAGGGCCAAGGGATTGTCCGGACCACGGCTGAAACCACGGTGCTGGGGGCTGAATTCGAGCAAGCGATGCACCGTCTTGGACTCTTGGCCGGTGGCTTCGCTGAGCCGCTTGGCAGCGCGTCCCGTGGGGGCCGCCAACTGGAGCCTCAGACCCTGGCGCAGAAAAATCTTGACGATGCCCTGAACCAAGGTCGTCTTACCGGTTCCGGGCCCCCCGGTGAGCACCATCACCTTGCTCGACAGGGCGACTTCCAGGGCCTTGCGCTGCTGCTCCGCCAACTGCAAATCCACCTTCGACTCGAACCATGCGATGGCCTTTTGGCGATCGCCCCCCAAGGGCAGGTCCCCTTGCGCCGTCAGCCGCAGCAAATGCTCCGCCAAACCCGATTCCACGTGCGCCATGGACTTCAGGTACAGGGCCGGCTCCAGTGCTTCTCCGAGCTCCACCCGCACCAATGCCGTCTCGTCCACCAAACCCTGGATCGCCGCGGCAACCAACACCTCGTCAACCTCCAAAAGCTCGGTTCCAAGCTCGATGAGCCGACCGCGAGGCAAAAACATATGACCGCCGTCGGTGGCCTGCTGCAATACCCGCAGAACCCCAGCCGTCACCCGCTGCGGCGCATCGCTGGCAATGCCGAGGCTGCGGGCGATGCGATCGGCGGAGTGGAAGCCGATGCCATGGATGTCACGGGCCAAGCGATAGGGGTCCTCTTCGACCCGATGCACCGCGTCCTGGCCGTAGAGGTTGAAAATCTTCACCGCGTGAGAGGGCGACACGCCATGGCTCTGTAGGAATACCATCACGCCGTGGATTTGGCGCTGCTCCTGCCAAGCCTCGCGGATCCCCTGCATTCGCTTCTTGCCGATCCCTTCCACTTCCAGGAGACGACGCGGCGTCTTGTCGATCACATCCAGGGTCTCGAGACCAAAATGCTGCACCAGTCGGCGGGCCATCCCTAAACCGATTCCCCGCACCAACCCTGAGCTCAAATAGCGCTCGATGCCGATGAAGGTGTTCGGCGATACACGAAGGCAGCTTTCCGCCTTGAACTGGCGACCAAATTTCCGGTCCGTCACCCACTGTCCGGTCAGCCGCAGGGTCTCCCCGGGACGGGCCCCGAGCAACGTACCCACCGCCGTCACTTCGCCCCGCCCCCGCACCAGCAGCCGCACGACGCTGAAGCCATTCTCCTCGTGACGGTAAATCAGACGTTCGACGACGCCTTCGATGTTGTGTTCTTTAGACATAGAGATCGCCACCGGGCAGGTGGTTCGAAGCTCGATTCTATCGATATCGGCGCTTTCAAGCTCAATCCACCGCCTTGCTCGGGAACATGGCGGCTCGGCAACCCACGAGGCGGCAAGGGAAGACGATAGACTGTCGCACTACACAAGCTGCTCGATGCCTCGTTTTCCACGCAAAGCAACGGCGGGCAGTTTGAACGCCATCGCCTGGAGATCCAATCCATGCCAGCAATATCCCGAGGCGCCGCATCTTATGACTATGTGATCGTCGGCGCCGGCTCCGCCGGATGTGTGCTGGCCAATCGCCTCAGCGCGGACCCCGCCCACCGCGTGCTCCTCCTGGAAGCGGGCCCGGCCGACAGAAACTGGAAGATCCACGCCCCGGCGGCCTTCCCCAAACTGTTCCGAGGCAAGCTCGACTGGAGCTACACCACGGATGCGGAACCCGGTCTCGACCAACGAGAGCTTTATTGGCCCCGTGGTCGGGTTCTCGGTGGCTGTAGCTCGATCAACGCCATGCTCTATATCCGTGGACATCGGATGGACTACGAAGGCTGGCGCCGGCTGGGCAATGTCGGTTGGGGCTGGGACGAGATATTGCCCTATTTTCGACGCAGCGAGCAACAACATCGGGATCTCCAGAACCGAGGTGCCGGGCACCTGCACGGCGACGCTGGCCCTTTGCACGTCACCGACCCCTCCCATCCCAACCCCTTGTCCCATGCTTTTGTTGACGCCGCTACCGAGCTGGGTTGGCCACGCAACGAAGATTTCAATGGCGCGCAGCAAGACGGCTTCGGTCTTTATCAGGTGACGCAGCACAGGGGACGCCGGTGCAGCGCTGCCGCAGCGTTTCTCAGCCCGGTACGGGACCGCCCCAATCTTCACGTCATGACCCAAGTCATGGCGGAGCGGGTACTCTTGGAAGGCCCACGGGCCGTCGGTGTGGTGGTTCGCCGGGCCGGTCAACGCCTCGAGCTGCGCGCCGAACGTGAGGTGGTGCTCAGTGCCGGCGCCGTGGGATCGCCGCAGTTGCTGATGTTGTCGGGCATCGGTCCCGCCGACCACCTGCGTCAGCTCGGTATCGATGTCCAACTGGACCTACCGGGGGTGGGGGGTCACCTACAGGACCACCCCGTGGTCTCCTTGGTGTATCGCACCCACCGTGCCGTGACGCTGGACAGCGCCGAGACCTTGGGCAATCTGCTGCGTTATTTCTTGACCCGTCGGGGCCCATTCACCAGCAGTGTCTGCGAAGCTGGCGGCTTCATGCGCAGTCGCTTTGCATCGCAGCGCCCGGACTTGCAATTCCACTTTCTTCCCGCCGCCCTCGTCGAGCATGGCTTCGATCAAGCGACGGACCACGGAGTCAACATCGGCGTCACCCTGGTGCGTCCCCAGAGTCATGGCGAGCTGCGTCTAAAAGATGCCGACCCCACCAGCCACCCCCATCTACGACCCGGCTATCTGAGCGCCCCCCAAGACCTGGAGGTGTTGCTCGAGGGCATCGAGATGGGCCGCCAGCTGGCCACCACAAAGGTTTTGGGGCAGCATTTGGAGCGAGAGATTCGACCCGGTGCCCAAAGCGACGACAAACCCAGCCTCGCCGCCTTCGTTCGACGCACCGCCGAGACCCTCTACCACCCCACCGGCACCTGCCGCATGGGCCCGGCCCGAGGCCTCGACGGCGAGCCACCGGCGGTGGTGGACCCGGAGCTGCGAGTCCACGGTATGGCGTCCCTGCGCGTCGTCGATGCCTCCGTCATGCCTGAGATCCCAGCCGGCAATACCAATGCCCCAACCCTGATGATCGCCGAGAAAGGTTCTGACTTGATACTCGATTCAAACGCCTGATCGCCTTACAATCGGGCCATGAGCCAGCCAACCTCCGACGTCCAACGCATCATGAGCCTGCGTTCCGAGCTGGAACGCCACAACCGTCTTTACTACCAGGCGGCGCAGCCCGAGATCAGCGATCAGCAATTCGACGCCTTGATGCACGAGCTCATCGAGCTGGAGCAGCGGCACCCCGAGTTGGTCAGCCCCGACAGCCCCAGTCAACGGGTGGGCGGCGACCCGGTGGAGGGTTTTGAGCAGGTGGCCCATGATCCTCCGATGCTCTCCCTCGACAACTCCTATAACCTGGAAGAGGTCAGCGAGTGGGTAGCCCGGGTACAACGGCAAGTACCCGACGAAGCCCTGTCGTACATCGCCGAGCTGAAGCTGGACGGCGTTTCGATTTCTCTGCTCTACGAAGATGGCTTGCTGGCCCAGGCGGTGACCCGGGGTAACGGTTCTTTTGGTGACGATGTCACCTCCAATGTGCGCACCCTGCGCAGCCTGCCGCTGCGCCTCAGCGGCAAACCCCCAGCACGCCTCGTATTGCGGGGCGAAATCTTCATGCCCTGGACGGTATTCGAAGCCCTCAACCAGCGCCGCCAAGAGGAGGGCCAACCCCTCTACGCAAACCCCCGCAATACCACCGCCGGTACTATCCGTTTGCTCGATAGCCGAGAGGTGGCGCGGCGGCAGTTGGAGATCGCCGTCTACCAAAGCGCCTCCGAGCTCGGTGTCGATACCCACGGCAAGATTCTCGAGCGGCTGACCGAATTCGGCCTGCCCGTGCGCTCGCAATGGAGTCGTTGTGCCGACGTCGACGCCCTGCGCGACTACATCGACGGCTGGCGGCTGGCCCGCAAAGATCTTCCCTTCGAGACCGATGGCGTTGTCATCAAGGTGGACTCCCTGCGCCTTCAGCAGGAGCTGGGGAACACCTCCAAGGCACCCCGTTGGGCCGTCGCCTATAAATTCGCCGCTGAGCAAGCACAAACCAAGGTGCTCGGCATCAGTGTGCAAGTGGGGCGCACCGGCGCCTTGACCCCAGTGGCCGAGCTCGAGCCGGTGCTGCTGGCCGGTACGACGGTCAAACGAGCGACGCTGCACAATTACGAAGATCTGGCACGCAAAGACGTGCGGGTAGGTGACACCGTCTTGCTCGAAAAAGGAGGCGACATCATCCCAAAGGTCGTGGAGGTCGACTTGACCCTCCGCCGCGAGGATTCCGAACCTTTTGAGCTACCGAGCCACTGCCCGGTGTGCAACTCGCCGGTGGTACGCTTCGAAGGCGAAGTGGCCCTGCGTTGCATAAATCCCGTCTGTCCGGCCATCGTGCGAGAGACCCTCTCCCACTTCGTATCCCGTAACGCCATGGACATCGAGGGGCTGGGGGACAAGCTGATCGATCAGCTGCTCCGCGAGCGCCTCATCGTCGATGTCACGTCACTCTATCGCTTGCGCCAAGAGGATCTGGAAATCCTCGACGGCTGGGGCAGTAAATCGGCCGAGAACGTCCTGGCGGAAATCGACAAGAGCAAGGGGCGCACCTTGGCCAACCTGCTCTTCGCCCTCGGCATTCGTTTTGTCGGTGTCCGCGTCGCCAAGATCCTGGCCGAGCATTTCCGGCATCTCGATCGCCTGATCGCCGCCAGTCCCGAGGAGTTGCAAGCGATCGATGAGATCGGCCCCAAGGTCGCCGCCAGTATCCGTCTGTTTTTCGAAGACCCCCACCAGAGTCAACGTATCGAGGCCCTGCGGGCCGCCGGCGTGTCGTTCGAGCAACCCGGCGACGATTCGGTGCGCAGCGACTCCGTGCTCAGCGGCAAAACCCTCGTCCTCACCGGCACCCTGGCTAGCCTGTCCCGCAGCGAAGCCAAACAACGGCTCGAGGCTTTGGGAGCACGGGTCAGCGGCTCCGTATCCAAGAAAACGGATCTCGTGGTGGCCGGAGAAAGCGCCGGCAGCAAGCTGACCAAGGCCCAGGACCTGGGGATCGAGGTGATCGACGAGGCCCGCCTCTTGCAGCTCTTGGCCGATCCCTGAGGCCGACTCGCCAACCCGCAGCGAAACGTCGACGGCCGACCAAGCCGTGTGCCAGAATGGCGTCATGATCGAGCAACCCCAAATCATCGTCATCGACGACGAAACCGGCTCGCGGGAGTCGATGGCCATCGCCATCGAAAAGGCGGGCCTCTCGGTGCGCACCTTCGACGACGCCAGCGAGGCGCTGCAATTCCTGCGAGAGACCTCCAGTGTCCGCCTCGCCGTCTGTGACCTGCGCATGCCGAAGATGGACGGCCTCGGCTTCATCAATGCGGTGCGCGAGCTCGAGCTCGACCTAGCCATCGTGCTGGTGACCGGCTACGGCACCATCGAGTCGGCGGTCGAGGCCATGCGGGTCGGGGCCGACGACTATCTCACCAAACCGGTGGACCTCTACGAGCTGCGTAAGCGGGTGCGCAACCTGCTGGAAAATCGCCAGCTCAAGGAAGAGGTCACCAACCTCCGTCAGATGCTCGACAAACGCTACGGCTTCGAGAATCTGATCGGCAGCTCCGGGGCCATGGAACACCTCTTCGAGAGGTTGAAGGTGGTGGCCCCCACCCGCTCCAGCGTCCTGGTGGTCGGCGAATCCGGCACCGGCAAAGAGTTGGTGGCCAACGCTCTCCACCTCAACAGCCCACGGGCCGGCGAACGTTTCTTGGCGATCAACTGCGGGGCCATTCCCCACGAAATCCTCGAGAGCGAGCTCTTCGGTCACGAGCGAGGAGCCTTCACCGGGGCCGTGGCGCGCAAGATCGGCAAATTCGAGCTGGCCCACAAGGGGTCCCTGTTCCTCGACGAAATCTCCGAGCTCTCCGCGGCCCTGCAAGTCAAGCTGCTGCGGGTATTAGAAGAGCGCAAGGTCATGCGGGTGGGGGGCAGCGAGCTGATCGATGTCGACTTCCGTCTCATCGCAGCCACCAACCGCTCCCTCGAAGACATGGTCGAGGAGGAAAAATTCCGCGAGGATCTCTATTATCGCCTCAAGGTGGTGACCTTGCGCATCCCTCCCCTGCGCGAGCGCCATGGGGACCTGGCGTTGCTGGCGGAGCATTTCCTCAAGTTATTCTGTGCCGAGCACGGCAAACCGGAGGCCCAGCTGGGCGCCAAAACCCTGGAAGCCATGAGCCGATACCCTTGGCCCGGCAATGTCCGGCAGCTCAAGAACACTTTGGAATCGATGGTCATTTTCCATTCCGGCGGCGAAATTCCGCCGCAAGCCCTGCCGCCGGAGATTCGCCAAGCCACCTCCGTCGCCACCGGTCATGCACCGGTGCAACCGATGACCGGGGAAGCTCGCACCATGGCCGACATCGAGCGCCAAGCCATTTTGGAGACCCTACAGCGCACCGAAGGACATCGTGCTGAAGCCGCCCGTCTCCTGGATATCGGGCTTCGAACTCTGCAACGCAAGCTCAAAGACTACAAAGAACAAGGCCACTACGAAGACTGATCGACGACGACGGTCATGGGGCCGCCAGCCATTGGAGAACAGCATGGATCTACCCGCCAAAGTGCAAGTCACCAGCGACCTCCTCGGGGGCAAGGGCCAAACCAAGGGCACCTTGATCGCCGTCAGCTCGCACGGTTACTACGAGCTGAAATGTGAGCTCGGACAAAATACCCATCGCGTCCTCCTTCCCATCCAACGGGCCTCGATCATCTTTCTCGAGCCCGAAGTGGATTACGCAGAAGAGATGGGTGTCGAGCGCTAGGGTCTAAGTAAGCGCCTACGCTTCTGCCGTCGTCGCAGTCAGCTCCGCCTCCGAAGCGACGGCCACGGTATCGCGATCGATATCGACCGAACCTTGGTCGGCGGCCAGTTCCTTGCGATCCAGCAACGAGTAGACCACTGGGATGACCACCAAGGTCAACAGGGTCGCCACCGTCAGACCACCGATCACCGTGATCGCCAGCGGCGCTCGGAGCTCCGCACCCTCGCCGAGCCCCAAGGCCATCGGCAAGAGGCCAAAGATGGTGGTCGCCGAGGTCATCAGAATGGGTCGCAGCCGTTGCTTGCCCGCCTCCAACAGGGCTGCTTCCTTGGACAACCCTTCCTCGCGTCGCAGACGGTTGACCGCATCGATCAGCACGATGGCGTTGTTGACCACAATGCCCGCCAACATGACGATGCCGATGAGGGCGACGACGTTGACGGTATTGCCGGTCAAAGCCAGGGCCGCGACCACGCCGATGGCCCCCAAGGGCAAGGTGAAGATGATGACAAAGGGGTGCAAGAAGCTCTCGAACTGAGAGGCCATGACCAAATAGACGAGGAATACCGCCAAACCCATGGCCAGCAGAAGGGAACGCAAGGAGCGGTTCATCTCCTCCTGTTGACCACCGAGGCTAGCGGTCACCCCAAGGGGCAACGACGCCTGGCGGATCACTTGCTGGAGATCCGTCGCCACCGCTCCCATATCCCGGCCTTGCAGATTACCCCCCACCAGAGCGGCCCGCTTCTGACCGATGCGCCGAATCTCGCTGGGGCCTTCGGTCAGCTGAATGTCAGCCACCGTCTTGAGGCGAATCGGTACTTGATGGGCCACACCGCTCGGCACCTCACGATCGACCATGAAGCCGGTCTCGGTGCGCTCCCGGATGGTCCGCGTGCCGCCGACTTGCCGTTGCCCGACGATCAGATCCCCCACTTGCAGGATCGACGCCGCCCCCATGTCCACCGAATGCACCAGGATGTCGATTTCCCGATCCCCCTGCGTGAAGCGGGTCGCCACATTGCCTTGGATCTTGTGGCGTACCGTCTCCGCCACCTGTGCCAGGTCGAGATCGAGCTGCACCAACTGCTGGCGATTGAAGGTCACCTGTAGCTCAGGATTCCCCAACTCGGCGGTGGACTTCAAGTCCACCACCCCCGGCACCTCCGCCATGGCCCGCTGCAATTCTTCGGAAGCCGCGTGAAGTTGCTGCAGATTGTCGCCGTAGACCTCGACCTCCACCGGTGTCCTGAAGGTGAACACCGACGGCCGCTCGAACTTGAAACGCACCTTGTCACTGGACTCCAGGCGCTGGCGTAGAATTGCCGCCACCGCCTGCTCGTCCTGCTTGCTGGAGCCCTCCGCCAAACGCACCTGGATCCGCCCGACGTTCTCCCCCTCGGTACCCGTATTGGACAACGACAACCCGGCCCCGCCGCTGATCGACGAAAACGAGCTGACCCGGGAATCGCCCACCAGAACCCGCTGCACGTCGTCGATGAAGCGGTCGGTCGAGTCCAAGGGCGTGCCTTCCGGCAGCTCGATCCGGAAGCTGAACTCCCCTTGCGAAATGGTGGGGATCAAGTCCAGACCCAGGGTCGGCACCATCCAGGCGGCACCCACAAAGGCCCCGACGGCCAACAGCACGACCACAGGCCGCGCCCCTAAGGCCGCCCGCAGCACCCGAGGATAGGAGCCGGTGATGGCGCCCAGGGTGCGATCGAAGAGCCAGCCGATGGGGCTGACCAGAAGTTTCAGGAGCCGTCCGAGCTGAGCCGTCAGCCAGAGCAGCCGCCCCAACAGCCAAGCCGGCCCGACGACCAGACAGGTGTGCACGAGACGACGCCAACGCCCGGTCTCCGGAGATGGCGTCAGCATGCTGGGCGGCCGATCCTCGAGACCACCAATCACCGCCGCCAACATGGGGATCAGGGTCAGGGAAACGGCCAAGGATGCGATGAGCGAGAAAGAAACGGTCAAGGCTTGGTCACGGAAAAGTTGAGCCGCCACTCCGTCGAGAAAAACCACCGGTAAGAATACCGCCACGGTGGTCAGCGTCGACGCGACCACCGCTTGCCCCACTTCACCTGCCCCCTGGCGGGCCGCCTCGAGGGCCGCCAAGCCCTGCTCCCGTTTCTTGTAGATCGACTCCAGAACGACGATGGCATTGTCCACCAGCATCCCCACCCCGAGGGCCAGCCCCCCCAAGGACATGATGTTCAGGCTGGTGCCAGTGCGATACATCAGAAAGAACGTGGCGACGATAGAGAGCGGAATCGACACACCGATGATCAACGTGCTGCGCGGGTCCTTGAGAAAGAGGAGCAGGATGATGATGGCGATGAGGCCACCGAGACCCGCATTCATCAAGACTTCGTGGATCGACGCCTGAATGAAGCTCGACTGATCCACCCCCACACTGATGGCGATACCTTCCGGCAGCTCGCCGCGGATGGTTTCCAAACGCTGATTCACCGCCTTGGCCACCGTCACCGTGTTGGCATCTCCCTCCTTGTAGAGGGCCAGCTCGACGGATTCTTCACCCTTCGCGCTGTCGTCCGACGGGGCTCCAAAGCGGGTGATGACCTCCCGCTGACGATGACCACGGGTCACCGTCGCCACATCCCCCAGGGTGACAATGCGAGTCCCATCCGAAAAGACCACCGTCTGCAAGATGTCATCGACACTCTCGAGCTCGTTGCGCGAGCGCACCAGGTAGCGAGCTTCCTTCTCGTACAGCGAGCCCCCTGCCTGGTTGATGTTCTCCCGCGCCAGGCGATCTCGGATCTCCGCGATGTCGAGGCCCAATAGCGACAGCTTGCCCTCGTCCACCTGGACTTGGATCTCTTCTTCGTAGCCACCATTGATCTTGACGGCGGCCAAGCCTTCCACCGACTCGAGATCCTTTTTCAGCACCTCTTCACCGAGGTAGCGCAACTGGTAGAGATCGTCGCTACCGGTCAAGTAGAGACGCAGGATCGGATCGTTCGACGGATCAAACCGAAGCAACACCGGTTTGGTCGCTTCCCGCGGCAAGACCAGGAGATCCAGCTTCTGTCGCACGTCGAGGGCGGCGAAGTCCATGTTGCGCCCCCAATCCAGCTCCAAGGTCACTTGCGACAGCCCCGGACGCGACACGGAATGGATGCGTTGCACCCCCGCCACGACCCCCACCGCCTCTTCCACGGGGCGGGTCAAGAGGGCCTCCACCTCCACCGGTGCGGCACCGGGATAGCGGCTCTCGATGGTCAGACTGGGATAAGAAATATCCGGTAGGAGATTGATCGGCAGCCGGCCAAAGGCCACGATGCCGAACAGCGAAATGGCAATCGCCGCCATGGCGACGGTGACCCGACGCTTGAGAGAAAACTCGATGATGCCCATGGGTTTCTCCGCCGCCTATTTGGAGGCCAGCTCGACGGAAGGCTCGGTGTCCAACAACTTCACCGGGGCGCCATCCTTGAGACCACCCTGGCCGGCAACGATGATCTCGTCGCCCACTTCGACACCGCTCACCGTCTGTAACCAGCCCTTCTCTTCCATGCCCAGCTCGACGGCTCGTTTCTCGGCTAGGCCGTCCTTGGCGACAAAGACAAAGGCCCGCTGGAGCTCCCTCACCACCGCCTCACGGGGAACCAAGACCGCATCGTCGACCGTCTGGCGGACGATATCGACCCGCACAAAAGCGCCGGGTCGCACTTCCCCGGGCACTTGCCGCGCCTCGATGGTCAGCTTGACCGTTCCCGTGGCGGTATCGACCACCGGGCTGATCTGACGAATTCTTCCCCGAAAGGTGACGTCGCCGGAAGCCCGCAGGCTGATCTCCACCGCCCGGCCGACCTCCAGGTCGAGCACATCCGCCTCCGGCAAGTAGATGCGGGCCACCAGAGGATCAAAATCCGCCACCGAAAAAAGTTGGTCCCCCGGACGCACGTGCTGCCCCAGCTGCACCATGCGCTCGGTAATGCGGCCGCTGAAGGGCGACCGGATATAGGTCTTCTCCAGACGCCACTCAGCCTCCTCCAACTCTTGCTGGGCCAGGTCCCGATCCAACTTGCTGCGATCGAATTCTTCCTGGCTGATGAGCTCCTGCTGCAGTAGGCGCTGGGAACGCTCGAAGGTCAGGCGGCTGTTCTCGACCTTCACTTGGGTCTTGCTGAGGGCAATCTCGCCATCCCGTCGGGCTAGCTCCGCCAGCACCGCTCCTTGGCCGATGGCATCCCCTTCCTCCACCTTCAGGGTCGCGACGCGGCCCTCCCACTCGGCCAAAATCTGCACCTGGTTCTCCGGCACGAGATTGGCGGTGGCCGAAATGAACGAAGAAATACTGCCACCCTTCGCCGCCGTCACCTCCACGGGGATGGGATCCTTGGCCTCTTCCTCCTCCGTCGCCTCTTCGGCTACGGCCCCGTCGGTGCTCGGTTCGCCTTGGGCCGGCCCGGGAACGGTCAAGAAGTAAATGCCCAGGCCGGCCGCCAAAATGACGGCGATGGTCAGAGCTATGGTCGGAAATCCACGGCGCCGACTCGGGGTCGTTATATCGCTTTCCGTGGTGTCGGCATCCTGTTGCAAATCGATCAAGTCACGCATGACAGGTTCTCCTGGTGGTCCTCTTGAACCGTCGAATCTCGGCTCGTTGTCTGTTAGGCATTACGGCCCACCGGGAGGAATGTTACGAATTGCTGACAAGTGGTGATGGGATGGCCTTGGCCCAACGCAGAACGGCCACCGGTTGCGCCGGTGGCCGTAGAAGCGTGCTCTTTGTGAGCCCGCGAGGTGCTATGTCTTGAGCTGAGACCGTTTCGGGACGCCGCACGTCCAGCAAACAGTACCCTCAGACCAGCCCCATCTCAGAGCATCGCTGCTCCGAGTAGCATTTGTTACTCGCTGGCGGATCCCAAGATCTCTTGGATGATCGGCTCGAAAGCGGTCATCGGCTGCGCACCGTTGAGGAAACGGCCATTGACGAAGAAACCCGGCGTGCCGGAAACGCCCATCTTCTGACCGAACGCCATGTCGGCGTCGACGGCAGCGGCGGCGGCCTTGTACTCGTCAGAGGTCTGATCCTCAGCACATTTCGACCAGGCTTCCATGTCGACGCCGGAGCCGGCCAAAAATTCTTTGCTCTTGGCCATCACGTTGCCAGGATTCAGCTCCTTCTGCGCTTCGAAGAACTTGTCGTGCAGGGTCCAAAAAGCTTCGTCTTTCTGATTGGCAGCGCAGTTAGCGGCGATGGCGGCGGGTTTGGCCCAGGGATGAAAACCGAGGGGGAAGTGCTTGAAGACGAACTTCACGTCGTTGGGGTATTTCTCCAAGATCTCTTCGACGGTGTTGGCACCACGGCTGCAGTAGGGGCACTGGAAGTCAGAGAACTCGATGATGGTGATTTTGCCGTTGGGGTTGCCGCGCACCGGCACACCTTCGGTCGCCGCATTCAATTCCGCCTGGCGCGTCGCGGCCTCGGCGGCCTCGGCTTCCTTGCGCTTGGCGATGGCGGCATTGATCTCTTCCTCGGAACGGCTGACATCGAGGGGCTCACCGGCGATCAGATACAGGGCCTTGTCGTCCTTGGTGACCAGGAACTTCTGATTTTGGCGTCCGTTGACCGTGAAGCTGCCAGCGTCGAGACCTTCGATCGAGCTGGAGGTGAGGTCACCCATGGCGATATTGGCCTCGGCCAGCTGCGGGAACTCGAGCTGCAGGTTGGCGAGGATGCGTGATTTACGGGCCTCGGCGTCATCGGCCGTGGCGGCCGTAGCGAAAGCGGTCATCGAGACCACTACCGCAAGGGTCAGAGCGGGAACAATCTTCCATAGCTTGTGCATGGGAACGTCTCCTATCGACTAAATTCTCGGCGGGTTGCCGTCGGTGTTGGGGGCAGCTCGCCGGACTCAGCGCGGCTCGCCTTCAGGTTGTGCAGTCTCTCCGATGTCAACCGCGGCGTCAACTCTAGACGGGGCGGAACCGTAAGACTCGTGTAAAAGGCTCTGGGCTCGATTTCTTTCCCACCGATAAAGTAGCATCAGGTTCTCAGCTCGGGGATGCAAACGGTGCCAGCCGCAGCGCAAGAAGTCACGGTGCTTGGAGGTCAAGTGACGGAATTCAAAGCATTCGAGCCCAGTGTCGAGGTTCTGGGGGATGTCGTGCTCTCAGTGGTTCACGCCATGGGTGCCTTCAAAGGCCTTGCCCTCCAGATTCTGGACCGGCATGGCATCTCGGAGCCCCAACAGCACCTGTGGTACCCACAGCAAGCATGGCTCGACGCCTTCGCTACCCTGGCCGAGGAGGTCGGGCCCAGCACCGTCTCCCAGATCGGCCGACAAATCCCGCGTCAGGCCAACTACCGCCCCGGCTTGCACAGCGTCGATGCCGTTCTTCTAGAGCTCGACGAAGCCTACAAGTCAACCCACCGAGGGGGCGAGGCGGGCTCCTACAGCTTCCGGCCGACGGGTCTGCGTTCCGGTTTCGTTATCTGTCAGACCCCCTACCCCTGTGATTTCGAACGCGGTCTGCTGAGCGCCCTCGCCACCCGCTTCGCTTCCTGCGAGTCCCTCGTCGATCTACAGCACGAAGCGCCTCCCGGACAATGTAAAAAGCATGGCCACACGAGCTGTGACTACCATCTTCGATGGTGAGTCTCAACGGCTGAAACGCTGGAAAAACCAGTCACCGTCCGGCGTCGAGATCGCACTTCCCTCCGTCGCCTGGGCAAATTGTGTCCGCAGGCGGGAGAACGTCGAGAAATGTCCTCCCTCGGCCTGTGCCGGGAGCTTTGGGCCTTGGAACAACGACAGCAGGAGGTGGTCTACCGCCGGAGGTTCGTAGAGCTGTCGCGAGGTGCTTGGTCCCGCTTCGATGACGATCGTAGCGGCTCCAAACTCACGTCTCAGCAGGGTGATGGCGCGTTGCAGACTGGGCTCCGTGTCGGCGATCACCTCCACACCGCAGTCGGCCGCCCGGCTGTCCAAGGCCCAATGCCCGTCATGGGTGGTGTAGACCAAAGGTCGCGTCCAGGAATGCAGCACCGGATGCTCCAGGTCCAACCCCTCTCCGGAGGTCAGTACCAGGGTCACCGGAGGCGTTGTCTTGCCCAAGATCCGGCGGCGATAATCCGCCAGGGCCTCCGATTGTTGCCCGGGGCCGGCCAAACAATGCACCAACTGGGGCTCACACCGGAGAATCTTACCGGTCGTGATGATGGCGTCGGCGCTCGCCCGTAGATAGTTGAGGGCAAAAAAATCGTGATGGCAGGACGGCGAATGCTCGTTGATCGCCAGGGTGGTCAACATTCCAGCCCCGGCGTTCCATAGTGAGGTACCATGTAGAACACCTCGCAGGGGTCCTGCGAGATCGAACATCCGAGCCGCGGCAGCGGCGACCCCCGCCCCGGTTTCCAAGCCTAGAATCTCATCGTCTCGACGCACACGACCTCCCACGAACCCCATCTGATTCCAATGCGTAATCTGCTTTGTAAGGCAGATGAGGCATTCTACAATGGTGATGACCCACTCAATCGAAGAGCTGCTACCCCGGCAGACACCGGGGGCGGAAATGCAAATCATGGGCGATTCCTCCGCACCGATGAGCTGCAAGACCCTGCGAATCATTCACATATCGACGCAGTGGTCGAAAATGCAGCGGAGTGTTTCTGGCGCCCACCTCATGGGCAGACAGAATGCCCTTGACACAGACCGGCTGAATGGTATTCTACCGACCGTTCGGTCGAAACCAGTGCAAGTCCAGTCGCCCCTCAATCCGCGGGGTGAGGCAAGACAACAGCCGGTAGCCTTGCAAGCTAGACTCTCGCACTTGCTCCGAACCGCCTCAGAGTTCGCTTGGTTCGTCCCTTACTTCTCTTAGCCTACGTTGGATCTATTGGCCGATGTCTTCGGCAGTGGCTGCAAGTGGTATCGACGACATTTCTACCGACCGTTTGGTTGGCGCCCGAGGAAGGTTAGCATGCTCAAGTTGGCTGAAAAAATGGCACATCACGAAGTCCGCGAACCCCAAACCACGATCGCCCCAGAAACAGTCCCACGCCGCGGCAAGAACACCACCGTCGTCGGCACCTTGGTGGAGCAACTGGCCGGCTTGGGGGTTGAGCAAGCCTTCGGAATCAGTGGGGGAGCCGTGGCACTGCTCTTCGACGCCCTGGCCGAGAGCAGCATCGCGTTGCATCATTTTCGACACGAGACCGGAGCAGCCTTCGCCGCCACCGAGGCCTATTTCGCCCGGCGCAAACCAACCGTCGTCTTCGCCACCACCGGTCCGGGCCTACTCAATTCGCTGACCGGTCTGACCGCGGCCCGCTGGGAAGGTGCCAAGGTCATTCTCATCTCCGGATCCACCAGCTCCCCGCAACGTGGACGTTGGGCGACCCAGGAGACAAGCTCCTACACCATGCCCCAAGACGGCCTCTTCACCAAGGGTCCGATCTTCGATTTTGCGCTTCGCATGGAGCACCCGGCCGAGTTGCCTGAGGTCCTGCGCCGCTTGAGTCTGGGTTTGGCCAAACCCGGTGGTTTTGTGGCCCATGTCAGCCTGCCCATGGGGGTCCAATCCCAGCGCTTTGACGAGCGTGACGTCCAGCGTCCGATGCACCTGATGGCCCCCGCCATCTCAGAAGACGATATCGCCTTCTGTGCTCGTCAATTGAAACCTGGCTCGTTTGCCATCTGGGCAGGATTTGGTGCTACCCAAGCGGCCCAAAAGGTCCGCCTGCTCTCAGAACGCTCCGGCGCCAAAGTCTTCTGCTCACCCCGCGGCAAGGGCATCATGCCGGAGGACCATCGCAACTACCTCGGGGTCACCGGCCTCGGTGGTCACGATCAGGTCACCCAACACATGGTGGCCGAAGCGCCGCAGCGGATCCTCGTCTTGGGATCTCGACTCGGAGAAGCCACTTCGTTCTGGGACAACGACATGGTGCCCAGTGAAGGGTTCCTGCATGTGGACATCGACCCTGAAGTCCCCGGAACGGCTTTCCCCGACGCCAAGACCCTGGCCATTCAATCGGAGGTCGGTCAATTCCTGGATGCTTTGTTGCGCTATTTCCCCAATCAGGCCCAGGAGCAACCCATCGACATCGAAACTCACCGCAAGAGCAAGATGCGCCGCCGCAAGAGGGTTCCCACCACGCCCGCCATCGAGTTGCGCCAAGAGGGCCCAGTACGTCCCCAAGCCCTAATGAACGCCTTGCAGCGCCAGGTGGTGGAGGACAGCGACGCGGTGGTTTTGGCCGAATGTGGCAACTCGTTTGCATGGTGCAACCACTACCTACGTTTTCGCGAGGCGGGCCGCTACCGGGTCAGCACGCTCTTCGGCTCCATGGGTCACGCCGCCGCCGGTGTCGTCGGAGCGGCCCTGAGCCGAGGCGACAAGGCCCTGGCGGTGGTGGGAGATGGCTCCATGCTGATGAATTCCGAAGTCAGCACTGCCGTCCAGTACGGTGCCAAGGCGGTTTGGTTGGTGCTCAACGACGCCGCCTACGGCATGTGCCGAGACGGCCACAAGGCCCTCGGCCTGACCAACGCCAACGTCCATTTTCCGCGGGTCGATTTCGTCGCCATGGCCGGCGCTCTGGGTGCCAAGGGTTTGCGGATCGACAAAGAGGCCGACATCGAAGAGGTTTTGAGCACCGCCATGAAGTCCGAGGTGCCGGTCATCATCGACGCCCGCATCGATCCGTCCGAGCCGTCCCCCCTGCTGCAGCGCTTCGAGAGTCTGATCAAACAAGGCAACTCCAAGAATGTCGCTGGGTGGGAAAGCGACTCCTGAATAGAGCACGAACTCCTTCTGCAAGGCCCCCGTCACCTCGAGTCATATCTACCTAGTTCCCGTACAGATTCACCAAAATCGGTGCCTACGGAGGCCCCTTGGAGCGAGCAAGGGGCGAGCGTGTTTGAGCTTGTACAGCATTGGGTATCCGGTAAAGGCTTGAGCAGCAACAGTTTATGGTGCCCTCTAAGGGGCCGGCGAGCTCGGAGCCCCGGCCGAGCCCAATGGGGCCTCCGCCCTCCTCGGGCTATTTCTGGATGGACACTACCTAGTTCTCATCCAGTTTTAGCGAAAACAGTGCTAGCGGGAAGCCCTTCGAGCGAGCACGGACGGAGTGCTGTCTGAGCCGCAGGGCCATGGGAACGGGATCAACCATTGATATCAATGGGTTTAGATCGATACATCAGCGTTGGGGCGAGTTTGCGGTGGCGGCGCACAGCCGAAGGGCTCCCGCCCCTCATCGCTTTCTCGGATGGACACTGAGTAGGAAGCGTCGTTGACGGTCTTCGACCCCATCTCCTGCTAAACTCAACGGCCTGATGTGCCTAATCCGATGCTCGCTCCCGTCCATGGTGGTTGTCTGCTGCCTACTCCTTGCTACCCCCATGACCCTTGGCAAGTCCCAGGAAGAGCCTGAGACTGCCCTGCAGGTCATCCAGGTCAAGCTGGCCGAGGCCCGCAGCCTCACTGACATCGGCCGACATCGCGAGGCCCTACCCCACTTCCAAGAGGCTCTGGCGATGCTCAGAGAGCAACCCACCTCTTCGACCTTGGCCAGCCTGACCAACGAAACAGCCGTCACCCACTACCATCTGGGGGAGCTACAGGAGGCCGAAGAGCTCTATCGGGACGCTATCCTGGCTTATCAAACGAGCACCCCACGAGACGAGGCCGGGCTCGCCACCGCCCTCAACAATCTGGCCGCCCTTTACCATCGCAAGAGGGATTTCGAAAGCGCCGAGCCCCTCTACCAACAGGCCTTGAGCTTGCGCCGCGAAGTATTGGGGCCCAACCACCCCAATGTCGCCTTCAGCCTCAACGAGCTGGCCATGCTCTACCACAGCCAGCGACGGCTCGAAGAGGCAGCCACGCTCTATGAGCAGAGCTTGGCCATCGAAGAGGAGAACCTCGGCCCGACCCATGCCGACCTGGCCCCCGGCTTGACCAACCTGGCGGTCCTCTATCGGCTGCAGGGCCTCTTCAACCGCGCCGAGCCCCTCTTCCAAAAGGCCTTGGCGATTCAGCGCCAGGCCTTTGGCGACGGGCACCCCGAAGTGGCGGTGGCGATCAACAACCTGGCGGTGCTCTATAGCGTCATGGGTCGCTTCGAGGATGCGGAAAAGCTCTATCACCAGGCTCTGGAGATCCAAGAACAGGCCTTTGGAGAGGGACACATATCCATTGCCATCGGCCTACGCAATTTGGCCATTCTCTTTGGGCGGCAAGGGGACGCCGACAAGACTCGGCAGACGGTGCAGCAAATGCGCCAAATTCTTGATCAGAGCTGTGCCGGCGGGGATCTCGACGCCTCGACCTTGACCGCCGATGATCGCGCCGTCTGTCGCAACGCCCTCGCCATGCAAGATCAGCTGCTCGCCACGCTCGGCATCGATTCACAAGCGCCATCGCCCGCCAGCTCCGTGTCAACCACAGCGACATCATCGTCCAGCACGGCAGCTCCGCCCAGCACGGCAGCTCCGTCCGCCGCGGCAACAGACATGGCGGTCGAGAGCAGGACGACGTTCCGGGCCCAAGTTCGCTCAGCCCAAGAACGGGCGACCGCCGAACGAAACCTGGCCTCCCTTTCTCGGGATTACGCTGAGGTATTGGCCGGACAGCCGGGACGCATCCAGCGAATGGATCTGGGGGCCAAGGGCGTGTGGTATCGCGTTCAGTTTGGCGCCTTCAAAAGCTCCGCCGCCGCCAAAGGGCTTTGCGACGCCTTGCAAAAAAGCGGTCTGGAATCCTGCTGGGTCATACAATCCGATTCATGAGCACGCACGGCATGAGTACGCACGGCATGAGGCAACTGGGCGCCGCGGCAGCTCGCCTGGACAAGCACTGGTTTCACTGAGAGAAGGCCCATGACACCCCACCTCGAAGAGCCCCCCCATCCCGACCTCACGGCCATTGGCGCCGCCCGTCAACACTTGGGGACCAGGGTCCGCGAGACCCCGGTCTGGCGTTGGCGCGGCCGGGAGATCGATGCCTTGCTCGGTCCCGAAACAGAAGTCATGCTCAAATTGGAGCTCATGCAGTACGCCGGCACCTTCAAACCCCGCGGCGCCTTGCTCAACATCTTGGCGCAGCCCACCTCGGCTTTAGAGCGGGGCGTGACTGCGGTCAGCGCCGGAAACCATGCCATCGCGGTAGGTTATGCCGCCAAGAACCTCGGGGTCCGCGCCAAAGTGGTGATGATCGAGACCGCCAATGCAGCTCGCATCGCAGCCTGCGAAGCCTACGGAGCGGAGTTGGTGATGGCCGGCAACGCCCACCTGGCATTCGAAGAGGTTCGCCGCATCGAACGGGAGGAGGGGCGCTTCTTCGTTCATCCTTTCGAAGGTCCCGAAACTGTCCTGGGCACGGCGACGGTGGGCTGGGAGCTGGGCCATCAAGTGCCCAACCTCGACGCCGTCATCATCCCCATCGGTGGCGGCGGCCTCTGCGCCGGGGTCGCCACGGCCATCAAACAGTTACAGCCGAGCTGCCAGATCTTTGGCGTCGAGCCACAGGGGGCCGACTCGATGCACCGCAGCTTCGCAGCCGGCAAACCCCAATCCATCGAAGCGGTGCAAACCATCGCCGACAGCCTCGGGGCCCCGTATGCGGCCCCGTATACGTTTGCCCTGTGCCGACGTTTTGTCGACGAGCTGGTGATCATCGACGATGGGGCCATGCGCCGGGCCATGGGGCTGATCTTTCGTGAAATGAAGCTGGCGGTGGAACCGGCCGCCGCTGCCGCCACCGCCGCCCTCTGCGGTCCATTGGCGGAACGCCTAAGGGGACGGCGGGTGGGCGTGATCGTCTGCGGCAGCAACATCGACGGTGCCACCTTCTTCTCCCAAGCCCAACTCTGATCTGTCTACCGGCCGACCAGCCCGGGGCAAGACACCACCAACTCTGAGCCGTTCGCCAAACGAAACGTCCAGTCACCGACGAACATCGCCATGGCAGCGACCTCTTCCCCCGAGCCATCGATGATCTTGGGCCCCTTCCCCCGGCCCAAGGCCTCGGCGTCGACCATCAACACACCGTCATCCTGACGCCGACTATCACCGAAACCATCGCCACCGAGGTCGAAGAGTAGACCCTTGCCGATGCGAATCTCGCCCAAGCTCCCCTTCTTGCGAAAGAAGACATCGAGGCGAGTGCTGATCTCACGCACCCCCGCCCGGTAGGCGGACTGGATTTCCTTAGTTTGCTGCTGGCCGTCGCGGTTGTCGTCGATCCACAGGTGGAGGTGACGCCAATGGCGGTCTTGGGCATTCACCTTGCCGTCACCGTTTTCGTCGAATGCATCGAGGCTGTTACACACCGGGCGACGGGGGACCCGACCAGGTCCCGCCACAGGGGGGCCCGCCACAGGGGGGCCCCCCACAGGGGAAGTCTTCACCACAGGGGATGTCTTCACCACAGGCTGAGAAACCACCGCCGGTGCTTCGGTGGACGCCGCGGGCACGTCCCCAGGGAGGCCGGGCTCAGGGACCGCCTCGACAGCGAGCAACGACTCCAAGACCTCGGCCCGTAGGGCATCGGGTACCGACGCCAAGAGCTCGACGATTTCGGTGCGCAAACGCTCGATCTCTTCGATGGTGCGTGGGTCTAGAGACGTTGCCGGCGCTTCGCCCCAAACGGCCGAGCCGATCATCAACAGTCCGAGTAGGGAGGCGGCTAAGCAGCGGTTCACTGACCCGCCAGATAATCGACGAACTGCTGGGCTTCCGTGGCCTTTTCCGAATCCGGTGAGCGTTCGAGGAAGGCCTTGAAATCCACCAAGGCCTCAGCGTTCTTCTCTTTGGCCAAGAAAATCAAACCGCGGTAATAATAGCCGATACCTTCCTCGGGATGATCCGCCACCGCCTGCTGGAAATGCTCCAGAGCGCCGTCGAGATTGCCCTCGTTGTAGAGCTCGATGCCGAGATTGAGCCGAGTCGTGGCATCGAGGGACTCCCCTTGGGGCAGGCGGGCGATGTAGGCCTTGGCCTCCTCATCCCGCTCAGTCGCCAACAATAGCTCGATGATCAATCGCAACGTATCGACATCGTCGGGGGCCAGTTGCAACGATTTCTCCAGCATTTCGAGGGCAGCGTCCTGGTTGCCTTCGAGGGCGTAGGACTGGGCGATGCCCCGCATGACCGAGGCACGGTTGGCCTCCGGAGTATCCACCAAGGCCTGCTCGTAATAGCCGCGGGCTTCGGCATAGGCCTTGGCCTGCATCGCCTGGTTGCCCTGCTCGATCAAGTCCGCCGCCGCGTTTTGCAGCTGAGCTGCGGAGGGCCGTTTGAGCTCGATGCGCAGAGGCTTGCCGGAGAGGCCAAATTCATTGACCTGGACTTGCCCCTCGGAGATCAAGAATCCCTCAGCTTCCATGACCAACGTCCAGGCTCCGTTGGCCAAACCCAGGTAGGACCAACGCCCCTTTTTGTCGGTGGTCAGGGGTTTGGGCCCGGGCCCCGTAGCGTCGCCCTGATGCAGGCTGATCTTCACCCCGGACAGTGGCTGCCCTTCCGGGTCCACCACTTGGCCTTGCAGACGGCCGCGCCCCTTCCACTCTTGAGCCGTCAGGCCACCTGCCAGAATCAGCAGCAGGAGGCTGGCACATAAAACTCCCAAACGACGACCAAGATTTTTTTCCATGATGCGCACCTTCTGAAGCCCTCCTGTGGTGTCCGGCGGTCAACCCATGCGGCCAACCCACAAGGCTGGATCGTACCATGTCGGGCCACCTGCCAGGCCCCGCCCAAGGGGCCGTCGCGCCCTGGCAAGGCTGGCCCGAATACCTACGCAGTGACATGATGTGGTAGAAATACGGCCCACCCGCCCGTCCTCGAGGGCCGATGACCACTTTCTATCCCAAAATTCTCTTTAGGAAAACTCGACGTGAGTAGCCACGATACAACCACCATGCAGAAGATCGTCTCCCTTTGTAAACGCCGCGGCTTTGTCTACCAGAGCTCGGAGATCTACGGCGGCCTGCGCTCAGCCTACGACTATGGCCCCATGGGGGCCGAGCTCAAGCGCAACCTGACGCAGGACTGGTGGCGCACCATGGTCCACAGCCGTGAGGATATCGTGGGCCTCGAAGCGTCGATCATCATGCATCCGCAAGTTTGGCGTTCGAGCGGCCACTTGGCGGGCTTCAGTGACCCCTTGGTGGATTGCAAAGTGTGTGGCGAGCGCTTTCGCGCCGACAAGGCGCCCAAAGCCACCGTCGGTGATGACGCCACCATTACTTTGGCGGACAAAGGCAGAGCCAAGGCCGCCCTGGAGCGTATCGAGCGCACTCTAGACGTGGTGCTCGAACGGCAAGGCAAATCGTTGCGCGGAGCCAAGGCTGAGCGTTCTTACGTCTGCCCCAATTGCGGCTCGCCATTTCTCAGTGACGAACGCCAGTTCAACCTAATGTTGCGTACCTTCTTGGGCCCCGTCGATCCCATCGGCGATCTGGTGCAGTCGGTCCGCCAAGCGGTGGAAGAGGGCTGCGATGATGACGCCCTGCGGCTGAAGGCCGAAGAGGCCCTCACCGACGCTTCCGTCTACCTGCGCCCCGAAACCGCCCAGGGCATGTTCGTGCAATTCCCCAACGTCTTGCAGAGCACCAGCCTCAAGGTCCCCTTCGGCATCGCTCAAATCGGTCGCTCCTTCCGCAACGAGGTGACCGTCGAGCACTTCATCTTCCGCTCGGTGGAGTTCGAGCAGATGGAGATGGAATTCTTTGTGCCGCCGGGGGAAGGGCCGCAGTGGCTCGATTACTGGAAAGAGCAGCGCATGCATTGGTGGCGCAGCATCGGCCTGAGGCAAGAGAATCTACGTTTTCGCAAGCACGAGCCCGACGAGCTCGCCCACTACAGCGACGGCTGTTTCGACGTCGAGTACCGCTTCCCCTGGGGTTGGGACGAGCTCGAAGGCATTGCCTCCCGCACCGACTACGACCTCAAGGCCCACAGCGAAGGCTCCGGCAAGAAGCTCAATTACTTCGATCCCGAAGCGGAGGACCCCGAGACCGGCAAGAAGGGCTGGCGCTACACTCCGCACGTCATCGAGCCGGCTGCCGGTGCCACCCGCGGCTTGCTGGCGGTGCTCTGCGACGCCTACGATGAAGAGCCCGCCGACGAAGACGGCAAGGGCGCCAGAACCGTCCTCCGCCTGCGCCCCCATCTAGCACCCATCAAGGCCGGCATTCTGCCCTTGGTCAAAAAAGACGGCATGCCCGAGGTGGCCCGTCGTATCGTCGAGGAATTCAAAGAAGCGGGCATCAACGCCAAATACGACGCCCAGCACTCCATCGGCAAGCGCTACGCCCGCCACGACGAAGTCGGCACTCCGTACTGCCTAACCGTCGACGGACAAACCCAAGAAGACGGCATGGTGACCATCCGCTACCGCGACGACCGTCGCCAGGAGCGCATCAAGGTCGAAGCCGCGGTGGACGTGGTGCGTCAGGCTTTGGCCGACTGCCACTGAGCTTCGACCGGCCTAGAACAGGTGCCAGAACAGGTGCCTGGCACCGATCCAGGTGTAGCTCGGAACAGGTGCCTGGCACCTCTCTTCTGAGCCGTCGAAGCTTCCGAGCATAGAAAAAGGCCGCTGCCCCTTCTCAGGGATAGCGGCCTTTTTCAAGCCCTCACGGCGACGCCGAAGCGCCTCCGCGAGAAACTAACGGACGACTCAGCTGTTGCGACGACGCAGGCGAGCGACGCCGGCACCGAGCAAGCCGAGAATCAGCGCAGCGAGGCCGAACTGACCGAGGGTCGGAACCTCGATGGTGTCCTCATCTGGCGGCGGAGGGGTGCCCAAGGTACCCACGATCTGGAACTGGAAGTCGGGGAACGAGCCACCGACGCCACAGTTGGGAACGGTGTCCCAATCGGTGCAGCCGTTACCGAAACCGTTGCCGGGATTACGCCAGTGACTCGGCGCAAACGCCTGATCGGTACGGTTGGACCAGAAATGCTGACCGGAGGCACCAAAGTTCTGAGTCGTCTGGATGGCGACCCAGTGGAGGCCCATGTCGAGGTGACACGGCGGATCCAGGTTGATGCTCAAGGAACCAGCGACATCCGTGTAATCGGTGACGTTGGGAAAAGAGCAGACCTCGGTGCCGCCGAGGGGCGTGCCAGCGTTGTCGGTGTAGAAGGTCACGGAGACGGAGCTGGAAGCACCGCCGCTGGTGGTACCGACCGTGTTGACGCCACTGACGTCCCAGCCATCCACCCAGGTGACATCAAAGTCGTCGGCGCCTTCGGCGTCGTAGCCGTCATAGGCGGCTTCGAAATCTTGGTCGGGGGCGCCATTGCCCGAGGGATTGCCGACTTGGTCATAGAGCACCACGGCACCGCCATCGGGCTCGGCAAAGTTGGCGTCACCGGAAACTCCGGCCGCATTGGACGGGGTGTCCGCATAGGCAACAGCCGTCAGCAGACAGCCGACCGCCATCAGCACAAGGATCTTACGAAAAGTCATTCAGTCTATCCTCCTGTTTTGGGTCTTTCTGAAACTGAAGCCTGAATCGTTGGGTGAGTCAGACCGCACTCCAAATACTAGAACTCTCAATCTCCACCGCTCGATCGCTACCAGCCGTTTCCGAGCGATGCTCATGGAGACTGACGATCTGACGTTTCCCGGGTCCGAACCCCCACGGTCCGCTGCGGGTGAGCTCACCATCAGTACCGAGAAGGCGACGGTGCGTGTTACCCGTGATCTCTCAAGACCTACGATCTGTGGGCGACGGCGTCTACAACATTCCCAGCACCTTTGAGTGAGCTAGAGCTCAGGAAAAATACCATACGAGCCGGAGGGCTGCAAGCGGCACTTTTCCCTTTCCCCAAGGGGCTTTCCCCCCAATCCTTTGACGACTTTTTCGTCACTCCCTGGAACGTTTGCGCAAGCGGTCCAGGTTGCTCCGCACCAGCTCGTTGTCGGGATCCGCAGCCAAGGCTTTCTCCAGCATCTCGATCGCCCTGGCGACATCCCCCTGCAGATAAGCCACGTTGGACTGATACTGCAAGATGACAGCATCCCCGGGCACTAGGGCAGCGGCATCCTCGAGCAGCTCTTCCGCAGCCTCGTAGTCGCCCCGTCGTGCCGCTTCCTTGGCCTCGGAAAGCAAGGCTGCCGCCTGCACTTCCGACGCTGAGTCGGCGACCCGCCCTGTGACAGCCACGCCGAGACGTTGCAGGGCGAGGCGCGAGCCTCGATGTTCCGCATTATAGCGCAGAGCCGTACGGTAGTCCGTGACCGCCGCGTCGACATCGCCCATCCGCTCTTTCAACAAGGCACGGTTGAAATAGGCGGAGACAAACAGGGGATCGAGCTCGATGGCTCGGTCAAAGGCCTGCAGGGACTGCCCGTGGCGCTCCAGATGATAGAGAGCCGTGGCAAGGCCGGTGTAGAGGGCCGCTTTCTCTTCTCCGGCGTCGATCAGTTGCTTGAAGGCACGCGCCGCTTCTCGATACTCCCCTTCCCGCAACAGAATATTCGCCAGATTGCGATCGTTCTTGACCGCCTCGGTGCGGCTTCCGAGATATCCCAGGCTGCGTAGGCGTTCGAGGACCGCGGCGTCGACATCGGCTTCCCGGGTGGTGTCCTCGCTCTGAGCTTCGGGCGTCTCGTAGGTCGCCACCGACTGGATCTCCGGTGGTGGCGCCATGACCTCCAGCAGCACACGACCGGCCATGTCGTCGGCTTTGGGTAGTCCCGCCAAGGTAAGCAGCGTCGGCGTGACATCATAGGTGGTGGCATCGCGCCAAGCGGCCTGCGGCTGGATGCCACGACCATAGAGAAAGAGGCTCGCTTCGCGGCGATGGAACTTCTCGCTGACCCGTCGCATGTCCCGTGTCTTGGTGGGATCGTCGAGCAACTCGCCAAGCTGGAAACCGTGATCCGAGACCACCATCAGGGTTGTTGTGTCGTCCATGACCTCGAGATACGAGCCCACCAACTCGTCGGCCATCAGGTACATGGCTTCGACGGTGCCACCATAACGCCGCTGCTGCTCGGCAAGCTCCCCTTGCAGGCCGCTCTGCCTGAAGAGGTGACCAAAGAGATGCGAGCTCGAATCCACCCCCTCGATGTAGACCATCAACAGATCCGGACGTTCCGCCTGCCAGAGATGCAGCCCGATGTCACGATAGCTCTCGGCCGTCGCCAGGGCCCATTTGAAGTGGCTCAGGTCGTCATCGAAGCTGAAAGCGTGATCTTGCTCCTCCGCTGTGACGGTCACGAACTCCGCCAGCCGCTCCGCCGATAGGGACTCCGGACCACGCAACAGGCGGTCGATATCGGGACCGACCGTCGGTGGATACACCACCCGGTCGCCGGAAGCCGTGCCATCCGCCTGTTCGCCCATCAGGAAGTGGTACCCGGCATGGTCGCTGACCATGACGCCATGCACCTCCTCCGCCGGCCAAGTGGCCCACCAGCCGACCACCGAAACCTTCTTCCGGGCCTCGGAGAAGATGTTCCATATCGCCTTGACTCGCCGCAATGCGGCGGTCACCGGCTGCTCCTCACCGGTTGTCTGATCCATCGAGGTGAAATGACCGATCCCATGCTCGCTCGGCGTACGACCGGTGGCGATGGTGGTCCAGATGATCGGGCTCAGCAACGGCGGGGCACTGTCCATGACACCGAAGACACCGTCCTTGGCCAAACGGGCAAAATTGGGCACCTTGCCTTCGTCGATCAACATCTGGACGACCTCGGGATCGAGACCGTCAATGCCCAAAACGATCAGCCGCCCCCCCTCGGAGGAGCCGCCGGCCGGCTGCGACGACTGCGTCGACGAGGGAGTCTGGCAGGCCGACAACAGACAGACCAGGCAACAAGCGGCAAGCCATCTATAGCCGCCGTGCAAGCCGTCATCTTTCTTCGCAACCGGTTTCCTACCGCCTGGCTTCTTCCCACCATGTAGGACCCTAGGGGTTCGATTCACCATCGCCAAAGCTCCTCTGTTCAACAAGACCCAACTTTCCGTGCAGCCCAACCGCTATGCACCTACGAAGCAGCCCCCTGGCCGTCGAATGGAGGCCAATCCACCGCCAAACGTTGCCGCAGCTCAACCCCCCGACGGCTGAACCGCATGCCATAGGCCAGTACCTCGACCCCCGCCTCGACGACCCTGCGCAAGGTCTTGCAGTACGCTGGGTCCACCTCATCGGCGGGCCGCCACCGACTGACATCGGCCCGTCCCACGAAGAAAAACAGCACCGCCCGATGCCCCGCCGCCACCTCGGCCTCGAGCTCCAGTAGATGCTTGAGACCGCGCTCCGTCACCGCGTCGGGGAAGGCGGCGTGCTCACCACGGCGCAGGGTGGAATTCTTGATCTCAACGTAGCACGGTGGCCGCTGCCCATCCCCACCGCTGAGCAGCAAGTCGATGCGGCTCCGACCCTCGATGCCGTACTTCACTTCCCGCCGTACGGTGTCGTAACCCTGGAGCTCGACAACCCGTTGGCGCCGGACAAAACCTTCGACGGCTCGATTCGGGTTCATCGTGTTGACCCCAATCCAGGTTCGCCCCGACCGTACCATTTCCAGGGTATGGCGCAGCTTACGGGCAGGATTCTCCGAGTCGGAGATCACCACTCGGCTACCGGGCTCACTACAAGAGGTCATGGCCCCTGAGTTGGGACAGTGGACGGTCAGCCGGCGCCCGTCCTCCAACTCGACATCGGCCAAGAAGCGTTTGTAGCGACGGATCAGCGTGCCTTCGAGCAGAGGTTTGTCGAATCGCATGTGGATGCCTGCTGGTTTTCTGGTTGCTGTGCGGTAGGTCGAAGCACCGAAGCCAAAGCGGAACGCCCAACCGGCGTCCCATCGTCCGCTGATTTTCTGCAGCCCAGAAGGCTGAGACCTCAGGGGGCCATCGGTGGGCTCGTTTCGACGGGCTTGTTCACCCACTGCCGGAGGTGAGCGATGCGCTGCAATACCGGCGGATGGGAATGACGCAGAAAGACATAGAACGGGTGCGGCGTCAAGTTGCTGAGGTTGTCCGCCGACAGCTTCTTCAGAGCTGAGATCATGGCCCCGGCATCGGCCGTTTGGCCGGCAAAGGCATCCGCCTCAAATTCGTGCCGCCGGGCCTGCAAGTTCAGAAAGAGGGACAACAACCATTCGATGGGCGCGTAGAGCAAGCCGAAAAAGACCAACCCGGCGTAGATCGACGTGTTCTCCATGTAGAAGGCATCGAACAATCCCTGGTGCTGCAAGAAGATGGACAAGAGGAAAAACACAACCCCCGAATGGGCTACACCGAGTACCAGCGATTTGATGATGTGGCGTCGTTTGTAGTGTCCCACCTCATGGGCCAACACCGCCACCAACTCCGGTGTGGACTGCTGTGCTACCAGGGTGTCGAAAAGGGCGATGCGCTTGTGGCGCCCGAAGCCGGTGAAGAAGGCATTGCTCCGGCTCGACCGCTTCGAGCCGTCCATGACGAAGATATCCTCCAGATCGAAGCTCACGGACCGCGCATAGTTGGCCAACGCATGACGCAACTCTCCGTCCTCCAACGGTTCCAGCTTGTTGAACAGGGGCAGAATCCAGGTGGGAAAGACAAAATTTACCGTCAGCATGAAGACCGTGGTGAGTAGCCAACACACCAACCATGCCAAGTCGCCGGCTCGCTCGAAGAAGAAGAGAATCAGCGCCAGGAGCGGCCCACCCAGGATCACACCGAGCAGCAGTCCCTTGATCAGATCCACGGCGTAGGTCCGTGCAGTCGTACGATTGAAGCCGAAGCGTTCTTCGAGCACAAACGTCGAGTAGACACCGAAGGGAAGATCGATCAATCCCTTGCCGACGACCAAGGCACCGATAAACAACAACCCGGTCACCACCGGACCCTGATCGAGCTGACGCAAGCGCCCGTCCAACCAGGCGAAGCCCCCGAGCTGCCAGAACCCCACGAAAACCACGAGGTCAAAGGTCGAGGTCAGCAAACCGAAGCGAGTCCGGGCCCGCGTGTATTCTTGGGAGGTGGCGTAAGCGTCCGCCTTGTAGACATCCTTCAGCTCTTCGGGAACGTCCTTCTGCAAGGCGCGCAGATTGAGGACCTCGACCGTGGCACCGACCAGGAAATCGAGCAGCAGGGTGACGAGGATGATCGTGGCGTAGAGATTCATGATCGAGAGCTGGCCCTAAGCTCTATTGTAGCGAGCGTAACGCCGCGGACGTGGATGTATTGAGGCTCGAAAACCAGCGTATTTTGAAAAGGTGCACTTAAGGACGAGCTGCCGAGCTTAGCAGGAAGTGCCCGTCCAGTCCTCCACCTTCTGGCGATGCCAACCCCAGGCCACTGAGCGACCTCAGAGAGAGACGGCTTGCTCGCCCAACAGCACCATCAGCCCTTCCGGCTCCCCACCGACCCCGGCCTCTTCGAGGGTGACCGAAAAACCGCGGGTGCCCACGGGCATCGAGTTGGCCTCCTTGATCGCCAAAACCCCCGGCTCGACATCGAGAATTCCGCCATCGACGGTACCGTCCGCGGTCATGAACCAGAGGTGGTATTCCTTACCTGGGCTGGGCGGCTCCAAACCCTTGACATTGAGATACCAGCGTTGGTGCTGGCCGCAGACGTACATGATGCCGTCCGGCCGACTCTGGGCGTCGGTCGCCGTGCTCACGGTGCGCAGCGGATAGGCGGTCCGGGCCACTTCCGTGACCATGCGCAGCCGCCGCTGGGCGGTGGAAAGCTCGTCGAGGAGACGCTCCAGTCCGGGCTCTTCGACCTTGACCTGTTGTTCTAGGAGGTCCGCCTGCAGATGGGCGATGGTCGCCTCCTGCTGACGCGACTCACCGGCCAAATAACCCAGGCCGAGCATACAGAAACCTAGCATCGCAGCCATCGCCCAGGAAAGCCACGGAGTACCGGAAGCAGCGGGGCGCTTGGAATCCACCTCAGCCCCATAACCTTGTCCAAACGACATATCATCCCTATCGGGCTCCTCCCGACTCGGCAGGACGGTCACCGACGCCGACGGGTGATCGGAGGGATCCCCCGCCACCCCATGGTGCAAGGTCACATCCACCGCCGAACGATCCAGCAGCGTGGCACGGTCCTCGGCAACACCGCCCTGGGGCCAAGCGGGGTCACCCTTGGCGGCTTGGAAGGTCAGTTCTTCGACCGTGCGCGCCGCCGCCGCGGCAGCCATCGCAGAGGGAGGACGTTGTGCCTCTCGCCGACGCATGGTGCCCGAGGCTGCAGCATCGCCACCGACCACGGCCAGCAGGCGAACTTTGGTGCTCAAGTTAGGCACCGCCGGCTCCAGGGCTTGCGGCAACAGCCCCAGGAGCTCGGTATATTCTCGCACCAGACTTTCGTCGATCGCCCCGCATGGGGCGTCGCCCTCAAATCCTTTGACCGCGGACCCTTCGCCCTGCTCCAGGCATTGGCCCCAAGCCAAGCTTGCGGCTTGTTCTTCCAAGTCACGTTGTTCCGACATGACAGCTAACTCCGTAAAACCAACATCTCAAACATCATCAATGCAGAATCCCCATGACCAAACCGGTCGCCGCCAGGTCTGCGAAGCGTGAGGCGGTCCCGGAAGACGGCCACGCAGGCGACACCCATCTGATCTAGGGTCACAACAAACTTCGGATATCGTCGGCCAGAGCCCGACGAAGCTTCTTCATCGCCAACAGGGTCCGCGTCTTGACGGTTCCTAGGGGGATGCCTGTCTGGCTGGCGATCTCGCTCTGGGTCATTCCCTTGTAGAAGGCCAGCTCCAGGACATGTCGCTGTTCCTCCGGCAAGAGTCCTAGCTCATGGCGCAACCGCAAGCGGCGATCTTCCAAGAGTACGGACGCCGGCCCTTCCGGGGATGTATGGAAATCACCATTTTCTTGCTTCAGGTGGGTCAAGGTCCGGTCTTTGACCTGACGGCTGCGCAGACGATCAATGGAGCGCGAGCGGGTGATCAAGACCAACCATGTGGAGACCGAAGAGCGGGAGGGGTCGTACCGTCCGGCCTGATTCCAGACCTGCAGAAAGACCTCCTGCAAGATCTCTTCAGCTTCGGCTTCGTCATGGAGGATACGCCGCGACAGGGCCAAGAGGAGACCTGAGAATCTGTCGTAGAGCTCGGACAAGGCGGACGCCTCACCGCGAGCCACTCGAGCCACCATGACCACTTCTTCCGGGATGTCTTTTTCGGTAGCCGCAGTCGCCAGATTTGTTCCATCCATGGGTGAGCTTTCTCGGTTCTTCGTTTTCGGGAAGGCGATCGACACCGATCTGGCGGCGGCAACGCACACCTCTCGTGTCGACCATCCACTCAAGGACCAATGTTGGCAGTTGGACCAACATTAGCACGGTGTTTCTCAAAGAGAAGCGCCACCCAAGCGGAGGTTTGGCAGGTTAGCTCATCTCGGCAACCCGCGGGCTGTCAGTAGCGCGGTACCGACGGATCCACCAGCAGGCTCCAAGCATCGATGCCACCCTCCAGATTGGTGGCCCGAGAAAAGCCGTGCTGACGCATGAACATCACCGCCTGCGCAGAGCGACTGCCGTGGTGACAATGGACAACCGTCAGTGCCTCCTTGTCCAGCTCATCGATCGCCGTCGGAATCTGTCGTAATGGAATCACTTGACTGTTGGGCAGGCGACAAATCGCCACCTCTTGGGGCTCCCTGACGTCGATGATGTGCACCGGCTTCCCTTCATCCAGCCAACGACGCAGCTCATTCACCGAGATTTCGAACGGCACTTCCGTCTCTTCTGACACTTCACTCTCCTCCGCATTGTTGAAGGTGGCAGCCGCGCCACCGGACAGCCCACAGGTCTGGGGCTGCAAAGCGATCAGTCGTCGGGCTTCGGGGGCGACGCCGCACATCACACAGGTGGGATCCGCGGCAACGTGAATTTCTCGGAAACGCAATTTCAAAGCGTCGAAAACAACCAAACGCCCAGCCGACGGGGCGCCGATTTGTAACAGGATCTTGAGCACCTCGCTGGCCTGCAGACTACCGATCACCCCCGGCAGCACTCCGAGCACACCGCCTTCGGCACAGGACGGCACCAGACCCAAGGGCGGCGGCTGCGGAAATAGACAGCGATAACACCCCCCCCTCGGTGGGTGGAAGATCGCCACTTGGCCCTCGAACCGGGCCACCGCACCCCACACCAAAGGCCGCCCCACCATGACACAGGCATCGTTGACCAAATATCGGGTGACGAAATTGTCGCTGCCGTCGAGCACGACGTCGTAGTCGGCCACCAAATCCAAGGCGTTGTCGGCCTGCAACCGCAGGTCATGGCAGCGCACCTGCACGTGGGGGTTGATATCTGCCAAGCGTCGTTGCGCCGCAACAACCTTGCGTTCCCCCAGCGTCGCATCGCCGTAGAGTATCTGCCGCTGTAGGTTGGAAAGCTCGACCCGATCGTCGTCGACCAAGCCCAGCACACCAACACCCGCCGCAGCCAGGTAGGAGGCAGCCGGCGAACCCAGGCCACCGACGCCGACCAGCAGGACCCGTGACTCCTTGAGCCGCTGCTGCCCAAGCAACCCCACCTGCGGCAAGATCAAGTGCCGACCATAGCGTGCGATCTCGGGCTGCTCGAGAGGGCTCATCGAACCACCAACTCCTCTTCTTCTAGGGTTTCGCCGTCCTGCCCCAGACGCCAGCTGCGGGCTGCGATACCACCATCCTGCGGCAGCCCCAGAATCAAATAGCTGGTCTCGGGCCAGGCGTATTGCCGGTCCGTGGCGCTGGGCCGAGGCGGCGACGCCGGATGGGAATGGTAGTAGCCGACAATATCGCGCCCGGTCTCCCGAGCTCGACGGTGGGCCAGCAGTAGCGTCGGTACGTCGATGTCATAGCGCCGGCGTCGGTCATCGGCCACATTCTTCCCCTGCAGCACTTCATCGACGGTGGATTCCATGGCCAAGACACGCCCTAGGAGGACACCGCAACACTCCTCGGGCGCCATCTCTTCGGCTAGGCGGCGCAGCACCTGCAGGTGCTCGACTCCGAGGATCAAGCGCCGACCAAGTTGCGCCACACCTCAACCTTGGCTAGCCCATGCAACACGGACATCAGGATCGACGCCACGGTCAAGCCGAGGCAGACCAGGGCGATCACCAAATGCCGGGGTTCTTCGGCCTCCTTGGCAGGGTCGAGCCAAGTCGCCACCAAGAACCCACCCGCCAGCCCTCCGATGTGGGCCCAGTTGTCGATGCCCGAAATCAGCAGACCAAAAACCAACAGATAGATGACGATTCTCTGGATTTCGCGCACGATGTTCTGATCGCCGGTTCGCCGGCCGTAAGCCCACAGGGCTCCGGCCAAACCGCAGATCGCCGCCGAGGCGCCGACGGTGAGAAATCTCGCCCCTTGCAACGGTCCCGGCAAGGGCAACAAACCCATCAGGGTGGTCAGGGTAAAACCTGCGACGCTCGACAGGGTGTAGATGATCACCAACCGGCCACTACCGAATCGCGACTCCACCGCCGGTATCAACTGGCGAATCCACATCATGTTGAAGACGATGTGCAATACCCCGCCGTGCAACCAGCCGGCGCTGAGCACCGTCCACCAACGGCCAAATCCCACCACCGGCAACGTGCCACTGGCGCCGAGCAACCAATTGGCCTCGGAGCTGGGAGACAGGATGCCCAGTAGGCCACCCCGCATGATGGCGGACGGATCGTAGATCAAACCGATGACGTAGAGCAGGCCGCAACCCCAGAGCACCACATCGCCGAAGCTCAGTCGCCGTCCCATCTGGTTGATGAGCGGCGCAAATCCCCACAACCCGGGGCGAGCGCGGCCGCAGCCGAGGCATTTTTCATCGTTGACGCCGACCAACCGTCCGCAGGATGGACAGACGACCGAACCGCTTGTGGATCGTTTGAACATGGCTACTTCCTCGACCCAGAGGGGTCGTTTGGCGGCCAACCATAGCAGATGGCTTGGTTCCCGTCTGCCGCAGCAGACCCTATCGCGGGTAGATCAAGGGCTTCCGGAAACCGCCTGGGCGGCGCCGCTGGCGCTACCGCCGACGGCTTCGTCCAGCACCGTGCCAGATGGAACGTCGGACCCTTGGCCCACCTCGGAACCGGCCTTCGACGGGGCCAAAGCTTCAGACATGGCGACCAGGTCGAAGGAGCGACGAACCATGGAGATATCGCTGCGCAGGACGGTGCTGCGGTACCGCGGAATGACCCCGGCGGGCCGCCCTTCGAGGCCGGGGAATTCCGGCAGCCCTTCGTAGGTATCCACCACCATCATCTTCACCGACTCACTCCCAGCCAAGCCGCGCAGGGTCATCTCTTCCCCACCGGGGGGAAGAGGCAAGCGCTGAATGACCAAACCACCGGCGTTGCCATCCAACGACAGGTTCGTCTCACCGAGACGCAGCGACATGATCGACGACGGCGGATCGAACCAGATCAGCCGCGAGGTGGTACCGGGTGACGTTTCGAGACGCACCGTCCATTCCTGCAGCGGCCCCTCGCTGTGTTGTGCCACCACCTGGACCTCGGGCACGGGGAGCTCGGTCTTGGCCGCGTCGGCATGCAGCATGGGGTAGGTCGTCAAGGGGTCAAAGCTGGCAAATCTCTTCCAAACACTCTGCCGCAGACCAAATTGACGGGTCCAGCTGTCCGGCAAGAGGTCGAAGCTGTACCAATGGCTCTGGTTGCTGTCGGCGTCCATGGCGTAGATCACAGAATTGAGCCTCAAGGCACGATCGGCCCCGGGATTCCAAACCCCCACCGCCAAGAGGCCCAGACCCGCCGCGGCGATGGTTCCCACCACCCAACGGGGACGCCGGTGGACGAAGGTTTCCAGTTGCGGCATCAACAGGCCGAGCAGCATGACCTCGAGAATGAGCGGAAAACCGCCCAGCGCCACCAGGCTCTGCAATCCCACATAGACGGTGCCGGTGAGCGGCACCAACAGCAGAATGGCGACCGTGGCGGCGACCACCAGGCCGAGCACCACCGGCCAACGGGGCGGCCGCTTAGGATCTCCGAGAATCAAGGCGCGCAACCCCAGAGCAGCAAACAACAACGGCCAGACGACGATGAAATTGGACTCCGCCGACACCGACACGTCGGTGGTCACGACAAGCAATACGAGCCACCAGATCATCGAGCCGGCTGCCATGTCCAGGGCTCCCACCACTTGACGAAAAAAACGATAGAGGCGGATGAAGAGCGCCAGGGCCAAGCAGGCAAAGCTCAGCATGTAAAAGTAGGCACCCTCGGTGCTACCGCCCACCACCGGCACCCGCGCCGCCTCGCGGACGACCATCCAGACCAGGGTGATGGCCACCGGCAAGGCGATGAAGATGCCCAAGAAGGCGACCAAACCCTGGCCCAAACCGAAGAAGGTCAATCGTCCGCGCTTCAAGCCCGTCGCCAAAACCCACAGCACCACCAGGCCCGTCAACACCGCACTGACAAAGGCGAACCAACGGGGATAGTGGACCATGTGAAAGCCCAACACATTGAAAAAGACCCGGTTGGGTCGTTTCTCAGGAAAGACTTCCATTTCGGCAAATTGACGGGCCAAGTCGAAGACGTAGGTGCCCTGGTGGGCGACCGTCGCCGGCTGGACGTCCTCAAAGCTGTCGAGCATCGTATGGTAGTGGGTGAGGCCGTCGATATAAGCGAAGTTGAAGCCGGAAAACCCAGCCGCCTTGAAGACGAGAAAATCCGTCGCGTTGGGCAACAGGCGATAGATCTCGTTCATCAACGAGCTACCGATGGGCCGCGGTGCCCCCGACGCAAAATGCGGCAACCAACCCCCGTTCTCATCTCCGGTCTGGAACATATAGACCGGCCCACCGTGACCACGGGCGTCGAAGTTGAGCACCACGCCGACATCGTGGGCCCAAGGATGCTCGGAGACGAAAACCCGCGCCCCGTGCAATCCCGTCTCTTCCGCGTCGCTGAACAGGAAAATGACGTCGCGCAACAAGGGCGCCGACGCCTGCATGGCGCGGATGGCTTCCAAGGCCAAACCCACCGCCGTGCCGTTGTCGCAGGCTCCCGGCGAGGTGGGGACCGAGTCGTAATGGGCGACCACGAGGACGGCACCTTGACGTTCGCCCGAGCGTCCCGGCAGCCTGGCCATGACGTTCTTGACCGTCACCAACTGCGCCAGACGACCCACTTTGGAGCGTACATGTTGCTCTTGGATCACCGGCTCGAGGCCCAATTTCTCGATCTCCGCCACCAAGTACTCAAACACTTCCTGGTGGGCCCTGCTACCGGGGGGGTGCGGCTCTTGGGCAATGGCTTCGACATGCTTCAGGGCCGCCGCAATCGAAACCTCCGAGGCCTCGAGGCCCCGCTCCGCGAGGTCCACCTTCGGTGGCCGATTCGACAACACCGAAGCCACCGCGATGAAGGTCAGGAGAGCCGCCATGCCCCAACCTAGGAGAGGACGCCAAGCCCCTAACCCAGCGTCCGCTGCCCTGGCGTCGTAGGGCTCGCCGACCTCCGGCTCCTCATCCAGCATCTCGGGCAGGTCTTCCTCCAAGTTCATCAGAGCCTTGGAGCGAAACGCCGCGAAGACGACGATCATCAGAATGAAGGCGAAGATCACATAGAGCAGCCCGATACCGCGCCCTGGCCCAACGCCGAGCAACTGACCCACCGACCCCGCCAGGGCGCCGTCTACCGCCATCAAGGGCTCGAAGACTTCATCCGCCAGGGGGCCCGCCAGAATCAACGCCAATGGGGTCGTCGAACCGGCGACCAAGCTGCGCATGGCGAAGACTCGCCCTTGCATGTCCGGCGGCACACGACTCTGCCAAATTACCTTGACGCTGGCGGCGATGATCGGAAAAACGAGGACGAAGAAAAAGGCACCGGAGGCAATCAAGGTGGTGTTGGGCTGGAACCCCGCCACCAGCAGCAGCACACTGCAATACCCCAACAGCCCGAAGATGGTCCGCACTTGATTCTTTTGGGGCCCACCCCAAACCGCCACCACGATGCCACCCACGAGGGTGCCACAACTGGCCACCGTCATCACCAGGCCCAAGGCGATCGGCGACGCAAAACTCAGCACCAGGGGCGTCATCAACACGGTGACAAAGGCCATGAACAGGTTGACGGTGGCGAAACTGCACAGCAACAGCAGAAGCCCCGGCCGTGCCGTGATGAACTTCCAGCCGGACATCGCCTCCTCGAAAAACGAGCCCTTGGCCTTGGCCCCCTCTTCCGACACCTTGGGTTGGGGTAGGCGCACCAACAACAAGATGGCGGTCGGCACCAGATAGGACACCAGATTGAGCAGCACGATGCCCGGCAGCTTCACCCATACAAGCAAGACGGCCGCCAAGGTCGGCGCCACAATGGCGGTCACCGAGGTGCCGATCTGGGTCATGCCGCTGGCCCTACCGAGATGCTGCTTGCTCACCAAGAGGGTCGTCACAGCCGAGAAGGTGGGCCAGACGAATGCGTTGAAACATCCGGTGATCAGGATCAGCCCATAGAGCTTCCAAACATGGAGGGGTTCCTCCAAGGCCAGCTGGTAGAGGAAGTAATTGGTTACGGCGGCCCCGATACCGCTACAGATGAGGATCAAACGCCGATCGATTCGATCCGCCAGAACACCGGCAATCGGCGACAACAGGATCGAAGGCAACAGGCTCGACAGGCCGATCAGCGTGTACCGGCTGACCGAGCCCGTGTCCTGAAAGACGGTCACCCCGAGGGCAAAACCCACCAACCCAGAGCCGAGGGTCGAAATGAAGTATCCGGACCAGAGAAAAGCGAAGAAGCCTATGCTCTTCGGACGATCATGCTCTGACATCAAACCGCCTCCGCCCCTTCTTCCACCACCACCGTGATGCCCAAGGCAGCGCCTGCATGGGCATTGATAGGCCCACCCATGTGCTTCGGACCAATCCGCAGAAAGGGGCCGCCGTCCCGCTCGCCGTATAGAAATACTCCCCAGACCAGGTCGTGGAGCTCGGCCCCGACCTCGCCCCGTTGAAAGAGATAGGGCGGCGATTCGAGAATCTCCTGTACCAACCAATTACCTTCTTCATAGGCTCGATCCAGGACATCCGTCCAGGTCTTGTCGTCGAGGTAAGGGCCCAGGAATACATCCTGTCCGGAGCTCAGATTTGAAGGCTTGAGCACCAGCTCATGGCGTCGCTCGAGAATTTCCTGGCGCGACACAGGCGCCACCGCTTGGGGGTGGAGGCGCTCCTTGGTCACCCGACGGGTCCAGGGCAAATGAGCGTCTACCACCTGCCGCTCCGTGTCGTTCAAAAGTTTTGAGTCCTTGAGCTCGGAGAGCATCGCCAGATTGCGTTTGTCGTTCATCACCGGCGTGGCAGGGCCGTTGTAGAGATCGACGGTACCCTTGAGCCAACAGCGCATGGAGTCTAACCCCGCAGTACCGTAGGTCCCCTCGATCACCGCATGCACCCGATGCTGCTCCAGGTAGAGCATGCCGTTGCGCTCCTTCAGCTGCTCGGGGGTGCCCTTGAGCAATCGGCAGCGAACTCTGCCGCCCAGCAAGCGTTCGACCGCCTCGACCTCCCGTCGCATGGACTCGAAAAGCTCGATCTGACCGTGGGCTTTGGTCAGCTTTCCGGGCTCGACCAGGGCAACGATATTGGCTTCCGTGCTGGCGAAACGCCGGATGCATTGGCGCACCAGATAGGACATCAGGGGTTTGAACGTGCTCTCCCGCCGGACGACCAAATTGTGCTCTTCGACAAATCGACGCACCGGCTCGATCTCCAACATGCCCTCCGTCGCCCACGAGGAATGCCATCCCCCCAGGCGGCTGGCCATGTTGTACTCCATACATTTGAAACCGTCCGCGGTGAGCATGAAGTCACCACGGGACATGGTTTCGTTGACCCACCGGGGGTTGGCGTAAGTAGCGACCACCAACGAGGCATGATCTTTTTCGAGCTGGTAGAAATCTGCGAAGCGCGCCGTATCGTTGCCGAAGATGCGATGGGGGATCACCTTCACCAAATGGCAGAGCGCCTTGTTCCAGCTGTGAATGCTTTCCATGAAAGCGCTGGAAATGAAGGTAGGCCAAGCTTGCAGGGCGTAACCGCCACTATCTTCCAAGGCATCGATGCCTTCAAAAGAGGAGCGCTTCAGAAGCTCCGGATGCGCTTGGATATAGTCCAGAAACAGCCCGTTGGCTACGGAGAGATCGGCATGGGCACGCCGGACCTCGGCGGAAATCTCCATCGGGAACAACTCCTTATCGGCTTGGCAAACCACGGGCGAGCTCCGCAGCGACGGCAAGAAGCCCAGCGACCGCTTCGGATCTACCAAGACACAAAGGGGCTCGCGACGAGCCCCTCGATTCAAACTTCGACTTGTGGGAGGCCCTCACCACTGCCGAGACAGCAGGCAGGGCCCGCGTGGTTCAAGCTACGCTCTCCACGGGAGTGCGACAACGGCGGATTTTCTCTTTCGCCTCCTCCTCGGTCATCAACGACTTGAGGATGTCATAGGAGCGGATCGGCAATGTCGACAGCAGAGTGTCGCTGAGGCCGTGGGTATCTTCGCAGAAACCCTGCAAGAAAAGTTGGGGCATGAAACGTTGGGTGGTCTCGATCCGGTAGTAGCGGTCCACCTGGTACCCGTCCGTACCGGCCGGCACCAGGAAGGGCGACAACTTGTCGACCAATGGATGTCGCTTGGGACGCACGTAGCCGGTCGCCAGGACAACGTAGTCGGCCCGCAACTGTTCCGTCTTCTCGGTGATCAGGTTGTAGAACTCGAGCACCGTCTCGTCCGCCTCGTCGTGGATGTCCCGCAACTCGAGGAAGGGTCGAATCCGAGCCCGGTCTTCTCCCTTGACTTCATTCATGTAGAGGAAATGGTAAATGGCCTCGATGAGATCGTTGTCGACACACGAATAGTTGGTGTCACGGTGAGCATCGATGACCAACTGGCGTTTGCGCTCCGGCAAGTCATAGAGGAAGTCCTCCATGTCCGGGAAGAAGATCTCGTTGACGAAATGACTGTCATCGGCCGGTTGGTAAGCAAATCGCCGGATGGCGGCCGTCACGTCGGCATTGGGGAAGTCGTTGCACAGATTCTCGAAAATCTCCGCCGCACTCTGCCCCGAACCGACGACGACAAAACGATGGGGCGTGCTGCAATCACCGAAGTCTTGCTTCTTGCGTTGCAAGAATTGGGAGGTGTGCAGGGTACGCTCGCTGTTGCGGAGGCCAATACCACGGGGCAGATTGGGAACACCGCCCGTCGCCACGACCAGATTGCGGGTCAGGAACTCCTCGACTCGCCCGTTGGTGAGATTCCGGGTAACCACCTTGACCACTTCCACCAACCCGGTTTCGCCGTTCTCCACCGGGTCCACCGACATGACTTCGGTGTTGTAGCGGACATCGTCGGTGAGTTGGCTCGCCACCCAACCGTAGTAGTCATTGAATTCCAAGCGGGTGGGATAGAACTTGCGCAAATTGGCGAAGCGGTCGAGTCGTCCCTTGTCTTTCAGGTAGGTGAGAAAGCTGAATCGGCTCTGCGGATTGCGCAGAGTGACCAGATCCTTGAGGAAGGACAGTTGGATCTGAGCCCCCTCGAGGAGCATCCCGGGATGCCAGCAGAAAGTTTCCTTCTGCTCGATGAACAACCGTTTCAACGGTCGACCATGCACATCCACCGACTCTTCTTCGATGGCCGCCAAAAGGGCCAGGTTTGCCGGCCCGAAGCCGAACCCAACGACGTCATACACTTCTGTGTCCGGATTTTGAAGATCAACAGATGTTGACATGAAATTAGCTCCTAGGCTCGCTCTGCGGGTATCAGGGGTGTCCGTCCTCGACTTCTCAACGCGGCACTTTCGACCCAAGCCCTTCACGGGGCCCTTGTCAGAAAGGTCCTGTCAGAAGACACGGTGGAGGACGACACCATGCTCGGTTCCTAACGCATTGTCTCCGGCCGTGGACAGCAAAAGAAGTGGCGCCTTCTTAGGGGACACCTCGAGCCAATCACAAATCATCTCAACGGTGGCCAGATAAATCCTCCTCAACGGAAGACACCCCTACCTACGCTGACCGGCGCGGGTTGTTCCAGATAAATTCTGAAAACAGCACAACGCACCGCTGACTCGCGTTCGTCCCGTCGACTACCCATCACAACCCGACGAAAAGGCTACGATCGGCGCCCTGACAATCACCGCTCAAGATCCGGCCATCGGATAAACGGGATGCAAGGCATGTCTGTTCTGGTAGTTGTTCCCCAGGCTCGCTTGGGAACAGCTTGGATGATGAAGCAAACTCAGCGTCCGACTCCACCACTGATTGTCCAACGACTCCTCAATGGTAGCGAACACCGATTCCTAAAGTCAACAATTTGGCCCTATTGGCCCTTAAGCCCCTGAGTACCAATTCGATAATTGCGATAAAGGCAAACCATAGCCCCATTTCGAGGAAATGCACTGGTAGTCGGTGGCGCCAGCCAGACGTTGGCCAGAACGAGCTCCGTTTCAACGATCGGCGCTGCTAAGCTAAGCGCAAACAAAGGAGAGATTTGATGATCCACAGAACGGACAAGGACGGCGTTGTCGTCTTGGAGATGCGGCATGGCAAGGCCAATGCCATCGACCTCGAGCTCTTCGAGCACTTGGGTCAAGCCCTCGACCTTCTGGAACACGATCCGCGGCCGATCGTGCTCACTGGCCAAGGCCAGATGTTCTCCGCCGGCGTCGACCTCTTCCGGGTCCTGGAGGGCGGCGAGGAATATCTACAGGACTTCTTGCCGGCCCTCTCCAACGGCTTGAAGCGTCTCTTCACCTGGCCGGCCCCGGTGGTCGCGGCGATCAACGGCCATGCCATCGCCGGGGGTTGCATCCTGGCCGCCGCCTGTGATCTCCGGCTGATGAACGGCGAGGCCGGAAAGATCGGCGTCACCGAGCTCTTGGTGGGAGCCCCTTTCCCGGTCGTCGCCTTGGAAGTGCTGCGCTATGCCTTGCCGACCCACCATCTGGAGACCATGGTCAAGGGTGGTCAGCTCTTGGCCGCCGCCGAGGCAAAGCGCATCGGCCTGGTCGACGAGGTGATCGACGGCGCCGAGCTGCTCGACCGTGCCCACCTCGAGGCCCAACGGCTTGGCGCCATCACGCCGCGGTGCTTTGCGCTCACCAAGCGGCACCTGCGGGCCCCGGCCATCGAGAAGATGGAACGGCTGGCCGGCCTCGACACGGAAGTTCATTACATCTGGACGGATGACACGACCTTGGAAGGCATCCGCAAGTTCCTCGAGCGAACCGTCGGCCGTAAGTAGCCGCTATCCCCGCTGAGGCGGTCAACCGAGGGCCGGCCAGGGATGCCCCTTCAAAACCTCGAAGACCTTTTCGTCCACCATCGCTTCGTCCGGCGTCAATCGTCGGGCCTCTTGCAATGCTTGGCGAGCCAACTCTCGATCCCCCCGGGCCAATAGGGCGATGCCGAGTTGCATGAGAATTCGTGGGTTGCTGTCCAATTCGTTGGAGGCGCTCAACAGCTCGACACTCTGATCGAGCTCCCGGCGCTTGAAATGCACCCAACCGAGGGCCGCCAGCGGCAGATAGCGGAGCTCGGGGGACGACAAGTCGACGGCTCGACGGGCTAGATCCAGGGCTTCCCCCAAATCCGCCTCTTCCATCTCCGCCAGGTTCCAGGCCAGCTCGTAACAAGCGATGCTGCGCCCCCGATCGGAAATTTCCTGGGCCAGCAGCGAATTCCCGAGGCGATTGCTATCGCGATATCGCCCTTGGTTGCGCAGGGCTTCGATCCATGTCACGTAGGCGGCAACCCGCAAGGGCTCCTGCGGCTGGCTAGCGATGACCTTCTCCACCAAGGCTTCGATCTCCTGCCAGCGCCCGAGCTCCAGACAAGCCATGGCATAGGTCGTCAACAGGACCGGATTCTGTGGCTCTTCGGCCACCGCGAGACGATAGGCGCTCAATGCCTCCCGTCGCTGGCCGCCATAGAGCAGGGTTTCCGCCTGCTGCAACAAGCTCTGGTCGGACGGAGTTTCCGCTGCCCCATGGTCAGCCGTCACGGCGGCGTCCTCTTCCAAGGCAGCATCGTCTTCCAAGGCAGCATCGACTTCCAAGGCAGCATCGTCTTCGGCCAGCAATCGCACCAGCTCGGCGTAGCGCAGCCGGCTCGGGGTCAGATGCAAGCCCTGGCGCAAGACCTTCAGGGCCTTGCGATACCAACGGCGATCGAGATACGCCAACCCCAGCAGATGGTGGGCCCCGGCAAAGGTCGGATCGAGGCGTAAGGTCTCTTCCAGCCGCCGGATCGCCAGCGAGGACTTGCCCATCTCGTAACAACAGCTGCCGAGCAGGAAAAAGGCCTGGGGAATGGGATCCAGCGCCACCGCCTTCTCCAGAAACACGACCGCCTGCTGCAAGCGTCCCTGACTGGCGTAGACGGCCCCCAAGCTGAAAGAGGGCAAGAAGGCATCGGGGAAAAGATTGACGGAGCGTCGCAACAGGTCTTCGGCGCGCTCTGGATTCCCCCGTTCATGGTGCAGCACACCGCCATAGACCAAACTCTCGAAATGCCCGGACTTGGTATCGAGAACCCGCTCGAAGTAGATCAGCGCCGGCTCGATTTGGCCGTCATTGAAGAAGGTCTCGGCGAGAAAGAACGACAGCTCGTGGTTGCTGGGATCCAGCTGATGAGCTCTCTCCAGAGCTTCGACCCCGGTGGCGATATCGAAGGAGAGCAGGGCCAGCTCAGCCTCCTCTAGGCACTGGCCGAAAGCTTCCCGGGACTCGCCGCGATAAAGGGCGGCGATTTGCCCCTTGATGGCGGTGAACCGTTCTCGTTTCTCCAGGGCGAGCAACTGGTAGTCCATGCGGTTTTCCCACAGCTCCCCCCACTCCTCACGGGATAGCACCCCCTTGCTCTCCAACAGATCCCTGAGGGTCGTGATGCCGGTCTGGTTGACCAGGATCTTCTGCTCGAGCTTGTAGAGAGTCCCCACCGTCTGACGCAAGGACGTGGTGGTGCGCCGCACCACCTCTTCGAGGATCGAGATGCGCTCCAGCAGATGCTCGTCGAGGGAAAACTGCTCGTCGGGGGCCGACTCCAAGTCTTCCAGGTCCTCCGCCGAGAAACCTCCGGAGATGACCAGCAACCTGTTGTGGCAGCGCCGACAGTACTCGCGGTCATCAGAATTGTTGGCGCTACAGACCTGGCACAGCATGATCGTCAGCGGTAGTCGTAGAAACCACGACCGCTCTTACGTCCGAGGTGACCTGCGTCGACCATCTTGACCAGCAGCGGGCAGGGGCGGTACTTGGGATCACCAAAGCCCTCCTGCAGGACCCGCAGGATATCGAGGCAAATGTCCAGCCCGATGAGATCCGCCAAGGCCAACGGCCCCATGGGATGGTTCATACCCAGCTTCATGACTTCGTCGATGGCCTCGGCGGTGCCGACTCCTTCGTGCAGGCAAAAGACCGCCTCGTTGATCATCGGCAGCAAGACGCGGTTGGAGACGAAGCCGGGACCATCGTGTACCTCGACGGCGGTTTTGCCCATGCGTTCGGCTGCCCCGTGCACAGCGTCGAAGGTGGCTTGATCGGTCGCCAAACCACGGATCACCTCCACCAACTTCATCAACGGCACCGGGTTCATGAAATGCATGCCGATCACTTTTTCCGGGCGTTGGGTGACGGCCGCCAGCTTGGTGATGGATATCGAGCTGGTATTGCTGGCCAAAATGGCGCTGTCCTTGCACAGGCCATCCAGCTGCTTGAAGACGGCGCCTTTGACCTCCAGCTTCTCGACGATGGCTTCGACCACCAGATCACAATCTGCGAGGTCCGCCAGATCACTCGAGCTGGTCAGCCTTCCGAGGGTCGCTTGGCGGGCCTCGGCGTCCAGCTTTCCTTTGCCGACCAATTTGTCGAGGCTTTTGCCGACTGCCGCCAAACCCCTCTCCAGGGCCTCCGCATTGATGTCGACGAGGCACACTCGATAGCCCGATTGGGCCGCCACCTGGGCGATACCGTGCCCCATCGTGCCAGCACCGATCACACCAATGTTCTTGATCATGTCCATTTGAAACATCTCCTATGGCGACATCCGTGGGCTCCCGAAGCTGCCGACGGAGATCTCGAAATCCCGATTGGGTTGTCTATTGAGGTCGATTGTAGGTGGTTCAGTAGGTCTCGAACCAGGCTTCGCGCCGACCGAGCTTGGTGGTCAAGGCAGCGCCGACGCCGATGAAGGTGGCGATCGTCCAGGCCCAGATCCCTACCCAGGGTAAGAACTTGAGAACCCCCAGCAAGATCAGGCCGTAGGTGGCGGCGGTGAGGGGCATCAAACGCCCCCGCGGTGAACGACCGGTTCGCAGATAGCGCCCGGACCATTCCCCGAGGGCATGGAAAACAGCCACCATGCCCCAGAATCGTAGCACCAGGGCAATGACCGCCAAAAGGATCAGCAGGGGAATACCCACAAAGGCTCCGGCAAAAATGCTGAAGAACATGGTGGTCAGCACCATAGCGGCGACGCCGACCATTCCGACCATGAAATTCCGGAAGGGTTCCTGGCGTACGCTCTCCGACGTGCTGAGCAACTCGCGGCGCCCAATGCTCATCAGCATCAGCAGGACGACGCCCCAAAAGGCCAGGAGCGCCAACTTGGCTCCGAGCACGATCGGCGACAGCGGTGAGAGATCGAGGGTGGGCCCTTGGATCAACGTGACCCAAAGATCCGAAGCTTGTGGATACGCCACCGAACGGCCATCGATGGAAGCCTCCGACGCCGCTTCGATCACCCCTCCGAGAACAAAAACATCGCCGCCGATGTTGGCGCTGGGGGCCAAATGGGCGTCGCCGTCCAAGACGATGACGTCGCCGTCCACCGAGCCGCTCAAATGCAGATCGCCGCTGAGCACCACCGCGTGGCTCTTGGCCTGACCGTCGATCCGCAAATCGCGCCCCAGGGCGACAACCCGGCTACGCGCCAGGCTACCCGCTTCCAGATGGTAGGCCGGCGGGTTCGTCTGCGGCTCGTTCTTTTCTTTGGGCGGCTTGTCTTGGGCACCGGCGAGCAGCCAAAAGGCGGCCACCACGAGGGCGATGCGCCAGGGCCACCCTCGGGTCTGCTGGATGATCGTTTTCACGCCTCATATTCTAGCAGAGGCATCCACCGGAGGGCGTCAGCTCGTCGGTGGTTCCTGACGGGTTGTCGTGCTGGCCGGACGCCGACGCAACAGCGAAATGAACAATAGGTTGAGGCAGAGAACCAGAACACCCAACGCCAACAATCCCAGATTGGATTCCGCCACCATCTCTTCGAGGCCAAAGCCGACACCGCGCCAAGTGGCGAAGAGCAACCCGGAGCCCGCCAACAGGGACGTCTTGATCAGGTCACCGAGCATCGAGGCGGTCTCCATCAAGTGGCCCCCGGCTGTGCCACCGGCCAAGAGGAGCGAGGAGGTCGCCGCCAGCAGCACGACCATGGCGGCGGGCAACGCCCAGACGGGTTGACGCCCGGTGGCGACGGATTTCTCCCAGGGGGCGACGGGCAGGTTGTCTACCACCTGTTCGAGGAATGGGCCGCGCACCTCGATCTTGCTCTCCTGGAGCGCCGCATGCAGATGGCGCAAGGCCCGCTGCTCCCGTCGCAACTCGGCGTCCTGCTGCAAGGCCCGCTGCAAATCGTCTCGTCCGCCGGTCGGCAGGCAACCCTCAATATCCAGGTCGACCCACTCACGTAACAACACCTGATCCATGTTCTTCATTGCTTCGTCCCTTCACGTTCCTGAGATGACAAGGCAACTCGATGATGAGGCCACCTTCGGCCAGACGGTTTCTCCGCCAAAGATCGGTTGCTTGCTCAATCGGTCAGGAAATCGCTCAGTTTCTCTTTCAACATCTGTCGTCCGCGGAAGAGCTTGTTCTTCACCGTACCCAAAGGCATCTCCTTCAAGGTGGCGATCTCTTCGTAAGATAACTCTCCGAAATGCCGCAGCGAAATCAACTCTTGGTACTCCCAAGGGAGCTCGTCGATGGCCTGTCGAATGGCCAACCCACGCTCGACGTTCCTCGCATCCTGGTAGGGCGTCGGTCCTTTGCCCGGCAACTCCCAGTCTCCGCCGTCCGATTTACCGTCGTCTGGCCGGTGCAGTGACACCAGCTTGAGCCGGCGACGGCGGATCTTGTCGATGGCAGCATTCTGAGCCACCCGAAAGAGCCAGGTCGAGAAGCGATAGCGGGGGTCGAAGCGATCCAGAGCACCGTAGATTTTGAGAAATACCTCCTGTGCCAGGTCGTGCGCATCGTCCTCATTACGCAACATGCGGTACAAGTAGTTCACCAAACGCCCTTGATAGCGCTTGACCAGCTCACTGTACAGAGGCTGCTCGCCGTCGAGAATTGCCGCGATCAGCTCTTCATCGGAGGTTGGGATCGGGGCACTCGACATGGGCTTGTACGTGGGTCCTCGGGGAAGGTTGCAACTGCAACGAACCTCAGCGAGGAGTTACCTCGAAGATTCGCAGGATACGGTCCCCTTGGATGATCTGGGGAAGGATCTCGAAGCCCGCCACCAGATGTCCAAAGGCGGTATATCCACCATCCAGGTGGGGCTGCGGCGACAGGGTGATGAAAAATTGACTTCCGCCGGTGTCCGGACCGGTCAAGGCCATCCCCAACACGCCACCGCCGTAGCGTAGCAGGTTCATCTCGTCACGGATGGTATAGCCCGGCCCGCCGGCGCCATCACCCCGTGGATCGCCACCCTGGACGACAAAATCGGGCACCACACGGTGGAATTCGAGACCTTCGTAGAATCCCTGCGACGCCAGCTGCAAGAAATTGAGGCAGGTCATCGGGGCGTCGGGGCACAGCAATTGAGCTTCCAGCGGGCCACGGGTGGTCTCGATGCGCACCCGTCGGGGGGAGGCCGTCTGGCGGGCGATGTTGCGGTAGATCCGCACCGGTCGCTGATCGGCGACGGAGCCCAGCTTCGGCCTCTCCTGTTGCAGGCGTCCCAAGGCTGCGATGGCCTCACGCCGGACCAGCAAATCCGTGTCTTTGGCGATCTCCCGCAAGACGACGATCAAACCCTGACGCTCGGCAGCCTCGCTCTCGGCCCGCTGAGCCAAAGCTCGGACCGCCGCCAGGCGGGTCTCCACCATGCGATCCCGACGGCTGCGATCCGTGGCTTCCACCAGCTCCCTAGCCGGCAAGAGGGGATTCTCCGCCAACCATTCGAGGGCCCTGCCACGCACCGCCGGATCCCGATCCGTCAGCCCCTGGCGAACCCAAACCACCGCTTGCTCGTCCTGGCTGGTGACCAAGCGCAGGTCGAGCACCGTGCGACGCACCCCGGGGTGGGCATCGTTGGCCAGTTGCTGCAGAACATCTTGGTCCGCGAAGAGGGCCGCCGCCTCCGCCGCTCGGATGCGCACGGCGGGGGAGGTATCCATCGCCGCTTGGACCGTCAGCAGGGCACCTTGGGGATCACCACCCTCGGCCAATGCGATGAGAGCCAGCTCCCGTTCCCGGCGCACCCCGTGCACGGCGAAGCGCACCAAGGCGGCGCTCAGGCTTTCGTCCAGCAACCAGGCGGCGGAGGCTTCGATGGCGCTGAGACGTACGCCGGGCCGCCGGTCGTCCAGCAGCTCGAGGAGCCGGGGACGCCAATCCTGGGGAGCCGCAGCCTTGGCGTCGTCCACCAGGCGTCGACCGGCACGCAATGCTTGGATGATCGGACCGCTCTCAGCATCGTCCAACAGGAGCCGTAGGCGGGCCAGGTCGCTGCGGTCGCCCACCTGGCCGAGACCTCGGGCGCCCCAGCCGCGTATCCAGGGATCTTCGTCGACGAGCAGCGAGCGCAGCAAGCCGACCCCCTCCGGCTGAGGGTTCCGAGCCGCCCCATAGGCGGCCATGGCGCGGAGTTGAGCATCCTTCGATGCCAGCCCCTCAGCGCTCCAACGCAGGACGGCGGGGCTACGAAATCGAAACAGGGAAGGGATCAGTCGGGCCAGGATCTGGTCACCGGGGGCCTGGCTCAGACGGGGCAAGATATCTTCGAGGGTGACGCCGATCTTGGCCAAGGCTTCCACCGCCAAGCGTCCGGTTTGCAAATCGGCGTCGTGCACGGCTCCGAGCAGGGCGGTGGCCCCTTCGGGATAGCCCCGCTCCCCGAGCTCGCCGAGGGCAAATGCCGCCGCCCGACGGACCGTCGGCTCGCCGTCCCCCAACAGACCCTCGAGCACCACGCCACCGCGCCGGTCACCGATGCGGGCCAGGCTGAAGGCCAACTGCCGCCGCCCCTCGGGACCGGCGTCGAGGGTGCGGCTGATGGTGATCGGGTCGTAGGTCATGCGGTCGGTGAGCAGCAGGAGCAAGGCGCGGATCTCGTCCTCGGCGCTCAGGCCGACCGTCGAAGTCGACGCCGCGCCTTGGCTGGACGGCGCCGTGGCGCAGCCACTCAGCCCCAGAGCTACGACCATTACGGCGAGACCGGCGCATCTCGCAACACCGACATCGATGCCCGGGCAAACCCCATGGAGCCGCCGACGCGGCGAGCCCGTTGGAGTCGCCACAGCACCGACGACCGCATGACAACCCGGCGTGGATCGTCGCAAGGAGGAATAGAAACGCTGAACGAAGCTCCACATGCAGCGAATCCTATGCCCTCCATCGGCCTGAAACAACCAAGTGGACGGCAATGGAGGGCGAGAAAATCCCGCCAGAGGGTCCCTGGGCTCTATAATCCGTCCCATGATCCCCGCCCATGAGCCGTCGAGGTCCGTATGCCTTGAAATGCACCACCTGTACCGCAGCTATGGGAGGTTGCGCGTGTTGCGGGACGTCAGCGGGGCGGTGGAGACGGGAGAGGTGCTCGCCGTCACCGGTGACAACGGCTCCGGCAAGAGCACCCTGCTTCGCTGCCTGGCGGGCCTCATGGCTCCACAAAAAGGCACCATCGTCTGTCGCTTGGAAGGACGCGAGCTGGACGTCATCGAGCGGCGACGGGCCGTCGGTTATGTGGCACCGGACCTCGAGTTCTACGGTGAGCTCACGACTTTGGAAAACTTGCAATTCGCCTGCCGTCTCCGGCACCTCGATGACGACCGCGCCGGACACTTGCTGCAGCGGGTCGGCCTGCCGCTAAACCGCCCGGCGGGTAAGTTGTCCTCGGGCATGCGGCAACGCCTTCGCTGGGCCTGGGCACTGCTGCATCGTCCACGCATCTTGTTGCTCGACGAACCGCTCCAAAACCTCGACGCCAAGGGGCGAGACGAAGTCCTCCTGCTGCTCACCGAGCAGCTCGAAAACGGCTTGGCGGTGATCGCCAATCCTGATCCCCTGGAGCTCCCCAATGTGGCGCGACATCTGCATCTGGCTCGCTGAAACAGCGACCATCTTCAACAAAGAATGGCGTACCGAGTTGCGTACCCGCTATGCCCTCAATACCGTGGGGCTCTTTGCCTTCACCACCCTGGTGACCACCACCATCGCCCTCGGGCCCGCCGGTATCAGTGAACCGGCTCGCCCGTTTGTCGTCGTCCTGCTGTGGATGATCCTGCTGTTCGCCGCCAGTGCCGGTCTACCCCGCACGTTTGTCCACGAAGAAGAGAGCCGCACCGCCATGGCCCTGCGTCTGATGGCCCGGCCGTCGAGCCTTTTCTGCGGCAAGGCGCTCTACAACCTGGTATTGATCTTCAGCCTCGAGCTCTTGGTGGCGCCGCTCTACATCGGCGTCATGCAGTTGCCCATCGGCTCCATGCGCCACTTTGTGCTCGCCCTCTTGGTGGGCGGCTTCGGCCTCGCATTGGGTAGCACCTTGACCGCCGCCATGGTGGCGCAGGCGGAAGCTAAGGGCCCCCTTTTCGCCGTCCTCGCCTTTCCGATACTGCTGCCACTGTTGAAATTCGCCATCGATGCGACCCTGGCCGCCACCGCCGATCAATCGCTGCTCATCGCCCGTGGAGAGGTAGCCCTGACCCTCGGGATCTTGTATGATGGAACTCTGATGGTAGCCGCCTTGATGCTATTTCCGGCTATTTGGAACCCATGAAAAAAACCCTCCCATGGCTGCTCTGGACTTGGCTCTCCGCCGTCATCCTCGCTGCCTTTTTCTACGCCCCGATTTCTGCCGGATTTGCCGGCCTGGCCGGTGATAGCCCGCAGTCGAGCCGCATCGTCTTCTTCCATGTGCCGATGGCGGTGACCTCGTTCATCGCCTTCTTGGTCGCCGCTTGGTGGAGCGTCGTGTATTTACGCCGCCGCACCCCCGAGGCCGATCGTGCCAGCGCCGCCGCCGTGGAAGTGGGCATCGTTTTCTGCGTCCTCGCCACCGTCACCGGCGCCGTGTGGGCGCAAGTGCAGTGGGGAGATTTCTGGAACTGGGATCCACGCCAGACCTCCATCGCCTTGGCCATCGTCTTCTATGCCGCCTATTTGACCTTGCGCAGCGCCATTGAAGACCCGGAGACCAAGGCGCGCATTTCGGCGGCCTATTGCGCTTTGGGATTTTTTGTCGCGCCGTTCTTGTTTTTCATCTTGCCCCGTATGGCAAGCTTCTCGCTCCACCCCAAACCGGCCTCTGCCGAGTTCGAGTGGCGCATCTTGATCGTCGTATTGGGCGGCATCATCGGCTACTCGGGCCTGTTCTTCTGGATGCACCGTCTGCGTTGTCGCAGTCTGGCGATCGAAGAACGGCTCATGGAATCATTCGACGACGACCGATAGACTTGCCTGTCCTACCTCGGGTGTCTGCAACGACGCCATGGCAGAGGAGCATGATTGTGAACGAAGGTGGACTGCTGTGGTTGGCCGCTACTAACCTGATCATCTGGGCCGGACTGTTCTTCTATCTCCTGCGCATCGATCGCAAGTTGAGCGAAAGAGAGAAAGACTTATGAAACGTAAGACAATGTTCTACGCCGCGGGCGCCCTGCTGCTCCTGCTCTTCGCCGGTTTCTCGTTCTCCGAGTTCAAAAGCTCGCTGACCCCTTATGTACCGTACGCGGTGGCGATTCAGTCCCAGCGCCCCGTCCAGGTGGCGGGCGGCTTACAGCCCGCCAGCTCGTCTTACAATACGGAGACCGGCAACCTTCACTTCACGCTGGTCGACGAAGAGGACCAGAGCACCTTGCCGGTCCGCTATTCCGGTATCAAACCGGCCAATTTCGAGGATGCCATCAGCATCGTCGCCATCGGCCACTATGACGCCGCGACGGACGAATTCGCCGCCAACAAGCTGCTCGTCAAGTGCCCGAGTAAGTACCAGGGCATCGAAGAGGCTGAAACCAAAAGCTACGGATAACCGGCTTCCGGCCGGGGAAAGTAAGTCATGCTCGACTACTTGTCTCAGTTCTACTTACCCGGGGCTGTGACCATCTGGTGTGCCGTCGCCTTCGGCATCGCCACCCTATTGGGTTATTTACGGGTGCTCGATGGGGATCAGAGCGCCCTGACCTTCGCCCGTCGAGGTTACCTCTTCTTCACTAGCTCGGTGGTGCTCAGCGCCATCGTTTTGGCCATCAGCTTGGCGCGGCGCGACTTCCGTATCGAATACGTCTACCAATACTCGGGCATGGACTTGCCCATCCACTTCCAGGTCGCCGCCTTCTGGGCCGGGCAAAAGGGTAGCTTCCTCATCTGGTTGCTCTTCGGGGCCCTGTTGGGCTTACCGCTGAGCCGCACTGCCGGACGCCAAGAGCCGGCGGTCATGGGATTTTACCTGCTCAATCTTTTCGGCCTGCTGTTCATCCTGGTGCGCGAGAACCCCTTCGTCATGCTCAGCGAGACGCCCCTCGACGGCGCCGGTCTCAATCCCCTGCTGCAAGACGATTGGATGGTCATCCATCCGCCGATCATGTTTGTCGGTTATGCCGCGGCGGCCATTCCCATGGCCTTCGCCTTGGCGGCCCTGTGGTTTCGAGACACTTCCACCTGGGCAAGGCGCGCCTTCCCATGGACCTTAGGCGGCTTCCTAGTGCTCGGTGGCGCCATCATGCTGGGCGGCTACTGGGCCTATGAAACCCTGGGCTGGGGTGGCTACTGGGGCTGGGATCCGGTGGAAAACGCCTCCCTCATCCCCTGGCTGATCGGCACGGTGCTCATTCACGGCCTTTACATGGAACGTACCAAGGGGCGCTATCGCAGGCTCAATTTGGTGCTGGCGGCCCTGCTCTACTTGTCCGTCCTGTACGGCACCTTCCTGACCCGCTCCGGCGTCCTGGCGGACTTCTCGGTGCACAGCTTCGTCGACCTCGGGTTATCCCGCTGGCTGATCGTCTGGATGGGCTTCTTCGCCGTCGCTTCCGTGCTCCTCCTCGGCCGCGGCTTGCGGCACGTCGAAACCCACTCCAATGAAGACCCACTGCTATCCCGTGGATTCTTCTTGGTGATGTCGACGTTGGTGGTCGGCACCTCGGCCATCTTGGTCACCGCCGGCACCTCGGCTCCGCTGATCACCCGTTGGATCATGGAGACGCCGGCGCCGGTGGGTCCCAGCTATTACAACGCCGTCCACCGGCCCTTGGCTCTGCTCGTCGGCCTGTTGTTGGCGGCGGTCCCCTTCCTGACCTGGAAAGGCAGTAGCCCGGGCGTCCTGCTGCGCAAGTTGGTGCCGTCGCTGGTGGTAGCCCTGATCGTGACCTTGGGAGCGATCGCCTCCGGCGTCCACCTGCCCGTCCACATGTTGTTCATTTTCCTCGCCGTCGCGGCCCTGGCCTCCAACCTGAGCAAGGTCATCGATAAAGCCAGGGGGCCGGGAGGGCTACGCAGCGCCGGCGGCTACCTGGCCCATGTCGGTGTGGGCGTCATGCTGATCGGCATTTTGGCCTCCTCGGCCTACGACCAAAGCGCCAAGGTCACCTTGGAGCAAGGCACGCCGCTGCAAGTCGGCGACCTCAACCTGACCTTCGAACGCTTCATCCCGCGCCGTGGTTTCGAAAAGGAAAGCCTGGAGATCGAGGTGGTGCGCGAGGACGGCAGCAGCTTCAAGTCCTACCCCAAGCTGTTCGTCAACCAGCGCACACGGCAGACCATGGCCAACCCCCATGTGCACAAGACGTGGGCTCGGGACATTTACATTTCCCCCATCCAATTTGAGCCGGCCCAGGTGGCCAGCGATCAACATCGCCTCGCCCTGGCACAAGGAGAGTCCCTCGAAATCGGCCCCATCCAAGTGCGATTGGTCAGCCTGCAAGGGCAAAACGAAGGCGACGCCATGGTTCAGCTGGCGAGCGCCGGTTTTGTCACCGTCGGGGCCAATCTCGAAGTGATTCGAGACGGCCAGATCCTGCCCGTCTCGGCAACCTATCGGGTCTATCAAGATGGACGCGTCGAAGCCCCCACCGAGGCGCTGCCCGGCGGCGGGCGTCTGGCGATGACCGGCCTGGACCCTCAAACCGGGCAAGCGAGATTTGGTATCCAGGGAGTCGCGGTCGAAGGCAACCCGGCTCGCCTATCGGTGGACGTCACCCGCAAGCCCTTGATCAAAATGGTCTGGTACGGCCTGTGGGTCGTCTTGATCGGCGGTCTCCTGGCAGCGGCTCAGCGTCTCAAGCAAGCGCTGCAAGGTGACGCCATCGACGCGAAGGCGGCGACGGCTCAGGCGCATAAATCGTAGGAGCAGCCCGGGCGACCACCGCCGTCCGGGATATCCTTCAACGCCGGGACATTCGACCCTAAATACCCAGAGCTAACCGGTCCGCCAACACTTTGGGCAGACCCGAACGCAGAATGCGCTCTTGCGCTTTGGCGATGGCGTAGTCGACCCGCTGCCAACGGACGGTACGGCTTTCGCTGTCGTAGGTGATGAAGGAGGCGCGGGGATCGCGGTCGCGGGGTTGACCGATGGACCCCGGGTTGAGCAAGTAGCGCTTGCCCTCTTCTAACTTCAGGGTGAAGGATTCACCTTGCACCACCGCCACCTCGATGCCCTTGGGCTGAAGGACAAAGAGCGATGGGATATGGGTGTGGCCAAAAAAGACGACCTGCGCGTTGTAGTTGGTGAAGATTTCGTAGGCGTCGTAGATGGAGAAGACGTAGGTATCTTCATCGAGGGGTGAGCCGTGGCAAATGTGCACCTCCTCGCTGACCTCCATTGGCCCGAGGGGCATACGGCGCACAAAACGCATATTGGCGGGGGTCAGGCGGTCAGTGGTCCACCGGGCTGCCGCCAACGCAGGCTGATTGAAATTGGAGCCGTCCTCGAGCTCACAGACAACCTTGTCATGGTTGCCGCGCACCACTCGGACATCGCCCTCGAGATTCTTCACCGCCTCCACAACTTGGTTTGGGCCGGCTCCGTAGCCGACCAAATCCCCAAGGACCAGGGTTGAGTCGAAGCGCTTACGACGCACACGACGGAGGACAGCCGCAAAGGCGTCCCAGTTGCCGTGCATGTCAGAAATGACCAAATATCGCAATTTCTCCCTCAAAGCAAGAAACGGATTCTAGCAGCAACTTCGGCGGCTGTCTCGCCGGACTCGATGGGGATTTCGATATCCGCCAGTCGATAATCATGCAACCGCTCGTCATAGAGACGAAGGGCCTGCGCTTCATCTTGAAACAACGGACGTGATCGCCGTCCGTGGGACGAAAGACGGGAAACAATGGTCTCAAAGCTCGGGTGCAAGAAGAAACTGACCCCTGCCTTCGCCATCAGCTCTCGATTACGCTGAAACGTCATTGTACCCCCTCCCGTCGATACAACGATTTGCTTTTCGTCCAACGTCGCCCGCAAACACCGATACTCCAAATCACGAAAGTAAACCTCGCCCTGGCGTTCAAAAATCTGGCGCACTGAAGCGCGGGCGGCGAATTCGATCTGGCGGTCCAAATCCAGGTCGCGATATCCCAGCTCAACGGCCAACCGACGCCCGATGGAGGTCTTGCCCGCCCCCATGAAACCCACTAAATAGATTCGCTCGGCCGGTTTCTCGGCTGGCCTCGTTTCCATCTCGCCGTCCATCACAGCCAGTGATGGCTCGGGGCTGAGGAGGCCCGGCTCATGCACGCCGGCTCATCGCAACGAGTCCTTGGCGGCTGAAGACTTGCTGCCTTCCTGACGCAGGGCGCCAATCAACAGGCAGAGAAAGCCGCCCCACACGACGCCACAAATCACTACCATGGCCACCACCGCCGTTGTGCTCATGACGCCAACCCCTGTGAAGAACGGGCCGCCGTCGCCGCAGCACGACGGGCCAGCCACTTGTTGAGAAGCAGTAGGGCGACGATGCCCACCGTCCATTGCAGGAGAACCGTGCCGACACTGGCGGAATGGAACGGATTCAGCCACTCTTCGGGATCCCATCCACGGGCCTCGTAGAGCCACCAAATCATCAAGGTCACCGCCTCGACGGGCACCACAACCCCCAATAGAATGTTCCACCAACGGCCGATCTGGAGATCGCATCCCTCACCGTTGATCACCTCACAGCGCAGCCGATCGAGACCGAAACGGCTGGCCGCCAGGGCGAAGAAGAAGCCTGACAGCATCAAGCCGACCCCCCATACCCAGTCCTGATTGCGAAAGAACGGCAAGGACAACGCCGAGGGTAGTCCGAAGATCGCGCCGGCCGAGGCGACCCCGATCAACGCCGTGCGGCGCGCTAGACCCAGATCGATCAGCACCCGCGTCGCCAACTCCAACATGGCGATCAGGCTGGTCAGGGCGGCGAACGACAGGGCGGCAAAAAAGATGATCATGAACAGGCTACCGCCCGGCATCTCAGCGAACAGCTGCGGCATCCAGATGAAGGTCAGGCCCTCGTTGCTTTGCCCGGTGATCTTCGTGGCGGCATCGGGATCGATGGCGAACACCGTGCAAAGCACCATGATGCCGGCCAGAAGCGACATCGAATTGTTGCCAAAACCCACCAGAAAGGCGTTCAAGGAAACATCCTCACGCACTCGCATGTAGATGGCATAGGTGAGAATAAGGCCCCAGCCGGCTCCCGTATCCCAAGCGTTTTGGGTCAAGGCTTCGAGCCAAATCTTAGGGCTCGCCAGGGCGCCCCAATCCGGCGTGAACATGAACGCCAAACCGGCCTCGGCCCCGGGCAGGGTGACAGCCCGCAAGGCGAGAATAACCACCAAGACCGCCAGGGTAGGAATCAGGATCTTGGCCACCCGTTCGATGCCACGGACGCCGAACCAGACCACCGCTGTGCCCAAACCCAGAGCCAGGAAGTGGGTCGCCACCGAAGCCGGATGACCGGCAAAGGAATCCCATAATGCCTGCCCACCGTCTGCATCGGCAAGGCCACCGGATAGCGAAGCGGCAAGAAAGCGGAAGCACCAGCCGGTGACCACCGAGTAGTAAAACATGATGGCGGTGGCACAGAGGGCCACGAAGCCCCCCATCCAAGCGAACCCAGGGCCACCCAGACCGACAAATGCCCCGACCGCCCCTTGCCGCATGCGCTTGCCGATGGCGAGCTCGGCAATGATCAAGGGGATCGACCAGAGGAAGAGGAAGACCACCCAGGCCACCAAAAAACTACCACCCCCGTTGGAGGCGACGATGCGCGGAAAGCGCCAGATATTTCCCGTGCCCACCGCCATACCCAGCGTGGCGATAATCAGCCCCCATCGACTTCCAAAGGTTTCTGCCTGACTCATTGCGCCTCCTCGCATGCCTTCAGCAGGCGACCAAACTCGGCCTCAACCCGCATCACATCACTTCCCAAGGCGCCGATGACCGCCACTTGATCGACACCCGTCGCCAAGACCTCCGCCACCTGGCGATGCCCAATGCCACCGATGGCCACCAGCGGCTTGCGGGTCACACGACGGGCTCGGCTCAGGACATCGAGCCCGATCTCGGGATCGGCATTCGCCTTGCTGCGGGTTCGGTAGATCGGGCCGAGGGCCACGACATCGACCTCATCATCCTCCGCCGCCGCCGCCAGCTGAGCCAGATCGTGGCATGAGCGACCCACCCATTTTTCCCTGGGTAGAACCCGTCGTGCGGCGCCGACGGGGAGATCTAGCTGCCCCAAATGCACTCCGACACACGGCAGGGATGTCGCCAGATCGACCCGATCATCGATCCACAACCCTGACCTGCTACCTTCTAGACGTCGGCAGCAGCTTTCCAGGGTCTCCCAACGTTGGCGATCACTCGCTTGCTTGATGCGCACTTGAATCCATCCCGCTCCGGCCGTCGCTAGAGCCTCGACGGCCGCCGGCAGATTCGGTAGCCCCAGACTATCGGCATCAGCGATGGGATAGATCGAAACCGCAGGGACCGTCACCTTGGCCATTCAGGAACGCTTGTTGGCTTCGGCTTGCCGTTTGACAAAATCTTCCATGAAACGGGTCGAGAAATCGCCTCGCTGGAACGGTTCATCCTGCAGGATCTTCTTGTGCAGGTCGACGGTGGTGTGAATGCCTTCGACGACAAAGAGATCGAGGGCCCGACGCCCCCTGGCAATCGCCTCCTCGCGGTTGGCTCCGCGGACGATCAACTTGGCGATCATCGAGTCGTAAAAGGGAGGAATCACATACTCCTCGTAGGCATGGGTATCGATGCGCACACCGGGTCCGCCCGGCAAATGGAGTGTCGTCATCTTGCCCGGCGAGGGCCTGAAGGTCTCCGGATGCTCGGCATTGATGCGAAATTCGATGACATGCCCACGGGGTCGCAGGCCACTGCGAAACGAGAGCTTGTGCCCCGACGCCACACGCAGCTGCTCTTTCACCAGATCCACACCCATCACCTCTTCGGTGACCGGGTGCTCGACCTGGATCCGGGTATTCATCTCCATGAAATAGAAGCTGCCGTCGTCGTCCAGCAGAAACTCGATGGTTCCGGCATTGCGATAGTCGACCGCCTTGGCCAGAGCGACAGCAGCGTCCCCCATGCGATTGCGCAACTCCTCGTCGAGGGCCACCGAGGGCGACTCCTCCAAAAGCTTCTGGTGGCGTCGCTGGATAGAGCATTCCCGCTCACCCAGATGAATCACGTTGCCGTGATGATCACCGAAGATCTGGAACTCGACATGTCGAGGACTGCGCAAGTACTTCTCGAGGTACATGGAACCGTCACCGAAGGCGCGTTCCGCCTCTTCACTGGCGGTGGAAAACTGCGAGGCGATCTCGTCGGGGTTCTCGACGATGCGCATACCTCGTCCGCCACCTCCGGCCGAAGCCTTGAGGATGACCGGGTAACCGATCTCCGCCGCCAAGCCGACGACCTCATGGACGCTGGCCAAGGGATCTTTGCTGCCGGGTAGCACCGGAACCCCAGCCTCGATGGCGACCCGCCGGGCGTTCGCCTTGTCCCCCATGGAGCGGATGGTCTCGGGACGCGGCCCGATCCAACCGATGCCGCATTCCTCCAAGACTTCAGCGAAGTGGGCATTCTCGGCCAGAAATCCGTATCCGGGATGCACTGCGTCGGCACCGCTGATCTCCGCCGCCGCGATGACGCGGCCGATTTTGAGATAGCTCTCCAGGGAAGACGGCGGTCCAATGCAGATGCCCTCATCCGCATAACTGACGTGCAAGCTGTCGCGATCTGCTGTGCTGTGGACTGCGACCGTTCGGATATCGAGCTCGCGACAGGCCTGAATGATCCTCAGGGCGATCTCACCTCGATTGGCGATCAATACCTTCTTGAACATGTCGATCTCAGCGCGGCAAGATGGCGAAGAGAGGCTCGCCAAACTCGACCGCTTGAGCATCTTCGGGATAGATCTTGATGATCTCACCATCGACATCGCTGTCGATCTCATTCATCAGCTTCATCGCTTCGATGATGCACAGAACTTCGCCCGACTCAATCTTGCTTCCGACTTCCGTAAAGGGAGGGGAATCCGGGTTGGGCTTACGGTAGAAAGTTCCGACGATGGGAGAATTGAGAATGTACGCGTTGTCGGGGATGGCGTCTGCGGCGGCTGTACCGCCACTATTGGGCGCTCCGGCCGCGGGCTCTGGAGCGGCGGCAGGACTCGCAGCCACCAACGTCGGAGCCGGCCCGGCGGCTCCCTCGGGAGCACTGACAAGCGTCTGCACCGGCGCCGCAGGTCGCGGCTCGCCCTCTACCTTGAGACGAAAACCAGAGCGCTCCAGCTCCATGCCGCTCAAGCGATGCTTGGCAACCAGCTCAATCAACTCTTTGATCTGCTCAAATGTCAACACAGTAGGAACCCTTCTTCCACAGTGGAGTTATCAAAAACTTCGTCCTGACCCTTGGCTATCCGAGGGTCAGAGAACCGTCATCCAGCTCGCTCAGATGAGGTCTTCTTCAAAAATGGAAACGGCACGGCGGAGCTCGAAACGCGCCCGCCCGTAGTTGGCATCGGTACCCAGGACCATCATCAGGAAATACTCGGGGGTCAGCGAGCCCACCATCAGGGTGAAGCGGTCTGTGGAGACGGCGAACTGCCGCACCTTGCCGACGGAGATTTCTTGATGGTTCTGCGACACGGCCCGAACCTGAGACATGAGCTCGGCGGCCAGCATTTCTAGATCGAGGAGACTCTCGCCCACGGACTCGACCGGGATGCCGTCCTTGGCTACCAATGAAATGGATCTGGCCCCTGCGATGCGGTCTTTGACTTGCTGTAATCGCTCAGTGAACATGGTTCTCTTTGCTACGTGCTTTCAGATGTTGGAGGTAGTTGTTGAGAACGAGGATCTTTTGGGCCGTAACGGCCGCAGGAATCGTCCCGCTCAACGAACGATCTGCGAGCAAATCCATGGCGGACAATCCCGAGCTCTCGGGCTTGCGGGCCAGATTCAAACCTGCCAAGGCCGCTTGATGGCCAGGCTCCTTGCGTAGGATCTCTTCGAAAATGCCGGCCGCTTCTTCCCGGTGACCCTGTTTGAGATACAGGCTTCCGAGGGTGACGGTAGGAGCAGCGTCCTCATCGGCGGAAGATGCTTCAACCCCGAGCTCCTCGATGCTATCCCCTGCCGCATCCTCCGCGACATCGACGCCCCCAGAGGCATCGCCGTGGCGGGCGACCAGCTCCTCGATGTGGTCCGCGCTGCTCTCTTCGGTGACCGCCGCGTCGTCTACGTCGTCCACCGAAGCCGGAGGCTCGGCCAGAGCGGGCGAGGGTGGGATGGGCATCGTCGGAGCGTTCAGGAAATCCTCGGCATGGTCCTCTGCCATCCCCGGTTCTGCCGCCGTCGGCATGGCGGCCGGCTCGGCCTCGGATCGCAGGCTTACCGTTTCCGTGTCTGGATCCGCTGCCTCGGGTTCCGCCGCCGCCTGGACCCCCTCACCGGCCGAGGCGCCATCGTCTGGGCCGCGCCCAGGTTCCTCGGCCACGGGCAGTGATTGGGCGAGGTGCTGCCACACATCCCCCTGCTCGGAGTCTCCTGGAGGAGCCAACGGAGAGCTGACCAAATCGCCGAAGGGTTCTTCCGACAGCGAAGGCACCGGCGCTCCACTCTCCGCCGCCGATGCAGCGTCCTGCGGAGCCGCAGAGGTCGTCACGATATTCTCGGCGGTCTCGATCTCTAGGTCAGTAACATCCGACGGCCCAGCCTCCGCAGCGATCGACGGCACGATTTTTTCCAGGTCAGCCCAAAGCGAGGCGAAGCTGTCCGTTGGAGGTGCCTGGTGCCCGAAGTCAAATACATCGTTGACCTTGGGATCCGGAGCATGGTTTGGCATCTTCAAAAACTCCTGTGGGCGATTCGTGACAACGGCCTGCGAAGATTCTTTCACCACCGGCGCCGCTACACCGGCCACGACGTCCTCGTCCTCCGGATCGGCGGCCAAAGACCCGGCAGCCAATGATTCGAGGCCAGACGGCTCGGCTTCGGAAACGGCGACCTCGGCATCCGACCGCGCTGCTGGCGGAGCCGTCGTAGACGAGGGTAGATCGTCGGCAGGCGGCCCGACCGAGCTATTCTCGAGCTGCTGCAAGCGCCGCCCGAGCTCTTCGATCTCCGGGTCCCCATCGTTGATCAAGCGGTAGATGGTGAGGCGCTCCCGGGCTTGTATCAGATCACCGGCCTTTAAATAGGCGTCCAGCAACAACTTGTTGGCCACGTGATGGGCAGCATCCCGAGTTATGACATTCTGAAGCACTTCGACGGCCTCGGGAACCTGGCCGAGCTCGAGACGACAGCGCCCCAAGGCGACCCGGCCCGCGATGTCATTGGGTCGGCGTCCCAGACCATCCTCGAGCACCACCGCCGCCTCCACCAATTGCCCGGCCTTACGATACTCGTCCGCCAGTTGCTGGTAGACCCGCGAGCTGGGATCTTGCTCCCAGCGTCGCTGGAGATCTTGCAGGCGATAGTTGGGATGTTGAGTGTCTGACATATGGGGAGTCGCGGTCGTGACCTGTCGAGGTCATAGGAAAAGCGGGTCGCGCCGGACGCATCACCCGACGGCCGTGCAACGCCTTGGCATCAATTCCGGACGATTGCGGGCCTGGCACGGAGGTGGACAGTAGGCGGCTTCATTATACCAACCGCAGCTTACACCAAAAGCCAAAACGCCCCAAGATAGGGGCGTTTAGCAGATTTCGGTGCCTTATAGCAGCGACCGGAGGAGGAACTGAATTGAGCTCAGCACCCGGGAGGAGGGCCCTGCACGATGATCGTTTTGGGATCATCGAAGGGCTCACCTTCGCTGATCGCCGTCGCATTGACCATGAAGCTCGTGATATCGCAGACATCCTCGGCCGTCACTTGTAGCGTAACGCTGGCAAGGCCATTGTTGTCCGTCAGATCCGTCGCCGGATTCAAGGTACCCCGGTCAGCTTCGAAGGTCACGTTGACCGAGGGCTGAGGATTGCCTTGAGCAGTGGTCACAAAAGCTTCGAGGTTGATGCTCACGCCGGTGTCATTCCGGGTGATCGATGATGGGCTGGCCGTCAAGGTCAAGCCACCCACCGCCTGGCGAATGGTGATATCCACCGTCGCTTCGTCGCTGTTGCCTAGAAACGCCGTCACCCGGCCGGTACCGCCTTCTTCACCGGCGCGAAACTTGAAAGTGGCTCGACCGCTGCTATCGGTCTGGACCTCGGAAGGCACCGATCCCAAATCCGAGGTCAATATGATCCGTTCCCCGGCTCCCAGGAAAAAGCCGTCGTCGTCTCTGGCCAGGACGGTGATGGTCGAAGTCGACAGAACTGGAATGGTCGACGGATTGGCGGAGACCGTCAACTGTGGTTTCTCTTCGGCAATCTGCACCGTCGCCATGCCTGAAGTGCCGCCGCCGGTGTCCCCGCCACCGGAGGTGGTAGCCAACGAAGCGGTGACGCTGGCCGGACCTTCCCGACCATCGCCGGTCAAGGTCGCGGTGGCAACGCCATTGGCATCGATGCGCAGGCTGGTGGCGGAAAGGGTGCCCAAGTCCGTCGACATGATCACCAGGGTGCCTTCCGACAACGGGTTACCGTCGGGCCGAAAGCCGGTCACCGTAATGGTCGACGACTCGCCCCGGAGGCCGATCTTGGTCGGGCTCGCCACCACCGTCAGGATGGAGTTGTTGGGGGCAATGGGGTTGCTGGCGCTGTCACAGCCTGCCAAAGGCAGAAGGAGGGCGGCCAGAACGAGGCAGAGGAGGATGGTCTTGAATCTGTATTTCATGTCGCTTCGGGTCTCAGCTTCCAGGGGTTTCGCACTTGACAGGTCTAGACTCCACAGGGTCTGGGCTCCAAGGTCGTTGTCCAGTCTCGAATTCAGTATACGGGTGCCTTCGCGACCCCGTCTAGGACGGAACAGGGCCGAAAGCTCTAAGTGAGCTTCCGGCCCTTCCTGCTCCAGTCACTGCCAGCTAGGCGCTGAGCTGCCTTCAGGGCACCGACGCCGACCAGGCGGATACATTGCCCGACTCGAAACCATCGACAAAGAGATTGTCCGTCAGATCCCCGGCAAACCCGATAAGGAAGAATCGCGAGTTGGCGAATCCCCCGTCGAAGTACGCGGGGATGCTGTTGTCGCTGAAGAAGTACTCCGGCGAGTCGACATCGACATCTCCCCCAGGCAACTTCGCTCGGCCGGTGGCTCCGAATTGACCGGAGCCAAACATGATGGCGTAGCTTCCGGGCGTCAGTGCAAAGAGGGCGTTGGCCGAGACCTCCGCCGAAGTCGCCGGTGCATTGAGCACCGTCGCAAACACCGCGTCGTCCGCCAGGGTCGTATCCGGTGGAAAGCCGTTGCCGGCCAGGGGCACGACGGCCACGAAGACGGAGCCGTCGGCCCCGTCGGCCACCAGATGGCCTCCCAGCTTGGCGACGGTGACCGTGCTGACGATATCGAACTTGGCTCCCAGGAAGACCTGCGCACTGGCCACCGGGGCACCCGGCGGCGGATCGACACCGACGGTCCCGATGGTCGCGGATTCATAAATACCCAGCAAACCGTTGTCGATATTGGTGACCGTGATATTCGGCACCTCGACCCCGTCATAGCCAGGGTCGGCGCTGGTCGCCACGGCATCGACGACAAACAACTGGTCGCCATCGGCAATGCCGTCCTGGACGCCGGTGATGGTCAAGGTCTGAGGCAACATGGCGTTGGCCGGATTGAAGATCATCTCCTGCGGCGACACCGTTGCCTCGGAGAGATCGCCGCTGGTGAAGGTCAAGGTGACGTTGTCCGTCGGTACCGACTGAAGAACAAACTGCACTTCAGCCGAGCCGCCGTCTTCCGTCGTCGTGACGCTGGTCTCAGGACCGACCGTCACACCGGGGGGCGGCGGATTGAAATCGAGATTCAGCACCGAGACGTTGTCGGGTTCTACCCCGTCGAAGTTGACGTCCAAGCTGATCGAGGGCATGAAGATGATGGTGTAGGGCTGATCACCGTCCGGCTCACCATCCGCTTGGCCCGTGACCTGCACGGTCTGCGGGTCGAAGGCCGTACCCGGGGTGAAGAGCAACGTCGACGGCGCCGGTGTGCCTTCCCCCGGATCGGAAGATGTGAGCTCCAACAGCACATTCGAGCTCGGAATCGAGGTCAGGACGACGGTGAAGCTGTCGACACCGCCCGACTCCGTGGTCACCAAGCCGGTGGTCGGTTCGATGGTGAAGCGCTCGATGCGGGTGAAATCGAAGACGCCGCCGCCTTCGGTGGCCGACTGCAAGATCAGAGGATCTTCCTCGAGAAAACGCGGTGCAATCTCGATGTCCTTGACCACAAAGTTGGTCAGGCCACGATTGTATGGAACCCAATTGGCCCCTTCGTCGATGCTGCGGAACACCCCACCGGTATCGCCATCGAAACCTTCCGCCCCCAGGTAGATGATGCCCGAGTCCTCGGGATCGAGCCTCAGGGCCAGGACCACCAACCCACTGGGCAGCCCATTGTTGGCCTGGACCCAAACATTGCCCCCGTCGACGCTCTTGAAGAGACCACTGCCGTCGGTCCCCGCAAACACCGTCAGGGGACTGTCGGGATTGATGGCGACGACGCGAATGAATTCTTCCGTCAAGCTACCGAGACCGACACGGGTCCAAGTGCCGCCGCCGTCGAGACTGCGGTGCAAACCATCCCCCTGGGTGGCCGCAAAGAGGCGCGACGGGTTGGTGGGATCAATGCTGACCGACAGCACAAAAGTGTCCACCAACGAACCCGTTGTCACGTCGACCCAGGTGGCGCCGCTATCGGTGCTTTTGAAGAGCCCGCCGGTTGACGCGTAGAGGGTCGTATTGACGGTCGGATCGATGACGATCTCAAACACCGTGCTCTCGGTGGCGTTGAGGGACGCCATGGGCATCCAGGTGGCCGAGCCGTCGGTGCTCTTGAAGCCGCCCGCCAAGTCGGTGCCACTGTACATGACGTCTGGGTCGCTAGGATCGATGGCCACCGTGTAGATAAGACTGCTACCCGGTTGCCCGAGGCCGGTCAATCCATTGTTTGGCCAGGTCTGACCACCATCGAGACTCTCGAAAAGGCCACCGCCGAAAGTGGCCGCCAGCAGGTGATCCGGGTCGGTAGGATCGATCTCTACATCCTCGACGAAGACACCGATCAAGCCGGAAACCTCAGAGCTGCTCAGGAACCAGTTGGAGGCGCTGTCGTGAGTCTTGTAGATGCCACCGGCCAACGTTCCCGCATAGATACGAGACGGCCGCAGGGGATCCTCGAAGGGATAGATCTCCGGCTCGACGATCAAGGCCTCGACCGCCAAGCCGCCCAGACCATTGCTGCGTTCCGCCCAGGTGCCGCCATTGTCGGTGCTTTTGAAGATCTGTCCTTCTTCGGTGCCCAGATAGACAGCCGACTCGAAATTGGCGCTCGGATCGATGACCGGAGCCACGGCGATGGACAGCACCGTCGTATTGGCGGGCAAACCTGCATTGACCGCCACCCAGTCTTCTTCCTGATCGAGGGCGCAGGGGTCGGTGCTCTTGAAGATTCCCTGGCCACTGGTACCGGCGTACACCGAGTAGGTGGACAGGCCGCAGCTGAGATTTGGGTCGACGGGATCGACCCCCAAGGAGAAAACAACCTGACTGGTCAAGCCGTTGTTGATCGGCGTCCAAATCAAAGGACTCGGCGGCGGCGCCCCCCCCGATCCTCCGAGGAAATCCTCCGTGCTCCGATAAACCCCCTGCAGGTCGGTGGCCGCCAAGATGGTTGTCAACGGTACATTGCGGGTATCCGCTGAGCTATCGTTCGGCGCCCAACGCTCTTGGGTATAAGGCTGGCCAGCGTCTGGAATACGCGACATCGAATCGTTGTCGACGTCTCCACCCGCAGCCTCGTTGATGATGTCCGCACCGTCGAGACCGAGCTCGCGCATCAGGCAGGGATCCTCGGCATTGCCACCGGTGGTGTAGACCATGGCGTCCAAGGCGGTCTCATTTGGCTCTTTGGTCACCGGAGGCATCATCGAGTCGTCGTAGAAGTCGACGGCGTCACCGGCGTAAAGGGCCACCACCGAGGTCGTATTGAGCAGGAATCCGTTGCTGGGGAAGGGCAGATCTGCTCCAGCAACGTTGCCGATCACCGCAAAACCATCGTCGTTGAGCACCACGCCGTCGAGATCGATGGCGGCATAGGATGGGTTGGAGGCCGCTATCGACGTCGTGGGGTCCGGGCAGTCGTCGGAGGCGTCCGGGAAGACAGGAGCCGCGCCGTCGAAGAAAACGAGGGCCAAGCTGCCGAGGGACGTATTCGGCGGGCCGACGATCTCGATGAACTCGGCGCTTTCGGAGGCGGGGGCACCGGCGGTCTCGGCATCCACCTCGTTGAGGGTGATGTTCGATACCAAGGGACTGGGGATTTCGATGTCGAAGACCACGAGATTGCCTAAACCCACGTTCTCGGAATCCCAAACCACCTCCGGAACCATCGGATCGAAGACACCCTTGAAGACACCTCCACCGTTGGTGGCGGCGAACAGCACGTTGTCGTCGTCCGGATGGACGATCAGGTCGAGCACCGATTTGTTGATCAGCACTCCCGGGCCTGCACCATTGAAATTTGTCCAGCTGGCGCCGCCGTCGGCGCTGCGGAAGATGCCTCCGCCGTTGGTCCCGGCGTAAAGCACGGCCGGGTCCTGACCATCGATGGCCAAGGCTCGGACCCGGACGTCCGGGGGTGGCGTCGTCGCTGCCCAGGAGGCACCGCCGTTGGTGGTCTTGAAGACACCGGCGCCCTGAATGCCGGCATAGACAACAGAATTGTCGTTGGGATCAACGACCAGTGCCTTCACGCCGTTGCCGAAGGGCCCTTGGGACGACCAACGATTCTCAGCTGCATGGGCGAAGGTGACCGTCCACAGCAAGCCCGAGAAAAAGATGACCAGGGGAACGATTCCGAGATGCTTCCTGACCATACGATCCTCCAACTCAGAGGCAAAATTTCATCTTCGACCGCCCTCGAAGGGCCTTTCGAGATCCTTCGGGATTCGTTGATGAGGTGAGCCGCAGCTCCCTAAATCGATACGAAGGCCAACCGATGCGAAGGGCCCGAGAAATCTCGGGCCCGGACAAGTCTACTGCTTCTGTTCCTGCGACGCCGCCATTCCGCAGCTCAATTACCCAACGGAGTGATCACCACCGGAATGGTGATCGAATCCGACCCTGCACCGTTTGTGGCGGTCAACGTCACGTTGTAGGTGGCGGCCACCGGCGCGTAGGTGTGTGTTGGATTCTGCAGCGTAGAGCTCCCACCATCCCCGAAGGTCCACATCCAGGAGGTCGGGGCCCCAGCCGACTGATCGGTGAAATCCACCGTCAGGTTGTTGGGCACAAAGGTGAAGCTCGCCGTTGGCGCGGCCGGAGGCGCAGCCTCCACCCGGCAACTGGTATCACTCGGAACGTAGGCGAAGAAATTGTTCACCGTATCGCTGCAGTCGGTCGGCAAATTGGTCACCGTCACCGGCACCAAGGTGGTGATGAATCGCTCACCTGCAACGCCACCCGCATCACAGGTCTCCGTACCGAGATCGCCGGTGAACGGTGGGATCGTTCCATTGATCGTGCTGCCGATACCGAAGCGAGCTTCGAAATTGCCCGAATCGATGTCGGTGACGCTGACGCCACCTGCAGCCACGTCATCGAAGGTGACCCGTGGTGGGAAGTCCTGACGGTCGAAACCAAAACCGCTCAAAGTGAAACTGTCATTGCCAACAATGCTTCGCGTATTCACATCAACCGTCGCGCTGGTCGGTGAAATATTGAAAATCGCCGGCTCGACGGGACGATAGACGAACGGGATACTGGAAGAGGCCTCTTCGCCCGTTTCGATGTTGACCACCCGGAAGTTGCCGCTCGGCCGGTTACAGCCAGCGATTTCGACAGGGAACGATCTGGCGACGATCTCCGTCCCGGTGACGGAAATCTCTTGCTGGCCGAGACCGCCGAATTCGACCACCACGGGCTCGGCAAAACCTTGACCGAAGATGGTCGTCACCGTACCGCCGAGGTAAATGCCCTCGTTGGGCCCGGCCGCAGAGATGAACATCACCGGCGAGCCCGGTCCGCCGTATTGGTAGCTGCCACCCAGGACATCCGCGGCACCGGAGACCGTGTTGACGACCCGTACATTGACGATCGAGTTCTGATTGACGGCATTGGGTCCGGTGGCCGAAGGGGTGCGCACCAGCAAGCGAGTCGGGGTGATATTCAGCACCGGTGCCTCGATCAAGGCACCCGAGCCAAAAAAGACTTGTACCTCGTCGGCGAAGCCCTCTCCGAAGATGGTCACCTGCGTGCCGCCTTCGTTGGGACCTGAGGTCGGGGTCAATGAAACGATGGTCGGCGTCACCACCTGCCCGCCGCGGGCGTAGGTGAAGGCATTGCCCAACGAGTCTGTGGCCGGCGTGTCGACGGGATCGTTGACATTGATCATCACCGTCACCCCCACGGTGGAGGTCTGACCAGCCGGCAGGTCGACGGAAGGTGTCAAGGCCACGATGCGATTGCTGCTGCTGCTCTGCACGATGCCCGGCAACGAGCCAAAGTTGACACGGATCGGCTCGTCGAAACCAGAGCCTCGGATATCGACCAGCGTGCCTCCGCTGGGCGGCCCGGTATTCGGTGACACCGACTGGATAAACAGCGGCACGCCCTCCTCCTCGGTGATCCGCACTTGCGTTTCACCGAAGCTGCTCTCGATCTGGGCCCGCACACTGACCACCGTGGCGGCTTCCGTCGGAACGGTCAACGCCGCACGCGCCTGCCCTGAGCCATCGAAGGTGATCGGAATCGATACCCCGACAGTCCCCGAGGCATTGGCCAGCGACCCACCGGTGGTGGTCAGCAAGGCCGTCGAGTTTTGAGGCACCACGGCATTGTTGTCGTTGCGCCGAGCGGTGACCGTGATCTGCGCCGTGGAGAGGCCGGTTTCGGCGATCTCCTCGAGATCGAACTCACCGGGGGATGCCGTGACGGTGATCTTGAAACCACCATTGGTACTCCCACCACCGGAGGTGGCAGGAGGCGCGGGGACCTGCGACGGAGCGGTCGGCGAGTCGGATTCGCACGCACCGATGAACAGGGCCAGGGAAGCCATCAGCAGGAATTTTCCCACCGAAGACACGGTCGATGACGTTTTGATCTTTTGGAGCTGGAACATTGCGCCTTCCATAACGACTCTCCGGTTGCTCACCCGAGGTTTGCGCTCAAGCGTTCTGACGGCCACCCTAGGGATGGTTCGTCAAGTCGCGACGCCATCGCTACTGTGCGATGGTCGACGAGGTGATGAATTCAATGGTCTCTGTGCGCGGCGTGCTGGCCACGTTCTCGCCCGCTACGGTCCGCCCGAAAACGGTAAAAGTGGCATTGATCCGAATGTTGGTGGCGCCCGTTTCCCTGTCGACACCGCCATTCTCGAACAGCAGATCCGAGAGGGGGGCACTGCGCATCTGCTCAATACCCATGATCGGGAAGTTGCTCAGGGTCAAGGTGCCGCCGACCGGCACCGTAGCCGCCCGGTTGTAGATAAAGGCCGGTGGCGTCCTGGTGCCGGTATCGGCACGGCTGAACGTCACCTCGTAGACATCCACCAGCACATCCATGACGCTGGAGGAGCCACCCGTCGGGTTCTGTACGACGCTGTCGATCTGGATCGTAGGAATCAAGACCTCGTTTTGGTCATTGACACCGATCGACCCAGGGACGTTGACGAACTGAACCTTCAGGATCACCCCGCCCTGATCCGTTGTTTCCAAGTCACTGCACCCGGCGAGGAGCACTGCTAGGGCAATCAGTAGGAAAAGCTTTGTTGCGACTTTCACGTTCACGCCTCCGAAGCTGCGTTACATCTGGACGATGCGGGGTGTGATGAAAATCATCAACTCGTCGTTCGAGTTGCTTCGATTTCGATTTTTGAACAAATGACCGAGGATTGGAATGTTGGCCAATCCCGGCAAACGATCCTGCACTTCATTCGAGCTCACCTCATAGATACCGCCGATGACAGCGGTCCCCCCGTCCCGGACGATCACCTTGGTCCGTGCTTCGCGGGTCGAGATGGGAGAGTTGGTGGCGCCAGCGATGGCCAGACCAGGGGCCGGCGACCTCTTGGCGACGTTGATGTCGAGCACGATGGTGCCTTCGGCGGTCACCTGCGGTGTCACCGTCAGCTGTAGCGTGGCATTGACGAACTGCACCGAGACCGTATTGTTGGACACGGTCTGCACAGGTATCTGAACACCGCTCTGAATCGACGCCGCGTTGTTGTTGAGGGTCGTGACCCGCGGCGCCGACACCAGATTCACCAAACCCTCGTTCTCGGCCACTTGCAACTGAGCATCGAGGGTGAACGAATCGATCAGGTTACCCAAGGTGAGATTCAATAGACCGGCGGAGCCGCCGGTCAACAGCCCAACATTGCCGTCGAGGCCGATGGAGTTGGGGAAAGCGAGCCCCGTGGCATTGCCCAGGGCCTGGTTGGCGTCGTAGTTGTAACCCCACTGGATGCCCAAGGTGCGGCTGAAGCTTTTGGTCGCTTCGATAATGCGAGCTTCGATGGTCACCTGCGGTTCCGGAGCGTCGAGATTTTCGATCACCGCCAGCACCGTATCGACGGACTCAGGGAGCTCGCGGATGATCAAGGTGTTGGTCCGCGCATCCACTTGCACGGTGCCCCGGGAGCTGAGCAATGAGCCGGTACGATTGCGCAATAGGGTCGCAACCTCGGTGGCATTCGAGTAGCTCAAGCTCTTGAGGACCGTCTTCAGGGGAACTGAGCTTTGACGGGCCAAGGCCAGTCTCCTCTGCTCCTCCGCCTCGGTCCGCAATTGCGCCATGGGAGCGATGCGAACGATCGTGCCATCGATGTCCATGCCCAAATTGTTGATCTTGAGGATCTGCTCCATCGCCTGGTCCCAAGGCACTCCCTTGAGCTCGACGGTGACGCTGCCCGAGACCCCAGGTTGGATGACGAAGTTGAGATCGCTGATCGTCGCGAAGGACCGCAAGGTCTCGACCAAATCCGCTTTCTTCAACGACATGTCGATGGGATCGCCGACGTATTGCCGTTCCTGACGATTGACCACCAAGGCGCCAAAGGACTGTAGAACGGGATCTTCTTTGGTCTCCACTTCGCCGACTTGCACTTCTTGGGCCTCGAACAACGCCACATCGCTGGTGCCCACGGGCCGACTGACGGCCGGGGCTCGGGTGGTGGCCGGCGGTGGGGCTGGAGTCGGTTCGTACACCGGAATGCTCGGCGGCGCTGCGGCGACGGTTTCAGCGGCTGCTCCGTAGGTCGGGGGCTCATCGCCCACCGTCATCGCCTGGTCGGCGCTGTCCTGGGCCATCTGGCCGCTGGCGTCCTGGCCGTCGTCGTAGGGATCGTCGTCGTAGGGGTCGCCGCCATCGTCCGCCATCGTCGTCTCGACGGTGACCACGTCTTCGCCATAGGGCTCTTCGCCATAGGGCTCTTCGTCATAGGACTCTTCGGCGGCTGGCTCCGACATCGATGCGTAGGTGTCCTCGGATTCGTAGGGGGTCTCGGAAGACCCGTCCACGTCGCCGGAAGCGACATCTTCCGCCAGGGTCGTTTCGACCGGCGGAGGCATCGCCGGCGGAGCCGTCGTGCGAGCCATCGCGGCTTCGGCGGCGATGCCTCCAAAGCTCACCACCAACCCATCTTCGGTGCGTTCGATGACCGGAATGCCTTGGCTGTTGAGGTCGAAGACAACCCGCGACACCGGGTCGGGACGTGCCTTGAACTGGCCAACTCGGATCTGCTCCACATCGGAGCTACCCACCGGCAAGCTGGAACGCCTCGCCATGTTGGTCACTCCGGCGAGGTCGATGACAAAACGTTCCGGGCTCTGGAGCCTGAAGCTCGTATATTCGAATTGCCCGTCGCCCGCCACCTGGATGACCGTTCCATTCTCCGCCTGCAGCACCTCGATGCCGTAAAGCTGGCTGGCTGGAACGCCGGTGGCCGGCGGGCCCGCCAAGGGAGCGTCGGCGGTCCCGTAGGCGGCGACCTGCGCCGCGCCGTAGCTTGCGGTGGCCGAGGCCCCTTGATCGGCTGCCGTTCGGTCCGTCATCGGCGTCCCGGCCGCCCCGACTCCGGTCCCCGGCGACCCATCTCGAGGTGCCTCGGCGACGGTGGTATCGGCGTCCAGATCTTCGCTCGGCAGCGGCTCGTAGGCCAAGGCAACGGGCTGACCGTTGTCCACCGGCAGCAGTTGCAGCTTGAGGCGGTCGTCCTCTCCGGCCAGCGAATGCTCACTGGCCTGACGGGTCCGCACCACCAAGCGCGTCAGGGGCCGATCGGCGTCGTCGAGCAACTCGACCCCCACCGAGGCCACCAAGCCCTGATTGGGGCTGAGGTTGCCCACCGAGGCGCTGGGCATACTGTTCGGAAGCTCGATGACCAAGTCACCGGATGCATCGCGAAAGCTCGTCCAAACCAGAGGCCGGTCGGCCTCCAACTCGAGAGCCGCACCCGTACCGTCGGCCGAAAGCTCCAAGGAGCGGATTTCCGCGGGGCGACGCACCTGCGTGGCCGACACCGGTGGAGGAGATGACTCCGCAACGGCACGGGTGCGAGGCGCATCGTTGGATGCGCTACAACCGGCCAACAGAGAGACAGCGAGTATCGCCGTCGAGATCCCCAGCCCTGTAAGTCTTTTGATCACCTTGCTCTCCCCCATCTCACTCGTCTCCAACCGGCTGACAGCCAATGCCAGAAATCCGGCATTTCGCCAACGGACCATGTTCATGGTGCATCCCCTTGCTCCTCGGCTTGCCAGGTCCCTGCGACCCGTTGAGGCGTGACACCAACAGCAGCACGGCTGCTCCGGTTTGAGTCTGAGTTGATGACTGCATACCTTCCTCGAAGTGCGTCCCGATAGTTCAGAGATCGTCGCTCTTGCTTCGACACCACATGATGTAACGTCATTGCTTGATGCGCTTGACGACCTCCCGATAGGGCTTCAGGGACGATGGGTCATTGACCGACTGTTTGAAGGTCACTTCGTCCAATGTAATGCTGACCACATCCCCGTCCCAGAGTTGATCCCCGGGGCGCAACAGGAAACTGGTCTCTTCACTCGCGGACTGGATCTGTACCACCGGTCCATCCGGCAAGATGAACACTCCCTCGACTTCTATCTCGTCGACCAACAGGCCCGCCGGTCCCTCCGGACGATCCTCCTCCACCTCGACCAACGAAGACTTGCGTCGTTGTAGGAGGGAGCGGAAAGGATCTCGGCGGGTCCCCGGATCGTAGTTGGACCCCGCGGAATCGGTGAGGGACGCTTCGTCACGGGCCAGAAGCTCATCGATGATCGTGTAGTCCGCCTGGGAAGGGCCGGATAGGCTGTCTTCCCCTTCGGCGACAAATTCATCGTCTTGTACCGCAAACTCGTCGTCCTGCGCCGCGACGCCACCGACGACGGTGAGCATCAGACCGCAGGTCAGCAACCCTACCGTCACCCAACGGCCGAGCATCGGCGATCGCCAGTGGGAGGGACCTTTACACACTGGGCCCATGCACAGCGACCCTATGCATTGGATTTTCAAGGTACCTCCTCCTCTTCTTCCTCAGGTTGGTTGTAGAGAAAGGTTTTCATGACGAACTGGGCCGAAATGGAGTGGGCCCCGTTGCCCCGCAAGGCGGCGATTCGCAAATCTTCGATGTTGATGATGCGCGAGAAGTTGCTGATGCGATCGAAGAAGATGGCCAGGTTGTGGTACGTGCCGTTCAGGCGTATCTGGATCGGCCATTCGTAGTAGAAGTCTCGGGGCGATTGCTGTCGCGGCGCAAAGCTCAAGAGATTGAAATCACCTTGCTCGGTGAGGGTACGCAGACGCCGCAGCAAGCCTTCCGTGTTACGACGCGGTGGCAGGATCCGCAACAGGCGCCGCAACTCTTCCTGCAATAGCTCGACGCGCTCTTGAAACTGCGGCAAGCTCTTCTGGGCAGCCCGGCCTTCGTTGATCTTGCGATCCAACTCGGCGATTTCGGAGCCCTTGCGCACGATCTGCTGACGCATATCGCTGAACTTCATGTAGTTCACGGCAAAGATCAATACCGCCGCCAGGCCGGCGCCGACCGCCGCGGAAATGTACCAAGGTTTGCCTTCTAGACCGGTTTCGATGGCCATGGTGCGTGCTCACGATGTCTGATCCCTCGAGGGGACTAGACATCGCCCTCCTCTTCTTCGGCGGCTTCGATGGCTTCAACCACTTCCAGCTTACGGGGCTCGAAGTTGAAGCTGATCTGAAAGCTGTAGGTTTCCCCACCCCGCGCCTGGTTGATGTTGCGGGTATCGGGCTCCTTGAAATCCTCGACCTCGTTGAGCTGCTCGATAAAAGTGGCCACCGCATTGGTGTTGAAGGCATTGCCGTTGATCGCCACGTTGCGACCGCGGACGTTCATCGAGCTGAGCCAGACCAGATCGGGCAGAGCGTTGGAGACCTCCGACATGATGTCTACGGGCCCCTGCTGGGCGGTGCGAAGATCGGTGATGACCTGGATCTTGCGCTCCAGCTCCGCCTGAGCCTTCTTGAAGTCTTCCACTTTCTGCAGAATGTCTTTGAGGTCGTTGACCTCACGCTTCTTTTGGCGAATGCGACCGTCCAGGTCGTCGATCTCGGAGCTGAGCAAGAACCATTGGGTTCCGATCACCAGAAGCCCCAGGAGCAGGCCACCGGTCAGCATGAAGACGCTGGGATCCTGATCGCCGAACGACAGTTTCTGTCTGGACTTCCGCGCCACGACCGGGCGCCGGCCTTCCGACAGTAGATTGATGCGAATCATCGCTAGTCCCCCACCCGCCGAATCGCCAGTCCCACCGCCACCGCCAGCATCGGGGCGATGGACTCGAGCCACTCACGATTGAAGTCGCTCTCTTTGAACATCACACGACGAAACGGATTGAGCAGCTCCGTCGGCACGCCGAAGCGTTCGCGCAGAACTTCTTGAAGATTGGGTGTCAGAGCACAGCCGCCGGAGAGGACGAGCTCGTCGACGGGCCCTTCCGACGAGGTGGCGGCGAAGAAATCGAAGGTCTTCTGGATTTCGTTGGCCATCTCGGCCGAGATCTGGTCGAGGACCTTACGACCGTCCGCTGCGGTGTAACTGCCGACGGCATCGCCACGTTTCAAGGTCTCCGCTTGATCAAAGGAGAGGTTGAATTCCCGCTGCAGCGATTCGGTGAACTGATTGCCACCGAAGGAGATGTCACGCCAGAAGACGCTTTGTCCGCGGGCCACGATGTTGATGTTGGTGACGCCTGCGCCCATGTTGATCAGGGCGACGTTCTTCAAAGGGTCGAGGTCGTAGTTGAGCTCGTAGGCATTCTGGATAGCGAAGGCATCGACATCCACCACCACGGGGCTCTTGCCACTCTGGGAGATCACCGACACATAGTCGTTGACCTTCTCCCGCTTCACCGCCACCAACAGGACATCCATGTTCTCCATCGCCGGATCGCCATCGGACAGAGTGACGTAATCGAGACGCACGTCGTTGATGTCGAACGGGATGTGCTGCTCCGCTTCCCACTGGATGGACTCGGCCAGCTCATCCGGCTCCATGGCCGGCAGCTCGATCTTCTTGATGATCACCGAGTGACCGGAGACCGAGGTCGCGAAATTGGGGCTCTTGACACCCGTCTGCTCGGTGAGCTTTTGGATCGCATCGACCACCAGAGAGGAATCCATGATGGACCCATCGACGATGGCCTCAGGCGACAAGGGCTCGACTCCGATGCGCTGCAAGGAGTACTGGCCGCCCTTCTTCTCTTTCAGCTCCACCATTTTGACGGTCGCGCTGCCGATGTCGAGGCCGACGACCCCTTTGGAGCGGTTGAAGAACACCCTTCAAGTACCTCTTTCAGGAAAGCGAGTCGTTGACTCACCGCACCCTAGAAAGTCCCAACGAGGACGCCACAACGTCTCGAAAAGACTGTAATTATGCTGGGTTAAGGCTATTCCACCAAGCGTGTCGGAAGCGTACCAGCAGCTCGCAAACGGTGTCAAGACAAAGCCATTTGCTTTTGGCTATATGCAGCTCAAATCACGACAGGCGCCCCTCTTTGGGGCATTTTGGGCCTGTTGAATCAAGCTTGGTGGCCTCCGAGCCCATCCGTTCCTCCATGCCTGAGCCTGCGAAAGCAGATGCTCATTTCACAGTAATCACAACATATTGGGCCAGGGAAGTGCCCTGACCCCCATATATCGATTTCCCCCTCGGAAATCTCGATACATTCCGCTGTCGTTCCAAGAAACCTACCCGGGGATTCTAAAGCAAAACACCTAGCTATGCCTATCCATGGATATTTCGATAGCAGAATGACGCTTCTGAGATCGGTTCGGGCTAGACTTCCATCGCTCCCCTGCGGGCCATACATGGCAACCAGAACGGCAGCCACCCCAGCGCCCCATGCTGCCATCTCTCGGCCGCAGCATCCCACGCCACAACGCGCCAAGCCACAGCGAGCCCAACATTGACCTCTTCGCACCCCGATATCGACCGCAAACGCTTCCGCCGCGTCCGTTGGTTCTTCCTACGTGCCTTCGCGGCGATTTTCTGGCATGACTTCATCCTCGATCGTCCGGTGCTGCGCCTCCTGCGCAGCGATCCGGCGGACCGTTGGGTAGGGGTCGCCCTGCGCTATCGGGCCTTGGCGGTGGAAATGGGGGGTGTCTTGATCAAGCTGGGTCAGTATCTGAGCACCCGCGTCGATTTGCTTCCCCGCCAGGTGACCAGCGCCCTGTCGGGTCTGCAGGACGAGGTGCCCGCCGCCGAATGGCCCGAGGTGGTAGCTCAGATCGAGGACGATTTCCAGCGTCCCCTGGCGGACATCTTCAGCCATGTCGAGCCGCTGCCGATCGGCGCGGCGTCGCTGGCGCAAGTACATTCGGCGCAGCTGCCGGACGGACAATCGGTGGTCGTCAAGGTATTGCGACCCGGCATCGAGGTGCTGGTGGAAACCGATCTCGAAGCGATCGCCCAGGCGGTGCAATGGCTCAAGGCATGGCGTTTCGTGCGCCGTCGCATCGATCTCGATTGGGTGGTCGAAGAGTTTTCCAGCACCACCCGTCGGGAGCTCGACCTGGTCGCCGAAGGTCGCAACGTCGAGATGTTCAGCGAGCTCTTCGCCGAGGACGACGAGGTCTATCTACCCAAGATCTATTGGCCCTTCACCGCCCGACGAACCCTGACGGAAGAGAACGTCGCCTTCCTCAAGGTCTCGGACCTAGAAGCCCTCGAAGCTCAGGGCATCGCTCCCTCGGCGGTGGCCCGGCAGCTCTACCGGGTCTACATGCAGCAAGTTTTTGTCCACCATTGGGTGCACGCCGATCCACATCCGGGCAATATCTTCATCAAACCGACGGGCCGCAACAGCGACGGCAGCGGACGTTTCCAAGTGGTCTTCGTCGATTTTGGCATGGTGGCGGAAATCCCGCCGCGGCTGCGCTCCGCCCTCCGCCGCCTCATCATCGGCCTTGGCAGCCGCGACGCCGTCGAGGTGGTGCAGGCCTTTCGCGACGGCGGATACCTCTTGCCCGGCGCCGACCTGGTGCAAATCGAGGAGGCCGTGGAGGCGATCTTCGACCGCTTTTGGGGAGTCGAAATCGGGCGTCTCAACGATTTGGTATTGAGCGAAGCGGCCCCCCTGTGGCGTGAGTTCGGCCAGCTCTTGCTGGAAACCCCGATTCAGCTTCAGGTCGACCTGATGTTCACGGGCCGTGCCATCGAGCTGTTGAGCGGTCTTTCCACCAGCCTGGACGAGAGCTTCAACCCTTGGCTGGAGGTGGTGCCCTTCGCCGAGGCCCTGGCCGGTGACGTGGCGGGACAAGGTGGCTGGCAGGCCAGGGCCGCAGAGTTGGGCGAAGAGGTCTTGCAGTTGGCCAAATTACCGGGCAATGTCGCCCGCGTCGCCAACCTGGCGCGCCGGGGACGCCTCACCTTGCGTTTCGCCCCGGCACCGGAGAGCCGCCGTCAACTGCAGCGGCTGGAAAAGGGCATCGACAATCTGGCCTGGGCGGTGATGAGCGGTGCCGCCTTGCTCGGCAGCGCTTGGCTCTACGGGGACACGCCGTGGTTGGCGGCGACGGTGGCGTCGGTGGCGGTGGTGGCCTTCTTGCTCAGTCGCTGGCGATAAGCCGGCTGGCGATACACCGCGGACCACCGCCCGACGCCCTCACTCGGCAGCGGGGCTCGGACCGCGGGCCGCCACCAAGGCAAGACGCCGACCGTGACGATCGATCGCCAAGCGGGTGATGTCATCGAGGCCATGGGAGAGCTCGAGATCGGCCACCAGCTGCCAGCGGCTACCACAGAATGGGCACCAACGATAAACCTTGCCGCCGTCGGCTCCCCAAAGCATGCCGTCCGGCGCCCAAGCCACGTCCTCGCGGCCGGGCAGAGCGGCGATCAGGGGCTCGCCACTTTGCAAGGATCCACTGTCCTCGCTTCCCCAGGGCAGGCGCTTGACCCACCACTGGCCGTCTACTTTGTGCAGGAACGAGAAGGCGTCTTGATCTGGAATGCGGGCCAAGGCACGGCCGATGTCCGCCGCCAGGCGCTGCGAACCGGCGACGCCCAATTTGGCAAGGTGCAAGCTGTTGGGCTCGCCGAGGACAAAAAGCACCACCTCGCCGTTGTCCCCCCAAGCGTGGTAGCCCACCGGCTCGACATCGGGGAGCAACAAGGTGGGCTCGGCGCCCGACATCGAGAACTTCCACAACCGCTGCCGCCCGTCCTCCTCCACCCGCACGACGGAAAAACCGCTGCCATCGGCCAGAGGGGTTGGGGAGTACTCGCTTTCCGGAGTCGAGGTGAGTTGTTTGGCCACCCGCTTTTCGCCGGCGGCCTCGGCACCCAGGTCATAGCGGTAGATATCCGCCTGGCCGTCGGCAATGGAGGTGTAGAGCAAGGCATCCGCCGAAGGCAGGAACATCGGCTGATTGTCGTAGCCCTGGCGGTCGGTCAAGTTGCGACCGCCAGCTAGCTTGGGCACACCTTCAGTGGTTTCGTCACCGGCCTCGATGTCGAACAGCCAGATATCCGTTGCCGGTGGATCTTGAGACCACAGCGGCGAGACGACGCAACCTGCGGTGAGCAGCACCAGGCAGATGACGGTAAACCCAAGGCGCAGGGGTGACGACATCGCTGACCTCATTGGTTGAAGGGACAAGTATCGAAGGCGTCGGTATCCGAAAAGGCCGTCGCCGTCTGCCCGTCCACGTTGACCACCGTGTACTTGTAGCGTTGCTCCGAAGCCCCCTGGGCCTTGGCGAACAGGTCCTCCACCACGAGCTCGAAACCCAATGTCGTGGTGGGTGCCCCAAAGACCCAGAATCGCTCATTGAAAGTGCAGGCATCCAGCACTTTGATCAAGACTTCCGGGGTCCCTGGGAAGAAGGACAGCAAACCGCCGCTGGCAAAACCCAAGGACGCCAAGGGGGTCACCGTCGCCTGCCCGGACTGGCCACCGTCGATGGCCGTGCTCCACCCCATGGTGATGCGGAACCGGCGGTCCCCCGGACGATGGTCGATGCACAGGGTCTGCTCCCCCGGTATGCACAGGTCTGGCCCGCCGGGCACGACGGTGAAGCTGGTGGCGCGGGTCCTCAGGCTATTGACCGGCGATGCAAGGTCCGATACTCGAATCACCACGTTCACATTGGTGGGCAACGGCGTGAGGGGTTGGTGCACGATATCCAACCAGTCTTCGCCACCATTCGACACATCCACCACCACCGGCGAACCGTTGACCGTCATGGTGGCGGTGGCCGGATTGATACCGGCGCCGAAGTCGTAGACCCGAATCCGGATACGCGCCAGGCTGCTGATGCCCACCGCGCCATCGGCCGGCTCGGCGAACCCCAAGGCCGGCGTCACGGTGTCGCGGTCGGTCAAGGCATCGAAGAAGGTCTGCGCCAGCAGCCCGAAACCATCGGCGTTCGGATGCCCCACCGGATCGAAGAAATCGGGATCCGAGTAGTAGGTGGTATATAGGTCCGGCTGGGCGGAAAAGACGATAAAAGGGTCCACCAAGTGCCGATCTTCGCTGAAAGCCATATCGCGGATATCCCGTCCCAGCAGCGCGGTGGCGACATTCTCCGAATCCACGAGGGCTTCGGGATACCGCGGGATAAGCGTCGCGTGGATCACCTCGACCCCCAGCAGCTCGGCCTGGCGACCCATCTCGCTCAAGTTGAAAATCGTCGTCTCCGGGTCCACCAAATCGGGGCGGGACACGTCGTTCGTGCCCTCCATCAAGAGGAGCGCATCGCCCACCCCGGCATTGGTCTCCGCCAAGACTTCCGCCAATCGGGTCAAGCCTTCAGGGGTCCGCTCGCCGCCAAGGCCGAAGTTGACCACCTGGGCCGGCATGCCATCCGCCGCCAACCGATTGCGCAGTCGACGCGGGTATCCGCAGTCGGACTCGCAGGTATCGTCGAAGCCCTTCGCCTCGGTGACACTGTCGCCGAAGGCGATGTACCGGTCTTGGGCCGCGGCCGAGCCGACGACCAGACAGGCGGCGAGGCACAACAACAAGAGCCCGAAGGCACGGCCGCCGCCGGCCACCCTATGACTGCAAAAACTCTGAGTCCATGTCATATGCATTTCTCCCTGAAGGAGCGGATTATACGGCCACTCAACGCCTTGTGGAGGGCCAAAATCACGCTGCCTTTTCATCGATGCCACTTATCATCTCGACGCTGACCGTCGACCTCAAGCCTCGTCTCTATTCGGCGGCGCCGAAATCGGCTTTCGGCGGCGTGGGGAAATTTGAGCCTGCCCCGCCGCCAAAACTTTGTGGTCGGCCGGCACGTCGCAGGTCACCACCGCGTTGACGCCGACCAAGACCCGGTCTCCAACGCAGATATCGCCGATCAGGCAGGCCCCCGCCCCCACCACGACGCCGTCGCCGAGACGCGGCATGCGGTCGATGTGATCGAGATTCGGTGCCCCCAGGGTCACCCCGTGCATGAGCAGACAATCGGCGCCGATCCGCACGTGCGCCCCGATCACCAACCCGACCCCGTGGCTGATGCGCAACCCCGGGCCGATCACCGCCGCCGGCGCGATATCGACACCGGTCAGGAAGATCGACAGGCGATGGAAGAACGGCCCGAGAAAAGGAATGCCGCGGCGTCGGAAAGCGTGTGCCACGCGATGCAACACCACCGCTTGGTAGCCATTCTCGAAGAGCAGTGACTCGATGAGGTACCAAGGAAAGGACTTCTTCTTAATGCTGCGCAGCCAGCGTGTGTCTTGCCGCAAATTCTCGAGCATGGGAAACTCCCGCCAAGTGCCGGAGGACGTGGGACCCAGCAATTCCCTTGTGTAGAGCCTCCAACAGACGGCGGATTCGTGACGCACTGCACCAGGCTCACGTGGAGGCACGCGAGATGCGCAAGGGTACTTCAGCTCCGGAGACGCCGCAAGCAGCTCAGGTACCGATATCGTTGACCATGATGTACCCAATCCCCAGCCAGCGAACCATCAGCCGAGCTCTCTTGGCGGTGCTTTGCCTATGGCTGCTGGTGGCGGCGAGCACCACCGAGCGACGCTCCTGGCCCTCCTTCATGGGCGACGAGGCCACCTACCTGATGCAGGCCGAGAGCCTGGCCTGGGACCTGGACCTGCGATACGAGGCCGCCGACTACCATCGCTTCATCGACGGTTGGCAGCTGCCACCCCAAGGCTTGATCCTGCAAAGTGGCGACGGTGGAGCCACCATCACCTACGGCAAGCCCTTTTTCTATGCCGCCTACCTGGCTCCCTTTCTGCGGCTCTTCGGCCGTTCCGGTCCCTTCATCGCCAATGCCCTGCTGCTGATCTTCTGTGCCATCGTCGCCTGCCGCGCCCTGGAACGGCGGCTCGGGCCGTGGGCCAGCCTCTGGCTGGCGGCTTTGATCTTCGCCAGCGTCACCTTTGCGTCCACCTTCTGGATGCATGCGGACCTCTTTCTTATGTGCTTGACGGCTGTGGCCTTCAGCCTCCTCTTCAACGCCCGCTGGCGACAGCAGCGGGGCCTCGATGATGGCCATTGGATAGCGCAGTGGATCCACCTGGTTTTGGTAGGTGGCCTGCTGGCGGTGGTCGTCTTCAGCCGCCCCCCCTACTTGCCGCTACTGCTGGTCGCCCTGTGGCTGGTGCCGAAACCGCGCTGGCGCAGTGCCTTGACGACCTTGGCCAGCGCCGCCCTGTTGGTGATCTGCAGCAGCGCCGTGCACCACCAACTGACCGGCACTTGGACACCTTACGGAGCCCTGCGCAGTGGTTTCTACGCCCACACCGGCTATCCGGCCATCGATTTTCCGGTGGCCACGTGGACCTCCAGCGTGCAGGACTTGGGCAACGCCGCCGCCCGCACACCGCTACAAATCCTGCGCGATCGCAAGCTCCCGTGGTCCTTGCTGACCTGGAACAGCTTCTACTTTCTGCTGGGACGCCATGTCGGCGTGGTGCCCTATTTTTTGCCACTGCTGTTGATTCTGTGGCCCCTGGTGGCGCGACGACGCCGCGACGAGCCACCAGCGCGCCTTGTCGTCGCGTTGCTGCTGGCGGTCTCGGTGTCCGCCCTCTTCTTCCTGTGGAGTCGCCCGTTCAACTTCTATGGCGGTGGCGGCAGCTTGGCCAACCGCTACTTTCTACCCTTGTTTCCGGCCCTTTGGTTTGTGCCCCAACGTCGCCTACCCCTTCCCGGCATCGTCGCCGTCTCCCTGTTGGCGGGCCTGTTCTTATTGCCCCTGTGGCGAGCCCCTCGGCAGTTCCCGATCACCGAGCAGGGCACCTACCGGTACGTCTCGCCGGTGGCTCAGCGCTGGCTTCCCTTCGAGACCAGTCAGAGTCACCTGCGGCTGGCCGGACGGGAAGATCTCTACGAGGGTTTTTACCTACGCCTCGAGAGCCCGGGAATCAAACAAGGACGCGACGGTTTCTTCCGGCTGCCAGCGGGTGAGCCCGGGGCGATGGTGCTCGGCAGCACCCTACCCCTCAGCGAAATTATCCTCGAAACCACGAACCCGCCGGCCGACCCCTTCGAGCTCAACGCCACCGTGCTCGGCCCCCCCCAAGCCACGGAGAAGGGTACCTGGAGGTATCGCCTAAAATTGCAGCCCCCCATCGCTCGGCACCCCATGTGGTGGACATGGCAAGCGGCACACCTGTACCGTTTGCGGCTAAGCTTCGGCGAACCGGGGGAGTCCCATGCCGTCTTCCGGCTCGCCTTGCCCGACCCAAGCGAAGCTCCCAAGACATGACACACGACTTACAACTCGCTACCAGAAGGGCCTGCACACCATGATTCGTCGGTTGTCCCCTCCCCACCTGACAGCCTTCGTGTGGATTGCCACTTGCCTCGGCGTGGCCACCGGGCTCTACCTCGGAGCGCCCTTCCTGGCACCCGGTTTCTATGCCTCGACCGGCACGGCGATCAACCGCAGCCTGCGCTGGGCGTTGCTGGTCACGGCGGCGTTCAGCCTCACTTACGCCCTGCTGCAACCGCTTCTCGAACGTTTGCTCGGGCCCTTCCGGCATCGCCTGCGGGGTGATCGTCCGTGGTCCGTCTTTGCGGCCGCGGGCTTGGCAGCTGCGCCGTGGATCCTGTGGGGCGGCATGCAGTGGAATCGGGCCCACGGCATCAAGCCTTCGATCCTTTTCGAGGCCTATTCGCTGCGCCTCAACGGCCTCTTCTTGCTGGCCTCTATCGCCCTCGTGACCTTGGCTTGCTGGCTGATCTTGCATTTTTCCGCCGCACCTCCAAGGCATCGCCTCGGTTGGCTTTGGCCGGTGCTGGGCATCGCAGCCCTGGAGCTTGGTTTGATGATGGTCTTCCGCCCCGGGTCGGTCGAGAAACAACGCCCGGATGTGCTGATTCTTCTGGTCGATGCCCTGAGGGCGGACCACCTCGGCGCCTACGGTTCGCAGCGCCCGACGCCGGCCATCGACAGCTTGGCGGCGGATGGCTTGATGTTTCGTCACAGCATCAGCCAAAGCACCTTCACCAAGAGCAGCATCGCCTCGCTGTTCACCGGCCGGCACCTCTACCAACACGGCGTTTACTGGGGCAGCCATCAGGAAACGCCCGAAACCATCAAATCCGACCTCTTGAGCCTCGACGAGACGACGTTGGCGGAGAGCCTCGCCAAACAGGGCTATTTGACCAACGCCTGGGTGCAGAACAGTCATTTGCGAGGCTTCATGGGCTTCGGCCAGGGATTCGTCGACTACAACGACCAGCAGGGCTCGATCCAGCGCATTCATCGCCAGGCCTGGCCCTTCTTCCGGGGGGCAGCCCAGCGCTACAACTTCTTCACCTATTTGCATTACATCGATCTGCACGACCCCTATCGACCAACGGCCCCCTACGACAGCCTGTTCGGCGATCACGGAGATGTCTACAAGGGCATCGACCTAGCCAATTGGGGAACCTATCTGGCGGCGGTGCGGCGGGGCGAGGACGTGCCCTCCGCCGAGCGCATCGAGCAATTCAAGGACTACTACGACGGCCTCATCCGAATGGTCGACGACGAGATTGGGCGTTTGCTCGACGAGCTCAAACGCACCGGTCTCTACGATTCGACGCTCATCGTCTTGACCTCGGACCACGGCGACGCCTTCATGGAGCACGGCTTCATCTCCCACAGCACGACACCCTATGAAGAGCTCAGCCGTATTCCGTTGATCCTCAAGCTGCCACGGCAGGAGCGGGCGGGCACGATCATCGAGCAGCAGGTACGGTTGATCGACGTCATGCCCACTATTCTCGGGCTCATCGGGCTGGATCGCCCCCGCCCGGTGGCAGGATGTGACCTTCGCCCCCTGTGGGACGATAAAATCGCGCCGCGGGACCCGCACTGCTTGCTGGCGGTCTCAGAGATCGCCGAAGATGGGGCCTACCCCACCGTCGCGGTGCGCAGCCAACGCCTTAAGTACCTACATTTCGAGACAAAAGCCGATGAAATCTACGACCTGGAGACGGATCCCAGAGAGCAAAACCCACTGCAGCTGGAAGATCTAGCCGAGGGCTCCGCCTTGCGACGGGAAGCGGAATTGCTACGTCAGCATGCCTTGGAAGTCCATTCCTTGCGCCAATCTCCCGCCGAACAGATCGAGCTGGACGCCCAACAAATTCGCGAGCTCAAAGCTCTCGGCTACCTCGATTGACCGGCGCCGGAGTGCGCTGGCCGTTTGTTCATGAGCATTTAGGTGGATATTGAAAGCGCGATGCTGGACCGTTGGTGGGTTGCTACCGATTTGCCAAATCCCGGTCAAGATGCCTATAATTCATGCTGCATCGGGATAATTCAATCGTTAGCCATCCTCTTCTCGACAAATTCCGGGCCCACGTACGCCCTACGCAGGCCTATTTTCTTGACGCTGTTCGAGCCACAAGACTCCTACGGAGGAACCCAAATGAAGACGCCTTTGACTCAGGTTTCCCTTCTCGCCATGGCCTTGCTCCTCATCGTGACGGCCGCTCCCGTCCTCGCCGGTACGGTCTACGTACCGTTGGTCATCGACCAGGAGAAGGATGGAAATCTGATCCAGACCGAAATCCTGATCACCAACAATTCCGAAGACTTCTCCTCGTTCACCTACTATGTGATCCCGTCCTTCACCGACGGCACGGACCGTCCTGAGGACGCGGGCACCAGCGTCTCACTACAGCCGCATACCACCTTTGTGCTAAAGGATCTGGTCCTCCCCGATGCATCCGCCATGGTGGAGATCGATGCCGAGCTCGAGATCGCCATCACCTCGCGGCTGGTCTCGACCAACTCGGAGGGTGAGACCACCTTGGGCGCCGAAATACCGGTGGTGACCTCCAACAACTTCATCGATCCTTCGGCGGATTCCTACCTCCAAGGCTGGAGTCGTCTTCCCCAGTCGGAGATCACCGATTTCCACCTGATCAACATCGGCCAAGAGGAAGCGACGTGTTTTGCCTGGCTCTACAGCGAGAGCGGTACCCTGTTGGTCAATGGCGTCGAATTCGGAGCCCTCCCCTTGAGCCAGCGCTCGATCGCCGATGTCCTCGGCTTGGTGGGTTTGACCGCGGTCGAGAACGTCAGCACCATCTTCAACTGTAATCAACCGTACTACCCCTATGCCACGACCCTCCACCCGATCACTGGGGAGCTCATCTTCATCGGTCCGTCGGGCTCCGGCAGCTCCGCCTTGCTGCCCCCGGGCATGACCGAGCCGCCGATCGACGGCGCCATGTTGTTCGAATTGCCGGGCGTCTTCCATCGTCCCACCGTCGGCAACGAATCCCGTCACTTCGACATCCCCATGCCGGGCAATCCGCGGTTCTCGCGCATCGTGCTCGACATGGACTTCACCCACGGTGGTTGGAACGTGCCGTCGAGCGATAATCACGGCATCGTCTGGCTCAACCGCGGCAACGTCTGGCGGAGCAACCTCTTCGGCTACATCAACGCCTTCGGCCCCAACCGTAACGAGATCAAGCTCTCCATCAACGCAGGGTTGGCCCCGGGTGCCATCGTCACCGAGACGGCAGGTTTTGTACTGCAGCCCGGCACCACTTACCACGTCAACTACGATTTCAATACCGCGACCAACCGCATCACCCTGACCCTGTCGGTGGCGGGAACACCGGTGGTCAGCCTGCGGGAGATCCCGACGGTCAACAACATCAACACGGTCAATGAGAACTGGTTTGTGGCCTTCGGCCACGAGTCCGGCGCCGTCGGCCCGGAAGTTCCCACCTACGGTTGGAGCTACGCCAACCTGCGGGTGCAGTGGGTGCCGTAACCCAGACACGGTACCTTCGGGAGGAGATGACGGCTCGCCGACGGGTCGATCCCCGTCTACCCCCTCGAATGCCTTGCCTCGTCGAGAAGGGAGCGCCCAGCGCTCCCTTTTTTCTTGGCCCCATACATTTTCTTGGCCCGGTGCAAAGGCCCCATCATCCCCCGCCTCGGCCATCGGTTGGGGTAGAGTCCACTGGAGCCCACCCACCTACCCTTCCATCGTCCCATCGCCCATGACCTCTTCCCACGCCACATCCAAAGCCCTGCTGTCCTCGGGGAGCGCCGCCACCTTTTCGCAGATCTGGCGCATGGCGGTGGTATTTGCCACCCACATCGTATTGCGTCGTTTGGTGGGCCCTGGGGATTGGGGCATCTGGCATTGGGCCGAGCCCATCTTTTTGCTGCTCGGTCAGGTTCGGGATCTGGGCATGCCGGGCCACTTGGTGCGCATGGAGAATCCGCGGCCCTGGGGAAACTTCCTGTTCCTCGAAGGGGTCGGCGGCATCGTGGTCGGGCTCGGCGTCTACCTGGCAGCCCCGTGGATGGCCCAAGGGCTCCACGGGGCCGATGCCGCCGAAGTCGTCGCTGTGCTCCGCTTCCTGGTGCTTTTCCTCATTTTCGAAGGGCTGGCCAAGGTCCCCCTGACCTACTTCGAGTCCGAGCTGCTGATCGGCTATTCGGTCTGGCCGGAGGTGCTGCGCAACCTGACCTACGCCGCGGTTTCGATCTTCCTGGCCCTGCAAGGCCATGGGGTGGGAAGCTTCATCGTCGGTCACGTGCTCGGGGCCATGGTGTTTGCCCTGGGGCTCTGGTGGCGGGCCCGTGGCATGATGGAGCTACGCTGGCAAACGGCGGTCAACGGCCCGCTGCTGCGACGCGGCATCCCCCTGTTGATGATGTCGATCTTTGTCCTCTTGACGGGTAAGGTCGACCCCTTGGTCTTGGGGTTACGCTTCTCGCCGGAGGTCGTCGGTCGCTACGGCATGGCGCTATTTCTCGCCTTTCTGCTGGCCACGGCCGTCGCCCTGCCGGTGAGCCGTGCCCTCTACCCGGCATTGACCAAGCTGCGCGGTGATGCGGCCCGCTTTTTCGAGGCCTATCGACTGGCGACGATCTTCCTGCTCGCCCTGGAGGTGACGTTCGCCTTGGGACTGTTCTTCAACGCCGAGACCATCCTGGTGATCTTTGGCGGCGAGCCCTACCGGCAAGCGGCCCCCCTGTTGCAGATTTTGTGCTTTGCTCCCCTCTGCCAACCCTTCAGTCGCTGTGCCGGGGATGTCCTGCTGAGCCTGCACCAGGATCGCATCCTGTTGATCTCTTCGCTGCTCAGTCTCCTCTCGCTGGTCGGAATGGGATATCTTTTGACCGCCTGGCTCGGCCCCGCCGGCATGGCCTGGGTCAATCTTCTTCCGGTGGGGACGCTGCTCACCAGTTGGGCCGTCTATCGGGTGAACCGCCGGGCCTTCGGTCGATTGAGCTGGGAGCTGTTGCAGGTCTATTTGTTGCCGCTCCCGCTTTTCTGGATCGTTCACCTTGCCGTCCCAGGTCAATCTTGGGGGCGTTTGCTGGCCTTCCTGTTGACCGCCGCCGTGGTTTTACTGCTCTATGGCTGGCGTTTTCGCCACGACTTCGAGAGCTTCTTCCGTCAACCTCGAGCCTTGAAAGACTTCTGAGCATGGGTATTCCCAAAGGTTCCGCCAGACTTCTCCTCGACGAGCACCGCCAGCGCCCGTTCAGCGGCAGGGTGTTGCAGATCGGTCGTTCGTCGGTGTACTTCACGCGCCAAGAGCTGGATCGCTGGGCCCGCTGGCACCGCGTCGAGCTCAAGGCGGGGGTCGAAACCCGCCTCTCCCACGATCCGCGCCTCGCCGCCCAGGGCTGCATCGACGACCACACCCTCTTCGAATGCCTGGGTTTCGACCACGTTGAGAGCTGCGACATCGCCGACTGGGAAGGCGCCAACTACGTGATGGATCTCAACCAGCCGATCCCCGACGAGTTGGTCGGTCGCTTCGACGTGGTGCTGGATCCCGGCTCCAGCCTGCAAATCTTCCATCAACCGAATCTGCTCGAGAACATCCACAAGCTGCTCAAGGTGGGGGGCCGGGTAGTGCATGCCGGCGTGCCCTCCAACAACCACATGGACTTGGGCTTTTACATGTTCTCGCCCACCTTCTTCCACGACTTCTACAGCGCCAACCGCTACCAGATCGAGGACGAGTTCTTTTGCCAGTACTATCCCTACTGGCACCGTGGCCGCTTTTACTCGGCCCCGTGGAAGATCTATCGCTATACCTCCGGCTGCATCGACCATCTCAACTACGGGCTCTTCGGCGGCAAACAGGCCGCCCTCTTCGTGGTGGCCCGCAAGACGGCGCAGTCGACCGGCGATGGCGTGCCCCAGCTGGGTCAATATGTTCACAGCTGGCAGGTCTACGACGAACACCGCGGGGCCAGCGAAGGGGACCCTAGCTTGGCGGCGGGCCAACTTCCCGACACTCCCCACGGCGAGGCCGGGGGAGGCCTGGCAGCCTGGGCGGAACGCCAATTCGCCGCCCATGCCTGGCTCGACCGGATTTACCTGCCGATCAAACGTGGCAAACATTGGCTCAAGCGTCGGCTACCCCGTCGCATGCCACCGGTGGTCGCCCGCTACTGAAGACCGCCACCGCCGAATCGTCAATGCCGAATCGTCAACGCCAAAACCGTCAACGCTGACTCGACGAGCCCCCAAGAACCATGGCTTTTGCATCACGATCCCTGAAGCGCCTGCTGGTCGCCTTACCCGTCCTATTGGTCCTCGCCGTCGGCGCCCTGGCCCTACGGGACCATCGGACGCGGCCTGTCTACACCTACGAGCCGCTACCGGGCCCCACCGCCCTCGACGCTTGGCAGGCCCCGTGGTCGGTCGATGGCGACGTCAGCACCGAGATCGACGGCGCGAACGGGATGCCGGATGGTGAGGTGACGCAGGGAGAAATGGCGGAGGGTGAGATGGCGGTCGACAACGTCTCGGCGAGGCTCGCAGCTTGCTCACAGTTGCCCAAAAAATGGATGGTGATCGGCTGGGACGGTGCCGAGTGGGAAATCCTGCTCCCCCTGCTGGAAGCCGGCAAGCTTCCCCACTTGCAGTCCCTGATGCGGGACGGCACCTACGGTAATCTGGCCACCTTCATCCCCAACATCTCCCCCGCCATCTGGACCACCGTCGCCACCGGTGTCAGCCCTGAGCGCCATGGCATCGTCCACTTCTACAACCAGCGCCCCGCCCTGGAGCGCTGGTGGTCGCGGCTGCGTAACTTCGGCAAGCTGGAACGCTACCTCTACTCCAACGCCGATCGCCGCGCCCCTGCCCTGTGGAATGTGCTCAGCGAACGACAACGTAGCGTGCTCATGGTGGGATACCACAACACCTTCCCGGTGGAGGAGGTGCACGGCATGATGGTTTCCAATTACCTGGTGCAAGACTCCATCGGCGACTTGATGCAGATGAAGTCCGACGGCAATGCGGATAGCCAGCTCGGTCTCAGCCTGGTGCATCCACAAGACCACTTGGCCGAGGTACTGGACATTCAAGAAAAAGTGCAACAGGAGATGGTGCAGCACATCCCGCGTTTCGTCGATCTCGAAGAGGGCGGGCTGAAGAGCTTCATCCGGCAATCCCGCAACATGGATCGCCAGGGGGATTTACGGCCCTATTTCCTGACCCGCGCCTACACCTACGACACCATCCTCGCCGAGGTGGCGGAGCGTTTTCTGCCCGAGATCGACCCCGACGTTTTCTCGGTGCACTTCCAAAGTCTCGACTGGGCCGACCACTACTTCCTGTACTACCACTACCCGGAGCGCTTCGCCGACATGGATTGGTCAGCGGAGGTACGTCAGGATCTCGAAGCCCACTTGCCCATGTACCGGCAAACGGTGGAGAGCTTCTACGTTTACATGGACGAGTGGCTGGGACGCTTCCTCAGCCACCGCGACGCCGATACCGCCGTGGTGGTGCTGTCCGACCATGGCGTCGGTCCCGGTCAAGACCCGAAAGTCCCGGGATATCACGACGACGCGCCCCCCGGCATGGTGGTCTGGAACGGTCCCGGAATCCGCTCCGATTATCGCCTCGAGGGGGCCACCGTCTACGACATCCTGCCCACCCTGATGGCCAGCCTGGAGCTACCGGTGGCGGACGATCTAGAGGGTCGCGTGCTGAGCGATGTCTTTTGCTCCGAGGCCTGGAAAGGCAGCCGCCAAGAGACCCTCGCCAGCTACCATCAAGGGGATTTCTACGTCCCGCAGGTGGCCAAGCCGACGCAGCTCAGCAACGACTTGGTGGATCAATTGGAGTCCTTGGGATACATCAAGTAGCGCCGCCCGCCGCCTTAAGAAAGACTCCGATCTGACGCAGCGCCGGTGCGGCATCTGGATGCAGCGGAGCAAAGGCCTGGAAAACATGGCAGGCCCCCGGGAACACCTGTAGCTCCACCGGCACGCCCGCCGCGGCAAGGCGCTCGACCAGTTGCTGCCCTTCGCTGAGCAAGGTCTCGCCGCCGCCGAGTTGCACCAAGGTGGTCGGCAAACCTTGCAAGTCCGCCCACAAGGGTGAGGCCAAGGGCTGTCTGGCGTCAGCCTGTGCCAGATAGTGGGCCGCGAAGCTGCTCAGGATCTGCCGTGAAAGATAGTCCGTAGGGGCCAGGCGATCAATGCTCTCACCGCTCAAGGTCAAGTCGATCCACGGCGAGATGAGCACCATGGACTGAGGTATCGGCATGCCCGCATCGCGACAGGACAGCAAGGTGGCCAGGCTCAAGCCACCCCCGGCTGAGTCACCGGCGATGGCCACTCGCCCGGCATCACCCACCTCATGGATCAGCTCTTCGAGGGCGGCGACGGCATCTTCGATGGCGGCGGGATAGGGGTGCTCCGGCGCTAGCCGGTAATCGAGCAACAGACAGCGCCTGCCGCTTTCGACGGCGATCTGGGCCGCCAGGGCGCGGTGGGTTCGAGATGAGCACACGCAATAGCCTCCGCCGTGCAGGTAGAGCAGGCTGTCGTCACTTGCTGCCCATGCATGGGGCGTGATGGTCAAGCAAGGGCGGCCGCCCAAAGAGGCCTCGGAGAGACTCAGGCGACGCCTTAGGGAACGCCGGATCGGCGTCGGCATCTCGCTGCGGCGAATCGCCGCCGGTGGCCGGGACACGACCCGATGCAGGTCGCCGCGCATGATCTCGAGGACCAGCTCTTGGCGCAAGGAGAGCCCTTCGCCTCCCTGCCTCGGGAGGCCAAGGCGGGACCTCAGATGGTGCCCCGTAGCCCTCCAGGCGGCACCGGAGAGGCGCCTCAGGAAACGACGAAGGCGGCGATGCAAGGCGAGATCAGCTCAGGCATGGGGGATGATGATTGTCTTCTGCGAGCGTAAGTACACCTTTTCAAAAATACGCTGGTATTCGAGCGCCGATCATCCACGTCCGCGGCGTTACGCTCGCTACAACAGAGCCCCACTATGCCTCGCTCGCAAGCCTTGCGGACGCGGCGCCTCGGTGCTCTCGATACGTCACCGTATTTCCGGAAAGGTGTACT
>JAJCXR010000064.1 GCA_029263315.1 Acidobacteriota bacterium | reverse complement strand
CCACCAGATGTAGGCCAGTTGGCCGGGCCAACAGACCAGTGGAACGACGCGCCCCTCAGGGGTGGAGGCGTGAGGGTTCTCGATCCAACCTCGGCGATGCAGCCAACGCCAGAAATCACCCTTGCAGGCCGCGTGGTCGAGTCGTCGGATCTCGGCCCGCTCCGGCTCGGGGCGCATACGGCCGTCAGCCAGGTGGTCCACTGCCCATTGTTCCGTCCCGCGGCGGATCTTTTCCTGCGTCAGCAGGGCTTCCCAACCCTTGCGGGACACCACCGGCTTGCTCCGCTGCTGATCACAACTGCCAACCACCAGCTTCGTCCACAGCTCAGGGCCGCTCTCGACGTCGAAATGCTCGCGCCAGAAGGTGCCCGGCACCGCCGAGTCGTCGAAGATCGGCGGCGCGGGTGGCGCATCGACCGATTCCGCGAGTTGGGTGAATATGTCCGAGAGCTCCATGACGCGAAACTCCAGCCTCTACCGCTTGTGGCGGTTCTTGGGTTCGACCAAACGCAGCTTGCCGTGCCGGGCGAACCGGCTACCGGCGGTCATTTCGAGATACTTGGTGGCCTCTTCGAGAGTCGTGGGCTGGCTGGCGTCGAACTGCGGATGCTCGGTGACCTTCTCCGTCAGCTCCCGCTCGCGCAAACGCAGCAGGTCGGTGCGTTCCTGGACGGCTTCGAGGGCGACCTTGAGGTGGCGAGGGTCGCCGGCACGGGGCCCGGTCCGGATGGTCTTGGTTTCCACCGGCACTTTCTTGACCGAATCGCCGGTCTTGATCGGGCGATGGGACTGCCGGACGGTGATCTCCCGGCCGTCCTCTTTCGATTCCCGCCATGCCGTCATCGCCTCGCGCCAGATCTCGTCGAGCCGCACCAGCTGACGGCCGATTTCCTCGCGGGCATGCCGTTGAGTGAGCTCGATGAGCAGCTTCTCAGCGTCGGCTTTGTCGTACTTCACCTGGTGTTGGCTGATTTTTTGAGTACTCAAAAGCCAGTTATCGCCCTTTGCGGAAATTTCGGCCTCGTCGAGGCCCTGTTTCCGCAGCAAATCGGCCTGGATTTCCTCTGCCCGACGCTGCCTCTCGGCGTTGACGGCCTTAGTAATCTGGGCATCTGTCCAATTCAGGGCCAAACCCATGGCGACGACGTAGAGATCGAGCTTGCGCTCCGACGGATTCCTTTTGCGTTTTCCCATTTGGCTAACACCAGCTAACAGACGGTTGATGGTCCTGGGTCCCAGCACCGCCCAAAAACAGCCACATGCACACGCGAGGGCCTAACGTTTGTGGGTCGGCGCTGGGGCCGTCGTTCCTGGGAATACTCCGTCGTTCCTGGGGTGGAAGATGGGGAGGAGGGGTGGTTGAAGTTGGCCAGACGCGGAAAACCCTCCGGGCCGGGTGGCCGGGAGGGTCTTGGAGGGCTTGGGGAGCCGGTTGGAGGTGTCAGGCGGGGTGGATCTTGATGGACTCAGGCTTCATGCGGAAGCCGAAGAGGCCATCCCCGTAGCGGAAGTCCGCAGACCTCGGGGGCTGTGCAGTAATAACGTTCAAGGTGAGCGGCCCGCGGCCACCGCCGATGCGAAGTAGAAGACACGTGCCCGCGGGTCCGCTCGACCGCCGGGTTAGGCTGACGGAATTGTGACTGCCAGAGTGTCATGCATTGCCCCTCCGGGTGGTAAGAGAGTCGAGGGCGCGTATCAATCCGTACCAGACGAGACAAATCAGGAGCGCGATGGGCGTACTTGCCATGAAGGCCGCGATGATCTCTGATCTGATGCTTCCACGCGCTTTTGCCGAAGCTAGGTAATCGAGCAGCCAACCGGCATATTCATTCGTGAACCAAATGTTGAACCCCATTGCAACGACGAACAGCGGGAAAATGGTCAACGAGAACGTTGCCTTCCATGGCTGTGAAAGATTGACGTTCCGCCAAAAGACGACAACTATGGGGACATAGATCACAAGCACAAACCCCGCAATGACCAAAGCAAGCGTTGCGTTCATGGTGTCTCAGCGCCAGATAGGCAGCCTAACATTGTTATTCGACGTATTCATGAGGCGCTATAAATTCATCCGGGTGTCCGTCGAATATGAATCGAGAATCTTCTCCGAACACCCTTCAACCCTCTGTTTCCGTTGGCCTCGAAGCAGCTTAGCCAATCACCTCGGCCTGGTCAATCACGACATTCGGTGACACATAACACTCGACTACACCCGTGGTTGAGCCAGGTAGGCTACCAATACGTCTTCAGCGTGACGCCGAGCCTGCAGGCCCCTCAATAACGCCATCCTAAGTCTCTGCAAAAGCACACTTTATCTCGCCGCTGCCGATTCATTTGGAGAAGTACGTCTGAGCGGAGACAGATAGTCGCTGAGACGAGCCTCTAGTCGACAAATCTACCAGTATGAACTGGTTTGATCGGGTGGTCTAGATGCGGCAACCCCTTCCAACCACGCGGCCGGAAGGGGTCAGGGGGGCCTAGTCAACGGGATAGAGGCGTTAGGCAGCCTGGACCTCGACGGCTTCACCGCTCATCCGGAAGCCAATCAGGCCGTCGCCGTAGCGAATCGCGTCGAAGGTGACAGCTTTCTCGGTCGGGATGCCGTTGTAGGTGAAGAACCGCTTGCCACCGACCAGACGGTTAGGGCTCTTGGCCTGCGTGCGGAGCAGGTAAGCACCAGGAGCGTCGATGGAAGCGGCCCGGATGCCGACGGTCCCGGTCGTGCGGTCATAGGCCAGCTGTACTTTCTCGACATCAGCACCCAGCATCTCAACCGCAGCGGCGGTCAGGACCATCAAGCCACCGCGGCGGACGGTGATTTGCGGGGATGAGCTGCTCTCGGACAGGTTGCCTTGGAAGAATTCGAAGGCCGGGACGGCGGCGGCCTCGATGGTGGTGGTTTCGGTCGCGGTGTTGGTGGTGGTCTTGGCCATGATCGTCTCCTGTTTGGTTGATTGCGGGGACGGTGTGTCGCATCCCCGTTGTGATGTCCTAGGAGTACCCGCGAAAGCGGCGAGTGGTCAACGGACAACGTCGCGATATCTCGTGATTTCTTCGTGATTCGCGACGGGTCTCTAAAAAGAGCACCTCCAGAGTGTGCATTCGAAGATTGAGACAGGGCAGGTGGGGATCTCCCAGGCCTTGGACATGCACCCATGCAGGCCAGGGGAGATCTCCCGTCCCACCTGGCCTAGGGGACGTCTGGGCCACTCAGATCTGCCCTCGCCGAGCCATGGACACCCATCGCCCCATCCCAGCCACAATCAGGTGATCCACCAACCGGATGCCCATCAGACGCCCGGCTTCCTCGAGGCGCTGAGTGAACACTAGGTCATCGGCCGAGGGGGTTGGGTCGCCACTGGTGTGGGTATGGAACAGCACAATCGACGACGCTCGGTGGTGCAGGGCCGCCCGGAAGATCTGCCGCGGCTCGACCTGAATTCGGGACAGCGTGCCGCGGAAGAGCTCGCGGTCGGCGATGAGCTGGTGGCGGATGTCGAGAAACAGCACCCCCATCACTTCCTGATCGGCGGAGCCGTACCGCAACGCCAGATAGTTGGCGACGACTGCCGGATGGTCGAGGACTTTGCGATCACTCAGCTGGGTGCGTCCGAGACGGGCGGCGAGCTCACGGACAGCGAGGAGGATCGCCGCCCGCACGTTGCCGATGCCTTGACGGTCGAGCAACTGTTCGTCGACCTCACCGAGACCAGCCAGACCGCCGAGGTCTTGCAACAACTCATCAGCCAGCCTCAGGGCCGATCTTCCCCGACAGCTGGAGTGCAGGAGCACAGCCAACAACTCGGCATCCGACAGCGAGCCCACACCGTCCCGGAGCAGTCGATCCGGCAACCGCTCGTTCACTCGTCGACCTCCGGCAGCAACCGTTGACGCTCGGCGTGGCGACGGCAGAGCGCGTCGTCGTCGAGATAAGCCAGCGACTCCAAGGTCTCGATGGCGTCGGCCAGCAGATCCCCACGGACGCAGCGCACACCGTCGCCGATCTCCTCGAGCAGCTCGAATTGGTCGCCCGGCTTGGGGATCGCCGCTGCCAAGGTGCCAAGCCGTTGATCGATCTGGCGCAGGTCGTTGGCCAGGCTGCCGATGATGCGCCGTGCCATGTGGAACGTCTCGCGACGCTGGCGGCGGACATCGAGTGGGGAGGGTGAATTCTTGGAAACCAACAGGCGGGTCGTCATGGGGCCGTTCTCCCAGGTCTTGGGGCCCGCTCATCGATCCCTGGGCCCCGGTGGTTGATGGGCCATGGGAAATATGCCGGACAGACTTGGGAGTCAAAGAAACCGAGGGCTCCGCCGGGTGTGGGTCTGGGTGGCTCACGATGGTTCTGTCTGTGCCTTTTCGGGGGCGCTGCGGGACGGGTACGGCAACGCGGACGACTGAAGCATCCGGCGCATCTTGCGGTCGAACGGATAGACGTACTTGAGCTTCGCCGGCATCTCGACGCGACGGGCGTTCGGGTCGACGGTGCGCCGCAGGGTGGCGACACTTTGACCGCCGGGACCGTAGCGATCGTAGGCGGTCCGAGGATGGACGATCTCGCCGAGGATCTTGAGGTAGGGCTGTTTCGACGGCCCAAGGTAGATGAAGTTCGTCGCTTGGTAGATGGTGCCGACGTGCCCTTCCTTCAGGTCGGCATACGACACGACCAAGCGCAGCCCCGGCGATTGACGTTTGAGCAGCTTGAGCGATGTGGCGACGCATTTCGAGGTCGGCCAATGACGGTTTGTGGCAGGCGCCAGGGCAACACGGACGAGCTCGCAGGCTTCCGTCGGTTGCAGACCGAAGGGGCTCGCCAAGTGACGGTTGGCACCGACGCCGTAGATGATGGCTCCCAAGAACCGCCCATCCTCCCAGACACCGAAACGCACCAGTTTGGACGACGGCATGGCTCGGGAGTAGTGCCATCTCATCGTTGCTGACTTGGCCGCCTCGTAGGAACAGCCGGCGATCGTGAGATCGGGTTTGCCGCTCATGGCTCCCAGCTATGACCGCACTCGGGGCACACGATCGGCTCCTTCTGATCGAGCCGCGGTTGCTCCCCGAGGTCCTCGGGCTCGAAATCCGGTCCCCCCAACAACGACGCCACCTCCTCGCTGTCGAAGCTCGCCAAGAGCTCCCCGGCTTCGGGTGTGTCTTGCAACACCGCCTGCAGGCCCGCCTCGTCCCAGATGGCCAGCAGGTCGTTGAAGCCCAGGTTGCCACCGAGAAGGCCCAGGTTGTTGTGATCGATGGCGAACGCCACCGCTGCCGACCGACTCTCAGCATCGACGCCGAAGATGACCGGCACCGCCCATTCGCCCGAATCGAGCACGCCGATGCCACGGGGCGGCTCGCGTCCCTCCGCCTGCATGCGTTCGAGTGCCTCCATTCGACCGTTGCCGTAGACCAGGCCGTCAAGCTGGGCGTCATACTTTGGCGGATCGCCAAAGCCGTGGGTCGTGATCGACTCGATGAGGGCTTCGAGGTCGTGGAGCTTCGGGTTGGCGTCCCAGCGTTGAGCCTGGGAGAGGGGGACGTAGCGCAATTCGAGGGTGTTGTTGTCCATCCTCGGAGGGTAGGGCGCGGCCAGGTTGGAAGATGAAGCATCGGCTTCGACATTCATCAGCATCTCCCCCGCGCCATCTCAATGGCCCGTGCGAACGTGGCGTCCCGCTGCCGGGCTTTGTAGACGGTCGAGTAGTTGATGCCGCACAGCTCCGCCGCCAGCTTGGCGCCCTTGCCTTGACGGATCAGCTGCAGCACGGTCGCCTGCCAGATGCCCGGATGTTTGTGCGTGCTGGACAGCTCGAAACCGTCCTCGAGGTCGTCGATCTTGGGATCGCTGCGACCGGCTCGGCCGATCAGCCGAAGTCCGAGCGCGTCGCATTCCCGCAGGTGCATGGCACCTCCCACCGGGTCCGCCACCGTCGCCAGATCGCCAAGCTGAGGCGCCAGCCATGCGAGCAGCGAGCTTCGCGGATCCGGAGCCGACGGCGGATCAACGGTGTCCGGCCGGGACGAGCCCCACAGCAACACCCGGCCACCGTCCAGCCCGCCAAGCCCCTGCCAAAACCAGCCCGCCACCTCCAACGCATCCGCCACCAGCTGACCCCGTCGAAAGTGGATCGCCACCGCCAAGCGGGTTGTGTCCGCCGCTAAGAGCCGCATCTCGGCCAGCCATCCGGCGCACCACAGCGAGAACGCCGAATCCGGCAGATCCGGCACCCGCTTGTCGTCGAGATCGGCCACCACGGCGTCCAACCGTCGATGGCCTTGCAACGACCCAAAGAGCACATCCGCCGAGGCCAGGACGTGCATGCGTGTTGGGTCCTCGCGGCTCGTCGCCGTCCAGACCTTGCCCGGCCCCACCGTCAGGCTCCCAGGGCTCGGTCGAGGATTCTTCGCACCTGTCCCGCCGTCAGGGCAATGTGGACCGCCGCACTGGCCGCCCGGCGCTGATCGTCCGACAGGTGACCCGAGATCTCGTCGTTGGCCAGCGACTTCAGGGCCACCTCCTTTTCCAGCTCGAAGTCGTCGTGGTCCAACTCGGGGTGCTGGTGCAGGTGGCCGCGCTCCAGCTCGCGCAGCCGGAGGTCGACCCATTTCAGCCGGTGCACCGTCGTTCGCAGGCCGTCGGCCAAGGCCGCGTCGATCAGCGAGCTCGGGATGCCATCGGCGATCCACGAGTCCACCATCTCGATCTCGCTGACCTCCAGCTGCCGACGAACGACCGCCGCCGCCTTGCGCAGGAGCAGCTCCCGAGGCCAGCCATCGGCGTCCTCTCCCGCGCCCGCGCAGGCGCCCGCGTCTGAGCAAGCCTGCCTGCTCTTCTCTGAGGTTGGAATTTGGATATTGGAAGATGGAAGATGGAAGATGGAATGTCCCACACCGTCCCCGACACCGTGTGCCACACCGTCCCCGACACCGTGTCCTACACCGTCCCCGACACCGTGTCCCGCACTGTCCCCAACACCGTGCCCCACACCGTCCCTGACACCGTGTCCCACAGGGTGTTGGACACCGTCTAGAACACCGTGGGATGGGCGTTTGAGCGATTTGGGAGGGTCATCAGTCGGGGCGGCGTTATCGGCCGTCTCGGAGGGCTCCATCAACGTCTCCGAGGTCTCTACCGGGGTCTCCACCGGGGTCTCCGACACCGTCTCCACCGGGGTCTCGAACAGGGTGCCCACCACGGTGTCCGGCACCGTCTCGGACACCGTCCCCGACACCGTGTCGGACACCGAGCTAACCCGCATCGCAGCGGGGGCTACGGCGTCGAGGTAGCGGACGCCGGAATCGTCGGGTACGCCAGGCGCTCGAGCGCCCGACGTCCGTGGGTCCGACGCCTCATCAGCCAATCGAGCCATCGCCTCGGGGATCGCATCGAGCCAGGCGGCACTTTTTTCGGTCCCCACCTGCTCTGCCCGTTCCCGCACCATCGAGACGGCGCGATCCACCCGGCGTCGCACCAGGTCCGTGCTAGGCAGTAGATCGATGATCCGTCCCCAGCCCATGACCACCGACGGATTTGCCGGTTCCTCCAAATAGTCGGCCGAGAGCGCCACGCAGCGCTTGCCGACCTCGATGCGGCCGATCGCCGCCAGGTCCCGCAACGCAACGTCGCAGCTTTGGCGGTCGAGGTCACATTCGTCCGCCAGGCCGCCGACAGTCATCCGGAGCAACCCCAGCGAGGTCATCTGCGGATGGGTAATCAGATGCAGATAGACGAGCCGAGCGTCCCTCGACAGATCGAGAAACGCCTCGTCGTTGTGGTGGTCCGTCCCCACCAGTCGTTTGCGCACGTCGAGTCCTCCTGCTGCCCGTTTGGGCGTCGTTGTTCATGGGGAGCCCTGGGTTCATGGGGAACCAAGAGCGGAACAGCGAGGCAGGAAAAATCGGCGGACCACGGCTTCTGGGGGTGATCGGGCGGGGAAATTGGGCCAGGCCCCAGACCCTCAGAATAGGGCCTCGAAGGCAAAGGGGACCCTTGAGGGACCCTTGTGGCCAGAAACGACAAACGACCCCCCGAGGGAGGTCGTCATCAATATCTGCTAACTCTTGTGGAGTGAAGGACTTAAGATTGGTGCACCCAGGAAGATTCGAACTCCCAACCTCCTGATCCGTAGTCAGACGCTCTATCCAGTTGAGCTATGGGTGCTTTGTCCGCACACGGCTGCGCGGGCGGCAGATTGTAGCCAAAGAGGGATTTGCTTTGCAACACCTGACGCGTTTTTTTTCGTTTGCCCCTTTGTGGCTTAGTCGATGAGACCGGTGAGCGGTGACGAGGCACTGGCGTAGAGTTTCATCGGGATGCGGCCGGCGTTGGCGGCGAGCCAGCCTGCTTCAACGCCTAGCTTCATGGCCCGGGCCATGCGGACGGGATCGGCGGCGCAGGCGATGGCGGTGTTCATCAGCACTCCATCGGCTCCCAGCTCCATGGCGAGGCTGGCGTCGGAGGCGGTGCCGACGCCGGCATCGACGATGACGGGAACGTTGGCTTGCTCGATGATGATGCGCAGGTTGGCGGGGTTGCGGATGCCCATGCCGGAGCCGATGGGGGCCCCGGCCGGCATGACGGCGGCGACGCCCAGGTCTTCCAGCTTTTTGCAAGTGACCGGATCGTCATTGGTATAGGGCAGCACGATGAACCCATCGTCCACCAGGATCTTGGTGGCCTTCAACAGCTCGACATTGTCGGGGAAGAGGGTCTTCGGATCGCCGATCACCTCGAGCTTGACCCAATTCCAGCCGCCGAGCTCCCGTGCTAGCCGGGCGGTTCGGACGGCGTCGTCGGCGGTGTAGCAGCCGGCGGTATTGGGTAGAAAGAGGTACTTCTGGCGATCGATGTGGTGGATGTAGGCGTCGCCGTCGGGGTCGTTGAGCTGGACTCGTCGCAGGGCGACGGTGACCATCTCGGTACCGGACGCCTCAAGGGACTCCACCATGGCGACATTGTCGGTGTACTTGCCGCTGCCGAGAATCAGACGGGAGTGGAACGTCTTATCGGCAATTTTCAGGGGTTCGACGACCAAAGAGGCCGCATGGGTAGGCTCGGTAGGGGTGCTCATGTCTCGCTTTCGTGGGTACGGACAGATGGATCATCGGCCGGCAACCCGCGTTGCCGGCCGTAGAGCTCGACTCAAATGAGGAAGGAAACGTACCCCTCCCACGCCTGAGTCTAACGCGATCTCATGCCGATGGACCCACCGGCGATGAGCTCAGGCTCTCTTGATCAATCCGACGATGAAAAGCAGCACCACCGCGCCGATGAAGGCGGTAATGAAAACCCCAAAATCGCCCGCAAAGGCGACACCGAAGAAACCGAGCAGGTGCCCACCGATGAAGGCTCCGATCACTCCGACGATCAGGTTGCCAAGAAGGCCCAATCCCCTACCCTTCATGACTTCGCCAGCCAACCAACCAGCGATCGCACCGATGATGAGGAAGATCAACAGATTCATAGCTTCTCCTTTGTGTAGCCCGAGTTTGACGGCATTATAGCGCGCTCGGTCGAATCGCCCACAGATCGTCGACTGGCCATTGCATGCGGGCGCTCCGTCCCCGGTCCCGGCGCCCGTCCCGATCCCGCGACCGTCCCGATCCTATTGTCAAATCCCCTCCGGGCGGGACACAATACCCATGCACGCCTCTAACGTCGCCGTCTCCCCGGCCTCCACCCCTCAAGAAGGCAAGCCACGATGCTCGATCCATGCAATTCAGTCGGTCAGAACCATGGCGTCTTGAACCCCTTCGTCGCCCGCCGGCGGCGGCGTCGCAACCTTCGGACGGTAGCCCTCCGCCTGTTGATGAGCTGCGGTCTCTTGAGTTGTGGCCTCTTGAGCAGCGCTAGCCTGGCCGATGAATTTTCCAACCTCGAGGTGCTGCCCAAGGATATCGAGCGCCGGGAGCTCATGGACACCATGAAGGGCTACGCCCGTAGCCTCGGGGTGCGCTGTCACCACTGCCACGTCGGCGAAGAGGGGTTGCCCCTGACGGAATTCGATTTCGTGTCCGATGCCAAAGCCAACAAGGACGTGGCTCGCTCGATGATGCGCATGACCCAACAAATCAACGCAAGCCTGTCGAAAATCGGTCGAGATCCGGTGCTAGAGGTCACTTGCGTCTCTTGCCACCACGGCCAGGCGCGTCCCCTGACTCTGCAACAGGTGCTGGCCGAGACGCTGGCGGAGGATGGCCTGGAGGCTACTGTTGCCCGCTACCGCGCCTTGCGTTCCGAATGGTTTGGACGATCGACCTACGATTTTGGTGAGGCTACCCTTCGGCGCTTGGCGGAGCAGGTGAGCCGCGGAGAAGACGGTTTACCGCCGAGCAAAGACACAGCCATCGCTTTCCTGAAGCTCAATCTCGAGCACCACCCCGACGCCGTCCGCACTCTGACGGCACTGGCCAGGCTATACCGAGCCACGGATCAGGACGAGCTCGCCACGGCCACTTACCGCCAAATCTTGCGTCTCGATCCCGACAATCTCCAAGCCATCAGCGCGCTGGAAACCTCAAAGCCATAGCGGGATTCAAAAAAGCTTGGACTAGGAACGGTATCGGTCACGTGTACCTGACACGCCCCGCAGGCAGACATGCCTGCGTCCTACTCAGCGGCCCCTCAGGGCCTACATCTTGGGTACGATAGTCAGCCGACCTCTAGATATCGCCCCGTTTCCCTTTTTTCTCTGCTCAGAAAGATCACGATCCGACACGTTTCACGGAATCGAAGAATGTTTCACGAGCCACGAGAATGCCGTGAAACGTTTCACGTGAATCATTAGAGCCTAGTGAATCAATGACCTTCGCCATTTCCGGCGCCGTGAAACAGGGCACGTCCCTCGCCGGGACACCACAGTTCAATTCGGCCGATGCTCGGCAGCGATACAACCCGGCCGCGGTCTCAGCTCCTCCGTCGCGATGACCAACGTTGGACATCGGTCAGCTTGTCGGGTGACAGGGTTGTGTAGGTGTTGGTGATCTGGCCGGCGCCATCGATATCGATGGCCAAGGTGAAGAAGGCGGCAAAACCTTCCGGCGCCTCAGGCCGCTCAATCACCAAGGCCGGTTGACCATTGAGCGAGCAAATGTCGAGGCCAATGGTCTCACTGCTGTCCGGGGCGATGCGGCTGAAGAGCAACGCCACTTTCTGCCGTCCGACAACCGGAACCTTGGCGGCGTGGAACAGTCCTCCGCCATCGGCCAGGGAGGTGACCCGATCGGCCAACAGGGCTTCGATCTGCGCCACATCGCGGCTAGCTAAAGCTGCCAAGAGCTGCTCAAGAGTATCTCGGGTGCGCCGCACCCGTTCGCCATCGGGCAGGCGTCGGTCGGTATCGTACTGGGCCAGAGCCTGGCGGGCCCGGTGCAGCGTCGTCTTGACGTTGGCCACGGTCATATCCAGGGTGTCGGCTGTTTCCTGGGCCATGTCGCCGTAGACGTCACGCAGCAACAGGACGGCCCGCTGGCTTGGGGTGAGAGCTTCGAGGGCCAGGAGAAAAGCTATCGATACGCTTTCCAGCATTTCGTAGCGGCCGGCCACATCGCCCCCGCGGTCGGCGCCGGCGATGTCCTCGGTCACCACCGGCGACGGCAACCAAGGGCCTTTGTAGTCCTGACGTTGACGTTTGCGGGCGGCGTCCCGCACCAGATTGGTGGCCACCCTCACCAACCAAGGACGCCAAGGTCGTGAAGTATCCAACGGTGGACGCTCCAGGGCACGGATGAATGTCTCCTGCACCACATCCTCGGCGTCGGCAGCGCTACCGGTCAAGCGGTAGCAATAACCCCAGAGAAAGCTCTGCTGCTCTTCATAGAGGGAGGTGTAGTCCGTTTCAGTCATATGCTTTTCCCTTGTTTCTGCCCAGTCGACGGACGGTGACCCCTGAGAGTCGCAAAAGGTCACAGTGGGTTTTGTGTTGCCGTCGCCGAGACTGCCCGACGATCCCGCTTCCTGGCTTGCTGCTCAGCGCCTTCGATACGACGCTGCAGCGCCAAGACTTGCCGCTGCTCCTCGGCGTCGAGGGGGCGTCCGGCAAAGCTCTCCCGCAGGTAGAGCCGGAAGAGGCTCCTGATCTCGTCATCGGTCTCGGGATAACGGGCCAAAGCCAACTCTTGCACCCGCAGGGGGGCGATCGTCGCATCCGCTTCGTCGGTCACCTTGGCCAACGCCCGACGCAGCCAGAGATACGATCGGGACGCCGTCCACGACCGTCGCTGGCGCCACCAGATCCAGGCACCGGTGGCCAGCACCGCCAGCAGGAAGAGGACCCCTTGGTAGACCCTGGGGCTCCAAGCCTCCCCCGGCAGCGGCATGACCTCGGCGTTGGCGGACTCGTCCAGGGCAATGCCTTGCGGTGGCACAACCAGAACCTCGTCGTCCTCCTGGAATCGGCTCCACCACTCGCTCAGCGCCTCCCGCAAACGATTGAAAAGGCTCTTTTGGTCTTCAGCACCGAAGGTGAGCACATAGCGATCCCAGCGAAACATGATGTAGTCCGCCAACTGACGAAAGAAGAGACCCAGACCCTGTTGGCTGATCGCCGGACGCCCTTCCGGCGGCGTCGGATCGTAGACCTGCCAACCCCGGCTGGGGGTGTGGGCTTCTACCCAAGCGTGGGCATTCTGTTGCCGCACTATGTAGTAGCTTTCTAGCGGATTGAGCTCAGCTCCCAGGAAACCGGTGACATAGCGTGCCGGGATCCCCTGGGAGCGCAACATGAGGACCATGGCCGACGCAAAATATTCACAGTGGCCACTCTTGTAGACGAAGAGGAATTCCTCCAGGGGATTCTGACCGTCTCGTCCGCTCAAGTCGTCGCTGTAGGAGTAGTCCCGCACCAGCGCTTGCAACAGCCGATCGAGCTGCTGCTCCTCGCTGCCGTCGCCCATCAGCTGAGCCGCCAAGTCGCGGATGGCAGGTGTCACCTCGTCGCCGATCTGCAAGGCGTTCAAGGGTCCATCCGGATCCAAGCGCCCGGCGAGAAACGGCTCGGGATGCAGCTCGACCTCGAAGCGTAGGGTGTCGCGACGGCCAAATGCCTGGGTCATCAGGGCTCCGCCGGGATCCGACATGAGGGGCATGTTGTCCAGCCGGACCGCCTTCGTCTCCACCGGCACCACCAGGCTGTTGTTGCCCAATGGCTCGAGGAAAATCTCCGCCCGGCGACTGGAATTCACCTCACCGGCCGACGGCGTCTCGCGGCTCCGGCGCTGCAGGTACTGAAACCCGTCGCTACGGCGCCGCAAATTGAGGCTTGGCCGGAGCTCCCGAAACCACCGACGGTTGCGGTAGTACTCGAAGGTGGCCCCCTTGAACCGCAAGCTCCCCGCATCGGCGACCGGTTCGGAGTACTGCAAACGCATGGCGACATTGCGGTTGCCGCGGATACGCGAGGTGACCCCGAGGTCGACGGAATCACTGAAGCCGGTGGTGCGACCGATGCCGGTTCCACCGCGACCGAGGATGAACGGCTCCCGAACCCGTGGCATGGTGGCGAAAAGGGGCACACTGACGGCGATGATCAGCAGGGTGACGAGCGCCATGGGACGGCGCAGGGACTTTCCACGGCGTTGCGTCTTCTCGTCCTCGGCGGAGCTTTGGCCGACGCTGGCCAGAACATGCCAATGGGCCAAGCGCGCCAGGGCATAGAGGCTGAGCACCAGGAAGGCCAACAGATAAATGCTGATGGTGACGTGGGAGCTGGTGGCCATGGCGCCGACAAAGACGAAGAAAATCGCCACCATGATGTGCCATTTGTCCTTCTCGCGGCGAATCGAGTACAGCTTCGCGATGACCAAGAACATGATCAAGTGAAGCAGCGCCTTCACCGGGCTACCCCGGGTCACTGATAGGCGAATATCGAGCAGGAAGAGCGGCAGGTAGAGCCCCCCGAGAACATTGAGGGCCCAATTGGGCAACCAGTTGACGGCTTCCGCTTCCGAGCGTTGCAGATAGTAGAGGACAAGCAAGGTGTAGAGAAAGAGCACCGGCCACTCGAGCACCGTGTTGAAGGGCAGCGGTATCGGGGCGAGCAGGGCCAACCAACCCAAGAGCAGTCGTTTGTCGCGTCCGAAGGTCATGCCACCACCTCGCGACGGCGGCCCCTTGACTTGCCTCGACCCACCTGGGCCCCATCGGCCAAGGCCGCGTCCATGGTCAGCCGCAGCTCGGCCGTCGACGACTGCCCCGTTTCCAGAGGACGAGCGCTCTTCTCCGTCGGCTCGATTAAGGCCAAGGTCTCGAGAATGGCCAGACGCTGGGCAGCACCGGTGGCAAAACGTAGGTGGCTCTGACGGGTCAGCAAGGCGACTTCGAATCCTTGCCCCAAATAGTCGAGGGCCGCCGTCGCCGCTTCACTGACCAGGCGCTCGAAACGACGTTTCTGACCACGGGTCCGCAGAGTGCCCACGCCGTTGTCGAAAATGATCGACAGGCGACGATTCTCTTCGTTCTCCCGTTCCTTGAGGATCAGATCACCGAGGCGAGCGGTTTGCTTCCAGTGGATGCCCCGTGGATCGTCGCCGGCCCGGTAGGGTCTCAGGCCATGCAAATCATGGCCCCAACCGACTTTGCGGCTGGCTTCGTCACCCGAACGGCCGGACTGGGCCGATCGCCGGGCGGTGGCGGCAAAAACCTCCGGGAAGACGAGAAACTCGAGATCCGCCCCATAACGCACGCTCTTGTTGAACAGGCCGAAGGGGAAGAGGCTGGCGACCCGCACGGAGCGCAGCCGAAGCCGCCCCCGGCGTCGCATCAGGATCTCCAACTGCCTCTCCTCAACTCCCAAGGCGGGCAAGAGGGGGGTCCAGCTGGGGGTGGCTTGCACTGCCGCCCGTCCCGCGTCGGCTTCGAAGTCACCACTGCTGAGCTGCAGCAGCAACCACCAACGGGACCACCAACGACTCCGGTTGCGCAGCTTGAGCTGCACCACCGCCAAGCGATTGGCGAAGATTTCCGGCTGTGGAACGACCTCCACTTCCAAACCTCGGACGTTGTGGGCACCGGCGAGATGGCCGACCACCAAGGCGCCTCCCATCAAGGCCAGCACCAAATAAAGACCGTTATTGCCGGTATTGGTCGCCGCCAACAGGACGATGAAGGTGAAGATCGCAAACCAGATCCCCACCTTGTTGATGCGCAAACCATCGGAAGCGGGGCGGCTCAGCATGGATGTCGGCTCGTTTCGTAGGACGGCTGAGGGCGGTTATCACCACAGGCTGCTAGACAGGCACCGCGGTGGCGGCCACCAGTTGGCGAATGGCGGAGCGGCTCTCGTCCATGCCGCCGCCGCCGCGCTTGAGGAGAATCCGGTGTCCCAGTACGGGTACCGCCAGCCGTTGAATGTCATCGGGGACCGCAAACTCGCGCCCTTCGCACAATGCCAGGGCTTGGGTGGCCCGGTACAAAGCTTGCACTCCACGGGTCGAGATGGGCATGGTGAACTGGTCCCCTCGACGGGTCGCGTCCGCCAGCTCGAGCATGTAATTCACCAGCTTCTCGGCCACCTGCACCGTCTTCACCCGTTCCTGCAAAGCCAAGAGCTCATCGCTGGCCAAGGCGGGAGCCATGTTCTCCAAAAGCCCGTCGACTCCGCCGGAGAGCAACAGCTCACGCTCCTCCCGGCGGGGTGGATACCCCATATTGAGAGCCATCAAAAAGCGGTCGAGCTGGGATTCCGGCAAGGGAAAAGTGCCTTGATACTCGAGCGGGTTCTGCGTCGCCAGGACCAAAAACGGCGACGGCAAGGTGTAGCGTTTCCGTTCGACGGAAACCTTCTGCTCGCTCATCGCTTCCAGTAGGGCGGATTGCGTCTTGGGCGTTGCCCGGTTGATCTCGTCCGCCAACACGACATTGGCGAACAGCGGCCCGGGCATGAACTCGAAGGCCTGTTGCTTCTGGTTGAAGATCGAGACACCGATGATGTCGGAAGGCAACAGATCGCTGGTGAACTGGATCCGTTGAAAGGCCAAACCCACAGCCCGGGCCAGGCTCTGGGCCAAGGTCGTTTTGCCAACCCCGGGCACGTCTTCGATCAAGATATGGCCACCGGCGAGCATCGAAACCACGGCCAGCCGGATGACCTCCTGCTTACCGCGGACCACCTGTCCCACGGCGCTCTCCAGACGAGAGATCAAGGTGTGATGATCCGTAGACAGGGACAACTCGGAGGTAGGGGATGCAATCAACGTCGACATTGTTCCTTTTCTACGGCTGCCGCGCCAAAGAGGTTTATCTGCCGCGGGGACTCGACCTCCCCGAAGACACCCGGCGGCGCGGGATCCGTGCTTCCATTCCTTGGCGGCTGAGCTCCGCCTCTGCGGAGAGCTACTCGGCTTCGACAAACTCGCGATAGGCGGAACGATCCTCTGGAGCCACGTACTCCCTGAGGTTGACACTGAACAGGTCACCTTCCTCGTAGTCCATGATTTCGAGCTCGAAGCTTACTTGGCGAGTCTCGCTCTTGACCATGGGACCGAGGTCGATGTAGTGACGGAAAGTGGCTTTCTCTGCCTCGAAAGGGTCCGCCTGTGAGATGTCCAAGGTCAACCCGTCGAGGGGATCGGTACCCTCGAAGAGCACCACCAAATCAAACAACATGTTGGTCGGCTGGGGGCCCATATCGAGCTCCTCGTCCATGCCCTCCTCACCATCCATCGGCGCCGCTTCATCGGCGGCAGCGGCCTCATCCCCGGCAGCCGCGGAGGCGCTTGCCGCAACGTCCGTCGCCATCTCGTCCATCGTCATCTCGTCCATCGCCCCGCCGGTCATTTCGTCCGTCATCTCTTCAACTTCCGGTTGCTGGGCGAAGAACGTATTGAGGGTGACCCGGTATTTGGAGCGGGCCTCCGCTACCCTCTCCTCAGGGCTCGATGGCGTACAGGCCACCAAACCGACGAGGACCAAGAGAATGATCGAGCCAAGTAAGACCTTGGCGGGCAAGACTTTGGAGGTGGGAATAGGCACTGTGAAGCTCTCCTCGAAGAAGCCGGGATGCACCCGGATGGACTATTGCTGACGGTCAACTGCTGACGGTCAACTGCTGACGGTCGACTGCTGACGAACACGCAGCACTCGCCGAAGGCGAGACTGCGAATTCTTGGCGACCGTGAGCTCTTTGGGATCAGGGCAGCAGATTATAACGGAGGATGGCCCAGATCGCCGACACGCCATCTTTCCAGCCGATCTTCTTGCCCTCTGCGTAGGTGCGCCCGTGGTAGGAAATCGGCACCTCATAGATCCGCGCCCTCGACTTGGCCACCTTGGCGGTCATCTCCGGCTCGATGCCAAAACGGTTGGAGTAGAGCTTCAGGCCCTGTAGCACCTCACGGCGAAATACCTTGTAGCAGGTCTCCATGTCCGACAGGTTGAGATCGGTGAGCATATTGGACAACGTGGTGAGAAAACGGTTGCCCATGTAGTGCCAAAAGAAAAGCACCCGATGGGGGCCCCCGAGAAAGCGCGAGCCATAGACGACATCGGCTTCATCTTCCAAAATCGGTTGCAGCAGCACTGGATAGTCCCTGGGGTTGTATTCCAAGTCTGCATCTTGCACTAGAACGATGTCACCGGTGGCGGCGGCGAAACCGGTTCTCAAGGCGGCGCCTTTGCCTTGGTTGACCTCATGCTCGATCAGCTGAAAGGGTGGATCAGCGGCGATCTCGAGCTCGCGCAGATGCTCCCGAGTGCCATCGCTGGAGCCATCGTCGACGACGATCATGTCAAGCTCCAAGGACTCCGGAATCGGCGCACCGGCGACCCTGCGCAGTAGCGCATGGACCGTCTGACGTTCATTGTAGGCTGGAATGACCACCGTCAACTTGTTCACCTGCTTCTCCCCCCTCGGGCGCCATGCGCGCCGTCGATTCACAACAACTTACGCCTCTTGACTGCCTCTTGCCGATCCACTAGCATGCCTAACGAGACGATGGCTTCCCTTCCCCCTTCAGCCGAGCCACCTCGGTACGGCTCCGCGTACGAGAGCCGTGACATCGAATCAGCGAAAGCACACAAGGCCAGAAGTATAGCGTCTTCCGCCATCTCACGGCAGACGCTCCTCTACCCTGGCATGACACCAACTTTTCTCAGTTGCTAGGAGCGACTTACCCATGGCAAAGAATCAAAAAGCAGCACTAGACCGAAGCAAGGCCATCGAAGGGGCCTTGGGGCAGATCGAACGCCAATTCGGCAAGGGCGCCATCATGCGTCTCGGCGAAAACGATGTGGTGCCGATTCCGTCGATTCCCACCGGTTCCTTGGCGGTGGACGACGCCATCGGCATTGGCGGCTTCCCCCGCGGCCGGGTGGTCGAGGTCTACGGCCCGGAGTCCTCCGGTAAAACGACCCTCGCCCTGTCGGTGGCGGGTCAAGCCCAGCGCCAGGGTGGCACGGCAGCCTTCATCGACGCCGAGCATGCCCTCGATGCCGAGTACGCCCAGAAGCTCGGGGTCGACATCGACAACCTGCTGGTTTCGCAGCCCGATTCCGGCGAGCAAGCCTTGGAAATCGCCGAAGTCCTAGTGCGCTCCAACGCCATCGACGTGGTGGTGATCGACTCCGTGGCCGCTTTGGTGCCAAGGGCCGAGCTCGAAGGCGAGATGGGAGATTCCCACGTCGGCTTGCAAGCCCGCTTGATGTCCCAGGCGTTGCGCAAGCTCACCGCCATCGTCGCCAAGTCGAAAACCTGTTTGGTATTCATCAACCAGATTCGCGAAAAAATCGGGGTCATGTTCGGTAACCCTGAAACCACCACCGGCGGACGAGCCCTCAAATTCTATTCTTCGGTGCGCCTCGACATCCGCCGTATCGCCTCGCTCAAGGACGGGGATCGGGTTGTCGGCAGCCGCGCCAAGGTCAAGGTGGTGAAGAACAAAACGGCGGCACCCTTTCGCCAAGCCGAGTTCGACATCGACTACAGCGAGGGGATCTCACGCAGCGGTGAGCTCATCGACCTCGGAGTCGAGCACAAGCTCGTCGTCAAGAGCGGTGCCTGGTACACTTGCGGCGAAGTCCGTCTAGGACAAGGACGCGAGAATGCCAAGCGGTTCCTGCGGGAGAATACCGACTTGGCGGACGAGCTCGAGGGCAAGTTGCGAGAAGCCCTCGGTCTGCCGGCCTTCCAACCGGCAGCCGATACCACCGCCCCCGAGTAGGATCGGGGCGCTCGACTCGACCGGCCCGCACCGCGGGTCGGCAGGTCAAGCGTTTCATCCCTCGCCAGCGTCCAACGGTCGCCGCCCACTGGAGGGCACGTCCGACCTTTGTCGAGGAATCGATGCGTCAGCTTTTCCTGCTCGTTGCCCTTCTGCTCGCCTTGCCGCAGTCGGCCCTCGCCGTCACCCCCGATATCGCCGTCGAGGCCCATTTCTCGGTCTCCAGCACCTCACCCAAGCTGACGATTCACAGCAGCACCGGACTGCGCGCCGATGTGCTCATCGACGGTGAGAGGGTGGCTGAGAACGTCCGACTGAAAAAGGGCAGCAACGAGGTCGAGATCACCGATGTACGGCTGACCAGCGGCACGCACCAAGTCCTCGTACGCAGCGCCAACGTGCAAGCGACGACCTCTTTCAATACCTTGCCCGGATGGCTTTCGATCATGCCGCCGATCATCGCCATCGCCCTGGCCTTGCTATTCCGCGATGTCTTGCTGGCCCTCTTCCTCGGTATTTTCAGCGGCGCCTTGATCCTCAATGGCTGGAACCCCTTCGCGGCTTTCGGCCGCACCGTCGACACTTTCATCGTGCCGGCCTTAGCGGATTCCGACCACGCCGCGATCCTCGTCTTCACGACCCTACTGGGGGGCATGGTGGGTCTGGTGACCAAGAGCGGCGGCACCCACGGTATCGTCGAGTTGCTGAAGCCCTACGCCACCAATCGACGACGTGGTCAATTGGCCACTTGGGCAATGGGATTGGTGGTCTTCTTCGACGACTACGCCAATACCTTGATCGTCGGCCCGACCATGCGGCCGATCACCGATCGGCTGCGCATCAGCCGCGAGAAACTGGCCTATATCGTCGACTCGACGGCGGCACCGGTGGTTTGCCTGTTCCCGATCTCCACCTGGGTGGGTTTCGAGATCGGCCTCATCGGCGACGCCTTCAAACAGCTGGACATCCCCTACGACGCCTACTCCTTTTTTGTCGCCAGCATTCCCTACCGCTTCTACCCGGTCTTCGCCCTGGTGATGGTGGTGACTTTGATCAGCCTGCGCCGGGACTTCGGTCCCATGCGACGGGCTGAGGCCCGCACCATCGATACCGGCAAAGTGCTGGACGACGACGCCAAGCCCATCGCCGACTATTCCTCCGATGAGGTCGAGCCGGCGGAGGGCACCGTCACGCGGGCCCGCAACGCTCTGCTTCCCATCGCCACGGTGGCGCTGATGGCGGTGGTGGGTCTCTACCTCACCGGCAGCTCCGGTCTCGAACGGGGTGAGGCCGGATGGCTCGAATGGATTCGCCTCGTCCTCGACAACGCCGACAGCTACAAAGCGCTCCTGTGGGCCAGCCTGTCGGGGGTCATGGTGGCCCTACTGCTACCCCTCTTTCAGCGGATTCTCACCCTCAGCGAAGGCATTGGCGCCATGGTGTCCGGCTGCAAGGCGATGTTCATGGCCCTCATGGTGCTGACCATGGCTTGGTCCCTGAGCGCCGTCTGCGACGGCCTGCAAACCGCGCCCTACATGGTGGCTCAGGTCAGCGACTCCATGTCACCGGCTTGGTTGCCGGCCTTCACCTTCATCCTGGCGGCGGCCATCGCCTTCGCCACCGGCAGCTCCTGGGGCACCATGGCCATCCTCGAGCCCTTGGTCATCCCCATTTGCCACAGCCTGTCCTTGGCCGCGGGTTTTGAGCCCACCTCCGAGCCCTACACCATTTGGATGCTGGCCAGCGTCGCCTCGGTGCTCACCGGCAGCGTCTGGGGGGACCACTGCTCACCGATCTCGGACACCACGATCCTTTCCAGCATGGCCTCGGGATGCGACCATATCGCCCACGTTCGAACGCAGATTCCCTACGCCCTCTGTGCCGGCGGGCTGGCCATCTTCGTCGGCTCCATACCGGCGGCCCGTGGGCTGAGCCCGTGGGTTTCCCTGGGCCTCGGCGTCCTGGTCATCGTCGGAGGAATCTGGGCCCTCCAGCGCTTCGGCGGCCAAGAGAATGAGATTCCCGCCGAGGCCATGGCCGACGGCGCCGACGGCGACTAGGAAGCGGCTCGGCGGAGGGACGGTCGACGGCTCGCCCGTCGACGGGGCCTGTTAGCAGACCGCAGAGGCCGACGACCTCGGTACTTTTCTTCGGCGGGTCGAAGCTCGCTGCGTCCAACTTTCCTCACCGGGCGTATAAAAGATCAAACAGATGACAACCACAGGAGTGGGCGACTAAGCTCTTGCCATGAGAAATAAGGTTCTTCCAGCACTCGCGTTCCTCTGCCTTGCGGCGCTGCCGGTCTTGGCCGCCACACCGCCCTGTAATCCCTGTGCCGGAGTCCGCATCGCCGATGTCGACTCCTTCGTCGCCTCGCTGACCGCGCCGCCCGCCCTGGAAGGTGAGCAGCGGCTCTATGTGGCGTGGTCCACGGAGCTCGACGGTAGCGCCCAGACGGCGGATTTCGAGACGCTGCGCCAAGCGGGTGGCACCCCTTGGCTGGTGGTACGTTTTCTCACCCCGTCGCCGATTCTCGAGCACTTGGAGACCTTCGAAAAGGAGCTCGAGGATCTCGCACGCCTGGCCAATGGGGCCGGCGAGAAAGCCCACTTCCAAATCGACTGGCGGGTCGACGGCACAACACCGACCGAGCTGGCGTTCCTGCTCAAACGTGCCGCCGTGGTGGTCACCGGTGGCCGCCCTGACGCCCGCGTGCTGGTGGGTCCGCTGGCCCCCGACGCCAGCGCCTTGCGCCAGCTCTACGCCGAAGAAGTGGCCGCTTACATCGACGGCGTGGCTTTTGCGCCCGGCGATCGCGAGGCCTTGGTGGCGGCCCGCACCCTCCTCGCCGAGCTCGATCCCGGCAAGGCGGCGGTGCTCGATGCCCTACCCTGGCCCCAACAGGCCAGCCGTAGTCTGGCCCGCGCCGCCGAGAATTCAGTCGACGGTTTCGCCGTGACCCTCTTCGATATGCCCAACCCCAGCCCCGAGGCTCTGATGCCCCTCAAGCTCCTGGCCAGGGAATTCGAAGGCGATCTCTCCTTTGACCCCTACACCCAGGCGCAGGGCCCGAAGAACGCCTGGACCTTCGTTCGCGGCTCGGACCTAGGCTTGCGCATCATCGCCGAGACGCCGGAACCCGTCGACGAGCTCGAGCTCTACTTCGAGGATCGCCAACTGCGCAGCCCCGCCAACATCGACTTGAGCACCGGCGAGGACGGACCGGTCTTCGGCCAACGGCGCACCGAAAAGGGCATCGTCCTGCCGATCCAGAAACCCGGCCCCGTCGTCTTGGTGCGTCTCGAGCGCATGACCGCCGCCGAGCTCGAGGGTATCGAAGAGCAGGTCGACATTCGAGACCAGCGTCAAATGCCGGTGGAAGAGATCCTGCGCCGCCTGCAGGCCTTTGAAGACGACCAGGCACGTAAGCTCGAGAGCTATCAGTCGGTCAATACCCTGCACTTACGTTTCCTGTTGGGCAACGGCGCAGCCTCCTTGGAAGCCTCTTTCGAAGGTGACTTCTTCTATCGCCAGGGCGAAAGCTTCGACTGGGTATGGCGTGATCTCTATGTCGATGGTGTCAAATGGAAAGGCAAGAAGCTGCCGGAGATTCCGCTCATCCAGCCGGAGAAGGCCGCCGCCCTACCGGTGGAGATCTCCCTCGACAAGGAATACAACTACCGCCTGCGGGGCACCGCCCAGGTGAATGGACGGGACTGCTGGGTGGTGGACTTCGAGCCCGTCGAGGTCGTCGAAGGTCGTTCCGTGTACCAAGGGACCGTCTGGGTCGACCGCGACATCTTCGCCCGCGTGCAAACCCGGACGCTGCAGTTGGGCCTCGACGGCAACGTCCTGTCCAACGAAGAAACGGTGACCTTCCAACCCCTCAACGGGGTTGGAGCGCCGGCCCCATGGTCTCCCGACAGCTACGTCCTGCCAACCAGGGTGGTCGGTCAACAGTTGTTGTCGTTGCTCAACGCCACCGTGCCGGTCGAGACCGAAACCACTGTCGCCTCGGTGCGCATCAACCCCACCGATTTTGAGATCAACCGTCAAGCGGCCCTTGATTCCGACGCCACCATGGTGCGGGATACCGACCAAGGCCTGCGGTATCTGGTGAAGGACGATGACGGCGAGCGGGTGGTGCAGGAGGAGATCGACACCACCCGTACCTTCCTGGTCGGAGGCACCTTCTACGATGAGTCCCTCGACTTTCCCCTACCCCTGGCGGGCATCAACTACCTGGCCCTCGACTGGCGTGGCACCGGTAGCCAGGTCAACATTTTCTTCGCCGGTGCCCTGGTGACCGCGAACATCGCCCAACCCAGGCTCTTCGGCAGCAAATGGGACACCGGCGCCAACCTCTTCGGCTTCTTCATCAAGGGCAGCGACGAGCTCTATCGCGATGGTGTCGAAGTGGCAGCAGAGGCGGTGCGCAACCGCAACAGTCGCCTGGCGGTCTTCCTGGGGCGTCCCCTCGGCAATTTTGCCAAGCTGGATTTCACCTACTCCGCGGGCTTCACCGCCTTCGACACTGACGACGAAACCGCCGAGGGGTTTGTGCTGCCCCAAGACACCTTGACCCACACGCTGCGAACCGAGATCAGTTACAACCGTGCGGGATATCGCTTCCAGTTGGCGGGTAGCTTCAGTCAACGCTCCGACTGGGAATTCTGGGGCCTTCCCGGCAACCCTGAATTCGACCAGGAACAGGAGGACTACATCCGCTGGCAAGCCACCTTCGCCAAGACCTGGTGGCTGCCGAAATTCATGAAGCTCGGAGTCGAGCTGGAGCACTTGAACGGTGAGGACCTGGACCGCTTCTCGAGCTATGACTTCGGCATCTTCGGTGACTCCTCCGTCGCCGGCTATCCCAGCGGTCTGGTGCGCGCCGACGAAGCCAATGGCTTGCACCTCAGCTATGGCCTCAACTTCGCCGATGTCTTCCGCATCGAGCTGGAAGGCGATGCGGTATGGGCCAGCAATGAGACCACAGGGCTCGACAACGAGCTGCTGGCGGGTATCGGCCTCCAGGGGACGATCACCCTGCCGTGGCAAGTGCTGGCCAACTTTGAGATCGGCAAGGCCGTCGACGGGCCGTCGGACGGCATCTCCGCCCGTCTCGTCTTCCTGAAGCTCTTCGGGTCCAAGTAGTGCCCACGGTCGACGACGAGGATCCCTGGGTCGAGCCAGAGGCGATCGAAATGGAGATCACCGACGTGCTCGACCTCCACTCCTTCCCACCCCGGGAGGTCAAGACCCTGGTCAAGGATTACCTCGATTTGGCCCACGCCAAGGGGCTGCGCCGGTTGCGCATCATCCACGGCAAGGGGACCGGCACCCAACGGCGTATGGTGCGCTCCATCCTGCAGCGGGATCAACGGGTCTCAGATTTCGGAGATCCACCTGGGGAAGCCGGTGGATGGGGCGCCACGTGCGTCACACTGCGTTGAGTCAGCACCTATCGCCTCGCTTCCTGCGCCGCTTCGTACGGCGTAGCTTCCGCCGGATCGGTCTGGCCGACTACCAAGTGGTCTTTCACGAAGCCTACAACACGGGCTTCCCCAACCTGCCCGTCGATCCCCTGCGGGCCGATCGCATCCTCGCCTTCTTAGCCTCTGAGGGATTTGTGCTTCGGCAATCGGTGCACCGCCCGGAGCCGGTTTGGATGAAAGCCCTGGCGATGGTGCACACCCCCGAGTACCTCGACGCCCTGCAAGACGAAAAGCAGCTGGGACGGATCATGGGGTTCGAGGTGGCCCCGTCGCAGGTGGACCGCATGGTCGACTACCAGCGCCTACAGACCGGCGGCACCTTGATGGCGACCCGCCGCGCCTTACGTCGCGGCGTCGCGGTCCATCTGGGAGGCGGATTTCACCACGCCCACCCCGACCACGGCGAAGGTTTTTGTATCTTCAACGACATCGCCGTCGCCATCCGCGATGAGCGGCGACGGGGTTTCAAGGGTCGAGTGCTGGTGATCGACCTCGACTTGCACGACGGCAATGGCACCCGCGAAATCTTCGCCGACGACTCCAGCGTCCACACCTTCTCCATCCATGCACGCCACTGGCAAGATACCGAGGCCGTCGAATCCACCAGCATCGAGCTGGGTAATCGGGTCGACGACGACACCTACCTGCAGACCATTGCCGAGCACCTCCCCCCCCTCTTCGAGCGCTTCAAACCCAAGCTGGTCCTCTACCTCGCCGGCTGCGATGTGGCCTGCGACGATCAGCTCGGCAACTGGAAAATCCGCGACGCCGCCATGCTGCAACGGGACCAACAGGTCTTTCAGCTCTGTCGTAGCTACCGGCGCGGGTCGGTCGTCCCCTTGGTGATCCTGCTGGCGGGGGGTTACAGCCCCGATGCCTGGCGCTACTCGGCGCGGTTCTTGGCCAATCTGCGGGTTCGCAAAACCGTGCTCGAACCCCCTAGCACCGACGAAATCACCTTCAAACGCTATCGCTTCATCTCCCGTCTGCTCGACCCCCGGCTGCTCAGCGGCGGTGACATGAGCAACGATTTTGGGCTGACGGAAGAAGATTTGTTCTTGCCCGGATGGGGAGTGCGTCGCGAAAGCCGGTTTCTGGGTTTCTACACCAAGACGGGTATCGAGATCTTTCTCGAACGCAGCGGCTTTCTCGATCGGCTGCGCAACCTGGATTTTCAGCACCCAACCCTCGAGCTACAGCTCAACGACCCGGCCGGTGACGCCTTGCGCCTCTTCGGCGATGCGGACCAACAGGAGCTACTGGCGGAGCTGCGCGTCTTGCGGGATCGACGCACCTTACCCGGTTTCGAAACCCTGTCCGTCGAATGGTTGATGATGCAGAATCCGCGAGCCGAGTTCCATGGCGACCACCGCCCCTTGCCCGGCCAAGAGCATCCGGGTTTGGGAATGTTCTCCGACGTCATCGCCGTGCTGCGCCTGGCCTGCGAGCGCCTGGGGATCGACGGGCTCAGCTTTGTCCCGTCCAACTACTTGATCGCCAGTTACAGCAGTGAGCATCTCCCATATTTTATCGATCCGGACGACCATGCTCAGTACGAGGCCCTGAAACAGGCCCTACAAGACCTACCGTTGGCCGAGGCGACCCGAGCCGTCGTCCGTGGGCAAGTGCTGAATGATGACGGAGGGGTCTACCGCTGGCGGGCCAGGCCGATGGTATTCCCGATCAGCCGGCGGCTACGCCAAGAGCTCAACCAACGGCAGAAAGACCATACGCCGAAGAAAAACTATCGCTTCCACTTGGCTTCGAGAGCATCCCAGTCGGGCCCCTCGGACTCGGTGGAGTAGTCGGCCGGCTCGGCGGTGATCAAGCGGGCGCTGCGATTGCGGGTAAAATAATTCCAGCCCCACTGCACTAGCACCAGCACTCGATTTTCGAACTCTGCCAGGTACATCAAATGGACAAAGAGCCAAGCCAACCAGGCAGGAAATCCCCAAAAACGAAATCGGCCGAGCTCTCCCACCGCCATGCGGCGGCCGATGGTGGCCATGTTGCCGCGATCAAAATAGCGGAACTCAGGCGTGCTCTTGCCCTGAAATCTGCGACGGATCACTTTGGCCACGTAGCGGCCCTGTTGCATCGCCACCGGCGCCAGCCCAGGCAGGGGACGATCCAGATCGTGACCCCAATTGGCCAGATCGCCGATGGCAAAGACGTTGGGGCGACCGCGCAGACTACAGTCGGGCCCCACCACCACGCGGCCCCCCCGATCGATGCCGCAGTTGCTGCCCTTGGCCAGATCCCCCCCGAGGGGGGATGCCGCCACACCGGCCGCCCAGAAGATGTTCTCCGCCGTAATCACCTGACGGGTTTCTTCGTCCGCGTCGCCCTGCTGTACGATCTCTACCCGGCCCGGCTCCAGCAGACGCACCATCCAACCGGTCAGTACCTCAACTCCCAGCCTCTCTAGGCTGCGTTGCGCCTTTTCCGTCAACGGCTCGGTAAAGGTGGGTAGCACACGATCTGACCCTTCCACCAGCAGGACCCGTGCCTTGGCTGGGTCGATGTTGTGGAACTGCCCCGCCAAGGTGCGGCGGGAAATCTCCGCCAGGGCGCCCGCCAACTCGACACCGGTGGGGCCCGCCCCCACCACCACAAAGGTGGTCAGGCGACGGATGGTTTGGGGATCGGTCGCCTGCTCGGCCATTTCGAAGGCGAGGAGCACCCGCCTCCGGATGCGGGTGGCGTCCTCGATGGACTTGAGGCCCGGAGCGACCTCGGCCCATTGGGAATGGCCAAAATAACTCTGGTCGGAACCGCTGGCGACGATCAACGTGTCATAGGTGATGGGCGACCCGCGGCGCAAGAAGACCCGTTGAGCGTCGAGATCGAACCCCACCACCTCGGCCAAACGCACTGACGTATTGGCTTGCGAGCCAACCAGCGAACGCAAGGGGGCGGCGATGTTGGCCGGCGACAGGCCACCGGTGGCCACTTGATACAGCAACGGCTGAAAGAGGTGATGGTTGCGGCGGTCGATCAAGGTGATGCGTACCGGCGCCTTTTTCAAGGAACGGCAGGCACAGAGGCCGCCGAAACCGCCGCCCACAATCACCACGTGGTGGAGCCTGCCGATCATGATCCCGGACCGTCGAGTCCCTGCAAAAAATCGAGAAATGGTTCAACAAAAGCCTCCTGGCGTTCGAGAAAGAACCAATGACCCGCCTCATCTACCCCCAGCGTCTCCACCTGGGAAAGCCGTAGGAGCTCCAAGGAACGGCTGCACATGCCCCGCGGCGAGCCATAGCAGAACAAGGTCCGCAAGCCGAGGGCGGCCAACCGCGGCGCCAGTTCCTCCGGCGCCGAGTGGCGCACCAACTCGCGGCTATTGAGGTGGAAAGCCCTTGGGTCCCCCATCATCACACTGGCCCCGTAGGCGCGATTGATGGCTGGATCTTCTTGCATCTGCTGAATCTGCATCAACAGATTCTCGTAACCACCGTCCAACCAAGCATCCAGGGAATGCCCGGCCGCCTTGGCGCTGAAACCGCAATCGCCTATCGAGATATTGCCTTCGATATCGACAAATGCGGCGATGCGGGTACGCTCTTCGGCAGCCATCGATTCCAGGAGCAACGTTCCGATAACTCCCCCCATGGAATGCCCGACGAGGACGATGCGTTGATCGGTGATCAAGGGCAAGAGATCCTTCAAACGGTCGGCGAATCCCTCCAAGCTGAGGGGCTCGGGACACCAAGAAGACTTACCGTAGCCGGGAAGATCAGGCGCCAGATGATTCCAGCCCTGCAAACGGGGATCGGTCATCAGCGACTCGAAACAGAGCCCGGACTCTCCCAAGCCATGAATGTAAAGGATGGTGCCACCGGCGGCGCTGTTGGCGCGGCGGCGCAAGTGCATGCCGAGCTCGAAGCTCTGCGAGATCTCAAGACGACGTCGTGCCCATGACTGCATTCCCTGAATCCTTGGGTTGACACCGACCGTTGTCGGCAGGTGTGTCTAAATGGTTCCCAGGAGTCGGCGTGCCGGGCGGCCCTTGCGGGGACCTCGGTCGTCGAGCCCTAGGGAGGAAACCGACGCGAGACGTTCAAAACATTCTCACCGCGGGAACCTGAATACCACAATTCCCATGCCGATACATACTCTGTCCAGTATGCTGCAACGTGTTGCTGAATAGGGGAGAAGTCACTCTCCGTCACCGGTGATCCCAAGGCGGCGGATCAACCGGCGACGGCCGCCGAAAGCTCGTCGACGGAGCGTTGCAAGGCTTCGTCGAAAGCTTTCTCCCAACCCTTGGCATCGGCCCGGGTCCCGGCCGCCGGATAGAGGATAGCGCGGGACGAATTGACCAGCCCCCCCTCCAGACGTCCATCGGGACCGGGCACAAAACCCTGCACCGCATGCTCGGCGCTTCCCCCCTGGGCGCCGTAGCCGGGCACCAGGAACAGGGATTTGGGCAATAAGGCCCGAACCCGCTGACTCTCCTCCGGATAGGTGGCCCCCACCACCACCCCGAGGGACGACCAGCCCGACATCCCCACCATCCCGAGCGCCTGCTCGGCCAGTGATCCCGCCACCTGCTCGAAGAGGCACGCCCCATCCTTCAGCGGCCGGTCTTGATAGTCGCCGGAGCCGGCATTGCTGGTTTTCACCAATACGAACAAGCCACAACCCTCGGTGGTCGCCCGCTGCACAAAAGGCTCGATGGAATCTCTCCCGAGGTAGGGGTTGAGGGTCATGGCGTCGCAGGGCATGGGGGCCGAGGCGCCCAGATAAGCCTCGGCGTAGGCGCGGGCGGTGGAGCCAATATCTCCCCGCTTGGCGTCGAGCAAGATCAGTAGCCCCTGCCTTCTGGCCGACTTCAAGACCCGACTCAACATCTCCAAACCGCGCCAGCCCAACGCTTCGAAGAAGGCGATTTGGGGTTTGACGATGGCCACCCGGCCGGCGATACGCTCCACCACGGCGGTCAGAAAGTCCTCCACCGCCGCCACCGTCTGCACCCCTCCAGGCGCCATGTCGCCACGTCTGAAGAGCTCGGGAAGGTGCTCCAGATGAGGATCTAGACCCACACACAGGGGATGCCCCAAACGTCGCACAGCATCCATCGTTCGATCCGCAAAACCGCCTGGATTACCCATCATCCCATCCCCTTGTTACCAAATCCGGATTCCCGTGCATGGCGCGGTTGCGCCTCCGAAACGCGGATCATTCGCCCATCCAAGACCTTGCCGTCCAGAGCCTCGATGGCCACCTCCGCCTCGAGCCGCGGCATCTTGACGAAGCCGAATCCCCGGGATTCGCCACTCTCCCGATGACGCACCAAATGCACCACGAGAACCTCCCCGTAGCTGGCGAAGAGATCCCGTAGCCCGTCTTCGGTGGTCGAGAACGACATATTTCCAACGAAGATGGTCTTGTTCTGCGATCCCAGCATGGGAGTCCTTTTCTCTAGGTCTTGAGCCGATCCAGAGCCTTCGATGTCGAAGGCAACTGCGCATAGAGCTTCGCCCACTCTTGGGAACAAAGCAGCACGTTTTAGTTTCAGAGAATAGCAGGAATACGGCTCGCTCAGACCGATGGCGAGCCTGGTGTAGGCCGCGTCGACACCCGCAGCAGCCGCCCCATCGCCACCATGCCCACCGCCGGGCCCAGGGTCAACACCGAGAAGGCCCACTGCCAACCGCCGAGCCACACGACGACGGAGGGGATGATCTGAATGGTGACGGTGCTGAGCAAGAACCCCAAGGAGGTCTGAAGTGTCAGGGCCGTTCCGACGGCATGTTGCGGCGCCACCTCGGTGACCAGGGCACTGAACTGGGCCGAATCGGCCACTACGAAGAATCCCCAAACCCAGGCCACCGGCAACAGCCACCACGGGCTGGCGCCGAACAACAGACCGATGAGCAAGGCGCAGAGCCCGCTGGCCGCCAGGATGCGCTGGGTGAGCAGGGCGCGGCCGACTCGGTCCGCTGCCCAGCCTCCCCACAAACAACCGGCAGCGCCGACGGCGATGGCGACGAAGCCCCCCAACTTGGCCACCTGTAGCTCGCCAGGGCTGCCGCCGCGGGCCATGGCGCTGGCCAGGAGGAAGGCGGGAATCCACGTCCACATGGCGTAGAGCTCCCACATATGCCCCAAGTAACCCACCACCGCCAGGCGGGTCTCGCGATGCTTCCATACGACGGTGGCCAAGCTCCACGAGAACGGCCGGCGGGTGAACCCGTGGGGGCCATCGCGGTACACCACGGCCACCAAAAGCGCAGCGACGACGGCGGCCGACGACGCCACACCGAGGATCATCACCATGTCGACGCCGTCAAAGGCCCGCAGCAGATAGGGCGTCGCTTTGCCAAAGGTCAACGAGCCGACCAGAATGCCGATGGCCAAGCCACGTCGCTGCACAAACCAAGTGGCCGCCATCTTCATGGCCGGCGGGTAGACCCCCGCCAGAAAAAAGCCGGTCAAACCGCGCAGCAGCACAGCGACGCCAAATCCCGACGCCCACAGCAAGCCGAGGTTGGCGGCTGCGGCCAGCAACGCCGAAACCGCAAAATAGAATCGGGCGGGTACCACATCGGCCAGATTGAGGATCGCGGCCACCGCCGTACCCACTACAAAGCCGATCTGGACGGCGGTGGTCAGGGCTGCACCCTGACCGGAGCTCAAACCCCAAATCGATTCGAGATTTGGAGCGATGGCGCTGGCGGTGAACCACAGGCTCATCCCCAGGAGCTCCGCCAGCGACAACACGCCGAGGATGAGCCAACGACGACCGGACACGACCGCTTGGCCGGAGCTCGCAGATGGCGAGGTCAAGGGCCGCCGCCCCCGAGGGCCGCCATCTCCGCCTCGAGGACTTGCCAGCGGGCCGTCAGCAAGGCAGTTCCCGCAGCTCGCCGCTCCAGATCTCGGCATCGGTTGACGGCCGAGGTCGTATCGCCGAAGCCATGCTCAAATTTGGCCAACGCCGCCATCAAGTCCCAGGTGGGTTGACGCTCCACGGCCCGTCGCAACACACTCAAAGCCCTGCCCTGTCGCCCCTGCCGCCAAGCGACGGTCGCTTCCCCCAAGGCGACCTGGGGATCTCCGGGCGATATGTCTCGCAGGGACTCCACGGCCTCCTCGATGCCCTTCACATCCTCCGTCAACAGCGCCAGTTTCAGCTCCAGCGAGAAGGCTCGTAAATCCCCCGGCGCCACCAGCCGAGCCGCCTTCAGGGCGGAGCGTGCCGTCTCGAGGCAAGGCGAAGCCGGCAGCGCTGACACCGCTTGCCGATGAGCGAGTTGTAAGCAGGTATCGACGGCCACCAAATGGGCTTCCAAGAACTGTGGCTCTCGGCGACACAATGCCTGTGCCTCGTCGACCAGGCGCTGCCACTGCTCAACCCCGTCAGCGACCTCTGCGGCCCTCGCCACCTCGGACAAACGCCGCAGCGCCGCAGCGTCGATCTCGAAACGTGGTCCCAAACCAGGACGCCGCGGCGGCGAGCCGTAAGCCTGCCAGAGAGAATCCGCCAAGGCGTGATTCCACTGTTCCGGATGAGCCACCACCGACGATGAGCGTTGCCAGATCTCGCCATCTCGATTGCGGCGGCTCAGATTCGCCGTCCAGCCGTCCTCGTGGGCAACGATCCGGCTGACAATCACCTCGTCCACCGCCAGCCGCAGCAGCAGCTCCGGCGTCTTGCTGGCATCCCGCCATTCCTCCCCCAAAGGGGCTTCGAGAATCCGCACCCCGGGAAGACGATGACCAATGCGCTGCAGCGTCAAGCTCAAGCGCAAACCGACCACCGGCTCCCAAGGCGCTGCACCTTCCTGCGGCGGGGATTCGATGGCCGGTGGCAAAATCGCCACCGTGACCGGCGCCTCGGGCAGGCTGCGGAGCTGGGGCCAGAGCAGCAAGATGGCCGCCACCCCGAGCAACGTGCCCCAGAGCCAAGGCATCCATGTGTTGCGCCGTGAGGTTTCGGCTAGGGACCCCCTGTTGGGGCTCGACCCTGATCCATCGTCCTGTCCCAGCGGCCGGTCTTGCCGTAGCAGGGTGTCGACGATCTCCGTCGTCGAAGGTCGAGAGCCATCCTCGCCGTCGAAGAGGGCCAGGAGCTCTTCCGCCTTGGCAAAACGCTCCTTGGGATAGCGCTGCAAACACCGGGTCACCAGCAGATCCCAAGTGGCTGGGATTTCAGGCAAATGGCGACGCAGGGGAATGGCCGGCTCACGCAAGCGCTTCAAGGCCATGACCAAGGGCGTACGACCGGTGAACGGCAGCTCGCCGGTCAACATTTCATAAACCACAACACCCAGGGCGTAGAAATCGCCGGTGCTTTGCAGCCGTTCGCCCTCCAAGAGCTCCGGGGCAAAATAGGCCGGGGTGCCCATCAGCTGGCCCGTCTGGGTCAACGTTTCACTCAGGGTTTGCTCATCGGCAATCAGCGTGCGCGCCAAACCAAAATCGGTGATCACCGCCCGCAAGGCATCACCCTCGGGCACCAGAATGACATTGGATGGTTTGAAGTCCCTGTGTGCGACGCCGGCCCGGTGGGCAGCCCCCAGGCCGGAGACCAGCTGCCGCACGATGGGTTCCGCTCTCTCCGTGCTCAGCGGCCCCTGCTCGGTGAGAAACTCCGACAGGGTCTTGCCCGGCAGGTGCTCCATGGTGAGGAACCAGATGGCGCGCCCCTTGGGCAAGTGATGCTGTCCGGCCTCAAAGAGGCGACACACGTTGGGATGCCGGATACGGCGGGCGAGCCGAATCTCGCGTCGAAAACGCTCCAGGGACGTCTCGACACGGGCCATGTCGGGTTTCAGCGCCTTCAACGCCAGGCGTTGCCCGATTTCCTCGTCCTCCACCTCGAAGACAAGGCCCATGCCGCCGCTGGCGATGAACCGGACCACGCGGTAGCGCTCCGCGATCAGGACACCCGTATCGAAGAGGCTACGAAGAGAATTGGAGTGCTCCGAGTATCCGGAGCCAGATTCCGAAGAGGACACGGCTAAGCTCGCCCGAGGGTGTTGTCTATGACAAGAATTATCCGTCATCCTAGCATGGCGTGCTCACTGCGCGCCCCACCTTCCGAGCGCGGCTCTGCAGCCTCGGCCGGACAGCAAAACGCTCCCGGATTTCGACATCACGGGAGCGTTTTGACATGGCTGCCCAACCCTCAGTTGGACCCGATGTGAGGCCAGGAGATCAACCCCAGATATCGTCCTCTTCGGCCCCACCGCCGAGGTAGGACTGCTCCTCCTCCATCCAGGCTTCGAACTCTTCCTGGCTGAAGATGGTGACGATACCGCGCATGTTGGCGTGCCCGTTGCCGCACAGTTGGGCACAACCGATCTCATAGCTGAATTCCGGGTTGCCCTTGATCTCTTGCATCTCTTTGTTGGTCACCGTCGGCGTGAACCAAACCGGGAACACCATTCCTGGGATGGCGTCTTGTTTGACCCGCATCTCGGGGATGAAAAAGCTGTGGATGACGTCCTTACTGGACAGCTTGATCAGCACCGGCACATCGACCGGCAGGAAGAGCTGGTTGACCTTGACCACATCGTCCGCCGAGGCCTCGTCATCGGAGTCGAGGCCGACGGGATTGCTGGCCGGATCCACCATCTCGGGGGCGGTGCGACCAAAGACGCCATCGGGCCCAGCGTAGTGGACGTTCCAGGCAAACTGCTCGGCCACCACCCGAACCACCGTCGCCTCGTCCTCGGGGGGTAAATCATCCACCCGTTCCGAGTAGAGGGGGATCGAAAAACCCACCAAGAGGATGACTTCGACCACCGCCACACCCACTTCCGCGTAGCTGGACAGGTGGCTCTGTAGCCCCTTGTAGTCGGCCTTGGGTTGGCGGCCCTGACGGAACCGGAACAGGATGTAGACGAAGAGCACACCCCAAATGAGGAAGAGCACCAGCATCAGCCAATGAACCAAGCCGATGACGTTGTCGATACGGGCCCCGTGCTCCGAGGCGATTGCTGGAAGTCCGAGCCACTTTTCCATTGCGGAAACGCTCCTTTTTTAAGCCGATTCGGTCTGTCCCTTTTCCTGTCGCAAGGCCCGACGCCGCAACAGGAGAAAGGAGACGACACCGCCGACGATCAGGAAATAGGTCACGCCGACCATAAACAGAACGGATACCTCGACGCCCTTGACGATGGGTGCATCGGAGTTGCCGAAACACACCGCGCAGGCATAGCTCGAAGGCGTCAAGGCCAAGAGGGCCAACGAGACCCCCGACTTGCAAATCGCCTTCAACCAGCTCATAGGAAACTCACCGCCTTCATCTTCTTCAGGAACCATATGCCGTAGATCGGAAGCGCCACCGCCAGGCCGAAACCACAAAGGGCCAAGAAGAGATGCGGACCCTCCGCCTGCAAACCGTGCTGGGTCCAGGCCCAAATGCCAAAACCCGCCACAAAAACCGTGCAGACGGTGATGAAGAGGATGTGAAATGCCTTGAGCGACACGTCACGCCCCCATGTGCAGGTTGTTGCCTTCGGTGACCATCGGGATCAACAGCTCGAAGAAGAAGAAGACGAGGGAGATCGCCATGACCCAGAGCAACATCTTCTTCTCAGAGATCAAATGCATGAAGTAGCAAGCCACCAACGAACCTTTGATCAAGGCGATTGTCAAACCCAGAGCCAGGGCCGGCCCCGGGGCCAAATGCAGGTAGGACACGCCCACCGTGACGATGGTCAAGACCACCAGGGCGGCAAAGACCCGCATGTAAATGCGGACGTGATGATCGATGTCTTCGTGACTCATCTCAGATCCCCTTTAGAGCAGGTAGAGCACCGGAAACAGGAAGATCCAAACCAAGTCGACGAAATGCCAGAACAGGCCCGCACTCTCGACGCGGTTGGTAAACTGCTGCGGATTGGTTTCCCACATCTTGAAGCCCGGCCAAAGAAGGTAGGCATTGACCACCATGCCGGCCACCACATGCAAAGCGTGCAGACCCGTCAAGGTGAAGTAGAGGGCCAGAAAGTTGTGGGTCTCAGGATAGTAGTGATGGCTGAACTTGGCCGAGTACTCGATCGACTTGATGACCATGAATCCCACACCGCCGAGCACCGTGAGGAACATGTAGATCTTGTACTTGCGGGTGTCCTTGCGCATCAACGATGCCCAGGCCATCACCATGGTCACACTCGAGCTGATGAGCACCAGAGTATTGACAAAGGCCAACGGCACACTCAAGCCGAAGTCACTGCCGTGGGGCCACTCCGTGCTGCCCACACGCAGCAGGATATAACCGCCGAAGAGAGCTCCGAAGAGCATCACCTCCGAGGCCAGGAACAGCCAGATGCCGATCTTGACGTTGTTGAGGCCGGTGTCGGGCCTCTTTTCCACCGTATACGGGATCACCGAAGACATGACGTCTCTCCTCTCTCGAGATCAGGCCGACTTTGCGGCGACCGCATCGGGTTGAAATTGGGGTAGGTAGTCTTCCCCATGATCGGGGTGGCTGTACTCGTAGGGATCACGGTAGACCACGGGCTCGGTGGCGAAGTTGCCATGGGGCGGCGGTGACGGAGCCGCCCACTCGAGGGTCGTGGCCTGCCACGGATTATTGCCGGCCTCCTTCGGCTTTCGCAGGCTGCCGAAGAAGTTGATGATGAAGGGGATCTGCGCCAAAAATAGACCCCAGGCGCAAAACGAAATCACCTTGTGCCAGTGCAATACGTCCTGGGAATGACCATAGATCATGCCGCCATCGTAGAGCCGACGCTGCATGCCCGCCATGCCCTGGATCAACATCGGCGCAAAAATGCCATTGATGAAGATGAAGCTCGGCCAGAAGTGCAGCTTACCGAGGAAGCTGCTCATCTGCCGTCCCGTAGCCTTGGGATACCAATAATAGATCCCCGCAAAGAGAGCGAAGATCGTGCCCGGTGCCACCACGTAGTGGAAATGCCCGATCACGTAGTAGGTATCGTGCAGATGGATATCCGGCGCCGACAGGCCGAGGGGCAGCCCCGTCAGACCTCCGATGCCGAACATCGGCAGGAAGGCCAAGGCGAAGAGCATCGGTGTGGTGAAGCGGATCGAGCCCCCCCAGAGGGAGAGGATCAACGCCGTCAGGATAACCACCGAGGGGATCGAAATGATCATCGTGGTGGTTTGGAAGAAGGACGACATCGCCGTACCCATGCCGGTGAGGTACATGTGGTGGGCCCAGACGATGAAGGACATGAAACCCAGGAAGACCGTGGCGTAGACCATCGACTTATAGCCCCAGAGCGGCTTGCGGGTATTGTTGGCGATCACCTCGGCGACGATGCCCATGGCCGGTAGCACCAGGACGTAGACCTCGGGGTGCGCCAAGAACCAAAACAGGTGCTGCCAGAGTATGGGGCTACCACCGCCTGCCAGCTCCTGCACTTGACCGCTGACCACCAAGCCCTCGGGCATGAAGAAGCTGGTCCCGGCCAAGCGATCCATGAGCTGAAAGGTGCCGGCCGCCTGCAACGGAGGAAAGGCCAGCAACAACAGGAACGAGGTGACGAACTGGGCCCAGACGAAAAAGGGCATCCTGAAGAACGTCAGGCCGTCGGCCCGCAGCTGGATGATGGTGGTGATGAAGTTCACCGCACCCAAAAGTGACGAAAAGATCAGGAAGAGCATGCCCACCAGCCACCAGGTCTGGCCCTCGGAGGCCAGGTTGGAGAGGGGCGGGTAGGAGGTCCAGCCGGATTGGGCCGGGCCTTCCGGCAGGAAGAAGCTGCCGAACATGACCACACCACCCACGAAGTAGAGCCAATAGCTCATCATGTTCATGCGCGGAAAGGCCATATCCGGTGCGCCGATCTGCAGTGGCACAACAAAGTTGCCAAAACCACCCACGGCCAGGGGAACGACCCCCAAGAACACCATGATGGTGCCGTGCATGGCGCCCAGCTGGTTGTAGAAGTCTGGGGTCATGATGCCGCCGGGCATCCGCGTCGGACCGAACAACCCGCCCAGAATCGGCAGCGGCTGTCCGGGGTAGGCGAGTTGCCAACGCATCAGCATCATGAGGCTGAAGCCGAACAACAAAAACAATAAACCGGTGACGGAGTACTGGATTCCGATGACCTTGTGGTCTACCGAGAAAACGTACTTCCGCCAAAAACCCAGCTCTTCGTGGTGGTCGTGCCCTGTGTCACTCATAGTCCGTCGATTCCCCGTGGCGGTTGGAAGGCGCAGCTCCGAAGCGGACCGTCTGGTCGCCGGTGTGCGCCGACGACAGATGGTTGATCAGCCTGACATGGAAACGCCGCCGAGCTAGCTCGGCGGCGTCATTGGGGTCATTTCTTTTTTGGCACCTTGAAGGCAAAATCGGCGGTCGCGGCACCGTCGGTCACGGTGACGCTCATCGTTTGGGTGCCGAGGCGCTCGTGCCAGGCTTCGACTTCGTACGTGCCGGCGGCAAGGCCCTCGATGGAGAAGGTGCCATCCTCCCCGGTCACATCGAAATAGGGGTGGGTCATCACGGCGACATAGGCTTGCATCCAAGGATGCACATCACATTTCACCGGGAAGACGGGCTCTGGTTTGTTGAAGACCTGCTCTTTTTCTTTCAAGGTCGGCGGCATGCCGATGTTGAACTCGCGATTCTCCTTGGGCAAACCGTGCACATTGTGCAGGATGCCGTCGGAGTTCTTGAAGTTGACCGGCTGACCCACCATCGCACCGATGACCCTGGGGTGATAGAGACAACCGTTCTGATCGATCTCCACCGCCTCCTTGGGGGCGGTGTGATTGCCGGCGGGAGGATTCTTGACCTGGACGAAGATGTTCGCCATCTCCATGTTGGGCCCCAAGGTCAGCATCGGATTGGTGACCCGCCCGTCATGCTTCTTGGCGCAAGACGGATCGGCGTTCATATCGAGAGGCCGTAAGGTCGGAACCTTGTCGTCGTAGACGATCTTGCCGGTGATGGAGCCGGCGACTGCCGCCGATGCCAAGACGAGAGTACACAAAAATACCAAAACGAATGCACGACGCATGAAATTCGTCCCCCTATTGCGTGATTGACGAAGGTCTGATCCAAGAGAGAGTAAAACGCCCAATGCGTTGTCGGTCTTCTCCCAGTGAGTTTCCATGACTAGGCGCAGAGAATACCATTGGCTCAGGAAAAGTGGCAAGAGCCCCGCCTACGAACCACCCCACAGGGTAGCTCAGCAGTTGGCTCAGGAGTGGCTCAGGAGTGGCTCAGGAGTGGCTCCTAGGCCTCGCCTATGGCGGCTGACTCGCCGTCTCGAGGGCCCCAGATCGGGAAGATGGTGAGGCGGGTCGATAGCCACAGAACAAAGCTATTCGGGGACTAGCGGCGGATACTCCCCGCGCCAACCCACCGTCGCTCGCAACATGAGAAAGTCATGACCCTGCTGCCACCGGCTAGCCTCTTGGGGATCTACAACCAGATCCGCCATCAGGCGAAAGGCCGGTGCATAGTACGGATGGTGCTGCAACGACAACCGGGCATAGGTCATCGCCTGTGGCCGGTCCGTCAGCTGCGCCAGGTGGGCCAGCTGCAGGTAGTCCTTATGCAACGTCTTGGTTTCACCGGCCCCGAGGACCACGGCGCGCCCATGGCGCTTCAGCTGACCCAACACCTCCGGCCAGGCGCTGGCATCGCCCGCCGCCCAGCGTCCATAGGCTTGGCCGATGGCGGCGGCGCCAAAAGTACGGCGTAGTAACTGGCTATAGTGGTGAAGGCTGAACACCATGGCCAGGACCATGGCCACCAGCAGGCCCCCCCGGAGCCAACGGGCCCCGCCCTGGGACGCCGATGAAGCGGCTGGGTCGAGCCGTGAGGTCGACGGCGGCAGCGACGGCAGCGGTGGCAGCGGCGATGAAGGCGTCTTTCCCTGGCCCCAAAATAGGGCCAGCAGCACAAAGAACTGAAACTTGTTGTAGGGCAATTCTAGCAAGTAGTCACTACCCATGGCGACGAACAACGCCAACCATTGGGCCGCAAAGCAGGCCTCACCGGGACCTCCACGGCGTGCTGCACGATGGGCCGCCAGCAGCAGCGAGACGGCGAAACCTACCCAAAGCAGAGCCCCAGGCCAGCCGCCTTCCCCCAAGAACTGCACCGGGTCCGAGTGGGCCCGACGCACTTGGAAGCGCTCGTCGAACGCCACATCGCGCCCATGCAGACGGTAGATCGGATAGTGGGTTTGCCAATCCCCGAGCCCTACACCCCACGGATGGTGGGCCACCATGTTGAGCGTATTTCGTAGGTAGATCCCACGATCGCTCTCCAAGTAGCGGCTTGGCGCCGCGACATAGGACAGCACCGAGGTTGCCTTCTGCCGTGCCACCGGGTGCCAGGCCAGCACCACGACGAAGGCGCCGATCGCCGCCATCGCCCAAGCTAGCGAGACAGCCCCGACGCGGCGTCTCCCCCGTAGCGTCTGCCAACATAGAAGGGCTAGCCAGTAGGCGGTCGCGACGGTCAATGCAAAGTAGCTGGTACGACTCCCCAACGTCGCCAGATAGACCAGCTCCATGATCAACACAGCCACCCAAAAAGGACGTCGGGGCCCCGTCTGAGCTTGCCGCACCACCAGGAAGATCTGACCCAAGAGGGCCAGGGCCATCGGGTTCTTGTAGCCCATGAACGACGGGTTGACGGCCCCGATCTGAGGATTGATCGGGCTCAACCAAGGCAACGGAGCCACCAGTTGCACCAGTCCGACCAGGCTGACCAAGGCCAGGCTGAGCAGCAGGCTCAGCCGGACGGCCCGCCGGGCCGGCCGATGGCGATCGAGCCACAGGCTGAGACAGGCGACGAGCAGCAGTAGCAAGACCCACTGCCGGAGCTCATAACGATAGTTGGCTCCCACCCGGACCCACCACCCCGTCAACGCCATATACCCCACGAAGGCTAGCAGCCAAAGGGCGGCGGGCCTGGTCGCCAGCCGACGTACATCGGACAGATCGAGGGGTGGCCCCGCCCCGCCCAAGGGACGACGGAGCCATACGAAGTACCAAAAAAAGGAGGCGAGGAAGAGCCAACCCAGCATCGCCACCGCGGCCAGTTTTGGCTGGCGGTAGAGGACAAAGAGGATGTCTCCGCCTTCACGATGCCAGATCACGGCAAAGGCTGGTACCGCCACCAGTAGCGATACCAGCCCCAGCAACGGCTGCCGAGGAGATCGGCTCAAGGCAGCGTAAGAGCCCCCAGATTGCTGAGCTCACAGGTATCGCGATCGACGACCTGGAAGAACAGCTTGCGACCGCCGAAGCCGCGGGGCAAGAACATGTCAAAAGTAGCCTCGCCCGAGCCATCGGCCACGGCCCTACCGCGGAGGGAAGCGTCCTGAATGTCGAGCGTCAGGTTGCCGCAACCGGGTACAAACACGCCGCTAGCTCCGGCCGAAAAGCCAACAAAGATTTGCTGCGGGCCACCCGGAGAGCCGCCGACGCTGAGCAACTCATTGACCGAGTCGGCCAAACCGGGGACCGGCGCAAAAAGCGTCAAACAGGGTCGATCGAAGGCCAGCCCACCGAGACCGCCACGACGCACCGTCTGTCTGGGAGCGTAGTTGAAGTAACCCGTGCCGGCGTCGATGGACAGCAAACGGCCGCCATCGTTGGCCTCCGGGTCGCCGAGGTCCCGAGGATCATCCCGCTGCCGCCCAGCGGACAGGTTGTTGCCGCGGCCGATCCCTTCATTCAACCCTCCGACCCCCGAACCGATGATCCCCGACGCGGGATCATCGCCCAGGCTCGCCTGGCGCACGGCTTCTCCAGAACCGCCCCACAGGGTTCCATCACAACCGAAGGTCAGAGCCGTCAAACCACCGGACGGGGATCCCGGCGGACCGTTCGAGCCGGCATTGTCCAGGGTGGCATAAAACGTCGCCCAGCCGTGCTCAGTGTCCACCGTGTAGAGGCCCGGGGTGGAGGCACTGTGGGCGCCGACACCGGCCCACAGCGTACCGTCCGCAGCAAAAGCCAGAGCCTCCACTCCGTCGAGGCCAAAGGGACCGACGGCGGTCGCCGCGCCGCTGACGCGGTCGATGATCGCCAAGTAGTCGCCGCCGCTGGCGGCATCCCCCTGCAGATTGAGGGCGGCGTAGAGAATACCGGCCTGCGGTTGACCGGCAGAATCGGTAGCGGGAAACGAATAGGCGTCGGTGGTGGCATCCAGGGACATGTAATCCATCCCATGCACCGAAGTGGACCCCAAACCGGTGTCGCCCACCAACGAGACGACGAAGCTCTGTAGGTCCGCCCGATGGATCGTCGAGCCCGACATGCCGCGGCCTAGAAAGGCCACATCGGTGGTGGCATCCTGGGTATTGACGTCAACGGCCGCTGCCGCAGCCGGAAAACCCAGCGGAAAAAGAGGCAAGGCCCGCCCCCGTGGATAGGTGATCTGCAGCAGGTTGTCCTCCTGGGGAGAGACAGCCAACAGGGCCCCTTGTCCTGGCTCGGCGGTGATGTCAGCGACTGAAATGATGATGGTGGCGGCTGCCAAAACGATGATCACTGCGATGCCCCAGTCCTTCGACTGGAGTACTCGGCCCAAAGCTCTCGACATAGTATGCTCCCTGATTCGGATAGACGGGATGACCAGAGAGATTCTGGCTGCCCCTAACTTAAAAGGCGTTATCCACTACTCATATCGATCACCTCGGGCCGACTTTTGTTCAGTGACGACCCAAACGAGATCATGATGTAGACGCGGAAAGGTTACGCCTCAGTCCGTCCAAATCTTCAGCGAGCGCCGAATCAAAGGCAAAATCACATACCAAAACGGCCGCGGGCTTCCTCCATGACCTCATCGTCAATGGTCAGGTGGCCGTTGGTCTTGGCATAGTGCTCGATACCCTGCTTGGCCATCGGCCGCACGAATTCGGGGATGTTGTCAAGACGTTCGAGGGCCGTGGCCGTCCACTGGACGCCATCGCTGGGTGTCGCTTCCATCTCACTCAACATGCCTGAGAACGGACACCCCGAAGCTTCTGACGGCGCTCCGGCCGCCACTTCCCCAGGGCCGATCTTCACCCCCAATGACTGCACCAACTGCGTTTCCGCCGCGTTGGTCAGCATGGCGATGCGATGATCACAGGACGGGCAAGCAAAGACGGCCGAGATGGAACCGCCGCCGTCGGGGGGAGCGGCCCGCTGCATCTTCATCGCCTCATCGCAGCTGATACAGAGAAATTTCATGACGAAGCCTCCAGGAGATCGTGGATTTGTTGGGCGGTCGCTTCGAGACCAGGTGAGACGCCATCGTCGGTGCTGGCCCATTCCGGGTCGAAGGGAATCTCACCCAGCTTGTCGGTTTTGAGGGGCGGGCCGGCGGAGGGGAACAGCGGTTTCACTTGGCCACAACCATGGCAATAATAACCTGCCATGTTCTCGACGTAACCCAGAAGGCGCCCGCCGCTGGCCCGCAGAGCCGAGATGGAGCGGGCGACGACGCCCCGGGACAGATCCGATGGGATGGTCACCAAGACAAACGAAGCCCGGGCCCCCAAAAAATCCGCAAACTGGACGGTGCGCTCGCTGCCCGGTGGTAAATCGAAAAGCAACAGGTCGAGCTCGCCCCAGCGCATGCTGCCCAGAAGCTGCGCCAACATGGCGAATTCACGGGTCGCCCGCCAGGTATGCTCTTCCCCTTTCGAAACACTGTCGAAGTCGAGGGGTTGCGCTTCCGGCAGCAGGCTGCCGAAGGAGACGACTCCGATTCCTTCAGCGCTGCGCGGCATCGAGAGCCCACCCTCTCCGGGTACCCAGGGCTGTCCTTCAACCCCCAAGAGCCGTGCCTGGCACGGTCCGTTGAGATCACCGTCCAGCACCGCCACCCGCCAGCCACGCCGTTGAAACGATCGCGCCAGCCCACTGGTTACTGTGCTCTTGCCCACCCCGCCCTTGCCCGAGCCGACGGCCAACACGTGGCGCACCCCGGCCAATGCCGTATCGATGGCTTGTTGGCGGGCTTTCACTTGGCCGATGACGTCGGAGCCGCCATCGCCTTGGATGTCGTGGTATGTCTTCATGGAAAAGCGCTCATTGGGCGCTGAGCCTATCGCGGATCACGCCGGGGTCGCCGTGGCGCCGTAGCGATCATAGGATTCGCCCTCGAGAAAACCCGCCGCTTCCAGCACCGACCTCGGCACTTCGTCGTCGCTGAGCCGCGGTAACTCCAAGGCGCCACCGCTACGGGTCGCCAGGGCCCGCAGCAGCACCCCCAGAAACACCTCCTGCCGCGCCCGGTCGACACACTCGAGGGCCAAAACCGCAAGCCCGCCGCGAGCCGTCGGCGAAGGGTCGAAGATCAAAAACGCCTCCAGCCGCTCCGGCGAGGCGATGGCGAGGCCCTGCAACTCGTCCTTGCGCGCCAACAACGTCTCATGGGATCGACACCAGGCGCGGCCGTCGCGACGCTGCAACAGCCCCTCCGCCACCAACTCGTCGACACTGATCGGCAGCGTCCAACCGTCCGGCACCGGTTCCACCTCACCGGCCGGCCGATGATAGTCCAGCAACGTCGTCTCGAACCTGTAGTTGGCAGCCCGCAAAAAAGAGTCAAGCTCCAGGCGACGGGGCGCCTCGACCACCAACCGTTCCGGCCCCAACACCGCCAGCTTCTGACTCAGGGACGTCAACATGTGGCTGCCATGACCCTCCCGTCGATGCTCCGGCAGCACCCCCAGACGCAGAATCAACACCTCATGGGCCCGCTTGGTGCCGATCATCACCGCGATCGGCCCCTTGCCCGTCGAGGCCACCATCGAGTTGCTGGGCCAGAGATCAATATCCTTCATCTCCTGGCGAAACGCCTCCACCGTCATCTCCGGCTCACCGGCGAAGTTGGGCACGTAGCATTCGTTGATCGCCCGCACCAGGTAGGGGATGTCGTCCGGGCGGCAGAAGCGGTAGGAAGGCATTGGAGGAGTGTATAACGATTTCGAAAATGCGCCCCAAGAGTTCCACTCTAAAATCAAATCTGAGATCAGTTGTCCACCGAGCTGGAATCGATGACGCGGGTCAGGTCAGGCCGTGACATGTTGTCCGCGGTAAAGATGCCAAGCCGCATAACTCCGCCGAAGAAAACCATTGTCGCCAAGAGGGCAAACCCAAAGACCGCGGAAATCAGAACGGTACCCCACCGACCCTTGGGATTGAACACGATACTCAAACCCTGAGAGAGAAGAGCAGATATCAAGGCCATCATAAAAAAGTATACAGCCGCCGAGCCGTGGTCCTGCGATAGAGGTTGACCCTGAAAGTTCGAAAGGAATGTAGCCATGATCAGGATTGCACCGGTGCAAAGCGTGGCCAGATGCTTACAATAGTCTTGGAGCATCTCGATTCGGTCTTTGTTAGATATGCGTGGCTCACCCATCGGCGGTCTTCCTCGACGCCTCAGCGCCCTCTCTGGAAAAGATTCCTGTTCGCCATTATCGTTCCGTCCAGCCTCTCCTGGGCTAGCTGCATTCCGACACCTTCTTGAACCCTGAATGATGGAGAACACTGCAATGCTCAGTAAGATCGACAAGGGCCCATCTTCGCATCCTGGACTTGCGGATGACATCTGCTCATTTCTATTATTCAACATCGAGAAACAACGAAATCAAATATCTCCGAAAGAGTACGACTATGAACAGGGTGATCACGATAAGGATGGCAACAATCATTACGAACGAAATCCCCTTGTTCAGATCGAAGAAACCAAATTCTCTACTGTTTCCAGAAGTGTCGGATACCCTCAGATAAAAAGCATCTTCCTCAGGATACAGAATCGTTTTTTCCAGATCCGATGGCCCCAAGATCCGACTCGTTCTCCATTCTTCTCTTTCACTTTCTCTGATCTCGACTCTGAACCTTGTCGAGCTTGGGACCTCCAAGGTCGTATCGGCTGAATCGTAGCGAAGTCGGCTCAACTCGATGTACTGCCGTCCCCTTTGGCCTTCACCTGTTATGACATTTGCGTTTATCCAGCCATCTTTGATCACTCGGCAAACCCTGTGCCGCGACGCAAACCAAATTTCCCCTCGGGACTCAAATATTGCGGACACATTGACCACCGCGCGATTTCCTTCAGGAGCTTCCCGGAACGTCACCTTCTGGCCGGGCTTCTCCAATACCTGGAACAGCCCCTTCCAGGAACCGACATACAGCGACTCCCCCAGTCTTTCGATCACATTGATACCAATGTAATCCCAAATCGTTTCCAATTCGTACGGAGACAGCTTGCCCGGCTTCGGGTTCTTCGGAATCTTTTTGATGCCTGTACCCGGAAGACCTAACCAAAGTTCTCCACGAGTGTCTTGTTCAAGAGTTACGATCCTTTGTGCCTCAACTTTTAATGCCGTAGCAGCCGGGCGCTGGAGAAAGTACAAATCCCTCAAACTTGGGTACCGAGCCGAACGTAACCCTAGGAGCCAGAGCCCATTGGAGCCGGCTTTGATCTCCAAAACAGAAATCCGCTCTTGGTCGCTGAGAAGAAAATGAACTTCGCCACCTTCTTCTATGAAATACAACCCTCGGGATGTGCCGACAAAAACCCCGGAATTAACTGGAACGGAGCTGTGCGTCGAGAGCCAAGAATAGCTGTCATGTGATTCTCCGATGAATAGAATCTCTTCCCCAACGATGACCTGGACCACCGCGATATTGCCTTCATTCTGGGCGACAACGCGGTAAAGGCCGCTCCGGGCGCCTATCCAGGCTGTGCCACCACTGCTTTCGTAAATAGCCTCAATGCGGCGCAGAACAAGCTCTGAGGACCTATCTGGCCCCGAACCCATCTCCGTCAGAACAATGCTTTCGATGGTCCCCTCGGCCCCCACTCGATAGAGTGCACCCGTCGCTGTGCTGAACCAGACACGAGTTGCACCACCGATCGCTCCGACGCCTGCGCCGACACCCATTCTTGAAGCATCGAAACCCTCGATCTTATAAAGATCTTGATTGGTTGCAACCCAGACGCTGCCCCCCTGCGGATAGACCTGAGCTATAAACTCTTCACTGCCTTCGCCGATGAGCACTGGGCAGACCGCCAGCCCATCAGCGTTGGCAAGGGCCGAGAAACCGACAGTGAGAACAAAAGTAAGTGCGTATTTGATCACATGTCTCAGGCTCGATAACATACAAACCGACTCTACTTCTCGAAGTGGAAAGTGAAGTCTTGCTGCCATCAACCAGTGCTAGGCGCTATTCGCCACCGAGAAGTTAGCAAGACCGATCGCCCCGACGTAGATCTACAGGGATGGCGTCGGACCCTATGGCGATCCATTGGCTTGGCATATATAGGACCGACGGTACTCTCTTGAATGGAATAGTTTTTCCACCCAGCTTTCCAGCTTCCTTGATCGGGAGCATCTCGAGAAATGCCCATGTGGAACCGGGTATGGCCCTTAAGCGAGCACTAGTAGAGAGTACTGGCGAGACCCCTTTCTCAGCCCCAGTACTTGGATCAATCTTGAAAAGACGCCACTCTGTCATTCCCGCGGCATTTGGATCGTCCGTTTCATAGACAATCGATTCTTTGGCCAGTAGATAAGCATCTGCCCCAAAACCGTGAATACTATAGGCCATCTTGCTAGTTTCGAATTGTCGAAGCTGATTGACTTCGTTGAGTCCCCCCACGGGGACGCCCATTTGAGCCCTGAGCTCGGGCCGCACCTGGTACTCGGCAGGAAATTCTACGAGTTGCACTGGCGTACCGGGAGCTTGAGTAGAGAACTTGAGTAGACTCGGACGCTTGTCCAATAGAAGAATCACAGCAATCTGCTCGCCTTGGTCCTCACTAGGAAAAGGTCCCGCGATATAGGAGGAGGTGCGGATGTATTGGTATACAGCCGGATCTCTGAAATCCGTGATCTCGCGAACGACTATGAACTGCTCTTCCGCAACGGCGTCGGGCTTTACAAATACAAACCCCGACCTATACCGAATTCTTCTGCTCTCCAATGAAGCCTCCGAAAAGTCGGCGAACATCAAGAAGCCATCTTCAACGGGAATCCACTCGTATATCTCCAAGATCTTGAAACGCTCATCAACACCAAATTTGTTAGTGTCTGTGTCGATGACGAGCTCTTTAAAAATTGGCACACCGTCTTCAACTTTCATACGGAGGATACGGTCCGGGTTCTTCTCGAAGTAGCCTCCATCATCCTGTTCGACGACAACAGCGTTCCATTCGAGATAGGCGGTGTCGCCCTCGTAGGCCGTGTTGTGACTATTCGCCACTTTCAACGCAGCAGGCCACCCACGACCCGGGTATTGATGATCTAGACTCTTCCAATCGGACAAGCGCCTCAAGCTCGCGTCGCCATCCGAGACGACTAGCTCTCGCCGTCCCTCCCCGGACTCGATCCATATTCCTAGTTCCGGTTCTATAAACAGCTCGCTTGGTCCCAATAGCTCTCTTCCACAACTCAGTGTCTCAGCGTTAGCTGTGTGGGCCCCGAAGATAGCCATCGAATTAATAAGAATCACACACAAGAATAAGACTCGCTCTACGCATGGAAATTTCCGCCGCTCGCCGTGACCACCACCGCAGGAAAGGCCCTCACACCCAAGAACAAAATAACTCATTACACGAACCTCAATGATCATTTCTGTTAGTACCAACACTCATCTTGGCGACTGCCGATGCATCCCAAGTGCCTGCATGAGAATTCTCGGCTCTCAGCAGCAAACCTCAGCTCGCTGCCAACTTCCAGTCGAGAAAATTCCGAGCCGCCCCTCAACAATCTCGGGGGGCGCCGCTACACTTCCCTCCAGACCAGGTGCCACCAACATTCTGTACAAAGCTGTTCTTGCTAGAACATCTGCTTGTCGGATTCAAGTCTTTACGAGGTTGTCTGAGGTCAGCAAGTTTGGACCTCTCGATATCCAAGCTGGACAAGGAACCATCCATCGATTCGCAGCGGTGATGGGAAGCACACCGTCGGACCGGCAAGCCCGCTGGATCAATGTCCACAAAGTCGAGGGTAATAGCCGCCACATCGGGAGAGCTGAGCAGTGAGAGGCTTTCGCCTGGAAATAGCTTAAACGAGCGGCTTAGGAACGGGGGATCGAACTCGACTCCTCCGGGATGACTCTGCTGGTAAAGAGTAAACTGCACCTCTCTCGGGTCGTCGCCACGTAGGACCTCCGCGGCCAATCCTAGAGAGCCTTTCGCTGAGCTCTTGATCGGAAGGACTTCGCCATCGGGGATACCGAATTGAATGATCGCGCCATCCCTCAATTCGTAGTGTCCTTTGATCTGAAACCTCGGGGTCGGATCGGACTGGATCTCAGCATACGCAGTTCCAACCATCAGGATTACTGTCAGTTGTGTTGCTAGCAGGAAAGTCTTCAAAACCATAAAATTCTCCTCGGAACCTCGATACGTCTGATGAACGCAGTTTCAAGAGGTACGCCGAGAGCAAGAGGAATATTCCACTTGTCACGGCCTGACCTCCAGCTCTAGGCCATAGATTTGGCCAAACAAACGGAAGACGCCTCCCCACTGGTTTAGCATCTTCCGACCTTTCTCGAATGACCCCAAGCTTTCTGGAAACCAACTAGGCAATATGCTAGTAGCTACCCGAGGCCTCCATAAACACGGCAAGTCTCCGTAATTAAACGCGAAAAAAGACGCGCCGCGGGATCAAATATTTCAAACACTTCCCTCAGAAGCCACCTCATCCCGGCGCTTCTGCATCTCGGTCAGCACGCTGATCTCGTTGAGGGTCGCTTGGCTGGCGTCGGCGCCGTTGTTGCCGGCGACGTAACCACCGCTTTTACTGGCATGGTCGGCCTTGTCGGCGAGGGCTGCCGCTTCGGCCGCGGCGGCGGCTTCTGCGGCCTCTTTGGCGCGGGCTGCGGCCATGGGGCAGACCCCGGCTTCGGCGGCGACTGCTTTGGGAGAGGCGGCTGCTTCGGGAGCGGTGGCTGCTTGCGGAGCAGGTGACGCAGCCTGGGCAGCCATCTCGGGACGCTGGGTGCCCGGGGCGACGACGCTCTGGGCTTTCAACATCTCTTCCATCATGCTCATGCCCACTTTGATGCCGGCTTCCACCAGCTCCAGATCGATGGAGACGGCCCCTTGCTCGGCGGCCAGCTCTTCGATGCGACCTTGGGTCCTGTCGCGCATGAAGCCGCTCGGCACCCGCAGGACGCGCTCGATGGCTTTCTCCTCCCAATCCCAACGGGAGAGCAGGGGATTGCCCTTCTTGTCGCGGGCCAGCATCTTGAGCTCGTCGTTCTCGCTGCTCTCCTGGGCCTCCGCCTCGGCGACCGCTTCGGCCTTCCGCTTGTCGGCGGCGTTCATGCCCTCGTCACCTTCGGCGGGACGATAGAGCACACCCGCTTCTTCTTCGACAAAGCGCCGGGCGAATTCCAAGGTGATGGTGTCGAGGCGTTTGGTGCGGGCCGATTTCTCGATGCGGGCCTTGGCGCGGCGCCTTTGGTAGTTGTCGCCGAGGGAACGCAGGGCCTTGCGCGATTCGTTGGTCCAGCGCAGCTTGCGGCCGTCGTAGGTGGTCTCTTCTTCGGCCCCACCCTCGGCGGCGGCGATCTGATCGATCACCTCCGGAGCCAGGACCTCGAAATCCTTCGCACCACACATCGAGCACTTGGTGGGTGCTTGCACCAGGGCGACGGCGCTGCATTGACGGCACACCCAACTCGACTGACGTTTGGCGCGCTCAAAGGCCACGGCCTCGGCCAGCTTGTGGGTTGCCGACTGCGAGGCCTTGGGCATGAAACGCTCCATGGCCTCGGTGACCAGATCGCTGGTCACCACGCTGTGGCCCTTTTCCAGGGCTAAGCGCAGGATGGCGGTGCGAGCGATGCCGGCCACTTGCTCAGGCACGCGGGTCATGCGCTCTTCGGATTCGGGGGTCCAGTGGATGCTCTCCTCAGCCCGCAGATCGAGCTCGGGGGTGTCCTGACGATTGGTGAGCAGGATGTCGCAGGGGCAGAGACGCAACAGGTTCTCGGTATTGCTGCCCATGCCCCCATCCTCCTCGGCGGTGTGCACACCAATGCGGCCGAGGACGAGCACGTAGGGCTGAATCTTGCGGGCGTGATCGAGCACCTTCTGGAAGGCCTTGCCGTCGAGCAGAGTTTTGTTGGCTTCGACCCCCGCTTCGCGGGCCATGGACTCGGCGACGTTGAGATGGCTTTGGTAGATCTCCGCCAAGCCGGTGTCGATGATCTCTTCGTGCAGCTGGTTCTGCTCTTCGAAGCGGAAGACCTTGGCCGCCTTGTCGGTCAACACGTCGACGATGCCCTTGAACACCGCATAGTGCAGGTAAGGATCGTAGACCGAGATGAGCTCGAGCTTCTTGCCCAGGTTCTTGGCCAGCTCGATGGCGGTTTGCAAGGCGCCGAAAGACTCGGGGCTGCCGTCGACTCCGACCAGGATGGTGTCCCGCTCCGCTTCGTCCTTCTCCGGCAGGTGCTTGACCACCCACACGTCACGCTCCACCTCACGGGTGATGCGTTGACAGACGGAACCGATCTGAGCATCCCGAGTACGACCGATTCCCAAGGCGCCGAGCACCACCAGATCGTACTCCGAGGCTTCGATGTCCTTGATCAGCTCGGTGGAATGTTTGCCATCCATCATCTTGGGCTCGAAGTCGAGACCCGCCGCCCGCGCCAGCTTGTCCATGTCGGTGAGGTAGCAATCGGAGATCAGCTCCAACCCCATGGTGATCAGGCTGTCGTGGATCTTGCGTTGACGGTGCAGCTCGTTCTCCTCCAAATACTCTTCAGGAAGAGTGAACTCCATCTGCTTGAAACGGTAGTCGTGCATCTTGGCGGCGTAGACGTGGCAGCCGACCAATTTCGACTCGAACGCCTTACCGATCGCCAGGGAATGCTGGACCGCTCGGTTGGAATGGTCCGAGTTGTCGACCGGGACGTAAATCGTCTTGTACATCGATATCTCCAATCAGCCAATTAGCTTTTTATTGCCGAACCTTCGCCGCATCAAAAAGACGATCAGTAGCTCGAGCCCCAACACCCCCAGCCCGGCCTTGAGCATCGGCGCCATGGGGTCGGGCTTCTCCAAAGGCTCGACGTAGAGGCTGAACCAGCGGGTCAGCCCACGCTTGTTGCCCCGCTCCCGGTTGAAACCGTCCCAGACAGAGAAAGCGATCGGGACAAAGCTGTCTTCCGAGAAGGAGATGGACGAGCGGCTCACCAGCTTGCGCTTGTAGATGACCGTCCAGACCCCTTGCTCGTAACTCTTGATGATTTCGACCCGATCGCCACCTTCGGCCGGAGCGATCGCAGCGCTGCCTCGCCCGGTGTACCGCTGAATCCCGTCACTGCCCAAATCGACAAACCACAAATCGACGGCGTTCTGCGCATCACCGAAGAGAAAGTACGGCTTGCGTACTCCCGTCGGCATCGACAGGGGGAATTGTAGCGCGATCGCGTCGTTGAACTCCGTTTCAGGGCCACTTGCCAAGGTGGGGCCAGCCACGGCGGCCCCCTCTTCATCGCCCCAGAAGTCGCCGCCGCTACCCTCGTCCGCCGCCGCATCGCCCCAAGGATCTTCGGCGCCGTCGTCCGTCGCCGCATCGCCCCACGGATCTTCGGCGCCATCGTCCGTCGCCGCATCGCCCCAAGGATCTTCGGCGCCATCGTCCGCCGCCGCATCGCCCCAAGGATCGTCCCCGCCGCCATCGCCTTCCGCGTCGCCCCACAGGCCACCCTCGTCACCGCCGTCGGCGGGGGTCATACCCGGTCTGCCGCCGGGCACGCTGGCCCAATCGATCTCATCGAGCTGCGCCATCCACTCGGGGGCTCTGAGGTCTGGCCCGTTGATACCGATGGTTTCGGCCCGCATGTCGTGCCAGCGGACCATGAAGGCGATCTCTTCGGTATTGTGCACCGCTTTGACACTGACCGACGTGGTGGCGGGGAAAAAATTGCGGCCGGGTTCAATGATCTGGCCGACCAGCGGAAAGACGGCTTCCTGTGCTCCGACAAAAAGCTCGGCGCCCTTGGAGAGATCGACCTCGTCCTCGATCCCTTGGGAGACGAGAAGCGAGGTGTAAGGAGCCTCGGGCGCGCCTTCGACGGTGCCGCCGCCCAGGGAAACGATGTAGTCGACGATGCCCCAAATGTCTTCCGTCGGCAAGGCGCCATGGAAACCGGGCATCGGTGTGCCGTTGAAACCAGAGGACATGGTCCGGAAGATGTCCTGGCGAGTGCCACCACCTCGGAAGGTCCACGGCATGGAGAGATCGGCCACCTTGATGTGGACGCCCCAATCATCGACCAGGGTGGGGGCTGAGCCACCGTCGCCGTATCCGATCTCACCATGGCAACGGCCACAACCGGTCTCGACGTAGAGCTGGGCTCCCCGCTCGACGGACTCCGGTGTGTAGGGCGGCGGCGAGGGGATCTCGATTGGCTCCCCCAGCGCCTCCGGATCTTCGAAATCGGCGGAAAACGTCTTGAGATGAGCCACCAGGCTGTCCACCTGGCTGTCGCTCAAGACCTTCTCGAAACCGGGCATGGCGGTGTAAGGCAGGCCGACCTTGATCACCCGCTCCAGATCTTCGTCGAGGGGCATGGAGCCGGTCGGGGTGCGCCGGATCTTGTACTTGCCGCTGGTGAAATCGCGGGGGGCCGGCTTGAGGAAGGGAGCGGCCACGCCCATGCCATCGCCGCTATCACCGTGGCATTGGCTGCAATACTTGGCGTAGAGCGCCTCACCGTCCTGGGCAGCGACCGCACCGGCCAAGAGGCACAGGAAGATACCCAAAACCAGGACCCGACTGCTGTGCGACCATCTCATCAGTGCAGCTCCACGGCCCGTGGTTTGTAGTCGGTGAAGTCGTAGAGGAACAGGATAACGTTCCACATCTCTTCCTCGCTCAAGAAGTTCTCCCAGGCGGGCATGGCTGACTCCCACGGCCCGCCTTCGTCGGGCATGCCCGGGGCCCCCTTGGCGATGCGCCAAAAGAGGAAGGCCTCACGCAACATGGCGATGGTGCCGGGGTCTTCAAAGCTTGTGGGTATGGGATTGAGGGCGTGGGCAAACATGCCTTCGCCGGCCATGACATCGCCATGGCACCACAGACAGTTGCTGTAGTAGACATCGCGCCCGGCCTGCACTCGAGCGGCAAACTCTTCTGGCGCGGAGGCCTCCAGAGTACGATAAGGATTGTCGGCGAAACCCAGCGGGTAGTCCGTGTCGTGCACGGTGATCTGATCCGGCGGCGCCGGATGCACCGTGCGGGCGAAGGACGGAGCCTGCTTGGACTTGGTCATGTCCGCATAGATGCTCCAAGCCACGACACAAGGAATGAGCAGCCCCACCACGACCAGCAGGGGTTGGAACCGCTTCTCGACGGTGAAGGCGACGATGGGATTCCAGACCTGCTCAACTCGCTCCGGATCGGTGAGCACGTAGGCGATCAGCGACAGGGTGATGATACCCATGTAGATCTTGATCACTGAAGCGGGGATCGGGACGGCAAACCCAAACTCCAGAATGGCGAACATCCCAAGCCACCAAATGGCAATCCAAGCCAACATGCTGGGCTTGAGAAAACGCATGCCGACCATGGCCGCCAGGATGGCTGAGATCACCAGTAGGTTCATCCGGCGCTCCTCTCGTTGGACAGGTAGCGAACAATCTCTTGTAGCTCAGACAACGTCGCGTCATCCAGGCCATCGTCGCCGGGGTGACGATAGAGCTTCAAGAGCAGCTGGTCTTCGTCGAGGCGAGAGCCGATACCCGCCAAGGTGGGGCTCGGAGTGGGCGGATTGTCAGCATCGTGGCAAGCCGTACAGCCATAGAGGTCGATGACGCTGTCGCCGAGGACCTCGTGACCGAGCACGCCGGTGCCGAGGTCGGCGCTGGCGAGGGCCATATCGTCCGCCGCCGCGGCAGCGCCGTCGCCGCCTTCGAGGGTCCCCCCGGTGTAGACGAACTTGGTGGTCATGTCGACCGTCACCTCACCGCCCAAGGTCTCCAAAAAGGCGATCACCGCCAGGATCTCCTGATCGGTCAAACCGATCGGCGGTTTGTTGATCACCGGCATGCCGGGGCTGTAACCATCGACGATGAAAATGTTGGGCTCGTAGAGGGATTCCGCCAGATAATCGACCGCGCTCAAGCCTGGCCGTCGGGAAGAGGCGCTTGCACCAATGCCGTCGAGATCCGGAAAACGCAGCGCCCCAGACTTACCGATGGTGTGGCACGTGACGCAAATGCCTTTACCCTCGAAGATCTCCCTACCGATCTCCACCATCTCCTCGGTGGAGATGTCCTCGGCGATCTCGATGATCTCCGGCGGATGAACCTCTTTCTGCGGTACCGACTGGCCGACCATGGTGTAGAAGGCCGTCGTCGCTACCGTCAGCACAACGAGCTGCAGAGTAATCGGTATCTTCATCAGACTTGCATCGCGGTTGGTGAGGGGGAATCGCCGGCCTCGAGGGTGCCGTCGCCCCCCCTGGGTTCAGGCGTCGGCTCGGCGACGAAGCTCTTCTTGCCCGACAAACCCGCCAGGAAGAAGATGAAGCCGATCAAGGCAAAGAAGATCAAGACCGTCACGGAAACGACGGTGGTAGCGTATCCCAGGGTCGGCGTGTAGGCATCCACCGAGGTGTCACGGATAACCCCGTAGACATGCCAATGCTGACGCAACCCTGAGCGCACGTAGCCCATCAAGCCCATGATCCAAGTGAAGGTCACGGCCAAAAGGATCAGGATGTATTGGGAGATCGGTCGTATCTTGCCCCAATTGGTTTCTGTGGTGGCTGCCCCTCGTAAGAGAAAGCTATCGATCAGGGTCACCAGGACCAAAGCCAACAGCACGGAGCCCACTTGCGGCACCGAGAAACCGATACGGGTTTTGGCGTCGACGAAATAGCCTGCGATGCCGTAGCCGATGACCGTGCTCGCCGCCGCCAAGAAGATCAAGAACTGGATGCGATTGCCCAACTTGGCCCAGCTGACGGTCGGAATCTTGCCGCTGCGCCGGTAGAGCACAAAGCTCAGGAAGGTGGTCAAGATGAGGATGTTGACCGCCGTGTTTTTGGCCGACATGACACCGAGATAGCCGAGGACCGGGTGCGACGAGCCGCCCATGGCTTGAATCTCTTCGGTCGTCGAGAGGATCGAGCGCGGCGTTGCCCAGACGGCGAAACAGATGGTGATGACCACCAACATCGGCCAGATGAAGGAGCGATAGCGCTCCGCCCCCTTGATGCGTCCCATGCCCAACCACAGGTACCAATTGGCGAACAGGAAGAGGTTGCCGATCAAGACGGCTTGGATGATGAACAGCCAGGAAAAGGCACCTCCCATCATGGTCAAGCCCATGGTCTGGGAGAAGGCGTAGATCTCGGAGGCCAGCCAATAACCGGCGAAGGGCAGCGGCAAGAGGCCACAAATGGCGACAAAGTTGCCCATGTAGCCCATCCAATCAAAATGGGCCCGCTCTTCGTCGGTCTTGGCCTTGAGAAACTGGTAGGCGGCGTAGGCACCGGCGATGGAACCGCCATAGGCGATGTTGGCGATCACGCGGTGGATGTTGATGGGCATCCAGGTGTAGTTGTTGATCGCATCCCAGGTGCTGATCAGGGCGCCACTCTCGGCAATGCCCGACGGGGTCGACATGAAGGTCAACCAGGCGTTGGCGATGAGCATGATGCAGGTGCCAACGACGTTGAGCATGACGCCGAGGAAGAGATGCACCTTGGGCGAGAACTTGCCCCAGCCGTAGTAGTAGCTGTACATGAAGCCGGCTTCGGCAAAAAACAGCAGCACGTAAGGCAAGAAGGTGGGGGAGAACACCGACATCAGGTAGTTGGTGAACTTCGGATAGAAAATGATCAGCATGAACGTCAGGCCGGCACCCAAAGCAGCGGTGAACGAGAACGACACCGACAACAGCTTGGTGAATTCGTAGGCCAGTCGGTCGTAGCGTTTTTCGCCGGTTCGGTAGCCGATGAATTCGATGGTCACGGCAAAAATCGGCACCGCCAGCACAAAGGCAGCGAACAGCAAATGCAACTGCGCCACCACCCAGATGGCGACCCGGCTTCCGATGCGCGGAAAAGCCCGGTACTCGGCCTCTTCATAGGGTCTTTCCAAGGCGGCCTGCCGCTCTGCCTCGACCTGCTCTGCCAGCGCCTGTTGGCGCGGCGTCTCCGCCTGCTCGGTAACAACACGGGTTGGCGACTTATAGCTCAGGGACTCGTCGAAGTAGGACGCAAACCTGAACATAAAGGCCGCCGCGATCACCGCGATCATGGCCAAAACGCCGAGCAGCACTGGAATCGGTGGAAGCTTTCTCTTCAAGGGTCGTTCCTTATTTGCTGCAACTCCCGCACGTAGGCGATGATCGCCCAGCGATCACGCGGCGGAATCGGATACTGGTATCCCGACATCAAACCCAAACCATGGGTGATGGTATCGAAGATCTGGCCATCGGGCTGATTGCGAATGCGCTCTTCCCGCAGATCGGCGGATTGCACTTGAGACTTCTGATAAAGCGCTCCACGGCCGTCACCGAGGTCACTGTGGCAAGGGACGCAATAGATCCCATAGCGCTGCTCGCCGCGGGTCAACACGGCGGCGTCGACGGTGAAGGGAATCGCCGTCGCATAGTTCCCCGCTTCATCGCGACCGGTATGCAACAGCACGTCTTCGAAAAGCTCGCCGCGGGCCACCGTGCCTTCGATCGGTTGCCGCATCGTGCCGCCGTCGGAGAAGAACTCACTGACCGCCTGCGCCCGGTACTTCGGCTGTTGGTCCATATTCGGGTTGGGATGAATCGGAGGCCTTTTTGAGGTGCTGCCGCGGGTGCAGCCACTGACGATCATCAGAAGCCCCAGCAGGGCGAGACCCAAAAGCGTCGCTCTGCCGGCCCCGGGACGACTCGGCATCGTAGCGTTTTTGCACATCATCCGTGCTCCGGGTCGGCGTGGTCATCGCCAGCACCGTGGCCGCCAGCACCGTGGCCGGGGTCCTCGCCTTGGGCCGCCGGGTGGTCGCCGTTCCACAGGGGATTGGGATTCCTCAGCTTGGCCAAATACGAGGTACGGGGCCGATTATTGAGCTCGCCGAGCAGCACATAATCGCGATCCCGCGCCTTCCATTGAGCCACCTCACTGCCGGCGTCCCGAATATCACCGAAAGCGATCGCCTGGGTGGGACAGGTCTGCTGGCAAGCGGTCTTGATGGCTCCGTCGGGAATCGCTTCCCCTTCCCGTTTGGCGGCGATGCGCGCCTCGCTGATGCGTTGCAGGCAGTAGGAGCACTTCTCCATGACGCCACGGGAACGCACCGTGACATCGGGATTCATCGCCATTTTGGCGAGCTCGGCGGTGTCTTTGGTGTAGTTGAAAAAGTTGAATCGCCGCACTTTGTAGGGGCAGTTGTTCGAGCAGTACCGGGTGCCGATACAGCGATTGTAGACCATGGCGTTGATGCCGTGACGATCGTGCACCGTTGCCGCCACCGGGCAGACCTGCTCACACGGGGCGTTCTCACAATGCATGCAGGGGATGGGCTGGAAGACCACTTCCGGATCTTCCGGCTGGCCAGCAAAGTAGCGATCGACCCGCAGCCAATGCATCTCACGACCTCGGGACACCTGATCCTTGCCGACCACCGGCACGTTGTTCTCGCTCTGGCAAGCCACCATGCAGGCGTTGCAACCGGTGCAGCTGTTGAGGTCGATGACCATGCCCCACTGCGGCGCATCGTCGTAGGAAACCGGCTCGGGAAACAGCTGATACGAGTTTTCCGGCGTGTGCTCACGGCCCACGGAGAAGTCATCCCGGCGATAGGTGTCGAGGTCTGCCTCCCTGACCAGATCTCGTCCCTCCATACTCCAATGCTCTTGGGTTTGCACCAGCTCGTAGGAGCCGCCGATCTTGGTCAAGCTGAGGCCCGAGTCAAACCACGGGGCGTCACCATGGCGCAAGGCGTAGGCATCGAAACCCAGGCCGTCACCCACCCGACCGGCGGCCCGGCGGCCATAGCCCAGGGAGATGGCGATGGAGTCGTCGGCTTGCCCGGGCAGGACGAAGACCGCCGCTTCGATGGTCTGGTCGCGGTAACCGAGACTGACCCGATCGTCCCGCTCGAGGGCGTAGGTTTCGGCCGTCGCCGGGCTGACCAAAACGGCGTTGTCCCAGGTCAGCTTGGTCATCGTATCGGGCAGCTCTTGCAGCCAAGCGTTGTTGGCAAAGCGCCCGTCAAAGGCGGTGGCCGAAGGATGAAAGGTCAGCTCGATCCCTTCGCGGGACGGCTCCGGTGGCGCCGTCGCAGGGGGCTGCACCGCGACCTCCAAGGCAGCGGCTGTGCCCTCGGCGTAAAGGCCGTCATGGAGCACCCGGCGCCACGCCTTGTCGAAATCCCCTTCGAGCATCGTCGCCCAGGTTGCCTTCACTTGATCGTGGCCGGAGCCGCTGACTCCTGCCAGCAAGGCGAACACTTCGACCTGGCTGCGACTCTGCCACAGGGGTGCGATGAGGGGTTGCACCACACTCGCTGTGCCATCGGCGGCCAGGGCGTCGCCCCAGGCCTCCAGATAGTGGCTACAGGGCAAATGCCAGGCCGACAGCTGGGAGGTTTCGTTGAGCGCGTCACTGAGGTGGACGCTGTGCTCGACCTTCTCCATGGCACTGGCGAAAGCGAGATCGACGGGGGCGTCATAGGCGGGGTTACCGCCCAGCATCACCAGGGTGGACACCTCACCGGCGGCCATGGAGGCGGCCAGGTCCGATAGCCCTTGGGCATCGCTGAAGGCGCTGTCGGCGAGGGGATGCAAGGTCACGGTGGTGCCGAGGGCCCCGAGCGCTTGGTTGATCGCCAACGCCAGGCTGTGCACGGCGGCGGGTTGACGCCGCCCGGCCACCACCAGGGCCGCTCCGTTGGCCGACCGCAGGTCTGCCGCGATGATCTCCGCCTTGGCCTTGGCGGCTTCGGGAAGGGCACCAAAATCAGGGCTCGCAACCCCTAACAACTCGGCGACCGCCGCCGCCAACGCCCCGACCTGATGGCTCTTCAAACGCAGGCGGTGATCGGCCATGGCGCCGGTCGTCGACAGGCTGCTCTCGACGGCGTACAGGCGATTCATCTCGCCACCGGTGGTATCGACCTGACGTCCTTGGGCAAAATGCCGGGCCTGGCGGAGGCTTTCCTGCTCCAGCCCGAGGAAATCGGAATCCAGGGACAGGACGACCCGGGCCTCCTTCAGATGGTGCACGGGACGGCAACGGACGCCGGTGGCCATCTCACAGCCGACGAAGATGTTGTCTTCGGAAATCGGTGCCCAGGTCACCCAGCGGGCGGCCGGGAAGCGCCGTCGCAGGGCTTCCCCGAGACGCGCCTCGGTGGGCGAGGTGTGGGGGGGGCACAGGATGGCCAGACCGGCCCCGCCCTCGGTCTCCAAAGCGGCGCCCTGCTCCTGCCAGAAGGTCTCGAAATCGAGCCAGGTGGACGGCCCCAAGCTCGCCGCCGCGGCACTCGGAGCCCCGTCCGCCGGGGCGGCATGGGAGTCCTGGGAATCGGCGGCGACCGGAGCGGCGGCGCCACGGTGCCTGACGCCGGAGGAGCGATCGGGATCGTAGAGGGCAAGGATCGACGCCTGCATCCAGGCATTGGCACCACCGAGAGACGACGGGTGCAACTCGTTGCCTTCGATCTTGGTGGGCCGACCTTCATGGCTTTCCACCACCACCCCATAGGCGCTGGTGCCGAAGGGCACCGTCGTCGCGTAGTGACGGGGAACCCCGGGGATGATGTTCTCCGGCGCCTGGACATAGGGCACGATGTGCTCCACCGGACGACGACAGCCCTCGAGCCCCGCCAGAGCGAACGAGGCGCCCATCAAGGTCAGCATGCTGCGGCGGCTGACGCCTTCCGGGGGATGCGAGGCGCCGGCCGGAAATTCTTGCCCTGGCGCTGCGCTCTCCGCAGGCGTCGCCGATTCGACCCGCTGCAGCTCCTCTTGCACAGCCGGTGAATCGAGCAGGCGTTCGAGACTACGCCAATACGCCTTGCCCCGGACTTGGCCCGACCCTTCGGAAACGACGTCGTCCGACGCCTGGGTTGGCTTCGGTTCTAGCGATGGCATGCGCTGCAGTCCTCCGGCGGCAGGATTTGGCGTTCTTCCACGAGCTGAGCGGCAAACGCAGCATGATCCCGTGATGGCTTCCAGGTCGTGTTGTAGATCTGATCCTGAGGCCGCAGGTGGGGTTGTGGATCCCGATGGCAGTCCAAACACCAACCCATGCTCAAGGGCTCGGCTTGGGTCACGACTTCCATGCTGCGGATATCGCCGTGGCAGCTCGAGCAGCCAACCCCGGCTCCGATATGAATGCTGTGATCGAAGTAGGCGTATTCGGGAAGCTTGTGCACGCGCACCCACCGCACCCCTTGATCTGTCGCCACGCTGCTGCGGATCGCCGCCAGGCTCGGTCTGTCGCGAGCCACCAGACTATGGCAGTTCATACAAACTTTGGTTGGGGGCACCGAAGCCACGGCCGAGCGCTCGACGTTGGCATGGCAATAGCGGCAGTCGAGACCCATCTCACCGGCGTGCAGCAGGTGACTGAAGGGGACGGGCTGCACCGGCTGATAGCCGACATCCGTATATTCCGGTGAGAAGAAATACCAGATACCGACTGACGCGATGGCCGCCGTGACCGCCAATCCGCCCAATAGGCGAACGGGGGCTTGGTTGGCCCATTTGGGGAAAATCTGCGGCAAGACACGAACCTCCTGCCCGCTTGGGAAACCTGGTTTAGTACAAAGCTATTTGAGCGCGGGAAGAATAGCCGGGCATCCCACGGGGTGTCAAGGAGGGTTGTGCCGCGGAACGAGGCCGCAATCTGGCCTAGACGCTGGAGATGTCGTAAGCTCCAGGCCAAAGCTCTCTGATATCCAGGACCCTGAGCCCAATCCGCAGGCAGAGGCGAGACCGATCACAACCCGATGAGCGCCCCACAAACCATCCTTCTCGTCGAAGACGACGAGGCCCATGCCGAGCTTGCCGAGCGAGCTTTCGAGCTCACCGACGGACGCTTTCGCTTGGTCGTTGTCGATAGCTTGGACGCGGCGCGGACGTTTCTGCGGAACCAGATCCCAGCCATCGTCATCGCTGACCTCTTGTTGCCCGACGGGCGGGGCATCGAGCTCCTACCGGAGGGACGCGGGTCCGCCTTTCCCCTCGTCGTGATGACCAGCCACGGCAACGAAGAAATCGCCGTCGAAGCGATGAAGGCAGGCGCCCTGGACTACGTCGTCAAGTCGGCGGCGGTGCTCGCCGACATGCCGCGGGTGGCGGAGCGTGCGTTGCGCGAATGGCGTTTGATCAATGCTCGACGCCAGGCGGAAGAAGAGAAGCGACAGATCGAGCTGCGCCTACAGCATTCTCAGAAATTGGAAAGCCTTGGCGTCCTGGCCGGTGGCATCGCGCACGATTTCAACAATCTGGTGATGGCCATCATGGGACATGTTGAAATAGCCCTCGGCGATATTCCAACCGCCTCACCGGCGCGGGACAGCTTGGAAGATATCGAAACCGTCGCCATCCGAGCCTCCGAGCTATGCCACCAGCTACTGGCCTACTCCGGTAAGGAGCGCTTTGTCGTCGAGCCGGTCAATCTCAATCACTTGGTGGTGGAGATGTCGCAACTGCTCGAAACCGCCGTCGCCAAAACAGCCCATGTCCAACTGGACTTGCAAGAGGACTTGCCCACCATCGATGCCGCGGCAACTCAAATCCGTCAGATCGTGATGAATTTGATCACCAACGCCTCCGACGCCCTACGCGGCAAGAAGGGCATCATCCGCATCGAGAGCGGCCTGGTCGATGTCGACGAAGCTGCCTTGCGGCGGACGCGGATGAGCGCAGAGGCAGCTCCAGGCAGCCACATCTATCTGCAAGTGCAGGACACCGGTTGCGGGATGGAGCCTGAAATCCAAGAAAAGATCTTCGATCCCTTCTTCACCACCAAGACGAGCGGTCGGGGACTTGGCATGGCGGCAGTCCGCGGCATCGTGCGCAGTCACCGGGGAGCCATCTACCTCGAGAGTCAGCCGGACCAGGGCTCGACCTTCCGCATTCTCTTCCCGGTCTCCGACGCCATCACGGGGACCCCAAGCGCCCGTGGGTTCGATACCGTATCGTCGGGCGCCCCTCGGCCGGGCACCCCTCGGCCGGGCACCCCTAAGCCGGGCACCCCTAAGCCGGGCGCCACTCGGCCGGGCGCCACTCAGCCGGGCGCCCCCCGGCCGGGCACCCCCCAGCCTGCGGCTCCGATGCTGGCGACCCGCCCCATCGACGGCCCGGCGTCGATCGATGCCGAGCCCACCCCCAGGGCGGCTTCCCGCAAGACCCCAGCCGACTCGGCGCTATCTTCGACCGGGGCCGCGACGATATTGGTCATCGATGACGACGCAACGATCCGTACCGTCACTACCATCACCTTGGAAGGGGCCGGCTTCCTCGTCCTGACAGCTGAAGACGGGCTCCGTGGTCTCGAACGTTTTCGCCGCCGAGCCGACGATATCGCCGTCGTCCTCCTCGACCTGAGCATGCCCGAAATGTCTGGAGAAGATACCTTGGTCGAGTTGCGCAAGCTGCGAACGGACACGCCTGTCATCGCCAGCAGCGGCCACGGGGAGAGTGACGTGCGGCAGAAACTGCCCTATTTGTCAGGCTATATTCAGAAGCCCTACCAAGCGGAACGGCTCATCGCTGAGGTGCGTAGGGTTCTGCGAAGCCACGGGGCACCTTGAATCCAAGGGTTGGGCCCAGTAGAGTAATCGCTCCTATTCAGGGGGTAGCAAGGGGACGATGCACGAGCTCGGCACGCAACAACAGGCGCCACAGCCCAAGGAACGGACTGGGCCGGAGGTGGAGCCTGCTCTGATCCTTTTGGTCGAAGACAATCCCGACCACGCGGAGCTCATCGTCCGGAGCTTCGAGGATCACCCGATCAAAAATCGCATCCTCCACCTGAGCGACGGCGAAGCGGCCCTGGATTATTTACTGCGTCAAGAACGGCACCCTTCCGCCCCATCACCTCGCCTGGTGATCCTCGATCTTCGTCTGCCGAAAGTCGATGGCCTGGAAGTCCTGCGCCAGATCCGTATCCATCGGCCCCTCGACAGCTTGCCCGTCGTCGTCCTGTCGACTTCGAAAGCGGAATCCGATGTCGATCGGGCCTATGACCGTCGTGCCAACAGTTTCCTCGTCAAGCCCCTGGACTTCGTATCCTTTACCTCGCTGATCACGGATCTCGGCTATTATTGGCTGGGGTGGAACCACTTTCCCGGCCGGCGGCTGGGGGAACGTTTCTGATTCGAGCACTTAGGATTGAGGTACGCATGGATGGATCTCCGCTCACCATCCTCTTCGTCGAGGACAACGCGCATCATGCCGAGCTGATGATGCGCAGCTTCGACATCGACCCCATGGTGGTGGACGGTCTCGGGTTCCACGACTGGAGCTGGAGCCAAGACCCGTCGCAGACCCGGGCCCCTGGAAGCGCCGTATCGTGAGACCATCGGAGCCATTGTGAATCGCACTTTCATCCGCGTCCTCCTCGTCGAAGACGAGGAGGCACATGCCGAGCTGATCCAAAGGGCCTTCGAGCCCCGCGGTGGGTTGATGAGCTTGACGGTGGCCCGCAGCCTGAAAGAGGCGCGGACGGTGGTTGCCGCATCCCCCCCTGATCTAGTGCTGATCGATCTTCTGTTGCCCGACGGCCGAGGCACAGATCTGCTGCCCAGTGACGGCGAGGACGCCCCCTTTCCGATGATCATCATGACCAGCCACGGCAACGAAAAGGTGGCGGTCGAAGCGATGAAGGCGGGGGCTCTGCACTATGTCGTCAAATCGGCCAACACCCTGGCGGACATGCCGCAGATCGTCGAGGGCGCCCTCCGGGAATGGGGGCATATCGTCGAGCGGCGTCGGGCCGAAGAAGCCCTGCAGCGCAGCGAGGAGCACTTTCGCTCACTGATCGAGAATGCCCTCGACATCATCACCGTCATCGACCAAGACGGCTCCATCCGCTATACCAGCCCGGCCATCGAAAGCTGCCTCGGGTTCTTGGCCAGCGAGTGGGTTGGCAGCAACTTCTTCGACCTCGTCTACGGGGAAGATCGGCAGCACGTCGAGGAGCGGATCGGGCTGACCTTCCAGTCGACCAGCGAGACCCAGCTGATGTGCTTCCGGTGCCACCACAGGGATGGCACCGAACGGGTCTTCGAAGCCATCGCCAGCAGCCATCGACGACCCAACGGCCTGTTGCAGGGGGTGATCAATGCCCGTGACGTCAGCGATCGGCAACGGGCTGAGGATGCCAAGAAACGACTCGAGGACCAACTGCGCCACTCCCAAAAATGGGAAATCATCGGCAGCTTGGCAGGGGGCATCGCCAACGAATTCAACAACATGCTGACCCCCATCCTCGGTTTCGCCAGCTTGGCCATGGAGGAGGTCTCGGCGGACACCAAGATCTACAAACGGCTGGAGCACATCTTGACCGCCGCCAATCGCTCCAAAGAGCTGGCGGAGCAACTGCTCAGCTTCAGCCGTCAGTCCGAGCCGCTGCGTCAACCGGTGCGCCTGCAGGACGCGGTGGAGGAAGCCCTGAAGCTGATTCGCCCGTCCTTGCCACCGTCCATCGAGGTACGCCGAAGCATCGCTTCCGACTGTCCGCCCATCGACGCCGACCCCGGCCAGATGCGTCAAGTGCTGATGAACCTCTGCACCTACGCCGCCGATGCCATGCCGGAAGGTGGCGTCCTCGGGGTCACTCTGCAGGCGGTGGAGAGAGCGACCACCAGCCCCACGGGCCACCCAGAGCAGCGCTCTTTCGTTCGCCTGACGGTGACCGATACCGGCCGCGGAATGGACGATGACGCCCGGGAGAGATTGCTCGGCCCCTTCGCCATCAGTGATCCCACGGGTTCCCAAACCTTGGGCCTCGCGGTGACCCACGGCATCGTGGTCAGCCACGGCGGCGAGCTCAGCATCGATAGTGAGCCCGGCAAGGGCACGACCCTGCATGTGTTCCTGCCGCTGCGGGAGACGGGCAGCCGACCAGACCAGGCTATGACGCCCCCCTCAGCCGCCTGAAATTGTGCTCGGTGGTCCGTCGCAGCGAGCGCAACGCCGCGAGAGGGGATGCAATTGCCCCCGAATGGGGGAGATATTTTCGCGCCCACCCTAAAGTCGGCCACACCACAGCCATATTTTGTTGCTACGGTCTGCACCCAGGCGATGGGCGTAGCGTCGCCGAGCCACTGATCGACCCGGCGCAGGCCGAAAGGAAAGGCATGGAAAAACTCCGTATTCAGGGACCGACCCGTCTACAAGGTACCGTCCGGGCCAGCGGCGCCAAAAACGCCGCCCTCCCCATTCTCGCCGCATGTCTGCTGACCGACGAACCCGTGTCTCTGCGCCGTCTGCCGGCGGTGCAGGATATTCGCACCATGGTTCGATTGCTCGCCCACCTCGGTCTCGAGAGCTCGCCGATCGACGACGGCTTACGCATCTGCGGATCGGTCCTCGAGGCCGCGACCATCGATGATGAAGCACCTTACGAGTTGGTCAAAACCATGCGCGCCAGCGCCCTGGTGCTCGGTCCGCTGCTGGCCAGGCGCGGTCACGCTCGAGTCTCTTTGCCCGGCGGCTGTGCCATAGGCGTCCGTCCCATCGACCAACACCTCGCCGGTCTAGCCGCCCTCGGTGCCGATGTCCGCCTGCAACACGGCTATGTGGAAGCCACTGCCAAATCCCTCCAAGGGGCCCGCTTTCGATTCACCATGCCGACCGTCGGCGGCACTGAAAATGTCATGATGGCTGCTTGCCTGGCCAAGGGTACGACGGTGCTGGAAAACTGTGCCCGTGAGCCGGAAATCGTCGACCTGGCTGTCCTGCTCAACGCCATGGGCGCCAGGGTGGAGGGGGCCGGAGAGGCGACCCTCGTCATCGAGGGCGTTGAGTCTCTCGGGGGTTGCGAGCACAAGGTGATCGCCGACCGCATCGAAACCGGGACCTACCTCATCGCCGGCGCCATGACCGGCGGCGACGTCACCGTCGAAGGAAGCCATGCCGCCGATTTGGCACCCTTGCTGGAAAAACTGGACGAGAACGGCGCGACGGTCGAAGGCCGGGATGATTCGATTCGTGTCCGGTGCCAGGGCGAGCTTCGCCCCCGCGGCATCGTCACCGAGCCCCATCCAGGCTTCCCCACTGATCTGCAAGCCCAATATACTGCCCTGATGACCCAGGCCAACGGACTGGCTACGGTGGCCGAGACAGTCTTCGAAAATCGCTTTCAACACGTGCCAGAGCTGGTCAGAATGGGCGCCGACATCCAGATCGAAGGCACCCATGCTTTGGTCCACGGGGCGACACCCCTCTCCGGCGCCACGGTGATGGCGACAGACCTTCGAGCCTCGGCTTGTTTGGTCTTGGCCGGTTTAGTGGCCGAAGGCGAGACCATCGTCGATCGCATTTACCACCTCGACCGCGGCTATGAAACGATGGAATCAAAATTGCAATCCCTTGGTGCTCGTGTGGAACGCATTCACTCATCGTAAGGTTGATCCCTTGACCCTTTCCCCTAGGCCCCAAGCCTCGGCTGCCGCCATTCGCCTATGGGCACGGGGGTGTTTTGTCGCCGTTTCGACGTGCTTGGCCTGGTCCGCCGCCGCCGACCCGCGTATCGCCCTGATCGACTTACAGCTCAGCGATGATCACGGAGGCGCCTTACGGAGGGTTGAGCAGGAGCTCCTACAAGATCCCCAAAGCTCTCAGAAGCTCGGCCTCGACTACCTCAGGGGTCACCTCCTGCTGCGCTTGGATCGACGCAAGGAAGCGGTGCAAGCCTTTGCCCAAACCATGGGCTCCACGCCGCCCCTGGCTCCCTACAGCCGCTTCCTGCTGGCCAGGGAACAGGAAAGCCTCGGCAATCCTCAGGTTGCCGCCGGCCTGGTGGCCACCTTGCTCAGCAGCGAAACGCCATCGCCCCTGGTCGATGACGCCGTCCGGCTGCTCGAACGGAGCATCGAAGCCGGCGGCGACTGCCGACTGCTACGCAATCTAGACCGCAAGTCGTGGGGAACCACCCACCGGCGACGCTTGACCCGTCTCCAAGCCATCTGCGCCCAACGTGCCGGGGACGGCGAAGCCGCTCGGGAAATCCTCTTCATGCTGCTGGAGGAGAAACGGGACGACGACATCGCTCTCAATTCCGTCCACGGCCTGGTGCCCTTGGTGGGGCCCAAGCTGCCTGTGCGGCAGCATTGGTTGATGGGCATGACTTTCTACAGCCATCGCCAGTTCGATTTCGCCATGCATCACCTGGCGCGCACCTTGGTTCAGCTGGCCAGCACCCACGCCATCAACGAAGAAGAAGCCTTCGAGTGTCGCTACGCGCTGGCCCGCAGCCACTTTTGGCTGGCTCACTATCAGGCGGCTGCCGACGCCTTCGGGGCCCTCGCCGTCAACAGCAAATCTTCTCGACGCAAGGCCCAGTGTTTTTACCAAAAGGGTCGCAGCCTCGAGCTCGGGGGGGCCTGGCCCGAGGCCCTGCAGAGCTTCGACAGGGCCTTGCAGGCCGAGCACCGAGGACGCTGGGCCGATGCCTCCCTGATCGCTGCTATGCGGTTGCATTGGCTGCGGGGTGAGCAAGAGGCAGGGCTCCAGAAACTGCAAAAGCTGAAGAGCCTTTCAAGCCCCAACACCACCTCCCGCGCCCTGATGTTTCTGGTCAGCACCGATATCGTCGAGGGACGCAGTGAGCGTGCCGCCGACTGGCTACGCGAGGCCCAAGCCTTGGGCCGTGTATCGAGCCAAGAGCTAGCCTATTGGCGGGGGCGTTTGGCCGAGCTGCGGGGGGATTGGAACCAGGCCGTCCTGGAACACGTCGCCGCCATGGTGGAGAACACTTACCATCCTTACGGCGTCGCCTCACGCCAACGCCTGGCAACCCCTCGATTGCTCGCCGCATCTCAGCAATACCGAGTCCGCTGGCAGCGGTCGAACCGCCCCGAGGATCTGTACGCGGCCTTCTTGTTGTCCCGCGGCCAGCAGGAAGCGAGCTGGCAAGCGCGCCGGCGACTCGAGAATCTACTGCTCCAGGATAGCGCAGCGGCTCCATTCATGACCCTGGCCATGCAACCGACCGCCGAGTGGCCCCTTTGGCAGAGCAGCTTGAGCCGGCCGGAAGATATGTTGCTGGCCCTCGGCATTTTCGACCAACCCGCCTCCATGGTGCTGCGACACTTTCCGGTGTCCAAACCCTCCCTGGCGTTCACCGGCAGCCGCATGCTCTCGAGCTCCGGCGCCACCCGCCGCTCCCTGTACCTGGCGGAAGTCCTGGCCAAGCGCATTCCCAAACGTCTGCCGCCTCAACTGCTGAGCACCGACTACCGACGCCTGCTCTTTCCGTTTCGCTATTCCTACCTGATCTTGAAAGAGACCCAGCGTCGACAGGTGGACCCCTACCTCCTGGCCGGCTTGATCCGCGAAGAGAGCCGATTCGACCACCAAGCTTTCTCGGGCGCCGCGGCCCGTGGTTTGACCCAGTTCGTCTTGCCGACGGCGGAGCGCATCGCTAAAGTCTATGACCTGGGCCCCATCCAGCCCATTGATCTGGAGAATCCCGAGATCGCCATCGCCTTGGGTGCCGCTTATCTGAGACAGTTGATGAACGAGCTCGACGGCTCCCTGCCGCAAACCATCGCCGCCTACAATGCCGGCGAGCCCCAGGCGGCCCTCTGGCGACGCTATTGCTCGAGCGACGAGTTGGTGGAGTACCTCGCCAAAGTGTCGTTCCGCGAGACTCGCAACTATCTGATCAAAGTGCTCACCAGCCGCGAGCATTACTCGGAGCTCTACGGTCCGCTGGCAGGCGGTCCACCACCGGCGGCAATGGACGAGCGGAGCGATCGAAGAGATTGATGATTTCAGCCCGCAGACGAAGCTCTTCCGTCCAGCGCTCGATCTCGCTGTTGAGACGTTGCTCGCGGAGCAACGCTCGGATGTCGTCCCGAACTTCGTCGAAGGGCACGGGATCCACCCCTTGCTCCGCCATGGCCGGCAACAACGTGTCCTCGTAGTAGCCTTCGACATCCTCCTGATCGACAAATACCTTGGGGCCCAAACGTTCTTCGATGTAGATGAGAATGCGCAGCTGACGGGCCAGTAGCAAACGCAAAGAGGCCTCGTCGAGCCCCAGCCGCTGCAACTGGTCTGCAAACGTCTCCGGACCGTCGAGCTGCTGCCGCAAGGATACCAACTGGCGCTCCACGGCAGCGCTGGGCGAGGCCCCAAAGTCGAAACGCTCGACGACATGGAGGTGGAGTCGCTGATCGATCAACGCCGACAGCACACGCCGACGCAGCTGGAGAGGGGTCTCCCCAACCTCGGCCTCGACCAAACCGAGGGCGATCAGGCGCTCGATGTCGGAGGCAAAGATCGGATCTTCGTCGACCACCGCAACGATGCGATCCACTTCGATGCCACCCGGCACAACACCCGACCTGGCGGGCAGCAGCGGTGCCTCGACATCCTGTCCGGTGAGCGGCAGGGCCAGTGAATACGGGACCCAGGGTCCGCAGACGGCAGTGCAGAACACACCACAGAGCACCAGGGGATGAAGTAGCCTTCGCACAGCGAGGATGCTAACAGCCTTGCCATAGAATCCCGACCTTCTAAACTCCGATTTCTGCTGCATCGCGAAAGGCCACCACATGTCCGGCAAAGTCGTCGTCGTCAGCTCACCCATCGGCAATCTCGAAGACATGTCGCCTCGAGCCAAGCGCGCCTTGGAGGAGGCCGACTTGGTGGCCTGCGAAGACACCCGCCACAGCGGCCGTTTGCTGGCCCACCTGGGCCTCAAGAAACGCCTCATCTCGATGCATGATCACAACGAAAAGCGTCGTCTGCCTCAATTGCTGGAGGCGCTGGAGGACGGCTTGGTGGTGGCGGTGCTGAGCGATGCCGGCACCCCCTTGATCAGCGACCCGGGGTTTCCCTTGGTGAGAGAGGCCGCCGAGCGTGGCGTCCGTATCGAGCCCCTGCCGGGCCCTTCGGCCATTCTCGCTGCCTTGGTGGTCTCGGCCCTACCGCCCTATCCGCACACCTTTGCCGGCTTCACACCCCATAGCAGCAAACGCCGACGTCGATTCCTGCGCCGCTTCGTCGACTACGACCACACGCTGATATTTTTCGAATCTCCCCATCGCCTGGTCGCCAGCCTGAGCGACATGCACGGCATTTTCGGCGATCGTCCGGCCGCCGTCTGCCGGGAGCTCACGAAGCTGCATGAGGAAGTCTTGCGGGGCCACTTGAGCGAGCTCATGGGGGAACTGCAAGAACGCCCCAGTCTCAAGGGGGAATTTGTCATCGTCCTCGGCGGCGCGGATTGAGCCCGCCCGGGGCTCCCCTTCGATAGCGAAGCGCCCGCCACCGTCTGTAGCGAGCGCGGAATCGTCTTGCTTCGGTAAATTCAAAGGGGTGGGACAACCCCACCCCTCGAGACACCTACCTTGTCCAACTGAAACGAGCTTCGTCTCGTCGCTCCAACGAGCCTCAAATCACATCCAGCGAGCTCCCCAGCAAACGCGCCGGGACGGCGATCGAGACATCCGTATCTTCGCTCTGTACCCGGATATGGAAAGTGCGCCCTTGCTTGCTGATGCGCACCTGCTCTCCGTCGGAGAGGACTTCCACCAGGACTCCCGAGGGCATGGACTCCAGGCTGTCGGCCATCTGTCGCAGACCTTGGCGGTAGGGGGCAATCTCCCGTCGCACTTCGGCCAGGGCCTCATCGGGAATGATCAACGGCGCCGCCAAAAGCGCCAGGTCGAAGACCAGGGCCGGCACTGGAATGTAGAGATGGGTGCCATCGGCGGATTTCTCGTCGACTTCGACGGTCACCGTACCGGTGACGGCAACGGCGGCGGCCAAGGCAAAAAACGGGCTCATCAAACAGATCAGGGCGATGGCGGTCCATCTCAAGTAGGGGCGCCGATGTGTATTCTGTGGTTTCATCTCCGGTCTCCTCAGGGCGACGGCGAGTCGTGCTCGGCCGCCGCTATTTACTGCCCGTCTCAAGGGATGCACGTCTCAAGGCAGGCCGTCACTCGACCTCGTTTTGATCGTCGATCCACACCCGAACCGTCTCGTCGCCGTCCTGCACCGTCACCAGGTTGCCGGGGCCGAAGTCGGCCAGGGCTTGCAGGGCTCCCTGAAAGTTCAACGTACCTTCAGGACCGGAAAGCAACGCATCGATCACCGCCAAGGGAAACTTCACATCAACTTTGGTACCCGCTGCGGTGCTCTCAGTGGTCCGCACGAAGACGTAGTCGCCTTCCTTACGCACATTGACCGTCTCGTCCTTCGACTGCACCGTCACGAAAGTGGCTTCAGGGGCATTCTTGACTTCCTGCCAGAAGGCCAACAGCTCGGACCAGCTCATGTCGAGGTCATCGATGGCGATGTGGACATCCTCGTCGACTTCCTGCGGGATCAAGTGGGCGGCGGCTTGCATGAGGGACAGGGGCAAGTTGACGGTGACATGCTCGTCGGCGCTGGGATTCTTCACCTCGACGTGGATCCAGTGGTCAGCCAGAGCGCTACCGGAAAAGGTCAGGGTCAGGGCCAGCAATAGGAAAAGGGCTTTAAATTTCATCTCTCTCTCCTTGGATTTGCATCGTTGGGGAGCACTCGTCGGCCGACGCAGGCTGCGGGGGTCTGGCGTGCACTCTCCCTCCTACAACGGAAGGGGGGCGCCTTTTGTTACGCTATCCTTCGTTTTTTTCCGCTCGCCTCTTGCATCTTCCTATTCGAGGACGCCCCGTGACCCATCGTTTCTCAGCCCCTCGCACGTGGATCCTCGGCCTCGGTCTCCTGGCCTTGGCGGTGCCTTTTCTCGCCGTCGACATCCCGCCGGTCACCGACTTGCCGCAGCAGATGTCGCAGATACGGCTGCTCCAGGAAACCCTCAACAACCCCGACGGCCCCTATCGCGTCCAGTGGTGGGAGCCCAACAAACTCGGCTACCTACCCCTGTGGCTGGCCTCGAAGGTGGCGTCACCGTTGGCGGCTGGCCGCCTGGCACTGTGGCTGATCGGGGCCGCCTGGTGCCTCGCCCTCAGCGGTTTGGCGTGGCACAGACAACGCTCCGCCGCCGCCGTCGCCCTGGCTTTCATCCTCTTTTTCAACCATGCCCTCTACTGGGGATTGCTCAACTTCCTCGTCGGCCTGCCGATTTTCATCGGCTGGATCCTATGCCTGGGGAACGGCACGACGACGGACCACCACCCACGACCGGGGCCGTGGCCGGCCCGGTGGCTGACCTGGACCGTCCTTGCCGTGCTGCTCTATGCCGCCCACATCCTGTGGTTGCTGGTCGGCATCGTCTACCTGCTGTGCCACGGCCTGGGGGCCGGTTTCGACCGGCGTCGCTGGCTCTTGCAGGGCGCCGCCTTGGCACCGGTGATGGTGGCTACTGCCTTCTGGTATCCCCAGCTGGCAACGCGGGGATTTGATTCCGCGACCTTCTGGGCCCTCGGGCAACGTTGGCACGGGGCCTGGTGGATCAACTCCGCCTTCGGCGGCCTACAGGGCTCGACGGAAACCTGGCTGGCCATTGCCGCCCTGCTCTGGTTGCTCCTCGGTGCCCTCGGCCGGTGGTGGCGGCTGAAACACCTCGATCGCCCCTCTCAGAACGACCCACAAGACGAGGCCGAAAACAGATTTGATACCCGTCTCTTGGCCATCGGCCTGGCCGGCATCGCCATCGCCCTGGTCTTACCCGGGGTCTACCAAAACACTGTTTTCTTCGCTTCCCGCTGGTTACCCATCGGGCTGCTCTTCGTGGTTTTGGCCGTGCCCCCGCCCCCGCTGACGAAGGCGCTACGCCTGACCTTACCGCTCCTGCTCCTGGCGTCGATCAGCCTCGCCACCACCGACGCCTGGCTGACCTTCGAGGGCCAAGAGCTGGAGGGCTTACACGCTTCCCTGGAAGCCATCGACGAGGGATCGAACGTCCTCGGGCTCGATTTCGTACGCACCAGCAGCACCATCCAGGGCTATCCCTACTACCACCTCTATGCCTGGTCTCAAGCCCTGCACGGTGGTGAGCTGGCCCGCTCCTTTGCCAACGAAGCCTCCAGCCTGGTGGTCTACAAGGATCTACCGCGTCAGCAACCCTGGACGCCGGGGCTCGATTGGCGAGCCAGCAAGCTGAGGCGCTCCGACATCGACCATTTCGACTATGTCGTGGTGCACGGCGACGCGGAGATGCAGCGTTTGTTCTATGCCGACCCCCGCCTACGGCCCGAAACCCCACCGCGGCGATGGTGCCTATTCAGTGTGCACGACCCGGCGGGGAACTAGCGTCGAGCTTGCCACCGGCCAACGGCTGTGCGAGACTTCTTGTACCTATGATTGTATGAAACCTCTCCTCTCGTCCTGTTGCAACAACACCCCGTTGTGACGACAGCTTTCGTTAGCACTTCCCGGTGTGACCGTCGGAGGTGTGTTCGTGTGCGGCCGCCTGCCTGAGCAGCGCAGGCCACTCACCCCTGGTACACCTTGCCAAGAATACGCTGGTACTCGAGCGCCGATGCATTCACGTCCGCGGTGTTGCGCTCGCTCGCAAGCCTTGCGGACGCGGCGCCTCGGTGCTCTCGATAGGCCACCGTATCCCCGAAAAGGTGTACATAGAGAGAGGTTTCAAACCCATGATTTCCACGCCTTCTTCTGAAGAGCATCGCCTCGAGGCGCTCGGTTGGAACGCCTATTTCGAAGATCAATTCCAAAAGCAGCTGAATGAGCTGCACGCCGGCGGCATCGGCTCGGATTCGGAGCCGCCGAATCTGACTCCGGCCCGCGTCGCATTCGAATCCCGTCAACAGTACCGAGTCCTCACCGCCGACGGTGAGCGCGGGGCCAAGCTGTCCGGCCGCATGCGCCGCGGCGAGACCCTACCGGCGGTCGGCGACTGGGTGTTTTTCATTCCACCGGACGACGGCGACGATGAAACGGTGACGCTCCAGGGCATCTTGCCCCGCCGAACTTGCCTGTCTCGCAAAGTGGCCGGTCAAGTGACGCAGCAACAGGTGGTGGCCGCCAACCTGGACCATGTCTTCCTGGTCATGGGTTTGGACGGTGACTTCAACCTCCGACGACTGGAGCGATTCACCGTCATGGCCCATGAGAGTGGCGCCCAACCGGTGGTCATCCTGAGCAAGGCGGACCTGTCGCCAAACGCCATCGAAGCACGGCTCGATGCGCAGCAGGTGGCCCCGCAGGTGCCGGTTTTTGTCGTCTCAGCCCTGGCGGCGGAGGGCCTCGAAGCCCTGCGTAGCTTCCTGGAGCCGGGCTGCACCGTCGCTTTGATCGGTTCTTCGGGAGCTGGCAAGTCGACCCTGCTCAACCGCCTGTGCGGCGCGCCGGTGATGGCTACCGGCAGTGTGCGCCAGGGCGACGACCGGGGTCGCCATACCACCACCCACCGCCAATTGGTCTTACTGCCCTCCGGCGGGCTGCTGGTGGACAACCCCGGAGTGCGGGAGATTCAGCTATGGGCCGATGAAGACGCCTTGGTCACGGCCTTCGACGATATCGAAGCCCTCTCCGGGGATTGTCGTTTCCGGGACTGCTCTCACTTCGACGAGCCGGGCTGCGGCGTCCGCCGAGCCATCCGAGAGGGGCGACTCGACGCCGCCCGGCTGGCCAGTTGGCAGGGGCTCGAGCAGGAAATACAGCGCCTGGAGCTACGTAAAAACATCGCCGAGCGACGGCGCCAGGACCGCCAATTGGGTCGTCTCTACAAGAGCGTGCAGCAGGCCAAGAAGAAACGCCAACGCTGACCCGTGGAACGGAAGGCACGCCATGGGGCCCGGAGTGCGATGGAAACTCGGCTTCGGGCCGCCAGCCGTGTAGAATTCCGAAAATCACAGTCCTCGACGATGACATCGTTGGCGACCATAGATTGGCGATCACAGTCACTTGGGCCACGGGCAAAAATCGCGTACGGAGGGTCACAACCTGCAGCGCTACACCATCGACTCTGCCCAGTGCACAGTCGACGCACTCACCACGCCGTCGACCGGGACGTTGGATGCCCCTTTGAGCGCCGCGTCCAGACGCATTCGAGGGCTCCTTGGCTGCGGCCTATGGCTGCTGCTGGAGATCAGCCTCGCCGTCGCAAGCGCCGCCGTGCCAGCCCGGGCGATCCGTTTCAAGCATCTTTCCCGCGATGACGGGCTGTCCCAGAATACGGTGCAGTGCATCCTTCAAGACAGCACCGGGTTCCTGTGGTTCGGCACGCAAGACGGGCTCAACCGTTACGACGGCTATCAATTCAAGACCTATCGCCTCGATCTGGAAGCAACCAACAGCCTGCCAAACGATTGGATCTCCGCCTTGGTCGAGGATCCGTCGGGGGATCTGTGGATCGCCACCAAGGGTGGGCTGGCGCGCTGGCGTAGGCAGAATGACGACTTCGTCCGCTACTCCCACGATCCCGACGATCCCAAGAGCCTGGCCGGGGATTACATTCATACCCTGCTCTTGGCCGACGACAACAAGCTGTGGGTGGGCACCTATAAAGCGGGTCTCGATCTCTTCGATCCTCAGACGGAGACTTTCGAACATCTGCACAGCGGCCCGAATCTTCGTACCGACTTGATCTCCGACGAGGTTCGCGCCTTGACCCGCGATCATCTCGGCAATCTCTGGATCGGCACCACGGGCGGTCTCGACCGCCTGGACGTCCAAACCGGTTTGCTCACCCATTTCCAGCAGCCGCTGTCAGAGCTCGCCGACGGCGCTGGCTCCGCAGATGACGACACTCCTCAGAAAAGCAGCGGCCTGAGAGACAACCGAGTTCAGGCGCTGCTCGAGGACAGTCAGCAACGTCTCTGGATAGGCACCTACGGCGGCCTCCACCTCTGGCATCAGGAAAGTGGAACGATCCAACACCTGGAGACGGTTTCTGAAGATCAAAAGTCGTTCGGTCCGGATCGTGTGCGGGCCCTTTTTGAAGACGACGAAGGCCGCATCTGGCTGGGCGCCCAGCGGGGTCTCCTGCTTTTCGAGCCCCAGGAGCAGGTTTCCCACCGTTATCTTCACCAGCCCGCAGACCCTCACAGCCTCCAGAGCGATCACATCATGGCCATCCATCAGGACCGTAGCGGCGTCCTGTGGGTCGGCACCTTGGGTGGTGGCCTCAACGCCTGGAATCCGATGACCTGGCTCTTTCAGCATTATTCGAGCAGCCCAGCGGACGCCGGCCAAGCCGATGATCAGGCTTACTTGAGCAACCAATACGTCTACGCTTTCTCCGAAGCCGAGGATGGCTCCATTTGGATCGGTACCCAGGATGGCCTCGATGTCCTGGACCCTCGCACCGGCCGCCTGACGAATCCAGACAGGGATCGTCCAGGGGCCACCGATCGGCGCCACATCACAACCTTGCACCATGACCGAAAGAATCGTCTTTGGGTCGGCACCTTGGCCGACGGGCTATTCACCTATTTTCCCGGGGCCAACACACTGGAGCCCTTTGCCACCCCCAGCGGCGAGGACTTCCCGGCCCTCGGCATCACGGACCTCTTCGAAGCGCCGGAGGGGGACATCTGGATCACCACCTACAACGATGGTCTGTTCCACATCGACGGCCGAGGCAATATTCAGTCTTTTGGTCGGTCCACCAGCGGCCCGAAGCTGACCAGCAACCGTCTCTTCACCATCCTCGGCGACCACCAACGCCTGTGGATAGGCACCGTCGGCGACGGCCTAGATCTGTTGGACCGCAACAGCGGCGAGGTGCGCAACTTCCGCCAGCAGAAAGGTCAACCGGGCTCCCTGAGCAGCAATACCATCATCGCCCTTCACATCGACAGCTCGGATCGTTTGTGGCTGGGCACCCAAGGTGGAGGTCTCGTTCAGTTGGTGGAGCTCGGTGAGACTGCGGGCGAGACGGTTTTCCGCACCTACATCGAACGCCACGGCCTGCCGAGCCGGGTGGTCTCAGGAATCCTGTCCGACGCCCAGGGCTACCTGTGGTTGAGCACCAACAACGGCTTGGCACGCTTTAACCCCGAGGCCGAAACTTTTCGTGTTTTCGACACCTCCTTCGGGCTGCAGAGCAACGAGTTCAATTTTGGCGCCTATTTCCGCAGCCGTGACGGCCAGCTCTATTTTGGGGGCGACAACGGCTTCAACGCCTTTGATCCCAGCCAAATCGAAAGTCGAGCCCATGTGCCGCCGGTTGTCTTGACCGGGCTCTACAAACAGAACCTCCCCGTGGACATCGACCAGCCCCTCTCGGATCTCCAACGGATCGTCCTCAACCACCGAGACTATGTCGCCTCCTTGGAGTTCGCCGCCCTCGACTTCTCCGCTCCGGAGCGCAATCGTTTTCGTTATCGCCTGATCGGTTTGAGCGATGAATGGATTGACCTCGGCAACTTCCATCGCGTCACCTTGACCGCCCTGCCCGCCGGCTCGTATACCTTCGAGGCCCAGGGCGCCAGCAACGAAGGCATCTGGAACGAGCAAGGCCTCCGCCTCGACATCCAGGTATTGCCGCCCCCATGGCGTAGCAATTGGGCGTTCGCCCTCTATGGCTTGATTCTGATCTCGGTCGGCTGGATCGCTTTTCAGGCCATCCGTCGTAAGCTAAAACATCAGGAGGAGCTGCGGCAAGCGAAGGAGTTGGCGGAGGCCGCCAACCGCGCCAAGGACGAGTTCCTGGCCAATATGAGCCATGAAATTCGCACCCCGATGAACGGCGTCATCGGCATGGCCAGTCTGTTGCAGGACACGCCGATCAACTCGCAGCAGCGGCAGTATCTCGAAACCATTCGTACCAGCGGTGAATCCCTCCTCACCATCATCAACGACATCCTCGACTTTTCGAAGATCGAGTCGCGCCAGCTACAGCTGGAGAACGAACCCTTCGACATCCGCAATACCCTCGAGGAGGCCCTCGGTTTGATGGCACCGTCCGCCGCCAAGAAGGATCTCGAGCTGGGATATTGGATCGCCGAGGGTACGCCGGAAATCCTCACCTCAGATCGAGCTCGGGTCCATCAGATCCTGGTCAATCTGCTGAACAACGGCATCAAGTTCACCGAAAGTGGACAGGTCACCATCGAGCTCTCCGCCTCGGCCGTCGATTGCCAAGAGTTTCTCTACAATTTTGTGGTGCGTGATACAGGTATCGGCATGGCCGACGATCAGCTGGAGCGAATTTTCGAGCCCTTCAGTCAAGTCGATGCTTCGACCACCCGTCGCTTCGGTGGCACTGGCCTCGGGCTGGCCATCTGTCGCCGACTCTGCAGCTTGATGGGGGGCACCATCCGGGTGGAGACGGCCCCCGGTGAAGGCTCAGCGTTTCATTTCTCCATCCGCGTCCGTGAGGTTGACGAGGTCCCCGCCTTCCCCGAAGAAAGCCTGCAAGTCATGGCCTCGCAACGACTGATGATCGTCGGCAGCACTCCCAGCGCCGATTGGGTTGACGGTTACTGCCGGCAATGGCAGACCGACACCGATCGGGCACAGACGGTGGAAGATGCCGTCTCCCTGCTGCGCACCGGAGGTGCATGGCACTTGCTGGTAATCGATTTTTCAGGCCTGACGGCGTTCGAGGTGGCCCAGGACCCGAGCCGTCTGCAGGAGCTCTGTGAGATTTGCCGAGCCCGGGACCTACCCATCGCAGTCCTGTCCTATCCCGGGCGCCGCATCCCCTTGGAGGACTCCGTTCGCCCCAGCATCATCCTGAACAAACCCTTGCGGGCCAGGCGCCTTCTCAAAGGGCTTCGCGACACCATCGAGGGCCGTGCCGCCGAGCCTTTCAGCGAACATCAAACCGACGGCCCGAGCCCGCTCACCCCGGAGACACTTGCCGATACGGACGGCCTCCGCATCCTCCTGGCCGAGGACAATAGTGTCAATCGTACCGTTGCCCTCCTCTTCCTCGAGCGCTTGGGCTACCCAGCCGACATCGCCCACAGTGGACAGGAAGTGCTCGACGCCTTGCAGAGGACTACCTACGACATCGTATTGATGGACCTCCAGATGCCGGACATCGATGGCTTCCAGGTCATCCAACGGAGCCAGCAACTCGATCTCCACGGTCCCCTTCCAGCCTTCATCGCCTTGACGGCCACCGGTAGGCTCAGTGATCGGGATCTCTGCCTTGCCGCCGGAATGGTCGAGTGCCTCACCAAACCGATCCGGCTCGTAGAGCTGAGAGCAGCCCTGGAAGAGCAGGTGGCCCTCCTGACTTGACGGCAGAAAGCTTGCAGTCTTCCGCGGTCATGACCTTTCGCATCCGCGTGGCACCCGTGATCAGCCAGGGCTTCCAGAGGTGGATCCCGGCACTCGAGTGGTAACGAGTTGCAGGTTGACATCGTCCCGAGGCCTGGTATCATACCGACCGTTCGGTTGAACGCTTTGGATACTCTTTGCGACGGGACCACTGGCACCCAAGATCATGTTTCCCCACGGCCGAGTCGATTTTGTTCAGTAGAAATCTTGATATTTCAAAATATCAAAGACCGAATGTTTAGCATGCCCCGCCAACCGCCAGGAGGTTTCAAATGAGTTTCTTTGACAAGGTTTTTTCCGGTGAAACCTCTTTTGATAGAATTTTTCTCAAGAAAAACAGTGAACGCAGAACCGCTGACCCCCTGAGTGCGAGACCAAAGAAAAAACGGACTCGCCTCGGAATTTTCACATTTACAATGCTCGCTTTTGCCATCTGGGCTTCACAACCTCCTTCGCAATGGGTTCCAGAGCCGACCGAACCGAGCACATCCTTCATCGTCAAAGGTCATGATCTTGCTACCGTGGTGGCGGCTGTCGAAGATGTCGGCGGTCTCATCACCCACCGCCTCGGTATCATCCGCTCGGTTGCTGCCAAGCTGAATGCTGAGCAATCCGAAGCCCTGCAAACGCATCCCGATATCCTCAAGCTCTACCTCAACGGCAGCGTCGAGAGCTCCAGCGCCAGTCAAGAAATCTACCTTGGCGACTTGCTCGACGCAGCGGTCCCGCCGGCAGACAAAGGCGGCAATCAAGGCGCCCCCTATTCGGTGTTCCCTGAGATGGTGGACGCCGACCTCCTGCACTTTCAAGGCATCGACGGCTGGGGTGTCACCGTCGCCGTCCTCGATTCCGGCGCCTGGAACAATCACTTTGCCATCAAGAGGAACCGCTACGGACAAAAACGGGCTCTTGCCAATTACAATGCCCGTACGGATCAAATGGGCGGTCGCGACAGGAGCGGCCATGGCACCCACGTCACCAGCGTGCTCTTGAGCAGCGACAGCCCGACCGACTCCCCTTGGCTCTACAACAGCATCGCACCCTTTGCCAGCCTGGTCAGCGTCAAAGCCTTCGATCAGACCGGCATGGGGACCTACGCCGATGTCATCCGTGGCCTCGACTGGATCGTCGCGCATCGTGAGCAGTACGCCATCCGTGTGCTCAACTTGTCATTCAACGCGCCGGCCGTATCCTTCTATTGGGATGATCCGATCAACCAGGCGGTGTTGGAAGCTTGGGCCGCCGGCATCGTGGTGGTGACCTCCGCCGGCAACCTCGGACCGGACCCGATGACGGTAGGTGTGCCCGGTAACGTCCCCTATGTCATCACCGTCGGTGCAATGACCGACAACCACACCCCGGCCGATGGCGACGACGACTTCCTGGCAGATTTCTCCTCCGCCGGCCCCACCCTGGAGGCCTTCGTCAAACCCGATCTCACCGCCCCCGGTGGCCATATGTTGGGCTTGATGAAGAAAAACCATCGCATTGCCAAGGATCATCCGGAGCTACACGGCTACAAGGACTATTTCAGCATGTCCGGCACCTCCCAGGCGTCGGCCGTGGTCAGCGGTATCGTCGCATTGATGCTGCAATTGGAGCCCTGGTTGTCCCCCGATGATGTCAAATGCCGCCTCTTGGCCTCTGCCAGACCGGCGGTGGCAGAGGATGGTAGCCCGGCCTACAGTCCCTTCCAGCAAGGCGCTGGGCTGGTCAATGCGTACGCCGCCGTGATCGATGAAACCCTGGGCTGCGCCAATACCGGCTTGAGTATCGCGGCGGATCTGGCGGGCACTCAACACTTCGTCGGGCCGGCCCGCTGGGACGACACCACAGGCGCTTTCTACCTGCAGGACTTCGGTAAGTCTTGGCAAGGCGACCTTGCCGAGGGTGGTTTCCCGTGGACCGATACCAATCCATGGACCGATACCAACCCATGGACCGATACCAACCCGTGGACCGATACCAATCCATGGACCGATACCAACCCGTGGACCGATACCAACCCATGGACCGATACCAATCCGTGGGTCGATACCAACCCGTGGGTCGACACCAACCTCGACGCCGAGGCTGAGATCAATACCTGGGTTGATCCTATCTAGCGCAGCAGGGGGAGCTGAGGCCCATCCCATCCGGGAAAAATGGCCTTTGGGTCGGCGACGGCAAAGTGCTTGCCCGCGACTTCGGTGAACACCGAACGAAAATCGATATCGACGGGTAAGTCGCGGCCTTCGAAGAGATTCTCTTCTTCGAGGGACGGCAACTTGCCATGAACTTTGCCGCCATCGACTCGATTACCGAGGACGAAGAGGCACGAGCCATGGCCGTGGTCGGTACCGCCTGTCCCGTTCTCTTGCACGGTGCGACCGAACTCGGTCATGGTCAAGACCACCACATCGCCATGGTGGGCCTCGATATCGTCCCAAAACGCCCGCACCGCCGTCGCCAACTCATCGGCCCGAGAGGCGAAGGTGCCCCTCACCTTGCCTTGGCCGACATGGGTATCCCAACCATCCGACTCGGCACAGGCGATCTCCAACCCGACCCCGGCTTTGATCAAAAAGGCGATCTGCAACAGGCTTCGACCCAGTCGAGTCTCGGGATAGCGACTGCCGTGCTCCCGGCGATAGGTTGCTAGCTCCGCCTGCGACAACAGCTTCAGGGCATCGAACATGGAACGGGAACGACGGCGCAGGAGGTCTTCGTCACTCTGCCGATAGAGGGTCTCGATGGCGGGCTCCAGGATGTCCGCCAAGGCTGGGTGGTTGGGCAGCAAAAGATCCACGTCCTCCAAATCGTCGATGGCCAAGGCCGGATGTTTACCATAGAGGGAGCGTGGCAGCTCGCTGGACAGGGCCAGGGCGCGGAAAGGCGAGGTATTGGCCCCCCCTTGGGCGGCCAATCGATTGAGCCATCCCGATGATGTCCCCCGTTTGCCCGGCGTGCCCGTCTCCATGAAATCCTGCGCATCGAAGTGGGAGCGGGTCGGGTCCGGGGAGCCGACCCCGTGGACCACCGCCAGCTGCCCCGCCCGGAACAACCCCTCCCAGGGCGCGAACGCCGGATGCAGGCCAAAGGTGCCGTCGAGATCGAGAACCTCGGGGCCACCGACGCCGGCCGTCTTCATCGCCAAACGAGGACGCCAGCGTCGCAAGGTCGGATCGGCCAGCGGCGGCACCGCCATCAAGCCGTCCATGGCGCCGCGCAGGAAGATCGGCACAATGACCTTGGGGCTCGAGCTAAACGGTGTCGCCTGGGCCAAGCGGCGCAGGAAGCGCGGCCCGGCCCCCAGGGACAACATGGCCAAGGCACCGGACTTGAGCAGGACCCTACGGTTCAACATCACACCCTCCTATCGGAATTGAAACTCCGGCGACGCAAAGAGCACCGCCAAAGCGTAGGTCGTATTGCGTTCCAGCCGGGCCCGCCGCAGGGCCGCGGCGCGGGCCGAGACATCACCCGCCAGGGGGTCGACAAATTCCTTGACGGCTTGGGACAGCCCCGCCAATTCGGCAAGCTCGTCGCCGGGCAAGCGTTCCGGCAGGATGACCGGCATCAATGTGGCGACGGTATCTTCCAAACTGGCGGGCTCGAGCCCTGCCAACAGCGCCAAACGGTCGAAGCGCACTCCGGCGATGCGGTCCCGCGCCAGAGCCAGGGCAAAATTCACCCGTTGCAGCATGGCACCGCCGTTGATCCAAGACTCCCCATCATCGGGGAAACCGGTGGGCGCTCCGTAAAGGTACGCGGCTTGCCCCACCCGCCGCACCCAATACATCACCACCTTCGGCTCCTCGACGGTTGCGTCGAGGGCCCGCAGCGCTGAAACCACCAACTCAAAGGGCGATTTCAGCTTGGCTGGCTGCGGGGCGCTGTGCCAGAACTCGGGCGAATAGATCAGCTGCTCCATGACTCGACGGAGGTCGCCGCCACTGTGGAGGAAAGTTTCAGCCAGGCGACGCACCAAGGCTTCGGACGGGTCATCGCCAACAAAACGGACGACCAGCTTGCGACACAGATGTCGCGCCGTCGCAGGGTGCCTTGCCACAAGATCCAGTACCTCCAGGCCGTCCTCGAGACCACGACCAGGGGCCAGAGAATGCCCCAGCACCCGCTTGGCTTCGCCGTCATGCAAATCAGCTCGAAAAACGAATTCCCCATCGACCACAAATCCCAACGACGCATCCTCCGTTGCCGACATCAGCAGTTGCCGTAGGCCTTGTTGAGACGTGCCTTGCGGCAGCACCGTCCAACCACTGAAGGCCCGCGCCACATCGACGACGTCCCGTTGGTCATACCCGCCGTCGACCCCCAGGGTGTGGAGCTCCATAAGCTCACGGGCATAGTTTTCGTTGAGACCGCGGGCTTTGCCCAAGGTCTGCCGTTTGTCCAGGGGATACCAGGGCAACGCTTTCTCCAGACGCTGCCGTAGGCCTGGCTCGGCACCGGGCGAAAACGCATCGAAACCCTCCATCACCGCATCGAAGGGCGTTTCTCGGTGGCGGTCGGCCACGGAGTGGACATTGCCCAGATAGAACAACATGGCGGGATGCTGGGCCGTCTCGCGGAGCAAGGTTGCAAAGTCGCCGAGAACGTGCGGCCGAATGGCTTCGTCCTCGTAGGACACGACGTGAGCTCGGACTTCACCCCGTGCCGCCACATTGAAGTGGTTGAACCAAAAATCCGTCAATACCTCCCGCAACTGGGCTTCCGACAACAGGGCGTGGTAGAGCTTCTGCGACTGCAACTGCCAAAGGACTTCCGCCTGTGGCTGGAATCCACGACTTCGGGCGAAGGCATCGAGACTCGCCTCGGCTCGCCGCCGGGCCGCCTCTCCGTCGTGCCCTTGGTAGGCACTGCGTTTCATGACGCCCGCCGCGATGGCTTCGGACACAACAAAGGCATGGTGCGGATAGCGATCGGTCAAGCCGTCGGCGTCGAGGGCCATGACCGGCAGATTCGCCACCGCGGCGTCGAGGATGGAGCCGGCGGAGTCACCGAGCAATTGTCGCTCGATCCAGTTGTCCAACCCCATGGCCAGCAGGCGGTCGATATCCCCGGGCCGGGGACCAAAGGTCAAGCGGTTGAGCAAGTGAACCGCCCCTTGCCGTTCGTTCAAGCCCACCTTCTGCCAGGGCGTCTCGGGCTCTGCGGGCCCCTTCTCAGGATCTGACACCTCAGGACCGGATGTGTCGACGGAGGGAATCGACGCCGACGGCACCCCGGTTGTCGGCAAGGCCGAGGGCTGATCGGCAGGTAACTTCTGGGTAGGCGTCGACGCCATCAGCCATAGACAGCTGGTGACACCAACAACCAGGGTTGAAATGGGTCGCATGGGTCTTCTCCACATCCGTACGGACCTCGAGCGTCCTCTAAAGTACATGTTTTCGCAACTCCGGGACGTATCGCTTGTCAGGCGCCACGATCCGCAAGGCTGGCGAGCGAGGCATAGTGGGGCTCTGTGGCAGCGAGCCTAACGCCGCGGGCACGGATGCATGGCGGGCGATAGGTGTGGGTAGTTGCGACAACATGTCTTGAGTTTACGCAGGCCACGGCGCCGGAGTCACAGGGAAAATAGCATCCTCGACCCATCGCCCAACGACCCAAAAGCACTCGACTCACCTCCCGACTCATCCTCCAAGAACGAGCCCGGAGCCGGCTGGTCACCCTCTCGTAGCCACCGATCACGCAAATCCAACGCAACCATCCGACCCTCCGGTAGAATCAAGGGGTCGCTTTATCGTCGTTTCGCCTCAGCCGCCCGCAAGACGACCGAAACCCCTGGGGACCACCCACCCCCGTCCGCCTTCCGAGGTATCTCCCATGCGTCCTCTGCTCGTTGCCGCGGTCCTCAGCGCCATACTGCCCGCCATCGCCGCCACCGCCCTCGCTCAAACACCCCATGGGGCAGCGGCCAAGGTGCCGGTGGTGGTGGCCGTGGATACCAGCCGCTCCTTGAACGGAAACCAACTCTCCGAGGTGGTGAACCGCCTGCGTTTGGCCCTAGAGAACCTCGACGCCTCGACGCCCACCGGTCTCCTGTCCTTCGATGATCAGCCCAACTGGATCGTCGAGCCGGGAGCGACCCCTGGGGAAGTGCAGCGGGCCCTGCAACAGCTCGAGCCAAACGGCCGGTTCACCCTACTCAACGACGCACTTTTTGTCGCCACCCGTGCCCTCGAGGACGGCGGCGTCATCCTGCTGGCCACCGACGGTCGCGACGAGAGCTCGGCCACCACGGTGGAAGACATCGCCCGCCGCTGCGAGGCCCAGGGAATACGCATTCTCTCCCTGGGCAGCGGACGGGCCATAGAAGAGCGCTCCCTAAGGCGCCTCGCCCTGCTCACCGACGGCGACTACTTGGGGCCGGTGGAGACCACCGATGCGTCGCAAATCGCCGAATCGGTCCAGCGCGCGAAGGTCGACCTGGCGCAGACCAGGGGCCAGGATACGCCACCCGGCGCCGTCGGCAACAACCCTGCAGCGGGGCCGCGGGACGCCAGCGGAGCCAGCGCTCCCGCCGGCGACCCAGCCGTGGGCACCGGCAATCCGTCGATGCCCGAGGAGAGCCAAAGCGTCGGCGGCGCCTGGTACACCTCCCCGCTGTGGGCCGCCGTGGCCGTACTTGCCCTGGCGCTGCTAGCCTTTCTGCTCGGTCGTCGAGTTGCCGGCTCAGGCCGGGCCAGCGAGCCGGAGAAGGATGCCTTCGAGATTCCCGAGCTGGTAGAGACGGACGACCCCGTCGCCAACCGTGTCGACGGCGAAACCGAGGCCAGGCTCCTGGCCTTTCCCGTCGCCTCCATGGCCGATGCCCCGGAGGTGACCGTCGACACGGCCGTGTTTTACGGTTCCTCCCTCGAAGACCGCCTGGAGCAAACCCGCGTCCTCACCGATCGCGGCGTGCTCATCTCCCGCCGGGCCGACGACTCACCCCGTCTCTACCTGTTGGGATTCGACAAGGCCTTCTCCGTCGGCCGCAGCCGTGACGACAATACCTTGGCCATCCCGGACCCTGCCTTGAGCGCCAGCCATTTCCGCGTCGTCCCCGACGGCCAGGATTACTACCTGCTGGATCTGCAGTCGACCAACGGCAGCTTCCTCAACGGCCATGCGGTGCACTCTCAAAAACTGGCCAGCGGCGATGTGATCCGTGCCGGGCAGGTGGAGTTCGAGTTTCAGAGCCAGAGCAGCGCCCTGGGTTCCCAGGCTCAAGGATAGTAAGCGGTCAACGTCCGCGCCCGCAGCCCTTCCCCGGCCAAATCGACGCGCAGGCGACGCAAACCGCTGCCCTGGGAGCGGGGTGGCGACCTGTAGACCAACAGGTACTGTGAACGCAGCTCCTCCTCGATGCGCCGGTAGACACGATCCAGTTGCTCGATGTTGGCGATGGCGAAGAAGCGCCCACCGGTCTCCTGCGCCAAGGTTCGCAGATTGGCCAAGGTTTCGGCATCCTCGAGGCCCAGGACGATGGGATAGACGGCGAGCCGTGATTTCAAGGCCGCTTCCAAGACCTGCGGAAAGGGAAAGTCGCTGTCCACATCTTGGCCGTCGGAGAGCAGTACCAGGGCACGCTTGCCCTCGAGCCCACCGAAGGAATGTAAGGTGAAGATCAAGCTGTCATGAAGGCGGGTGGTGCCCCAGGCTCGAAAACCCGTCGTCCCCCTGAGCAGAAGATCGACATCGTGGGTGAACGGCACCACTTGCTGGATATCATCGTTGAAGGTCAACAAGCTGGCCCGATCCTTGGGCGTCAATATGGTCTCGAAGAAGCGGCGGGCACTGCGGCTGGCAAGCTCCAGCTGACGTCGCATGGAGCTCGAAATATCCATCAACAGGGCGACATTGATGGCCAAGCTCTCCACCGTGTCGAAGCGTATCAGCTGCTGCTCGACATCGTCATCGAAGACTCTAAATGCCTGCCGTTCGAGGCCGCGCACCGGGCGCCCTTGCGCATCCACCACCGTGGCATAGAGCTCCAACAGCTGAATATCGATTTCCTCGAGGGGCCCTTGACCCTGGATCACCACCAGGTCTTCGACCTGCTCTCCGCTCTCCAAGGTGGCCACCGCCCGCACGAAACGGAGCGCCTCGGGCGCCGCGGCGGGGAGCTGCGGCAAGGCCTGGACGAAGGGCGGTTGGTGCAGGGTGGCCAAGAGGCGATCGCCGAGGAAAATCTCGAGGCGATCGAGGTCCACGTCGGCCGGCAACTCGAGACGGACCCGAGCCTGATCGCCATAGTGCTGGGCGGTGGGCTCCTCGAGATGCACTGCAAAGCGCGACGGGAGATCGAGCACCTGCTCGTCCACCACCAGCTCCATGGCCGCCGGATCATAGGCCACGGCCCGCAGATGACGCCGACGCGGCTGGCTGCCGAAATCCACCAGGGCGGCGTACGGCGCGTCCGGATCGCGGGCCACCTCCCGCCCGTCGAGCTCGAAGGCCACCGCGTCGATGGGCCCCCCCGTGGTCACCGCTTCGAGCCACACCTCACCCACCAACAGCTGCTGCGTCGGCGGCAGGATCTCGATGCCCGGAAAGGTCGTCAACACACCCACCTGGGAGCGGGTCAGCCCAGAAAATCCCTTGCCGTAGCCGGCCGGTGGCTGCGCTTCGGTGTGCAAGCGCGGCACCACCAGACTTTCCTGTCGACGCGCCAGGGCCAGGCCCCGACGATCCTGCAAGCGGACGTCGAGATAGTAGGTGCCCGGCCGCAGACGACGGTAAAAGACGAGGGGAAACGCCGCTTCGTCAGAAGGGCTCCCGGCCACATGGTGGACGACCCGAAAGCTATCCACCAACCGTCCACCGGGGGTCTTGCCCAACCAGATATCCCCTTGGATGATCAGGCGGTCGAAGAGATGACCTTCGGCGTTGCGGCCGACCAGAGAAGGCGGGATCAGAAAGCGACCTCGCAGGATCGTTTTTTGCTGAAAACGACCTGGCGTCTCGAGGCTGACATGTGGAACCGGTAGACCGAGCTCACCGGCGGCCCGGCGGGCTTTGAATTTTTCTGGCCATGAGGCGTCCCGCGGCCTGCTCACCGACCGCTCGACCAGCGCGTCGAAGGCCAGCGCCCCATCGAGGGCCGCCTGTAGGTCGATGGCGGCGCCATGTCGGGAACGCCAACAGCCACGGTCGTCGAAGAAGTCGAAGACCTCCTGCGATGACCAACGGCTGCTGTCGGCGAACATCAGCGCCCCGGCGCCCTCGGCCGGCGACCACTGTCGGACTTCCGAGCCCTGCCGATAGAACAGGAGGACGGTAGCGTCGTGATAGGTCCACACCTCCAGGGGACGCAGCACATCGGCGCAGGCCCCCAGGTGGGTGACATCCAAGGGTTTGCCCGCCAACAACAGGGCCCGGGCGCGGGCATCCTCGAGCCCCTCGAAGCGCGCCAGGGCCTCCTCCAAGTGGCGTTGAAAGCGCTCCGCCGGATCGATCTCCGCAGCCATCGCCGCGGCCCCGTCGGTCGCCGCCGGCAAGGGCTGCCGTTGGGCCCAGAAATGACGCAGAAAAAGCTCCCGCGCTTCGGCGCCCTCGAGCTGGTCGAAGAGCTGCGCCTCGGCCTCGGTCATCCAAGGGCCGGCCGCTTGACGCCACTGGTCGAAGAAGGTCTCCAAACGCGAGGTCGCACCGCTGGCGGCGGCCAGCGACGACGCCCCGAGCAAGACCCAACCAACTATCGAAAGGAGAATCCAGAGCTTGTCGACCCCACCCTGTCGATGTCGATTCGCACTTATCATGCAGCCGATCAGATCACGTCATGCATCCCGTCGCCATCCCCACGGCACGAGCCGAGGCCAGGCGGGGACGAGATCCCACCTCAGCGCTGGGGAATCTCGAGGGTAAATACGGCCCCCCGGGGATGATTGTCACCGATATGGATCTGCGCGTTGTGGTCGCTGACGATACGGTGCACGATCGACAAACCAAGACCCGTGCCACGCCCCTTCGTCGAGTAGTAGGGCAAGAACAGCTTCTCCCGGTCCTCCACCGTGACACCTCGGCCGGTGTCGGCCAAATGCAGCAGGATGGCGCCGTGCTGCCGTTCCGTCGTCAAGGTGACGGACCCCGGGGGCTCGGTAGCCTCGATGGCATTGTCGAACAGATTGATCAGCACACTGCGCAGTTGCTCGGGATCGAAAATCACCCGGCTCGCCTGTGGAGAGATTCGGCTGACCACCTCGACCCCAGGCTTGAGGCCCTGGTAGAGCCCCAACAGCTCGGGCACCAATTTCTCGAGGTCCACCTCCTCGGGGCGAGGACGCGGCATGCGGGCGAAGCGGGAGAATTCGTCGACCATGTTCTTCATGCTCGAAACTTCCCGGATCACCACCTCCATGCCCTCTTCGAGGAACTTTCCCAAGTGCGGGTCCCCTTGACGTTGCTTCTTGAGCAGGCGCTCGGCGGTCAGCTTGATCGGCGTCAGGGGATTCTTGATTTCATGGGCGATGCGCCTCGCCACCTCATTCCAAGTGGCCATCTTCTGGGCGTAGATGAGCTCCGTAAGGTCTTCCAAGACCACCACCCTCCCCCCCATCACTTGATCCTTCGAGCCCGGCAAGGTCGTGACCTTCACCTCCAGGGTCTTCCACACGCCGCCCAAGGTCATGTTGAGCTGGCTGCGCAACTGGCCACCGATGGTGAAATCTTCCTCCAACAACACCACCAACTTGCCCCGCTGTGGATCGGACCAACTGGTGTAGAGATCGTTGCCCACCACATCTTCGAGTCGCTGGTTGAGGATCTCGAGGGCGGCTCCGTTACAGGTCAGGATCATGCCTTCGGCGCTGATCGAGATGACCCCTGCGGCAACGTTTTGCAGCACGGCGGCCAAGCGCTTGTTGGCGTTGCGCAACTCGGAGGTGCTGGTGTCCACCAACTCACGGTTGCGCTTCAGCTCTTGGGTCATGTGGTTGAAAGCGTTGACCAAGACCCCCAGCTCGTCATCCACCGCCACTTCCACCTGGTGGTCCAAATCGCCGCTGCTGATGCGCCGGGTGTGATCGGCCAGCGCTTGGATGGGCTCGGTGATGCGACGCGCCAGCCGCAGGCCGATGGACGAAAACGCCAGCACCACGAGCAAGGTCACCATCAGCAGATTGAGCAGGTAGACGGCCCGTAGATCGTCCTTGCCAACCTCGAGCTGCAAATAATTCTGATACGCCAGCAGCAGGCTCTCGCTCTTCGCCGCGATGTCCGGCGGAATGACCGTGCCGGCCACCACCACGGTGTATTCGGCCGGCTCCACCGGAGCATCTGCCGCCGTCTCCGGCTGCCGTTGATCGGCACAGGCGGCGAGGATCAAGCGGCCCTCGATCTCGAACGAATCCTCGACCCGGATCGCCTCCCCTTCTTCGAAGGCCTGTTGCAGAAAACGACCCAGGGTGCCGAGCTCGGGAGCCCGCTGGAAGGTGCGGGGATCGGCGATGCCGTGGATCGACTCGGTGCCGTCATAGACCGCCAGATAATCGAGCTGCAGCTCTTGCCGCAACTCCTGGAGTCGGTAGTGCAGGGCGGGACGTTGCCCCAGGTCATCGAGGTTGAAGGCGGCGATTTCGTCCAAAACCCGATGCGCGTCCCGCAGGGTGTACTTCTCGATCTGATCGGACAGGGCATGGGCGGTGTCCGCCGCCTGGCTCACCACCTCACCGATGGGTAGGGTGAACCATTGATCGAAGGATCCCACCAGGAGCTGGGTGGCGAAAGGAAAAAGGATGAGCACCGGAATCAGCGACAGGGCGATCGCCGTCAACACCAGCTTGGTTTTGAACTTGGAACCCAGAATGCGGTTGTGCCGCTCGATGAGCAGACGGAATAGGCTGCGAACGATGATCAGGACAATGGCCAGGATCAGGATGATGTTGATGTACCAGAGCACAAACAACAGCAGCTTGTCGGAGGCCATCTCCGCCGGCAGGCCCTTGCCCCGCAGCAGCAGATAGTAGAAGGCGCCGCAGACCGCCAGCAACAACAGCATGCCGCCTGCGATGAAGCGAGTATCCTTGCGATGGCGCAGGATCTGTTCGCGGAGATCCAATCCTCAGTCCTCGGCGGACGGCATCCGGAAACGTCGGGTTTCCACCCATGAGGTGGTGACCTTCTTGGGGATGAAGAAAAAGATCTGCTCCGTTCCCAGCTCGGTGCGCATACGGACGCGCAGTCGCTGACTGGCCTGCTTGCTATCGACGGTGAACACCAGAAATTCGTTGAATTGGGTCATCGCTGCTTCCAGCTCGTCGGCCTCTCGCACGACTCGACTTTCGATCAAGTCACCATCCTGGCGAAAATTGATCAAGTACTCCCGCGTCACCGCGTTGTACATGGCATCGACCCGCAGGCGACTGCTGTCGACATCGGTGTCGAACCACGTCTTGCGGTCCCGCACCAGCTGGAACTTGAAATCGAAACCGGTCGGGATTCCGCTGTCGATGCGCTTGAGCAAATTGTCGTCAAAGGCATGGAGCAACTTGAACGACAGGAGCACACGCTCGCCGTCGAGCCGAAACCGTAGACCGGAGACCCGGGCCGTCAAGCCTTCATCGGCTTCGCTGGCGGCTTCGCCTGGCGGTGCCAGGGCGGCCACGGCGACCATCCACAGCAAACAGACGATACTTAGAATACGGCGTTTCATCGAAACCAGTGGGCTCCTGGAACCAGGTCTGCGGCAACTCTTTGAAAGGTGGGCGATCCCGAGCTATCTTATCCCAGCCGTGGCGGGCCATCGTGGGGTGGTCGATAGGTGGAATTCGAGGACCCGTCGAGGCGTTGAAAGATTCGCCCCCAGGCATCGAGCGACGTACTATAGCCGAAGCCCGCCTCGGCGTGTCCCAATTCGACCCGAGGCATGACCAGGTCAGCCCTTAGACCCCACAGATCTTGAAAGACGCCATGAAACCCTATCCAAACAACGTCGAAAAGGCTCCATACAAGCGTCAGATCGCCAGCAATCGGAAGGCATTGCACGAGTACCATGTGCACGAAACTCTGGAAGCTGGCCTCGAGCTCACCGGCACGGAGGTCAAAGCAGCCCGCTCCGGCAAGGTCCAGCTGAAGGAAGGGTACGTCGAGTTTCGCAACGGCCAGGCCTTTCTTCACGGCGTCCATATCAGCCCCTACAGCCACGGCAACCGCGAGAACCACCTACCCGATCGACCCCGCCGTTTGCTGCTCAAGCGCCGTGAGATCAACCGCTTCTTCGGTCGCAGCCAAACCAAGGGCTACACCATCGTGCCCCTCTCCATGTATCTCAAAAACAACCTCCTCAAGACTGAGATCGCCCTGGTACAGGGCAAGAAGCTCTACGACAAGCGACAGACGGCCAGGGAACGGGAGCTGGACAAGGAAACGCGGCAGGCCATCAAGACGGCGGGGCGCTACGACGACTGAAGGGGCATCGCCCATCGATCAATGAGTCAGTGGCGGCACGGTGGGGGATTCGAGCCACCAAGGCAAGGCGGTCCGTACCCGGGGGTGACGAATCATCCAGGATCACCGGACCCTGGCTCACCCGGTTCGGATCGGACGTCGATTTTCGTAGAGTTGGAGATTGGTGGCCAAACGCCGCAGCAGTCTGCGGTCTTGGCTATTGGAGACCTGGGCGAGCAAGCGCCGCTGCCATTGGATGGCCTTCTCGAACTCTCCGCTTTCGGCCAGGGCCATGCCGATGGTCTCGGCGTGGTCGAGGGAGCTTTCGATGTTGTAGGCCTTGCGCGCCATCTCCAGGGCCCGTTCACCGTCCCGGACGCTGGCGATCTCGCAGGTCGACATCAGCCGGGCGGCGGTATTGAGCAAGGTGGGATCATCCGGCAATACCGCCAAGGCTTCGTCCAGGCGCTGTCGCGCCGTCTCGAATTCCTTGTCGAGAATCCACAAATTGGTTTCCGCACGCCAGGCTTTGGCGTTCAGCGGATCGATCACCACCGCCTTGGCGAAGTGCTGCCGCGCCTCCGGCCACTGATTGAGCAACTGCAAGCCGTTGCCGAGGGCCGTCCTGGCCTCCGACGACTCAGGGTCCAGCTTCACCGCCTGGCGCCACACCTGGATGGCTTGGGCACGCCGTCCGGCTTTCCAATCCAACTCCGCCATCTGGTAGTACAGCTGCAATCGGTCGTCGACGGGCACGGATTCCAGCTTCACCCCCTGGGCATAGACTTGCCGCGCATCGGCCCGCTTGCCCTGCTCTATCAAGACCTGAGCCAAACCCTGACGCATCAGCACGCTTTCCGGAGTTGCTGCCAGCTCCCGGCGCAAGGCACGGACCGCCTGTGGGCTGTCGCCCGTCCGGTGGAAAGACATGGCTTGTAGATAGCGAGCCCGGGAATGGTCGGGTTCTTTGGTCAGCACCTGGGTGAGATGCCCTTGGGCGTCGGCCCAGCGATCCTGGGCGATCAGGGCGTTGGCCAGGTTGAAGTGCGCTTGGCTGAGCTGCGGATCGATCGCCACCACCGCTTCGAAGGCCTCGACGGCTTGGGCGTTCAGGCCCTTGGCGAGGTAGGTGGTTCCGAGGTCGAACTGCAGCCAGAGATCGTCGCTGTGGCGTGCCACCGCCTCGCGCAGGACTTCGAGGGCGGCGTCCAACTCCTTCTTCTGGACATACGCCAAGGCCAAATTGCGCTGCGCTTCCACCAGCTCGGGGTTGATCTCCACGGCTCGGCGAAAGGCTTCGATGGCCGCCTCGATATCTTGCCTGGCCAGGGCTCGGTTTCCCCGTCGCAAATAGGCACCGGAGGTGACGGCCAGGCTTTCCAAGCGCTCCATCAGGGGATCCGGATACTCGACGTCCACCGTTCCCGCCAGGGCTTGGTGCTCTGCCGCCAACTCTTCTCGAGCCAACTGGCGATAGGCCTGGGCCAGCGTATGGTGGGCGCTGCTGGCTTGCGGCTGTTGCTCCAGGACGACCGTCAAATGATCGACCGCGCCTTGCCAATCCCCCTCCTCGCTGGCCATGAGACCCAGGCCCAAGTGAGCAGCGGCACCGTACTCGGGGACCTCGACGATTTCCCTCCACAACTCCGCAGCGGCGCCTCCGGCACCGAGGGAACGCTGGATCTCCGCCATGTGAAGACGGGCCGCCGGATCCTTCGGACGCTTCTGCAGGGCCACCTCGAAGGCCGCGGCCGCGGCTTCGTAGTTTCCCTGCCGCCGATGGGCCATGCCGAGATAGTAGGGCCAGACGAAACTTTCCGCGTCCAGGAGCATGGCGTTGCGGTAACAGGCCATGGCCGGCTCGAAAAGCTCGTAGGTGTGGTAGAGCTCGCCCAGACTGCCGTAAGCATCCGCCAACTCCAATCGTTCGGTGGCCGCGGCGCGCTGATCTTCCAGCCCTTGTCGCTGATCTTCGAGCTGTTGACGCGCCACCGTCTCGATGGTCGCCAGATCCGGATAATCGATGGGCTCGAGCGCAAACTGCTCGGCCACCGGAGCGCCGCCACAGGCCAACATCAACAACCCGAGCAGCGCTAGCCCGAGCAGAAAAAAGGACAGCGGCCACCGTAGGCTCCACCGTCGACGTCCAGGTCGATCCAGGCATTCCATGTTCAATCCTCCGACGCCGCTGGCCTTTGCCACGGGCGTCCGGTGCCGCGCTCGAGGCGCGTATAGCGACCCGTTTGCGGTGCGGGCCAAAACTCCGTTGCGCCGTCGGGCCAACGGATGACCAGTTGCTGAGCCCCTGAGGTCGTCCCCAGGCCGAAGATCACCCGCGGATCGTCGCTGGAGCCGTAACCCGTGCCCAAATGAATCCAACGGTGAAGCCATCGGCCGTCGGCCCGTTGCAATCGGAGCTCTGTCCCCGGCGGGCTCTGCCCCTCTGCCAACGCCTCGATACCGATCCAAGAATCGTCGTCATCGAGGGTATTGAGCAGCAGACGTGCCGGGCCGTTATTGTTGAGGATGACGACATCGCTGTCGCCATCATTGTCGAGGTCCCCCACCGCCGACCCCCGGCTGACCTCGGAAAGGTCCCAGACGGGATCGCCGACCAGCCCCACTTCCTCGAAGGTGCCGTCCCCCCGACCACGGAACAGCTGATTGCGCTGTTTCAAGGGATGGGGGTCGCCGGCCACCGCTTGTTGCTTGATGATCTTGACGGCGCCGTTGGCAGTCAAGGCATCGAGCCAACCATCGTTGTCGAAATCCAGCCAAGAGACCCCAAATGTGGTCGACGCCAGGCTGGCCGGGCCAAGACTGCTACGGATCGACTGGTCGAGAAAGGTACCATCCCCTTGGTTGACCAACAGAGTGTTCGTCTCGCGGGTCAAATGACCCAGCAGCAGATCGGCGTCGCCGTCGCCGTCGATATCCCCCGCCGCCACGCCCATACTGGCCTCCGGAATGCCTTGGCCATTGACGCCGGTCCCGGTCAACAGGGCCCTGTCGTCGAAGCCGCCGACGGAATTCTGGCTCCACAGGTGATTGGCGGTGCCGTCGTTGGCGACGTAGATATCCACCAATCCATCGCCGTCGAAGTCACCGGCGATGGCCCCAAGGGTACGTCCCTTGAGCGATGCGATGCCACTGCTTTGACTGATATCTTCGAAACTGCCGTCCCCGCGGTTGCGCAGCAGATGATCCGCCAACGGCGGGTAGGCCAGCGGTCCACAGTAGTTGGGCTGTCCAAGGGCATCGGTGCAACGCTTGTTGGTGGCCAGGCTGTAGTCCACATAATCGCCAACAAAGAGGTCGAGCCACCCGTCGAGGTCGTAGTCGAGGGCGACGGCCGGCACACTCCAGGAGCCGATGTCGACCCCGGCTTGCGAAGCCACCTCGTCGAATGTGCCGTCGCCGAGATTGCGCAGCAGGCGATTGGGTCCGGTCTGGGTGACATAGAGATCCAGCCAACCATCGCGGTCATAGTCAAAGGCCACCACACCCATGCCGTAACCCGAGACCTCGAGCCCGCTGGCGGCGGTGACGTCGATGAATTCCAAGCGGCCAAGGTCGGTCAGCCCGTTGCGGTAGAGACGTCCGATGGGGCCCGACGGTTGATCGCCCGCCCCGAGGGGATGGCCGTCCAGCAAGTAGATGTCGAGGTCACCATCGCCGTCGTAGTCGAAGAGCGCCACGCCGCCTCCCATCATCTCGGAGTAGTAGAGCCGGCCATCCATACCGTTGTGGTGCACAAAATCAAGGCCCACGTCGGCCGCCACCTCGACAAAGGGCGGCACCGGGGCGGGTGGGGTGTCGTCCTCAAATATCACGGCGGGTATTTCACTGTCGGGCTCCGAAGCGGAGCGCCCGCAGGCCACCAGGAACAAGGTCAAAGCGCCCATGGCGAGAAGCACTAGGACCTTCACCAACTTCGAGGCCGCCGGGGTTTTCAATGGTGACAGGCTCTCGGCCAACCTATGGCCGGCGAGTGGACGACCTTCAGACGGCGTAGAGAGACTCGATCGCCGCTGCATAGACATCGGTCACGACGTTGCGTTTAAGGCTCATCTTGGGGGTCAGCATACCGTTGTCGACCGAAAACTCCTCGCCGATGAGCTGAAACTTCTTGGGTCTCTCATAGCTCTTGAAGTCTTCCCCTTGGCGCGCCAACTCGGCCTCGAACAGGGTCTTGACCTGCGGCAAGAGGAGAAGCTCTTCGTAGGAAGCGGTCAAGCCCTGCTGCTTGGCCCACTTTTCCAGAGCCACACGATCCGGCACGATGAGCGCCACGTTGTAGGGCTTGTTGGCCCCGTGGACAAACGCCTGATTGACCAAGGGGCTGAGCTGAAGGATCTCCTCCAGGGGAGCCGGCACGACGTATTTGCCGTTCTCCAGCTTGTATTGCTCCTTGATGCGCCCGGTGATGTAGAGAAAACCGTCCGCGTCGAGCCGCCCCAAATCACCGGTACGGAAGGCACCGTCGGGGGTCATCACCGCGGCGGTCTCCTCCGGCAGATTGTGATAGCCCTTCATGACGTTGGGCCCCTTGATGATGATCTCGCCGTCGCCGCTTTCCTTGTCATCGACGACGGAGGTGTCGATGAACACCTCGACGCCCTTGATCGGCCGTCCGACGGAGCCCATCTTACGAGCCCCTTGGTAATTGGCGGTGGCGATGGGGCTGGTCTCGGTCAATCCGTAGCCTTCGTAAACCATGATTCCCAGGGTGTCGATGAACTCTCCAACCTCGGGAGACAGGGCAGCACCGCCGGAGAATGCATAGCGCAGGCGACCGCCGAAACGGGCCCGAACCTTCGAAAAGACCAGACGATCGAGGATGTTGTGCTTCATATCGACCCAGGCGCTCGATTTGCCCTGGGCGGCCAACGCCTTCTTCTTCTCGGCGTTGGCGAACGCGGCGTCGAAAAGAACCTTGGCTAGGCCACCTTCTTCCGCCAATTTCTTCTGCAAGCCATCGTAGATGCGATTGAAGATGCGCGGCACACTGCACAGGATGGTGGGTCGCACCTCGCCGAAGTTGTCCACCAACTTCTCGACCGACTCCGCCACCGCGATGGCGGAGCCTGAGGCGAACAGGAAGTGGAGCTCGCAAGTCTGACCGAAGGAATGGGCCCAGGGCAGGAACGACACCGAGACGTCGCCCGTATCGATGGGAAAGCTGTTCATCACGCCGTTGATGTTGGAGACGATGTTGTTGTGGCTGAGCAGCACACCCTTGGGTTTTCCGGTGGTGCCCGAAGTGTAGATAAAACCACAAATGGTCTCGCCGTCGAAGGTCGCAACCGGCGCTGGCTGTTGCTCACCGATCTTTTCGAGGCCTGCAAAGCTGGCTTCGTCCTCCGCCGGCAGCGCCATGCAGAAGACCTTCTCCAAGGTACCTTTTTCGGCCGGCCAGTCTTTGACTTGCTCATAGATGGGATAGGTGGAGGTGAGCAGCACTTTGGCGCCGGAATCCTCGACGATGTATCTCCAATCTTTCGCCAACTGGCTCTCGTACATGGGGCAAAAACGCGCGCCGAGGCCATAGGCCGCATAGGCGGCGATGGCCCATTCCGTGCGATTGGCGGAAATAATCGCCACCGTATCGCCGAGGCCGATGCCCAGGGACGCCAAACCACCCCGGAAGTTGTCGACCCGAGCCCCGAACTCGCCGTAGGTGGTCCACTGCCACTGCCCATCGGTCTTGGTGCCCAAGAAGTTCCCGTCGCGGAATTCGGCAACGGAACGCTCGAAAATATCGACGAGGTCACGGAAGGGCTTCTCTGTCATGGTCTTCTCCGAAGCTTGACGGGGGGAGGGCGTTCGCCGTCGATCATCTGTTGGGTTTCGTCATTGGCTACCTGCATCAAATCATATCCGATCCGTCGCGGCTAGCATCTTGGGGACTGAGGCGGCCGGAGGGCGCCGAGGGTTTCCTCTTCGAGGCTCCGTTGCCGCTCCGCCGACAGCTCAAAGGCAGCCGCCAGTTGATCGAGCCAACGGCGCTCCAGAGCGGACAACTGCTCATCGGTCACCGTCACCAAGGCGGCAAAACGAAACAACATCTCGCGCCGAGCGGGATCGCGGTTGGCGGCGGCCAACTCGGCGGGGGAAGGCGGCAGGACCAAATCCTGGTGAATCTGGCGCACTTGCTCCGCCGCCAGACCGGATTCTCCGAGACGGCCTTGAATCATCGCCTTCTCCTCCGGTGACAGATGGCCGTCTGCCAGGGCCGCCGCCACCATGGTGCGGACGATGGCAAACGTCGCCTCCGGGCCCGGATCAACGGCTGACGCAGCCTCGTCCACGCCTGTCGGCGGAGCTTGCGCGGCGGCTGGCAAGGGCGGCGGAGCACCGGGACCCGCGGTGCCGGACCCCGACGCTGGATGCTTCGAATGACCTCCGGGAAGCGGCGGCAGCGAGGTGGGAGGTCGAGAAGCCGAGGGCAGTGACGTCGGAGGCAGTGATGCTGGAGGAGGTGAAGCTGGAGGCCGTGATGCTGGAGGTCCTGCCGTACCCTGTCCCTTGTTGGAGGCATTGGCCAAGGCTCCGGCCAGCACAGCGCCGGCACCGGCCATCAGCAGATTTTTGCCGCCGATCTTGCGGATCACCCGCCGGGGATTGTAGCCGGTCGACTGTTTGACCATGTCGCTGACCAGATTTTCGAGAAATCGCATGCTATCTATCTCCTTATCCAGGCAGAGGACTGGAATTCTACGGACGTCTACGCTCAGCCCTGCCAAGCGTGGTGCAACGCCTCACCCACCTCGCCACAGATTTCCCGCGGCGCGTAGATGCGGTAACTATCGATTCGCGTCATGTGGGAAATAAAGTTGCTGGCTTCCGCCATCGGGATCAGAGAACCGTCGTAGCGGCGCACCAAAACCCGCTTTTTACCCAAGCGATGGGGGTCCTTCGACGAATGATCGACCAACAGGTTATCGCTTCCGAAGCGGCCTTCGAGATCCGGCAGCAGGGCCTCAAATCGTCGGCGCTCCTCTGGGCTCAGATGCTCCTCGGTTTCGAAGGCCAGGGAGAAGCGCTCTCGATGCACCAAGGCGCGGGCATGGCGATGCTCGGAGCGGCGCATGGTGTGAAACACCGAGATGTCGTCATGCTCCAAAAATTCGTCGGGCTGGGCCGGCCATTGCCAGCCTTCGCAGCGCAGCCACTCGCTGTAGTGCAGCTCCATGGCCTTACCGGTGACGTTGAAGTACACCTGGGTGAACATGTAATAACGGGCCATCACCAGAGCTTCCAGGGCGTGCACGCCGCCGTGGTCGACCCCGATCCGCCATTCCCCGTCGGCGGGATCGATGATCGGCGTCAGCGTATCGATCAGCCGTTCCAGATCGTAGCTGCCGTATTGCACGCCGCAGTAAAGGCTATCGCGGTGTAAGTAGTCCATCTTGTCGACATCGAGCTCGGAAGTGACGATCTCGGAGAGCAAACGCTCCACCCCGACCCCCTCCTTGCTCAGGACACGGCGCACCGCTGCGGTGTCGACGCCCTGGCCATGGCGCTCGAAGATCTCTTCGATTTCGGGGTTGCCCAACAAGCGACGGCTCATCTCCTCGTGATCGATGCCGTCGGCAAAGAGATCTTCGGCGGAGTGACTGTAGGGCGCATGACCGATGTCGTGGACCAAGGCCGCGGCCCGCACCAAACGGCGCTCGGGGCATTGTGGGTGCTTCGGTAGATGACCGTCGCTCTTGGCGGCCAAGGCGTCGTACACCCGCCCGGCCAAATGCATGGTGCCCAATACGTGACTGAATCGGCTGTGCTCGGCACCGGGGAAGATGAGGAAGGTCCAACCGAGCTGGCGGATGAAACGCAGCCGCTGCATGGGCCGACTATCGATCAGGGCGGTCTCGAGATCGTCGGTGCGGATGAAGCCGTGGATCGGATCGCGGAAAGAGAGATTAGCCATGCTCAGGTCGTCCTCGAAGCGTTGGTGGGCGGTGTCGACGACGAGCTCCAGTCGGAGCCAAGGGAACATCTCACGGCTGCTCGACCACCAAGTCGGGCAGCAGCCGTGGATCCCAAGCCAGCAGCTCGACATCCTGCTCATCGGCCAAGGCGGCCAAACGCTGGGCGACGGTCAAGCCCTGGCCCGGCGGTCGCAGCTGCGGGCATAGTGCCGCCAACGGCTCGAGGACAAATCGCCGCTCCGCCCAGCGTGGGTGGGGGACGAGGACCCCCGCAACCTCGGGGGGCTCGCCGTTGGGCCCGGCGACGGTGCAGCTCGCATGGCCCCACATCAACAGGTCGATGTCGAGGGGGCGAGGGCCAAAACGGGGTCCGTCGAGGCGCCCCGCCAAGCCTTCCCAAGACTTGAGCTGGGCGACGACCTGCAACCACTGGGCATCGGACCGGGGACACGGCTTGGGCGTCCCATGGACGACCGCCACGGTGTTGAGGTAGTCCTCCTGAGGAATCGGTGAGATGGCTCGGCTGCACACCAGCGGACCGACGTGCAATGTCCCATACTCCTCCGCCAGACGACGCAATGCCCAGGTCAAATGGCCTTCACGATCGCCGACATTGCTACCCAGGCCAAAAACCAGGGGATGGGTCACCGGGTCACGACGCCTCGCCTTCCGCTTGCGCTCCACAGCTCGGACACACCGGGTTCGGTTTGCCGAAATCGTAGAACTTGGTTCCGCAGGACTCGCAAATATGCTTCTTACCGAGCTTGGTTTGTGCCATGTCCGCTGACTCCCCCGCACAGATGAGCGATGCTTGTGGGCTAGCCCTGGGCAGTTTGCCGAGGTGCTCTTGTCTGTCCTCGACGGCGAAGTATAGATGATAAGAGGCCCTAAGGGCCGCGGAAGACAAGAATCATCCCATCTCGCTTGTCTTTCGAGCCGCCAGCTGGGTCGCGAAGAAGCATAGGTAGGCCCGCTAGGCGCGCCTCTCCGCGCCTAGCGGGCAAGTCGAGAGGCGGCGCTGCGTCGTATTCGATCAGGGACGCGAGAAGGCCATCTTGTTGGAGACGAACCAGCTCTCACCACCGTCCATAGAATTTTCGACCTCGACGTTGAAACCGTCCGCCGAGATACCCGAGAAGGTGGTGCGTTCCTTGATGGTGAAGCCGAAGGTCTCGAACTGCGTATTGGTCTCGCTGTTGGACAACATCAGCTTCTCATCTGCCAGGGTCCCCTCCTGCACATCCATGTAGGTGGTGGTGTCATCGATGGACACCAGGCGATAGGCGTCCGCGAAACGATCGTAGCTCAGCTGGCTGATGACCTGTCGGGAGTCCGGTGAGGTATACGAAATTTCCAGCATGGCACCCCGCAGGCGAGGCGTGACTTGCGCCTCGACCTCAGCCTCCTCAAAGGGGCCATTCGGTTGCTGGCGGCTCTCCATCTTGACCTTCCAAGCACCGGCCAAGGTTTGCAGCTCCCCCATGCCGGTGGGGTCCGGCATGCGGAAGAGGTCGGCATCGATGGTGCCATTGACCTCCACCTCCTGTACCTCCATGACCCGGTTTCGGGTGTACCACTGGCTTTCGACGTAGAAGGGAATCATCACCCCTTCCACTTCCCGGAAGTCGTCGAAAATGGTCCGCTGGTCCGCAGGGCTGCCAAAATCGGAGCCCGTGGACTCGCGGCCAAGCTCGAGAAAAGTCTTGGGATCGAAGTACCAGGTCTCCTCCCAACCGTCGGGGCGGGTCAGGGTGAGGACATGGGCGTCCATGCCGTCGACTTCCCCCTCCCCCTTGTACTCCAGCTCGAAGTCGTCGGTGAGGTGGAAAAAGACATTGGGGAAGTCGAGATCCTGCATGAAGACCGAGCGATCGAGACCGGTGACACGGGTCGCCCAGGTGCCGAACCACTCGTTCACCCACCAGGGAGATTCGCCGTCGAAGCCCATGACCACTTTCTTGTCTTCGAGCCAGTGATCGAAATAGAACATCCCCTCCGCCGTGCGGTGCTGGATGAAAGGATGCATCTTGCTGAAGGCGATGAAGTTGCCGCGCAGGGTCAGGGCCCGGATGGAATCCCAGCCATCGCCGCCGCGGGCTTCGCGGTGCTTGGCGACGAGCTGGTCAGCGGTCATCTCATCGGCGGTCATCTCAGCGCTGGCGGCCCAAGGCCCGCTCAGCAGCAGCGAGAACAGCAACAGGACGCCAGCACGGCGGAGAGACGAAGCCCTCGGGATGGTGTCAAGGCAGATGTTGGTTGTGCGATTCATTGACAATCTCCCTGCTCAACCCTTGAGGTCGTAACAGACCATTTCCGAGTGATTGCGAAGGTAGAGCTTGCCGTTGGCCAGGGACGGGGCAGTCCACGACTTGCCGTCCAACGCCTGGACTCGCGATTTCTCTTTGTAAGCCTCGGAGGTCGCTTCGATGGACACCAAGACGCCGAGATCCGAGAGCATCAGCAGGTGGCCGTCCGCCAAGATCAAGGAGCCTTTACCAAAACCCCGTTTGGCCCACGCTTGCTCGCCGGTCATGGCGTCGATGCACTTGAGGGTGGCATTGTCGAAACCATAGATGTAGCCATCGTGCAGCACCGAGGAGCTGAAGTGATTCTTCATCCGGGTGTTCTTCCACAGCTCTTCCACCTCCATGCCGCCTTCGACCTTGTTGATCTTGACCACCACGGCGCCGATCCCCTCGGTTCCCGAGGCGTAGATCATGTCCGGAGCGATGAACAGTGGCATGGCATGGGTCTCACCCGGTGGCCAGTCGTAGGACCACAGCTCGTTGCCCTCGGCATCGATGGAGCGCAGCTTTTGACCCGCCAGGTAAACAAATTGCTCTTGCTCGTGCAGGGTGACCGCCAAGGGCGAATTGTGGCCGGGACGGCCTTCACCCGAGGTCCACAGAACTTCGCCGGTGGCCTTGTTCAACCCGGCATAGGACTTGTTCTCACTACCGCCGACCTCGACGATCAGCAGGTCGCCGGCCACCAGCGGTGAGGTGGAGTAACCCCAATAGGGCCGAGAGCTGCCCAGATCCTCGGAGGTGAAGTCGACCGACCACAGGACGTCGCCGTCTTGGGCGGCCAAGGCATGTAACTGACCGAACGAGCCGAGCACGTAGACCCGGTCACCGTCCACCGTCGGCGTCGCCCGCGGTCCATTGCCGAATTGGGTGTCCAGCTTGTCGCCCACCGCAACCCGCCAAATCTCCTTACCGGTGGCAGCATCGAAGGCCACGGCGTATTCGCGCCGCTTGGGGGCTTCGGTCTCCGACTTGGCCTCTGAAGCGTCCGCAGCGTCTTGCGTGGCTTCTCCATCTTCTACGGTATTTCCGTCGTCCGCAGCATCTTCAGCGGCGCTTTCCGGCGACGCTTCCATCGCCGGTGCCGTGTCGGAGTCCATGGTGTAGAGGCGATCCCCGACCACGGAGATGGCCGAATACCCTTCGCCGATGGCGATCCGCCACACTTCCTTGGGCCCTTCTTCGGGCCAGGTGGTCAGCAGTCCCGTTTCGGTGGATATGCCGTCTCGGTCCGGCCCGCGGAATTGGGCCCAATCGTGGACCGTGTTCTCAGCGACTAGGGGTGTCGCCAGGACGGCTGCGATCAATACCGCGGCGCCCCGGCACAACACGTGGTGTCGTTTCCAGCTCATTCGAATCTCTCCTTCGGAGGTTTTGTGCTGCTAGAGTCTACGCCATTCCTCGACCAAGGTTTAGCGGCAGGGCACTCTCCGGTGGAGAAGGGGGACCATCATGGTAATGGCGTGACCCGGATATTCCTCAGGGTGACCTTGGAGATCGACCGCATCTTCTCGGCGACGAAGGTGGCGTCGATGTCGGCAATATCGAGATCTTCCCCTTCGATGCCGAGGTTCTCTTGGTCGAAGAAGAGCAGGCCGCCGACCCGGCGATGGTCGAGCAGGCGCCGGAAACGCAGGCCTCCGGGCTCCCCTTCATAGCTGTAGGCAAAGAGCTCCAGGCGTCCGGTCTCGGGATCAAACCAGTAGCGGTAGTGGTCGCTGGCGTCGGTGCTGGAGCCCGGCGCAAAGCTCACCGCCACCAAATGCAACTGCTTGCCCTGCCAGTCCACCAGCCCCAAGTCTTGGTAACGCACGCTGGGATCCATCAGACGGTAGGGCAGGAAGCAGAAATAGACCCGGGCCATCACCCAATCCCGAAAACGCTGCTCGTCCTCTGCGGCCGGCGGGGAGAGGTGGCCATCGAACCAGCGATCCACCGAATGGTTGGTGACCCGCACTTTGAGGTGGGTATCCCGCTGCAATCCCGTGACTTGATAGCTGTACTGCTCCCCTTGCTGGGACGCCTCGACGTGAAAACAACCGGATTTCGAGCACATGTCGAGCTCGGTGCGGCTGTGCTCGTAGGCTTCGCCACCGTGAAAGGCAATCGACTTGGCGATGATCGGCGGCACCTCGGAACCTGGCTCGGGAGCCACGGCGGCGCTGGCGGCGGCGGACAGCACGAGGCTCGCCAGAGCCACCGGGCCGAGACAACGCCGCAGGAGCCTGCCGATCCAGGGAGGCCTCTTGGCGGCGGCACCTCGGCTCAGTGTGACGTCGTAAGACTGAGTGAAGCTAGATGGCGTGATGTCGTAGGACGGTGTGTGCTCAGTTTTCATTTAAAAGTCTCCTCGGAATTCTGTCCGTGGCGCCAAGCTTAGCGGATGTCTTCGCACCGTAAAAAAGGCCCGTGCCTTGGGGCACGGGCCTGTTCAAAACCATCAAGACAACGGTTAAAGCCGTCGCCACGGAGTACGTCCCTCAGTGAACGTAACTCAGTGAACGCCGCTCATCAATCGTCGTACCGGCTTGATCAATACCACCATGATCACGGTGAAGATCAGGCAGGTGACGAAGATGGCCCCGAAGAGCTGCGGCAGCGGAAAGGACTCGAACAGCCCGGCGATGACACCACCTATGTAGCTGCCGACGCCCACCGCCACAAACCACACGCCCATCATCTGGCCGGAAATCCGTGCCGGCGCCAGTTTGGTCATGGTGCTCAATCCCACCGGGCTCAAGCACATCTCACCGACCGTATGGAAGAAGTAGACCGAGAGCAACCACATGGGGCTGACCCGCTCCCCTTCGGGACCGGACAACAAGGCTGCCCAGCCGAGGATCATGAAACCGAGACCGACGAAAAACAGGCCGATGGCGAACTTGGTGGGGCTCGATGGCTCTCGCTTGCCGAGGCGCACCCACAGCCAGGCGAAAAATGGCCCCAACAGCAAGATGATGAACAAGGAGTTCACCGACTGGAAGTAGGACGAAGGGAAAGCCCAGCCGAAGATACGGTTGTCGGTAAAGCGATCGGCGAACAGGTTGAGGGTCGACCCCGCCTGCTCGAACGCCGACCAAAACAGAGCCGCGGCGATGAAGAAGACCGGAACCGCCAGGAGGCGTTTGCGCTCCGTCGGGGTCCACTGCTTTTGCAGCAATAGGAAGGCGAAGTAGAGAAAGGGCACCAGCACCACGAAGAAACCGACCACTTTGACGAACATGGGTTGCCCGGCCTCTTCTTCGTCAGCCGCGACCGGGGTATCGACGGTAGAAGCGCCGGCCGCCGCAGCACTGGTCTCCGAGACCACCGCGGCCTCGGTACCGGCGGTGGTATCGAAGAGGGCGTCTTGGTTGATCCAAATCACACCGGCGAGGATGAGGATCATCGACGCCATGGCCACCCAGAAGATCTTCTTGTTGCGGGCGTAGGCGGCATCGTCGCCCCGGCCCGGAGCCACGATCCCGGCGTCCCCAAGGTTCCTGCTGCCCAGCTTGTATTGCACCAGCCCCAGGGTCATTCCAACCGCCGCAGCGCCAAAACCCCAGTGCCAGGAATTTGCCGGATCAAGACCCCAGGAGGTCAGCATGGCATGAAACTTCGGATGCTGAGCCAAGGTGCCGCAGACCAGAGGGGCCAGAAAGGCGCCGATGTTGATGCCCATGTAGAAGATCGAGAAGCCGGCGTCGCGGCGCTGATCGTTTTCTGAGTAGAGATCACCGACCATCGAGCTGATATTCGGCTTCAGCAAGCCGGTGCCGACGACGATCAGAAACAGCCCCAGATAGAAGGGCATCAGACCATGAAACATCAAGCTGACATGACCCAAGGCGATGACCACACCGCCGACAAAGACAGCCTGCCGTTGGCCGATGAGGCGGTCAGCCACCCAACCGCCAGGCAACGCCATGATGTAGACCATGGAGGTGTACAGCCCGTACACCGGCCCCGCCTTGGCGGCGCTCCAACCCAAACCACCGGTGGCGACCGGAGCCACCATGAAGAGCGTCAGCAGAGCTCTCATTCCGTAGTAGCTGAAGCGCTCCCACATCTCGGTGAAGAAAAGGGTCGAGAGGCCTTTCGGCTGCCCGAACCATTGTTTCTGAGCCGCGCTGGCTTCACTCATCGAAAACCTCCATGCTGCTGCCGTCTGAGTTGTCGATCTTTAGGATGAAGGCCAGCGGATCTTCCACACGCCTCCTGCGAAGACTTCCTAAGGAAAGCAAGATCCGTTCCGCTTCTCGACTGCCCGCAGCTCTCGAATGACGTTGGCACTGAGAACCACCACCCTGCCTGAGAGGCGAGCCTGTCGATGTCGACATCACCCACGGGCCAAACGAGATTGGGGCCGCTAAATCGGCGACCCCCGAGGCCCCAAGGCATTCAGACAACGAGCTACAAGACTGACCGACGGATCGAGTGGAGAAGGATAGGGGATTTCAGGGCGACCCGCAAGCGGGCACCGTCACCGAGGGATGAGATGGGGAAATCTGAGGACAGGCGGGTTGAAAACTGGTCGGGGCGAGAGGATTCGAACCTCCGGCCTCACGGACCCGAACCGTGCGCTCTACCAGGCTGAGCTACGCCCCGACGATCGCGTATTGACGCGAGGGGTGGGAGGATACATGCGGCAAGGTTGATGGTCAAGACAAAGTCTTCCCGAGACCGCGAACCCGGCTCGAGAGCCATCGGGCGTTACCCAGGAAGGTGTCCTCAGATCGGGACAAACCGTCGCCGCTCAGAGGCACTCGACGGGCTGCTGGTCCCATCGCCCTTCCCTCTTGGCCCGCCAGACTTGGCCCGTGGCTTGCTTACATGATCAACATGGCCTGACACGCTCCAATGATGTCAGGCCGCTTCGCGGTGCCGCACCCATTCATCCACCCAGGGAGATCACACCATGGCCGCTGATATATTCCATCCTCGTCCCGCCGCCCACCGTCGGCCCAGATCCGAGGTCGCGAGTCACCCAGCCTCGGGCTTTCACCTGCTGGGCTTGGGCCTCTTGTTGAGCTTGGGCTTCTTGCTAGCCGTCGCAGCCCAGGCCGTCGACGGCAACGATGCCGTCAACGCTGCCACTAACGATGACGGCAAGGCAGTGACCTTCGAAGAGATGGTCGAGGTCTCTGAAGTTTTGCTCGACGCCCTGGTGACGGATCGCCAAGGCAACGTCGTGCTCGGCCTCGGGCCCGAAGACTTCGTGATCGAAGACGAGGGGCTGTCCCGCACCCCCACCAGTGTCGCCTTCTACAGCAATCGCTTTCAGCTGCGTGACGGCGCCGAGGGCATTCAGCATCCCGCCGCCGACGAGGCCATTGCCGATCGCTACTTTGTGCTCTTCTTCCATGATCCGCGCCGCTTCGGCGACTCTCGCCTGATCCGACAGCACCTGCAGGCGGTGCGGCGCAGTAGTCAGTGGGTCGAGGAAGAGATGTTGCCCGGTGATTGGGTGGCGGTCGCCAGCTTCGATTTCAAGCTCAAGGTCCATCAAGACTTCACCCAAGACCGCGACGCTCTCCTGGCCGCTCTCAGACGGGCCTCCCAGGGCAAAGAGCCCAACAACCAGTGGCTTTCACGGCGCCCTGAGGCCGGGGCAGATCAACCCTCTTTGCTCACCCATCTGCCCGCCGGCGACGAGCTCCGGGACCAAAGCACCCAGATGTATGACGCCCTAACTCTGCTGGCAGACGCCACTCGCGACATCATCGGCCGCAAGAATCTGATGCTGTTTACCGTCGGTTTTGGTGAAGTGCGGCAGCGCTCCGGATTGGTCAGCGAAGCGGACCCCCGCTATTACCCCGAGATGCGGCAAGCCTTGAACGACAACAACGTCGCCATCTACCCCATCAACCTACTGCCGTCGTCGCGCAACGCCCAAGGGCATTTTCTCAACCAGTTGGCCGCCGATTCCGGCGGAAGATACCAGGAGACCTTTGTCGACTTCCTGGCCCCCATCCGCCGGGTCGCCGATGAGAGCAATGGCTACTACCTGCTGAGCTACCAAGCGCAGCATGCGGCGGGCGAGCAAGGCTATCGGGAGGTCTCGGTCAAGATGCGCAATCCTGAGCTGGAAGTGAGAGCTCGACGCGGATACCGCTACGGCTCCTAGGCGGGCGCCGGATCTGATCAGGAGTGGTGCGGGTCGCCGGGAGCGGCTTCTTGCGTCGAGAAGAAGGGACCGGACGCCTCGTTCTCTTCGCCATCCGCCGCCTCGAAGGCTTCGAGCAAGACCACCGTCACGTTGTCGAAGCCGCCCCGTGCGTTGGCATCGTGGATCAGACGGTTGCAAACGGATTCGAGGTCGTTGCCGGTCACCAAACGCTCGTGGATCTCTTCATCGCTGAGCATCGTGGTGAGACCATCGGAGCACAGTAGGAACAGGTCCCCGGGTTTGGCCTCGGTTTCGAGCACGTCGACGATGATGTCGCTATCTCCACCCAGGGCCCGGGTGACGACATTCTTCAAAGGATGGGACTTGGCCTGCTCTTCCGAGAGATAACCCGCCACCACTTGCTCATTGACCCAGGTGTGATCCTGGGTCAACAGCTCCAGGCGTCCGTTGCGCAAGCGGTAGCCGCGACTGTCGCCGACATGGGCGATCGACATGACATGGTCATGGTGCATGGCGGTCACCACCGTCGTCCCCATGCCGAGAAGGGACCCGTCTTCGCGAATTGCCTTGAGAACTTTGTCGTGTGCCGAGTGGATGGACCGTTTCAGGCCGTAGGAGTGGCGCTGCAGGGCAGGATCGTAGCCCACCGGCAGGGTTCCGTCGGTGTCTAGGGATTCTTCGATGAACTCGAAGATCGACTCGACCGCAATGCGGGAGGCCACCTCACCATGATTGTGCCCTCCCATGCCGTCCGCCAGCACAAAAAGCTGATCACGGTCGCTCACAGCGAAGAAGTCTTCGTTGTGCGTCCGCAGCAAGCCGACGTCTGTCGAGCCGTAGGATCTGATACGCAGCATCACCACATTTTCCTGAACAGACCCGCCTTGCCTTCCCCTGGCTCTTCTTCGGGAGACTTTCCCAAAGCTTGCAATGCCTTACGGATTGAAGGGTCGGTCCCTCCCAGATTGACGGCTTCATTGTAGTACTGTTTGGCCTTGGATGCCATCCCACTCAGGCTGAAGATTTTCCCCGCCAGCTTCAAATAGGGAATGTGATTGGGCTTCAGCTCACATGCCTTGACGATTGCCACTTGCGCTTTGGGCAGCCATTTCTTTTCCTTGACACAGGTCAAGGCCAGGTGATGCCAGGCCTGATAGCTCTTGGCATCGGCCTTCGTAGCCCGTTCGAAGTTGTCGGCAGCTTCGGGAAAATTGCTCAGCTTGTAGGCCCTGATACCCCGATTCAGATAGACCCGGACCACCTGGCTGGGATCATGACTCGGGGTGCCGGAAGGTCGATCCAGCTCCATATCGTGCTGGCGGCGGCGAATCGGATCCATCAACACATTGAAGGCTTCGGTGAGATTCTGGAATTCGGTTTCGGCGCGGGCCTTGTCGTCACCCTGGAAGCGGTCCGGATGGCGTTGCCGCGCCAACTCCCTGAACCGCTTCTTGATCTCCGTCGGTTTGGCTTTCCGGGGGACAGAGAGCACAGAATAAAAATCTTTTACCATGATGGGACTCGGATCGATCCTTCGTTCCTATCCGTCCTCAGATCTCCCCCGAGGGCCGGGCACTGAGGTCTATCGACGCGCCTGATACATGCGCATGGCCGTGCTCCGAACACCGTCGGGGACGTTCTTGTCGCGGGCCAATTCTCTCAGATCCCGAACCGACATGCGCGGGATGAGCTTCATCGACACGGCGAGATTAGTTCGGGGGTTCTTCACCAACGCCTTGGCAATCGAATATTTGCGAATCCATTCACGCCGTTTGGGGATCTCGGCCAGCACCTCGGGTACTACATTACGGCTGCTGGCGATCATCTCCACTTCTGAGTCGGGAAGATTATTGGTCGTCATGACGGTCAGGGCCACTAGGGAATTGGCATCTCGAATCAAGATCGCTCGGATCTGACGGTCCGCGCTGCGCGCCAACTTGACCCGCGCCGGCACCGGCAGCAACCGAATCTGCCCGGCGCTCAAGCCTGTGTCTTCGTCGACCGCGCCCTCGGCGGGCTTTTCGCGCACCTCCGCGATGGCTTCTTCGAGCTCGACTTCGCTCAAGGCATCGGCCTCAGCCTGAATCTCGTCCGCTGATTTGGGCGGAACCTTGTCCCGTGGCAGCAAATGCTCGCGAAACTCCCAAATCCGTCTCTTGGTATAGGAGGTCAGCGCCGGGTTCTGTTCCAAGGCCACCAGGATCTTCGGCTCCTCCAAAATGGCATCCTGGCGCAGGACCAGCATTTCTTGCACCTCGGGAACCAGTTTGGGAGCCATTTCCACCAGCAGAGCCCTGGGCACATCGGTACGCCGGACGACGGCTTCTTGAATCTTCGGATTAGGGACGTTGAGCCCGAAAAAGGTCAGCTCGTTGCCGCCGGCATGGCTCTCCAAGAAGGTTGTCGCGACATTGGTATCGATACCCTGCAAGGCCTGCATCGCCTTGTCCATGACCTCCGCATCGGGGCTCGCGACCAGGGCGATCTGAATGGGAATGAGCTGCTCTGGCGGCAGGGGCACCAAACCTGAGGCGGCCAGCACCTGCAAGTTTCGGTTGCTACCAGAGAGAATCTGATCGAGAAGATTCTCTTGGGTCATGGTGTGCCTCCCCGATCGCCATCGGCGGTCTGCTCACCCACGGGGGTGGAGACTCCGGGGGCCGATTGGGTCAAAAAATCGTCATCAATGCGCACCGCAAGTCTCGACGTCCCTCGCCGCGGTGTCAAGGGATAGGCTTGGCCATTCACTTCCAACCGCACTGCATAGACATTGCCGAAGACGAAGTCCACCGAGGTATCGGCTTGCAACAGCAGGGACTCCCCTTGCACCTTGGTGATGGCCAACCGCCGCTCGCCATCGACCCGCGCCTCGACCCAACAACTGTCGGAAAACTCGACGACGACCTCCAGCCTCGCCGGCGCCGCGGGCGGCGTTGCCGAAGTAGCACTGCCAGAAGTGACACCGTCATCCGGGACGGCGGCCCCGCCGCCGGACTCAGAGGCAGCGGCGGTAGCTGCGTCGCCGGGCGCTGGGCCCCTGCCGACGGTGGTCATGGCCCCGTCTTGGGCCGAAGTGGAGGAAGCCTCGGACTGGGTCGCCTGCTCGGTAACATTGGAGGAGACGGCACCAGACTCCCGTTCCGCCTTGGAAAGCCACCACACCAAGCCCACCAACAGCGCGATGACGACGACCAAGATCACGACGAAGCCGAGCGAAGAGCCACCGGACGCCCGTCGCGGTTGGGGCTCCTCGGCATCGTCTTCTTGCTCCCCCTGGCTGGCGGCCAAGTAGAAATTGACGACTTCCTCGGGATCCAATCCAACATAGCCGGCATACTGACGGAGAAATCCCTTGGCGAAGATCTCTGCGGGTAGCAGGTCGAAGCGGTCGCTCTCGAAGGCTTTCAGATACTGCAGGCTGATCTTGCTCGAGTCGGCAATCTCCGGCAGCTCGATCCCACGCACCAAGCGTTGCCGACGCAGCCATGCGCCGAACGACTCACCGTCGCTCTCAGGATGCTCGGATCCTGCAGTTGTCGGATCCATCTTGGCTGAGTCCTTCTTCATCGACCAGTAACTTCGCTTGTGCTTGCCCTATCGGTTCAGCCGCTAGTCAGCTGCGCTGTAGCGCTCGCCTGGAAGACCTCGCCCGAGATAGCGCTGCGCCGACGGCGTGCTGGTTGTCGGAGATGCCGTGGATGCTGATGCCCATAGACTCTACCCATCACCACATAGCGGGTCAAACATAAATCCGTTCAACAGCTTAGAGTGAGGTCAATTGGAAGCCTCTGGATCATTCGATGTTGGCATCTCAGGGGTCGAGCCCGGGGCTGAAGCCCGTGGCCAGCGTTCCTGTAGGAGCTCTTGCGCCCGCCGAGTGATCACCGAAGAATGGCCCTCCAACTGTGCAATCTCCGCCAAATCGTGCCGCTGGAGACCGGGCAGCAGAGAAAAAAGCACGCGAAACGGAGCCTGTGGATTGCGTCCGAGGGCGGCGCGAATCTCATAGGGACGACCCCAGCGGGGGTGGTTGGCCAGCAGCTCTAAATGACCAGGCGATACCTTGGGGTCCGCCGCCAAGCGGCGTAGCACATCGGTCGTCAGTCGTGGATTCTCCAAGACCGCCATCAGGATACGCTTGTCGGGCAGGCGGCTGAGCTCGCTGAGAAGGGACGGCGAGGCAAGTCGCGCCAAGGCCACCTTCTCTCCCGGGGAAAGACGCGGTAAACGCTGCAATAGATATCGGTTGGCCAGACGTCGCAGCCCTGGATGCAGACGCGGATCACGGCAGATTTCCGCCTGATCGCGCCAGTAGAGCCCGGCCACATAGCGCATGGCGGCCGCCTCGGGGGTGTGGCGGAAACGGCACAAGGCGGCCCGCGCTTCGTACAGCGACATCAAGGAGCGGATGCACAGCACCTCCTCGATGATCCGCCGATCACAGTAGGGGTTGAGCAAAATCTGCCGCAAGTCCCGCATCTTCAATTGACGCCCTCGTGCCTCCACCAGAGCGAGCAATTGGGTATGATCGGCCCGGCGAAGTTGCACGGTGGGAGAACCTGGGGGTGAAGCATTTGCGGTCATCGCCTATACTCTAACGACACCGCAGCACGGAATCGTCCAACGATCTCCGTAAATCCGATACAAAATTCCCCCCCCGAGCTCATTTATGGCTGTGAAGAAGCGCAAAAGTTTCCCCGTGCCTCCAGATATCAAGGCGGCCCTCGACGAACACCAGATCGATACCGCTGAGGAGATCTGGCTAGCCCGAATGGAGTCCGATCCAACGGATGTGGACTTTTTCCTCGGCGCCGCCGCCGCCCTGGAGAAGGCCGGAGTCGAGAGCACCGCAACCTCCATGCTGGAGCTTCTGGACGACCAGTTGGTCGCCGATGAGCATTGGCAATCTCGACTGACGATGATGCGTCACCTCGGCGATCTGTACATCAAACCCGGTCGTCGACACCCCACCATCATGGAGACCCTGCATCATCTCCATGGCCACCTCAGCAGCTATGAGCTGTTCATCGAGAAGGTTGGGCTGATGCGAGGGGTGGACGACATCCCGAAGATATGGAAGAAGGTCGACCGCCTGGAAAGCCTGGTGGAATACGACATCGGGACCATCGTGCGGATCGAAGGCAAGGGGGCTGGTCGGGTCACCGAAGTCAACATGATCTTGAACAATTTCAAGATCGAGCTCGAAACCATGGACATACGGGTGGGCTTCGCCGGCGCCGCCAAAATTCTCCACTCCGTCGAGCCTGAGCATGTGCTCTACCGCAAAATCGTCGCTCCGGAAGAGCTCGAGGCCCTGCGAGACAGCAAACCCAGCGACCTCTTGAGATTGGTCCTACTGAGCTACGACGAGCCCCGTACCGGAGCCCAAGTCAAGGCGGATCTCTACAACATCGTGACCGAGAGCGGTTGGAGCCGTTGGTGGACAGCAGCACGCAAGCATCCCCAAGTGCTGGCCGCCGCCGGCAAGAAACATGCGTACACCTGGGTCGACAGTAGCTCAGATGCCACCGATGCGGTATGGCTGTCCTTCGAGGCGGCAACCCCGCGCAAACGCATCGCCCTGCTACGGCGGGACGCCAGCCGGGACGACGCGCTCAAGCGACGCATGTCGGAAGCCCTGGCCGAGAATGCATCACGGCTCATCGGGACCGACCCTGGCTTGGCCTGCGAGATCTGGTTTCAGCTGGAAAAGCATGGCCAGGTCCCCACCGACGCCGATTGGAACCCACAACGCCTGATCGGTGAAATCGAAAAACCGGTGCCGTTGTTCGAAGGCATCAAGGAGCGAGCCCTGAGAGAGCGGGCCTACGCCCTGGCCCGGCAACAGCGGGACGACGCTTCGCAAGTGCTGTTCGACGCTTTTTGGCAAGAGACCGATGCCCGGGCCCTCGACACTCTGCATCAAGCCTTGGTGGAGGACGAGCCCGCCCTGTTCGACAGCTTCTTCGATCAACTGATCAGTCAACCACGCAAGAATCCGGCTGCCTTCACTTGGCTCCTCGAGCGCGCCGCCGATCGGCCCGAATGGATGGCTCGCAATCCAACCCGTTTGCTCAAGCAGATGCTCTGGTCCCTATCGCAGGACGATTTCGCGCCCTTCCGGGCGGCCCGCCTGGTACCCCTGTGTGAATCCGGCGGCACGCTGGCCCGACTGCTTTCACATCTCGACCTCGAGCAGGCGGGTCAAGCCTTTGAGGCGATCGAAAAGGCCATCGGTCTGGAGGACTACCAGCGCAAGCCTCTGCTGCGCGCCCTGGAGCTCAAGTTCCCCTCCTTGCGCATGGAAGAGAACCTACCGCTCTATGCCACCGCCGATCGGATTACCGAGAAGAAAGCCGAGCTGCGACGCCTAGCGGAGGAAGAAATCCCCGCCAATCGTCGGGCCATCGAGGAAGCTCGCGAGATGGGCGACCTGCGAGAGAATTTCGAGTACAAAAGCGCCCGTCAGCGCCACGAGTACTTGTCGGCCCGCGCCTACGCCCTCAAGCACGATCTCGAACGGGCCCGCCCGATCGACCCGTCGCAGGTCCAAGGCAACGAGGTGGTCATCGGCAGCAAGGCCCATCTGAAAAGTGACGATGGCGAACGCTACATCACCATTCTCGGACCCTGGAACAGCGAGCCCGAGAAAGACATCCTGTCCAATGAGTCCGAGCTGGCTCATCAGTTGCTCGGACGGGTACGCGGCGACAAGATCACCATTCAAGATCAGGAGTACGAGATCACCGACATCACGCCTTACAACAGTTAGGGCTTGGTCACGGTCCGGCTGTATTCGATCACCATCTGCCGATGCTCTTTTCCCGAAGCGTCGGTGACGTAGTACTCGAACACATGGTGATCGGCATCGACAAACCGGGTGATCATACGCAGGGTCTCCATGCCTTGGGTCATCGGGTTGGCCTGCTTGGCGACGAGGGTATGCCCCCCCTCGTCGCCTTCCGCTTTACCCTCACTGAACATGATGCCGGTGCCGAAGTTGTCGATCCAGGTGCCGCGGTAGACCTTGGTGAGATTGTCGTATCCGGTGACGCTACGACCAAAAAACGGCTGCCCCATCATCTCCCCACGCATCTCCTCCTGCAGGTAACGCCCACCCATGATCATCGACTTCGTCGCTTCGCCGGTGGCTTGAATCGGTGGCTGCGTGGGATCTGCCCACATGCTCGTCTGATAGGTCCATTCCCCCTCATAGCGGGCCAGATAGGCGTGCGGCGCGGCGGGAGAAATCGCCGCCACAAAGGCCTCCATGGCGGCAGGATCCATCTCTGGAATTCCCCCCTCAGCCACTTCCTGGGTCCCTTCCTGGGCCACTTCCTGAGCCACTTCCTGAGCCATCGTCGCGAACGGCAAGGCAACCGCGATGAAAACAACGGCCAGCATCCAGCATCTCGAGTCTCGCATCGTCTCTCCTTTGTGCTCGGTAGGTTTCCAGCAGCATAGCGCCGCACTGCCGGGAGCTCAAGGAGCGTACCCGACGGCGCAATCACATGACCGCCGCCACATTCAACGGCTGCCGATGGGCGATGACGGCATCGCTCTTCTCGATGATGCGGTTGGATGCGTCGACGAACACCACCGTCGGACGATGCTCGGCGATCTCAGCGCTCTCGTACTCGGCATAGCTACAGATGATCACCAGATCGCCGCGGCGTACCCGATGGGCGGCGGCGCCGTTGAGCACCACCTCCCCCGAGCCCCGCTGCCCCTCGATGACGTAGGTCGAAAAGCGCTCACCGTTGGTCACGTTGTAGATGTCCACTTTCTCGTGCACCACGAGATCCGCCTCCTCCAGCAGATCTGGATCGAGGGTCATGGAGCCGACGTAGTGCAAATCCGCATCGGTGACGGTTGCACGGTGGATCTTTGATTTGAGCATGTTGCGTCGCATATGGAACAGCCCCCTTGGGATTGAATTCGGTCGTTTTTTGCCGCGCTTTCCGTCACTGCGGATGTCTCGTTGCGGCTTCCCTCACTGCGGTTTTCTATCCACGGTTGTCTCACCGCGGCTTGAATCACTGCAGCGTCAAATGTAGGTTGTCGAGTAAACGGGTGGGGCCGAAACGTACCGCCAAGGCGATGACGACCTCCCCCTCGGCTTGGCTCAAGGGCTCAAAGGTTCGGGCATCGACCACCGCCACGTAGTCGAGCCTGGCCAAGGGCTCGGCGGCGATGAGCCGGGCGATGAAAGCCTCGATCGCCGTCGCCTGCCGAGCTTCGTCTCCGGGCGCGGCCAGATGGGCCTCGAGACGCCGCAAGGCTCGGCTCAGCACCGTCGCCGCCTGTCGTTGCGCCGGGTCGAGATAGACATTGCGCGATGACATGGCCAACCCATCCGCCTCGCGGACGATCGGGGCGCCGACGATCTCCACCGGCAAATGTAGATCGCGCACCAACTGGCGGACCACCGCCAGTTGCTGGGCGTCCTTTTGGCCAAACACGGCGACATCCGGTTGCACCATATGGAACAACTGGGTCACCACCGTCGCCACGCCGCGAAAATGACCTGGCCGCTGCGCCCCTTCAAAACCACGGCTCGGGCCCTCGACATCGACGAAGGTGCTGTGACCGGGGGGATAGATGGTGTCGACGGCGGGCAGAAAGAGAAGATCGCAGCCCTGCGCCGCCAACAGCTCGGCATCCCGTCGGTGATCCCTGGGGTAGGCGTCCAGATCCTCGTCAGCGGCAAATTGCGTCGGGTTGACAAAAATCGAGACCACCACCCAGTCCGCCAGTTGGCGGGCTCGACGAAGCAATGACAGGTGGCCCTCATGGAGGGCTCCCATGGTGGGAACAAAGGCGATTCTGTGGCCCCGTCGACGGGCCATCGCCACCTGCTTCCACAGGGCCTCGGCGCCTTCGACGGTGACCATGTTGCCGGCGCCCGTCGACGCTCCCGCAACGGCGGGGGCCGAGTTGTCCTGTGCCAGGCTCAAGTCCCTGATCATGTTGCCGCCGCTCATCCGTAGAGCTTGTCGATGGTGTGCATGGGGGTCTTGACCGTGGGATCACCGTAGCTCTCCTCGGCGGACGGAAAGCGCCGTTGGCGAACATCGTCTGCGAACTCGGCGAGGGCCCGGCGACTGAGGGCACCGAGTTGGGCGTAGCGACGTACAAAACGCGGCGAAATACGCTCTTCGAGCCCCAATAGATCGTGGTAGACCAGCACTTGCCCGTCGCAGCTCCCGCCAGCGCCGATGCCGATGGTCGGTATCTCGAGGGCCTCGCTGATCTGGCGAGCCAAACCGTCCGGCACACACTCCAGAACCAAGCAAAAGGCACCCGCCGCCTCCACCGCCAGGGCGGCGTCGAGCAGCTTGGCCCGCGCCACGTCGCCGCGCCCTTGGACTTTGAAGCCCCCCAGGCGATGGATCGACTGCGGCGTCAGGCCTAGATGGGCCATCACCGGAATCTCGGCCTGACTCAGGGCTTCCACCACATCGAGGCGTGCCCCCTCGATCTTGACCGCCTGGACGCCGCCCTCCTTGACAAAACGCAGGGCGTTGGCGACGGCCGCCCGGGGGCCGAGATGGAACGAGCCAAAGGGCATATCCGCAACCAATAGGGCCCGTCGCGTCCCCCGTCGCACGGCCCGCACATGGTGCAGCATTTCGTCGACGGTGAGGGACAAGGTGTCGTCGTGACCGAGGACCACCATGGCCAGGGAATCGCCCACCAGGACGATGTCCACCTCTGCGGCATCGGCACAACGGGCCTGTGGGTAGTCGTAGGCGGTAACCATCACCAGCGGCTCGTCGCGCTCGGCGGCGCGACGCACCCAAGGCACTGTCACCCGCCGGGGCTGGCGGCCGGTGGCCGCTTCTGCGGAGGCTGCTCCCCAAGCGGGGATTTGCGACACCGAAGCCGCAGCGGCCCCTCCAGGGGAGGCCGTGGGTCCAGGAGCCGTCGGTCTAGGAGTAGTAGGTCCAGGGGTAGCGGGTTTCGTCGTCATGGTGCATCTCCTTTCATCGGCGGTAAACCACCGAAAGCGAAAAACCCCTCCGCCTAGACGGAAGGGCTCGAGAGCACGCTCGTGGAGATCACGGATCTCACGACGGCGGACCATGTCCCATTGCGGCGCCAAACATGGTCCCTGTCGAAGCGGGTGTCCGTCCGGCCCGGAAGGCCTGTGGATCGGACCCTGCCATCTCGCTGGCGTTGACTAGCGAGTCGAGGAAGGTCGACGTTTGTCGAGCTTGGGCGGGAGACTCGGCTCCCCATGGTCACCACCGGCCAAGGCCGGCGATTGTTTTCGACCCGACCGTCTCGGTCCCTGGTCAGCCGCGTCACCCGGTGGGCAACGCCGAGGACTCAACGGGATCCAAGCGGTACGTAGTACTGAGTTCCCTTGATCGGTTTCTTGAGCTGAGCGATCAACTCTTCGAAATCATCCGGGCGCTGGGGAAAATTCAGGTGGCGTGTATCCACCACCAGCACCGGGGAACGCTGGTAGTGATGATAGTAGTGATTGTAGGCATCGAGCAACTCCACAATGTAATCTTCCGACAGCCTCTTCTCATACGCCCGGTTGCGCTTCTGAATTCGTCCCATGCAGGTATCGACATCGGCCACCAGGTAGAGCACCAGATCAGGAGCCGGAACCTGCGCTTCCAACATGGCGTAGAGCTTGTCGTAGATCAGCAGCTCGTCGTCGCTGAGGTTCAGATAGGCAAAGATACGATCCTTCTCAAACGGATAGTCGGCCACCACCAGCTTGCGGAATAGCTCCCGTTGGATGATCTCCTGCTGCTGCTGAAAGCGCGACAGAAGATAGTAGAGCTGCGTCTGAAACGCCGCCCCGGGACGATCCTTGTAGAATTTGTCGAGGAACGGGTTGGTGGCATCTTCGAGGACTTTGACGCCTTCAAAACGACGCGCCAGCATCTCGACCAACGTCGTCTTGCCCACACCGATCGGACCATCAATGGCGAGGTAGTCGATCGGTAGAGACTCGGTATTCAAAAGGTCTTGCCTCCCAGCTGACCGACTTGGCAAGAGCCCTAAGATGCCACCGTTGGGCAATCGCGACCCAGGCCTCTGAAGGTCGTCAAGTGTGTGATCTCGTGGTTACCGCAGGGCGGTGAATGACTGTTTTCAGCGGCTTCGAGTATATCAAGGCGCCTATACCAAGGCACCCCCCGTCGCCTCGATCGAGCGACCGACTCGCCGTCCGATTGTGGTTGTTCGGCCCGACTAGAGACTGAACTTTTCGCTCTAGACCGCAGCTGCTAGGATAGCGAACGTTTCCGAGGCAATCCATTCGGCCGCCTATTCAAGACCCTTCAGCACGATGCAGCGGCCAAGCCCTGTCCCAGGTCGCGGCACTCAGGTCCGTGTATTTCGGGATCCGTGCTTTTCGGGATCCGTGCATTTCGGGCCCCTTGCTTCCAGGACCTAAGATCGCCTGAGCTTCAGGGTTCCGGATCGACCGTCGCAGACTCTCAGGAGGACTACCCGTTGGCACCTTGGTGGTTACGCACTCACAAAGACGAGCTGATCGAAGATTCGAGCGAAGGCTCCGGCGAAGGAGCCCCCGTCACAACCTCAGCCCCCCCATCTCCGGACAGTGACGAGACCACCGATGGAGCAACGTCGAGCCGTCGAGGCGATTCGGGTCGAGGCGATTCAGAGGGTGAGGAAACCACCTCCCCGAAGGCACCCCCCGCCGACGCGGTCGACGACAGCGATCGCCAGGCGACGGGCGAGGTCAAACGCAAACGGCGACGACGCCGCCGTCGTCGTCGGTCCACCCCCGGCGATGGCAAACCCAACACAGGCACAGCGCCGACGCTCGACGAGGGTACAGAGTCGACCCAGGTCATCTCAACCGACGCCGCTGGAACGGCCCCCACCGAGCACACCACGGGATCGGCCAGCTCGTCAGCTGCGCCATCCGCCGCCCCGCCAACCGAAACGGTGGTCCATGAGGCGAGGCTTGCCGGCGAGCGCGGCTATATCTTCTCCTTCCCCGAGCGACCGCCGGGCGACGAGCGCAAGCTGGCCCTGCTGTGCGACTTCGAGAACATTGCCCTTGGCGTCAAGGAATCTCAGTTCCCAAAGCTCGACATCAATCTCATCCTGGCTCGACTGGTTGAGAAAGGGAAAATCATCGTCAAGAAGGCCTATGCCGACTGGGAACGTTACAGCGAATACAAACGCCCCCTGCACGAGGCGGCCATCGAGCTCATCGATATCCCTCAAAAGTACTACTCGGGAAAGAACAGCGCCGATATCAAGCTGGTGGTCGACGCCATGGACCTCTGCTACTCGAAGGAGCACCTCGACACCTTTGTCATCCTCTCCGGCGACAGCGATTTCTCCCCCTTGGTCTCGAAGCTCAAGGAAAATGACAAGGTGGTCATCGGCATCGGCGTCAAGAATTCCTCTTCCAACCTCTTGGTGGAAAACTGTGACGAGTTCATCTTCTATGAAGACATTTGGCGGGCGGCGGAAAAACGCCCCACCCTCGATCACCTACCGGCCGTGAAGGCCGAGGTTTTCGGCTTGATGGCCGACGCCATGCTGGCTCTTTTACGGGAGAACAAGGAGATTCTCTGGGGCTCGCTGGTCAAGCAGACCATGCAGCGCAAGCGACCGTCCTTCACCGAGGAATACTTTGGCTACGGCAGCTTCTCCGAGCTGCTGGAGGACGCCGCGCGTCACAAGATCATCGGTCTGCGCAAGGATCAACGCTCCGGCAATTATGTGGTGACCGGCTTCGTCAATCAGTGACCATCGGCCTCCCGCTGACACCGATTTCGCTAAAACGGGATGGGAGCTAGACGCAGGACTTGGCAAAGGGGATGCGGCTCGCCACGACGGTATCGAGGGCATCGCCCCGCACCCCGCGGCGCTCCCTGAGCAGGGCGGCAAAGGCGATCATGGCGGCGTTGTCGCCCGAATATTTCAAGGGCACCAGGAAGAGATGCACCCCCCGATCCACCGCCCAAGAGGTGAGCTGGCGGCGCAGCAAACGATTGGCGGCGGCGCCGCCGGACACCGCCAAAACCTCGAAGGGACGTCGACGGCGTTGCCGGTCGAGACGATCGATCAGCTGCGCCACGGCGGCGTGCCGAAAACCGGCCATCAAGTTGCGAACCGGCGCCGGCCAGTCACCGGCGCAGGTGGAGGGTCGGTCGTCGGTCAGCACTCCTCGGCGCTCCAACGCCTCGATCTGCCGGATGGCTTCCGTCTTGAGCCCCGAGTAGGAGAAAAAAAGCTCCGCCCCCTGGCGATCGTTCTTCACTTTGGGCACGGCGAAGGGTGCTTCTCGGCTGACCACCCCAGTCTCCGCCAAGAGGTCGACCTCAGGCCCTTGCGGGTAGCTCAGCCCGAGCCTCTTCCCCACCTTGTCGAAAACCTCGCCCATGGCGTCGTCGCGGGTTTCCACCAGACTGCGCACCACCTCGCCCTCGACGGCCAACAACGAAGTGTGCCCCCCCGAGACCACCAACCCGACAAAGCTCTCCGGCACGGTGAGGGCCGGTTCGCCATCGACCTGGAGAAAGGGCGAATAGAGGTGCCCCTCCAGATGGTGCACACCGTGGAACGACCGCCCCAGGCTGAAGGCCAAGGCCCGACCCACCGACAAACCCACCAGCAGGCAGCCGATCAATCCGGGTCCACGGGTGGCCGCCACCACATCGATGGCGGCCAAGGGCAGCCCCGCCGTCGCCTGCGCCTCGGCGCTCACCGCCGGCCAGTTGCTCAGATGCTCCCGCGAAGCGATTTCCGGCACCACGCCGCCGAAGGGCTGGTGGACCTTCAGCTGGCTCGACACCACCGACGACAGCACCCGGCCCTGGCCATCGACAATGGCACAGGCGGTGTCGTCACAGGAGGTCTCGATGCCGAGGACGATGGGGGAAGGATGGCTCATGGTCGAGGCCATGCTAGCTCAAAATCGCGCCCTGATCACCGTGGCGATAGGGCATAATTCCAGATATGAAGATCGCCATCATCGGCGCCGGTGTTTCCGGGCTCGCCGCCGCCCATCACCTACAGCATCAGGGTCATGCCGTCACCGTCTTCGAAGGCCGTGATCGGGTAGGGGGAAATATCCGCTCCGAGTGGATCGACGGCTGCCTGGTGGAGTGGGGGCCCAACGGCTTTCTAGACAACGAGCCCGCCACCCTCGAGCTGGTGCGCGAGATCGGCCTTGAGGAGCGCCTCGTCCAGTCCAGACAGCAGGTCGCCCGTCGTTACGTCTGGCGAGCCGGACGGCTCCGTCTCTTGCCCTCCAAGCCCCAAGCCTTCTTGACCAGCGATTGCCTCCCCTTCTGGCAACGCCTGCGGGTGCTCGCCGAGCCTTGGGCCGCCGCCCCCCCGCAGGGCGACGAATCCGTCTACGATTTCGCCCGCCGTCGCCTCGGCCGAGGGGCGGCCGACATTCTGGTCGACGCCTTCGCCACCGGTATCTACGCCGGCGACGTGCGTCGCCTCTCCGTGGCCAGCGCTTTCCCCAAGCTCGCCGCCATGCAAGCCGAGCACGGCTCATTGCTGCGGGCCGCCAAAGCCGGCGGCGGTGGAGGCCACAGGAGCATGCTCCACTCCTTCAGCGGCGGCATGCAGGATTTGGTGGACAGCTTGGCCAAGGGCCTCGACGTCAGACTCGGCCAGCCAGTACAAACCCTGCCGGAACCAACGCAGTCGGAGGGTTACGACCACGTCATCGTCACCACCCCGGCCCCCAAGGCGGCCGATCTTCTGGGGGGCGAAGCCGCCCGCCTGTTGCGCCGCATCCCCTGCCCACCGGTAGTAGTGGTGGCCCTGGCCTTCAACGACCCGATGCCCGTCGACGACGCCTTCGGTTTTCTCGTGCCGCGGGGCCAAGGTCTGCGCCTCCTCGGCACCCTCTACTCATCGAGCATCTTTGCCCATCGGGCACCGGCCGGCCAGCGCCTCTTCCGTGTCCTGCTCGGCGGGCGGCACGACCCCGAGATCCTCGAGCTCTCCGACGACAAGATCCTCACCCTGGTGGGACGCGAGCTGCGGCAGGTCTGGGGCGTCTTTCCCGATCCGGTGATGCACCATGTCATCCGCCATCCTTTGGGCATCGCCCAGTACGAGATCGGCCATCGATCTCTACTACAAGAGATCGAAGCCGCCTGCCCTGATCACCTGCGACTGGCCGGTTCCAGCTTCCGCGGCGTCGCCCTCAACGCCTGCGTGGCGGAAGCGAGGAGTTGGTCCCCTTGACGATGCCCCTCATCGAACTGGAAACAGATCCCCAAGAAGGCCCCTAGAACGGAAGACCCCTAGAACGGAAGACCCCTAGAAAGGGCAACATGTCAAACCATCAAGAACCCCTCGAACGCTTGCGTTCCGTCCTCCAGCGGGCCACCGACCACGGCATCGAAGACCCCAACGCCATGGTCCTTTCCACCGTCGATCCCCAAGGCCGCCCATCTTCGCGGGTTGTGCTGCTCAAGGGTCTCGACGACCGCGGCCTGGTCTTCTACACCAACTTCGAGAGCCGCAAGGGCCAAGAGCTGTTGGCCCACCCGGAAGCCTGCGTCAACTTCTTCTGGCGCCAGCTAGGACAACAAGTGCGCGTCGCCGGCCCGGTCCACCAAGTCAGCGACGATGAAGCCGACGCCTACTTCGCCAGCCGCCATCGAGGCAGTCAAGTCGGTGCCTGGGCTTCCCAGCAGAGCCGCTCCCTGGACCAACCACAGGACTTGGAAGCAGCCATCGCCGAAGTCGAGGCTCGCTTTCCCGGCGAGGTTCCAAGACCGCCCCACTGGTCCGGCTTCCGCATTAAGCCCCGATACTACGAATTCTGGGTGGCCGGTGAGTATCGTCTCCATCATCGAACGCTTTATGAAGCTTCGGTGGGTGGCTGGAGTGTCCGCAGCTTGTATCCGTGACTGTAAAATAGTCTCTGAAAAAACTTACCTTGGAACAAATGGTGTACCTTGGTTCCGATTCGAATCCTTCTTTCGATCATAGAAACTAAGCTCATTCTAAAATGTTCTCAAATAGCTTCTCAATAACCGAACCTCAAAGAGACCCATCAAGCCGATGCGCCCGGGGAGACTTATTGGCGACGATATCTAGACAATCATCATAGGTGTAAACGCAGTAGTGAACTAGATTTTCAGACATCAAGAGTAAATCTCCGCTTTCGCGCACGAGCCAGTCAATCCAAAGTGATCTCTCGGCAATTCGGAGGCTAGTCAAAACTTCTGAGCCCTGAGCTTGCCACGTTCGGAGCCGAAAACTCTCTCTGATATTTCGGTAAGCAACGAAGCTAGGAAAAACAACAGAAAAGCGAAATGTTCTTTCTACTTCTCCGCGAAGAAAGATTTCAAGGCCATCGTTTTCATCTTTGACGCCCTCGATTTCGAGCATGGCAGGTACTTCAGGCAAGGGAAGCCATGGACTGAAGGACGCACTGCTCATTGCAGGATCTCCGGGTAACGGATCTTGATAATATTCTCACCAGCTTGAATCTCTAGTCCTGGCGGCCCGGCCGAGCTCTGACTTCTAACGACTACCGATCGTCCATCCTCAAGCATGCCCGTCCGCGTACCGTTTCCGCGGTCAACAACGTCAGATGGCCTCAACGCATCGAAATCTGTGTTGGCCTGATCGAAACCTCCTGGACGTTCGAACTGGGCTGCCCGTCCCTTTCTCAGCCTCGCCGGGCTCAATCGTTTTGAATCCTTCAAAAGCGAACCGAGTTGATCACCAACTCCCACCGATTCATGTCATTCACAAAGACGAGGCGATCGATAAATTCAGACGGGGTAGACCCCAAGAAGAAAGACATGACATCTCTCGCCGACTCCTCATCATGAAAAGTGGTTACGACTTCCAGCAGATTTTCTTCTATCAAGATATCGTCCAATAAGTCATGAACAATCTCGCTCTTTCTACCAAAACAAACAAAGAATCGACACCCGGCCAACACCAGCTGCCGAGCGAGCTCGAGCACCTCGCAGTGCAACCTCCAATCGGACTCATCTGCATCAATGAGCACGGCAAAAGGCCTTCTAAGCGGAGGAAGAGGAGATCCAATCTTCGAAACTATAGGACTTCGACGATTCCTACTCATTAAAGCTCACCTTGTAGTATTTTCTGGATATTCTCTTTGAATGTTTCGATCTCTTGCTCCAATTTTCTAATTCGTGTCAATTGCTGTTGGTTGATCACCTCGACCGGCAAATGTTCCATCCCAGGCCGAACTGTTGGATTGGCCTTGAATTCAGCCAGTTTTTGCTCGTGTTTTGAGATCTGTTTCTCGAATGATCGAATACTCTTTTGTGCCTCCCGACTTAGCTTCTCGACCGCGGAGGCTCTATCCCCGCCCCGAAAAACCCGCCGCAAAAATCCACCCACCCGGCGGACGATCTTCGACCGACTGACGATACCGGCTGCAGCTTCGAAGGCCAAGCCTCCGACGCTCAAATCGTCGATGGGATTCACCAGGGAGGCTGCAAATAGGGCGGGAGCGCCTCGGGCGTTGGCCCTGGCTTGAAACTCCTGTGCCGTGATCTCGCCGTTGATCAATTCGCGGCTGTCACGATCTCCCGCCAGGGCTCCGAGGGACTCTCGACCGTCGGGATCGATATGACCCATCGGACGATTGGTGACATAGGCGTATTTGTTCCAGCCCTGCGGCACCCCCACGTTGGTCGAGTCTGCTGGATCAAGACTCATGAATCGACACAACCCCGGGCTGTAATACCGTGCATGCATGTAGTCCAAGTCATCCGCCGTGCCGGGGCCGTTGCCGTCCCGCTCGTGCCCGGTGAACTTCATGGGCTCATCGTCTTGGTTGGGATCGGTGGCCTCTTCTCCGAAGGGGAAGTACGAATGCCTGGCCACTTCGACGCCGTTGCCGTCGGTGATCAGCCTGGGGCTTCCCAGATGATCGAGGTGATAGTGACCGACGCCGTCGCTGGGGCTGTTGGAGGCCAACAGGGACCCACCGCGATAGATGTAGTCTTTCTTCCAACTCCAGCGACCGAGTCCGCCGTTGCCGCTGGGGACGTTCTGCCACTGCCGTAGGACCTTGCCGCTGAGGTCGCGGATCGACCAGGTCTCCGTCCACGGATCGCCGAAATCGATCTCCAGCAGGCGCTCGCCGTCGGCGGTGTAGACGTAGCCCTTGGCCACCTCAGGGGTTTGTAAGGTCTGCACCCGGTTCTGACTGTCGTAGCCGATCTGTTGCGGCTGCCCCGCTGCCAGGCGGTAAGTAAGATTGCCGGAGGCGTCGTAGGCGGCAGGGGCGCCGAGGTGGTTGCTGGCGGCGAGCACCGGCACCGGGGTGGCGACGCCGTTGCGCAAGATCTGGGTGACATTGCCGTAGCGATCGTAGGTCATGGCCTGGTTTTGGTTGCCACTGGCGGCCAAGGTGGCGGCGATCAAGCGGTTCTGTGGATCGTATTGATAGCGGTCGACGCCGATGGCCTTGATGTTACCCGCCCCGTCGTATTGGTAATCACCGTTTCCCGGTGTCCAACCGATGCTCGGACCGCTGAAACTGATGCGGCTGGGGCGGGCGATGTTGCGAGTAAGTCAAGGTGTCGTCCGTCACCACGACGCCGCCGAAACAAGAATCCCCCAGGTATTGCAAGCTCAAGGGTTGACCATCGGCATCGAAATCGTTGGCCAAAGGGTCGATGAAGGCTATCGACGTGTCGAGCACAGCGACTTCGTCGGCCTCAGCTTGAGGTGCAGTGTTGCATTCGGCGCCTAGCGGCAAGACAACAAGAGTCGATGTCACAAAAGTTATTGCCGATGCCAATACCAGAGTTGGCCAATCACAATCGATGGGTCCCATGAAACGCTCCTTGGGTGGTTCGAGACTAGGCTACCATCTGTCGAGGCCCGACTTCGCCACACACAAAAAAGGAGGGCCCGTAGACCCTCCCTCGACGCCACCGACTCGGGTGGCGATGCAATGTACCGGGTGCTTCTAGAAGCGACGGCTCAGGGTGATGCCCGCCAGGTGAGCGAAGGACGTGTACTCGCCCTGGATGACGCCCTCTTCCGTTCCCACGGCGGTGGAGTCGGAGACGAAGAGCGGCATGTAGTAAGCATCGACGTTCCACTTGTTGCCCATGCGGCCGTAACCGAAGGTGGGCGCGAAACGCTCGGAATCGGGAATGGACGGGCGCAAGGTGTCTGCCGGTACGGTCTGCTCGTCGAAGACCAGCCCGAAACGCCACTCGGAGTTGCCGGTGCGCCTGGTGGCACCGAAGCGATAGGACAAGGTGTCATCCCAGTCTTCCCGCAGATCGATATCTTCGACGAATCCCGGCACGTTGTTGGCGACGTCGACTTGCAAGGAGTCGAAGACCGACCAACCGGCCCAGGCGATGTCCGTCTCGAAGGTCCAGTTGGAATTGGCGCCGGGGGACCAAGCGAAACCGATGGCCGCCATGTCGGGTAGCTTGAGATCGGCGGTGCCGGGGCTGTTGACGAAGAAGGGGGACAGCGGTCCGAAGTTCTCGAACTCGATGTTGCCGTCGATGCTGACGGTGACGTCCGAGCGGTAGGTCAAGCCGAAGGACCAATTGTTCTGCTTGTGGTGCAGGGCAACGTTCCAGGCGGTGTCATCGCCGGTGCCGCTGAGGTTCGAGCTACCGATGACCTCGAAGCCGTTGAACGGATTGCCGTCGAGATCGATGGGCACTTCACGGCTGAATTCCTTGAGGTCGGCATCGACGAAGGACAAACCGACGGCGACGCTGGTGTGCTCGGTGAGGCGAAACGCTACGTTGGCGTTGACGAAGAAGGTCACCAGCTCGGAGCGCTGGGCGGCGAAGGTCACCGGACGGGTCTGCCAGTCGGTCACCAAGCCGAAGGGATTGGTGATACCGATGCCGTAGGCGATGTTGGGATGCACCTTCTGGGCAAAGTAGAGGTGCGACGGTGTCTCGATGCTGCCCTCGGCTTCGAAGGTCGTCTCTTGCACCAGGCCGAAACGGAGATCGTCGGAGGTAAAGTCCGTGTCTTCGCCGGCCGTGATCAGGTTGGTGCCAAACTGAAATTCGCTACCTTCCATCCAAACCAAGGCGGCGGGGTTGTACCAGTTGGCCGCGGCGTCGTCCGCCTGGGCGACCCAGGCGCCGGCCAGACCGGACGCCTTGGCACTCTGCTCATAGATGTTGAAACCGGCAGCCATGAGGCTGGAGGGCAACAAGACCAGGGCGCAGCTGCCCGCTAAAAGTCTCGTGACGATGTTCTTCACGTTGTCTCCTTTCGTCTCCCGGAAGATCCGCTGACCGGATATCACAAGGGAAGGGGTTACCTGAGCAGGGGAATGCGCTTTGAGGAAAGCTCTCTTCAAAAATTGTGATCTTTCGGCGATCGGACAACTTTGCTCGCCAGATCCGGTATCCTAGGCTTCGCCGTTGAGGATGCGTTACAGCTGTAGCAAAATTTGGCCATGGGCACGTCGCCAAGGGGTACCGCGATCGGAAACGTCGTCCGGTACTGGGGAAAGCGTCAGCCCTACGCTGAATTTTCAAGCCCAAGAACGCATCGCTGCGGCGAGCCGCGCAGAGCCGTCACCGAACACTTCATCACCCTATGCCAAGGGCAGAGGGCTGTCAACGGCGTTTCACCGGCCTGTCAGGGCCGTGGCGAAACGTACGAACAATAGCAACGGGAGAGCCAAATGGACGCCGATGGAGACAAGCGACAGGTCGTCTTCGACAAGGTACGACTTTACCTGGACGAGCTGTTTGAAGAAGTACACTACGAAGAGGCCACCGAACACTTTTATGTCAGCTATGGAAGCACGGTGCTGGAGATCTCCGTCGACCCCTACGGCGAAGAGGAAGCCATCGTCATGATCATGGCCTACTGTGTGCAAGGGGTCGAGGTCGACGCCGAGCTCGCCACCGGTTTGCTTCGCCTCAATCACGGCCTGCCCTTTGGGGCCTTCTCGCTGGTGGGCCGCGATATCTTCTTTCACCACGCCCTTTTCGGGCGTACCTTGGAGCGAGCCAATTTGCTCAACGCCTTGGCTGCGGTGGCCACCATCTCCGACGACTACGACGATCAGATCTCGGGAGAATACGGAGGCCAGCGGGCCCTTGATCGCATTCGCTCGACAGGTGGTCGACGCCGGCGGTCCGGCAACTAGGACTGGGCGACTGGGCGGCTCTGCGAGGCGGCGCAGCGACCGCTGAAGCTCGCAATTCAGCGAACGTCTCGGGCGACTCGCCTCGCCGTCCAATATCTGAGCGATGCGCTACTCGCCTTCGACGAAGGTGGTGAGCTGGAAGCCATTGCGGCGTATCGTTGGTGTGTTGCCGACGGGGCAACACCCGCTTCCCCGAACCCTTCGCCATCCCCCGCTGGAGAGCTGCGTGACGCACCCAACCCCGACGACCAATCCGCGATCGAAGACATCACCTCGTAAATTGCTTCCGGAGGCTTTCTCGAGGAGCGCCTTCGGGAGGAGCACCTCCCGACGTGTTTCATGGCTCCCTCTGGCAGCGAGCCTGGTGCTGTCCTTATTGCTGCCACTAGCTCTGCCGTTGTGGGCCCAAGACGACGAAACATCGCGGGCCCGCAATCAACCGGTCGAGCCGTTGCATTTGATCGACAACGTCTACTATGTCGGGGCCAGCGACATCGCCTCTTACTTGATCACCACGCCGCAAGGGCACATCGTCATCGACGGCGGCTTCGTCGAGACGGCGCCGATGATCCGCGACAACATCGAGTCCCTCGGTTTCGACCTCGCCGACGTCAAATGGTTGCTCAACAGTCATGCCCACTTCGACCACGCCGCCGGTCTCGCCGCTTTGGCCGAGTGGAGCGGCGCCAAGGTGGTGGCCAGTCGAGCCGATGCGCCGGTGCTCGCCGCCGGTGGCAGTGGCGACTACTTCATTTCCGCCGAGCACAACGCGTTTCCGGCCGTCGAGGTGGCACGGACGATGGACGATGGCGAGCAGATCCGTCTCGGCGGTACCACCTTGACCGCCAACCTCACCCCCGGACATACCCGCGGTTGCACCTCATGGAGCATGCAAGTCGACGACGGCGGAACGCCCCGCAGCGTCGTCTTTGTATGCAGTGTCAGCCTTCTGCCCGGTGTGTCCCTGCTCGACAACGAAGCCTACCCCAGCATCCTCGAGGACTACCTCGCCACCTATCAACGTCTGGAAGAGATCCCCTGCGATGTCTTCCTGGCCGCCCATGCGTCGTTCTTCGACTTGGCGGGCAAACGCCAGCAGGTGGCCAGCGCAACGCAGAATCCGTTTGTCGATCCCGAGGGTTACCGCGCCTACCTGGCCAAGAACAAACGACACTTCGACAAGAAGCTGGCCGAGCAACGGGCCGCCGCCGAGAAAACGACGGCACCCGAGGAGCGCTGAGTCGATCGCATCCAGTTTCTGCGCCCCCTGGCGCTCCTTCTCGCCAAGAAACCAATGCGAGATCTGGAGATAAAGAAATTGGATTGCGGCCCAGGACAAACCTCTGAATTTCTTGGAAGTCTAACCGGCAATGCCGGTAAGGCTGGGCTCAGGCTAGCCCGCGACGCTGCAACAGGGCGTCGATTTGCGGCTCACGACCGCGAAATCGCTTGAACAGCGTCATCGGCGCTTCGCTGTAGCCCTTCTCGAGCACGTTCTGGCGCCACGAACGGGCCAGCTCGGGATCGAACAGGTCGCCTTTTTCCTTGAAGGCATGGAAGCCATCGGCGTCCAATACCTCAGCCCAGATATAGCTGTAGTAGCTGGCCGAATACCCCGTCGCAAAGCTGTGGGCGAAGTACGGGGTGCGATAGCGGAAGGCGATCTGCGGCGGTAGCCCCAAGCGCTCGGCGGTGCGACGCTCCATGGCGTCGGGATCCCGCTCTTTGTCGTCCTCCAGGACATGCCAATCCAGATCCAGGAAAGAGGCCGCCAGATATTCGACGGTGGCGAAGCCCTGATTGAACTGGGCGCTCCGGGTGATCTTGTCCATGAGCTGCCGCGGCATCACCTCGCCGGTCTCGTGGTGCCGGGCGTAGCGCGCCATGACCTCGGGCTCGAAGGCCCAATTCTCCATGATCTGCGACGGCACCTCGACGAAGTCCCGGGGCACCGAGGTGCCCGACAGGCTGCGATAACGACAACGGCTGAGCAAACCGTGCAGGGCGTGGCCAAATTCGTGGAAGAGCGTATTGACCTCCTCGAGCCGCAACAGCACGGCTTTGCCCTTCTCCGGACGCGGAAAGTTGCAGACATTGGAAATCAACGGCCGCACGTCGACCCCTTCATGCCAGCCCTGCTTACGGAAGGCGTTCATCCAGGCGCCCACCCGCTTGCTGTCGCGGGCATAGAAGTCGGTGTAAAAGAGCCCCACATGGCTGTCGTCGGCATCCAGAGCTTCGAAGACTTCGACATCGGGATGGTAAGTCGGCACCTCGGGCCGCGGCTCAAAACGTACTCCGAAGAGACGAGAGGCTACTTCGAAGGCCCCCTGCCGTGCGTTGTCGAGACTGAAATAGGGACGCAGGGCGTCTTCATCGAGGTCGAACTTCTGGCGCCGCAGTCGCTCGGCGTAGAACCACCAGTCCCAGGCCTCGAGTTGGAAACCACCGCCCTCGGCGTCGATGATGGCCTGCATCTCTTCCGCCTCGCGGCGGGCCCGCTGTAGGGCCTTGGGCCACAGCTGGTCGAGCAAGTCATAGACCCGCTGCGGCGTCTCGGCCATGCTGTCCTCGAGACGGTAGTGGGCATGGCTGGGATAGCCCAGCAGCTGGGCATGACGAGCCCGCAAGGCGGCGATGCGTACAACATTCTTTTTGTTGTCGTGGGCGTTGCCGCGGTCGCAACGGGCCAGATACGCCTCATAGATGCGCTGCCGCAAGTCTCGCCGTTCGGAGTGCTTCAAGAAAGGCACAAAGCTCGGGCCGTGCAGGGTGAAGACCCACTTGCCCCCATGGTTCCGTAGCGTCGCCGTCTCCGCCGCCGCTCGACGAAGATCCTGTGGCAGGCCCGCCAGCTCCGCTTCGTCGCTGAGCAGCAGCTCAAAATCATTGGTTTCCGCCAACAGGTTGTCGCGGAAGGCCAGGCTGAGCACCGACAGCTCTTCGTTGATCTCCCGCAGGGTTGCCTTCTGCTCGGCATCGAGGTGCGCACCGCCGCGTACGAACATGCGGTACGTTTGCTCCAGCAGCGTCTGCGCCTCGGTATCCAGGGTGAGCTCCTGGCGCCGTCGATACACCTCATCGACACGGGCGAACAGGGCACCGTCCATCAAGATGTCGTCGCGATGCCCCGACAACCGCGGCACGATGTCCCGCGCCAGCTCTTGCAGCTTCTCGTCGGTATGGGCCGACAACAGGCTGCCAAAAGCACTGCTCACCCGAGCCAGGAGACGGCCGGAGTCTTCGAGAGCTTCGAAGGTGTTCGAGAAACTCGCCGCCGCCGTCGAGGCGACGATCGCCGCCACCTCTTGCCGTTGCTTTTCCATGCCCGCCTCAAAAGCGGGAAGAAAGTGAGCGTGCTGGATGCGATCGAAGGGAGGGGCTTCGAATGGGGGAGGAAACACCTCGAAAAAAGGATTCGAGCTCATGGGGACTCCAAAAGACGTCGGCCCCGCGCCGTCATGGACGATGGGCCAAAGACGCCGGAAAGAGGGGTAGCGTCAACGGGTTTTCATGTAGAGACTGCGGGGGCCCAAGAAATCAAAGGCCACTTCGAGGCCCAAATGCAAAAGGTCGCCATCGCGCAGAGGATACTTGTCGCCCCGCTCCAACACTCGATCATTGATCCGTGAGCCATTGGTGGAGCCGTGATCGGTGAAGAACCAATCGTCACCGTCGGCCACAAAGTAGCCATGCACCTTGGAAACCGAATCGACACCGATGGTGATGTCGTTGTTCTTTGATCGCCCGATGGAAATCAAATGTCCAAACGGGTTGCCCGGACGCTTGCTGAGAAAGGCGACCTTTGACAAATAACGTAGGATGGCCCGGCTGCGAATCGAAACCGTCAACAGCTGGACACCACGGTCCGTAGGATCGAGGACTTCCTGCCCCGGCTCCTCTTGGTACACCACCAACAGCCCGGGCAGCGGAAACAACCGGCTGAATTCTTGCAAGCTGTAGTGGGAGGTGCGCTCCTTGAGCTCTTCGAAGGTGATGAAACCCCCTTCGTCGGCTCCGGGGCATGTCCAATCGCGATAGCTCATGAATCTCTATTGGCTTTCTGATTCGGCATTGCGGCGTCTGGGCAACCCGCCATGCCGGGTCTGCAAGAGGCGGCGGCCAGCAACTCGCGGCGAAAGAATAGCATGCCTCGCTGGGCGGAATGCCCAGTCGGGGCTACAATCCCCCATGATGATCGACCTAGACAACACCTCCCCAGCTCCGAGGTTCCCGGCCCCGGGCCCTCCACTTCTCCCACCGATGCAAGGACGCCGGCTGGCCGCCGTCTTCTACCTTGCCCTGATGACATGCCTTGCGCTCCCGTCATCGTCAACTCCGCCCCCCGACGACATCAAGGCCCTGCAATCCGCCTCCTCCGGCGGTTTGGCCGCCCTCGATCGCGCCTTGGTGAGACTAGCCAGCCATCGACGCCTATTGGTGATCGCAGCCCATCCGGACGACGAGGACACCACGCTGCTGACCGCCGTGGCACGCGGTCAGGGGGGTGAAGCCGCCTACCTTTCCTTGAGCCGCGGCGACGGTGGGCAGAATCTCATCGGCTCCGAGGTGGGAACCGATCTCGGTCTCCTGCGCTCCCGCGAGCTGGCCGCCGCCCGTGAGATCGACGGGGCACGACAGTATTTCTCCCGCGCCTACGACTTCGGCTACACCCGATCCCTCGACGAGACCCTCCAGCGCTGGCCGTCGCAGGTGCTGCTGGAGGATGCGGTGCGGGTAGTGCGTCGCTTCAAGCCGCAGATCTTGATGGCGGTCTTTCCGCCGACCGCCGCCGCCGGACACGGACAACACCAAGCTTCCGGCTGGGTGGCGGAGCAAGTCTTCACGCTGGCGGCGGATCCCGCAGCCTTTCCCCATCTGCTCGACGAAGGGTTGCCCCCCTGGCACATCGACACCTTCTATCGCGGTGCCTGGTGGGACCCCGAGGCCCAGGCCATCGAGGTGCCGATGGGCACCATCGAGCCATGGAGCGGCCGCTCCATCTTGCAAATCGCCCTGGCCAGTCGCTCCCAGCACCGCTGCCAGGACATGGGCTCAATCCAGCCCCTGGGGGACTACACCGGGCGTCTGCAGTGGGTGGCGGGGCGAGGTGGCGCCGACCAACCCCTGTGGAACGAGATCGACACCTCCCTCAGCGCCATCGCCCAAGTGGCGGCCCCGAGCGCCAGGTCGACACTGCAAGGGGAACTCGAAGCCGTCGAGACCCTAGCTCGGCAGGCCAGGAGCCAGCTGCGGGCGGACGACCAGACGGCGGTGCGGCGAGCCCTGCACGACATCGTGCGCCGCCTGCGGTCGAGCCGAGGGCGCCTGACCGACACCGACGGCGCCCCCTCGTCCAATGCCCACGCCATCGCCCTGCTCGACGAGAAGCTCTGGCTGGCGCAGGAGGCCCTGGCCAACGCTTCGCAGATCTTGCTGGACGCGGTGACCGAGACCGAGATCGTGGTGCCGGGCACCGCCGTCGAAGCCCGCTCGATCTTCTGGAACGCCGGCCCAGGGCAAGTGGACGATCTCCAGATTGAGATCCTCGCCGCCGCCGATTGGCAGTTTCTCGGCAGCCGGCCACCGGAGGCCGAAGGCTCGCGCTTCCGTACCCGGGTGAGCGACGAGCGTCTGCTGCGAATCGCCGTGCCGGAGAATGCTTCGCCCTCGACCCCCTATTTTCTCGCCCAGCCCCGTATGGAAGACCTCTACGACTGGCGAAACGTGGCGCCGGAGGTGCGGGGTGAGCCCTTTGCGCCGCCACCCCTACGCCTGCGCTTCCGCTTCGATCTGGACGGCACTCCAGTACAGCTCGAACGGGAGGTGGTCTCCCGCCAGCGGGACCAAGCCCGGGGTGAGATCCGACGGCCCCTGCGGATCGTACCGGCCGTTGAGATCAGCCTTCGACCGTCCTTGCGGATTCTTCCCCTGGGCGGAAGCGGACCCCTGCGCCTGCAAGTCGACATCACCTCCAACATCGATCAACCCCAACGGCTGCGGCTCCAGACGGTGCTGCCCGCGCCTTGGACAACCACCGTGCCGCCGGAGGGGTATGTGCCGCCGGAGGTTTATATCGACCAAGCCTTCGGCAAAGCGCAGGTGGACTTGCTGCTGCCGCGTCCCGGCGATCTCGAAGCCGGACGCTACACATTGGCGGTGCGCGCCGTCGACGCCGCCGGCCACCTCTACGATGCGTCCTATCCGGTGATCGACTACGAGCACATCCGGCCGACGCCGCGGCCCCAACCGGCCACCGCCGAAGTGGTCGTGGCGGATATTCGACGGCCGGACCTCGACCGCATCGGCTACGTGCGGGGCGCCTCCGACGCCGTGCCCGAGCTGCTGGCCGCCATCGGGATGCCCATCGAAGTGCTGTCGCCCGAACAGCTGGCCACCGGCGACTTGGACCTCTACGATGCCATCGTCGTCGGCAGCCGCGCCTACGAGGTCGACGATGCCCTGGTGCGGGCCAATGCACGGCTCCTCGACTACGTGCAGCGAGGCGGTTTGATGATCGTCCAGTACCAGCAGTATCAGTTCAGTGGCGGCGGCTTTGCCCCCTACCGGCTCGACATCCACCGGCCCCACGATCGCATCACCGACGAAGACGCCGCCGTCGAGTTGCTGCAACCCGAGCATGCGGTCTTCAACCTCCCCAATGCCTTGAAGGCCGAAGATTGGCAAGGTTGGGTGCAAGAACGGGGACTCTATTTCGCCGGTACTTGGGATGCCGCCTATCAACCGTTGATGTCGATGACCGATCGCTATGGCGGCGACGGTAAGGCCAAAAAAGGGGGGCTGATCGTGGCATCCTACGGCAGCGGAACCTACGTCTACACCGGCCTCGCCTTCTTCCGTCAATTGCCGGCGGGAATTCCTGGGGCCTATCGCCTGTTTGCCAACCTACTGTCCCTGGCGGAGAAACCATGACTCCTTTTTCAGCAAGATGCCGTCCCAGATTCCCCTTGCTGCTCACCGGCTGGCTGCTGCTCTTGACCACCGCCTGTGGTGACGGGCGCACGCCGTTGGTGATGTACTCACCGCACGGCCGCGATTTGCTGACCCTGGTGGAGACAACCTTCGAGGAGGCCAACCCGGAAATCGACGTTCGCTGGCTCGACATGGGCTCGCAGGAGGTCTACGACCGAGTACGCACCGAAGCCGCCAATCCCCAATGTGACGTCTGGTTCGGGGGCCCCGCCACCATCCTTTCGCGGGGCGCCGCCGACGGTCTGTTGGAAGCCTATCGTCCGCCCTGGGCCGATGCGATTCCACCGGCTAGCCAGCACCCGGACGATCTCTACTTCGCCCTCTACCGGACGCCGCCTATCTTGGTCTATAACGAAAAAACGGTGGCACCGGAAGACGCCCCCAAAGACTGGGACGACCTCCTCGACCCCCGCTGGCAAGGAAAAATCCTGGTGCGAGATCCCCTGGCCAGCGGCACCATGCGCACCATTTTCGGCATGATCCTGGCCCGCTCGGTGGCCGAGACCGGCAGCACGGAGCAAGGTTTCGATTGGCTGCGCCGTCTCGACGCCCAAACCAAGGAGTACGTGCATAGCCCGGCCCTGCTGCACCAGAAGATCGTCCGGCAAGAGGGCCAAGTGACCCTGTGGGAGCTCACCGACATCCTCTTCCAGCGCTTGCGGGGGGCGTCCCTGGGCTACACCTTTCCGAGCAGCGGCTCGCCGGTGATCGACGATTCCATCGGCTTGGTGAAAGGTGCCAAGCATCCCGAGGAGGCCCGGCGCTTCATCGATTGGATCGGCAGTCACCAAGCCCAGAGCTTGGCGGCGGAGGAAGCGTTCCGCTTGCCGGCGCGTCTCGACATGGCCGAGGACGAGCTGCCCGCCTGGGCCCGCGAAGCCCTGGCCCAGCTGGTGACCGCCGAGGTGGACTGGCAGTTGCTGGAGAGCCAAGGGGCCGAGTGGATGAACACCTGGGATCGCACGGTGCGCGGCCAGGGCAAGCCGGAAGGGGCCGACCGGCCGTAAGCCCGAAGTGAGCTACCCCGAGCGCCAGCCGGCACCCAACAAAGCCTGAGCATGACCATGAACCCTTTCCTCGACATCGACCGCCTGGCCAAGAGTTTCGGCCAAGTGAAGGTCTTGCAAGATCTCTCCCTGCAGTTGGCCGAAGGGGAGATCCTCGCCCTGTTGGGCCTCTCCGGCAGCGGCAAGACCACCGCCTTGCGCCTGCTGGCGGGTTTCGAAACCCCCGACCACGGTCGCATCGTGGTGGCCGGCGAGGAGGTCACCGGGCAACGGCCGGCGCAGCGGGGTTTCGGCATGGTGTTCCAGCACTATGCCCTCTTTCCCCACATGACGGTCGAGGAAAACATCGCCTTCGGTCTCGACGCCCAAGGCTGGGACGCCCGGCGTCGCCAACAACGCATCGCCACCGTCCTCGAGCTGGTCGACATGGCCAGCTTCGGCGGCCGGCGGGTGAGCGAGATCTCCGGCGGCCAGCAGCAACGCATCGCCCTGGCCCGCGCCTTGGCGCCGGAGCCGCGGATCTTGTTGCTCGACGAGCCGTTGTCGAATCTCGACCCGTCGTTACGCGAACGCACCCGTCAGGAGCTGAAGGCGGCGGTGCAGGAGATCGGCATCACCACCGTCTTGGTGACCCATGAGCAGGAAGAAGCCTTCCACGTCGGTGATCGGGTGGCCGTCCTGCACGCCGGACGGTTGCAACAACTCGGCACGCCGGAGGAGCTCTATCGTCGGCCGCAACGTCCCTTTGTGGCCACCTTCGTGGGACGTGCCAGCACCTTGCCCGGCACCGTGACCGCCCTCAAAAGCTCGCCGGATAGAGACCTCGGAGTCGATGTCCAGCTCGCCGACGGTGTCGTCTGGCAGGGCGCCACCGCCGAGCAAGTGGCCGTCGGCGACGACGTGGACCTCATCGTGCGTCCCGAAGCCCTGCGCCTGGCGGACGACGGCGACCTGCGGGGCAAGGTGGTGGATGGCCATTTCACCGGCGTCTTGACCTACTGCCTGGTGCAGATTCCCAATCTGGGCAACTTGGAGGTCCTGGTCGATACCATGCCCCGGCCCGGCGACCGGGTGAGCATCGCGCGGCGCCAGCCGCACCTCGTGCCGCGGGTCTTCCGCCGCGAAACCACCGAGGGATGAACGGCCTACCTCTCAACCGTCGGTTGCGGCCGACGGCCATCGGCCTGGCTCTCCTCTTGGCCTGGCTGGTGACCTATCCGCTGCTGCTCACCCTGCTCGAAGCCTTGGGCGGCGTCGCAACCTTCACCTTGGAGCACTTCCGCACCTTTGCCTCGCGCCCCGACGAGTGGAAGGCCCTGTGGAGCTCGGCGTGGATTTCCGTCGCCACCGTGCTGTTGGCGGGCTTGGTGGGCATTCCCCTGGCCTTCGTCTTCGAGCGCACCGATTTTCCCGGCCGTCGCACCCTCGGGGCCCTGCTCGCCCTACCCGTCGCCTTGCCGCCCTTGGTGGGGGTGATCGCCTTTCTTTTCCTCTACGGCGAAAGTGGCATCTTTACCCGCTCCTTGCAATGGCTGCTGCGCCTCGAGCAAGCCCCGTGGCGTCTGCACGGCGCCGGTGCCATCCTGCTGGTGCACACGTACTCGATGTACGTCTACTTCTACCTCTTCACCCGCGCCGCTCTGTCGCGTTTGGACGGCTCCATGCTGGAAGCCGCCGCCGCCCTCGGGGCAGGCCGCTGGCGCACCCTGTGGCGGGTGGTCCTGCCGCAGTTGCGGCCGGCTCTCCTCGGCGCGGCACTGCTCACCTTCATGACCTCCCTGGGTTCCTTCTCGGCCCCCTACATCTTCGGCGGTGGCTTTCGGGTGATGACGACCCAGATCGTCGCCTCCCGGGTCAACGGCCAGCTGGCCTTGGCGCAAGTGGAAGCGGTGGTCCTCGCTTGCATGGCCTTGATCGCCCTGCTGGCGATCCGCCGCTTGCAAGGCCCCGATACGGTGACCTCTGCCCATGGCATCGCCCCGCAACCGACGGTGCTGCAGCATCCCTTGGCCCGCTGGGGCTCCGCCGCCCTCGGCTGGGGCTTGGCCGTTTTCATGCTGCTGCCGCACTTGACCCTGGTGCTCATTTCGTTTGTGCCCTACGGCACCTGGACGGTGGAGCTGCTGCCGCCGGTGCTCGAGCTCGGTAACTACCGCGATTTGTTCTCCCGCTGGGAACGTTTGCGGCCGATGCTCAACTCCCTGTGGATGGCCACTGTTGCCTCCCTGGCGGCGGTGAGCTTGGGCGTCATGGCGGCGCGACAATCGATCAAGGTGCGGGGCCGCCTCGGAGGTGCCCTCGAAACCCTGGTGGCTTTGCCTTGGGCCATCCCAGGCACCGTCTTCGCCGTCGCCTTGGGCACCGCCTTCAGTGTCGACGCCCCGTGGCTGGGTCGCTTCGTGTGGATCGGCACCCCGATCATCTTGCCCTTGGCCTACTTGGTGCGCTGTTTGCCGATCACCGGTCGGTCCGCCCTGGCCGGGCTACGGCAGCTGGACCCGTCCCTGGAAGAAGCGGCCACCGGCCTCGGCGCGGGCCCCCTGCGGGCCTTCTGGAAGGTGATCTTCCCGGCCATCCGCCCGGCCTTGATGGCCGGCCTAGGCTTGGCCTTCATCACCGCCCTCGGCGACTTCGTCACCTCCATCGTGCTCTACACCTATACAACCCGTCCCATTTCCATCGAGATTCAATCCATGTTGCGAGATCAAGACTTCGGTGTCGCCGCGGCCTACGGCGTGTTGTTGATGTCGCTCAGCGGTGGCGCCTTCCTGCTCTGGGGACGGGGGGACAACGCCGCGTGACAACCTCAACCGTCACTAACACGCCTTCCGGCCAAGGACCCTCGGACGGCCCGCAGCGCCTCACCCTGAGCCGACTCTGGGTGCTGATGGTCACCGCCTTTGTCGATATGGTGGGTTTTGCCCTGATCCTGCCCTTGCTGCCCTTTTACGCCCTGCGCTTCGGAGCCGACGCCTCGATCATCGGCGTGTTGATTTCCGTCTTCGCCCTGGCGCAAATGCTGTCGTCACCCTTCTGGGGCCGTCTGTCCGATCTCTACGGCCGCCGCCCGATCATCATCGGCTCGCAGCTGATGGCCGCCCTGGCCTATATCACCTTCGCCTATGCCGACTCGGTGTGGTTGCTCCTGCTGAGTCGCTTTCTGCAGGGCGCCGGCGGCGGCACGATCAGCGTCGTCTCCGCCTATGTCAGCGACTCGGTGGGACCCGACGAGCGGGCCAAGGCCCTGGGATGGATCACCGCCTGCACCAGCGCCGGGGTGATGATCGGCCCCGCCATCGCCTCCTTCAGCGTCGGCTTCAGCACCACCGCACCGGGTCTCATCGCCGCCAGTCTGTGTGGCCTCAACCTGGTCTTCGCCTGGCGCTGGTTGCCGGAACGGGCGCCCCGCAACAGGAGCTCCGCCGCCCGCCGTAGTGTCCGCGGCCAGATCCTCGAAGTGGTGCGCCATCCCCTGGCCGCCGTCAGCTCATTGATCGTTGTCTACGCCGCTGCCATGATGGCCTTCATGGGCATGAACGCCGTCCTCGCCCTCTTCCTCAACGCCCGCTTCGGCGTCACCGAGCACAACATCGGCTGGTTCTACGCCTTCGTCGGCTTCGTCTCGATCATCATGCGAGCCGTCATCCTCGGCAAGGCCGTGCACCATTTTGGCGAAGTCCGCGTCCTGAGGCTGGGGGCCCTGCTGCTCGCCATCGGCATGCTCACCGCCCCCCTGTCGGCCAATCCGTGGCAATTCCTGGCCTGCATCACCCTCATCCCCGCCGGCACCGCCCTGCTCTTTCCCTGCACCACGTCCCTGATCTCCCGCTATGCCGATCCCGATGTCGTCGGCCAAACCATGGGGGTGCAGCAGACCTTCGGCGGCGTCAGCCGTCTCATCGGTCCCGTCCTCGCCGGTTGGGTCTTCCAACACTGGGGGGAGCCGTTTCCCTTCTGGTTGGCGGGCGGCTTGGTGATGCTGACGGCGCTCTTTTCGCTGCGTTTGCATCCTGGGGAAGCACGGCAGAAGAGTGCGGCGTGAATCAATCGCCATGCCATCAATTGACCTCCGCGAGGAGGTTGGCTACGATCATTTGAGAGCCATGAAAACAAACGCCTATGCCACTAATCTGCGCCACCGGATGCGACAGCCGAACAGAGGCAGTAGGCATGTTCAGTAGCCAACTGTGGATCGAAGGCCCTGACTTCGACGCCAAGTCCGCAGCCCGACGCCTTGGCCTCGGTAGGGACCTCTACGCCCTGGAAGGCGAGCCGTTCGAATTCGGCCGCCGCAAAGGAGAACCTCGGACCACCTCCGTCCTTCGGGTCCCCCTGTCCAAACGTCTCGACCGCGACCGACACCTACAGCAGGTCGAGAAACGTCTCGGCAAGCTGACCACCTTCCTCAAGGCTGAGCGACAGCGCCACGGCAACGACTTGAGCATCGTTCTCTCCGTCGGCATGACGGTGGGTGGCGAGCGGTTTTTCACCCGTTCCTACATCGCTTCGCCAGATCTCATGGGCCTTCTCGTGGCACTTGGGGTGGAGCTTTCGATCAGTGCCTACCCATGCTCCGACCGCACAAAACGTAAACATCTGAAGTGGAGCGACGGCGTCGGGCTGACGCCGAAGGCCAAGAAATGAGCGGACGCATCTTCGAGTATGCCTTGGGATCCTTGCGGTCTGTGTCCTAGTGCTCCTTGAAATCAATCTCTGAAGACACGAGAAAGAGCCAACATGCTCGGAATTCGATTCATCAAAGTAGAGCCGACCGACTTCGTTTTGCAATTCAAAAACGGCAAGGTGGTGCGGGAGGGAGCCGGCCTGTCTTTCTTCTGCTTCGCGCCCACCACTTCCCTGGTGCTGATCCCCGTCGGCAGTGTCGATGTGCCATTTATTTTCGAAGAGGTCACCGCCGATTTCCAGCAGGTGACGGTGCAGGGTCAGCTCACATACCGCGTCGCCAAACCGAAGCAGCTGGCGCAGCTGATGAACTACACCCTCTCCCCCGACGGCCAGAGCTATGCCTCAGACGATCCTTCGAAGCTTCCCCAACGGTTGATCAATCACGCCCAAGTCTTGACCCGAGCCTCTCTCAAGTCACTGCCCTTGAGGGATGCCTTGGGACAATCGGAAAACCTCGTCACTTCCCTGCGCCAAGGGCTGCAAGAGGCGGAGGCCATCGCCTCGTTGGGCATCGAGATCTTGGGCCTGTCGATCCTGGCGATCAAACCGACGGCGGAAACCTCCCGCGCCCTCGAAGCGGAGGCACGGGAGCAGATCCTGCTCGAAGCGGACGAGGCCATCTATGCGCGGCGCAACGCCGCGGTGGAGCAAGAGCGTTCGATCAAGGAGAACGAGCTCAATACTGAGATCGCCGTCGAGAACAAAAAGCGGCAAATCAAGGAAGCCCAAATGGAGGCGGAGAAATCCGTCCAGCAGAAAAAGCGGGAGATCCGAGAAGCGGAAATGGCCGCCAAGATCGCCATCGAGGAGAAAAACCGCGACTTGGTGGCCCTGGCGACGGCCAACGCCCGTGAAGAGTCCGACGCCAAGGCTTACGCCATCGCCGCCGTCATGAAGGCCCTAGCCGAGGCCAATCCCAAGACCATTCAGGCATTGACCAACGTTGGCATGGACTCCGGGCAGCTCATCGCCCAGGCATTCCAAGGCCTAGCGGAGAGCAGCGACAAAATCGGTCAATTGAACGTCTCACCGGATCTGTTGCGCGAATTGCTCAACCGAGATGATGCCCCGTGATGCAACGGCGGACCGAAAACAAAATCGTCCTGATCGTCCGCCGGACGCGCATCGACGACTTGATCATTCGGTTCAATACCCAAGACCAAGCCAGGTTCTACGTCGAGCATTTGGGGGCCGATTTTTCGGACTACCAGGCGGAAGATCGGGTTTATAAGGCGGCGCTGCGGGAGGCGCAGAGCCTCCTCGCCGGTCACGGCCGAGTGCAAGTGGTGCAGAGGAGTTTCTTGCCCAATTTCATCTTTGGTCAAGAAGATATCGTCGTCGCCCTGGGGCAGGACGGTTTGGTGGCCAATGTGCTGAAATACTTGGACGGCCAACCGCTGATCGGCGTCAACCCCGACCCGGCCCGGTGGGAAGGCATCCTGCTGCCATTCAGTGTCCCCGATCTCGATCGGATCGTCCCCGAGGTCTTCGCCCACAAAAGATCAATCCACGCCGTGACCATGGCCGAAGCCAAGCTCAATACCGGCGAAACCCTATGCGGCGTCAACGACCTGTTCATCGGTCCCAAATCCCACACCTCGGCCCGCTATACGATCCGCATGGGCGACCGATCAGAGAATCACTCTTCGAGCGGCATCATCGTCTCCACCGGCCTCGGCTCCACGGGGTGGTTCCGCAGTGTGCTCACCGGCGCCACGACCGTCGCTTCGGCCGTATCGGGGCGCTCCGTCGAGGTCGAGAAGAATAGGGCCTTTTCCTGGGATGCCAACTATCTCTTTTTCTCGGTCCGCGAGCCATGGCCGAGCAAGACCTCCGAAGCGGCGATCACTTTTGGCAAAGTCACAGCGAAAAAACCCCTCGTTGTGGTTTCACACATGCCGGAACACGGAGTGATCTTCAGCGACGGCATCGAATCGGATTTCTTGCGCTTCAACGCCGGCACCTCAGCCACCATCGGTATCGCCGAGAAGCAAGGGCATTTGGTGGCTTGAAGCGCGGATGATGCGTCTGGGCTTACGAACCTTGAACTTCAAATAGATAGCTGGCCAGCACCTCAAGCTCGCCGCCGTCGGCGGGTCTGCCTTCGAGCCGCAGCTGATACGTCTGCTGAGCGAAGAAATCCTCGGGGAAGGTCAAGAGCAATAAATCCACGGCATTGGGGCGCAGACCTTCGCGACGGAACACCGTGTCACGTTGCTGCTCGATGGTGACGGCGAAATCGACGAAGCGCGGGTCGGCGGGTAGGTCGATGGCCAAGCTGAGCCAACCGTCCTCGGGCGCCACGGGGAGCGCCGGAGCTTGAGCATCGCGCACGGCGGTGAGACGAAAGAGCGGGACATCGACCAACGGCGCACCGTTGGGTGGGGTGGCCAGTTGACGGCTCAAGCGTTGGTTTTGCAGCGTCAGGTAGGTCACCGGCAGAGCCAGAAAGAGCAACAGCAAAGCCGTTCCCCAGGCCATGCGAGGACGGCGCAGGAGCTGAGCCAAGGTTGCCAGAACCGAAAGCTGGACGGCACCGCGAGCCGCATCCTCGGCCACCATGTCTTTGAACCCCAGACGTAGGCGCTTCTCCGCTTCCAGCTCCCGCTGCAACTCGGGGGAGGCCATCAGGCGCTCTTCGAAAGTCATCTCTTCCGCCGCCGACAGGCTGCCCTGCCAGTAACGTTCGATCAGACCAGCGGTTTCCGTGTCGAGGCGCTGCATGACCTAAAACCTTTCTATGAGCGTCATTATGAGGCACCACAAGAGCGACACTATCTGTTGCAAACCCTGCTGCCGCAGAGCATCTTCAAAAAGGGCTTTATAGCGTTGCCGCGCCCGGTGCAGGACACGATTGAATTGCAAGCTATCGAGCTCCAAATCGGCAGCGATGGCGTCTTTGTCCTCATCCGCCAAATAAAAGCGGTAGAGGATCTCCCGATCCCGGACGTTGCTCAGCTCACCCACCATACGGCGCACCAAGGCGGCATTCTCACGCCGCACTAGACCCCCGAGCTGGGAGCTCTGACCCCGATCCATGGCGCCGTCAACGGTTTCGCTGTCCGCCTCGGTGCGGCGACGGGTCTGCTTGCGGTAGTGCTCGATGGCCATGTTGCGGGCCATCGAGGCCAGGAAACCCGGCAATTTTTTGGCGTCACGGAGCTCGCCACGACGCAACTTGACCAGAGCGTTGGCCAGGACGTCCTGACGCAGATCCTCCGCCACTTCCGGATCACGGGTGTGGCGACTGAGAATGATCGCCACACCGCGTCCGAAACGCTCTACCAGCTCTTCCTCGGCGGCGATATCGCCCCGTTGAATGCGTGCCACCAGCTCGACAACGTCTTGCGTCGCCGCCGTTGCGTCTGAAACTTGCGATGTCGATGCGGGACGGGCTTCAACCATAGTCAAGTTACTGCTTAGAGCCTAGCAGCCTGTGGCAAAAGTCAGACCGCGTTGAGAGCGGCCTAGGCGGCCCCGCTCTTTTTCCGCCAGAACTGTGTTTCAGAATCTCTGAAGATCACCAATATTCATGCAATTCTGCGCCTTGTTCTGACGAAAAACTTCTCGCTCTCATTCGCGGAGCACTTTCACCACAGGCTGCTAGTTAGATTCCATCCGAGAAAACGATGCGGGGCGGGAGCCCTAGTCCTACTGCGTCACATTCGGCGAGCTTGCTCGCTGCAGGCTTTTCCCCTTTGAAGCGAGCACGGGGCGAGCATCGCTCGAAAGGAACACTCTAACTCACAGAGACGGAAAGCGCGCCGTTTCCATCCGCATCGATCACCTCTACACGGTCGCCATTGTGCACACCCTCGACGCTCACCACACTGGCTTGGAGTATTTCTGTCGTAAACGTCATCTTAGCCGATTCCACCTCGACCGTGATGGACTGACCGGCCGACAACGTGTACCTCTCTTCGCCTCCGCCACCGCCATCTTGAACTACACAATCAACTTCCATGTCCGTAGTGTTGACGACTTCCGCCATGGTCTTTCCTCCGGTATGCGTCCAGGGACGCCCTTTGTTAGATCTCCCGCGGTCTCGAATTCAAGCTTTGCGGAAGGCTTCTGCCCACACAGTGGGATGAGTCGGCGATCTATCCCAGGCTTCACGAAATTGGCTCATGCCGCGACCGCTCATGGCGACTTTAAGCTCGCCAGGCCAGCCGACAGCCGATGCAATCGCACCGACGGCGCCGGCACATGCCACAGCCCTTGCCCTGGCCGGGTGGACTGACGCTTGCTCTCCGGCTGATCGCCGACGGAACAGTCGTCTCCGCGGGGCGTGTGGGTCGTCACCCGATAATAAAGACGCTCTCCCTGGGCAGACAAAGCTCGCCATTGCGCTTCCGGTAGGCGCCACTGGCCGTAGCATTGGGCTTGCCGCCGGTTCGTGGGATCGGTGTCGACGGCCGTCCACGGGCTGGCGACGAGGGCATCGCGAAACGCTGCATCGGTCGCCACCTCCACCTGAAAACAACGATTGCATGGGGCACCATCCAAGCCATCCCGCAACCACGCCTGACCGTCTTCTTGCAGCAAGTAGCGCGGCCCCGTCCAGACGTGGAAGGCCGGCGGCGGACCGTCGACAAGCAGATGATCGCCACTGGCGAGAAAGGGCCGCAGGGCTTCCGGCACGGCGGGGCTCGGCTCATCCGGCATGAAGGCATCGATCACCGCGTCGCCCACCCGCGGCGAGACCTCGGCGTCCAACGGCGTCACCAGCAGCGCCGCCGGAATCAAGAAGATCCCCACCTTGGCGAAGGCGGCGGTCACCTCGTTGAGCATCTCCGCCCCCGGACGCTGTGACGGCCCGCGAGACAACGCCTCCGCCCACTGCCGAGCGAGCTGAAACTCCAGCTCCGACAATCCTGCATAGATCTCTTGGTCGCAAGCCCTATCGACGCTGTCGAGCTCGGCTCCACACTGCCAACCGTCCCAACCCACATGGCGCAGGGTCCGCACCAGCCGGACGAGGAATTGCAGGCGGCCGACGATCGGCTGCCGACCCGCCAAACCCTGACGCAGCTGCCACAGGGCCGTCGCGGCGATTTGCCCGTCGCCGTAGGGCCCACGAAAGGAGCTGTCGGCGGAGTCGCCACACAGCTGCCCTGGGATCTCGGTATCGCAACGTCCCTCGGGGAAGTGATTGCGCGGTTGCTGGGCAACAAAGGGGAGCCCCACCGTCGCCAAACGAGGCATCGACCCGGCGTCCTCGGCCGGCTCCTGACAGGCTTGCCCGACCCCGGGCCCAGCCAGGTTGCGGCCCACCCAATCGCCCCAACAGGGCGTGCCCTCGAGGGTATTGGCCCAGGTATCGGCGTGGTCATGGAAGATTTGCAGTTCGAGAGGATTGGGCACCGGGCAAGGCGGCCGGCCAGGGGCGACCTCCGACTCGCCCGCTGCGGCCGGCGAATGGCACCAGTCCACCGGCCGATTGGAGGTCAAGTGGCGGCTGATCAGATGCCCCAACTCATGGGCCACGACGCTGTGATCTTGGCTCGCACCCAAGCGCAACCCCTCGATATCGGGGCACCCTTCGCCCTGCGCTTCAGGGTCGAAGCCGAAACGCATGGCACTGCCTTTGACCTCGGCCTTGTATTCATCCGCCACCAGCTCCACCTGCAGGGGCGGATCGGGAAATGAGTCGAAGAGCCCGGCGGCGCGCACCGTCTCGATCTGCCGTTGGAGGGTGGCGAAGAGATCCACCTGCAGAAAGCGCCATGCCTCCGAGTCGTCGGCCGTGCCGATGCAGACCGGGGCAGTAACATCCTCAGAGGCAGTAACATCCGCAGGAGCAGCAGCGGCGTCCCCGGCGAATGCCTCGATCCCCGGTGGCGGTACCAGGGTCATGGTGCCGTCGAGGTGCAGGCCATAGAATCCATCTTCGGCCGCATCGACATACATCGGCGTGGGCCGCGTCTTGGCAGAGGCCGGGGAACGGTGATAGACCTCTGCTTCCACCTGCAAGAGAACCTCTTCCGGGGAAGCGGCTTCGGCGATCAACGGCTCATCGAACAGCGTCGTGCCATGTTCGGCGTCGATCCAACACTGGCTGACCGGTGTTTGCAGGCGATAGGCGAAGTGCAGGGTCGGCACCTCTTCAGCCGCACCCATGGGCAGCAGGAGCAGATCGGAGCGCGATGGCTCTCCGTCTTGCAGAAGGCAGTTACCGTCTCCGAGGTCATCATCCAGGCTGTAGTCGATGGCCTGTTGCGCTGTCAGGATGACTTGATTGACGATCTCATACTGCGGGTAGATACGCCCCTGCAGGGTCTGGAACATCTCCCCCTGGCGACCGACAGCGAAGACCCCGGCGTGCTCGATGGGTACCCAGGGCACGATCTGGCCGGCGGCGACCTCAACCTGCCGTACCCCTTGGCCAAAAAAGAGCTCGGTTTCCGGTTTGGTGAGATCTCGCCATTTCTGCGCCAAACCCTGATCCAGACCCTCCCCATGCATGGCTTGCACCCACGCTGCCAGAGGATCGTCGCCCCCAGAATCGTCGCCCGACGCAGCCGAGGAGCGCTGGGTGTAGACATCACAGAGACGACGGTCGAGCGGATTCTCGTCCACCTCCGGCGACCGACAAATCCACCTCAGCATGGCGTCGAGGTCCGGCTCCGGCAGGGTCACGTTACGCTCGTCGGGAATCCAGAAGCTGTCTTCCAACTGTTTTTCGGCAAAACCAAGATCTTCCAACATGGGCCGCACCAAGCGCTCAAAAAGGTCTTGCGGCGAGCCCCCCTTGTCCGGCAGCACCGGCAGAAAAACCAAAAAACCTTCCCCCAAGGCCCGCGGCGTCAGGGCCGCTCGCCCCGTCCGCAAGGGGCGCAGCGAAGGCCATCGCCCGGCCCGTACTTGGGGTGGTGTCCACAGACGCTCCTTGTCCGCAAGGCGGTCCTTCAACCTCGCGCCCACGGCCTTCCCGTGGTCTTTTGTATCAGCCCCCGTATCGTCTACCGGCCTGTCGCCACAAGCCAGCAAGAGCGAACCGCCCGCCAGCAGCAGGCCCAGGACCCTCCGCGCCTTCGACCCTGTCCCACGACTCCTACGGCCACGTCGCTTCATCGCCATTCCCCCTGTAATTGAAAGCCGGCCCAGTAATAGGGGGCCCGCCAACCGCGGCCCGCCTCGCCGCGCAACATGGCCAGCTGGGCCCGCCGCAGAGCGGCAGCGGCGGGAAGGTGATCTTCCAACATGCCACGGTAGAAACGCTCCATCAGGGCCGCCGTCGCCCGATCGTCCACCCGCCATAGGCTGGCCACCACCCGCGGCACCCCGGAGACCATGAAACCGCGTACCAGGCCCCAAACCCCCTCCCCCCGCACCGGCTTGCCCAAGGCGGTCTGGCAGGCACTGAGCACCACCAGATCCGCCGCCAGCTCGAGGCCATAGATGTCTTGCAGGCGCAAGAAACCGTCCACCGGTTGGCCGTCGGCATCCTGCTGCGACAACACCAGGGCAGAGAGCTCGGGCGAACGGGTATCCAAGACACCATGGGTGGCAAAGTGCACAAAGCGATAGCCGGCCAGACGTCCCCCCAAGACCAACCCCTTCGACGCCGCCACCCCCAAGGCCAGCAAGGTCTCCTCGGTGGGCAGCAAGCTGGCCAAGGCGGCAGCTTCCAGCTTCGAGGCGGGAAGCTGCGCGACTTCGCGGAACACAGGGTCGGCCAGGATCGCCAGGGTGCGCGACGCCGGTGGAGGCGCCACGCTCTGCCGTCCACCGTGTCTCCTCAGGCCGGCCAACACCGAGGCCGACGGCGCCGAGACAACTTCATTGCGCACCAGCAATGGCTCGCCGTCCACCGACCGCGGGTCGGGCAAGATTGCCAGCGGCAGCTCGAGCAGCGCCCCCTCGGCAATCCACAATAGGCGGCGATCACGCAAACGATCAGCGAAGGGCTCCAACAACCAGCCGGCGAGTTGCCGGGCCAAGGCATCGGCCCGTAGACGATCCTCCGGCCGCGCCGAGGGTGGCTGGGCCAGGCTTTCCACCAAGGGCCGAACCGCAGCCTCCAATATGGCTCGCGACGGCAACTCGAAGGACTCCACGGACTCGCCGTCGAGGAGCCAAAGAAAGCTACGTGCGTCCCCTAGGCCAATCTCCAGCAGGAGGGTCTCTGGATCGAGCACCCGGTGACGAATCGATGCCACGGCGAGGGGCTGAGAGATCGATGGCGAGGCCAGCACAGGGGGCTCGCCACCTCCGACGGCCGCCAAGCTATCCAATAACGAACGTGCCTTGGCACGCTCAGACGCCGCCAACGCTGCGGCCGCCCATTCGCCCTCAGGCTCCTCGCCGTGTAATGTCTGTAGGATGTCGATCTGGGTCTCGTAAACCAGACGCTTGCGAGCCAGGAAGCTGGCCTGTAGATCCCCGGAGATGGCGTCCTGTCGCAGGGATTCGATGATGCCGATGGCCGCTTCGATCTCCTGCAGGGCTCGCCGCGATTCACCGCGTTGACGATAAAGCGCCGACAAACCGTCGCGGGCGCTGGCCTCGGCCACCCGCTCGCCCAACCGCTGAGCGCCTAGCAAGGACTGTCGCAACAAACCCTCGGCTTCAGCCAGCTCTCCAGACAACAGCGCCGCCCGGCCAGTGGCCTCTAAGATCTTGACCTGGCCGACCTCATCGGCCAGCTCGAGGTGCAGCTCCAACGCCGCCGCCAAAGCCGCCTTGGCGGCGACCGGATCTTCCAGCGCCAGGTGAATTCGCCCTAAGGTATCGAGGAAACGGGCCCGGTCGGCCTGGTCGTCGGTCCCCTCCGTCAAGGCGATGGCCTCTTGCGACAGCGGCAAGGCTCGGCGCGGCCCCCCGAGCATGAGATACGTCCAGCTCAGGTTGTTCAGGGTTTGGGCGATCTCGCGATCGATCTTCAGCTCGCTGCGACGGATTTGGAGAGCTTCGTAGAGCAAGCTGAGGCTGGATTCGAAATCCCCCAACGAAGCGTAGTAGGTAGCCAGATTGTTGAGGCCAGCGGCCACCAAATCCGGCCTCTCGGCCCGCCGCAATACCACCAAGGCTTGGTTCTGCAGATCGATGGCCAGATGCAGGTGCCCTCGATTTCTGTGCAGCCTCCCCAAATAACCGAGAGTTACCCCTCGCTGCACCGGATTGCCGAGCTCGGCCCACAGCTCCAAGGCTTGGCCATAGAGATCTTCGGCCACCGCGGTGTGACCCAAGCGTTCTTCGAGAAAGGCCAGGTTGTGCAGCGTCATCGCAGCGCCGGGCACTGAATTGGCGCGGCGCCACAGCTCCAAGGCACGACGGTATGCCACTGCTGCTGGATCGAGCTGTCCGAGCTGACGGTGGATCAGCGCCATGCCGTTGAACAAGCGGGCCTGCTCGACCGGCGTTCCACCCTCCGGTGAAGCACCGCCGTAGAGACTGGCCGCCGCCTGGGCCTGTTCCAGGGCTTCCTCATAACGGCCCAGCCGACGCATGGCGACGCTGAGATGGAAGTGGGCGGCCGCCTCGTGGGCCATCTCGCCAAGTCGCCGGTATCCGTCGCCAGCCTTGACCAACGATGCCACCGCCAGTTGTAGCCCCTCGCCGCCGCCCTGCACTTGACGACGGCCATCGCGCAGAGCGGCGTCGGACACCGCCCGCACCCGATCCTCTACAGAGGCCGGGCGCACCGTCTCGACCGTCAAGCGATAGTCCCCCGGCTGCGCCGTCGGCGACGGGGAACGCACAGTGAGGCGAAGGGGCGACGGCCGTGCCGAGCCGATGACGCTCGAGCCGATGACGCTGCGCAACCGTTCTTCGCCGTGGCGACCGTTGGGGCTGTCGACTTCCGTCAACATCTCGTCCTTGGACGAGGCTAGCGTCACAACAACATCGATGCCCCGTTGCTCGACCACCAACTCGACGTAATCACCGGCCTTGGCATCGATAGCGTAGAGGTGCATGGCACCACCCACCAACGGCCGCTCCACCGACTGGCCCACCTTCAGCAAGCCGTCGACGGAAGGCAGAGAATCGTCACCGCTGGCCGCCGCCGGGGGAACCGCCAGGAGCCAAACCAAGAGCCAGCCATGCAGCGCATGCCTCATCGTTGGTGAGCTAAACCCTCGCTTTCTCAGAATCGTCTAACTTCAGAGTATTGCATGGCCAGACGCTGTGTCCGAATCCAAGTCTTGCATCCAAGTCCCGCCGCCAGGACGAAGATCCAAAAGGCAGCCGTTGTAGCAGCAGTTGATAAGTTATCCCCAAAGCTCAACCCGTCACATGAATGGACCCAAGCCATGCGTTCCCTCATTCCACTCGCCGTCTTCATTCTCCTGGTGGCCGCCGCCGCCATCTTCGGTGCGCAGTTCGTACCCGGTCCCTGGTACGACGCCTTGCAGAAGCCGCCCCTCAATCCGCCCAGCTGGATTTTCGGACCGGTTTGGACGATTCTCTACGTGGGGATCGCCGTCGCCGGCTGGTTGGTTTGGAAAGCCCCCGGCCCACGCCGCCTGCCACTCACCCTGTGGGGCGTCCAACTGGTGCTCAATGCCGCTTGGTCGGCCCTCTTCTTCGGCTACCAAAGGATGGGGATCGCCCTACTGGACATCCTCGTCCTGATGGCTTTTATCACCGCGACAATGGTCACCTTTCATCGTCGGCGGCCGCTGGCGGGATGGCTCTTCGTGCCGTACCTGGCATGGGTGAGCTTCGCCAGCTATTTGAATGCAGGGCTTTGGTATCTGAACCGCTAGGGGACTTTCGGAATGACGGCGGGCGTTCTCAGCGGCGTCCACCTCGCCGGGCCGGAAAGGGACTGCTCGTTGGGGGAGAGAGCTGTTGTGGCCGAGGGGCGGCTCCCCCGAAGACCCGGCCAGCACAGCGGAATTCTCACCCCACCATCGACGTTGTTGCGGGACATGGTACGCAATGATATCCGCTTGAAAGACCGTCTCGACCGCCTGCGAGGCACCCACGTGGAGCTCGACTTGAGCTCCTATGACGAACCCCTCGCAGCCATCGAAGCCCTAGGTGACGAGCACCTCCGGCTCACCGACGACGGCCTTCGCGAGCACTCGATGCAACTCGCAGCCGATCGGCGCCAGGGCACCTATACGCCAGAGTCACGCCTCGCCGCCTTTGCGTTGGCCCGAGAGATGGCCCATCGCACGTTGGGACTTCGGCCCTATGTCGAACAGTTGACAGCGGGCCTTGCCATGGCTGACGGCAAGGTGGTTGAGATGCAGACCGGTGAAGGCAAAACCCTGGCCGCGGTGCTGCCGGCCTATGACCATGCCCTCAGCGGACGAGGTGTCCACATCCTCACCTTCAACGACTACCTGGCGGAGCGGGATGCTCGGTGGATGGGCCCCGTCTTCGAGGCCCTCGGACTGACGGTTGGGTTTGTTGGCGATGGCATGGACGCGGCGAGCCGCCGCCTCGCCTACGCTGCCGACGTCACCTACGTGACCGCCAAAGAAGCGGGTTTCGATCATCTGCGGGACATGCTCGCCACCAGCCCCGACCTACTGGTGCATCGACCTTTCCATGTCGCCATTGTGGACGAGGCGGATTCCCTACTGATCGACGAGGCCCGCGTTCCGCTGGTGATCGCTGGCCGCGTTGAAGACACCGAGTCCGCTGCCGGTCGCCTAGCCCATCTGGTGAGTGAGCTGGAGGCCGGACAGGACTACGACTCGGACGAATACGGACGCAACGTCGAGCTCACGGAAGTGGGTTTTGATCGCGCCGAGGAAGCCTTGGGTTGCGGCAGCCTGCTCGACGAAGCCAACTATCACCTGCTCACTCAGCTCAACTGCGCCCTCCACGCCCAGGTCTTGCTGAACAAGGATGTCGACTACATCGTGCGCCAAGGGCGGCTCGAGCTGGTGGACGAGAACACTGGCCGGGTGGTGGACGATCGTCATTGGCCCGATGGCTTACAGGCCGCCCTCGAAGCCAAGGAGGGCCTACAACGCAGTGGGGACGGCCGCATCCTCGGCTCCATCACCCTGCAACACTTCTTGACTTCCTATCCCAATCTCTGCGGCATGACCGGCACGGCCCAAGACGCAGCTCAGGAGATTTGGGACCTCTACAGGCTCGGAGTTGTGGTGATCCCGACCCATCGACCGATGATTCGTCGGGATCATGCCGACGTGGTGTTTACCCATCTCGAGGCCAAAGAACAGGCCCTCGTCGAGGAAATTCGACAAACCCACTCCCTGGGGCGGCCGGTGCTGGTGGGCACCTTGACCATCGCCGAGTCGGAGCGTTTGGCGCAGCGCTTCGCCGACGCGGCGATCCCTAGCCGGGTGCTCAACGCCAAGAACGACTCCCTCGAGGCCGAGATCATCGCCCAGGCCGGCCAACCGGGGGCGGTGACCATTGCCACCAACATGGCGGGCCGCGGTACCGACATCTGCCTCGGCGACGGTGTCGCCGCCCTCGGCGGTCTCTATGTCGTCGCGACGCATCGCCACGAAAGCCGGCGCGTCGACCAACAGCTGAGGGGGCGGGCCGGACGCCAAGGGGATGCCGGAGAATCTCGGGCTTTCATCTCCCTCGAAGACGAGCTCCTGGTGCGCTATGGCCTCCAAGACTTGATCCCAACCGCCCTGTGGCCCAAGCGGCAGGCCAAACCCATCGACAACCCGGTGGTGCGCAACGAGATCGGCCGTGCCCAGCGGATCATCGAAGGGCAAAGCTTAGAGATTCGTAAGACCCTCACCAAATACGCTCAGCCCATCGAAGATCAACGACAGCTTCTGCTCGCCTGGCGACAGGACCTTCTCCTCGGGCAAAAACTCCCCTCGATTTGGGGACAGCACGAAGACGATGCTAGGTACGGCGACATCTACCGCCGGCTCGAGCAGGCGGTCGGCAAGGACGCCCTGCGGCACGCAGAGGTCCTCGTCACCCTGCACCACATTGATCGGGTATGGAGCGATCACCTCGCCCTCGTCGCCGATTTGCGTGAAGGCAACCACTTGGTGGGATTGGGCGGCGAAGATCCCCTGACGCGCTTCCGCCTGGAAACCGCTGAAGCATTCCATCAAATGCAACGCGACATCAAACAACGGGTCCTGGCCGCTCTACCGAACATCAACCTCTCATCCGATGGCTTACAACTCAACGATCTCGACCTGCGGGGTCCGTCCGCCACCTGGACCTACCTGATCAACGACGACCCATTCCGCCACCAAATAGGCATGCTGCTCACCGGCCCGGGCAGTAGCACCATGGCCATCGGTGCGGCGCTCGGTGCTCCCGTTTTTCTTGTTCTTTGGCTGCTGGTGGATAAGTTCTTTCGTAAGCGGCCTGGGCGAAAAAATCGGGGTTGATCGGCGCCGTACCCGGCATCGGTAAGCTTCGCCAACTATTTGAAGGCAAGGCCTTCGTATCCGAACCGGTAGGGGACTTCGAAACGGCAGCAGTCATCCTCAGCGACGGCGTCCTCAGCGGCGTCCACCTCGGGCCTGCTTGAGCAAGATTCGTTGGCCCCGCTCCGAAAGGCCGTAACGCCCCAGATCCTCGTCCAGCAACACGTGGGTCCGTGCTCCCGCAAGGAAGCCGTTGAGGCGAGCCGCGGCGGTGGAATCGACAACTCCGGCGAAGTCCGGATAGAACACCTCGAGCTCGTCCATCAACTCTTGGTGGCGCTGGAGATAATACTTTTGGTGGCGCTCCTCGGCGCGATAGAAAGTCTCCGCCGGCAAGATCTCCACATGCACCTCTTCCTTCCACTGCGCCGCCGCTTGCCGACAGCGCTCCTCGATGAGGCGCCGCTGCTCCGCATCGTGAAAGAACAACGCCGACATATATTGCCTGCTCCAGGGTGGCCGCGTCGGGCGATGGCCCGCAAAGTACAAATCGAGCACCTCGCCAAAGGACATCCGCCGCGGATCGAAGTCGATCTGCAATGTCTCCCCATGGCCACCGAGGTCATGGTACGTCGGCCGATCGCTATGGCCGCCGGCGTAACCCACCCGCGTCCGCATCACTGGGGGTAAACACCCGAACCGGGCGTCGGGACCCCAGAATCACCCCATGGCGAAGGTCGCCGTCTCAAGCTGAGCGGGAATCTCGAGATCGATGGCGGGACGGGCCGTGGATGTGTCGTTGGGGGAAAGTGTCGTGGTGGTCATGGGGTCTCCTGGTTTGGTGGGGATTTCCGAGGGTACTAGCACCAAGGGGCTTTGAGGATTATCAATTCGTCTGAATCGGCTTCTTCGCTGATGATAAACACGCCCTCGAGCGTGAACCAGATGCCTTTGCCCCTCAACGAGTATTGGTAAGAACCCTCGGGAAGAGCGAGATCAAATCCTCCCATATCAGTGCACCGCAGCGAGCGCAAAGAAAACGAGGCTAGCCGCGGTGAGTCGCTTCGGAATGGGGATCTTCACCGCTATCTCCAGGCATTGACGTTCAAGATCATGACGCTATCGATCAACCGACCACACCCATTTTAACAATCTGGCTCTGAGATCCCAGGAACCTGAGGTTTCGGAGGGGGTCAATGGCCCATTCCTCTGATTATCCCGAGTCGGAATGCTGCTCAAGTTGCTCAAGGATGGCCGGCAAGTCGTCGCGTACATCTAGCTGCGCCCCGCACAGGGTCATCTCATCTACCTCGAGAACCCACTTCAGCTGCTGCGTGATTTTCCTGGCGGCATTCAGATCACCAGTTTTCATCGTCACCTGCAAAAGGTCCCATTCAGTCTGGGTAGTATCTCGATGCCTGGGCCCAACTGTTTCGCGCCGAAGAGCCAAGACTTCTTTTGCAGCAGCCATGGCAGAGCTAAAGTCGCCAAGGTCTCGAAGTATCCGAACCTGTGCGGCCCTCGTTCGCAGCGTATCTGGATGAGTGCTGCCCAGCAACCTCGATCGAGCAAGGAGAACTTCTTCCTCCAGCTCCCAAGCAGCATTGATCTCACCTAGCATTCGTAACGTCTCTGCAAAATGATGCTTCGCGTTCCAAACAAATGGGTGATCTAGAGATGTAACGTTATGATCGGATAAAAGTTTTTCCTGGATCTTTCTAGCTTTGTCTAGATCTCCCTTCTGTTGATAGAGCCGGGCAATATTAGTCCGATAGAGCACAGCATTGAGGCCACCATCACTCGTCTTCTCCGATATGTCTAATGCTCTAAAGGCGAGCGCCAGAGCACCGTCGTAGTCACGTCTCAATTGCAAGATTACCGCTAGGGTGTTGACACTAGATTCCACCTCAGGATGCATCTCACCGAGATATTCTTCTCTGCCTTCAAGTGACTTCTTCGCATATGGAATCGCTTCTTCACAGCGCCCCAGCTCTATGAGAATCGCTGCCATAGTATTCAGACTTTGAAATGTCGCAGCCTCGGTCGGCCACAGCTGCTCTTGTTTGGCCAATGCCCTAGACTGCAATTCTCCGGCTCTCTTGAGGTCACCCCCAAGCCAGAGTAGAACCGCCAGGTTACTTTGGGCGATGAGCACTTCACGGTGATTCTCGCCGAGGTTTTTCTCTAAATAAGGCAATGCCGCCTCAAGCAGAGGTCTAGCCGCTTCAAGCTTGCCCTGCACCATGAGAACCGCTGCAAGATTAAGCTTGCCCCTAGCTGTGAGAATATCTTCAGCCCCGAATTGATCTTCGGACAATGCGATGCTATTTCGAGCAATCTTTTCAGCTTCACCAAGCTTGCCCGAAAGAAAAAGAGCAGTTGTCAGAGCTTGCATTACTTGAATGTCACCTGGCCGGCCCTTTAGAATACCCTCAAATACCTCTACCGCTTCGATATAGTTGCCGACATCCAGCAGTATCTTTCCATAAACATACTCGCTCTTCAGTCCCTTTTTCTTTTCGAGCTCGCGGAGACCACGGAATGCCACCTCTGCCTTCCCAATATCGGCTAAGTAGCTAACATAAATCGCCTGTTCATATGAACCGTCCGGAGTCTTCGAGAGTTGTGCTCGAATTGCACCATCTACAGAACTGGGATCTAGACCGAACATTCTTGACACTTCAATAAGAGCCGCTGAACGCTTGGCCTTGAGCGGAAGATCCAGGTCCAGGATTAGGATCGTTTCCGGCGGATCTACGATCCTCTCCGCCAAGACCAAGACAAAATTTTGATTGTTCAATAGTGCCGCGTTGGCTTGATTAAAGATGATCACCGACAATACCTGCGAGTCCGGCCTAGTAGTTTCTTGAAGAGATATTCCACTCAGCGGTGGCGTTAGCAAATCCCACCCCCTGGGGTGAGCTACCTCCAGAACAAGATATTGTTTAGGAGTAATTTCAGACTCGATTTCGAATCGAATAAGGCCATCAGCACCGCTAGGTGACGATATCAAATTTGTGCCTCGGACAGACAGCTGTACTCCTTCGGCTGGCTCCCCCGCAACATCTACCACCCTGATTTCCACTACATTTGAATAAGACATCAAAAATAAAACTGCCACGCCAACAAGCCATAGGGCAGAAGATGCTCCCAACCCCCAAGCCAGCGCCCTCCTAACAACATGCTTTTTCTTCCCCCCTCGCCTATTGAAGTACTGAAAGTACGTAAATGCTAGACCTACTAATGTCGGCGCCAAAGGCAGAATTAAGAATAGCCATTCTTTTTGTGTCATTCAGCAAGCCTTTCACAGTGGTTCATCACCACCTTGTAGAAACACCGCCTCCAACCGTGTATCCTACGTCCATGGACGACAAGTCCCTCTGCCAGACAATCCTCGGCCTGATTCCCACCTGGACGGTGACCGAGGTCGAGCTCAAGCCCACCGACGAACCATCGAAGTCACCTCTCTGTTCAAGATGTTGGTAGTGCGCTGGTTGCGAGAGGCGACCTCAGCTGTCGCCAAGCAATTCAGCCTCAGCTCGACGGTAATCGCCGGAATCCAGTCGCCACGGGGACGGCAAGGGACTGGGCCTTGAAGGAACAAGGCTTGGTAGCCTGGAAATCTCAGGGGCGTGCCTGGGCCCGGGCGGCCCTGAAAGGCTGATACAGCTGGGCGATCCGGGCCCGCCCGGAGCCAATCAAAAGAGTGGCCCGATTGGTGAAACGTCACCTCGAAGGTGTCGTCAAAGCCATCTACCACGGCGTCACCAACGCTCGGGCTGAGGGGTTCAACTGGCGGACCGACTGGATCAATACACGGCCTGAGTCTTCCCCAATCGGGATCGATTTCGCACTGCGGTCTACTTCCATCTTGGGAAGCCTCGACATGACGTCGGAGTTGTTCAAGCCGATCGCAAGAGAGCATCCACCTTGAGCTTCAAGGCGATTATTGAGCTCTTACTCTCCTTCGTCGCCCTCTAACCGCAACCACCTGAATCATACGCCAAACTCTAGGTAGCGGCCATTCGTTTCTGAACATCGAGCGCTTCTCCAATCTGGGTCCGAGGCCTTCTAGGAGGCGGTTTCGAGCCCGGTGGTACCTCAAGCTGGTCAAACATGAGGCCGCAGCACGTCGTCCACCACTTCAAAGAGCCCGTCCATGAAATAGCAGCCATATTCCAAGCTCAGAAGTGGATCCAGTGGCGGCTTGAAAGCGCACAGCGATCAGGCGGTTCTCCGGGTCGTATTGGTAACGGTCGAAGCCGATGGCCTTGACGTTGCCCGCACCGTCGTATTGATAGTCGCCATTGCCCGGCGTCCAGCTGAAGCTCGGACCGTTGAAGCTGATGCGGCTGGGACGGGCGATGTTCCGTGGATCGTTGAGCTGAAAGTCCGTCACCCC
>JAJCXR010000063.1 GCA_029263315.1 Acidobacteriota bacterium | reverse complement strand
GTATTCGAGCGCCGAAGCATCCACGTCCGCGGCGTTACGCTCGCTGCAACAGAGCCCCACTATGCCTCGCTCGCAAGCCTTGCGGACGCGGCGCCTCGGGGCTCTCGATACGTCACCGTATTTCCGGAAAGGTGTACTTAGGAGATCATAGGAATGGAGCAGTTGTGAATACGCCATCGATCGTGCTGGTAGCGCTTTGTGCTGTGGGTCTTGCAGTGATCCCAGGGACCTCTATGGCGGCGGACGAATCCGTCCGATGCCATTCGGGGGCTCCTCTCGAACAAACGGAGCCGAGCAGCTCGTCGGACGTTCCGGCTCGGGATCTGGCCTGTCTGGGGCAATGGGTCGGCGACGCACTGATCGTCGGCCTCGGCGAGGACAAGCACGGTACACACACTCTGCATCGACTCTCCCACCGAATTTTTCAGCACCTCGTGGAGAACGAGCATTTCGAGGTCTTCGCCCTCGAGATCGATCAAGCCCATGCGACCGTCCTCGACAGATACGTCCAGGGGGAGATCGACGATCTGGAAACTCAGCTGGTCGAAGGGTGGTGGGCGCAGAAGATCTTCTACGATGAAGCCTTGAAGGATCTCCTCCGCTGGATGCGCCGCTACAACAAGACCGCCGAGCGGCCTCTCCACTTCGCGGGTTACGATGCGAAGCAACCGCGACTCGCAGCGAAAGAGCTTGTCGAAGCGTTAGGAGGGGTTGAATCGGCAGCTACCGAGAAGGTCAGAACGCTGCTCTCCGAAGCCCTCGCTCTCGGGGCCTTTGGTATGTACCCCAATGTTTGGGGCTATACCGGCACCGTCCACTTTGCTCTCCCGAAGAGAGAAGGCGAGGTGCTGACGCTCGTCGACGTAGGCGTTCGTGGCGAAGGGGTGAGCTATGGATATGTTGGTTTCTCCGCCCGCACCGGGAACGCCGAGCCTGCTGTCGTGCGGTGGATTCCAATCGAGGAGCTCCAGCCCGCGGGTTCGACTTACTCTATCGAGCTCGAGGTGGATGAAGTGACAAGCTCACTCGAGGTTTCGGTCTTCCATCGGGGTGATGGCACCGTCTGGTTCGAACGTCCCGTCATCCACCTCGGCGAGACCCGTGTCGAGACCTCCGGCGGTTTCGCAACGATCGGGGTCCGCCCCCTCATGGCGCCCGCATTGCAGTCCATGGATTACCGTGCCGATCCCGTGGAGGACAGTGCCACCGGGACTCCGATGCTGCGAGTCGCAGCTGATCCTCTTCTCAAAAAGAGCCTGGCGGCGACCAAAAGGGTCGAACGCCAGGTCGACGACCTGCTCCGCGGTGCCGTCGCCGAAGACCTCTCCCCAGCGCAGGGGGACTGGGTCAGGCAGCTCTCTCGCCTGGTGACTCAGGCGGTGGAATGGAGGGTCCTCGCCGAAACCAATCGCGACGTCTTCCTGGCGGAGAACTTGCTTTGGCTCCAAAGCACCGCGTTCCCCGGTCGACGGATCCTCGCGTTGGGCCACACGAGCCATACCGAGAGACGGCCGAATAAGATGGGAGGCTACTTGGCAGAAGCGCTCGGCGATGCCTACCGGACCGTCTCCATGGCATCCGGCTCGGGCTCCTATCGGTATTTCGGCGACGTTTCGGAGCTTGCCGATGATGCACCGCTCGAGCTTTTCGAGATCGATCCAACCGAGGTGTCGCAGCTCGATGCGGCCGTAGGCAAGCTCCTTCCTGGCAGTGTCATTCTTCGACTGTCGGAGGAATCGGATGTTCCGCGGCCCATCGACCCGACGCTGATCAAGCCTTCTAGTCCAGATGTCCTGATCTACGTGGGCAAGGTTGAGCCTCTACGTCGCCTCCCGTGAGCATGGAATCGTTCCCATGCATCGCCCTCGCCTGGCCTTCACCACGACCTATCAGAGCGCAGCAAGACTTCAGCCGTCACCGTCATTGTCACCGTCACTGCCACCATCAACGTCACCGGCCACGCCGCATCGTCGAGCGGGCCAAGCGCTCGATCGGTGCTTCCATGACTTCCTGTAGCACTTCGTCCAGGTCGTTGACGCCGGGGGCCAGCTCGACGCGGTGGCCGAAAACGCGGGGGATCAAGGTGCGGATGTCGTCGCTGGAGACGTAGTCGCGGCCCCGCAGCACGGCCAGGGCTTGCAGGGCCGGGAGCATGAGCACCAGGCTACGGGTGGAGTTGCCTTGCAGCACCCGCTCGTCCTGACGCAGGGCGTGGGTGATGTCGACGATGCATTCCTTGACCGGTGCCTCGATGGCGACGTGCTGGTCGATGGCTTTGCGGGCCGCCAGGACGTCGAGTCGGGCGACTTTGGGTAGGTCTTGCCGCTCGCTGTCGCGCCGTTGGCGGTAGGTATTGAGCACCTCGAGCTCGGAGGCACGGTCGATGTGTTGCATGCGGATCTTGAACAGGAAACGGTCGAGCTGCGCCACGGGCAGGGGGTAGGTGCCCGCCAGATCGAGCGGGTTCTGGGTGGCGATGACAAAAAAGAGTGGGTCGAGGGGGTAGGTGAGGTTGTCGACAGTCACTTGCTTCTCGGCCATGGCTTCGAGCATCGCCGATTGCACCTTGGGGGAGGTGCGGTTGATTTCGTCGGCCAGCACGACGTGGGCAAAGATGGGGCCCCGTCGGAAGTGGAAGGTATTGGTATTGATGTCGAAGACGGAGACGCCGGTGACATCGGAGGGCAGCAGATCAGGGGTGAACTGGATACGCCGGAACTCGGCGATTTCGTCCGCCACGTCGTGATCGATGATGGAGCCGCCCAGGGCCTTGGCCAAGGTGGTCTTGCCGGAGCCGGGGAAGTCCTCGAGCAAAACGTGACCGTCGGCCAGCAGGGCCACCAATACCAGGTCGATGACCTCGTCGCGGCCGAGGATCTGGGCCCCCATGCGGGCCCGCAAACGGCTCATCACATCGATGGCTTGGGCCAGGCGACGGTCCGCCGCCGGGGGCCCCAGGTAGGGGGGCGGCGCGGCATCGCTGGCTGGGGCGCCGGGCGCCTGGTCGAGGCCCTCGAAGGGGGCCGCTGCCGCGACCGTCGGGGAATCTTCGGAGAGGCTGAACGGGCTGCCCGCTATGGTGGGCGATGCGAAGGGCGGGGGAGCCCCGTCTTCAGCGGCACCGTCGGTGGCGCTGTGGGTTGGAGAACTGGGGCTCTCGGCACCGTCGCGGGCTGCCGCCGGCCAGTCATTGGTCGGCTCGGGTGGCAGGGGCCGAGGGGTTGCCGTCGGCGGGGCAGGGGTCGAAGCCGGAAAGACCGGGCCATCGGTGGGATTATCGCGTTCGCTCATCATCGTCTCCGTCTTCGCATCCATATCTCAACATCACAATGTCGGAATCTACAGTTCGAGCTGTCGCCGCTCAGCGCACCCGGAGCCAAGCCCAGGGATGCAGCACCGCCAGCAGGCGTCGCCACGGGGGCAATGTTTGACCGATTTCCTGAGTCGTTTGATGGCTCAGACGCAACATCTCGGGGGCCGGCCGGCGTCCGTCCACGGAACCCAGGGAGTGGGCCACATGGGCCCGCGTCAGCTCACCAAAAGTGGGTGCCAAGGGGCTGACGCGAGCCGCAAAGTCTTCTCTGCTCTCACCGTAGCGCCGTCGCCAACCGGCGTCCGCCAGGCCGTCCAAGGCGGCGCGGAAGGCGGTGCGAGGGAGCTTCTTCGGTGGTCCGAAGAAGGGCACCAGGCGCCGATAGAGCTTGATGATGTAGGCCACCGCCAACACAAAACACAGCAACAGGGCGAGGCTGGCCAGGACTTTTTTCCAAGTCAGCGGTGCATTGGCCGACGTCTCTTCCTCTTGCCAGCTCTCTTGCCGCAGCATGTCGCCGAGCATGCGCTGGAGCTCGGGGTCCGCTTCGTCCCAAGGATCGTCGAGGGACTGCTGGGGCGACAGGTCGACCACCACCCAGCCGATATCTTCGAGGTAGATCTCCGGCCAGGCATGGGCGTCGGCTCCGCGGATGAGAATCGACGAGCTCTGACCACGGCTGGTCTCGGCGACGGCATACCCGGCGGCCACCCGGGCCGGGATACCGCGACTGCGAAAGAGGTAAGTGGCGGCATGGGCGAAGTGGACGCAGTAGCCGGTGAGGTCACCGAAGAGGAAGGAGGCGGCCGGATCGCCGGCGCCCGCATGGGTGCTCTTACGGCTGTAGACACCGTTGACGTCGAGGTAATCCTTGATGGCCAAGGCTTGGGCCAGGGGATCGCTGCGGTATTCGGGCAGCAAGCGTTCCAGGATCCCTTCCGCCAGCTGTAAATAGCGATCGTTCTGGGGCGCCTCGCTGTAGTGCCGCCACTGGGCGTCGGTCCACTTCGAGTTGCCGGGACGTCGCCCGATCATCTCGTCGTAGGGCAGGATCTGGACGTGGGAGAGCACCTCGAAGGCCCGTTGGAAGCGTTGTGGATTGGGATTGCGGGTGGGCGCAAAGCGGGCCGGGGAGTCGAGGGCGAAGGGGCGTACATGGTCCACCAACAGGCCGGTGCTGGTGCGCAGGGTCTTGCGTATCTTGCTCACCGGCGGTACCAGGGCGACGGCGGTGGGACGGCTGGGGAAGCTGCGCACGATGTCGCGGTCGACATCGTCGCGGGTGGCCTGCACCAAACGTTGGCCGTTGTACTGTGAAAACACCGTCTGACGGAAGTAGTAGACGCCGGAGGGCGGCGAGTAGTCGTCGTGCAACAGGACCACCGCCACCGGTGCCTGCGATCCCCGAGAGCCGTAATCGTCCTTGAACGGCAGGTCGTCCATCTGGTGGCTGTCGCCTTTCTGCGACTGGCCCCGGGCCTGGGCCGTCTCCCCCTCCCCCGAGGCATCCTGGGGCTCGCCGGTCAGACCGAGATCCCCCGCCGGTTGGGGTTTGGGCAGGCCCCCGGTACGCACGAAGACGAGCAGCAGCAGGGCCACCAGCAGTAGGGCCAAGAAATGCAATGGCAAGCGCCGACGGCGCTCCTCCGACACCAGCATGGCGGCGAGCAGCAGGCTGCCAAGGCCGCCGAGGACGAGGAAGATGACAACCGGGTCGATGCCTCGGCTCCAAGCCCAGTCGCCGATGCGCAGCGGCCGATGCACCATGCCGTCGCGGTGGGCGGCAAAACGGGTCACCACCGAAGCGGCGACAAAGGCCACCTCGAGGACCGCCAACAGGGGCCATCGCTGGGCTGAAAAACGCAGGGCGAAGAGGCCGCTGGCAATGACAAAAAACCATTGCATCGCTTGGCTGAGCTGTAACGCCGGCAGCGGTCCCAGCAGGCTGGCCAGCCAACGGCTGGAAATCAACAACCATGCCAGCCCCAGGCCGCAGCCCAGTACCAGGAGGCACAGCAAGAGCACCGACATCAAGCGCAGATGGGGTTGACGCCGGGCCAGGAGATCGGCCCCCAGGGCCCCCGCCAGACCACCGAGGGCGGCCCCCAACAGACCGGAAGGGAAGGTCAAGGGCCAGGCCAGGAGCAGGGCGGCGATGGCCAAGACGCAGGCTCGGGAGGCACTGGCCCAAGGGGAGTTGGCGGCCGGTATCAGAGTGGCAGCTCTCATTGGATGCCCCCCCCGGCGGGCAGTCCGAGCCGCTGGCCGCCGAAGGACCGTCCGCTGCTGCGATCTACCACCAGGGCCGAAAAGCCCGCCGAGCCGAGGTGTTGGATGAGCTGTGACAGATCCTGGCGTTGAATGCCGACGGACGGCGCCGGGCGAAAAAGTAGCCGGTGCCACCAGGCCTCTGGGGCCGGTTGCTCAATGCCATCGGTGGCCAAGACGAAGGTCAAGGACCCTTTGAAAGTGCGGCAGGCTTCCAAGGCTTCATGACGCCAGGCGCCGTCACGGGCCGAGGCAAAGACGATGACCGAGAGCTCGTCGCAGACTTGCGGTTGGCTGAGGAAGCGGCTCAAATCCCCCCGCGGCCTGCCGTCGCGGCCCGCTGCCGGGGCGAGCAGCGAGCCGGAACGGGCGATCGCCAGCAGGGCTTCGTCCAGCTGATCGATCGGCCGTGGGGCACCGTCGGCGCCGAACAACCAGCGGTCCCCCAAGGCACCGCTCTCCAGGGCGACTCGGGCCGCCGCTGCTGCGGCTTCGTCGTCGGTACCGGTGAGCAAATAGGCGACGGTCTTGCGCCCGGGGTCGAGGCTGCGCTCGGCGATGCGGACGTTGAGCTGGCGGGTGCGGGCGAAGGTTTTCCACAGGATGTTGCGCACCGAGTCCCCCGGCACGTAGCGACGGATCTCCATGCGATCGCCGAGGGGTTTGCCGGCGGGGTGGGGGATGCCCTCCCCGGCCACCATCGACTGCACCACCGGCAGGTGCTTGAGCCGACCGCGGTCCGGCAGCACCGTCAACGGCAGGGCTTGCGACCGTTCCCAGGACAGGCGGCAGAGGCCGAAGGCGTCGAAGACCTCGAATCGGCGGCGCAGCTGCTCCACATGGCAGCGCCGTCGAGCCACCACTTCCTCCACCAGATCACCTTGGCGCCACACCTGTCGGCAGTCGACCTGGTCGGGCGTCTGCCAGCGCCAGCGCAGGCGAACCATCGGTAGGAGCTCGAGGCCGGGCAAGCGGAAGCCGCTGCGGATGGGGGAGCCGGATTCCAGAAAGCGGGGCTCACCACCGCCCTTGGCGGTATCGTGACGGCGCAGGTACAAGGTTGCCCCGGAGACCAGCAGGGCCGCCAGGATCACCAGGCTGAGGCCGCCGACACCGATGACGAAGACCAAAAGGTCGAGGCTGCCATAGCCAAGGCGCCACAGGGCCAGGCCGGCCAGAGCGGTGACCAAGGCACCACGCCAAGTCAGGGGTATGCCATCCGCCAAACGGCGGAGCACTCGACGGGTTTGGGCTAGAAGACGGCTGCGACGCATCCGTAGGTAGAGGGCTCCATGGGTCAGAGCGGTGGGCAGGGCGATATCCAGTCGAGGTCAGGTCTCGACGGACACACTATATCGGAGGCGTCGAGATGCTGCCGACGCTTTCCGTGATCACCGGCTGGGGTGCCGTGGGCCACCGTCTGCCGGGGACGACGTCAGGTGGATTGGCTGCTGGCAAGATTCCGGGGCATACCGTGGATGGCCTGCAGCGAGCGGGCCTCCAAGGCCCCTTCGCAGACCGCCGCGATGCCTTCGACGGCGGCCATGGCTCCGGAGAGGGTGGTGACGCAAGGGATGCCAAATTTGAGGGCGGTGCGGCGGATCATCGAGTCGTCGCGGTGCGATTCGCGTCCCAAGGGGGTGTTGATGACCAAGGCGATGTTGCCGCTCTCCAGCTCGTCGACGATGTGGGGGCCACCTTCGTGCACCTTGCGCAGCTTGTGGGCCTCGATACCGTTCTCGTCGAGGAACCGCTGCGTGCCGGCGGTGGCCACCAGCCGAAAACCGAGACGGCTCAAGCGCCGGGCCACCGGCAGCAGGGCCTGCTTGTCGCGGTCGTGCACCGAAACAAAAGCGGTGCCGGAGGTGGGCAAGCGGTGCCAGGCACCTAACCAAGCCTTGGCGTAAGCGTGGCCGAAGCGACGGCTACAGCCCATCACCTCGCCCGTCGAGCGCATTTCCGGGCCGAGGATGGGGTCGACATCCGGAAAGCGCTGAAAAGGGAAGACCGGCATCTTGACGAACACACCCGGCACTGCGGGCTCTTCTTGGAAGCCGATCTCCCGCAAGCTTTGGCCGGCCATGATGCGGGACGCCAGGCGCACCAGCGGCACCCCCACCGCCTTGGCGATGAAAGGCACGGTGCGGGAGGCGCGGGGGTTGACCTCGATGACGTAGATGCCCCCTTCGTAGATGGCGAATTGGACGTTCATCAGGCCGACAACCCCCAGGCGGATGGCCAGGCGGCAGGCGATGTCGCGCATTTGGTCGAGATCGAATGGCCCCACCCGGTAGGGGGGCAGGACGGCCGCCGAGTCACCGGAGTGAATGCCCGCCTCCTCGATATGCTGCATGATGCCGCAGACCACCGCCTGCTTGCCATCGCAGAGCAGGTCGAGGTCGATCTCGAAGGCGTCTTCGAGGAATTTGTCGAGCAAGATCGGATGCCCTTCGGAAACATCGGTGGCCGCTTGCATATAAGAGGCCAGCGTTGCTTCGTCGTAGCACACCACCATGGCGCGACCGCCGAGCACGTAGCTGGGCCGCACCACCACCGGGAAGCCGATGCGTCGCGCCGCCTTGGCGGCTTCGTCGAGGGAGGTGGCGGTGGCGCCGAGCGGTTGCAGGATTCCTTCCTCCTGCAATAGGGCGCCAAAGCGTTTGCGATCCTCCGCCAGGTCGATGGCGTCGGGGGAGGTTCCCCAGATGGCAATGCCGGCGGCCTCCAGGCCCCGCGCCAGCTTGAGGGGGGTCTGACCGCCCAGTTGCACGATGACGCCGTCCGGCTTCTCCCGCCGGGCGATGGCCAATACGTGCTCCAGGGTCAGGGGCTCAAAATACAGGCGATCCGAGGTGTCGTAGTCCGTTGACACGGTTTCAGGATTGCAGTTCACCATGATCGTCTCGTAGCCCAAGTCGGTGAGCTCGAAGGCCGCATGGACACAGCAATAGTCGAATTCTATGCCCTGTCCGATGCGGTTCGGACCGGAACCCAGAATCATTACTTTGCGGCGCTCCGTCGGCGCGCTTTCGTCTTCACTGCCGTACGTGGAGTAGAGGTAGGGGGTGGAGGCGGGGAACTCGGCGGCACAGGTGTCGACCCGTTTGTAAACGCGGTGGATTTCGGCCGCCGTCAAGCGCTGCCGCAGGGTTGCGGCGTCGCAGGTCAGCAACTGGCCCATGCGGGCGTCCGACAACCCGGCCGCCTTGGCTTGACGCAGCAAGGCGCTGGGAACGCTGTCGATATTCCAGCAAGCGAGGTGCGTTTCGAGCTCGACGATGGACAGGATCTCGCGTAGGAACCAAGGGTCGATGTGGGAGATTTTGTGCACTTCCTCCACCGGCCAACCTTGGCGCAGGGCGGCGAAGACCGCGAACAACCGCTCCCAGTTGGGCTCCGCCAAGCGACGGTGCAGGCGCACCGGGTCGGCCATGCGCGCTTCCCGGCTCGACAGGGAGCCGTCGAGCTCGAGGGCGGCCAGGGCCTTGAGCAGCGCCTCCCGGAAGGTGCCGCCGATGGCCATCACCTCGCCCACCGATTTCATGGCGGTGCCCAAGGTCGGTGAGGCGGTGGGAAATTTCTCGAAGGCCCAGCGGGGGATCTTGACCACCGTGTAGTCGAGGCTGGGCTCGAAGGCGGCCACCGACTCGCCGGTGATGTCGTTGGGGATCTCGTCCAGGGTGTAGCCCACCGCCAGTTGGGCGGCGACCTTGGCGATCGGGAAGCCGGTGGCCTTGGAGGCCAGGGCGGAGGAGCGGGAAACCCGGGGGTTCATCTCGATGACCACCCGTTGGCCGGTCTTGGGATCGACGGCGAATTGGATGTTGGAGCCGCCGGTGGCCACCCCCACCCGTCGGATGACGGCGAAGGCTTCGTCGCGCATGGCCTGAAATTCGCGATCCGACAGGGTCTGCTGCGGGGCGACGGTGATCGAGTCGCCGGTGTGCACGCCCATGGCGTCGAAGTTCTCCACCGAGCAGATGATGATGGCATTGTCCGCCTGGTCGCGCACCACTTCGAGCTCGTACTCTTTCCAGCCCAGCACCGACTGTTCCAGCAGGGCCTCGTGGGCGGGGCTGGCCTGCAGGGCTTGGACGACCACCGCCGCGAGCTCCTCAGCGTTGTAGGCCACGCCGCCGCCCTCGCCACCGAGGGTGTAGCTGGGGCGTACGATGAGCGGAAATCCGAGGTCCTCCGCCACTTGACGGGCCGCGTCGAGGCTGTCGATGATGCCGCTTTTGGGCACCGCCAGGCCGATCTCTTGCATCGCCGCCTTGAACAGCAGACGGCTTTCCCCCAGCTTCAGGGCTTCGATGCCGGCCCCCAACAGCTCGATGGGCCGTCCGGGTTTGCCGTAGCGCTCGAAGGCGCCGCGCTCTGCCAGGGCGAGGGCCAGGTTGATACCGGTTTGCCCGCCGACGGTGGGCAAGACGGCGTCGGGTCGCTCGATGGCGAGGATCTTCTCCACCATGTCCGGGACCAAGGGCTCGACGTAGGTGGCATCGGCAAACTCCGGGTCGGTCATGATGGTGGCGGGGTTGGAGTTGATCAGAATGACCCGATAGCCCTCCTGGCGCAGGACCCGGCAAGCCTGGGTGCCCGAATAGTCGAATTCACAGGCCTGGCCGATGATGATCGGTCCCGAGCCGAAAACCAGGATGGAGCTCAGATCTTGACGTTTGGGCATCGTTCTATCCTTCTATCTTTTGAGACCTGAGGCGGCCGATGGCTCATCCCGTCCTACAGGCCGTTGATCACGGGTAGGTGGTTTTTGGTCACCTTCTGGGGGCAAATAAGCCGATTCTTTGGCGCTGGCATGAAACGTCTCCATGCGTTGCTCCGTATATATCAATGTGAACAGGCTGTCTTGCACAGCCATCCCACCGGGGCCGACCAGGTTGCACTCGTAACTTGCGAATATTCGGCCCCAGGGAGCAGGGGATTGAGTCGTCATGGCGCAACCTTTGGCTCCTGTCCCAAATCCCTACTCAATCCGTGACCTTCGGGACACGCGATTTCATAACCAAGGGGGCCGCTTGACGCGGTCCCCTTCGGCCGTTCAGGGGGCCGGGTAAGGTTGCCAAGGCCTGGGTCGCGGTCACATTCCATCCACAGCTCATGTCATCCCTGCCGTTCATTGCCTGCGCTGCTCATTCCATGCGGAGCGCCGTCGAGGGTTGCAAGCGAGCCGCCCGCTGGGCTGGCAACAGGCAGGCGACGAAGGTGACGAGCAAGGAAAAGCCGCCGATCGCCGCCAAGTCTGTAGCCTCGATGAGGAAGGGCACGGAATCGATGAAATAGATGGCCGCCACCTCGGGATCGAAGCGCACCAGCTCCCATCGGGTGATCACCCAAGCGCTGCCGGCACCGAGGGCGATACCGAGCAGGGTGCCCAGAGCGCCCAGGCCCATGCCGTAGGCGATGATCGTCCGTGCCACGTTGCCGGGGGCGAGCCCCATGGCCCCCAAGACGCCGACATCGCGCATTTTTTCTCGCACCAGAATGACCAAGGTCGAGGCGACGTTGAAGGTGGAGACGACAACGATCAGCCCGAGCACCAGGAAGAGCAAAGCTTCCTGCAATTGCAGGGCGGCGAAGAGCTCTCGGTTGAGGCTCAGCCAGTGATGCACCAGCCAACCGCTTCCGAGCAGCGATTCGATGGCCGCGGTCGCTTTCTCCGTGTCTTCCGGCGAGCCTAGCTTGAATTCGGCGACATCGAGCCCGCTGGAGCCCCGCAGCTGGCGCAGCAGCTGACGGTCGAGCAGCACCCAAGTGGCGTCGAACTCGGCGAAGCCGGTGCTGAACCCGCCGGCCACGCGCACGCTGCGGTAGCGAAAACGGGGCCGTCCTTGGCTGACGTCCAGGACCACCAAGCGCAACGGGTCGCCCGTCCCGACGGCCAGGCGGCGGGCCAGCTCGGGGCCGAGCAGGACGCCCGAAACGCCGCTGGCGTCGGCCTCCAGGCTCGCTGTCTCCGGGATCTGCGTGTCGGCGCTCAGGGCTTGGCGGACCACCGGATCGGTCGCCGAATCGACCCCCCGCAGAACGACGCTGACCCCCTCCGTCAAGGCGCTGCTGGACAACGAGCCTTCACCGTAGGACACCAGGCTCAGCCGCTCGACATCGGGAAGGGCCGCCGCCTGCTCCAAGGCTTGGCGTTGCTCGTTGAAGTAGCTCTGATCCAATGGGGAAGCGATGATCTCCCCCTGCAGGCCGATCAACCGCCGTTTGAGATCGCTGGTATAGCCCGACATCAAGGCCATGGCCAAGACCATGGCCATGACCCCCAAGGTGGTGGCCGAGAGGGCGGCCAAGGCCGTGCTGTTGAGCATTTGGGAACGCCGACCGCGCAAATAACGCCAAGCGATCACCCACGGCAACGGCAGATGGCGTTGCATGCTGCTGCGGCGTGGGTTGGTGGAGCTCATTGGGGGATGGCGATTCAGCTGGTGCCGGGGTCGAGCTGCGCTTCGGCCCGGATCAAGAAACGATCGAACAGCTCGTAGGCGTCGTGGGGTCCCGGCGCCGCTTCCGGATGGTATTGCACCGAGTAGACATCGCGACCGTCCAAGGCGAGGCCTTCGACCGTGCCGTCGTTGAGATTCTTGTGGGTCACCCGGCAACCGCTCGGCAGGCTGTCGGGGTCGACGGCGAAGCCATGGTTCTGGCTGGTGATGCTCACCTTGCCGGTGGCCAGCTCCTGGACCGGCTGGTTGCCGCCGTGATGGCCGAATTTGAGCTTGTAGGTGCGACCGCCGAGCGCCAGGCCCAAGAGCTGGTGGCCGAGGCAAATGCCGAAGATGGGCAGCTCGCCGTGCAGCAGCTGGCGTACCGTCTCGATCACCGAGGTCAAGGGCTCGGGATCGCCGGGGCCGTTGGACAGCATGACGCCATGGACGCCGAGCTCCTGCAGTCGACGGGCGGGGGTATCGGCGGGCAGCACGGTCACCCGGGCCCCCCGCTGGCGCAGGCAGGTGGCGATGCTCGCCTTGGCTCCAAAATCGTAGAGGGCGATGTGCACCCCGTCGGCGCAACGCTGCATCGCGGCGGCTCCAGGAGAGGCGGGCAAGGGGGAAAGCGTCGTCTCTTGGCGGCCGGTGACCTCCGTCACCAGGGCTTGACCCTGCATCGGCGGCACGTCCGCTAGCCGTGCCCGCAGGTTCTCGAGGTCGTCGACCTCGCTGCTCACCACGCCGCGCATGGCACCTTGCTGGCGCAGCCGTCGCACCAAGGCGCGGGTGTCGATGGCCGCCAGGGAGGGGATGCGGTGGTCGTTGAGATACTCGAGCAAGCCCTTCGAGTTGTCATGGTGAGACACCCGGTCGGTGAAACGGCGGGCGATGAAACCTTCGACCCAGGGGCGCCTCGACTCGTCGACGCTCGGATCGGTGCCGTAGTTGCCGATGTGGGGCTGCGTCATGACGACGATCTGACGGCGATAGGAAGGATCGGTGAGGATCTCCTGATAGCCGGTCATCGAGGTATTGAAGACCACTTCGCCGAACGCCGTGCCCTTCGACTCGGCGAGCCCTCGATAGAGACTGCCGTCTTCGAGCAGCAGAATTCCTTCCGTTGGGGCACTTGCGGGCATGATCTCGATATCGGGAAAGGTGACTTGCGGGCTGCTGGGCTTCTGAATCCGTCGTGACCGAGTTATCATACAACAGCTTCGATGCTCGCCCAATACGCCAAGGAGCAATCCATGATTCTGCAGCTCGATCGTTCCGCCGCCGCCGACTCGTCTTCCGCCAGCCGCCGCATTCCTGCCCCTTGGGCCCGGAGCTTGATTTGCTTGATCTTAGTGCTCCTGGCGAGCCCGACGATGGCGTATATCGTCGTGCTCAAGGACGGCTCGCAAATCACCACCGACGGCAAATACCGCATTGAGGGCGACAAGGCCATCGTCACCCTGCCCAGCGGCACGCAGGCGTTCTACGACGCCTCGGAAATCGATGTCGCCAGAACCGAAGCGCTCAACAAGGTGGATTATGGCAACGCTCGCCTCATCGAAGGGCACAAGACGACCCAAATGGCGGCCGACGCTCGCCTCAGCGAGGAACGTTCCCTGAGCGATCTGGTGGGTCAACGGGAGCTGGCCCTGCCGGAACCCCGGCGGCGCGACAACAACCGCAGCAGCGAGGCGCGGATTCGTTATACGCCGGCGGGTTTTGTCGATTTGGTGACCCTGCCGCGCAAGCCCCCCGCCGACTCGGCGGTCGGTGCCGAAGTGGTGAGCTACCTCCGAGGGCAGGGCATCGACGGGGTCAAAGTCTTCGCCGGCAGCGCCGAGCAACACCTGATGCTCGAAGTGATCACCGTCTCTGAAGTCTCCGTTTTCAAGGCCTTGGAGGTTACCGCCGCCGGCCTCCAGCAGATGCATGAACGGTTCCCCGAGCAAGTGGCAGCCTTCGAGCTATTGCTGCAAACCGACGACGGATTGCGGGCCGGGCAATTTGTCCTCACCCCCGAGCTGGCCGAGCTCCTGTTGTCGAAGCGGGTCGACACGGCCTCGTTCTTCTTGCGCTATGTGGAGTTCTGAGGAGACGTAGAGCTGTGGAATGGGCCGCGGGCTCCTGAGCTCCAAGAGCCTGCCGCTCGGGCCGATTTCGGGACAACGGGAGGGAGCTACACATAGTACTCTCATCGAGTTGGCCCGGACGCCGGGTTGCGCGCTTCCAAAAGACAACGAACCAAACAGAGGTTTGTCCCCTGGTTTTTGACCCCGCCAGGGGTACTCAATAAAAGCCCAGGGTCAGGAGCGCAGCGACGCCACCCTGGGATGAATGGGCTACCCTGGACTGTGTCGTCTCGGCCTCGCCGGGGGCGCCCCGCCGGGGGCGCCCCGCCCGGAGCGCCCCGCCCGGAGCGCCCTCCTGATCGCAGACGCTCAGATCGGGCGGCCCGGGCTACTAACACCGGCCCCTTCAGGGCCACAATCCAATTCTTTTTCTCCAGTTCTCACATGGTTTCTTGGCGCGAAGGAGCGGCAGGGGGCGCTAAAACTGTATGGACGGCTAGCTGAGGATCTCCGCCGCCAGCTCTTCGTACTTTCTATCCAGCAATTCCCAAGCGGCGTCGATTTTCTCCAGCCGCTCGTCCAAGAGCTCCGTCCAGTGGTCGTGGCGGTCGGTTTCGATGCGTAGGCCGTTGAGTTTGTAGCTGAGGGCATCGAAACGGAAGCCGGTGGCGGCGGTGACGACTTTAGCGGAGAGGATCTCGGCACCTTGCTCGACGTAGCGGTGTAGCTCCGGCAAGACCGCACCGGTCAGCGTGACCCGGGCTTCGGAGGTCACCAAGCGCACATTGCCGGCCTCACCTTCGATCATCACCTCTGGATCGCCCATCAAGGCCTTGAGAAAGCGACACCCGAGCACCGATTGGCCCGGCTCACGCACCATGATCAAGTCGCTCTCGATGTCGGGATCTTCGCGATCGATCCACGGCGCCTTGATTTCGGCCGCGACGCCGATCTTGCGCAACAGCTCGAGGACGATACCCAGGTAGGCCTTGGCGGTGCTGGCGACGTGCAGGATCTGGCCGTCGATGCAGCATTCGATGATCTTCGAGCGGGGTGTCGACTTGACGATCAGCTCTTCTTCGGCCAGTTCCTTGAGCCGTTTGCGTTTCTTAGGGCCAACAAACTCGGCTCCGGTGAGCTCGATCTCGCTGCGGATGAGCTGCTTGAGGCGCTCGCCGACGGCCGTCGGATCAGGGCTCAGCTTGTCGATGCGGACTCGAAAAGCGTAGCGTTGGGTGCCCACCTCGTAAGGGGCCTCGGGTTCGATGGGCACAAATCCGGACCGTTCCCGAACTTCCGAGCCGGGCTGAATCTCCATGAAACGAGCCATTTCGAAGTCCAACTCTGGCGGCAGGGCGACGATGTTGAAACGGGTGAGGCTGGCGGGTCCGGTCAGCAGGCCCATGGAGTGACTCCTCGGAAGGCGATTTCTGCGATGGAGAAGGCGGGGCAAGCCGACCTTCGAGCGGGCGGCGATCTTAGCGCAGGGCGGTGGGGAAATGAAGTTGCCAACTTGAGTGGCATGTCTAAATCTTTGAAAAATAAGTTATTTAACCAGCATGCTTCCATAGCATTGCCAACTTTGTTGGCGCATCCCGGTCGGTGATACCCGTTTGGAAGGACGCCAACTGCCAACTTTGTTGGCGAGCGGTTGGTTTTTCCAGTGGATTTGGCTGCGAAACGGTTGCCTACGATCCGTCCGCCGAAGTGGGAGGAAAAAACCTCAACGACATGCGACGCGCTGGGGTGAGGGGCGCGGGCTCTGCAATTCAGCCCGTCCGGGTTTGTTCGAGAATTGTACAAAGCTTTATATCCAAATGGCTTGGGGGTTTCGAGATGGAGAGAGAGATGGCAGGGGAGAGATGACCATGAATGGAGAAGAGGGGGGCCGGCAAGGTCGAGTGTCGTCGTTTCAGCAAATTTCTGACGGCATTTCGCCTTGATGGCACAAATTGTGCTTATAAGTTAGCTACGGAAAAACCACAGCGACTGGCCCGCTTGGGGAGTCCAGGTAAAGAGGAAACTCCTTGCCGAACGTTTGGAGTCAGGGAGGTATGTTGACATGTGGTGGTTGAGGTTCCTTGTGAGTTCCTACCCCTTGAAGTGCACGCTTCGGCTACGCACTCTGCTATCCCCTCGTAATCTCCACATACTGCACTCGCTGAGTGCTTCTTGACCTGAGCCACTAAAGATCCTGCGCTTCAAAACGTAGGTTAGCACCTCCAGCAAAGGCTGCTCTCACGGGCAGCCTTTTGCCGTTCTGTGGGCAGCACCGATCCCTGACGCCCCGTGGAATTCCAAGACTATGCCTGTACTATGCCTGCCACCGGCGTGCGGATGCATGGGTGGCCGCCGGGGAGCGCCGGTTGACCGGCTGTCGTCCGGGGATTAGAGTAGCCACCGCCCTCCACCTGAAGGTGTTCCGTGGTGGATTTTAGTGAACGGTGGGTCAGCCGAGGATTTATGGATAAGACAACCAACATCGATTTGTCCGTCGTCGTGCCGCGGCTGCGACAATGGGCTGAAGAGTCTGCGCAGCAATTACCTCCGCGGGTTGACCGCAAATGGGTTCACAAACATCGAGAAGACAACGTCTTCGTCTCCCGCTTCGAGCAAATAGATGACGATCATCCCGATGATTTCATCGCCCAGCTTTTCATCGACAAGAGCCACAGCTTTTTCTTCGAGCATCCCCTCGATCATGTCCCCGGGTTGATGCTGATCGAAGCGGGTCGGCAGTTGGGCACCACCGTCGCCCATGTGGCCTACGATGTTCCCCTCGACGACACGGTGTTCATTCTCAATGGCATGCAAGTGGACTTCTCGAGCTTTGCCGAGCTCGATGTCCCGGTGTTTGTCAACAGCTCGGTGAGCGAGAAGCAGTTCAAACGCGGTGCCTTGACCGAGATGTATTATTACGGCAACTTCGTCCAGAACGACCAGGCCATTGGTTATATGGCCGGTCGTTGGCATATTTACTCGAAACGGGCGATGGCACGCATGCGCCGTGGGGCCATCCGCTCCAAGTGATCACCGGGGCCCTGATTTTTGGGGTCTCGTCCTCGTCCCCGCCGTGATGACAGCGGGCTCGATGTTGCTCCCTGGGGGTCGCCCCGGAGGATCTCTACATGCTTCTCTGTGACTACATCTATTGTCGGGCCCCCTACGATGAAGGGTTGGACGCTTGCCCGTCCTGTGGCTATCCCCGGGATACCTCCCGTCTGCGGGACCCTGCCTTCATCGCCGGACAGGAGGTCGCCGGGTTGCCCGCGTCGATCATCGACATGCATCAGATTCTGCCGGCCTTCGACGGTGTCCTGGAGATGCAGCTGGCGGTGATGCAGCGGTTTGGCGTCCGCCGGGCGTTGATCCAGTCGGCGCCCCCCCAAGCGAGCTCGCTGTGGGGCAACGGGCAGCTGTTGCAGGTGGTCGCCGAGCACGCTGAGCGTTTTTGGGTCTCCCACTTCATCGATCCGCGGCATCCGGAGGCGGAGGCCGCTCTCCAGGCTTTTGCCGACTCCGGCGTCAAGGTGGTCAAGCTGCTACCCCCGGCCGGTTGGCGCGGCGACGATCCGGCCTTCGACGGTTTCTGGGGCACCATGCAAGATTTGGGGCAAGTGGCGATGATCCACACCGGGTTCATCACCGCCCGCCACAAGAAAGAAGAGGCGAAAGCCGGTGCCTTCATGAGCTCGCGGTACGCTAATCCATTGTTTTTCGACCGCCCGGCCCGTCAATTCCCCGACCTACAGATGATCCTGTGTCACACCGGCGGCGCCCTGTGGTTCGAAGAGGGGGCGCAAATGGTGACCCAACACGACAACGTGTGGGGCGATCTCAGCGGCTTCGGCCATTTCGCCCTGCGGCGTCTCCTCCAACTGCAGGTGACGGTGGACTGGAGCAAGCTATTCTGGGGCAACGACGCACCACCCTTCGCCTACCCCTTCAATCTGCGGTTGACCTTGCAGAGCCTGCGACGCCACGGGGCGGAGCACCTGACACAAGGCCTGTTGCATGACCATGCACAGCGCTTCGGCGAACGTTTCCTCACCTGAGGTGCCGCCCCCTGGCCAGCTCAGCAGCCCGATCAACCGGCCCTTTTGGTTGGCTTGCCGTGGGTTCCTCAGATCCTTGCTGCTCCCCATCATGGGGCTGCGTGGCTTCAGCGTCGAAGGCAGGGGGCATCTTCCCACCACCCGTCAACCGTGCATTGTGGTGGCCAACCATGCCGCGTTTGTCGACTCGATTTACTTCATTTTGGCTCTGCCCATGCGTTTTGTGGTCTGTGGTGCCAAACCACGGCTGTTTCGCACCCGTCCCCTGCGGGTTTTGATGGCCTTGGCGAACATTCTGCGGGTGGACGATCAAGGGCAATTTGTTGCCGACTGTGGGCTGTTGCTGGATCGAGGGGAGGTATTGCTGATTTATCCGGAAATGGGGCGCAACCCCGACGGCCTGGGGGATTTCAAGACCTGGGCCGCCGAAGTGGCGCTGGCGAAGCAAGTGCCGATCGTGCCCTGTTATATCTACGGCACCACCAGGGGCCATCGTGGACCGGCGCAGCTACGGTTCGGGCCGCCGCTCAACCCCCGGAACAGCACCCTTGAGGCAGCCGGCAAGCCGTCGGCAGACGAGCTGACCGCCGAGATGCGGCGGGCCATCGAGTCATTGGCGACCCTGGAACAACCGGTCGGCGGGCACCGGTCGAGGCGCGGGGGGGGACGATGAGTCGGCGGGTTTTTGTCACCGGCGGAAGTGGTTTCAATGGTCAGCACGTGCTCGACGCCTTGCGCCGTGCCGGTCTGACGCCGACGACCCTGGTATCGCGACCCAATGCACAGCTGGCGAGCCGTTTCCCGGGATTGGAGATGGTGGTCGGGGATCTGCTCGACGCCGCGGCCTTGGACGCTGGGCTGACCGGCGCCTCGGCGGTGGTGCACTTGGCGGGCAAGAATATCGATCACGATGGCTCCGGCTTCGAGCGCGTCAACGTGGAGGGAAGTCGTTTGCTGGCGCAGCGCGCGGCGGCGGCCGGAGTCGGGCGTCTGATCTACCTCAGCTCGGTGGGGGTTTACGGCCATGGAGCTCACCGCTTGGCCGATGAGACGACGCCGGTGCGGCCGGACACGCCGTTTTCCCGCTCCAAGGCGGCGGCTGAGGATATCTTTCTGCAAGACCACAGCCCCCCGCATGATCAGCGTGCAGGTTTCGAGACGGTGATTCTGCGCCATCGTTTTGTCTATGGCGACGGGGACGCGGCGGTCCTCCCCAGGTTGATCGGCGCCGCGCGCAAGTACCCCTTCTGGATCTCCGGCGGCCGGGCTGCCATGTCGATGATCTGGGCCAGGGACCTGGCCCAGATCATCGCCCGCCTGGCGGCGGGCGAGGGGCAGATCGATCGGCAGGCACCGATCTATCACCTGACGGACGGTCATCCGATCACCTACCGCCAGGTGATCACCACCCTATGCCAGACCTTTGGTTGGCAGCCGCCACGGATCAGCTTGCCCTTGCCCGTGCTCTATTGGCCGGTGCGCCTCCGTGAGCGGTTGCTGGGCATTGATCCGGAGGTCAGTCCGAGCTCGATCACTTCCATCCGCCTGGCCTTGGTGGCCCAAGACAACTCCTTTTCCAATGCCAAGCTCCAGCGCCTGTTACCGGAGCTCGAGCTGGCCACCTTCGAGCAGGGACTTGCATCGAGCCTCGACTATTACCGGCAATTCGCCGAGCAGCCTCAGGACAAGGCGGATGACTGAGGAGAAAGCGCACCTGGCTGGTGGGGCATCGCGGTCGAGTGGCTCCCCATCGACGGTCGAAGAGACCCCCTTGATGGCCGGGGTGACCCGCCTGCTGCGTCTCTTGGTCGCGTTCTACTTTCGCCTCTTCCACCGTGTTGTGGTGACCGGCGAAGAGCACGTTCCGGACCACGGAGCGGTGATCCTGGCGCCAAACCATCAGTCCAACTACGACGGCATGTTGGTGGGCTTCAAGGTGAAGCGGCCGATTCACCCCATGGTGGCGGGGTCCTACTGTCGAGCCCCGATCTTGGGATGGGTGCTGCGTAGCCTGCATTGCATTCCGGTCGACGGACCACGGGACAAGACCGCCTACGGCCGGGTCTTGGATGTGCTGCGGCAGCAGGGCATCGCGGTGATTTTTCCGGAGGGCCACCGCTCACCGGACGGTCGGCTGATGAAGTTACAGAAGGGCGCCGCCCGCGCCGCCCTGACTCTGGGTGTCGACATCGTGCCGGTGTCCGTGCTCGGTGCCTACGAGGCGTGGCCGCGCCACGGCTGGCTGCCACGTTGGTTCAAACCGTTGGCCGTTCGCTACCATCCGCCGATTCCTTGTCGAGCGGTGCCGCGGGAAGAGCTCAAGGAGCGGATCGATGAAGTCAATCGACATCTCGAATCCGTGCTGCGACCGGCCGTCGAAGCTTGGACCGAGGCCCGCGACGGCTCCTGAAATGCTTGCGGTCTGAGGTCGTGCCTTGCAATAATACGCCCCTGAATACCTGCATACGGCGCTGGCCAGCGTCCGCCGCCAAGTTTCCTTGTCGAGCTCCTTGTGGAGCAGGACAAGGCAGCTAGCTGCGGGGGTAGGCAGAGTCGAACTGCTTTCGTCGATCCCGGGTATCGGCACGAACCAAGGGGAATTACATGCGAGCATTGAAGGTCGTTGTTTCGGCAGTTCTTTTTACCGGAGCCCTGCTGCTCCTGGGTGTCGCGCCATCTTGGGCCCAAGACACCGGCCGTATTACCGGCAACGTCGATCGGGAGAACGGCCGCGGCATGGGCGGTGTCACCGTGGTTGTGAGCGAGCTGGGCTCGGTGGAGATCACCGCCGCCGATGGCAGTTTTCGCTTCAACGGTATCCCCGCCGGTTCGTACACGCTGAGCTTCTCCCTCGGCGACAATGCCGATTCCACCAAGGTCGAGGTCACCTCCGGCGCCACAACGGATGTGCAACAGACGGTCGGCTGGGACGTCAGCTTCGCCGAGACCATCACCGTGTACTCGGCCTCCCGTCGGCGTGAGCGTATCGTCGATGCTCCCGCCGCCGTCACCGTTCTCTCCGAGCAACAGCTGGCCCGCGAATCGACCCACGGACAATTGCCAAAGGTCCTCGAGTTCACCCCCGGCGCCGAGGTGACGCAGAACGGTCTCTACGACTTCAACTTCAATACCCGTGGTTTCAACAGCTCACTGAATCGTCGCATCTTGGTGCTCATCGATGGCCGTGATCCCTCCGTCACCTTTCTAGGCTCCCAAGAATGGACGAGCTTGACGGTCCCCTTGGATGCGCTGGCCAGCGTCGAGCTGGTGCGTGGCCCCGGCTCTGCCCTGTACGGTGCCGATGCCTTCAACGGGGTCATCAACATGACCACCAAGGCCCCCCGCGACAGCAGTGGTGGGCGTTTCAAGCTGACCGGCGGCGAGCTCGAAACCATCCGCGGCGACCTCGGCTGGGCCGGTAGCCTGGGCAACGACTGGCATGCCCGCGTCTCGGCCGGTGCCCTGCAAAGTGAAGACTTCGCTCGCTCCCGTGTCGACCTCAATGGCAACGGTGTCTTGGACATCCCGTCGGAAGGCGAGTATGCCGGTGTCAACCTGGAGCGGCAGCCCTTGGTGCGGGATGAGAACGAGGCCTTCTGGGGTAGCTTGCGGCTCGACAAGTACTTCGAGAGCGGTCCTACCTTGAGTCTCGAAGCGGGTACCGCCGAGTTCAAGGGCGGTGGCGTTTCGGTGACCGGCATTGGTCGTGTGCAAGCCACCAAATCGGAACGGCCCTATTTCCGTTTCAACCTCAATACCGACCATTGGAATTTCTCGGGTTACTACAACGATCGCGAGGCCCCGGACTCTCGCTCTTTGAGCACCGGTGCTCCCCTCTACTTGTTCTCGGACAAGACCCACTATGAGGCGCAGGGCAATGTCGGCTTTGCCGGCGGCAAGGGACGGCTGATCGGCGGTGCTTCCTACAGCGAGGAGAATTTTGATTCGGAGAATCCCCAAGGTGCCCAGACCCTGGTCTTCGAGAGCATCGAGTCCGATTTCACCGGCGTCTATGGGCAGGTCGAATACGACCTGAGCAAGAAACTGCGCACCGTCCTCTCAGCCCGTTACGACGAGAGCAGCCTGTACGACAGCCAGTTCTCTCCTCGCATCGCCTTTGTCTATTCGGTGACGCCGGAGCATACGCTGCGCCTCAACTACGGCGAGGCCTTCCAGTCCCCCAACTACTCCGAGCTCTTTCTTCAAGTGCCCGTGGCGGCGCCGGTCACGTCCTTCGCCGGTCTGCAATTCCTCTTCTGCGCACCTTTTGGCGTCGATTGCCAGCTCAGTGCCATCCCGGTCAAGGCTTTGGGCAATCCCGAGACCGAGGTGGAAGAGGTCGAAACCTTGGAAATCGGCTACAGCGGAATCCTCGGCAAGAAGACCTTCGTCACCCTCGACTACTACCGCAGCACCTTGACCAACTTTATCTCCGATCTGTTGCCGGCCTTCGATCCGGCCATCGGCTTCCTCAATCCGAGCTTTGGGCGCTACCAAGCCCCCGCCGGGCTGCCGGATGGCGTCGCCGCTAGCCTCGAAGCGACGCTCCTCGGCTTCGTTCCCACCCTGACCAACGACCCGATCACCGGTGCGCCGCTGATCAACGGCGTGACCTACACCAACTTCGGTGAAGTGGACACCCAGGGCATCGAGCTCGGCATCAACTCCAACTTGTCCGACCATTGGCTGTTGAACGTCACCTTCAATTGGTTCGATTTCGATACCAAAGATGACGTCGACCCCAACGCGCCGGAGACCCAATTCGGTGTGGCTCTGACCTATCTGGCCGACAAGTTCGACATCGCGGTGAAGGCCCGCCATGTGGACGGTTTCTTCTGGCAGGCGGGCGTCTTCGCGGGACCGATCCCGTCCTACGACCTGGTCGACCTGCAGGGCACCTACCACTTCAATGATCGGGTGGAGCTCGGTGTCAACATCAGCAACGTCTTCGACGAGAAGCATTATCAGATCTTCGGCGGCGACATCATCGAGCGGCGGGCCTTGGCTCACCTGGGTTTCTCCTGGTAGGGCTGCCTCGATAAAGGAAGTCATAAACCCCCCTCTTGGCGAGGGGGGTTTTTGTTTTAAGATCCCACCATGGACTTTGGCCCGAAAGCGTTTGTCACGGCCCGCCAACCCGCCTTCTTGGCGGCGGGGCAAGTCCACCTGTGGCGTTTCAACCTGGCCCTCGCCGAGTCGCGGGTGGCAGCCCTGGAGAGGCTTCTCACCGACGAAGAAAGGCAGCGGGCCGAGCGTTTTCGGTTTCCCAAACACCGGCGGCGTTTCAAGGTACGACGGGCCCGTCTGCGCCGTTTGGTGGCCGCCTACCAGGGCTTGCCGACGACGCAGGTGGCCTTCGACTACACACCCCGTGGCAAACCTCAGCTAGCGGCCCATCTCGATCGACACGACGATGGCCCCCTGGCCTTCAATCTTTCCGATTCCGAGGATTTGGCGGTGATCGCCGTGACCCGCGGCCCATCCCTCGGGGTCGACGTGGAGATCCTGCGCGAGATGCCCGATGCCTTGGGTATCTCCAAGAGTTTCTTCGCCAGCGCCGAGCGGGATGTCTTGGCCAAGGTGCCGGAAGGGCAGCGGTCCCACACCTTCTTCAACTGCTGGACGCGCAAAGAGGCCTACATCAAGGCGACGGGCGATGGATTGTCTGTCCCCTTGGACCGCTTCACCGTCACCCTACATCCCGACAGCCCTTGCTGTTTCGAAGAGATCGATGGTGATGCGGAGCTCGCCCGGGCGTGGAGCTTGATCGCCTTCAGCCCCCTGCCCGACGCCGTCGGGGCGGTGGCCAGCGGGCGACCGGATCTTCAGATCAGCGGTTGCTTCGCCTGGCCCGATGACGACTGAAGCGACGACTACTGAGGCGGTCCGGCAGTCAGCCCAGCCGACCACCGTGGGCGACACAAAGCCCCCGCGGCGTGGGGAAGGCCGTCAGCCCGCTGAGATTTGATCGCCGCCGTCGCTTGTCCGGGGCCGCCGGATCGCCACCGGGGGGGCCTGGGAGGCTGGCCGCTGGGGCGCCAGCCGCTGGACCGCCCGCAGCTGGGGCGCCCGCAGCTGGGGCGCCAGCCGCTGAGTCGCCCGCAGCAGGACCCGTCAAATAGGAGCGATATTGCCTCGAGGCGCCCTTGGGTTGGGGAGCATCGCCCCAGCTGGATTCTTTGGCTGCCGAGTATAGGCGCCGCGGGAATCGCCTCTCTGCGGCGGGAAAGACGGGTTGGCATGGGTCTTCGTCTGCAAGGGGACTCGGGTCATCGGCAGACAAGAAAAGGGCTCTAAGTCGTTGCTGGAAGCTCGGCATGGGATTCTCCTGGCGAGTGGTGGGTGAGTGATGGCTTGCACCCACTCCCATTTCAAGCTTCCTGCCAGCTGGAGGAATTTGTCTAAGTCATTGATTTATAATGCTTTATATTGCTTAGGGCAGCTCGGGCTCGAGGCTTCATTGCTCGGGCATTGTGCGGTCGCAGCGGCCTCCACGCCCACCATTGGGGGCAAGGTGGCCTGCCAGCCAAAGGCTGCTGGAAAGTCAAAAGATTGTGACGACGGGAGAATGCTGCGACGGGAGATATGTCGCGACGGGCGATGGGTTGCGACGGGACAGTACTGCGACGGCGCGGTGTCTCTCGGGGCTACCGATCGCCGCCGGCCAGAAGCTCCACCATGCGGCGGCGCAGCGGATGCGACGGTTGCAACAGGGCGTCAAAGGTCTTGCTGGGGGAGGGGCCGTCACCGCGCAGTTGCAAGAGCATGGCCAACAGATCGTCGCGCCCGAAGCGGGGTAGGGAGCGCCAGGCGCGGCTCCTCAGCTCGTCCATGTCGTGGCCTTGGGCAGCGAAGTGGCGGCATAGGGGGTGGGCATGGCGGGCGACGGTCCACAGGATCTCGAAACGCATCGCACCCTCGCCCCGCTCGGCTGGGTCGCTTCGCTCGGCAGGGTCGCCTTGTTTGGAAGGGTCGCCTGGCTTGGCTCGGCCCTCCGCCAGGGTGTTGCTGGCGTGCACGCGGTAAGACACCAGGGGCTCGGCGAGGACCGCCATCGGGCCGCGACCGGCGGCGGCCAGCAGGGCCTCCCAGTCGTGGGTGTAGCGCAGGGGGGAAAAGCATAGGCCCTGCCGTTGCCACCAAGCTCGGCGGAAGGCGACATTCGAGGTGGTGGACACATAATTGCTTTGCAGCAGGGCTAGGCCTGGCTCACCGCCATCCGCCAGTCCTTTTCCCGGCCGTGGTTGGGGCCATGGCGGCAGGTTGTGCCAGGCTTCCTTGACACCGATCGGCAGGCCATGGGCGTCGATGAGCTGGAGCCACGAGGTCAGCAGGCAGAGCTCCGGTTGCTGCGCAAAGCGGTCGAGGAAGCGAGGTAGGCGCTGTGGGTGGAAGTGATCGTCGGAGTTGAGCAGGAAGACGATCTGGCCACGGCTGGCCTCGATGCCACGGTTGAGGGCGGCATGGGCCCCCCGGTTCTCCTGCAGGATGAGGCGCAAACGACAATCGTCGATGGATTCCAGACGCCGACGGCTGTCATCGCTGGAGCCGTCGTCCACCACCACCAGCTCGAGGTCGGTATCTTGGCCCAAGACGCTGTGCACGGCCTCTTCGATGAAGGGGCCGTGGTTATAGGACGGGATGACCACCGAGGCCAGGGGGCCCGTCTTGCCGTGGCCCACCGTCATGTCGAGTCCTGCCGTTTTCTCTGGGTTTCCGTTGCCGCGCTCTTGGACGGAAATATCAGCTCCTCATAACGTCGGCGATAGGCCTCGAGGCCGAAGCGCCGACCGACGGTTTCGCGTCCTCGCCGGCCCTGCCGGCGCCTCAAGGGCTCGTCCAGCAGGGCTTCGACTGCCGCCGCCAGGGCTGCCACATCGCCAACCTCCTCCACCAGGACTCCGCCGCCGTCCTGCAACAGGCTTGGAATGTCTCCCACCGCCGTCGCCACACATGGCAAGCCGCGGGCCAGGCCATCGAGCAGAAAGATGGGTAGACCTTCATATTCCGAGGTCATGAGGCAGATGTCGGTGGCGGCATAGAGGGTTTCGAGGTCGTCCCGCAGGCCAAACCGACTGAGGTTGGGCAGCGGTGAGTCGGCGAGGTGTTGGTCGACGGCGTCGGCGAGGGGACCGCCCCCCACCAGGAGGAAATGGACTGGTGCGTGGCTCAGACGGCGGGCCGTTTCGAGGATGTCGAAGGGACGTTTCTGGGGATGCAGCCGGATGAAAGTCCCGACCACGACGGTATCCGGTGGCAAGTGCTCCAACCCCAGCTCTCGCCGGGCTGAGTGCCGTCGAGGCAGGGGCTCGTCCGCCGACGGTAGCTCTGGGATCTCGACACCGTGGGGGACCGTCGCCACACGCTGAGCGTCGATGCCCCGGTCGATCAGGGCGTCGGCGATCGCCCCATTGACCGCCAAGTGAACGTCGATGGCGGCGGCAAAACGGGGACCGTAGTGCTCGATCCAGCCCCCCCGATGGTTGTACAGCTGGTTATAGATGCGCAGCTCCGGCCAGCGTCGTTTCCAGTCAGCGGCCTGATCGTAGAAGGCGACGACGCCATTCCAACAGACTAGGCTCTCCACCCGGTAGCGGCGCAGCAGGTGCTCGATGGCCCCCGCATGGCAGGCCCTGGGCAGCCAATCCCCCAGGGTGTAGAGGTGGGGGATGAGACGGCGACAGGTGTCCAGGGTATTGCCCAGCATTTGGTCATGGGGCTCCAGGGTCACCACCAAGCAGCGGTAGGTTTTCCGCAGACCGGCCAACAGATCGAAGAGCAAGCGCTCGGCTCCGCCCACCGCCAGAAAAGGCAAGAGAAAGAGCACCGTCGGCGGTCCGGGAAGATCTTCCAGAGCGGCCAGCCGTTCGGCTGGACAGCCCACCCGCTGACGGACCAGGGTGCCGGGGGAGATGTCGCCGCGCAACAGATAAGGGCCGCTGGCGCGGCTGGTTGGCGGGTGGGAAAGATGACGGGTCGTGGCGTCTTGGGTTGTGGCGTCTTGGGATGTGAGGTCGGTGACATGGGGGACCACCCGTCCGACGATCGGGCCGGTAGTCTCAGGGCTCGGCAAACGCCACAGGGTGGCCAGCGGCGAAGTCGCCCACAGGCGGCCGTCGGGCCCGGCCATATGCTGCGCCGGCGGAGCCCAAGCGGCGAAGATCAACGGCGAGCCTTCGCACGCTGCGGCGAGCAGCAAGGACTCCACCAAGGTGGCGGGTAGCGTCTCGAGCTGCGCATTGAAGTCCAAGAACAGCGTCGGCTCCTGGTGCGACAGAGCGTTTGACGGAGCGGTCGACGGTGGGGTCGACGGCCAGGGCGACAAGCTGGCGCCGGACGAGGGTTCCTCAGCGGGCCACAGGACGATCGACGCCTCGGTCTGGGAGGCCATCCAGGTTTCGGCGGCGGCTCGGTCGGCCGCCTCGACCCTCAAGCCCAGCGCCGGGGATGTCAGCTCGGGCGTTGCCGACGCCGCCGTCGGCTTGAGGTCAACCAACACCCGGGGGGGTTGCGGGCTACGCCAATGCCGCAGGCGGTACCGCCAGGCGGACAGGTTTTGGCGAAGACGCCGCACGGGGCGACGCCACACTTGGCTGTGGTCCCAAAACCATCCTGACAGGCGATGCCGCAGACCGCTCACCGTTCCTCCCTCGGCGGACGCAGGACGCCCTCGAGGGGCGGTATCTCCGCCCCCAGGAAGGCCCCGGCATAGCGCTCGGCACAAACCTCGACGGCAAAATGGGCCGCCGCTTCTAAGGCCCGCGACGCCAGGCGATGGCGCACCTCAGGATCGATCAAGTGGCGGACGGCCCGCTCCAGGGCGTCGAGGTCCCCGGGTCGGTCCACCACCGGACCGGCTTCGGCGTCCCGCAGCACACGGCCGAGCTCGCCGACATCGGTGCCCAAGAAGGGACGGCCGAGCTGCAAGCACTCCAGCAGGAATACCGGCAGCCCTTCGTAGTCGGACACCAAACAGCCGACGTCCGCGGCGCAGATGAGGTCCGGGATATCGCGGCGGAAGGGCAGTCGGCGGATCGGCGCTTCAGGGTTGGCGGCGATGGCCTCGTCCACCTGCCGTTCCAGCTCCCCGCCTCCGACGAGCAGGAAGCGCACCGGCAGATCGGCGCAGCGTACCGCCAAGGCGACGAGATCGAGGGGGCGTTTCTGCGGGTGCATGCGCAGGGCGGCGAGGAAGACCAGGTGATCGTCCGGCAGGTCGAGCTGGCGACGTAGGCGCTGACGGGTAGCGGCGATGTCCTGCGGCAGGGCCGCCGTCGGTCGGCCACAGGGCCAGATGACCGGCGCCCTCGAAGCGGGCCAACCCCGATCTCCCAACTGTTGCTGGATGGGGTGATTTTCCGCCACGCAGAGATCGACGGAGGCCAGCAGGTTGGCGTCGTAGCGCTCGATATAGCCCACCCGATGGTCGTAAAGGTGATCGACGATGTGCAGTTTCGGGTACATCCTCTTGAGCCTCGGGGCGAAATCGTAGAACAGGGTCGTGCCGTTGGCGTTGTAGAGAATGCGGGCCCCGGTGGTGTCGATCAACTGACCGATCATGCCCACCATGGCGGCGGGGTGGACCCAATCGCCGAGGCTGAAGAGGCGGGGCGCCAACTGGCGAAAGTCCGGCCGTCGGTCCCCGAGCGCCGGACGGTGCGGCGCCAAGGTGACAAAGACATAGTCGAAGCGATCGCCGAGGTGTTGCAGGGTGGCGAAAAGGGTTTGCTCGGCGCCGCCGCGGGCCAGAAAAGGCACCGTCACCAACATGACGGGGCGCCCATGCTGTTCCCGGCGGCGCTTCAGTTGCCGGGCGTCGCGCACCCCGATGCGCAGGCGGCCGGGCAAGTCGACGGCGCTGCGATACGGCCCACGGCTTCGCTGGCCGAGCTGTCGGTCGCCGTCCGTTGGGTCGCCGGTGGCAAGGGCCTCAGCAGCAGGTGCCAGGCACTTGCGGAGACGGCGTGGCGACAGGGGGATGACGCGATCGGCCATGGCGTCATAGCGGTAGGCGTCTCCCCGATAGACGGTGAAAACCCGGGAAAGCAGGTTGGTTTCGTCCTCTAGCAGGGCTCGGGACCGACCTTCGTCGTCGGTCTTGGGGTCGCCGGTCCTGGGGTCGTCGGCCCTGGGGTCGTCGGTCTTGCTGGTGTCGCGGGCCAAAGCACGGGCCTCGGCGTCGGTCACCAGGGTGACGGCGTCGATGGCCTCCGCCGCCAGGATCAGCAGGGCGGCCTCCAGGTGGCTTGGATCGAGCCCCGGTAAGACTTGCCCGGGGGCGTAGAAGGCGAAGGCTCGACGCTGCCCGTCGTCGGGTCCGGCGGGTTTTAGCTCTCCCAGGGTCTGGGCCCGGCACCAAGCGTCCCGCTGGGCGGTGGTCTCGGAGCTGTCGTAGGGCCGTTGCAGCAGGACACCGGGCCAAACGGCGGAAGCGCCCGCGGTAACCTCCGACGGCCACGGTTCGGCAACATAGGTCAGGTCACCGGCCACCTCGCCGCGGTGCCAGGCTCGGCGACAACGCCAGGTATGGAAGACATCGACAAATGGTCGCGCCAGGTGTCGCCAGCGGCTGATAAAGTCTCGCGCCATGGGATTTGACTACTCGGACGGTCGCGGGGTTGAAGAGGTCATCGCTGGGTTGCTCGACCGTGCGCCGGACTTGCGCTCGATGGCCCGGATCGCTTGGCAGGAACAGGACCGACAATGGCCGGTACGCTACCACCTTGCCCCGGAGCGGGCCAACCTGTTGCGGCATCTCGATATCTCGGGGCTCGATGTCCTCGAGCTGGGCGCCGGTATGGGCGGCGTTTCCCGCTACTTGGCCGAGAGCTGCGGCCATCTGACGGTGGTCGAAGGCAGCAGTCGAAGATTTGCTGCCTTGTCGAAACGGCTCTCGGATCTCGACAACTGGAGTGGCTGGTTCGGCCGTCTGGAGCATTTCGATACGCACCGCAAGTTCGAGGTGATTTGCATGGTCGGGGTCCTCGAGTACGCCGAGCGCTTCATCGTGCCACCGGGGGATTTTGCGGGCGATGCCTTCGACTATTTGTTGCAGCGCCTGCGTAGCTTCCTGCGGCCGCAGGGGGTCCTCCTACTGGCCATCGAAAATCGCCTGGGGTTGAAATATTGGAGCGGCGTCGCCGAAGACCACTCCGGCGAGCTCTTCGACGGCCTGGTGGGCTATCCGGACGACGCCATCGCCCGCACCTTTTCGCGTCAAGAGCTGATGGCCAAGCTGAGCCGCAACGGCTGGCATTGCCAGCGGCAGTACTTTCCCTTCCCCGACTACAAGCTACCCGCCTCGGTGATCGACGGCTCCCTGGCGGCGGCGGACCCGGAGCTGACGGCGGATTTGGCTTGCTTTCGGACCTTTGCCGATCCCATGCGTCCCCGCAGCCTGTTGTTCTCCGACTACCTGGCCATGCAACAGCTGACCCGGGCTGGCCTGTTCAGCGAGTTGTCTAATTCATTCTTCTGGGCCCTCAGCCCAGAGCAAGCGTCGCCGGTCTTCGAACGCTTGACGGCGCACCACACCGATGATCGGGGACGGCAAGTCGCATGGCACGCCTCGCCCTCCCGGCGGCGCCCGGTGATGACCCGCTTCTTCTTGAGCGACGACGGCGGCGTCGAGGTGGAAAAGCTGGCCCTCGACGAACCCGAGGTGCGCCAAGACGTTTGGCCGGTGACCCTCGATTTCGTCGACGGGCCGGTGGAGCTGCGCTGGCAGGCCGCTCCCAGGCAGCCCGTGGAACGCGGCGAGCGGCTTCGACACCGCATTCTCCGGGCCCTCTATTTCCGTCGCGGCCGCCGGGTCGTCGAAGTCTTGACCGACTACCTGCGATGGGCCCGAAAGCGTTTTGCGCACGGTGATGGCACATGGCTGCGGGGTGAGGCCCTGGATGCCATGCTGAGCAATGCGGTGGTGGGGCAGGGGGAGGACGTCGATAGCCCGAATCGCTATCACCTTTTCGACCAGGAATGGAGCCTGGCGGTTCCGATTCCCATGGCCTGGTTCGTCTTGCGCAACGTCGCCTGTCTGCTGTCGGATGCCCCCATGGCCCATCCGGATCTGGGTTTTGCCAATCTGGCCTCCCTCTATCATCGGCTGTGCCAAACCTTGGAGGTGGAGGCGGATCTGGAACGCGATGTACGGCGTGAAGCGATTCTCCAGGGGGCCGTGTCCGATCGTCCGGCGGCTCCCCTCGAGACGACGATTCTGCAAGCCTTCGAAGAACCTTTCAGCCTGGTGCAACCGCCGCGGGAGGCGGATTTCGCCAATACCTGGGATCAACACCTTCGCTACCTGCTCAATGTGCGGCAGCATCTCGAAGCCGGCCAGGAGGAGCTTCGACAGAGCCTAGCTTGGCAGCAGCAGTGCTTGCAGCAAGCGGCGCAGCAACGGCTACAGCAGGAAGAGGCTGCTGCTTGGTTGCGCAGCAGCCTCGAGTCGTCCCAGGAGGCTCTGAGCGGGCGCAATGAAGCCATCCAATGGTTGCAAGAGCATCTGGAGCAAGCGCAGGGGGCGCGGCAGCATCTCGAAACCGAGTATCGGCGCCTCACCGAGTACGCTCAAGGGTTGGAACAACGCACCCAGGAGCAGGCCGAGAGGGCGCAGGTCAAGGAGCAGGAGCTGGTGGCTACCCGGCGTCGGGTCGACGAGCTCTACGGCTGTCTCGAGGAATTGACGACGCTGCTCAATGGCCGTGCCCATCGCTGGACCGAGGCGCTGCGTCGTCTTTTTTGGAAGATATTACGCGGCCGCACTGGCCGCGGCCGCTTTGACGGGCGGCCGCGGGGGGCTGGCTCAGCCGACCAACCGTTGACGTAGGCGGGCCAACAGCTTGACCGGAGAGGCGCCCCGCAAGGCGGAGCCACGGCCGTTGCCGCGCCGCGCGCTGGGCCCTGAACGCACCGCCGGCAGGAAGGCTTCCGTCGGATCGAGCTCCTGGTCCGAGAGCTCTCCTGACGGGGTCCCTTGGCCATCGTTTGGATTGCCTGAGCCGTCGGCTGCCATCGGTTTTTTGGAACCCGTCGTTTTGCCCTTGGCGGAACGCTTGGCCGCGACCGACTCGTCGAGCTGGCCGGGGGCCAACAGGCGGTGACGGAAGGCGCTGTCCGGGGCGAGGCTGGGCGCGGTGACCCAAGCCACCAAACTTCGGGTGGTGGCTTCGAAAGTCAGATGCTTCTCGGTGTAGCGCCGGGCGGCTTCGGCCATGGCCTGAAGCTCGGCGGGTTGCTCCGCTGCCCAACAGATGGCCTTGCCCATGGCCTCGGCGTCGCCGACGGCGAAGGTCAAGCCCAGTTTTTCTTGGTCCAGGAGATCTCCCAACTCGCCCACCCGGTTGTAGAGCACCGGTAAATCACTGCCCATCCACTGCACGATGCGGTTTTTGCTGCCCAGCTGCCCCTCATAAATGGGAATCTCGCTGAGCACTCCGAGGTTGGCTTCGGCTTGGAAAGAAGGTACCAGATGAGCCTTGACCCAACCCTGTAGGTGGAAGCGCTGGCGATGCTCGGAGGCTTCGATGAGCTCTTGGAAGCGCTGGTAGGTGGATTCGTCGTGACCTTCGATCTCGCCGCCGGTGGACACGAAATGGATGTCCGATCGTTGATCCATCGCCCGTTCCAGGCCCAAGAACATCGTTTCGACATCGCTCCAAACGTTATAACCACCGCTCCACAGGACGACGAAGGCGTCCTCCGGGAAGGCTTCGCCGCGCAGCATGGGCTGCGGCTCCGCCACCTGGTTGGGGATCAGGGCGCAGGGAATGACCTCGGCAAACTCGTAGCCGCAGGTTTCGTGGGTCAAACGACCGATGATGCCGAGCTCGCCGATGGCGGCGTAGCGCTGGGGCTCGGAGACGGTGGAGATCTTGTCGGCGTGCAGCAGGATGGGGCGCAGTAGATTCCAGAAATGGGACAGGGCGGCGTTGGTGCCGTCGAGGTGGGCCTTGGCCTGGGCTTCCGCCATCACATGGCCGAACTGGTCGGCCCAGAAAGGGACCTCCAAGTGACACCGCGACAGCATGTTGGAACCGTACATCGTGGCTCCGACCACAACATTGGGGGCAAAATCATCGATCCTGGCCTGGATCTCTGCCACCTGAAAGAATTCGTGGTCCGGCAGGCGCTCGATGGTCACCCCGTCGCGGCATTCGTGGCGGTCTCCCTCCGGCCGCTGGGCATCGTAGGTTCCCGGGATGCGCATGGCCACCAAATGGACATCGAATCCGGAGTTGGCGAGGCTCCAGGCGAATTGCCAGGTGCGGATGCCGGGGCCGAAGCTCTGGCGGGTATTTTCGAAGGGCAGAGGGCACAGACCGCAGACCAACACTTTCGTCATCGTGGACTTCCTCAAACCGGACTCTGTTCGATTCCCGAGGGTGACAAGGTAGCGCAATGGAATAAAGATCGGCGGCAGACTTTAGCACAGCGGTCCGCCCGGAAACCCAGCCGGCTGGTCCATGGAATCGAGGCGAGCAGTCGATCCGTCGTCGACCAAGCGGAGGTAGCTTCCCTCGAAGGGGCCGTATATCCTTGGCGCTGCGGCCCATCGGTCGCCAAGCGCCGACCAGACTCACCGACCTGAGCAGCCACCCCATGCCGACCGTCCACGTCATCACCATCCATCACCGCGGCAAAACGATGCTGCAGGAATGTCTGCGCTCTCTGCTGGCCTCCACCGGTGTCGACTTGGAGATTGTCGTGGTGGCCAACCATTGCCAGGAGGAGCTGCCGCCGATCATCGAACAGGAGGCGCAGATTCACCTTTGGGTCGCGCCGCGCAATCTCGGCTTCTCCGAAGCCAACAACGCCGGTGTGCGTTGGGCCCGCGAGCATCTGGGGACGGCGGACTACTACTACTTCATCAACAACGACACCTGTTCGTCGACCACCGCCCTCGGGCAGTTGGTGGAGGTTTGTGAATCGGAGTCGGAGGTGGCGGCGACGGGCCCGCAATTGCGCATTTGGGGAGCCCCCGACCACCTCAACAGCCTGGGGCTCAACGTCACCGACGATGCGTGGGGATGGGACGAGGGCATCGGTATCGCCGTGGCGGACTACGGGGAGATACCGCCGCGACGGGATGTGGCGGCGCTCACCGGCTCGGCGCTGCTGCTGCGGGCCGATGTCTTTGCCGATATCGGTGGATGGACGGAGATCTACCAGTATTACTTCGAAGACATCGATCTCTGCCTGAAGACCTGGAAAGCCGGGCGTCGGGTGGTGCACGTGCCGGAGGCGATCGTCCTGCACCAGATTTCGGCGACCATGTCAGTGGGCTCCGATTGGAAGCTTTTCCTCTTCTGGCGCAACCGTCTGCTGTTGGCGATCATCCATTGGCCCCTGGACTTGTTGTGGGGGCTGGCCAAACGTGCCCTGGTCGATGAAATCTGGCGCCGTCCACGATCCGAGAATGGCTTGCAACGTCGCGCCATGTGGGGCGCCTTGCGCCGTCTTCCGGGGCTGCTCTACCGCCGCTGGCGTCACCGCGGGGACGATACCTGGCGGCGCTTTCTGGTGCCGGCGGGCTCCGGCCCGGTCATCACCTTGCCGGAGACACGGGATCCCTTTGCCGCCGACACGGCCGATGACACGGCCGGCGCCGCCGTCGAGGGGGCCGGCGGCGAGCCGCCACCGGGGTCGGCGGAAGAAACGGTCCATGGGGAGGCCTGGTCGAGGGCCGCCGCCTGCTATCGACAATCGCTGGAAGGTCCGCCGGTACCGGTGGAGGCCTCCGGTGATCCACCACGCCGTGTCCTGGTATTGGGTTGGGGGCCCCTGCCCTTCGAGCCGGCGCGCATGAATTATGCCCCCGGGGCCCGCAGTTGGCAGCTGGCGGCGCCCCTGGCGGCGGCCGGGCATCGGGTCGTCCTGGCCATCGCCGCCATGCCCGGTGCCTATGACGACCCGCAGCAAGCCGTCGCCGAAGAGGTCCGCGATGGGGTGCTGATCTATCGCCTCGACCGCGAGGCCTTTGAGCAGGGGCCGGCCTTACCGCAGCTGATGACGGCCTTTCAGCCGCAAGTCTTGGTGGGGGCGGCGGCCCAGCCATCCCGCCGGGCGGCGCAACTGGCCGCCGATCTGCCCCTGTGGGTCGATCTGTTCGGCGATCCGATGGCCGAAGCCCAGGCCAAGTCGGCGGCCCACGCAACGGGAGATCACTTGACCGCCTATTGGCGCATGCTGGCGGATCTCTTGGAGCGTGGGGACGCCTTCGCCGCCGTCTCCGAGCGGCAAACCTGGGCGGCGGTGGGGCAGTTGGGGCTGGCCGGTCGGCTCAATCGTCAGAACCTGGGGCCGGATTTGGTGCCTTTGGATTTGGTGCATACGGTGCCCTGCGCCGTTCCCGTTGTCGAGACCACGGCTGGGTCTGAGGTGGCGGCGACGGCTGCTGGGTCTGAGGTCGCGGCGACCATGGCAGGACCGTCGGCGGACGACTTTGTTGTCCTGTGGAGCGGTGGTTTCAATACTTGGTGCGATGTCGAAACTCTGTGCGCCGCCCTCGACGCCGCCATGGACCGTTGCCCGCAGCTCGTTTTTGTCGCCACCGGCGGCAGCATCGCCGGGCAGGACGAGACGACCTATTCGACGCTGCAAAACTGGTTGGAGCGTACGCCCCATGCCGCGAGATGCCGCCTGCTGGGCTGCTTGCCGGCCGCCGAGGCCCGCGCCTGGTTGGCCCGCGCCGACTTGGGTTTGGTGACTGAGCGGCCCCTCTATGAGCGCCGGTTGGGGTCCAGTGGTCGGTTGCTGGAATGGTTGGGGAACGGCTTGCCCTTTATATGCACCGAGCTTTCGGAGATCGCTTCGCAGCTGGCGGCGAAGGGCTGGGTGCGCACCTATCCGGCGGGCGATGCCAAATCCCTGGCCGAGCAACTGGTGGCGGCTTTCGAGCATCGCCGCGAAGGCGTCGAGCAAGCCGCCGCCGCGGCCGCTTGGGCACGCCAGGAGCTGACCGCAACGGCGACCACCCGTCCGCTGCGCCGTTTTGTCGCCGCCGCCCGCCGGGCTCCCGACGCTCAGCGCTTGGAGCACCACTATCTGGCGGCGGGGGAAGATCTTGTCTTCCAGGCCGAGCTCGATGCCGCCAAACGCCAGCTGGCCGAGCAATCGGCCCGCGCCGAGCGCTTCGAGGCTCTCTACCACGGGGTCCGCTCCGAGCTCGGCGCCGTGCATCAGTCGAAAATGTGGAAACTGTGGATGGCCTATCTGGCGCCACGTCAATGGTTGAAGGGACGAATCGCCAAGCGATGAGCAACATGATCAGGGAACCTCGAATTCTGTACCCGACAGCGAACCGCTCTGTTCCCCCTGGGGCCAAAGGGGAGCTGGGGGGGATTTCCCGTCGGCCCCCGAGGCGCCATCTCGCCGCCGCTTACCTGGCCACTGCTTGCCTGGCCAGCCTCAGCCTGCTGACGGTGGCCTGCGGTGACCCGGAGGTCGAGGTCCCGGAGCACACCGCCATCGACCTCTTGGCTCAATTCGAGCACGCCGATGTGCAGCGCTCAACCGAGGAAATCGACCTCGGGACGGCCGCCGCACGGCGCTATCAGGTCTCCGGCTGGGCGGATGTCCATCGCCAACTGGACGGCGAAGACCGGGTCGCCACGTGGACCATGGGGGACCGTGCCGAGCTCGATTTCTTCGTTTCCCGACCGGTGGATCTGCAACTGTCCTGGCGCTGCGCTCCGGTAGAAGCCCACGGCACGAGGTCCATGGCCCTGTCCCTCAATGGTTCTGCCCTGGCGGAGGTGGACCTCGGTGGCGGCCTGCGGGAGTACTCGCAAGATCTGCCCGCCGATCGCTTGCGGCGCGGCTGGAACCGGCTGCTCGTCGAGCACCAGGGCAGTGGCCAGCGGGGTATCAAGAAGGACACCCGGGTGCTCTGGGATTGGGTACGTTTCCGACCGTCGACCCAAGAGCCGCCCGCCGGACCGCTCCCCAAACCGGTGGTGCGCAGTGAGGGCGGAACCCTCTTTGTGCCCTTCGGCAGCCGCATCGACTACTACTTGGATCTTCCCGCCAGGAGCGTTTTGGTGGTCGACCAAGTGCGCAGCCGTGGCGACGCCAAAGGCCGTTTGGCAGTGGAGTGGCAGCCGCGGGACGAAACCGTCGAAGGTCGCCATCTGACAGACCTGTCGGCCTCCCCCAAGTTTGCTTTGCCGTTGAATGGCGACTCGCCGATCGCCGGGCGGTTGTCCCTTTTTGCCGAGTCGCCGGCCAATCCGCGGGACCAAGCCATGGGCATCCTGATCCATCGACCGCGGGTGTCCGCCGCCGAGGAGGACGCCCCTGCCGCGTCAGCCGGCCCCGGGGCGAGCCAGGCGACGACCGACGGCACCCCGGCGGACGGCGACACCGGTGCTCCGACGGACCGTCAGCGCCCCAACATCCTGGTCTACCTGGTGGACACCCTGCGGGCCGATCACTTGGGTTGCTACGGCTATGAACGACCCACCTCTCCCCGTCTCGATGCCTTCGCCGAAGAGGCGATGTTGTTCGAGAATTCGCAGGCCCAGACGCCGTGGACACGGGCTTCCGTCGCCTCCATGTTGACCGGCATGTGGCCCCAGAGCCACGGCACCAACGGAGACGACGACGCCCTGTCCGAGGAAGCGGTGACCTTGGCGGAAAGCCTGGGCGCGGTGGGTTATCGCACCGTCGCCATCACCGGCAACGGCAACGCCGCCCGCGTCGCCGGCTTCGCCCAGGGATTCGACTATTTCAAGTACCTCCGCAATCTGCGCCCGGATGACCCGCTGGCCACCTCGGCGGACCTCAACGAAGCGGTCTTTGCCTGGTTGGACGACAACGCCGAGCAACAACAGCCCTTTCTCCTGTGGGTGCACACCATCGATCCCCACGCCCCCTACGATCCGCCGGAGCCCTTCCGCAGCACCTTCGCCGCCCAAGTGGTGGATCCGCAGCTGGGAAGCATCGCCACAATCCAGAAGCTGAATGGTCAAAAAGAATCCGTCTCGCCGCAGATCATCGCCGACCTGCGGGCCCTCTACGACGCCGAGATCGCGGCCAATGACGCCAGCTTCGGGGCGCTGCTCGACGATCTCGAGCGGCGTGGGCTCTACGAGGATCTGGTGGTGGTTTTCCTCTCCGACCACGGCGAAGAGTTCTATGACCATGGGGGCTGGACCCACGGCAAGACGTTGCACAGCGAGATGCTCGACACGCCCTTGCTGTTCCGCTTGCCGGGTGCCACCGGGGGCCAGCGATCCACCAACATCGTGCAGCACGTGGACTTGATGCCGACGCTCCTGGAGGTGGCGGGGGCGCCTCGTCCCGAGGCGGTGCAAGGGCGTAGCTTTTTGCCCCTCGTCCTGGCCCCGCAGGCCGCCCAGTGGGTGGACCAAGGCATGGGCTTCCTAGATCTGCGCGGCCGTCGCGGCCACAGCTTCATCGATGGCCAATGGAAGCTGATCCAATATGAGGCGGCGGAGGTCGAAGGTTTTCCCGAGCTCTACGATCGGCGTCAAGATCGCTTGGAAACCACCAACCTGGCGCCGATGGAGCCGGAACAAGCACGTTTCCTGGCCGCCTTGCGCCGTCGTCTAGAAGCGCGATTGGAGGCTGGCCTGGGGCCCGCCATGGTGGACCAAGCGGAACGCGCCAAGGTCGAGGCCGAGCTCAGGGCGTTGGGATACATCCAGTGATCCGGGGCGGCGGTCGCCAAGGGCGGGGAAGCGATGCACGGCGCCGATCATCGGGGCTGATCATCGGGGTCGAGAAAAGGCCCATCGGGCCGTTGAGACCTGTTGACGCTATGACGGCATTTTGCTAACCTCCAAAGCATCAATGACGGAGAGCAACTCCATCTGTCGGGCTACAGAAGGACAACGACTGTAGGGAAGTGGTAGCTAGAGCGGGAGTTTCGAGTCCATCTAAGGGTTTCTCCAGGGCTGGCGAAAGCTCTCGATTCCTGCTATTTTTCGTACAAGGGTGCTCATCAACAAGACGTAACTGAAGGAGCTGACGATGAGAGGCAAGATTTTTGTTTTGACTGCGATTCTGCTGGCGGTGACCGGTGCGGCATTTGCCGATACCTTGGCCGTCAACAACACTGCCGCCATGGGTGGTAGTGGAACGGCCTGCGGTGGTAGCAACTGCGGTCTCCAAGTGACCCACGACAACAGCAGCGTTGCCTACGTGGAAGACCTGACCCCGGATGATGAGAGCATCTACCGCTTCAATTTCCTCTTCAACCCGGCCGCGACCTCCACGTCGTCCCAGGTTCGGCAGACCATTTTCAATGTCATCACCGCAAACCCCAATCCGAACACCGGTGACTGCCCCGGCGCCGCCTTCGTGTCGGCCATGCGCGGTTTCTACTACCGGACCGGTCCTAGTGGTGTCAACGGCAGCGTCCTGGTCTTCATCAACGGTAACCTCTGCGGTCAGCGTTCCGTAGGTCTCCGCATCCCGGTGGCCGACAATGACCCGGTCCGCATCTGCGCCGAGATGGAAACTGCCAATGGTAACAATGGCATGGGTCGCGTCGCCGTCGTCGATGACGCCGCTTCCTGCCCGCCGTCCGGTGATCCCGCCTACCAAGAGCGCGCCGTCAGCAATGGCTTGATCGCCGTCGACCGCATCCGCATTGGTACGCCGCAGACCAACAACTTCGGCGCTGGCGAGACGATGACTCTCTACTTCGATGAGTTCGAGTCGTTCCGTACTCTCGCCGGTGAGTGAGACCTGCTAGGGGAGCCCGGCTCCCGCTCACTCGGTTCCGGTCTGAGAGCCTCTTGTCCAGAACCGTTTAGATGAGCTCCTCAGGAGCTGCGAAAGCCATCCAGCCATGCTGGGTGGCTTTTCTATTTATAGATGTCTTGCCGGGTTCCTTTTTTATCCTGGCCAGAGAATTGACTCTCTGTCGACCCGTGGGCCTCCGTGGGTCGAATATGAATGAGACTTCCAAGTGCGAATTCTATTTGTCACCGCACGCCCCCCGTGGCCTGGACGCCGTGGCGATCAGGTGCGTACCGCGGGTTTGGCGCAGCAACTGGCGGTTCGCCATGAGGTGCGCATCGTCTGCCAGCGGTGGCCGAGCTTCGAGAGCCAGCCGCCACCTGCCGGTATCAGCCTGCGATCGGTGCCGGTGCGTCGATGGCATTTGCTGCGCGGAGCCCTATCGATAGCCGGTCGTCCATTGCAGGTGGCTCTACACCATCAACGCCATTTCGAGAAGGTGGTGGCGGAAGAGCGCCGCTCCTTTCAGCCGGACGTGGCGGTGGTGGTGTTGTCGCGGCTCGGCGACACCCTCGATGCCCTGGGTGACGTGCCCGTGGTCTTGGACCTGGTGGATGCCCTGGCCCTCAACATGGCACAACGGGGGCAGCGGGACCGCCTGTTGGGGCGCTTCTGGCGTTGGGAGGCGCAGCGCATCGGCCGTTGGGATCGTCGCCTGCTGCGGCAGGTGGACTTGGCAACCGTGGTCTCGGAGCGTGATCGCCGGGTCCTGGTGGGGTCCGACGAGACCCTGGCTGGCCGAGTGCGGGTGGTTCCCTTCGGCCTCGAGACGGAGCGCCGGGATCCCATGGCCACAGCCCGTCGGCCGATCGTCGTGCTGACCGGCAATCTCGGATATTTCCCGACCGTCGACGGGGTGCGTTGGTTTGCCCGTCGGGTCTGGCCGCGCGTGCGTGAGGCGGTGCCGGAGGCGGAGTGGTGGCTGGCCGGGGCTCGCCCCCATCGCTCCATCCGTCGATTGGCCAATGGTCGGGACATCAAGCTATTCGCCAACCCCAGTGACTTGGCGAGCCTTCGGCGCCAGGCTGCGGTGGCGGTGGCTCCCTTGAAGGCCGGCTCCGGCACTCCGATCAAGATATTGGAGGCGATGGCCGACGGCGTGCCGGTGGTCACGACGGTGGGGGGGCGCTCCGGCCTGGATGATCTTCCGCCGGACGCCATCCTGGCCGCCAACACCGGGGAAAACTTTGCCCGGGCGGTGGTCCGGCTGCTGCAGGAGCCCGAGCTGGCCTTCCGCACCACGGTGGTGGCGGAGCGCTGGCTGTTGAGTCGCCACGACTTGGTCAAGGTCGGCAGTCTCTTCGAGCATCTCCTGTGGACCGTCATGCAGGGCCGAGACCAGGCGCTAAATCCTTCGGACCCCCACCAGGGCGGCGCTGACGGTACGCAACAGAGTCAGCAGGTAGAGGCGGGTTGAACGTTCCCGAATGAAGTAGAGATCGTACTCCAGCTTGCGTCGATGATCCGCCAGCTCGCTGGCGTAGGGAACATTGACCTGGGCCCAGCCGGTGAGCCCCGGCGGCACGGCGGTGCGAAAGGCATAGTAGGGAATCTCGAGAGTCAAGTCGGCGACAAACTCCGGTCGCTCCGGCCGCGGACCGACCATCGACATTTCGCCCTTGAGCACATTCAGGAGCTGCGGCAACTCATCGATGCGGAGGCGGCGCAGGATGCGACCCACCGGCAGGGTTCGGGGGTCGTTGACGGTGGAGAAAGCCGGGCCGTCGGTCTCGGCGTCGCGGCGCATGGTCCGCAGCTTGAGCATGGTGAAATGACGGCCGAATTGCCCCACCCTCAATTGTCGGTAGAGGACGGGACCGCCGGCCGTCACCAGCACCATCAGGGCGCCCAGCAAGAAGATGGGGGCCGTGACCACCAACAGCAAACAGGCCAAGACGATGTCGGCGATGCGGGTCAGGCGGTTGAAGAAGGTCCAATGGACGGCCCCGAAACCCGGCTGATGGAGAAAGAAGTTGGGTGTCAAGGCTTCCAGGGGCAGGCGCTCTTCCAGCCAAGCCCAGACTTCGGAGGCGGCGACCACGGGAACCCCCGAAAAGTGAAGCCGGGCCAGGTCGCTGCCCATCTGCAAGGTGCTTTCGTCGCCGCTGGCGAAGACGACGATGGCCGCCCCTCGGCGCTCGATCTCAGCAGCGATGCGGTCATTGGCAATGGCCGAGCCATCCTCCGGTCGCCAAGGGGCGGAATCCCGGGCCGCCAGCTCGGAGCAGAATTGCCGCACCGAATCGACCTCGCCCACCACCAAGGCGGGGAACCGTGAGGACCGTTGGCGCAGCCAGGAGGTGAAGGCCCAGCGGGTCAAGATGGCCCAACCGCCCCACACTGCGCTGGTGATGAGCATCAGGCCGCGGCCATAGTCCCAGGCCGGTTGTAGGTAGGTGGCCAAGATGATGGTCATTGTCCAGGCCGCCACCATGGCGACGACGCGGACCGCAACTTCCACCCGTCGATGCAGCACCTCGGGCTCGTAGAGCTCCGCCGCCGCCGCCAAGACCAAGGCGGCGAGCAGGGCCCAGAAGAGGATCCACGGGTGGGTCAGTAGCTGTTCCCATTTGAGCTGCCGTACCCTGGGCACAAACCGGATGGTGAAGGCCAGCCATACCGCCAGGGCCAATCCGAGGGAGTCGGAGAAGGACAGCAGAGTACGGATGCGGGCCGCATGGGGTAGGTAGGCGCTCATGGGTGTATCTGCAGGCTGCTGGCCGAGCGATGGCTCCGTGCTGGGGATGCGGGAGCCTAAGCTGGTGCTCCCCAAGGCGTGTGGCGTCTTTCCCGATGATCGAGGTCTAGAATGCGGTGACGCGGATGACCTCGCTATAGGTTGTCACACCATCGGCTAGTTTGCGCAGGGCCGATTGACGCAGGGTCTTCATGCCGCCGCGTCCGGCCTCCCGTTTGAGCAGCGGTGCGTCGGCGCCTTCGATGATCATTTCCTTGATTTTTTCGTCGATGGCCAAGACCTCGAAAATGCCGGCGCGTCCCAGATAACCGGTTTGGCGACACTCAAAGCAACCCTCCCCCTCCTGCACTTTGATGCGCTTGCCCGGTGGGACGGAAAGCCGCAGGGCCTCGACCTCCTCGGGCTCGAGGAATCGCTCTTGGGTGCAATGGGGGCAAATTCGCCTGACCAGCCGTTGGGCCATGGTTCCTATGAGCGTCGAAGCGATGAGGAAGCGTTCGATGCCCAGGTCGTCGAGGCGCGAAATGGCGGTGGGGGCGTCGTTGGTATGGAGCGTCGAGAATACCAGGTGGCCGGTGAGGGCCGCTTGGATGGCATATTGGGCCGTCTCTTGGTCACGAATTTCGCCGACCATGATGATGTCGGGATCTTGCCGCAGGATGTGGCGTAGGGCGACGGCGAAGCTGATGCCGACTTTAGGATCGATGGCCGTCTGATTGAACGGCTCGTGCACCATCTCGATGGGATCTTCGATGGTGGTGACATTGACCTCGCTCTGGGTGATCGACTTGAGGGCCGAATAGAGGGTCGTCGTCTTACCGGAGCCGGTGGGGCCGGTCACCAGGATGATGCCGTGGGGACGGTGGATGAAATCGTCGAAAAGTTTCAGCTCTTCCGGATAGAAGCCGAGGCCGGTCAAATCCTGCAACAGGACGCCCGGATCGAAGATGCGCATCACCACCTTTTCGCCAAAGGCCACTGGTAGCGTCGAGACGCGCAGCTCGATCTCTCGATCCTTGCGCACCGTCTTGATACGGCCATCCTGGGGACGTCGCCGCTCGGCGATGTCGAGCCGCGACATGGTCTTGATGCGGCTGATGATGGCCCGGTGGACAACCATCGGAATGCTCTGGATATCGTGCAGCACACCGTCGATGCGGAAGCGCACCAGGCTGGCGTCCCGTTTGGGCTCGATGTGGATGTCACTGGCCCGCGAATCGTAGGCGTGTTGCAGCATGTATTCGACGGCGTTGACGATGTGCTGGTCGCTGGACTCGATCTCCGACTCGTTCTTGAGCCGTACCAGTTGCTCCAGGTTGCCCAGGTCGACGCCGGAGGTGAGATCCTTTTCCGCCTTCATCACCGAGCGGCGCAGGCCATAGAACTCGGTCAGGGCCCGCAGAATCTCCGGCTCCGAGGCCACCACGACCTCGAGCTCTTGCCCGGCGATTCGCTTGTAAGAGTCGATGCCGTCGATGTTGAAGGGATTGGCGCAGGCCACCTTCAATTTGCCGTCGATGACCTCGATGGGGATCATGCGGTGACGCCGGGCAAAGGGACGGGAGATCTTGTTCTCGATCAGATCGGCGTCCAGCTGCAGAGGATCGATGCGGATGCGCGGCAACCCGGCATCGGAGGCGATGGAGTTGGCGATGGTCTGCTCCTCCACCAACGAGCCACCGTTGGCCTCCATGCGCAAGCCCAAGCTTTCGATCAGCTCATAGGCCACCGACCGCTGCTCATAGGCTTTGGCGGAGCGCAAATGCCGCGGCATGCTGCGGGCCTCTTGCTGGATGAGCTTGACCTGCTCGGCGGTCAGGACTTGCTGGCGGTGAAGAATTTTTCCGAGCAAGTCAGGCGTCAAGTACATGGTGTTCCTTTTGACATCGGCAAACGGTCCCTAAAAAAACTCAGGTGTCGGTGAGTAGGGCAGCGCCTTCATTCTACCGGCTGCTGGCCTGGAACTCGATGATCCGTTGGAGCCAGGACAGCCCCCAAAAGGCTGTGCTCGAAATTTTTGCATGGGCCGCTCGCCAGCTCGAGGTGAGCGGTCGGCCGAATCGCTCAATCGATGTCCCGGTTCAGCCTTCGGGTTTGCCTCCGCTGGTGTCCGGGCGCCTGAAAGGGATGACCTTGCTCTTCAACCGGTGACCGATGCGAGCGGACTCCCAGGAGATGACCAACGGTAGAGGGCTGTTCTTTTGGTCCCGAATCAAGCGACCCCGGAAATAGGCCGGTGTATCTTCAGGGGGGAACCGCATGGCCCGGAGCACCGACTCGGGCTGCACGACATCGTTGGCCGGTAGGGCCTGCTGCAAATGATCGAAGTAACCGCTCTCCAGCTCGTGGTAGCGCAAGTCGATGGTCTTGAGTACGTCGTCGTCCTCGTCGTGGGCACATTCTTCGAGCAGGTAGCGCTTGCTGACCCAATCGATTTTACCCACCAGGGGAGCAAAATCCTGGGCCTCCAGATGGGTCAGGATTTCCTGCCACAGCTGGACCACTTGCCGCGCCTCCAGGGAAGCGGTCTTGCATTGCTTCAGGTAGGCCTGGGCTTGCTCCAGGTAGAAACGCTGCACCTCGAGGGCGGTCATGGGGCCCCGGTCACTGGCCAGGGTCTGGCTCAGGGTGCTGTCTTCGGCCACCCGATGCAGCGCCTCGATGGGCTGCTGCAAACGCGGCGGTGGTTCCAGGAAGCCGGCCTCGATCATGTCGATGACCAAGGTGGTGGTACCGACTTTGAGCAGCTCCGCCGTCTGACAGCGATTGGAGTCGCCAAAGCCCAGTTGCAGCCGTTGACGGCGACGAAACATGGTGGCGATGGGGGCGAGCTGTAGATTGAACGGTGCGCAGAAGCTCTTGAGCAGGTTGCCGATGTCGAAGATCGAGCGGTCCACCGGCCGGGCGGAGGCGCGGATGGTGCGATCGATGGCGGTGGCCTTCTCGGCGATATGGAAACGTCGATCCCCCGCCACCGAGCCGGCACCGCTGAACACGGCGCGAGTCACCAGAAATGGCAACAACTGGCGACGCAGGCGGCGAAACCCCAGGAGCCGCAGCAGCAGGCACAGCGGTTGGGCGATGGGCCACATGGCGAAGAGGCTGAGGTGGAGCACAAAACGGCCGAGGGCTTCCTCGACCTTGCGCGGCTCGCTGTCGACAAACCAGCGGAAGTGGCGACGCCAGATGGGCACCAGCGCCGCAACGAACAGCCAGACCAGGGTGCCGACGAGCACCAGCAGCAGGAAGCTGAACACCAGGACGACCTGCAGCACAAGAACCGGCAGCAGAAGCACTAGGCCGAGCCGCAGGCACCAGAGCCCGACCCCGGAGGCGACGTCGACTTCGTAGTTCTCTTGCGAGCCGTAGATGTGGTCTTCAGCGTCGCGGCAGTTCTTGAGCAGGCCCAGCTCGCCCGGGAATCCGGCCATGGTGAGCTGGAGCTGAGCAACCGGCAAGGCCTGGCGCAGAATGGCCTCTTGCGCCCGCTGATAGAGCAGCGCCTGGCTTGGCCCGCGGCATTCCGGGGTGGCTCCTTCGATCAGGCCACCCCGCATGCATTGGGGCAGGAACTCATAATAGAAAGCGCCACCGTTGTCGGTGAAGAACTGATTTCTGCCGGCGGCGGAGGAGCCGGGGCGCGTCGCCACCCGTGAGGCGATGGCGTCCTTGAGGGCGCTGAAGATCAGGTCGTTGCCCGGATGCTTCCCGGAGGTCGAGAAGCGCATGGCGTACTCGGTCTCGAGGCCGACCAGACGGCTCAGTGGAGTGCCGCTCATGATGTCGGAAGATGGCGGCAGCGACCGAGGACGCGACTGCCCTTACTCGCCACCCTCGGGGACAATCGAATCCTTACCGTAGGTGGCGGCGCGCTGGCGGGCGTCGAGGCGAATTTCGCTCAGGGTTTCGTCGAGCACTTCCTTGGGCAGGCGCTCGGGCGCCGGGGCGCTAGGGCTGATCTTTGATCTCGAGGCAGCAGTGGATGTGGCCATGGCAAGCTCCTTGGGTAGCGGGCATACGGGGACGATTGTGAACGGCAGGCGCCGCCGGGATCGCCCTACGGGTATCGGTGTCGCACGGGTAGGGGCATCTGCCCCTACGATGTTAGCACCGCTGGCTTGCAATGTGGCGTGCTGTCTGGACCACAGCCGTTGACTAGGCGCTCAAAAGCTGAGCTCAGGGTCTCGGGCAAACGGCAGGGCCGTTGTTTAGCGCGATCGAACCAAATGTGCTCGGTGGCGCCGCTGGCCATCTTTTGGCCCGCCTGATGCACGGCATAGCCAAATCGAAGTTGACGGCTCGCCATGCGTTCCAGCCAGCATTCCACCTCGACGTTGCTGCCGTAGAGGATGGGACGCAGGTAGCGGGTTTCGACCCCGGTCACCAGCAGGAAATAGCCCATCTCCTCGATCTCTTTATATGAAAAACCCGAGGTGCCGCAGAGCCGCGTTCGGGCCAGCTCGAACCACACCACGTGCACCCCATGGTGCACGTGGCCCATTTGGTCGGTCTCGGCATAGCGCACCTCGATATCGATCAAGATGTGCGGCGCTGATGGTTTCGGCGGCATGGTCAGGGACGGGGTCTAGTGGCCAGCATCTCAGCTCTTGCCGGAGAGCTTTTCTTGCGCCAGGCGCTTATTGTTGATGGCGTCTTTGAACTTTTTGTTGAGCTTCAAGGCACGGTCGTAGTCGTCGATGGCTTTTTGGTAGAGACCCGCCTGGTAAAAACAATTGCCCCGCAAGAAGTAGGCGCTGGCGGACTCGGGATCGATTTCCAGCGCCGAGGTGTAGTCGACGATGGCGCTCTCCACCTCACCACTCTTCTGGTAGACCCCGGCTCGATTGGTGTAGACGAAGGCGCGATCCGGGCGCAGCCGAATGGCTGCGGTGAAGTCGCTGATGGCGTCGGCGTAAGCGCCGAGCTCCAGGAAGGTGAGCCCTCGATTGTTGTATGCGGAAAACGAATTGGCGTCGAGCTCGAGGACGCGGGAGAAGGCCGCCACGGCGGCTTCTAAATCGCCGGTTCGGCGATGCAAGCCGGCTTCGTGCAACAGCTGGGCCGCCTGCTGGCGCCGCGCTTCTGGATCCGTCGGTATGGGGGCTGGCTCCGGCTGCACCGGCGGCTTCGGCTGCGGCTTGACCGCCGGTGCAGCCGGAGGGGTTACCGGCGCCGCCGCCGGAGGTGTTGCCGGTGGTGCCGCCGGAGGTGGGGTCTCGACGGCTTTAGGAGCCGGCGCCGGCTCAGGTTTCGGCGCTGGCTGCACCGCAGGGGGTGGTATTGCCGGCGGCGCCGGCTGTGGAGCCTCGACGGTCTTGGGCGTCGCCGCAGGTTTGGCCGGTGGTGGCGGCACTGGCGTGGTCGGCGCCTTCACCGGCGGTGCGGCCGGAGGCGCGGGCTTTGGCTGGGGTGCTTCTACGACCTTGGGAGCGGGTTTGGGTTCAGGCGCTTCGGCGACCTCAGGGACCGGTTTCGGCTGGGGAGCCTCGACGGCTTTTGCAGCTGGGACCACTGTTGGGGCCGCAGCTGGGACTGGGTCCGGTTGCGCGGCTGGAGTGGCCGTTGGCGCTGGGTCCGGCTGCGGCGCTTCGGCAGCGACCTCCGCCACCTCGGGTGCCCTCTCAGGCTCCGGTTGCGGGGCCGGTGCGGGTTGCGGGGCCGGCGCCGGTGGCGGCGATTCGACGGCCGCAGGCGGTGTCGATGGCTCAGCGACGGGGGGCTGTTGCGCGGCCACCACCGGCGGTGGGGTGGCCGGGGGAACCGCGGCCTGAGGGGTGCTCCCCGGGGCCGGACGTGGGTGGGCGCCGACGAAACGGGCTTTGACGGTGTCGGCGGATCGACAACCCTGTAGGCCGAAGGTGCTGACCGCAAACGTCAGTAGCAAGGCGAGAAAACTTCGTTTCCTTAGCATCGACTCGGCTCCTCATCGCTGATTGAGCTTCGATCATAGGCCACGTTGGGCGGCAAGACAACGCTTCAGACGCAGGGAGCGCCCCCGGTGGGACGACCCACGGGCCGTCGGCTTTGGCGGTTTAGGGTGCTGTGAGGCGGGTCGGCTCCCCGACGGCTCCCCGTACGGCGGTTTCCAGGACTCGCACCAGGTGCCCCATTTCTTGCCAGTCTGGCATGGTGCAGAGGTGGCTTAAATAGTCGCGGATGTGGGGGCTGGGAAGCGCCAGCTCCTCGAATGCATCGGCCGCCCGGCTCAGGGACTGTAGGAATTCTTCCAAGCTCTGCAGCGTTTCGAGGTTCTCTTCTTGCTGTAGCAGGATCATCAACTGATGGCTGGGGATGCGGCTCAACCGGTAGATATCGAGCCGGTCGAGTCCGCGGCGCACTTTGGCGAATTGCAGGTGGAGCAGGTCGGGAGAGTCTTGCAGGGGAGCGACGGCGCGGGCCAGAACCCTCGGATCCGCCAGCTCGGCGGAGGAGACGAAGGCGATGGCATCGTCCATCCGGCGGGTCTCAGGGTCGCCACCATGTCGCTCGCCCAAGCCATCCAGTAGGTCGTCGACATCTTTGAGCTCGGCCACCAGGCCGGCCATCCAATCGGCTAGCCGATCGACATCGTCACCCAAGGTGTCACCGGGGATGACCACGTGCAGAGCCCGGCCGCCGCCTTCCGGCATCGTTGCCATCAGGCGCTCGAAGGCGTCGTCGAGCTCGTCGTCGACGAGTCTCGGTCCCCTCAACAACAGACGCTGGTTTGGCGATGGCTCGACCGATGGCATGCTCTGGGGTGCTCTCAAGCTTTACCGTAGACGGGCAGTAGGGCGCTACGGCTGGTTTGATTCTCTGGCGAAGCCAAGAAGACGATGCTTTCGGCGATCTCTCGGGGCGTCGGCCAGCTGTCGTGGTCCGCCTCGGGCATGGCCTGGCGGTTGGCCGGCGAGTCGATGGTCGACGGAGCCACCGCGTTGACCAGGATGCCCTCCGACGCCACCTCTTCACCGAGGGCTTGGCTGAGGGCGGCGACGGCGGCCTTGCTCATGGTGTAGGCCACCATGTTGGCCCCCTGCCTCGGCTCCAGCCCAGGGCGGGCGGAAACGTTGACCAGGCGTCCCCCCTGGCCAAGCTGCCGCAGCTTGCGAAGGGCTTGGCGGCAGCAGAGGAAGCAGCTGACGGTGTTCATGCGCCAGAGGTTCTCGAGATCGTCGAGGCGGGTGTCGGCGAAGGGGGCCATGGCGAAGCCGCCGGCACAGTGAATCGAGGCCCAGAGATCGGGCAACGCGTCGTATAGCCGCTCGACATCCTCTTCCAGGCCGAGGTCATAACCTTCGTAGATCCGGACCCGTTCATCGTCCCGCCAAGGGAAGTCTTGAAGCTCGTGGGCGGCGAAGGATGGCACGTGGCAAAGGGCGCCGCGCTCGAGCAAGGCACCGACGACGCCTCGGCCGAGGGCACCGGTGCCACCGGTGACGACGACATGTCGTTGTTGCAACGAGGAGCTTTGGGACATGGGTGTGGGGTCAACCTCCTTGACGCCGAAAGGCGTCGATGGTTGGTGGCGGAGCCGGGGTGATAACCGTAAGACATCGGGGCACCGAATCGCTTTGGAGGGGCTCGATTCGGATTGTGATGGGAACCCGCCGATTGTTCTGTTATCCTATATTCTATCATTATTTGCAGGCCCGAGGTCGATTGTGATTCCCATCCCAGAGCAGCTCAAGTCCATCGCCCAGATGCGCCGCGGCAACTTGGCCGAGATCCCCTTCGGCATTCTCCTCCACGCCTTGGCGGTGCATCGGCAAACGGTGGTTCTGGAGATCGAGCGGCCGCCCTTGAAAAAGACGATCATCATCGAGCGGGGCAATCCGGTGGATTGTCGTTCGAATCTGCTGCACGAGACCTTGAGCCGCTTCATGGCCGCCAAGGGTTGGCTCGAGGAGGAGGAAAGCCAGAGCTACTTCAACCGCAGTGTGGCCGAGGGCATCGCATTCGGCGAGCTGCTCACCCAAGAGGGCAAGATCACCGCCGGCGAGCTGTTCAAGGTGTTGCAGCAGAATCTCGCCAAGAAGTTGCTCGATGTCTTCTCTTGGCGTAGCGGCGAGTTTCATTTGCACAGTGATGTGCCGGCGGTCGACTCCCCCTTGAAGGTCAATGCGCCGCAGTTGGTGGTCACCGGTATCGTCAAATTCGCCTTGGCCGACGAGGTCAATGGCGCGGTTGGCCCCCTGGTGGGCAAACGATTGGTGCTGCATCCGTCGCCGGATTTTGCCGCCGAGGATCTTCACTTGAGCAATGAGCAGCGCCATTTGCTGGATCTCCTGCGTCAAGGCAAGCGCATCGATGAGTTGGCGGCGGAGACGACCGTACCCTTCGAGCGCATCATGCGTCTGCTGTACTCGATGGCGGTGATCGGCATTGTCATCGACGAAGAGCGCCTGGCGGCCTGCGATCGAGCGGCGGGGGCCACCCCCCCGGAGGTCGGCAAGACGGAGGCCGCGGGTCCTCCCCAGGCACCGCTCCAGGCACCTCCGCAGGGCTCCGCCGAGCCCAACCCTTCCGCCAACGGTGCGCCGGCATCCGTCTCACCGGTGGCGCCCTCAGCCAGCGCGCAAATGGCGGCCAAACCCGCGGGTGCGTCCTCCGCGGTCGACGCAACAACTCGGGAACGTCAGCACAACCAGCTGATGGAAGCGTATCTGCGCTATCGCAAGCAGGATGCCTTCGCCTTGCTCGAGCTCGAGGAGACGGCGAGCCCGGAGCACATCGAACGCGGATATTTGACCTTCTCAAGGCGCTTTGCACCGTGGAAGTACGATGTCCCGGGCCTTTCGGGCTTGGTCGAAAAAGCCGAGGATCTTTTCCTGGCCGGGGGCCGGGCCTTTGGTGAGCTGTGCGACACCGAACGCCGCAATGCCTTGATTCAGCGCCGCCAGACGCTGCGCCAGGAAGGGCCGAGGGCTCCGGCTCGGGATCGTTTCCTGATCAAGTCGGAGCTCTTGGATCCGGCGGTGCAATATCGCAAGGGCAAGGCGTTGTTGAAAATTCAGCGCTACCGGGAGGCGGCGCAACAGCTGCAATTTGCCGTTGATTGCGATCCGCAGAATAGTCTTTACCGCAGCGAGCTGGCTTACAGCAAGTACATGGGCAATCCAGATCTCGAAGCTCAAGCCTCCTTGGAGTCCTTGGAAGAGGCCATCCGCCTCGATGCCAAGTGTGGCACGGCGATCTTCTATGGGGGGCAGATTCTGGCCGATCTCGGAAAATACGAAGCGGCGGAGAGCAAGCTGCGTTTGGCCATCAAGATGATGATGCCCGATCGACGTCCTATCGAAGCCCTCAAGGCCATGCAAGCCCACCAGAAGAGCAAGAAAAAACGGCTTTTTGTCTAATCGGGGGGTTGGTTCTCCTGGCTTGAGCCCGCAACTTGATTACGCCTTAGTTACGCTGCTATGATTGCGCGCAGCTTAGAAACCGCATAGAGATTTCGAAATGGCGGAGATTGGGGTCGAGAATCGCTCACCTCGATCGTCCCTATGGCATCCCCACAACATTGGGACCGCGATGTCGTCAGTTCCCGGCCCGTCCAGCGGGGCGGACCGCCACCCAAACAGGAGAAAAGAAAATGCTACAAAAGACCAAGATCCTCGTGCTCTTGCTCGTCGTCTTGACGGCGAGCTGGGCCCTTCCCGCCATGGCCGGTGACGGACACCTCAGCGACGACGAACGGACCTATTTGATCGACATGTTGGAAGACTCCCGCAGCGAGCTGGAGAGCCTCGCCGCCCAGGCCGATGCCGAGCATTGGAACCATCGTACCGATGCCGAGCGTTGGTCGGTCGGCGAGGTGGTCGAGCATTTGCTGTTGGCTGAGGAAGCCTTCTACGGCATGCTGACCGGTGCCATGGCCGGGGACAAAGACCCGGAGTGGCAGGCGGTGGCCGCCAACGGTGTCGAGGGTGTCGTCGGCTTGGTGCAAGATCGCACACAGAAGTTCGAGGCGCCTGAGAATCTTTCCCCCGGCGGCGAGATGAGCCGAGAGGAGGCCCTGTCCCGCTACGCCACGGCCCGTGCCAAGATGCTCGACCTGGTGCGCAGCACCGAGGCCCCGGTCAAGAAATACACCATCGAAGGCCCCCCGGGCACGATGAACGTCCAGCAGTGGTTTGCCCTCTGCGGCGCTCACAACCTGCGCCACAACCGTCAAATCCAGGATGTTCTGGACGAGTTGTCCAAGGGCTGAAGGGGAAGCGAGACGAAGGGAGAAAATCTCGCCGGAGGGCGTGGTGAGCCCGGACCGCCCGACCTGAGCGTCTGCGGTCAGGAGGGTGCTCCGGGTGGGGCGGGGCGCCCCCGGCGAGGTGCCCCCGGCAAGGTGCCCCCGGCAAGGTGCCCCCGGCGAGGCCGAGACGACACGGGCCAGGGACGCCCCTCCATCCCAGGGTGGCGTCGCTGCGCTCCTGACCCTGGGCTTTTATTGAGTACCCCTGGCGGGGTCAGAGGGCGGAGGACAAACCTCTGAATGGTTCGTTGCTTCTCGGTACCACCTAACCATCCCCCGGCAGCGCATCGATATCGCCCCGGCTGGCAAAGGTGCCGATGGCATTGTCGTAGACCTTGACGTTGCCGGTCAGCGTATCCTCCACCGTCAAACGAAACGCGACGTTGGATAGGGCGCCGTAGAAGACCCAGTACTTGCCGTTGAAATCGCGGCCGTCGATGACCTTGACCATCAGCTCCATATTGTCCGAGCCGAAGAACCAAAAGGTACCGCTGTCCGCGGTCAAGTGGACCGCGGTGCCGAGCCCCTGGTTCCCTTGGAAATCCGTCCATTCGACGCGGGCTTCGAAACGCCCGTCGTGCCCCAGCGACAGCAGAAAGGGATCGCCGCCGATCTTGGCTTCGCCCAGGGCGGGTAAGGCCAGCGCCTGGGCGGTGCTGTTCCCGGGGGCCGGCAAGGCGGTGATATCGCCTGCGCTGGCGAAGGTGCCGAGGGGATTTGTATAGGTGACGCTTTCACCGGTCACCATGTCGTCCACCGTCAAGTCGAAGGCGACGTTGGACAGGGCGCCATAGAAGACCCAGAAGTGGCCGTTGGCGTCGCGGCCGTCGATGACCTTGACCATGGCCTCCAGGTTGGCGTCGTTGAAGAACCAGAAGGCTCCGGTTTCATCGCCCAGAGACACCGCTTGGCCGGCCCCCTGCTGAGCGGCGAAATCCGTCCACTGCATGGTGACGCGGATGCGATCGGACGCCAAGCACAGGGTGGTGGCGCTGGCTTGGCACAACGTGCCGCCGACGACGATGTCTTGAGCCCACAGCTCGCGCCCGGCCTCGGGTGTAACGGCGGTGAAAAACAGGCGATTCGACGTGGGCTTCAGCTGCTGCGGCGCCGAGCTCAGCGGTCCGATGGAGATGTCGGCCACCTGCACCGTGCCGAGGGCCGTACCGTCGCTACGCCACAGCTCATCGCCGGAGCCGCCGTTGGCGCTGAAGTAAAGATGATCACCAAAGGCTGTCAGATGGCGGGGCAAGGAAGAGAGGGTGCCCGGGAAGATGTCCCTCACCAACTCGGTGCCGCCGACGCTGCCATCGGTGCGCCACAGCTCCCGGCCATGGACCCCGTCGTCGACGACAAAATACAGGTTTTCGCCTTGGGGCAGCATCTCGAGGCTGGCGAAGTCTCCGAAGAGGCCTTCATCTCTAGGGAAGGAGGCCAGGGCGACTACATTCTGGCCGTCGGCATCACTGCTCCACAGGGCGTCCTCCGTAGTCGACAGGCGAGCGACAAAAAACAGACGATCCCCGAAGGCAGTGACGTCCCGTGGCCTGGACGAAAACCCCTGGAAGCCAAGGGCCTCGACGGTGCCTGCCGCCGTGCCGTCGGTCCGCCACAGGGTGGTTAGGGTGGTGCCGAGAGCAACGTAGTCGGTATCGCCGAGGCGCGCCGCCTGCAAAGGCTCGTTGTGGGGATAGCTGTCCACCCGCTGCAGCAGCTCGGTACCAGCGACTGTGCCGTCGGTGCTCAACCAATTGGCGTGCTCACCGGAGTCGCCCAGGGCTTCGATGAAAACATGGGCCCGGCCGGGCAACGAAACCATGCGGTACCCGGTATTGCCGCCCTGCACCGGATAGGCGTCGAAGGGGCTGAAAGGTCCTGTGCCATCGGGCGTGCCGTCGCTCAGCCATACTTGATCGGTGCCCGGGGCGAAGACGACGAAGAGCAACCGCTCGCCCAAGGTCACCATGGTCTCGCCGAAGGAACAGCTGCCGGGCAGCCGATAGACACGCCGGGTGCCCGCCACGGTGCCATCGCTGGTCCACAGCTCTTTGATTCCGACGGTGAAATAAATGCGACCCTCGGCCATCACCAACGGCCCGGTGTCGGTAGCGCATTGGGTGTCCGCCAGGGAGGCTAGAAGCAGGGCGCTGTCCGCTGTGCCGTCGCTGCTCCACAGGCCGGTCTGCTGACCGTCACAGGCGGTGAACAGCACCTGATCGCTGAAGGTTGCCAGGTGGCGCATGGAGGAGGCGGGTGCGTCGAGGGCCAGGTTGGCCATCAAGCTCGTCGATCCAACGCTGCCGTGGCTTGCCCACAGCTCTTCCCCCAGCCCTTGATCGGCGGCGGCAAAGACCACCATGGAGTCGGTGGCCGTCAACCAGGGCTGCGGCGTGAAGTGGGCGGGAAAAGGATCCGGATCGTTGAAATTGGTGATTGCACGGGTGCCAGTGACGCTGCCGTCGCTAGTCCACAGGTCAATGCCCAAGTCGGCGGTGCCGGCGGCGAAGACGATGCCCTCGAGGCCTGGGGTCATGGCGAAAAGAGAAGGAAAGCAGTCCTCTCCCTCGAGGCAGGGGTCGAAGATCGGGCGGGTGCCGGGGACGGTGCCGTCGCTGACCCACAGTCGGCTGAGGTCTTGCGGGTCGTTGCCTTCGAAGAGCACTTGACCGTCGACCTCGAAGAGGGGGCCGGAGGTCGTGGCGCTCGGAGTCAAGAGGGTGGTCTGGCCGTTGAAGACATTCACCGCAACCAGCCGTGAGGTGTTGTCCCCCGAGGCCTTGCCCTGCGAGATGATCAGGTTGTCGATCTCGACGAGGTCGTCGAGATCGAAGCTCGAGAGGGGCTGGCCCAGCCCCACGGTGACCACGTGCTCGGTGGCACCGCTGGTGCCGTCGGTGCGCCAAATCTCGCTGATGTTCGGCAGCGAGCTCTGGATCTGGAAATAGGCGCGGTCCTGCCGCGCCACCATCGGCGTATTGGAATCGGTGAAGCGATCAAGGGACGCTAGCATGGTGCCGGAGACGCAATTGTGGGACCACACTTGAGCGACACCGGAGGTGTCGGTGCCGGCGAAGAGGTAGCGTGGCCCGAGGACGCTCAAGCTGTTGTCGACGGACAAGAGGGGCTCTAGATCCAGGGCCTTACGGGTGCCCGATACGGTGCCGTCGGTGAGCCAGAAGTCCCCCTGACGATCGAGGATCGCGGTGTCGACGCCGCGGCTCACGACCTTCGCATCACCGGAGGGAAAAGCGGAGCTGAGCCTGCGGGTGCCGGCGGCACTGCCGTCGCTGATCCACAGGTCGCCGTTGGCATCCCCCGGTAGGAAGAGAAACAGCCCTTGGTCGCCGATGGCATGACTCCGCGTATTGAAGATTGCACTGCTTTCCAGATCCCGCAACAGGAAAGTGCCCGCTGCGCTACCGTCGCTGCGCCACAGCTGCCAGGTGCTGGCGCCACCGCTACCGTCGCTGCCGCGGCCGGCGAAAAACATCAAGTCGCCGAAGCGGCCGAGGATTCGGGGTTGGGAGCCGAGCTCCCCGGCACGGATATCCGTCAGCAAGCGGCTACCCGCCGGGGTGCCATCGCTGACCCACACCTCTTCGCCAGTGCCGGGGGTGGTGGCGATGAAAAAGGTGAGATCGCCGATCTGGAGCATCTGGCGTGGATTGGAGCCCTGCTCCTGCGGCGGGCTGGTATCCAAATCGATGACCGGATAGGGCACCTGGGCGCCGACGGCACCGGCCGAAAGGGCCAGAGTTGCTAGAAGAGAAATGAGCAGGGGGCAGTGACGTACGCGGAGTCGCATAGGGGAACCCTCGGTGAGATGTGGAGTCGATGGGGTGCGGAGGCAAAAATTCTTGCCCTAATCTATCCCGTCATGGATGCAGGAAACAATATGGATGCAGGAAACAATATGTGGCAGGAAGCAATCAAGGCGGGCCCGAAGACCCGCCTTGGAACGTCATTCGACGTTGATCTGTGCCCGATCAGGGATGATCAATAACGGTAGTGGCTGGGCTTGTAGGGGCCTTCCACCGGCACTCCGATGTAATCTGCCTGCTCGGGGGTGAGCTCCGTCAGCTCGACGCCGAGCTTGTCGAGGTGCAAACGGGCCACCTCTTCGTCGAGGATCTTGGGCAGCATGTAGACCTCGTTGGCGTACTCGCTGTGGTTCTTGCGCAGCTCGATCTGGGCGATCACCTGGTTGGTGAACGACGCCGACATGACAAAGCTCGGGTGACCGGTGGCGCAACCGAGGTTGAGCAAGCGGCCCTCGGCCAAGACCAGGATGCTGTGGCCGTCCTCGAACACCCACTCATCGTATTGCGGCTTGATGTTGATGTGCTCAATGCCGGGGGTTTTCTTGAGACCGGACATGTCGATCTCGTTGTCGAAGTGGCCGATGTTGCCGATGATCGCCTTGTCCTTCATCTTCGCCATGTGCGCGGCGGTGATGATGTCCTTGTTACCGGTGGTGGTGATGAAAATGTCAGCCCGCTCGAGAACGTTCTCGAGACGCAGCACCTCATGACCTTCCATCGCCGCCTGTAGGGCGCAGATGGGGTCGATCTCGGTGACCACGACGCGGCAGCCTTGGCCCTTGAGGGCCTGGACACAGCCCTTGCCCACCTCGCCGAAGCCGAAGACCACCGCCAGCTTGCCGGACAGCATGACATCGCTGGCCCGGTTGAGGCCGTCGATCAGGGAGTGGCGGCAACCGTAGATGTTGTCGAACTTGCTCTTGGTGACCGAGTCATTGACGTTGATGGCGGGGAAGAGCAGCGAGCCCTCCTCTTGCATTTGGTAGAGGCGATGCACGCCGGTGGTGGTCTCTTCGCTGACCCCCTGCATGTCCTCGGCGACACCGTGCCAACGCTTGGGGTTGCGCACCAACTCGCGGCGCAGCAGGTCGAGGATGACGCCCCACTCCTCGGGATCGTTGTCGGCATCGAAGGCGGGAACCTTGCCGCTCTTCTCGTACTCGACACCCTTGTGGATCAGCAGGGTAGCGTCGCCACCGTCGTCGACGATGAGCTCCGGGCCACTGCCATCGGGCCACATCAGCGCCTCATTGGTGCACCACCAGTATTCCTCGAGGGTCTCGCCTTTCCAAGCGTAGACCGGCACGCCCTTGGGATCGTCGACGGTGCCGCCGGTCTCGGGACGCCCCACCACCACGGCGGCGGCGGCATGATCTTGGGTCGAGAAGATGTTGCAGGACACCCAGCGCACGTCGGCGCCAAGGTCCACCAGAGTCTCGATCAGCACCGCGGTCTGCACCGTCATGTGCAAGCTGCCCATGACGCGGGCTCCGGCCAGTGGTTTCTCGGCGCCGTATTTCTGACGCACCGCCATCAGGCCGGGCATTTCGTGCTCCGCCAGGCGCAGCTCCTTGCGGCCGAACTCGGCCAAGGACAGGTCGGCGACCTTGAAGGGCTCGCGGCCCGCTTGACGGGTCGCTTCGAAGGGGTGGAGGGTCTTTTCGCTAACGGCAACAGTCATGTGTTATCTCCTAGTGTGCGGTCTTACGGTCTTCAGGTTGTGGGTCGGGGTTCTTGTTGCAGGGTCCGGGGTAGGGCCATCAATCCACCTCCGCCAAGGCTAGCTTGGGGGCTACGCCGTCGCCGAGCACGGTGCCCGGAGGAGCCGTCGCCGTGGCGATGAACAGGCTCGGACCCTTGGCATCCGATTCCGCCGGCAGGGCTTGGAAATTGCGCGGCCTCAAGCCGGCGTCGAGCATCAGGCGCTGCATTTGGTCGTCGTCGAATCCCAGCCAGACGTGGCCCATCTGCTGACGGAAATCTTCGCGGTCGTGGGGCAGCATATCCACCACCAGCAGACGACCGCCGGGGGCCAGGACACGCCGTGCCTCGGCCAACACCCGGGCGGGCTCGGGGAGGTGGTGCAGGGCCAGGAAGAGCACCGCGGCGTTCAGTTGACCGGCGGCCAAGGGCAGATCTTCGAGCTCCCCCTGCCGCAGCTCGACATTGTCGAAACGGGCCAAGCGCTCACGGCCGGCCGCCAGCATGGCCTCGGAGCCGTCGACGGCCACCACCTTGGCGACAAAAGGTGCCAACGCCTCCGCCGTCTGGCCGGTGCCGCAGCCCAGATCGCCCACCGTCAGCTCAGGGTCGAGCAGCGCCAGCAGGGCGAGAAGGTCGAAACGTTGGCCAAACAGCTCGGCCCGCAGATGATCCCAGCGCTCGGCGGTGGCGGAAAAGAACGCCTCCGAGCGCGACCGCCGCTGACGCAACACCGCTTCGAGGCGTTGAGCGTCCTGCAAAGCTGCCGCCGTTTCCTGCAGCTCACTGCTGATCAGTTGCCACAGCTGCTGACTCGCCGCCTCCAGACCGTCGTGGTCGAAGCGGTAGAGATGGCTGGTGCCTTCGCGACGGGCGCTCAACCAACCACTCTCCAACAGCACCTTGAGATGCCGGCTGACCGTCGACTGCGGCATCTGCAAGATGCTGCACAGCTCCGACACCGTCAGCTCGTGGCGCTGCAAGAGTTGCAGCACCCGGCTACGGGTCAGCTCCGCCAAGGTGGCGGCCTGGTCGAGAATGGAGGGGCGGGTGGTCATGGTAGTTGCTTGGAGGCGCTTTCTTCAGCTGGCACGTTTGTCGATCCGTTGATCCGGCTTTACGGTGTATCCGTCGATCCGGATGTATTGTTACATGTCGTTTCGGGCCTGTCAAGGGGCACGGTGAAGCATCGATGGGGTCCTTCGAACAAAGAAGAAAATCCTTGGACCGGGGCGATCTAAGGGATCCTTGAGCCGTAGAGCTGTTCTTGACCTATACATCCTTTGGGAATATGTTGTAAGGGACTCCTCAGGTCGCCTTCAGACGAGCTCTCTCCAAATCCAGCATCGTGTGCTGAGGAGTCCCCGTGGTTTGGAGAAGCGCCGGCCTACGCCTGATCCCGCATTCGGTAGCGGGATGGCAACTCTCCAGGAGAACACACAATGCGACATCATCAAGGAGTCGAGAGTTTCGGTGCACACCGAGGTCAGCGGATGGCAGCCCCAAAGTGCCAACCTAGCCACCCCAGCAATTCGCCCACCGTTTTTGGCGCCGCCTTGGTGTGGGCGATGGTCTCAGTCGTCGGCGCGATGGCCCAGCCCATGCGGGTGGGGGGCGAGTTTCAAATCAACACCTATTCCTCATACACCGAGCGTGACCCCCAAGTCGCCCTAGACCGTCAAGGTAGATTCGGTGTCGTCTGGCACGGCGCGGGGTCCACCGGCGACGATACCTCCGGCAGCAGCATTCAGATGCGCCTTTTCGCGGCCGATGCGACGGCCGAGCCCCAATTTCAGGTCAATATCTACACCACCGGTCCTCAGTCGGTGCCGCAGATCGCTGCCGATGGCCAGGGCAACTTCATCGTCGTGTGGACCAGCGACGGCTCCAGCGGCTCCGACAACTCGCTGGCCAGCATCCAGGGTCGGCGCTTTGCTTCTTCAGGGGCGCCGCTGAGCGACGAGGTCCAGATCAATACGTACACCACCGGCAGCCAAGGGGGTCTCTATGGTGGCCCTTCGGTGGCGGCGGACGCAGCGGGCAATTTCATCGTCGTCTGGTCGAGCGCCAGCGGGGCCTTCAGCGCCGACGTCAAGGGCCAGCGTTTCGACTCCACGGGGGCGTTGATTGGACCCGAATTCCAGGTCAACACCTCTACCACCGGAGATCAGGGCCGGCCGCAAATAGCGGTGGCTGCCGATGGGGATTTTGTCGTCGCCTGGCAGAGCGGCTACTACGTGCTGCCCTTCCAGGGAGGCTACGACAAACAGATCCGGGCCCGGCGGTTCGCTTCCACCGGCTCTGCATTGGGTGGTGATTTTTCGGTCAATTCCTACACCAGCGGCGACCAGTCCAATCCCTCCGTCGCGGTGCTCGATGACGGTGGATTTGTCATCGTTTGGCAGAGCGGCGGCTTATCGGGTGCACCGGACGGCTCGCCCCAGTCGATCTTCGGGCAACGCTACGGCAGCACCGGCGGCCCACTGGGCGGCGAATTTCAAGTCAATACATACACCACCGGCAGCCAAGGGCTCCCCTTTGTCGCCGTCGGCGACGACGGGCAGCAGACGGTGACCTGGCAGAGCAGCTCGTCGACCACCGATCCGGATGTGGGTGTTTTTGCCCAGCGCTTCGCCACCGATGGATCGTTCTTGGGACCGCAATTTCAGGTCAACACCACAACCGCTGGCAATCAGCAGGGTGGCGCCCTCTCCTTACGCCAAGGCCGTTCGGTGATCGTATGGAGTGGTCCCGAGATCCATGGACAGCGTTTCTGCGATGGCTTCTGCAACGGTTTCGAGTCCGGTGATACTTGCACCTGGTCGGCCACGGTCCCTCCGCCGGGGGCATGCCCACCCTGATAGCCCGTTGGTCTCATGGTGGGGACTCCGTCGAGCGCCAAGCCGCAGGCCTCCGTCAGGGGCTGGCGGATGGTGTCGGGAGTCTTTTCCAGAGTCAAAAAGTAAAAATTCTGTGGCCCCAGCGGGGCCGGTGTCGGTAGCCCGGGCCGCCCGACCCCGGGAGCGCAGCGATCCGGGAGGGCGCTCCGGGCGGCGTGAGGGCACGCTCCGTCCTGCCCCATGGCGGTGCCAGGCACCTGTTCCGAGGTGCCTGGCAAGGTGCCAGGCACCTGTTGGACCCCGGGAGCGCAGCGCTCCGGGAGGGCGCTCCGGGCGTCGTGAGGGCACGCTCCGTCCTGCCCCCTGGCGGTGCCAGGCACCTGTTCCGAGGTGCTTGGCAAGGTGCCAGGCACCTGTCGTCAAGATGCCAGGCCAATCTCATAACCGAGAATGCGCCCCACTCAACTTTGAGAAGGAGGCACGCCTCAGGACCCCCTAGGCCCCGTTGCAGCGTTGTGACGGCGCCGTTTTCCGCCGATCTTCACTGGCACAAGTCCTGCACACCACTCCATTGCACACCTCTTGTGCAGTCCACCAACTCATCGACGGATCGGTCCCTGGTCGACGCCGTCTCAACGATGGAGTGAGTATGTCTATACAGCGTCAATGGATACAGCGTGCCTGCATACAGCGTCAATCGATACAGCGGTCCCTAAGCCTGACCCTAGGGGTTGCGATGCTCTTGTTGTCCCTGGCCGCCGCGGCGTCAGCGGACGATCGTTCGGTGATCGAGCTCGACGGCCATCGGGTGAGTGCCCTTGGGTCGGACAAGGACATCTCCACTCACCTCGAGACCTTTGCCGGCGGTCCAGGCTCGGAGCTCAAGCTGGTCAAATTTGCTGGGCCGATCACCGCCGAGCAGCGCAAGGTCCTCGAAGCCAGTGTCGATCGGGTCTACAGCTATTTCCCCCACGATGCCTTCTTGGTGCGCGCCTCGGCGGACAAACAAGCCGGGCTCGAAGCCAAGGTGGGAGCTGAGTGGACGGTGCCGTTCCATCCCGCCTACAAGATCGGACGGGGCGTCGAGGCGTTGATCGCCAAGGGGCATTCGACGTTGGATCTCACGGCGGGGCAGGGCAAGGCATTGATGGTGCATGTGCTGCCGGACGCCGACCTCGATGAGCTGACCGCCGATCTCCTGCGCCTCGGTGCCAAGGTGGTCGGTGCCGAGCAGCGGAGCCGCTTCTCCCGCTTGCGCCTGGTGACCACCGCCGCCGAGCTGCGGACCTTGAAAGACGTCCTGGCCCTGCGCCCCGAGGTGCTGTTCTTCGACCTGGAAGCACGTCGGGTATTGCTCAACGACACCACCGCTTGGGTCAGCCAAACGGGGGTCAGCGGCGGCCAACAGACACCGATTCACAACGCCGGCATCCTCGGCGAAGGACAGATCGTCGGCGTGCTCGATACCGGCATCGACCCGGACATGTGTTTCTTCCGCGACACCGTCAACGGCCTACCGCCGCGCAACGAGTGCAATGGCGGCACCACCGTCAATCTCAGTCAGCGCAAGGTGATCGCCGTCGATTTTCTCTACAGTGGCGAGTGCTCCGGCGGTATTTCGAGCAACGAATGGGACAACCAAGATCACGGCACCCACGTGGCCGGCACCATCGCCGGTGACAATTTCGCCAATCCCGGAACCCGCGACAGCGCCGACGGCATGGCGCCGGCGGCCAAGTTGGTGGTGCAGGACGGCGGTTTCGCCACCGATAATTGCGCTGATTTGCCGGCTTTGGGCTGCCCGGTGGTGGACCTCAATCCCATCTTCCAACAGGCTTACAACCAAGGGGCCCGAATCCACTCCAACTCCTGGGGAGACGACGAAAACAACCCGGTCAAGGGTCTGTACACCGCCGGCAGTGAGGACTCGGACGAGTTCATGTGGAATCACAAGGACTTTCTGCTGGTCTACGCGGCGGGCAACGACGGCCCCGGCAATGGCCGCATCGGCAGCCCGGCCACGGCCAAGAATGTGGTGTCCGTCGGTGCCACCCTGCGGGGCAGCAGCGCCCAGTCGATGGCCTCCTTTTCCAGCTGTGGGCCCACCGACGACGGCCGCATCAAACCCGACGTCACCTTGCCGGGCTCCAGCATCATCTCGGCCAACAGTGACAACAACATCGGTTCCAACAACTGCAATACCAAGTCGTCGAGCGGCACCAGCATGGCCGCCCCCGGCGTCGCCGGTGCCGCCGCCTTGGTGCGCGAGTACTATGTCGACGGATTCTATCCCTCCGGCGTGGCCACCCCGGCGGACTCCCTGAGCCCGTCGGCGGCCCTGCTCAAGGCGACCTTGATCAACTCCGGACAGGACATGAGCGGGGTCAGCGGCTGGCCGGCCAACTGTGAAGGTTGGGGCCGAGTCGCCTTGGACGACAGCCTCGAGCTCAGCGGTGACAGCCGCGAGCTGATCGTCGACGACAACTCGGGTTTCGCCCAGGGCTCGTCTAACCAGACGGTGACCTACCAGTTGTCGGTGGACAGCGCCGGCGAGCCCCTGAAGGTGACCTTGACCTGGACGGACTACCCGTCGACGCCGTCGGCGGGTACCGATCTGGTCAACGACCTCGATCTCGAGGTCAGCGGCCCGAGCGGTCCTTGGAAGGGCAACGTCTTCTCCGGCGGAGCCTCCACCACCGGCGGCAGCGCCGACCGCTTGAACACCGTCGAGCAAGTGCGTTTGGCCTCGCCGACGCCGGGCAACTACACGGTGACGGTGCGCTCGTTCTCGGTGCCCCAAGGGCCGCAGCCCTTTGCTTTGGTGGTCTCCGGTGACGTCACCGAATGCAATCCGTCCTGTGGTCCGGGCAACACTGCCCCCTCGGTGAGCATCACCTCGCCGTCCAACGGCAGCAGCGTGACGGCGGGCACCAGCGTCGCCTTCGCCGGCTCGGCGACCGACGCCGAAGACGGCAACCTGTCGAGCAGCCTGTCGTGGACCTCGTCCCTCGATGGGGCCATCGGCAGCGGCGCCTCCTTTTCCAGCAGCAGTCTGTCGGTGGGAAGCCACAGCATCACCGCCTCGGTGAGCGACAGCGGCGGTCTCTCAGGCAACGACGTCATCGGCCTGACGGTGACGCCGGTGGGCGGTGGCAATGGACCCCAGGACGCCGTCTACAACAGTGGTCTGGGGGCGCCATCCTGCGCCGTCGCCGGCAGTGAGTGCGATTCCCTCGCCCTGCTCAACGGCCGCGCCAACCTGGGTCCCGAGCCCAACCAACCCAATACCCTGGGAAGCTGCACCGACGGAACCTCCGGCAGCTACCACAGCGATGAATCGGTCGATAAGATCGTCGTCTCGACCCTCGACGGTGGCGACTTCAGCGTCGGTGACACGGTACAAGTGGACGTCACCGTCTATGCCTACTCGACGGGCTCGTCGGACACCCTCGACCTCTACTACGCCGCCAACGCCAACAGCCCGAGCTGGGTATTGATCGGTTCCACCACCGCCCCCGGCGGCGGTGTGCGGACCATGTCCTCCACCTACACCTTGCCCAGCGGCAGCTTGCAGGCGGTGCGCGCCAACTTCCGCTACCAGGGAAGCGCCAGCACCTGCGGCAGTGGCAACTACGACGACACCGACGATCTCGTCTTCGCCGTCGAAGGGGGCGGCGCCAACACGGCGCCGACGGTGACCATCACGGCGCCGACCAGCGGCGGTACGGTCAATCAAGGGGCCTCGGTTGCCTTCACCGGCACCGCCACCGACAGCGAAGACGGCAACCTCGCCGCCAATCTGTCGTGGTCGTCGTCCCTCGACGGCGTCATCGGCTCCGGGGCTTCGTTCTCCACCTCCGGCCTGTCGGTGGGCAGCCACACCGTCACCGCTTCGGTGACCGACAGCGGTGGTCTGTCAGACTCCGACGCCATCTCGATCACCGTGCAGAGCGTCGGTGGCTCCTGCGCCGCCGATGAGGACTTCACCTCCGGCATCAATGGATGGACAACCAGTGGCACGTGCAGCACCGGTACGTTTGTCACCGGCGTGCCGACGCAGATCGTCAACGGCGGGGTCACCACCCAGCTGGCGGGGGACCACACCACCGGCTCGGGCAATGCCCTGTTCACGGCCCCCAACAGCAGCGCCGGCAATGCCGATGTGGACGGGGGAACCTGCACCGTGACCTCACCCACCTATGCCGTTTCCGCCGCCTCGAATGTGTCGGTGTGGTATTTCTTCGGCCAACGGGATGCCGGCGATGACGCCAACGATGGCTTCCTGCTGGAGATGTCCACCAACGGCGGCTCCACCTGGAGCACCTTGCAATCCTACGGCGACGTCACCGTCAACGCCGCTTGGACGCAAGCCACCACCACCGTGGGGGCGGGTTCCAACGTCGTCTTCCGCGTCTCCGCCACCGACGCCAACGGCGGCGGCGACCTGATCGAGGCGGGCATCGATGACGTGACGATCTGTCCCTAGAGAAAGCGCCTCCAGCGTCTGAGCTTCCGAGAGCTCTCGTCAACCGAGAATCTCGGAAGTCACAGCGTCGACCCCAATAGCGATCGACACTGATACATTCCCGCAGTCAACTAGAGCCCGCTTCTTTTTCGAAGAAGCGGGCTTTTTTGCCGCCACCGCCGATGGCAAATACCATCGAGGCATCTTGATCTGGGGATAGCTGCAATAGCAACTGAATTTGGGAGACGGAGGCTTGGAAATGCGGGACAACATCGAGACACCTCATCGGGCTCAAAGAGCGGGCCGCCTGGGACGTGGCATCGCCTCGAGATCGGCGTCATGGCGAGGAAGATGGCTGGCTGGCTTGCTGCTGCTCGGCCTTCTGCCGTCTGTGCTTCTGTCATCGGCGAGCTTCGGCAAGAAAATCGCCGGGCAAAACACCGATACCGTCTGGCAAACCAAGGTGTCGCGCCTGGCCTGGGTTGCCTATTCGCCCTCCAATGCCGGGCCTGACCGCGCGAGCATGGCCACGAGGGAGTCTATCCGGCAGGATCTCGCGGTCTTGAGAGACGCCGGATTCACCGGCTTGGTGACCTACAGCGCCGCCGGTGCCATGGGAACGGATCTTCCGGAGCTGGCACGGCAAGCCCAGTTCGAGGGTCTCATTCTGGGGGTCTGGGACCCATACAGCGCGGAGGAGATTGCCGCCGTCCAGTCGCAGGCCCAGTCCCCCATCGTGCTTGGTTTCTGTGTCGGCAACGAGGGGCTTGGCAAGCGCTACGGGCTCGCCGAGCTGTCGCAAGTCATCGCCGACCTGCGCCTGGCGACGGGCAAACCCGTGACCACGACCGAAGAGATAGGCGACTACTCCGACGATCGATTGATGCGCCTCGGTGATTGGGTGTTCCCCAATGTGCATCCGATTCACGACCATCGTGTGGATGCGGAATCTGCCCTACGTTGGACGGAAGGAGTCCATCAGGACCTGCTGCGACGCACCGACCGCTTTGTGCTCTTCAAAGAAGTTGGCCTGCCAGCCCACGGCGACGACGCACAGCAGCTCTCCGAGGCCTCACAGCGGGACTACTACCTGGGGCTCGCCGATTCCGAAGTACGGTTTGTCTATTTCGAAGCCTTCGATCAACCATGGAAAGACCACCTTCCCTTTGAGCCGCACTGGGGCCTCTTTCGAGCGGATCGGACACCCAAGAACTTTGCTCGAGGTCTGCTGACCTCGGATGGAGCAATCGTCCAAAGGGAGTCTCGGGCCAAACGCTGAACCGTGCGCGTCGTCCGCCACTACTCTTCGGACGCCGCCGACCGCATCCGGGCCGCATAGGGCTTGAAGAGAAATTTCTGCGCCAGCCCGAAATGGATGACGGCCAATAAGCTGATCGACAGCAGATTGGCTACCGCCATGCCGTAGGCTCCCCAGCCGAGGGCCCCCGTGATGCCGCTGATCGCCAACACCATGACCGCAATGGCCAGGGCGGTGAGATCCTTGTTCTGCTGATCACCGATGATCAAGAATCGCGACAGCAGGAAGGAGAGGCTCAAGGGGACTAAAATCCAAGCGAGGATTTGCATCAACGTCGCAGCCGGAGCGTATTGTGGGCCATAGGTCAAGAAAACCACCCATTCGGCCAGCAGGAAGACCAAACCGGCCAGCCCCGAGCTGGCCCAGAAGGTCCTCCGCCATAGCACCTTGAAGAGCCCTTCGAAGCGTCGGTCCGATCTCTGGAAGGCTTGCGAGATGTCGGGAAAGAGGGCCGTGACGACGCTGAAGGTCAGCAGAAAGCTCGCCCGTACCAGCTTCTTGGCGACCATGTAGAGGCCCACCTCGGGGGCCGGGACGAGGCTCGACAGAATCAGGATATCGATTTCGAGCAAAACATTCGACAGCACATTGATCAGCAGAAACGGGGGGATCAGCACCAGCAGGCGCTTGAGGAACTCCGGTTGCAGGCGTCGCGAAAGCTTCACCCCCAGGGCTTTGAACAAGATCATGGCGAGAGCGGCGCCGAGGAGGCGGGAGAGGATCAGCGCCCAAAGAACACCCCGCAAGCCGTGCCCTTGGAGCAGCCACAAGATACTGAGCAGCACCATCGAGCCTTCCCGCGTCAAGGCGAGGGCGAAGGCCAGGTCGGCCCGGTGGCGGGCGATGAAAACCAGCTCGGCGATGATATTGACGAACCCCGGCAGGAACACCAAAGACAACCACGGCAAATGCTGCCGGATGGCGACGTCGTGGCCCAGGGCGTGGGAGGTGCCGAGCATCAGCAGGGCGCAGACCAAAGACGACACAGCCCCCAGCACCAGGGCGTGGGAGCAATAGGCCCCCGCCTTCTCCGGCTGCCGGGAAACGTCGCGCAGGATCAGGTTCTCGAGACCCATGCTGCTCAACAGGGAGAAGATGGCGTAGAGGCTCATGAGAATCGCGTAGTGGCCCAGAGCCTCCGGCCCGAGCAGCCTGGCGACGACGATCGACAGGGCAAAAAACGACAGGGGAATGACCACCCGAGCCCCCAGGATCGCCACGCTGTTCTTGAGCAGCACCGCCCGTTGCCACAGGGGTGGTGTCATGGCGCCCCGTGGCGCCGCCCCATCGACGCCAGTCCGGTGGCGAGCACCAAGACGAAGGGAATGCCGATGGCTGGGTAGGCGACGTTGGTCGTCGTCTCCAGGCAGCTGTGTACCAGGTTTCCTACCACCGCCGCCGAGCATCCCGCCGCCACCAGACCCCGGGTGTCCAGATCCCTACGCCACATGCCGGATGTCGCAACCGACCGCAGGAATGCCAGGAAGATCAGTAGCACCAGGAGGGCGCCGAGCCACCCCATTTCCGCGCCGTAGTGCAGCCAAAGATTGTGGGCATGCCAATGGTCGAGAAGGTCGATGCGGCCCAGGGACTCGAGCTCGCGCCGGGCCGTTCCCCGTTCGACGTAGGAAGGGAAGTCGAAACGATCGAGATAGGTACGCGAAAACGTCCCCGGCCCCCATCCGAAGACGGGGCGCTCGGCAATCAATGCCCAAGTAGTGCGCCAGATGATGTCGCGGTTCGACAACAGGGAGCCGAGGCGAAAGTACAGCCGTATCTCGTCTCGCAGCATCAAAGCCGCCAGGGGCAACGCCGTCGCTGCCGCCAACCACCAAGCCTTCGGGATGCGTCGCGCCTGCAGTAGAAGCAAAAAGGCGATCCCGACCGCCACGTTCAACCAGGCACCGCGGGAGCCGGAGCAGAAGATGCCGCCGGCAATCGAGAGGACGGCCGACAATGCAAAACAGCGGCCGAGGCGGGTTTTGGTGGTCGGCAGCAGGGCGACGGCGAGCGGAAAAACCAGGGCGAGAAAGATGCCCAGGAGGTTCGGGTGGTGGAAGGTGCCCCAACTGCGGTAGCCCCACGCCGGCAGCGCCTCGGCGCCTGCGGTGGCCAGCAAATCGCGATCGAGCTTGGGGATAATCAGATCCACCAAGAACGGCAGGACGCCAAACTGCGCGACGACATATTGCAGGATTGCCAAGGCGGCGATGGCGGCGGCTGTAGCGATCAGGACCCACAGCATCTGCCGACCTGCCGGGCCCTCCGAGGAGGCCAAGGCGAAGAAGGGGTAGAAGAAGGCGGCAACCAGCAGGTGGGCCAGCAGCAGGTCGATTCCCTGGCTCGCCCCGGCCGTCGATACCCAGGCGGTGAGGCCCGTCCAAAGCACCAGGGCGATGAATACCAGCGATAGATGGCGCACCGGTTGAGGCCAATGCCCGTGGCCCCCGCCGCCCTCAAGCCCGATCCCCTCTCCATCACGCCGCCGTCGAGCCCCGCGGCGGACCCACCAGGACCCCAAGGCCAGAATGGCGACCGTGGTTTTGACCGGGGCCACGAGATGAAAGAAACCCGGAAAGCGGGTGATCGGCGCCAACAGCAGGACGAGACCAAAGAGGAGACGCACGCTCAACCGCTCCGCGGGCCGACGGACCGCTTCAACGGGCTCGCCCCCGGCCCCAGAGCACCACACCGACGGTGGCCACCAGGATCTTGACGTCGAGCAGCAGGGACCAACGCCGTACGTAGTCGACATCGAGGGCCACCATCTGCCGATAGCTCAACGACGATCGGCCACTGACTTGCCACAGGCCGGTGATGCCGGGCTCGACCTCGAAGCGCTCGAGCATCTCCGCTGTGTAGTGCTCCACCTCGTAGGCGAGCACCGGCCGCGGCCCCACCAGGCTGGCCTCACCGCGCAAGACGTTGAGTAACTGGGGCAGCTCGTCGAGGCTGGACTGGCGTAGAAAGTTGCCGATCGGCGTGATCCGCGGGTCGGCGTCCAGCTTGTAGAGCCCTTGCCGGCGCTGCGTATCGTCGTCCGGCGTCGGCTCGTCGGCCAACAATTGGGCGATGTAGGCGCGGTGTGGCTCCTCCGGCGCCCGGTGCACCATGGAGCGGAACTTGTACATGATGAAGGGGTGCTGATTCTTGCCCAGACGTTCCTGTCGAAACAGGGCTGGCCCCGGCGAGGTCCACCGCACCGCCAGGGCGACGATCACCCACAGAGGCAAGGTGAGAACGAGCAGGAATCCCGCCCCGAGGTAGTCGATGAGCTTCTTGAGCAGTCGTTGGAGCCGTCGCCAGAGCAGCGGCCGTGGCTGGCGTGGCTGGCGTCGGGCGGACCCTTCTACCACGTCCGCAGCCTCTTGACGAAGTCGCGGATCGCCATGGCGTCGAGGTCACCGGTGACGCAGAAGGCGCTTTGGTACGGGGCCGGCCAACCGGGGTCCGGCCTACCGTCGGCGCCTCCCTTGGCCCGTTCGGCCACCTCCGCCAAGGTGGCGATCCACACCGGCGGTGTCTGCTGCCGGGCCTGGGCGAGCAGCTCGGTCAGGACCCCCGCCAGCTCGCTGGCCCGTTCCGGGTGCAGCTGGAGCACAAAAATCTCCCCGAGCTGGTGGGAGCGCCGCAGCATGGCGCTCCACACGGCGAGCACCTGCTGGGGGCTGCGGCGGTCCCGGTCGATCAAGATGTCGTCGTCGGGCAGGGACACCGGAATGCGGACCAGAGTCTTTCCCTCGGCCTCCCCCTCGGCCGTCACCTCCGTCGGCCCCTCAGAGCCTAGCCGGGGACGATAGAAGCCCATGGTGAAGCCGTAAGACGGCTCGTCCGCACCGTAGATGTCGTCGCGCAGCACGCAGGGGCTGCTGTCGTAAACAAATCGTCCGCTGGCGGTGAGCACCGCCGCCGTTTGAGGGTGGGTCTTGAGGTAGGGGGCCCGAAAACCGACAAAGGGCCACTCGGCGGCATCGAAGAGCGCCACCGCGTTGGCGATATGGCCTGCCTGCTCCAACCCGTCCATGCGCGACAGGTCCGTGTGGTAGTCGGAATGCACGCCCCACTCCAGGCTCGGCACCCGGAAGGCTTCGAGGGCCCGGCGGTGGTCCGCCAACACGGTGGCGGGCACAAAGAGGGTGGCCTTGGCGTCGTGCCGCTCGAGCACCTCGAGCAGACTGCGCAGGTGGCGCACCATGCGGCGGTGGGTGAAACCGAAGCGACGCCAAATCAACCAAGCCCGTCGCAAGCCCCGTCGCCAGCCGCGGGAGGCCAGCATGAAACGAAAGCCCTTGAGGGCTTGCATCATCCCCGGGCCCCCATGTTGGAAGCGACGAAGCGCGCTTTCTGAAGACAGTCACGGACGAAGGTGCGTGGACCCATGAGCCGAAAGGTCTTCCACAGATAGGTGGCCATCTTGCGCGGATCGGTCAACATCTGCTTGGCCTTGCGGCGTCGCACCTGATGCATTCCGGCGACGATGTCCTGCGGCGTGCATTCTTCATATTGCAGGACACAAGAGCTCAGGGGGTCATACTGCGACCAATCGTCGGTCACCAGCCAGCCCTCGTCCTTGGCCTGTTGGTAAAACGGGGTGCCGGGCAGCGGCGTGGCGATGCTCCATTGGCTGGAGTCGAGGTCGAGGTCGAAGCACAGATCGATGGTCTGTTGCAGGGTTTCCCGGGTTTCGCCGGGTCCTCCCACCAGGAAGGAGCCGTGGGCCAGCACCCCGAGGCGTTTGCAGTTGCCGACCGCTTCGCGGATCTGCTCCAACTTGACCAGCTTGCCCTTGCCGACGTTGGTGCGGATCAGCTCGCTCGACGACTCGACACCGAACTTGATACCGACGCAGCCGCTGTCCCTGAGCAACTTCAGATCATCGAGGCCGATGCGCCAATCGACCCAGGCCGTCCAGGCCACGTCGACACCGTGCTCGATCAAACCATGGGCGATCTTCTTGGTCCGCGGGATGGTCAAGATGGCGTCGTCGAAGTAGATCTCGCGGACTCCAAAACGTTCTTGCAGGCCGCGGATTTCCTCCATCACCTTGGGAATCGAGCGCTGACGATAGTTGCGTCCGGCCACCAGGGGCTCGATGCAGAAGGAGCAGTTGTGGGGACAGCCGCGGGAGGTGACGACACGGGCCGTGGGATAGAACTTCGACAACGGCTCGGTGTATTTGAGCATCGGCAGCTCGTCATACAGCGGCAAGGGCATCTCGTCGTAGTCGAATTTGTCATTACGGGGCGCGGTGAGCTGATACTGGCCTTCGTCGTCGCGGAAAGCCAGGCCACCGACGGCGGCGAAGTCCCTGTGCCCGGAGGCCAGCCGTTGGCAGAGGTCGCGGAGCGGAAAGTCATACTCCCGCATCAGCACGAAGTCGATGTGCTCGTGCTCCAGCATGCCCTCCGGCAAGGCCGTGGGATGGGCGCCGCAGAAGGCGTTCAGACAACCGGTGCGTTCCTTGGCGGCACGGGCGAATTCCAGGTCCACCGCGATGGACGGCGTAAAGGCTTCGATGACCAGCAAATCGGGGGCCAATGCCTCCACCTGCTGCAGGCACTCCTCCTTCGACCATTCCTCGGCCACCGCATCGTAGATATGGGCCTCGAAACCCGCCTTCAGAAGAAACGCCTTGGTGGAGGCCATGAAGTAGGGAAAGGGAAAGTACTGCAAGGAGCGGTCCTTGCGACGCACCGCCGCCCACCGCGTACCGGCCTTGACGCAGTATTCCCCCTCGGTATTGATCCACGGGGAGTTGAGTAGGAGGACTCGCATCATCGGTGTCTCCTGTGTTTGCCGAGCAGCATGGGCCAGCCGTTGTTGCGGAAGAAAATCAGGATGTTGGCCAAGTGCACGAAGCTCAGTCGGTTGAGTCCCCGCACGCTCGATTGGCGATAGAGGTGGGTTGCCCAAACTTCTGGTACATAGTACACCCGGTAACCGGCCACATGGGCCCGAAAGCACCAGTCCACATCCTCCAGGTAGAAGGGTTGCCGCAAGTCATCGGAAAAAGGTCCGATTTTTTCGACCACCGAGCGCCGCATCATGAAGAAGGCGGAAATCGACCAATCGACGGTGCGAGTTGTCCGGTGATCGTAGTCGCCCAAAACATAACTGCGCGCCACCCTGTTGTCGGCCAGACGCTTGAGACCGGGAATCCAGCCCAGGAAATGCGGCAATCGACTGAGGTAGATCAGTGGATTGGGAAAGCGCCGACAGGTGAGCTGTAGGCTGCCGTCCTCGAACATCAAGCGGCAAGCCCCCATGGCTGCGTCGGGGTGCTTGTCCATGAAGTCCAACATGTAGGCCAGTGTGCCGGGCTGGAGCACCACGTCGGCATTCATGGTCAGCAAGTAGCGACCGCCGGCCTGGGCGATGGCCAGGTTGTTGTTCTCGATGTAGCCCATGCGCTCAGGGGTGGTGATCACGCGGACCGCAGGATAGCGCTCGAGCAGCTCGCGGGTGCCGTCGGTGGAGGCGTTGTCGACCACCAGCACCTCGTAGCTGAAGGCGTGCTCTTCTTGGTAGATGGAAGCCAAGCACTTGGCGAGGTCGTCCGCTTCATCGGTGCTGACGGTGATCAGCGAGATATCGATCATGCTCGGGCCTCTGGGGGAAAACCCTTGGTTGGTCGCCGGGCTTCGATGCGCACCGCGTCGCCCCGTTCAGTGGATTTGAGGCGGTCGAGGAGTTGCATCAGCGGCCGGGCGATCGACTCCGGCAAGTAGCCACAGGCGTAGGGCCAATAGGCGAAGCAAATGACCTCATGGGGCATGCCGGCCGCCTCGAGGGCGGCGCGGGCCTCCGCCACCTCGCGGCGGCCGAGGGGACGCTCGCGGGCCCCCGGTGGCTCCATCCGCAGCCGAGCCCGCAGCTGATCCCGCAGCCATTTGGCCAGGCTGAAGAGCAGATGCCCCGGCTGCGAAAACCAGGGGCGGTGACCATAGGGCTCGGAGATGAACAGCTGGCCGGCCTCCGCGAGGACCCTCGCCTGATCGCGGACGGCGGGTCCTATTCTCGGCATGTGATGCAACACGCCGGTGCAGACGACGGCGTCGAAGGCGCCGTCGCGAAAGGGTAGGCACTCGCCGTCCGCCACGACGCCATACACCGTGGTGCCGCAGTCCCGAGCCTTGGCACGGAGCTCGGCGACCATGGCCAGGGAGGCGTCGAGGGAAATGACCTTGAAGCCGAGGGCCAGGTATTGCAGCGTTGCGATACCGGTGCCGCAGCCGAAGTCGAGCACTCGCCGGGCCCCCGCCGCCGCGAGACGGCGAGCCCACGGGTCGAGGGTGTAGTGGCGGTGATCCAGGTGATAGAAGCGGCTCACCCGACGGTCGTAGCTGGCGGCGATCTCCCGCCGCCCGTGGTAGCGACGGTCCTGCCGCTTCCAGGCTTCGGGATCGATCGCCCCCTCGCCGGCAGCTTTGGCCGCAGATCTTGTGGTCATCGTCATGGTCGGGCCCTCCTCAGGCGTTGCGCTCTCGGAAGCAGCCCCAACGAAATGCCAGCTTCGACAATAGGATCGTCGGCGAGTAGAGCAGCACCCGTCGATCGATGGGCAGCAGGTGGCGGACGATTTTGCCAGTGGTCAGCAAGGCCAGGGGCACGATCAGCAGGAAGTGGCTGAGGGGATTGCGCAGCAAGGCCAGGAAACGGCCGAGGCGCTGCGGGTGCCAGCGCTCGATCTTGAGACCGGCGGCGAGGCCCCACCGATAGTGCTTGCTCAGCATTTGACGCCAGCTGTGGATGCCATGGCGATGAAAGACTTCGATCTCCGGCACGAAGCGGGTGCGGTGCCCCCCTGCCTTCAGACGCAAGCCGAAGTCGTGATCCTCGTGGGCCTTGAGCTCTTCGGTGAATCCCTCCAGTCGCTCGAAGGTAGGCCGAAAGATCGCCGCGCAGGCGGTATTGAAACACTCCGTCGGCCGTTCGGCTCCCCCCTGGACGTAGGCGTAGCCGGCGTAGGCATGACCCTTTTCGACCCAGCCCGCCGCCGAGTCGACTTTGCCGCTGAGCGCCACCACCGCCGGGTTCTCGGCGTGGGCGCGTCGTAGGGCGTCGCTGAAACGTGGCGCCCAATCCGCCATCACCTCGCAGTCGGCGTCGGTGAACAGGACGACCTCGCCCCGGGCATGGCGTACCCCCACGTTGCGGGCATGGGCCGCGCCTCGGCAACGGTTGAGGCGCACCAGCTCGACGGGGTAGCGCTCCGCCACCTCCTCCGGCCGATCGCCGGAGCCGTCGTCGACCACCACCACTTGCAGCGGCTCATCCGTCGGGGTCGACGCTTTGGCGAAGATCGAGCCCAGGCAAACCGCCAGATGCTCGGCATCGTCGTGCACTGGAATGACCACTGAAATGGTCATGGGGTTTCCAGTCGCCGTGCCGTCAACAGCCAAGAGGCGATGCGTTTCAACCAGTAGCCGGCGCGGTCGCGCCGCGCCAGGAGGAGACGCAAACCGGCCCGCCCGGCCCGCACATGGCTGACCAGGCAGCTGGCGCAGAGGGCGATGTTGCGCCACTCCCGAGGATTCTGCAACGCCTTGCCTATGACGTAGCCGTCGGTCACCGCGATGGCCTCCCGCAGCAGGGGACGCAGCTCCGGCGAGCGTTGCACCGCCGCATGGATCGCCCGATGACTGCCCCGTCGCATCTTGTGCGGTTGTGTGCTGAGGGAGCCGCTGCGCACCCGGTAGAAGATTTGATCCTCCGCCACCAGGGCGAACTGAAAGTGCTCGGCGGCCCGCAGGTAGAAGTCGTAGTCGTCGCAGACCTCGAAGCTTTTGTCGAAGCGGCCGATACGCTCGAAGACCTCGCGGCGTACCAGGGCGTTGGAACCGTTTTGCAGGAAAAAGCGCACACACAGCTGCCGCAGGACATTGCCGGAGATGGGTTCGTGGAAACCGCGGCGCAGCAGCTCACCGGCTGCGTCGATGTAGACGGTGAAGCTGTAGGCCACCCCCGCCTGCGGCTCCCGTTCCAGGGCGGCCAGCTGCTTCTCCAGCTTGTCCGGGCTCCACAGATCGTCGGCGTCGATGAAGGAGAGGTAGCGGCCCGCCGCCTCGCGGATACCTCGGTTGCGGCTCACCGGAGCGCCGCGGTTGGCGAAGCGGTGCAGCCTGACGCGGGGATCGGGGAAAGCTTCGACGATCGCCGCTGTGTGATCGCTCGAGCCGTCGTCGATGACCAGCACTTCGAGGTGGTGATGGGTCTGCGCCAGCACCGAGCGCAGCGTCTCGGCGATGGTGGCTTCGCCGTTGTAGGCGGGGAGGATGACGGAGATCAGATCCATAGTCAGGAACACGTTTCGAAATCGGCTGTCGGCCCCCATTGGGGGCTCCTCGGTCACCTTTTGAGTCCTTGACGGCCACCTCAGCATATACCAGATGCATTCTACGGATCGCCTTCCAAGCTCGAGCTACCCCCTTCGGAAAGCCGTAGAGCGGGCCCGCCGTGGTTTGTGGGCGACCAGGCTTCCGGTATACTGCGCATCATTTCAGAGAAATTGAGCTAGCTGACGGGCCAGGCCGACGGGCCAGGCTGACGTGCCAGATTTTAGGTCGACCGCATAGACAGGATGAGCCCAACAACATGCCGATAGCAGACGACGTCATCCTTGGCCCCGGAGTCGTGATACCGCAGCCGGATTTGGTCAATCTCTACGGTTGCCGAATCGGCAACGAGACCAAGATCGGCGCCTTTGTCGAGATCCAGAAAGGCGTCATGGTGGGCGCCCGCTGCAAGATTTCGTCGCACACCTTCATTTGCGAAGGGGTGTCGATCGAGGACGAAGTTTTTGTCGGCCATGGTGTTGTCTTCACCAACGACAAGTACCCTCGAGCCACCACGGCGGACGGGCAGTTGCAAGATGAGGACGACTGGAGCGTCGTACCGACCCGGGTGCGGCGTGGCGCCTCCATCGGCAGCGGCGCCGTCATCCTGTGCGGCGTGACGATCGGCGAAACGGCCTTGATCGGAGCCGGTGCCGTCGTCACCCGCGACGTCGCGGCGTCGGAGATCGTCGCCGGAGTCCCGGCACGGCTCAGGGGCAAAACGTGATCGGTGTCGGCGTCGTCGGCTGCGGCTACTGGGGATCCCATCTGATTCGCAACTTCGCCTCCGCAGACGGCGCCCGCGTGGTGCACGTCTGTGATCTCTCAGCGCAGCGACTCGATGTCGTGCAGCAGGGGGATCCGCAGGTCCGGGCCCACACCGATTACCGGGACTTGATCGCCGATCCCCACGTCGATGCCGTGGTGGTGGCCACCCCCGCCGGCACCCATTTCCCCGTCGCCCTGGAAAGTCTGCGGGCCGGCAAACACGTGCTGGTGGCAAAACCCCTGGCGACGTCCTCAGAGCAGGCCCAGCGCCTCGACGAAGAAGCCGCCAAACGCCACCTGACTTTGATGGTGGGCCACACCTTCGTCTACTCGGGCGCGGTGCGCCGCATCCAGCAACTGATCTCCGCCGGCGATCTCGGAGAAGTGCTCTACTACGACTCCGTCAGGGCCAACCTCGGGGTCTTCCAGTCGGACGTCAACGTGCTGTGGGACCTCGCCGTGCACGACCTGTCGATCCTCGACTACCTGCTCGATGTGCCACCGGTGGCCGTCTCCGCCACCGGTGCCAGGCACCTGGCCGATCAAAACCATAACCTCGCCTTCCTCACCCTCTTCTATCCCGGCTCGATGATCGCCCATCTGCACGTCAGCTGGGTGGCACCGGTCAAAGTACGGCGCATCCACATCGGAGGCAGCCGCCGCATGGTCGCCTACGACGACACCAAAACCGAGGGCAAGGTCAGCCTCTACGACAAGGGCTTCGCCCTCGACGACTCCGTCCCGGGTGGCCCGCCGCGAGTCCGTTACCGCGACGACGGCATGACCGTGCTGCCCTGCGACGCCGCCGAGCCCCTGGGCACCGAGATCGCCCATTTTGTGGACTGCGTCGGCGACGGCCATCGACCCCAAACCGATGCCCGCTGTGGGGGCCGTGTGCTCACCGTGCTCGAAGCGGCGGCCCGATCATTGGAGGAGAGGGGGCGGTTGATCGAGTTGCCGTCGGTCGACGGAGCTGGTGATGTGGGGTGGACGGGGAACGCGCGAGCTGCTGCGGCGTCTTTGTGATGGTCTTCGCCCTGAAAGACGCCGTGGTAGGCTCACTAAGGCGGGTGGGCAGGATCACCCACGAGCCGGTTCCTGAAAGTCCACGAGGAGGTCGAGCAAGTGGATGTTGCAAAGACCGTGGGATTCCACGACGCCCTGGAGATAGTCGAGTCGCTACCCGAACCGCAGCAGGATGAGCTGCTACAAATCATCCGGCGTCGGAGGCGCGAGCGCCATCGCGGCGCCCTTGCCGACCGAATCGCCGAAGCCCGAAGCGAGTATGACCGTGGAGAGGTGACCCGCGGCTCAGTCGACGACCTGATGAGCGAGCTGAGCGATTGGGGGAGCTCGTCTGGGGACCGTCGTTCAAGCGCGCATTCAAGTGAGCCGTCAAGAGGTCTCCCAAGCGCCGCGACTCCATCGCCCGTACGCTGAGGCTCTTGGCGGCCGATCCTTTCGCCTCCAGCCTGGCGACTCACAAGCTGAAGGGGAAGCTCGAAGGCTCCTGGGCATGTTCAGCAGGCTACGATCTACGGATCATCTTCGAGCTCCTCAAGGAGGATGACGAGGCGCCCGACTCTATCTTTCTGATTGAAATAGGAACCCACGACGAAGTCTACTGACGGCGGACGATCTCTGCCCCTGGGCTGGTGATGTGGGAGAAACGGGGGACGCGCGGGCTGCCGCGGCGTCTTTGTGATGGTGCCCATCCCCGGGTGGCGTCGTTCCCGGGGTGGCGTCGCTACGCTCCTGACCCCGGTCTCCTAGGGAATACCCTTTCAGGGTCAAAGAAAGAGCGAACAGACCTCGGTGGTCCCGGGAGGGCCGGCGAGGGAAGATCAAACCGAGGAGAAAAGCCCCATGCAGACCATCACCTCGCAGCTCACCATCGACGCTCCTCTCGAAAGGGTCTTCGAGACGATCGCTGACATTGGCAAATATTCTCAGGCCGTGCCCCATATCGTCGAAGTCGAGATCCTGTCGGACGTACAGTCGGGGGTCGGCACCCGTTTCCGAGAAACCCGCGTCGTCAAGGGACACCAGGCGACAACGGAAATCGAGGTGACGGAGCTCGAAACCAATCGGCGCATACGCTGCGTCTCCGACACCCACGGCACGGTGTGGGATTCCCTTTTCGAGGTCGCCCCGCAGGACGGTAAGACGGTGCTCACCATGACGATGGATGCCAGGGCCTACAAGCTGCTGTCGAAGGTGACCAATACCCTCATTCGAGGCATGGTGGTCAAGGCGGTGGAAGCCGACATGGACGCCGTCAAGAGCTACTGCGAGGCGCAGCCGGCGTGATCGAAATTCGCGGTGAGACCGAAGCCGATTGGGGGGCCGTCCACTCGCTGCTGGCGGCTGCCTTCGAAGACCACGGGGAGGCAGATTTAGTCGATGCCTTGCGCCAGCGAGCGGCTCCGATCGTCTCCCTGGTGGCCGACGAAGCCGGGCAAATTGTCGGGCATATCCTGTTCACACCGGTCACCTTGCCGGGCCATGCCGATCTACAACTGATGGGGCTCGCCCCCATGGCCGTCGTGCCCCGGCGCCAGAAACAAGGCATCGGCGGGGCTTTGGTCCACGCCGGGCTCGATCATTGCCGGGCCTTGGGGGTCGGTGCGGTGGTGGTGTTGGGGCACGCGGAGTATTACCCGCGGTTCGGCTTTGTGCCGTCGGTGCGTTTTGGTCTCGGCTGTGAATTCGAAGTGCCGGAGGAGGTCTTTATGGTGCTGGAGCTGGTGCCCGGCTATTTGAAGGATGCTTCCGGGGATATCCACTACCATGCAGCGTTTCGCGAGATGGCGGATTCGTAATTATCTCGGGTCAGCGTTTGGTGGCTCTTCGTCGAATCAATAAATCGGGTCTTTGAAGGCAGGGGAGCTCCGCGGTACGCCAGGTCAATCCCTAGGACTGCATCGCTCCCCGGGGTGGCGTCGCTCCCGGGGTGGTGTTGCTCCCGGGGTGGTGTCGCCCCCGGGGTGATGTTGCTCCCAGGTTGGCGTTGCTCCCAGGTTGGCGTTGCTCCCAGGGTGGTGTCGCTCCCAGGGTGGTGTCGCTCCCAGGGTGGCGTCGCTCCCAGGGTGGCGTCGCTACGCTCCTGACCCTGGTCTCCTAGGGAGTACCCTTTCAGGGTCAAAGAAAGAGAAGAAAAACTTCTGTGGCCCCAGCGGGGCCGGTGTCCGTAGCCTGGTCCGCCCGACCCGGGAGCGCAG
>JAJCXR010000062.1 GCA_029263315.1 Acidobacteriota bacterium | reverse complement strand
AAGGGAATGGCAGGGCAACCCGGGACATGCCAAACCTGCCAAGACCGCATCAACGCCGTGGTGCGGGCCATCCGTCAAGACACCGAGATTCCTGAAGACCACTGCCCCAGGTGCGACAAGAGCTGGCAGGCCCTGGAGGGGACGATTCCGTCGAGCACCCTGGGGCATGCTGTCCTGCCTGCCCTTCGCAAGTGGCTGCGCTTCGCCATGGCCGAAGCGCTCCAGCGTCCCCTCAGAGACCTACCCGAAGATGCCGACCTGGCCCGTGCCTATGCCATCCCCCGACTGATCCAAACCCGGGGCGGCAGTGAAGCGCTCACCAACCAAGCGCTACTTCGCCTCCTCGACGACAAGCCACCCCACGAACGTTGGGAGTGGGTCGAGCGGATCAAGATCCTCGAGCGGAGACTGGCTCACAGGACCAAGCATCCTGACACGCCGCACTATGCCAAGTGGTGGAAGGGTGATCTCGTGGACCTTGTGAACTCGGAAGTGGTGGTTGCCTTGCCCGAGGTTGAGATGTTGCGTCAGAGCAGGCCGGAGCTTCATGCGTTTGCGTGTGGTTTGCCGGAGGCGGAGCGGTTGATCGATCTGACTGGGTAGAGAGAGCATCGATGCTACGGCCTAGCCGACACAAGTCGACACCCAGTCGACACCCATCGACCGATGCAGAGGCAGAGCAAGAGTGCTGTCGAAGAGAATGGGAATCCAAGTCTAGGTTGCGGCAGCGTCACGAAACGTGACGGTAGCGTCACAAAACGTGACGCTCGGCCATAAGTGGTCACAGATGGTCGCGACGCCGCGCGCGTCACGTCCTGTCACCTCTACATCGGTCTCAAGCTGGCGGGTGGTGGCCGTTTGGGTGTCTGAAGGCACGGGAGAGCCCCTGGCTGTCCCGTGAAGGGCCGAACGGGCTTGGAGGTAGCAGGGAGGAGCCTGGAGGTGAACGGCGTGGAGAACCAGCCTGAGACGCCTGGCTGAGAAACCGCAAGGCGTCGCCAGTGGCCGAGACCCTTCCCCCGATCTCGCCAACTTCAATTCAACCTAGACAGGCATTGGAGCCAGCCAAGCGTATATCCTTGCGTGCACGTGCACTCATTCTCTGATCTGGAGGCACCATGGCATTGCGTTTCGATGAGCTATCACCGAGGGAATTCGAAGAGCTTTGCCTCGCCCTGCTGCATGCCGAGGGCTACTCGACGCGACATCTGGGGGCCGCTGGCAGCGACGGTGGCTCGGACGGACGGGCCACCGCCCCCGACGGACGCCTGGTCTGCGTGCAGTGCAAACGGGAGACGGGGCTCGCGCTCCAGGACCGTTGTAGCCAGCGTCCATCAAACGGCAGGCCAAGCCCCCGCCCGGGCGGTATCTTCCGCTCGGCCATCAGAATCTCGAAGTTGGCGAGCAGGGCCGGGAGCCCGCCGTTCAGCACCAGGCCTTCGACCCGTTCGGAATCGATCACCCAGACGAACCACTCACCAGTTCCCGACCCACCTATTTCTTCGATATCCAGGCGTAGGGCACCATTCAGCAGGCGGCGCTTGACCCGGTCCCCCACTTTCCAGGACTTGTGGGCAGCTGCGCATAAGTCCTGGTAGATCGGTTGGGATGGCCTCCCCAGTTCGAGCCGGTGGACGGCGTCATGACCCAATCAGCCTTCGAGCCGGGGTGGAACAGGCGGATCGTCATCTCGGGGGTCCTGTTTCTGCGTACTCATCAGGGCCAATGCTTGGGCCATTAATTCGGCGCCTTTTCTGGCCCAAGGCCCCCGAATCGAAAAATAGCGAAAAATCACTACGCATAAAATTATGCGCAATAGCGGCTATTTAGAGCTTAAGCAACTGTCTACAAAGAGCTTAGACAGAATCCAATTTAACGAAAATTTTCGATTCCAAGATTTTTTTCGTTATTTTTCGATTGGCGAAGAGACGAGAGATTCACTGGAGTGAATGAGCCATCAAACGTCGAAAAGGAGGTACCGCAAATCAGAGCACTCCCCATTACTCAACGCTCTACATAAGCACGGTTCTTAGAGGGGTCCGGGGGCGGCAACGCCCCCGAGCCTACTCGACAAACCAGCGGCCTTGAGCCGGATGACTGTCGGCCGACGACAGCCGCCAGTTGGTCGACTTCATGGGTCATCTGAACGGCAACCTGTCGAAGGAAGTCGGCAAGTTACACGGCTGGTCGGGCTCGATGTTCGAACACCGGTACCGAGGCAATCGGTCTCTCTCGGACGAGCCAGCGTCGCAGAAAGCGGTGGCGCTATGGATGCCAGGCCAGTCGGCGGGACTGAGGGCAAGCAATAGCTAAGGCAGCGGTGGGGGCGGGGCCGATGACCCGGGCGGGAAGAACGCAAGCCGCGACTTGCTACCACCCCGCCCAAGTCCCAAGGGTCACTTGGGCTGATACCGAGTTCTCAGCCTATTGCCGCCCAGCGTACTCACGATACGACGGACCCATCCGGCCATCCGCGGTGGCAAAGGAGTCGTCGAGTTGATAGGAGACATTCTCCACCACCGTGGCGGCGGGAGCCGGCAGGACACCCCCGGGGAGAGTTTGTTGATGTTCTCCAGTGTCGCAGCTACCCGCGCGCGCGAAGCTCTCAAGGCCATTGGCAGCTGCCCAGCCCTTTCCAGCTCCCGGGATGCCGAGAAGCACGTAGTTGCAGCTAAATACCTCGCAATAATCGATGTAGATTCCATTCGGATAGACCCCTTCATGATCAACCTGATGATTCACCTCGTCGGCCGAAATCCAGGCATCGAGCCCCTGCCCGGCTCCACAGTCGACCAGGAAATCATAGAAATCGGGTGTCGGGACGGTGTATCCGAGCTGCGACCAGGTGGCAAAAACAATCCAGTATTCCTCCCTTCGGTAGGCAGCGATGTCCTCCAGGGCTTGCTCATATTCAGGGATCTCACCAATGTACCACGGCGTGACGTAGGCATTCACAAAATCCATGGTCAGATCCGCTCGGTTGATCGCCGCCAGCTGAAAGCCGAGCGAGGGGTCGCTCTGGAGGAGGGGCGCCACCCATTTAGATTGGCCCATAGTGATCGAACAAGCCTCGGACTTGGACAGGATGATGATCCTGGTCGCTTCCCAGGCCTTGATCGCTTCCTCCATCGCGTCGAACTTGGCGCCTGTGAAGAGGTTCGCCATCGACTTGAGGTTCAGGTCGACGACTGCCGGCGTCGTCCGTGTCGACTCGTTCCAGTCGGTGAAAGCGTCGCTGAGACTGTCGCCGTAGTCGGGAGCAAGAGCGGAGAGCATGGCCGTGTTGCCACCGATGGTCTCCACCGTTACGGCCCGGTTCTCCACCCATTCCTCACCGACCTTTTCCCACTCGGCCTCGGCTTCGGCTTTGGCTGAATTGAACAGCGCATTGTATTCCGCTCTGAACTTCGTATCGATCTCCTGCGAGGAGTACTGGTAGGACTTGTCGACGCTGCAGGAATAGTAGAGGCGGCCACCCACCGTCACGGAGACGACATAGTAGGCCCCGAAATAGTCGAAGAAGCGGAAGAAGGTATCACGGGTCTCGGCGTTGTAGGTATCTGGGAGACTCAGAAATCTTGGATCATCTTTTACATATTGGGCCAGTGCTTGCTCCGACTGATCGTTCATGTCGAGCTTCCAGAACTGGGACCTAGTCTGCCACATCGCATACTGATACTCATCATCGCTTTTGGTAGTGCCGCTGAACGAAGCTGAGAACTGGCCGCTAAAGTTACCATAGTTGGCCGAGATTTTGGCCTTGCCGCTGAAAGACTCTTCAAAGGATGTCTTGTCCTTGTAGGAATATAAGCTGCCAGTGGTCTCCACTGCCGTGTCGTCGAAATTCGCGTTCTCGGGCAGATTGTAATCAATACCGGCATCCTGGTCCGTCCAGATGTCGTCTTTCCATTCTTGTGTGAACATTTGATGCATGCCCGCTCCGCTGTCGTAGGTCTGGTGGGTGTCGAATGACATTCCGAGGAACGTCGCGCCGGGAATGTGGTTAGCCATTTTTCTCGTCCTTTTGTGAAATTTAAGACTTCAGTTGATCGTCTGTTGCGTGTTGCTGCACCGTGTTGGCATAGTCAAGCCGAGGCCCAGGGGGGCCACGAGCTACAGGTGCAAGCCGATTTCCCTCTCGGTCATATCCGAGCTTGCGCATCAAGCCAGGCGGTAGGAGCCGGCGGACATACGCCAGATTCTCGGGGTCGTAATTGCGCAGATAGCAGCGTCTCAGGTAGTAGCCGCGGTCGAAGTCCTTGACTGAGGGCACTCCCAGAGGCGTCATCGTTCGGCGGACGTCTCTCCATGGGCCGGACAGCCTCTCGAGGCCCAGACCCCGAACGTGCGCGAGCACCATTGTTGGTCTCGCCAGCAGGTCCTCGTACGCGATGAAAAGAGAGCGGTCCGTATGGTTTTCGGCAAAGCTATGCCATTGCCGATTGCGATCACACCACAGCCGAACGGTCTCGGACGCCACGGGCAAGAGCGGCATGCCTCTATAGCGAGCATAGCTGTGGCACCAGGCATAGGGATTCTTGAAGATGAATACTTGAGTAAGGCGCTGGCTGCTGTATTCCTGTTCCAGCTGCGCAATACCGGCGGGACCAAGCTCCTCGAGCCGCCGGAGCACGAAAGTAGCCGCGGCCGGCGACGACCAGTCCGGATCGTGCCAGTCCTTGCCGGACCAATCGATCCGGTCCGGAACCGGACCGTGCTTCCAACCTGTGTGGTCCACGAGGACCCTGACATTCGAGAAGTTGTGCTCGAGTAGCCATTGAAGGTAGTTAGTGCCACTGCGCTGGAGTCCGAAGATCTTCACGTTCACGGGCGGGCGCGTAGCAGCCGCCACAACGGGCGGGTGGCCAGGCAGCAGCAGCACGGGGCGGTTGATGTGCTCGCGCCAATGTCCCTTCCAAGCTCCGTCCCGCCAAGGCACCAGAGCTGCCACCACTTCGGTCTGATGGGTGAGAGTCAGCCGCGGCCCTTGCCGCGCAAGCTCCACCTGCCAGCAAAAACCGGTCCCTACCACGCCCCCGTCTGGAGCAAAAATTAACAGCGCCTCGTCGTGCAGAACCCGAATCGAGTGATAGGGACCTCGCTCTACGAGCTCTCGGCGCAGGCTCACGAGATCGGCAAGTGGGCCGTTAGTTCTCGCTTTTCTGGTGGACTTGTTGGTGGGCGGCATCGTTGACTCCTCGTGCGATGTTTCGGCGAGCTCGCCTTCGTTTCTCGTTCATCGTCTGATATTGGAGTGAGACGTCGGCGGGAGATGTCGCACCTTGCAGCCACAAAAAAGATTTTGAGGCCAGGGTGCGAACTTCGCGGGTCTCGTCTCACTATCCTGCTGAAACCACCGGCGAAGAGAACCCGTTGGCGGGCGACTCGTGAAACGATCTCGTTTCGAGCGCGTTGGAAAAAATCACCCCAACACAGGGAGAGAGAGATGACCGAATTACAAAGCTCTGCGCAGAGACCAGCCACCGGCGACAGGGTGCAGTGAGATGGCACCACGAATCTTGGCAGTGAGCTTCGGCCTCATGGCGGGAGGCTTCTCGCGGGTGACAGAGAGCATTCTGAACCACCTGACTGATCGCTACGAAGTCAACCAATTGGCGATCAACTTTCGTGGTGGCAGCCACGGGAACGGTTGGCGGATTCATGGCAACCGGGTGCCCGGCGATCCTCAGGGGCTGCGCGCCTTGAAGTCCCTCATCGAGGAGACCCGGCCGCACCTTGTCTTGACGCTGCACGACCTTTATTACCAGCTGCGGTACGCGAGGTGTCTGCAGAAATTTCCTCGAGTGGCGCGGGTGGCCTACGTGCCCATCGACGGCGAGATGACAGGGAGCCTTCGGCCCCAGGCTCTTCAGGCCTTCGACAAATTGGTCGCCTACACCGAATTCGGGCGCCGACAGCTCAAAGCCATGAGCGGAGAAACCACCGATGGCAGCCCGCGCTCAGAGCGGTCCGAAGTCCAGGTCATCCCCCACGGCGTCGACACTGCGATATTCCGTCCGCTCGGTGACGGCGGGCTCGGAGATCGCCGGGTAGCCAAAAGGATCGTTTTCGGTGAAGATCTAGCGGGTGAGGACTCGTTCATCGTCCTCAATGCCAACCGGTTCGCGGCCCGCAAGCGGATCGAGCTGACCATCGCCGGCTTCGCTCGATTTTCCGTGGGCAAGCCGAGGGGGGTCAAACTCTGTCTACATATGGCGTCGGAAAATTTCGGAGTGTCGTTGGCCGGTTTGGCCGAGAAGTACGGCATCCGCGACCGGCTTCTTCTCACCCACCGGCGGCGTGTGCACCCCAACCTCAGCAATGAGGAACTCAACCGGCTCTACAATGCCTGCGACGTAGGGATCAACACCAGCGAGGGAGAGGGCTGGGGCCTTGTGAGCTTCGAGCATGCCGCCACCGGAGCGGCCCAGATCGTACCCAGGCACTCCGCCTGCGCCGAGCTGTGGGAAGGGTCGGCGGCGCTGCTAGAGCCGCGCTCCCGCTATCAGAGCCATCAACTTCAGGTCGAACGCCGCACGGTCGATCCCGCTGATGTGGCGCTAGCCCTAGAACAGCTATACCAAGATCATGAGCACCGCATCCAGATGGCGCAGGCTGCCTACCGGAATGCCACCCAGCGATCCTATCAATGGGATGAGATCGCCGATCGATGGCATCGGCTGTTCAGCCAACTCCTGGCCGCGGCTCCGAAAACTGATGCCAAAGTCCATCCAACCACACTGAAAAATACGAAATCCCAATCGCCTAAGCTGGCTCTTGATTGATGTGCTTGGCGCCCTATGGGCGTTGAACGCTTAGCCGCACCGTCGACGGGACCTCGTTGTTCTTGGGTCATTGTGAGTACCTCCAACTAGAGTTTGAGTGGCTGCGTATACGTGCCTATTCCAACGAACTCGGCCACCCATTCCAATCCAACTCGGCCATGGGGCGAGAACGCCTAGGTCCCAGCTTCCTCCTGCCGCCGCCTCAGAATGTAGGCAATCGATTCGCCCCGCATCCGGCTCAGGGGGATATCCCCGTTCTGGCGGATTGGGCAGAACAACGGGCCTTCGGCGTCACCGCGATGGTTGAGCCATGCCTCAACGTACTCACGGCCTCCGTCGGTCAGGTAGACGGTGCGCTGTTTGCGTCGCTTCCCTTGCACCAGGATCGAGCCGTCTTCAAGGGTCGAAGTCGTCGAGGTCGAGTTGGGCCAACTCGCCCCGTCGTAGCCCGCAGCCATAGAACACAGCAAAGATAGCGGCGTCGCGGGCGCCCTTGGCGGTCTGATCGGTGGCGCAGGCTTGGAACAGCTGCCCGATCTCGTCGACATCCAGAGCCCGGCCGCTGAGCAGGTTTGAAGCTCTGACGTTCTCCACCGCCGCCGCCCGGTGGTAGGTGTCGGCGTCGATCAATCCCAGCCGCCAGGTTTGCTTCAGCACTCCCCGGAGGGTCGACAGCATCTTGTTGACCGTCGACGGCTTGTAGCGTTCGACCAGGGCCAAGCGCACCGTCATGCTCTCGCGGTAGGTGACCGTCTCCCAGGGGAACGTCTCGGCGTTGTGCTGGACGTCAAGAATGCGGGCGATGGTGTCGAGGGATTGACGCATGCCTTGGGACCCTTCGGACGGGTTGGCCATGTAGAGGGCGGCGGGGTTGGCGGTGTTGGTCATCGTGGGTCCTCCTGGTTTCGGGTTGACGGGGATTCGGCGGTAGTCACTCGGCGTTGTCGAGGAACTCTTGCAAGGCTTCGTCGAGAGCCTCGTTGAGCCCCCTCAGCCGGTTGAACGCCATCTCGATCGCCGCCGGGTTGACGCCGTGCTCGCTGCCTTCGTTCCAGCAACTGCCGCAGTCGGGATCGTCGACGACTCGTGCCACCTGTTCGGTGATGGCGTTTCCCAGGGCGGCCCAGCGGGTTGCGAATTCGATCAGGTCGGCGGGGTCGGTGTCGTACATGGTCAAACCTCCTGTTTTCAGTGTTTTG
>JAJCXR010000061.1 GCA_029263315.1 Acidobacteriota bacterium | reverse complement strand
AGTACACCTTTTCAAAAATACGCTGGTATTCGAGCGCCGATGCATCCACGTCCGCGGCGTTACGCTCGCTACAACAGAGCCCCACTATGCCTCGCTCGCAAGCCTTGCGGACGCGGCGCCTCGGTGCTCTCGATACGTCACCGTATTTCCGGAAAGGTGTACTAAGGGCCCGATATCTAGGATGCCTGCAAATCGGTTTGCTCTAACTGGTGGGATCCTCGTTTCATCCCCTTTCAACCAGTGCCCTGGCTAAACAAAGGCTGCTATGCTTCAGCCGAGCCAGAAACCCTGAGAAACCAACTCGCAGTGGGCGGGAAAAGGGGTGAGACGATGGAGACGCCGAAAACCTTGCGGGTCTTCTCGAGCTTCCGGGAGGCCGAGAAAGCCGACCATGAGTTCTACGCAGCCGCGAGTCCCCAGGAGCGGTTGGACATTCTTCTGGAATTGATCGCCCGGCACCGGGAGTCCATGGGTGAAGCTGCAAAAGGATTTGAAAGAGTTTATCGAGTTACTGAACTCGTGCGGGGTTGAATATGTCGTGGTGGGCGGCCATGCAGTGGGGTTCCACGGGTACCCCAGATTCACCGGCGACATCGACTTCTGGATCCGACCTTCAGAGCGGAACGCGGGTCGTGCCATCGAAGTCTTGAAAAAATTCGGTTTCGCGGATGCAGATCCGATCGCGAAGGTCTTGAGCCAGGAGCAAAAGCTACTCCAGCTTGGCACACCGCCGAACCGGATAGATGTCCTCACGTCGTTGAGCGACCTCGAATTCGACGAGATGTGGCCGCTGGCTTTGCCCGGGCACCTCGATGGTGGGGGCGCGCCGGTCGATCCCTCTACTGCCCATCGGCACGCGGCAGCTGATAGAGTCTTTTGCCACCATGAATCAGTTGCCGAAGCCCAAACCGTCGACCGCCCTGGCCTTGCTGTGGTTGCTGTTCTGCCCACCCATTTTAGGGGCAGAAGACTCGACGGGCCCCGAGGCCAAAAAGGACAAACCCAGCCCCCTGAGCCTGTGCCTCGGCTCCGACCTGGAGAAGGATGCCTGGATCGATCGGGTGCGCAAGATCGTCGACCGCACGGTGTGCTCCTCGGCCGTGTGGTTCGACAGCTTCTTTGGCGAAGAGATCGCCTACGAAGAGTCCGACGCCAGTTTCGGTCGCCTGGGCGGCAACGTGCAGTGGGACGAATTCAACGGCTTCAAATTGCGCGGCGAATTGAAGGTGAAGCTGGCCTTGCCCCGTTTCGAGAAAAAGCTCAACGCCTTCTTCGGCCGTTTCGATGGCGACGACTTCGTGACCGATCGGCGGCAGGCCGCGTCCGGTCTGCCGCCGCTCTTTCAGGTGCAGACCGACCAGGAGTGGTTGGCAGGGTTGGGCTACAGCCCCTTGCGCAGCGCCCGCAGTCGTCTGGACTTCGACATCGGGGTCGACCTCGACACACCCATCGACCCCTTCGTCAAGACGCGCTACCGCTACAACCTCTTCGTCAACGACCGGAGCCTGCTGCGCTACCGTCAAACCCTCTTCTGGCGCAACCAAGACGGCTACGGCACCACCGGCATCCTCGACTTCGAACGGTTGATCAACTCCCGTTTCCACTCGCGCTGGCGCGGCATCACCACCTTCTCGGAGTCCACCGAGGGGGTCGACTGGAAATCGACCCTGACCGTCTATCAGTACATCGGCGACGCCCGCGCCCTGGCCTACCGGGCGTTCATCGACGGCGAATCCGACGCCCCGGTCAGCCTCTCCGAGTATGGATTGGAAACTCTCTACCGTCAGAAGATGTCGCGGGAGTGGCTCTTCCTCGAGATCGGTGGACGGGTGTTTTGGCCCCGTCAGCTGCCCGAAGAGGCGCGAGAAACCACGTACGGTCTCAGTCTCGGTTTCGAGATGCTCTTCAAGCACCACCCATGAGTTGGGGATTCAAGGCGCCGACTCCGACCAGGCGGTGGCATCGCCCGACCCGAAACCATCGATGACAAGGGCCAGATCGGCGAACCAAGAACCGGTGACGACGGTGAAAGCGGCCCCGTCGAGGCGGAAGACCGAGAGGAAGGCGGAAGTGGTATAGCGGGTGGCCGTGTCGCCCCAAAATTCCCCGATCTAGGGTCGCACCTCGTTTCATCTTCCAGGTACCGACTTCGTTTCATCCCATATCGCCGTGCATCGCCGAGTTGCTGCATTCCCTGGACCCTATACCGCCCGCGCCCGAGCAAATCGCCTGGTAATCGTTCGACTCGTAGTTTCTACCTGTTGTCATGAGTCTATCCCAGTAGAAACTCCGCTTCCCACCGCCGACTCCAACGTCTAGCCTTGAACCAGTGCTCGGGTCCGCACGCGAGAGCTGCGGCGCTGCTAACGCCGCTCCACACTACCTATCAACGGATGCTAGCTGATCTCAAAGGGTGAGAGGACGATGACTATGGAAACGCGCTACGGATTCGAGAGGCGGCTTGCCGAAACCACCTTCGAACAGGCGGTCGCCAAGGTGACCGCCGCGCTCGAGAGCGAGGGCTTCGGTGTGCTCAGCGAAATCGACATCCAAGCCACCTTGAGGAAAAAACTCGACATCGACTTTCGGCCTTACCTGATCCTTGGCGCCTGCAATCCCGGCCTGGCGCATCGGGCGCTCGCAGCTGAACCGCAAATCGGCCTTCTCCTTCCCTGCAACGTCGTGGTCCAGGAGGCGCCCGAAGGCGGCTCGGTCGTTTCGATCGCCGACCCGCGTGCCATGTTCGCGATGGTTGACAACCCATTGCTAGTGCCGGTGGCTGCTGAGGCCGAAGAGCGGCTCCACCGCGTCATCGACGCGCTCGATTGAAACGACCACGTCGGAAGCCAGGAGCCAAGCCCTGCAAGCAGACTTGACACCGCGAGCCCCCGAGAATCGTGGCGGCGGCAAGACTCCCATTTGAAAGATTCGACCAAGGATAAGGACACGCTTATGAGCTCGCTACTGATCGTCGCCATCGTGCTGGCTACCCTGGCATTGGTTGCCGCGATGTTCGTCGTCGGCATTTACAACAAACTCGTCGGGTTGCGCAACCGGTTTAAGAACGCCTTTGCGCAAATCGACGTTCAGCTCAAGCGGCGTTACGACCTGATCCCGAATCTGGTCGAGACGGCGAAGGGTTACCTCCAGCACGAACGTGGCACGCTCGAAGCCGTCATTGCCGCGCGCAATGCGGCAGCCTCCGCCAACGCCAGTGCCGCCGCCAATCCAGGCGATCCCGCCGCGATGAAGCAGCTCGCTACCGCCGAAGGCACACTCACCGGCACGCTCGGTCGTCTGTTCGCACTTTCCGAGGCGTATCCCGACCTCAAAGCGAACACGACCATGTCGAGCTTGATGGAGGAGCTGACCTCGACGGAAAACAAAGTCTCTTTCTCCCGGCAGGCGTATAACGACTCGGTGATGGCCTACAACACGCAGCGAGAGATTTTTCCCAGCAGCGTCATCGCCGGAACCTTCCACTTTGCCGCTGCCGAGCTCTTCGCCATCGAAGAGCCAGAGCAACGGGAAGCGCCGAAAGTGTCGTTCGCTTGAAGGGTTAGACCATGGATTTCTTCGCGAACCAGGACAGAGCCAGGAAGAACACCAAGGTGCTCGTGATCTACTTCGTGATCGCCGTCCTATGTATCATCGCTTCGGTTTACATTGCCAGTCTGCTGATTTTCTACGGAGCCGACGCCCGGCAACAGCCATCTGGCGCCCCGACGCCAGAGCTCATCCTGTGGGATCCCCAGCTCTTGCTGTACGTCGTGCTGGGCACGCTCGGTGTCGTCATCACTGGCAGCCTCTACAAAACCGTCGCCTTGGCCAAGGGCGGCAGTGCCGTCGCCGAATCGCTCGGCGGACGGCTGATCGACCCCAATACGACCCATCCCGATGAACGCAAGCTGCGGAACGTGATCGAGGAAATGGCCATCGCCGCCGGCGTGCCCGTCCCCAAGATCTATGTGCTCGACGACGAAAAGGGCATCAACGCCTTTGCGGCAGGCCATGCGCCGGAGGACGCCGCCATCGGCGTGACGAGCGGTTGCATGACCTTGCTCGACCGCGATGAATTGCAAGGCGTCATCGGCCACGAGCTCAGCCACGTCCTCAACGGCGACATGCGCCTGAATCTGCGCATCATGGGAGTCGTCTTCGGCATCCTATGCCTGGCGGTGATCGGCCGGATTCTGATTTATTCGCGCGGCGGTCGGAACCGAAATCCGCTGATGCTCCTGGGGATGGCCTTGATCGTCATTGGCGCGATCGGCGTATTCTTTGGTCGGCTCATCCAGGCCGCGCTCAGCCGTCAACGGGAATTCCTGGCCGATGCCTCTGCGGTCCAATTCACCCGCAACCCGGCGGGGCTTTCCGGTGCATTGCAAAAAATCGGCGGCATCGGCTCGCAGGTCGGATCCGCTCACGCCGGAGAAGCCAGTCACATGTTCTTCGGCAATGGCATGGGTAAACCGTTCCTTGGGGTGCTGGCCACCCACCCCCCGCTGGCCGAGCGCATCAGCGCCATCGATCCGAGTTGGGACGGAAAATTCAAGCAGCCAGGGTCAAAGCCTCCCGATGGACAGGACCGATGACGGCGTCAACGAGGCGCCCCCCGCTGGCTGCGCTCTCGGGACAAAGAGTGCAGAACGCCGGATTATTCGGTGGTGGCCGTGCCGTTTTGAGCCGATTTATTCCGAGGGCTAGATATTTATTCCGCTACGAGATAGACCAGGGCCATGGTTCGCCTGTTTGGCCATAGCCGCTCTTCCTCTGCGGCTTACGGCCAAAAAGCGTGAGCTCGCCGTCTTCGGATACCGCGGTGTTCTGCGGCTTAATGGAAGAATCGAGAGACAGGCGAAGCAATCGAGGTAAAGGGCAGGTCAATGATCGAAACCAGAAGAGTTTTTACCTCGAAGAGGTTGCATCCATCAGCCCAGGGTAAGCGGAGCGCAACCCTGGGTA
>JAJCXR010000060.1 GCA_029263315.1 Acidobacteriota bacterium | reverse complement strand
TCCCCTTGGCGAATGTCGATTTGCGGCAAACCCAACGGCGCCGAGCCCGACGTCCGCTCAGCCACCTGCACGGCGAAGTGGCAGGCCTCCTGGAAGGTGGGGAACTGGAGCTTACGCTCGGCGGCGAGGTGGGCCTGGGTTCGCCAGCCGGGGGCGTCGGGGATTTGGCTCTGGATGCGTTCGGCTTTCATGATGTCTCCGTGGGGTCTTTGACAGTTTGTCCAGATGTTCCCTACAATCGTTGGGTACTTCAGCAGATGCCAAGAGAGGGATGCGAGCCACGAAGGATCTCAAGATCCGTCCCGAAGCGACTCAGGGGAACTGGAGGTTCCGGTGGTGGCTCGCTCCCCGCTCTCGGCGAGGAAACGATATGCTGACCACAGAGAAAAGCTTCAAAATTGATGCAAACAGCACAATGTGTGCTGCTTGAGCTTTCTGGCCTGAAAATGACCTCCCAAGACACCACCACCACAGACATTCGCTTCGATGCCATCCTCGCTGAGTTGGAGCGGCGCTTCCGCAAAGAGGGCTATGGCTCGAAGAAAGCTGTGCTGGATAAGCTAGAGCTGAGCGAGAGCTATTTGAGAATGGCGACATCTCGGCGATCCCTCAAGCTGACGGTGCTGATGGACCTAGCGAAGGCGTTGGGCACCAGTCTGCCGGAGCTCACCTTGGCGGCGGAACGCAGCCAGCCCGATTGGCGCTGGGAACCACCAATGGGTGAGGTGCCGCCGGTGGTCGAAAGGACGCTTCTGGAAGCGCTAGAACAGGATTTGGGCCAGGGAGCGAAACCCAAAGACCGTATCCAGGGGAAGCTCGACCCATACGAAGGGCCCGACCTCGATGACTTCAATCGTTTGCGATTGGAAGATCCCCAAGGTTGCCTGGAAAACTTGCTGGCATTTCCCACTGTCCATCTGAGTCGAACAGAGCGCATCCAGTACTTGACGATCCTCGGTGCTACCTTCCGGCGCCTGGTTAGGCTACGGGAAGCCAATCACGCGCTCAACGCCGCCATGACCCTCTGTCGGCCCGAAGATCCCCAATCCATCCCGGCCGACATTCTGCTCAAGATCGCCCACTTGGAATACGAATACGGTCGCGTTTACCGAGCCCTCTGGTTGACGGAGCGAGCCATCGCCTGGTTCGAGCTCGACCAGAACGATCACGGCGTGGGTGCAGCCTTGCTCGATTACGCCATGTGGTTGCACCTCGACGGCCAGCTGGTCCACGCCTATGCCGCCCTGCAAGCGGCGGAGGGCAAGATCGATCCGGACAATACGGATCTTCGCTTTATGTTCTATTCCGGCATGGCCACTCTTCTGGAATGTCGGAGAGAACCGCGTCGAGCCTTGCGTTTTCAGAAAATGGGCCGTCGCTTGGCGGGGTCGGTAAGTAAGTCCATGCGACCTTCCCTGTTTATTTCAGGAGGTAGGCTTCGGTTGCTAGTGGGTGAAAGGAATGCCGCGGTGGACGAATACCTGCAAGCCTGTGATGCCTATCTGGATGTTCGTCGCCCCATCAGCGCTGCCCTGGCTGCGATCTTGGCGATCGAGATCTTGGTCGAGCAGGGCGATGAAGCTCCAGCGGTTGCGATTGCCCTCGACATGACCCGCCTGGTCTTGCCCTTGGCCGAGGAAAGTCCCCTGGCGGAAGCGGCGGTGATCGAGCTCATCACCTACGCCCGAGATGGGCGGGGAGTGCCGAGGGAATGCCTACAACAAGTCAAGCAAAATCTAGAGGGGCTCGATGCGGAGCTAAAGGCCGACCGCCGTAAGATACGGCGAAGGCCCTACGTGCCGAAGAAGACTTGAGAGTGCGCTTGGGGGAGATCCGGGAGACCAAATAAGGAGCAGCCAGCCACTTGCTCATACTCTCCAGCGGATGGCTGCTCCAGGTCCTCAGCCGTTGGGATCTGGCCAGCCGAAGACTTCCGAGGTTGTTTCCGTCTCGTCGTCCAGCCCCAGGAACGTCACTAGCCAATCGATCAACGCGTTCATTCGAAACCTCCATAGCCAAGGCATACCTCCCCGGCGGAATTGCCGGGACAAGGCTTCCCTTGAGTCGCTTTGCCTAGACTATCTGTCCCTGTAGAGCGGGCTGAACAGCCCCATAGGCTGGGTGCCTAGCGTCGCACTGACTCCACGGTTGGCATCACCTCCAGGGCGTCTATGGTGCTGTCTGGCGGCGCCGATCACCAACCTCCGAGGGCAGATACGATTGATTCCGGGCACCTGACCCGGCAGACGTCAATACCGGCCAGAGGGAACACCGTGCGGCGTCCGGGGTGAAGGGGGGGCCATCGGATTGTGGGGGGGGGGCAGAGGGAGCTCCAATAGAGCGTTGAGGGGTCGGCTTGACAGCCACCGACCTCTTATCTAAGCTGAAAGAGAATCTCAAAAAACCTATGTGGGTCAGGTCTTGCGGACCCTCGGACCCGATGGCGAGGGCTTTATGCTCGTACGTTCCTTCATTTGTCTCGGGTGGTTTGCTTGGTGGATTCTGCCGACCTCAGCCATTGCCGATACAACCGGTACGGCGCACCTGTGGATCGCCGACGGACCCGAGATCTGGCAGCACACGACGGACGCAACCACTACCATCCGCCCAGACTCCGAAGAGACGATCCGAGCCCTGGCCACCGAGCCCGAGCATGAACGCCTCTTCGTCGTCACCCACAACAGCGTCGCCGCCGTCACCCTCGACGGCACCGTCGATGCCGAGTGGGCGTTGGACCCGCTGCTCAACGAGAGCGAGATTCTCGCCAGGGTGGTCCCCGTAGACGGCTCCGTCTGGATCGCCCGTGGCCAGCATCTCGAAGCCTTCGGCGCCTATGGGCAGGCTTTGCAGCAGCTCGAGCTCGAGGTGCCGGTGTTGGCCATGGAGCTGGACGGCACGAGCTCTCGACTGTGGTTGATGACGGCAAGCGACGTCGAGTTGCGGGACGCCATCGACGGCAGCCTGATTCGAGCCCTTGACTTGCCCGACGGTGCCAAGCCGTCGCAGCTGGCGGTCGACGGGGTCGCCGGGCGGGCTTGGTTGGCGGTCGCGGTTGAAGGAAGGGATGAGCTGTGGCGTCTCGATCGGGACGGCGAGATACAACAACGACACGCCCTCGACGGTCCGTTGCGCCGCCTCGCAATGGACGCCACCGGCACGGTTTGGGGACTCGGAAACTCGCGTCTGCACCGCATCTTGGGCGAAACACTGACCGAAACGACGGTGGAGCTAGAACCGCCTTCTCAAGACCGCACCTACCAACATCTGCAACCCCGCCGCGACGGCACCGTCTGGCTTAGTGACGGACGCTGGATCTCCCGCGTCGACATTGACGGCACCGTCCTCGATCGCCACGACTTCGGTCCACGAGCCGACATCCAAGCCTTGGCGCTCATCGAGACGGAAGAAGCCGACCCGACGCCGCAGCTGACGATTCGCTTTCCCCACGAAGGCGAGATCGTCGACACGACGCGCCCGGCCATCGCCCTGGCGTTTGAGCACACCTTGGCCGTCGATGCGGCGTCGGTGCAGATCGACAGCCTTGGCCGCCAGCTCGGCGGTCAATGCAGCTTCACCGAGGAGGGCGCCGTCTGCCTGCTGGAAGAGGCGTTGCCGGAGGGAGAGGTGAGCCTGCAAGTCAGTGTCGCCGACGTCGAAGGCCATCGCTCATTGCCCAAGGAACGGTCGTTCATCGTCGATCCGAGCTTCGCGTTGAACGGCGACGAACCCGGCACCGAGCCTGGCCGTTGGCGCCCCCGCCTGGACCCGGCACCCGGCGGACCCGCCGGTGGCGGCCCCGCCGGTGGCAGCAAGATGACCGACCCCGTTTACACACCCGTCGCCTCGCCCCGCGGCATCCATCCCGAAAAGGTCTACCACGCCGCCTCCGACATCGACTTCGTTGATACCAGCTCCGGCAACTTGACGTTGCGCGTGCCGCTGGGCCAGGCCTACAGCGTCGGGCCACGC
>JAJCXR010000059.1 GCA_029263315.1 Acidobacteriota bacterium | reverse complement strand
ATTTGAAAAGGTGTACTAAGTATACCTTTTCCGGAAATACGGTGACGTATCGAGAGCCCCGAGGCGCCGCGTCCGCTAGGCTTGCGAGCGAGGCATAGTGGGGCTCTGTTGCAGCGAGCGTAACGCCGCGGACGTGGATGCATCGGCGCTCGAATACCAGCGTATTTTTGAAAAGGTGTACTAAGCTAGCCGCCCATGCCGCAACCAATCAAAACAGAAGAAGAAACCGCTCCCACCGCCTCGGCCCAGCGCCTCCGTGAGGCGATGCAAACTCTTGAAGCCGTTGTCGCGGACCGCGCTCTGCTGGCGGAGCTCTCCGAGGACGAGCAACGGCGCTTCCTCGAGGCCACCGCCCACGTTTGGTGCCCGGATCCCAAGGCCCGACGCCGTCTGGTCAAGGCCCTGGCCAGCAAGCGACGGGCCGAGCGGGCCGAGCGGGAAGAAGACGTCTTGCAGGAAACCGGTATTCGCGCCCTGCGCCGCAAGCCGGTTTTCACCACCCCCAACGTCTTCCCTCCCGCCGACCCCGCCTTGCAAACCTCCGCCAGCTCGCCGTCCGAGCCTCCGACACCGCTGGCAGACCATGGTCGAATCCACTGCTATGTGTGCAAGGACTACTTCTCGGAGATCCACCACTTCTACGACCAGTTGTGCCCCTCCTGTGCCGAGCTCAACTTCAATAAACGCACCGAGCTTGCCGACCTCTCCGGTCGCGTCGCCCTGTTGACCGGCGGTCGCGTCAAAATCGGCTTCCAGGCGGGCCTCAAGCTGCTGCGGGCCGGCGCCCACTTGATCGTCACCACCCGCTTCCCCAGGGATTCCGCCAAACGCTACGCCGAGGAGCCCGACTTCGAGCACTGGGGGCACCGCCTGGAGATCTTCGGCCTCGACCTGCGCCACACCCCCAGTGTCGAAGCCTTCTGCCGCGAGCTCCTAACCAGCCGTCCACGACTCGACTACATCGTCAACAATGCCTGCCAGACCGTACGCCGTCCGCCGGCCTTCTATGAGCATATGATGGCGGAGGAAACCGCCGCCTTGGCGTCGATGCCCGAGCATGTGCGGCGCTTGGTCGGTAACTATGAAGGGTTGCGCGGCTACCATCTGCTGCCCGAAGGAGGGGCCGCCGGGGACCCAAAAGCCATCGCCGAAGCAGACGGTTTGACCGATGTGGCCGGCCTCACCCACGCCGCCGAGCTGACGCAAGTGCCCCTGCTGCCGGACGAGCAACGGGCCCAAGCAGATCTCTTCCCGGTGGGACGCCTCGACCAAGATCTCCAACAGGTCGACTTGCGCAAGACCAACTCCTGGCGCATGTTGATGGCCGAGGTGCCCTCCGTCGAGCTGCTGGAAGTGCATCTGGTCAACGCCGTGGCACCGTTCATCCTCAACGCCCGGCTCAAACCTCTGATGCTGCGTACGCCAGAGCGCGACAAGCACATCGTCAACGTCTCCGCCGTCGAGGGCCAGTTCTACCGCAACGCCAAAACCACCCGCCATCCCCACACCAACATGGCCAAGGCGGCGCTCAATATGATGACCCGTACCTCAGCTGCCGATTACCACAACGACGGTATCCACATGAATAGCGTCGATACCGGCTGGATCACCGACGAGAATCCCGCCGCGATCACAGCCCGCAAAGTCGAAGAGATGCGCTTCCACCCACCGCTCGACATCGTCGATGGGGCGGCCCGCATCGTCGACCCGATTCTGGTGGGGATGAACACCGGCGTCCATGCGTGGGGTCAGTTCCTGAAAGACTACAAACCGACACCTTGGTAACGCGTTACGGCGCCCAGCACCCTACCCGCGGTGCAATCAAGAAGCCCTTCACAAGGCTCCATCGATCCTCGGCCCAGCAAAACCTGCGGATCGGCTGTCTTTCTCTTGGTTGTCAGATCCTCGCCCCCGTCTCGGCTCAGGACGAGAAAGTGAGCCTCGACATAGATCGAGGCCATCTCTTGCCCTCCCTCGCCCGTTTGGTGGCGATGCAACAGCCTGAGACGGTGCTAGCCCGTGATCACTGCGGCTCGCTGCCCAGGGGTCCGCTGCGTAGATGTTGGTACTTTGATACCTGAGTTACGGGGACTAGCCACCTAGGCAATGCGATCCCCAGATAGCTGCAACCTTAATGTTGCAATCCTCGTTTCGAGGATGTAATATCTGGTCAAAGAAGAAGTGCATTTTGCCTCGCATCGCTCTGCGGTGTGGGCCCCCGTGTGGCGGAGAGCGTCTCCGTCACGGGACTCTTGGACGTTTCTATTGTAAGGAGGACGCACCTATGCGCTCTAGGAATCGCCTGCCCATTTTTCTGTGGATCCTGCTCTGCGCCTGCCTGCTCACCGCTTCCGCCAGCCTTGCCGCAGACGGCATCAACAACGGCGAAACCGCTTGTGGGCCCGATGAACGCGCCGCGTTTCTGGAAGCCGCAAATAACGGAGTACCACCGGCAGTGCTACATCAGCAGTTTGCCCACTGCGCCGACAGCGCCACCACCTCACTGGCAACGCCAGGGGACAAAATCATCACCGTCAACAATGCGTTGGCCAGCACCTTTTACGAACAAATGAACGGTTGTGGCTACCATCCGCAAATCGGCGTTGCCGCCTGCGATGTCGAGATCAAACAGACTTTCGGTTTTGGTCCCTTCGGTCCACCACCCTTTGGTAGCACGGAATTTGTCGACTTCTGCTTTTTCTGCGGCGGCGGGGTTTTCCCGGTCCAAGGTACCGTCCATGTGACCGACGACACCACCGGCGTGGTACCGAGTTGGGGCATGATGGCCTTCGCACCCATCCCCAACGTCTGTGGCTTCCCGGCGGGCACCGGCGCCCCGTTCACCATCCGGGCGACGCTCTCTTGGGGTGCCCCGGCGACCAATCCCTGCACGGCAACTCCAACCATGACCTGGGGTAACCAGATCACCTTTGATACCCGCGACGATCCGTAAGCGAAATCTCCACAACCCGTCGTTCGCTTAAGTGCCTGGCACCTTTTCACTGGAGGTGCCAGGCACCTTCAATCCGGAATCCGCACTGAAAACCCTAGCCCGACAAACCAGTCTTCCGCCGCTCGATTCAGCCCGACGCCGGCAGCAATATCGAGTTGCATCGACCCATTGAGTAGCCAGGTGAAACCACCGTCGAAAGCATGGGACGGCCTGCCCGAATCGCTCGCCGCCACATCGCCGTAGATCTCCACAAAGGTCCCGAGGCGCTCGCTGAGCGAGAACCCCAGCGCCACCGTGTAGATTCCCCGTGACAAGGTGTGGCGCTCACCCTCCTCAGGATCGGTGGAGGCCCACTCCATGCCCAGGTTGTAACCGAGGGACACTCGGGGGCTCAGGGTATGGGAAAAGCTGAAGCGAAAAGATGGATCGAAACGATCCGTACCGAGGCCTTCTTCCGCCAAGGGAATGGAGGTGCCGAAGAGAAGAGCCACCGCCGGCGCCCCACCACGCTCGTCCCGTAAGCGTACCTTGGCTCCGAGGTCCCCATCGGCAGCCCCCTCCTGAACCGACGAGGCACCGTCGATCTCTACCCGTTGACGGCTCAACCCAGCCCAGCCTAGACGTAGCTCCCAGGACCTAGATAGGCCAATACGAGCCAGGGTCGCGGGGAACTGCTGCGTCTCGAGGTCTAGACCCGCGGCAGCGTCGCGGCCGTAGGTCCAGCCCAACTCGAGTTGGACATGCCCCTCTGGCACCGTCTCCGCCGACTCCGTTTGATCAGGCCGGTCGGTGACCAGCTCCTGGGCCCCCGAGCTCGAGGTCAGCGTCAGGTGCAAAACAACGAGGACCGGCCAAAACCAGCCATGGCACCGCGATGGAAAATGACAGCGCCCATTCGTTCGGGCTGGACGCAGAAGACGACCTCGGACCCTGTCCCTCGATAGCTCGAACATGCGATGGCTCCTTAGAAGAGTGTTTGAATCTCTTGACGAAACGGGTTGTCCCGCGTCGTGATTTTGACACCATCTCATTTATTTTTTGAGTTGTCAAAACTATATTTCTTAGACTTAGTAATTCGGAGGACTAGCCGTCGAAAATCTGCGCAAGGATCGTTCGGGTCGCAACGCTCCGCGGTCCGTGGTAAAAGACCTGGTCACCCCAACGCTTGTAGATCCACAGGACACCTCGTCACCATGCCGCATCCAACCTCCAGCCCCTCGCCCCTGTTTCGCCTCTGGCACTATGCCCGCGGCCATCGTCCCCGCCTACTGCTCGCCGCCGGTTGCTCGATCATCAACAAGGTGGTGGACCTGGCGCCGCCGGTGCTGATCGGCGTCGCCGTCGACATCGTGGTACGGCAAGAGGGTTCCTTCTTGGCGACCCTGGGTATCGAGCAGCCGCGGCATCAGTTGTTGGTGCTGGCTTGGTTGACCTTCGCCATCTGGTCGTTGGAATCGCTGTTCGAGTATGCCTATGCCGTGCTCTGGCGAAACCTGGCCCAGAGCATCCAGCACGACCTTCGACTCGATGCCTATGGCCGTTTTCAAGAGCTCGAGCTCGGCTACCTGGAAGACCGCTCCACCGGCGGCTTGATGGCCATCCTCAACGACGACGTCAATCAGTTGGAGCGCTTTCTCGACGGTGGCGCCAACGAAATCCTGCAAGTTCTCACCACCACCGTCTTGGTGGGAGCCACGTTCTTCTATCTGGCACCTTCCGTCGCCTGGATGTCCTTTGTGCCCATACCCTTCATTCTTTGGGGTTCTTTTCGCTTTCAGTCCCGCATCCAACCCCGCTACGCCCTGGTGCGCGATCGGGTGGGCCACCTCTCAGCCCAACTGGCCAACAATCTGGGCGGCATGGCGACCATCCAGAGCTTTGTCGCCGAAGAGCGAGAAACCCGACGCTTGGCGGCCGCCAGCCGTGCTTATCAGGAGGCCAATCGCCAGGCCATTCGCCTGAGCTCCGCCTTCTCGCCGCTGATCCGCATCGCCGTCTTGGTGGGCTTCACCGCCACATTGATCTACGGCGGCTACCTGGCCCTCGACGGCCAGTTGGCGGTGGGTGCCTACAGCGTCCTGGTGTTCTTGACCCAACGCCTGCTCTGGCCCCTGACCCGTCTGGGCCAAACCTTCGACCTCTACCAGCGGGCCATGGCCTCGACGGTTCGTATCCTCGATGTCATGGATACGGTGCCCAAGATTCAAGACGGGCCGAAGACACTGCGAGTCGACGAGCTCCAGGGCGACGTACGCTTCGACCGGGTGGGCTTTGCCTACCGCGAGGGTTTTCCAGTGCTCGAGGATCTGACGCTGCACCTACAGGCGGGACGTACCACCGCCCTGGTGGGGGCGACCGGGGCGGGCAAATCCACCGTCCTGAAGCTGCTGCTGCGTTTCTACGAGACCACCTCCGGCGCCATCACCCTAGACGGCCACGAGATCAAAGATCTGCGTCTGGCGGATCTGCGTTCCGCCGTGGCCTTGGTCAGCCAAGACGTCTTTCTCTTTCACGGCAGTGTGCGCGACAACTTGACCTACGGCTGTCCCGAGGCGACGCAAGAGCAGATCATCGCCGCCGCCGAGGTGGCCGAAGCCCATCAATTCATCGAGGCCCTCCCCGAGGGCTACGACACCATCGTCGGCGAACGGGGCCAGAAGCTCTCCGGTGGCCAGCGACAACGGGTCTCCATCGCCCGCGCCGTGCTCAAAAACGCACCGCTGCTGGTGCTGGACGAAGCCACCTCCTCCGTCGACAACGAAACCGAAGCCGCCATTCAGCGCTCCCTGGCTACCATCTCCCACCAACGGACAACCCTGGTGGTGGCCCATCGCCTCTCCACCGTCCGTCAGGCGGACCGCATCTACGTGCTCGATCATGGTCGGGTCGCGGAGCAAGGCGATCACGACAGCCTGCTGGCCCGGAATGGCCTCTATGCCAAGCTGTGGCAGGTGCAAACCGGCGCCCTGCGGTCACCTCAGGGCTGAGGTTCCAGGCAGTCTTGCCTCATGGTTCGCAGCTACGAACAGTCATTCCCTAAATCCTATTCAGCCCTAAGTCCTATTCAGCCTTCCCACCTGACCTACCCTATTAGACGGCAGAGGCCGCCAGAAGCCTCGGGCTACCCAAAATATCGCTACCCCGAGGGGTATTAGAGAGAAAAGGAACAAGCCATAGAATTTTGAGGATCAAGACCAATGGTTAATCTCAGCCATCGGTAAGGGAGATTGAAATGTTGAAAAACTATTCCATTCTGATATTCCTATTCTGTTTCCTATCCGCCATGGGCAGCTCGGCGCTCTCACAGACCGAATACACCTCACCTGTGCACATCTTCTCGATGTCGGATGTCTTAGGGGACTTCGACGGCGTCACCTATGGGGAAGATCCCAGCATCATCTGCACCGAACCCCCGTGCGTCGGCGAGCAGCCCTATACCAACGATGGGCAGACCCTCTACCCCATCGACAGTGGTTTCACCTTCAACGTCATCGACTTCGTCGGTGGTTTTGTAAGGGAGCCAGACATGGTTTTCGAAGAGGGCTGGGCGGGCAACTATCTCGAGGCATCCGAAGTCGTAGGCCTGCTGGTTTCCAGTGCTACGACCTCGACCTTGAAAGCAGGAAGTCCCCGAGGCACTTGGTGTGCTGGGCTCGGCGGCGAAGCGGTCAAGTGCTCGTCAGAGCACTTTACGGTGATGGAGCACGTGCTGACCTGCGACGAAACGGTGCCGTATTTCTACTACGATCCCACCACCGGCTTGCCGATCGATCCGGCCTACGACGCCTGTGAGGCATTGGAGCTGATCGCGGACGACGAGATCGCTCTGCTAGAACCGAACGAGAATAGCGTCATCGACGACATCGCCGTCGGCCCGGACTACGCGGTAACGCTCAAGGATGACGGCAAACCCCTCTACCGCTGGGGAACTCTGGTCAAACGTCCGACGGACGTGCGCCTCTATGTACGCCTGCCCTTGCCGGCGGAATGGACGGCTCCGGATGCTGAGCTCAGAATTCTCAGCGCCGAGCTCAGCATTGTTCATGCGACCAGCAACAATCCCAACGAGCAGGTACGGCCGGAAGACTTCGAGAACGAAGCGGCGACCGGAAGAATCCCCTCCTACACCGTAGCCGGCGACGGCTCGTGGGTGTCGACCCAGGACTGCTTCGAGAGTGACGGCGATCCCATCGTTGCCGGCACGGTGCTGCGCAACCCAGCCTTCGGCCGCCCCGGCGCGCCGTCGGTGGACTTGCGAGAGGGACTCACCAACGCCTGGTTCACCACCACCGACCGCGATCCCTTCGAAGCGGATCCAATCTCAGGCCGCGGACCCCGCTGGCGGCTCAAGTCGAACAAATTTGGCCAGGATGTCCCCGGCTTGGAGATTCCGTTGATCCCCTGTAGCCCGCCCCCCTACTCGCAGACCAACATCAAATACCCGGTCGGCGAGTTGACGACCACCACTCTGAATTTGCTCGATTGGATCGACGGCGAGGAATCACCGCTGGCCAGCAGCTTGGGTTGGCGAGCCTACTTGGATGGGGACGACGGCACCATCGACGGTCTATCGCCTGGAGGGCTGCCCTTGACCGACGATTTTGATCTGGCGATCTATGTCAAAGGCGAAGGCAAGCCGACCATCCTCTACAGCGCTCAACTACACATAATTTATGAGCCCATGACGGGCAGCCAAGGGAGTCTGCGATGAACAACCTAGACACAACAACCCGCTCCACATGGGGTGCTAGTGCTTTGTTGGCGATGCTCGCCTGTGGCCTGATGGCCTCCGGGATCGCAGCGCAGACCCTCGAGACCTATATCTCGCCACCTCACACCTTCTCGACCAACGACGTGCTCGGGGACTTCACCGGCACCGTAGCGGCCGACGATGAGGACATTCTCTGCGGCCTCGTGCAGACTTGCCCCGCCGACGGCGAGCAACCTTTTACCGACCCAGAGGGCGTCACCCTCTACCCCATCGACAGCACCTTCGGCTTCGAGGTCATCGATTTCCTCGGTGCCACCGCCAAGGAGCGGGACGGCATCTACGCCGAAGGCTTCATCGGCAATCTGCCGGGGGACGCCGGGGTGAGGGTCAGCAACGCCTCGACCTTGGTCCTCAAAGCAGGAAGCCCCAAGGGAACATGGTGCGGCGGTTTGGGTGGCAACAGCGTGAAGTGCTCGTCGGAGCACTTCACGGTCATGGAGCATGTGCTCAGCTGCTTTGAAACCGTACCTTACTTTTATGCCGACCCAGAAACCGGCGAGCAAATGACCGTCATCGATCCGGTATCCGGCGAGCTGATCGAGCCCTGCCAGCCACTGGAGGTCATCGCAGACGAGCTCATCGCCGAGTTGGAGCCCAACGAGAACAGTGTCGTCGACGATATCGTGGTGGGCACCGACTACTCCGTCACCCTCAAGGACGACGGTAAACCCCTCTACCGTTGGGGCACCTTGGTCAAGCGCCCGTCAGATGTCAGGCTCTACGCCCGTCTGCCCTTGCCCGAACCTTGGGCCCAACCCCAGACCCGCTTCCAAGTCCTGTCGGCTCAACTCATCGTGCAACACCAGATCACCAACAACCCCAACGATCAGCTGCGGCCGGAGGACTTCGAGAACGAGGCCGCCACCGGCAGCTTACCGCCGAGTCAGCCGGGAGAGAATCAAGCCACCGGCCGTCAACCGGAGGTCATCGAGCTGCCCGATGGCACGTTGATCTCGAGCCGTGACTGCTACGAGGGCGACGGCGACTTTATCCCGGCGGGAACCGTTCTGCTCCATCCCGACTATGCCCGGCCCGAGGCTCCGTCGTCGGATCTGAGGATGGGATTGACCAACGCCTGGTATACGACCACCGACCGCGACCCCTTCGAAGGGGATCCGGTCTCCGGCAGTGGGCCCCGCTGGCGGCTCAAGTCCAATAAGTTCGGTCAGGACATTCCAGGGCTCGAGATCCCAGCCCTGGTGTGCAGCCCACCGCCGTTCTCACACGGCAATATCAAGTACGAGGTGGGCGAGTTCACCACAACGGTCATCAATCTGCTCGATTGGGCCCCCGACGACCAATCGCCCCTCGCCTGGAGTGACGGTTGGATCGCCTACCTGGATGCCGAAGACGGAGCCATTGACGGCCTATCCATCAACGGTTTGCCGCTCAGCAATGGCTTCGACTTGGGGGTCTATATCAAAGGTGAAGGCAAACCGACGACGCTCTACAACGCTCAAATCGCCATCCAGTGGAACACCCTCAATACCAGGGTCTTCCTCGACGGCTTCGAGTCCGGCGATACTGTGGCCTGGTCGACAACGGTGATCGACAAAGGACGATGAGCATGGGCTTAGCAAGGCTCGAAGGTTGGCCACTGGCTCTGTGCATCAGCGCCCTCCTGGCGGCCATCGCCCCACCGGCGATCGCCGACCAGGGGGCACTGCTCGGCGCCATCCATCGCGGCGACAGCCAGTCGCTGCAAGCCCTCCTGCAGGCAGGGGAACCCGTGGCGGCGAGGACTCGCCAAGGCACCACCGCTTTGATGCTCGCCGCGGCGCAAGGCAAGAGGGAAATGGTCGGCATCTTGCTGAGCCACGGCGCCGATGTGCAAGCCCATGACGGGGAGGCTCGTACCGCTCTGATGCATGCAGCCACCGCTGAGGAGGCTCGACTGATCGACGATCTTCTGGCCCACGGCGCCAGAAGCGAAGCGGTGGACAACCGAGGCCGCACGGCTCTCCTCTGGGCGGCGAGCTTCGGTCGCACTGCCAACGTCCTGCGCCTGCTCAGGGCGGGATCCGAAATCGAGCACCGTGGCAGCGACGGAGCGACGGCTCTCCTCTTTGCCCTGGGTGGGGGGCACCGCAGCACCGTCCGAGCATTGCTCGACGCCAAAGCCGATGCCAAGGCTCAACTGAGGGACGGCACGGCCGGTTTGGCCATCGCTGCCCAGCGTGGTGATGCCGACCTGGTCAGGCTGCTGCTGACTGCCGGTGCCGGGGTGGAGGTGGCCAACCGCGGCGGCGTGACCGCCCTGATGGTCGCTGCCGGTGAAGGCCACTTGGAGATCGTCGATCTCCTGCTGGCCCACCATGCAGCCATCTACGCCAGGAGCGCCACCGGTTGGGGCCCCCTGCACTATGCCGCCGTCCATCGACACTCGGCAATCCTCCAACGGCTGCTGGTAGCGGGGGCCGAGGTCGACGCCCGGGAGCAGCGGCAAATGACCAGCCTGGTCTTGGCCACAGCCCTAGGACATCAGGAGATCGCCGACCTTCTCTTGCGGGCCGGGGCCGATCCCAACGCGGCCGATGGCGACGGCGTCACCTGCCTGATGCTCGCTGCCAAAGAGGGCCATATCGAGCTGGCCCACAGGCTTCTGCAGCGTGGAGCTGAAACCTCCCTCAAGGACGCCAGCGGCCGGACGGCCCTGTCTTGGGCCCAGCTAGGACCCAAGGAGGCTGCTTTTGTCGGGTTGCTGGACAAGGTCGAGTTGCTGGGCAAGGCCGAATCGCCCGTCGAAGGAGAATCAGCGGACGTTGAAGAGATACAAGATGATCGACAGGGTCACCATCGACAGGGTCGTCGATAGGAAGATAGAGGTGGTGGCAATGGCCTCCCCTTCGTCGTATTTCTTGGCGAAGATGTAGGTCATGACGCCGGAGGGCTGCGCCGCGGTCATCACCGCCACCATCGTCCACAGGGGCTCGATACGGAAGACAAATCTGGCCAGCAGGAAGACCAACAGCGGCATGAGGACGATCTTCGCCGCCACCATGACCATCGACTGACCGAGGCGCCCGGCGATGCCGTAGCGGGTCAAGCTGGCCCCAAGACTGAACAGGGCACAGGGGGTGACGGCTTGCTGCATCAAGGCACAGATGGCCTCCGGCGGCCCCGACAGCCCTATGCCGCTGAGGTTGAGCGCCAGCCCCGCCAGAATCCCCAACAAGATCGGGTTGCTGAGCAGGGCCCGCAGGGTCGGTAGGATCTTTTTTGCCAACGATGGCGTCTCCGACTGGCGCCCCACTTCCAACAACAGGGTAGTGACGGTAAAAAAACACAGGCCGTGGACGGAGAGCAGAATGAAAAAGGGTAGCTCGGCGGCCTCACCGAAGGTGGTGAGCACCAGCGGCAGCCCAAGAAGCACGGTATTGCTGAAGGCGCAGCCAAAACCGGTGATCACTTGCCCCCCCAGTGGGCGCTCGAAGGCGTAGCGTGCGATGCAGAACCCCATGCCGTAGATCAACGCCGCGCTGAGGTAATAACTGGTGAGATACCCCCAGGGAATGGTGGCTGGCAATTCAGCCGTCGCCAAGGAGCGCAGCAACATCAGAGGAACGGCGAAGTCGAAGACAAATTTGGCCAGCCCAGACTCCGACTCGCCGCCAAACCAGCCAAGATAGGTGGCCAAGTAGCCGAGGACGACGACGCCGAATACCGGCAAAACGATTTCTAAAACTATTTCCATGATCCGCGGTCCGACTCCTGCCTCTTCGAGGGCGGCGGAAGTTGTAGAAAGCTCTCAGGGGCCAACTGCCGTCGGCCCGGGGAGTGATCGTAGAGTACACACAACGGGTTCACAGGCCTAGGGGACCCTACCAGCCTGTGGCAAAAGTCAGACCGCGTTGAGAGCGGCCCCTTTTCCGCCAGAACTGCGTTCCAGAATCTCTGAAGATCACCAATATTCATGTAATTCTGCGCCTTGTTCTGACGAAAAAAAATCTCACTCTCATTCGCGGAGCACTTTCACCACAGGCTGCTGAGATTAGGAACAAACTCAGCAGACCCTCGCCATTTGCGAAGAGGTACCCGAATAGGTGCCTGGCACCTCGACTGGCACCTCGATTCGTACCGGCGAACAGGTGCCTCGCACCTGGTCTCGCAGCGCCTGGGATCGCGCCTCAACCCAGCTCTTTCGTAGGTTCGGGAATCTCCTCTGAGATCAAGAGCATCATCCTGTCGGACACCACAGAATTCATTTGACTTCGTCTATATGTCCGGATAACCTTGTTTCGAGCAATGCATTGCTGAGCCTGTCTTCGACCCAAACATTTGGTGCGTCGCCCCGGTAGCGCCCCCGGTATCTGTAGGGATGGCCGGAGGCTGCCCGGCGACCTAAACCCAAGGAGCTAAGCAATGTCCAAAACCAAGATCCTCATCGGATTGACTGCCGCCGTCCTGCTCAGCGCCCTGCCGCGCCCGTCCGAGGCCCAAGTGGTGCAGACCATCGACCCGGTCAATCCGCCGGAGGGCACCTACAGCTATGCTGTGAAATTCGTCTGCGGATTTCAAGCAAGGAATACCGGATTGTTGAACACACCCTTTGGTTTGCAGTCCTACGGTGAACCGTCCGTCAAGGCGGGAAACTACGCAACGGAAATCAATATCTACAATCCCAGTAAGGACACCGAAGTGCAGAAGAAGTTCCTCTTCCTCGTCGAAGATGGGATTCCGGTGGGTCGCGAGCCCCAAATCGTCGAACCTCTGGCGTTCGACGCAATCGGGCTGCCCACCTGCACCGCCACCATGGACGATTGCAACCGCATTGCCGAGCTGTTGCCGCCGGCCTCACCGTTCTCACTGCGCATCGGCTACATGGTGGTCACCAGCAAGCAGCCCCTTGATGTGACGGCGGTCTACACCGCTGAGATGTGCAGCGATTGGACCCTCACCGGGGTCGGCGCCATGTGCTCGACGCCAGCGGCCCAGAATGGTTTTGCCGCCTTCGGCGGTGGTCTGTCGATCGATGTAGAGCAGATCGACGGTAAGTTCATTCCGCAATAGGAAAATCCCCGCCTAGCCTGCGATCAAGTCGGTGGGGCGACAACGCCGGATGGAACCCTCTGGGGGCCATCCGGCGTTTTTTCTTTGGGCTCCGGTCGCCCAGGCTCCCCAACTGCTAACATCGGTTCGACCACGGCTTTTGCCAAATGGCATCGAGGGAACCCCTCGGTGGCCCATGGGGACAGGGTGCCCATCCGGAATTCCGGCCGATGAAGCTCATGTGCAATCATACTTACACCTCAAATCCCGAAACCAATACCTCAATACCGGAAAGCTGCCCTTTCCCTGAGCTCTTCAAAAAACCTCTCCCCGCGTCGCAGACGGCGCCCCACGCGGGGCCTGCCCTCGCCCTGCCCATCGACTCCGATGGCGCCTGCATCTTTCACAGCCACGCCGCTCAATGGAAGCGCGACAACGGCTTCATGGATTGGCTGCTACAAGCTATCGAGCGCCTTGAGGCAGACACTTCGGCCGGAAGCATCGATTTCACCGAGGCCGTCTTCGTCGCCGGAGACCCGACTGGGGACGGCGGCAAGGGCCCACCACCGCTGACCTTACAGGACGCCCAATTCGACAAGGTGGTGAAATTCATTGGAGCCACTTTCCTCGATGCCATCAGACTCAACAACCTCACTTTTGGTGGCGGCGTCTACTTCGATGAAGCGGTTTTCAACGGAACCTTGACCATCGACAAATCCACCTTCATGGGTTTTAGATTTTCCAAGGTTACCCTGCGGCAGGGACTCCTCATCTCGGAAGCCACCTTTCGAGGTTATGCTCTATTCGACGAGGCTCAACTCCTTGGCACCACGAAGAACTTTATGGTCTTCGCCTGTCGCGATTCCATGTTCGATGGGATCACCAGTTTCTCGAGCACCGTTTTTTCCGGCGGAAACAACGCCCACTGCCTTTTCGAGAAGACGACATTCGATGGCTATCTGGACTTCGAGCTCACAGAGTTTCGCTCCACCCTCCACTTTTCAGATGTCTGTTTCAAGAACGATGTCGATTTCAGGGACACACTCTTCGCCCCTGGCCAAAGCAGTGCAAAGTACCAGGGGGCTTCTTTTGAGCTCAGCTCCATCTCACTACCGGCCAACGGCGCAATATCGTTTGTCAGCACAGATCCCCTGCAAAAGATGTTCAGCCGCGATGTCTCGATAAAATTCAAAGAGTCACCGGAAGGGACGCTGCATTTCGAGAATGTCAACTTTCACCACATTCTGGAAAAGTATCGCAATCAGCTCAAGGACCTCGAAAGGACGGGGCACGTCAGCATTGGCCCCGGCTGCATCAAGTACCGGCTGCAAACGGCGGTTCGCTCGGTTCCCATCGATGGCGCCAACGCCCCTCTGGTGGCTGAAATCTGCCAGACGTTCACCACTTATTTCTCAGCTCGCAACGGCATCAATCTCGGTTTCGAAATCGTCAGTCGAACCAAGGAAGAAATCAGATTCTTTTACTTTACAGACGAAGACATTTCTGAGGAAGTCTTTCTCGACAGACTGGAAAAAACAGAGCACAATCTGTGGGATCTCATTTCAACCCGACCGGATTTGAAGCAGCTGGCGGAGGAGAATGCGCCAGGTCCCCAGCAACGATCACCCGTACGCTCTGTTGCATCGAGCGCCGAGGACGACGCTCTCATCAACGCTGTCGATGCCATCTCGGCGATGTTCGGTACCTTTTTTCGCGTCAGCGTCAGGATTCTGCGCAAAACCTGGAAACCTCGAGATACCCAAAGACTTCTTCAAGCAATACATTTCGGCGACGGTAAGAGTCTGGAGGGTAGAGCGGATAGCCTGCACCATGCCATCGTCCGCAACTATACGCCGGACAGCCTGGACGAAATCAATGCCCGGCACCATGCCGGGTTGCTACCCATGCCGACGACCCCCCAAACCATCCTGTTTCTTGGCGCCGATCCCTCCAATAGCGCCGAGTTGGCTTTGCATCGGGAGTTTCAGGAGATCGACCGACGCCTGCGTTCCGCCAACCTGCGCGAGGCTTTCCGCTTGGAACAACTTTGGGAGGTCCAGGCGGAGCAACTCCCCGGAGTGATCATGCGTTTCAACCCCCAAATCCTTCATTTCTGTGGCCATGGTCAGAGTGATGGAGCCTTGGTATTTCTCGACGCCCATGGCATTGCCAACCCGGTGGACAAGAACATCATCTCCACCCTGTTCGCCCTCTTGGGTTCCGACATTCGATGTGTTGTGTTGAACGCATGTTATTCGGCCATCCAGGCGAAAATGATCTCCGCCCATGTCGATGTCGTCATCGGAATGTCCCATGAAATCGAAACCAACGATGCCATCACCTTCGCAGCGGCCTTTTACGAAGCCCTGGCCTACGGCAAGAAGGTTCGCGACGCTTTTAATATCGCCAAGTTGGGGCTGGACTTGGCCCATGTACCCAAGAGCGCGATTCCGCAGATCTTCTTCGGACCGGGGGTCGACCCCAGCCAACTGAAAATCGGCCTCGAGCCGTAGTGGACTGTTGCCCTCAAGGTGGTGAGCGCCTTGGGCCATGGGGCACGTTGCTTCTCACGCTGCCCTTCAGCCCGATCGAGGAAAGCGGTCCAGCCGCCGACAGCCAGCCTTGGCAGGGTGCCGCCCATCAAAGCTTCGTGACCGATAGTCGGGCGGCGGCTTTCTGGCGCTCTACGCTAGCCAGTGTCCATGCAGTTCTAGCGAAATCGGTCCCAGCGGGAGGCCCTTCGAGCGAGCACGGACGGAGTGCTGTCTGAGCCGCAGGGCCCTGGGGACGGGTATAAACCCCGATATCCATGGGGTTCAGACCGATACGCCAGCGTTGGGGCGAGTTTGCGGAGGCCGAGCACAGCCGAAGGGTTCCCGCGCCTCATCGCTTTCTCAGATGGGTGCTAGCCAGCCGGCATCGCCTGACGCACCGCCTGCAATACATCGTCGGAGGTTGGCCAAGGCCGGCTCGTCAACAAGGCCAGCAGGCCCCCCTTGCGCGACACGACGGTGGTGCCGTCGACCACGACTTCGAATTGACCGCGACGCCCCACTTCGAGGGTGACGGGTAGGTTGAGCTTCTCTTGGATGAGGGCGGCGAAACTCGCCGCCTTGTCTGGGCTGGAGCCTCACGTTTGGCAGTAGATGATCTTGATATCCATGGGCTGATGATACCATCCATCAAGCCATCTAACCCAACCGGTTGGCGCTAAGACGCTCGTCGATGCTTCTCGATGACGAGTGCGGTAAGATCCGCCCCTTGCAAAACTCACCCACCACCTCTCCACCTGTGCCAGGGCCCGAGCCCGAGCCCGAGATCGCCGCCAGCTCCACCTGGTGGCAGCGCCTGCTGCTCTTCCTCATGGGCTTGACCCTCGGCCTGCTGGGAGCCGAAATGGTGGTCCGCTGGGTGGGCGCGGCACCGGAGGTGGTGCTGGTGCAGGAAGGACGGTTCAGGCTCTCCCCGAACCCCAAGATCGGCTACGAGCCGGTGCCTGATTTTGAATACTCAGGGCAGCGGGACAGCTTCCACGACTACGAGGGCAAGAGCAATTCCCTGGGATTCCGTGACCGTGAGCACGCCGTCGAGAAAGTCCCCGGCACCTTGCGTATCCTCGTCCTGGGGGACAGCATCGCCGCCGGCCAGGGGGTGCGCCGAGCCGAGGACAATTTCCCTCCCCTGCTCGAGCAAGGGCTCAACCGGGCTGGGCTCAAGGCCGAGGTGATCAACTTCGGAGTCACCGGCTACAACACCCAACAGGAAGTCGAGACCCTACGCGACAAGGGCCTCGTCTTCGCTCCGGATTTGGTGCTGCTGAGCTACTGCCTGAACGACCGCAAACGCTCCGACGGCGGCATCTTGACCACCCTGCTGGAGCGCGAGAAACAAGCCTCGGGGGTGGTCCGCAGCCGCGCCAACCCCTACCTGACCCGCAGCGCCCTCTACCGTCTCTTGCGCTACCGCCTGCCTTGGAGACAGCAACCGACGCCCACCATCTATGGCGATAGCGTCGACGCCGCCTTCGCAAGCCTCGCCGAATTGGCCCAAGGGCACGACTTCGAGGTCTTGGTGACCGTCTTTCCACACTTCGGCAAGCTGCTGGAGGACTACCGTTTCCAAGCCCAGCACGATCGCACCGAAGCCCTGTCCCGCCGGATGGGTTTCGCCTATCTCGACCTGCTCGACGCCTTCAAGACCTGTCGTCTCACCGCCACCGACCGCCTGGCCATCGACCGCTACCATCCCACCGCCTTGGGTTACCGCTGCGCCGCCGACGAGATGACCCGCTTCATTCTCGAGCACCGAGAGACGCTGAGCACCGCAAATCGTTGAGCAGGATTCCGGCAAGATTTGAAAACACTCGCCAAATAATTTCGCCCTTCCGCGACGCCGGAAAAATCGCTTCTTCGATCCCGAAAGGATACTCCCTGAAAGCCCGGGGTCAGGAGCGTAGCGACGCCACCCCGGGTAGCCAAAGGAGCCAGGTTCTAGGCCGACCAGCCGCCACCCAACGCCTTGATCAACGACACCAGATCCGCCGCCGCCGCAATGCGGCTGGCTTCGAGCTCCGCTGTCGCATCATCGAGCCGCCGCTCGGCATCGAGCAAGGACAACAACGGGCTGTCCCCGGCCTGGTGCCGTAGGCGCTCCAAGTCCCGACGCTGGGAAGCCGAGGCGACGGCACGGCCGTTGAGCGTTATGGCATCGAGCCTGCCACGGTAACGGCTCAACGCCACCTCCGCCTCGCTCAGGGCGACGAGCACCGAAGCTTCCCAGGCCAACGCCGCTTGCTCGGCGCGGGCTTCGGCGATACGAATCTCAGCCCGCACTCGACCGCGGTCGAAGATTCGCCAGGAGATGGCCGGCATGATGCCCCAAGTGACACTCGACGCCTCCAGGAGATTCTCGCCGTCGAGGGCCTGGAAGCCGCCGCTGGCGCCGATGGACAGACGCGGATAGAGCTCGGCAGTGGCCAGACCGATGTTCGCCGTGGCGGCGGCGAGGCGGCGCTCGGCGCTGCGCACATCGGGGCGACGACGCAACAGCTCGGCCCGTTCGCCGAGAGGGAAGGTCGTTAGCTCGGGGACCGTGGGAACGCCCTGGAGCAGCCCGAGTTGCTCCTCCGGCAAGGTACCCACCAGCGGCCCGAGGGACATGGCCAGGGCTTCCAGCTCGGCCCGCAGCGACGGCAGGCGTGCCTCCAAGGCATGCACATCCGCCTCGACCCGCAGCAGCTCGAGGCGCGGCACCTCCCCCGCCTCCACCTGCGCCGCCACCAGATCGGCGCTGCTGGTCACGGCGTCACGGGCCGCTTCCACCGCCAGCAGACGGCGCTGCCCACCACGCAGTGTCAAGTACAGGCGGGTGACCTCGGCGGCGACGGTGAATTGCACCGCCCGTCGGTCTTCCTCAGCCGACTGCATCCTTGCCTCGGCGGCCTCCATGGCCCGCCGGGTGCGACCGAAGAGGTCGAGCTGCCACGCCACGTCGAGCCCTAGATCCACCAAGGTCTGATCGCGCTCCAAACCGGGGATACGGTCGATCGGTAGGGCGCCGTTTTCGCTCTGCCGCACTTGCGTGACGCTGGCTCCGGCGTCCACCGTCGGCAAACGACGTCCCGCCGTACGGTCGCGCAGGGCCTGGGCCTCGGCCAGCCGAGCCGCCGCCTGTCGGACATCGAGATTCTGCGCCAGGGCGTCGTCCACCAAGCGCACCAGGATGGGATCATCGAAGCGTTCCCACCAGCGATCGAGATCGACCTCACCGGCAACCTCGCCGAGGGCGTCCGGGCTGGCGTCATCGGCGACCGGCGTGTCGCTCGCCCAACCGTCACCGCTGGCCACTTGGGGCGTTACATAGTCTGGACCGACAGCGGCGCAACCCGCCGTCAAGAGCAGCATCATCAAGGATGGAACGAGGGGCGCAGTGCGAGAGGGGTTCATTGCAATCTCCGCTGGACAAAAACCACCGCCACCGACATGGAGACCAGGGCCAATACCGCCATCGGCCAAGCATTGGCGAAAACCTCCGTGGCTGGCAGGGCCTTCAGAAAGGAACCTTGCACGATGATCAAGTAGTGTTTCAAGGGGCTGAATTGGGCGGCCAGTTGCAGGGCCGGCGGCATGTTCTCCACCGGCGTCGCAAAACCTGAGATGAGCACCAGGGGAATGGCGATGGCAAAGGTTCCAAGGATGGCCTGTTGCTGCGTTTGGCATACCGCCGAAAGCATCAAGCCGATACCCACCACCGAAGCGATGAAGAGCACCAAGGTGATCATCAGCAGCAAGAAGGAGCCGGTGAACGGAATGCGAAAGATGACGATGCCGGCCAGCACCATGAGGGTCGCCAAGACGGTGCCGATGACCAGCGCGGGAATGGTCTTCGAGACGATGATCTCCAGGGAGGTGGCCGGCGAGACCAATAGTTGATCAAAGGTCCCCAGCTCCCGCTCCCGGGCGATCGACAGGGCGGTGACAAACAGGGCGATGAACATGGCCAGGGTGGCGCTCAGGCTGGGCACGATGAACCAGATGTAATTCAAGTTGGGATTGAACCAATGGCGTACGACGGTTTGCGGCAGGGCTTGAGAGCTGGCGGCCCCTGAAACCCCCTGCAGCTCGAAGGTCAGCTGACGACTGATGCCGCCGAGGTAAGACAAGGCAATCTGCGCCGCGTTGGCCTGCCGGCCGTCCAGCAAGACCTGCACCGTGCCGCCGCCGCTGCCCACGTCGCCGGAGAAGCCCGGCGGAATGTGCAAGCCCACCAGGGCACGCTGATCCTCGATGCGCTCCCCCAGGGACTGCAAATCCTTCACCTTGACCAACTCGTCGACAAACCATGCGCTTTCGAGACGCTGCACCCACTCGATGGCAACCGGACCGCCGTCCTGGTCGAGCACCGCCATATCCACATTATTGACGTCGAGGGTGGCGGCGAAGGAAAAGAGGAAGAGCTGCATCAAGGGCGGTCCGATGAGCACAAACCGCGCGCGCGGGTCGCGCAAGGTCGATAGCAGCTCCTTGACGATCTGGGCCCGTAAGCGGCTCATCGGTCGAGACTCTTGCGGGTTGTGAGGGCCGTCACGGCGAAGAAAACCGCACCGACGGCGAGCATGGCAAAGATATCGGGCAAGAAAATGCTCCACACGTCTCCGGCCAGGAAGACGGTCTGCAGGCTGGAGACGAAATAACGGGCCGGAATGATGGCGGTGACCCATTGAATCACCCTGGGCATCGAGTCGATGGGAAAGAGGAAACCAGAGAGCAGAAAGGCCGGTAGAAAACCGGAAACCAAAGCCAATTGTGAGGCCAGGAATTGATTGCGGGTCAAGGCTGAAATCAGCAGCCCTTGCCCCAAAGCGGGCACCAAGAAAACGCCCGACAGCAGCAGCAGCGCCACCACCGAGCCCCGCAAAGGTACTCCGAACACCGTGACGGCCAGCAAAGTGCAGATCAGCGTCGCCACCAAACCCAAGGCAAAGTAGGGCAACAACTTGCCCAGCAGGATCTCGAAGATACTGACCGGCGTAGAGAACAGGGCTTCCATGGTGCCCCGCTCCCACTCCCGGGCCACCACCAGAGCGGTCAGCAGGATGCTGATCATGGCGATGACGATGGCGATGGCGCCGGGCACCAGGATGCGGCGACTCTCCAGCTCGGGATTGAACCAGAAGCGTTGCTCCAGCGCGATGCCGGAGCCTCCGCTGGCGGAACCGACGCCGCGGGAAGTCGGGTCGCGGGAGGCCAGCCAAGTGGCGAGCACGCCGTCGGCGTAGCCGGACACAAAATTGGCCGTGTTGGGTTGCGAGCCGTCGGTGATCACTTGCACTCGAGGCTCGCCGCCGGAAGCCAGAGCTCCATCGAAGCCCTCGGGAATGACCACAAAACCGCGCAGCGTCCCGGCCACCAATAGCTCCTGCACCTGGCGGCGGTCGTAGGCCGGAACCACCTCGAAGAACGGAGTGGCGGCGTAGGCATTGGCCAGCTGGCGGGCCGCGACCCCGTCATCCTCGAGCACCACACCGAGACGCACCCCCTCGACATCGAGGGAGACGGCGTAGGCGAAGAGGAAGAGCAAGACCACCGGCAGGACAAAGGCGATGATCAGGGCTGAGGGATCCCGCACGATCTGCAAACCCTCTTTTTGCATCAGGGCGATCAGACGGCGCAGGTCGAAGGCCGCCGCCGCCGGACGGTCGCCCCTCGACGTCGTCGATGCAGGCACGTTCATGCCGCCGCCCGCCGCTGGCCCGCCGCGATCTGGGCTTCCACCAAGGCAATGAAGGCCTGCTCCATGGTGGGGTCCGGATGGGTTGCGCTCCTGGCCTCGGCCTTCAAGGCATCGGGGGTATCCAGGGCGATGACCTTGGCTTGGTGCATCAAGGCCACGCGGTCGCAGTATTCGGCCTCGTCCATGAAATGGGTGGTCACCATCACCGTGACTCCTCGCCGCACCAGGCCGTTGATGTGGGTCCAAAACTCTCGGCGGGTGATCGGATCGACCCCGGAGGTGGGCTCGTCGAGGAAGAGCACGGCGGGCCGATGCATCAACGAGCAGGCCAAGGCCAGGCGTTGCTTGAAACCCAGAGGCAGAACATCCGGTGAGCGGTTGAGGAAGGGCCCGAGGGCGAAGGTTTCGATCATCTCGTCGATGCGCTGGCGCCGGAGACGCCCCTTGAGACCGTACACGCCGGAGAAGAAATCCAGGTTCTGACGCACCGACAACAGACCGTAGAGGGAGAACTTCTGCGCCATGTAGCCGAGGCTCAGCTTGGCGGCGCCGCTGGCGGTGCGCAGGTCGTAGCCCGCCACCCGTGCCTCACCGGAGCTGGCTTTCAGCAGCCCACAGAGCATCTTGAAGGTGGTCGACTTGCCCGCCCCATTGGGCCCCAGCAAGCCGAAAATTTCCCCCTGTTGCACTTCAAAGCTGACGTCGTCCGTCGCCACGAAGTCGCCGAAACGTTTGCTCAAATGGTGGCAAGAGACGGCGACCTCACTCTCCAAACGCACCGTTTCGAGACGTTCGGCAATCGCCGAGCGCCCACCGGGGCCGCCCCCCAGGAGATCGATGAAAGCATCTTCGAAGCGCGGCGGCACCGAACGCACCGTGCCTCCATGGGCGGCGGCCAGTTGCTCTACCTCGGCGGCCGCCGTCGGCTCCTGCGCCAAAACCAAGCGCACCCCGGCCCCTTGGATGACCCCGTCCCGCACCCCAGGGGCATCGAGGGCGGCGGCCAAGAATTCTCGCCGTCCGCTGGGCAGCTCGTCGACCCGCAGGCTGCGTCCGGCGAGACGGCCGGTGAGCTCATCGGGGGGGCCTTGGTAAACCAAGCCGCCCTCGTTGAGCAGCAGGACGTGGGCGCAGCGTTCCGCTTCGTCGAGGTAGGCCGTCGACCACACCACCGCCATGCCCTCCGAGGTCAGCTCCCCCACCATGCGCCACAGATCCTGTCGGCTCACCGGATCGACTCCGACACTGGGCTCGTCCAGCAGCAGCACCCGCGGCCGCGCCATCAGGGCGCAGGCCAGGCCGAGCTTCTGCTTCATGCCGCCGGACAGCTGGCCGGCCAGCCTTCGGGTGAAGGGCTCCAGGCGGGTGAAATGCAGCAGACGCTCGAAGGTGGACCGCCGCTGCTCGCCGCCCAAGCCGCGCAAGCTGGCGAAGGTCTGGAGGTTCTCCATCACCGACAGATCTTCGTAAAGACCGAAGCGCTGCGGCATGTAGCCGGTGATGATGTGCACCACATCCGCATCGGTGGTCACATCAAAGCCGTCCACGCGGACGCACCCCTCGCTCGGCGCCATCAGGGCCGCCATCAAACGCATCAAGGTGGTCTTGCCGGCGCCATCGGGTCCCACCAGGCCGGTCAAGGCACCGGCCTGGATATCGATGTCCAGGCCATTCAGGGCCACCAGGTCACCGAAGCGCTTGACCAGCCCTCGGATTTCTACTGCCGCGCCCATGCTCAGCTCGACCCATCGGCCGGACCATCCGAGAGCAAACGCACGGTCACCGGCATGCCTTGCAGCAGGGCGGCGTCGGCATCTTCGACCACGATGCGCAGGCGGTAAACCAAATCGCTGCGCAGCTCCGGCGTCTCGACGGTCTTGGGGGTGAATTCGGCGCGCGGCGAGACAAATCCCACGCGGCCGCGGAAACTCTTGCTCGACGAATCGCTGAGCACCTCGACGACGGTGCCCGGCGGCACCTTTCCCAAATGATCTTGCGCTACGTAGGCCCGCACCACCACCGGCGCCTGTAGGGACAAGACGGCGACCGGGGCCCCGGCGCTGATCATCGCCCCGGGCTCGAGGACCCGGGTCAAGACCACCCCGGAGGTGGGCGCCAGCAGCGTCGCATCCGCCAAAGCGGTGCGCTGCATTGCCAGCTCCGCCGCTGCCAGATGAAGCTCCGCCTTACCCGCCTCGATATCCTCACTGCGGGAGCCCTCCCGTACCAAATCGAGAGCTTGTTTGGCCCCCACCTGGCGCGCCTCGGCGGCGTCCCGACGCTCGCGGGCCGCTTCCACCTCACGCTCGCTGCTGGCACCGGAGCTCAGGAGCCCGGTTTTGCGATCTAGCTCCTGCTGCGCCGCCACCAGCCGTGCCTGGGCTTCGCTGAGGCCGGCTTTCGCCTGGCCGATTTCCTGCGGCCGGCTACCCCGCTCCAGGCGGGCCAGACGGGCCTTCGCCAGATCCAGCCGGGCCTCGGCGGCGGCCACCGCCTGTTGCAGAGGCTCTTCGTCGAGCTTTGCCACCCGGTCCCCCGACGACACGACATCACCTTCCTCCACCGTCACCTCGACCAACCGCCCCCCTTGGCGAAAGGCCATGGCCACTTGCCGGATATCGACATTGCCATAGAGGGTCAAAGGCCCCTCCTCGGCGCTGTTTCCCCGGCGGCCAAAAGTGACCACCGCCGCCACGACGACGCCGATCAACAGGATTCCAAGGACGACCTTTTTCATGATGCGTGTTCCTCCGCCAGCATGGCTCGGATGTTCTGATGGATGCAAAGCTTGATCGCCGCGATCTCTTCGACCTCGATCTCGTCCCAACCCAGCAGGCGCCGCGTCGTTTCACGGGCGATGCGGAAAACCAGGGCTTGACCGAGGATGGTGAGCGCCATCAAACGTATTTGCGGCGACTCCGGCGAATCCCGTCGTAAGGTCGCCAGCAGACGGCAGAGCACTCCGACGATGGGCGACATGAAACGCTGCCACACCACATCGAAGGCCTCGCTCGGATTCTGTTGCTCGCGCACGATGAGCTTGGCCCACGACGCCATGCGCGGCGAAGTGAACATACCGACCGCCCGATCGACGATAACCAGCAGACCGTCCAGCAACTCCTGCCGAGTCGCTTCGCCGTCATCCATCAGTGTTTGCACCGCCGCCGCTGCGGGTCCCAGGCTCCCCGACATGGCAGCGCCGATGTGCTCGAAGACGGCCACGTAGAGACCTCGCTTGCCGCCGAAGTGGTAGCCGATCAACGCCTGATTCACCCCCGCCGCGGCCGCCAGCTTGCGGCTGCTGGCGGCGTGGTAGCCGAGCTCCGAGAACTGCGCGATGGCCGCTTGCAGCAGAGCCTCGCGAGTGGCCTCGCCACGGCTCGAGGTGGCTTCGGGATCGTCCATCGAAGAGGGGTTAGGCGCCGCAGGACGGCTTGAAGAATCGTATTCCATAAAACAATCATTATTTAAACGATTGATTAAGTCAAGCGTTTAAATAAGGGGTGCGAGAACGACGCGCAAAAAAGGGCGACGGGCCCAGGCCCATCGCCCTCACTTCAAATGTCCGTCACCCCGGTCGGGCGGTGAGGGAACCTACTGACAGATCGACACGTCGTCGATACCGCATTCCACAATGTCACCGCTGGCCGTGCCGTCGGAGCACTGCATGCGCAGTTGGACGTTCGACCCCGCCGGGATGGCGGCGGTGGCGTGGGTCCACACCGGGCTCGAGGTGACGTCGCCGTTCGAGGCCAGGGTGCTCCACGTCGAGCCACCGTCGGTGGAGACCTCGAGGCGGAAGAAGTCACCGCTGGCGTCGCCGCCGGTGTCACGCTGACCGTGCCAGTACCAGAC
>JAJCXR010000058.1 GCA_029263315.1 Acidobacteriota bacterium | reverse complement strand
CTGGAATGTTGAAGGCGCTCTCAACAAGATGCGCCAACGTAAAGCAGATGCTCTTCGGTCTCGGATCGCACGACTACGAATGGACATCGCAATTCGCAGTTGGCTGAACAACGAGGTCGCTCCCGAGGAACGAGTCTACGCACTTGCGCAGTGGTCCCATGAGATAGGAATGAGTTTGCAGGACCGAGCCGCGTTGCAGCGTAGGTACTTTGGAATGCTGGGCACTTGCCAGACATCAATGGAGAAGTTTGCCTGCGCCGGGGCTTCTGAGATGGCAGGGACGGGTCAGGTGCTTGATCGGACGTTGGAGTTGGTGCTGGCAATTGGTGCGGGAGCGGAAGGATTCGCGGGTCTTGCGGATGACGGTTTTCGGGCGGTGAGCCGATTTAGAAATGTCCCAAGAGTGGTTGGAGACGGTGGGTTCAGGCCTCCAAGTCCAGGAGTCACGGTAAGAAATGTCGGTAATTATTGGATCAAAGAGGTCGATCCTGATGCCCGTTCCATGTTCCGATGGCACGGTGAGCGATCTCTGAAATATCAAAGTGAAGGGCTGACAAAGCTTGGGGACATGGCTCCTTCTCATATTTTCAAGAATGGCAAGTTGATCACGAGAGATGCAGGGAAATATACGCCTGGAAACTTTTGGAAGACGTGGCTTAAAGGATCGATCCGGCTGAGAACTCCTGTAAACGATATTCGACCACGAAATGTCGGAGCCAATGGAATTATCTTTGACCCAGCGCTCGATCCTATCGTTAGGCCGTTGTACTGGACAGTCATCATAGGTGGGGCAGGTGGCGCGGGTTATGGGCTCTATGAGCTGTTGGAAGGGGACGAATGAACTGGTATCTTTTTATTGGCGCTTTTGTTTGGCTTGGGGCGCTTGAGTATTACCGAGGGCAGCCGTCATGCCGGAGCGCGGTGAGTCTCACACTTACTTTCATGGCACCAATAGGTGCAATAATTTTGATCATTTTGGCATTTCTTATCTGAGCGATTTACCCTTGTTGCTGTCCCGTCCAGGGTATCCAACGGGCCCAACGGGCAATGACCTCGGGAAAGGTGGTATTCAAGCGTTAGATCACTCGTGTGGCTCCAAGAATCTCTCCTCGTGGACAGTTTTCTCCATGAAATCTAGCGCTTCGAGGACCTCTGACCTCAAATCATCGCCGCGAGGCAGACCGCCCCTGTGGACAGTCGCGATGGCTGGCGGACTGTCGAGCAAGAATGCATCTCACCGGAATCTGTTCAGTCATGGAAATAGAATCCGGTGAATCCTCCAGCTCATGAGGTGCCACTCTCTTCGCAAATTGATTGTTGTCAATAGCTTCAGATAGGTTGAGCGTATTTGGGACCGTCGCTGTAGACGTGCATGGACTCGATGACTCCACCGACCTCGACGACCGCACCATTACCGGATCGTGCCCTTTGACGGCCCTAGCCATCCCCAGACGGGTCCGGGCAAGCCGAGCCTCGACTCCGTCCGACACCCTAGCTTCATCGAGACCTACCTGCCCTTCTACGAAGACGGCGACGTCGTCGAGCGCTACGAATACTCCCCCTACGGCCCGCGCATCGCCTGGGCCGACACCGTGCCGCCAGCCATCGAGCAGCTCCGCTTTGCGGACGGTGCCCTGGTTTTGGAATTCTCCGAGCCCATCTACCTCGCCATCGTCGAGCAAGCGGTTCTGGGGCTCCGCTATCCAATCGTCAATCCATACAAAATCGAAATTGAAGGCCTTCTAATTGAAGGTAGCTTGATCGGAGCCGAACTCTCAGGAACTGCTTGGGCCGTAGATGAGCTTTCTCCGGTTCGGTCTGATCCTAGCGGTCCATAGAAAGAATGTCATGAAGCGTGAAGATAGTGTCGTTATTGCCAATGCAGAAGCACAGAGACGAAACTGGCCATGGTTCGAGGACAGATTGGCGCAACCACGCTGGAACATCCTCGAGCAGCCGCAATCGCTCTTTAGAGTTTTCAAAAACCGCTCAATTCGTCCATTCTGCCAAGGAACATGGAGCGCGGTGTGTTGATATCGGAATGCCAGGAGCCCCCTTCCGCATCACCTATCCCGACTCTAATCAAAATCAGAGCTCATCCGAAAGCCGATCAGCCCGTCACCGTAGCGGATGACCTCAAAGGTAGGGGCTTTCTCAGCCGGGGTGCTGCTGTAAATGAAGAACCGATTGCCACCGACCAGACGGCCACCGTTCTTGGCCTGAGTCCGGAGTATGTAGGCGCCAGGTTGAACGGCAAGGGCGGAGCAGCGAGCCAAGAGGTAGTCGTTGGTAGATCTTCGGCGAGCTCGGCGACGCCGGCGAACCCGAGAACGTCGACGGTGCCCTCTCCCGGCTTCGGGAGAGGAGTTGGGGGGCGAGGACGCAGTGAGGTTACAGACGGTCAGTTCCGACGCTGAATCTTGCGGTCACGGATGCGGCCGGCGTCGGGTGTCCATGGGGTGGTGGGTGCCGGATAGGGCGTATTGAGGATTCCGATCTGGTTGCCCATCCGGGTCTGTACCGCAGGGCTCAACATTTGCGCATCGGTGCCTTCGATCGGCGAGAAGATCAAGATGTTCAAAGAGCCGCCGAAGAAGAAGTTACCGAAGGGTGTGATGCCTTTTATCACCTGGGCACCGGGCTTGACCTGATCGGCAAAGACGACGGACCCCACCGTGTCTAAACCCACCGGGATCGAGGCGACATAGCCTCTGAGGGTGGAGGGTTTTTTGCCGGGAAGGTTGGCGTAGGTTACCTCGATGACGATGACGCCGCGCTGAAAGCCCTGAAATTGGCTGAAGTCGGTGCCCGGGCGACCGACATTGCCGTCCAGCGGCACCCAGTTGGGCCAATCGCTATAGCCGAAGGTACCGAAGGCCGCTGGCGTCCCGGCTTCGACGATCTCGGCGTAGCGAATGACGCCGTCCACCGGGCTGTGGAAGTGGTGGTAGGTATTGGGCATCAGAACACAGGCCAAACCGCTGCCCCCATCGAATCTCTTTTTCAAGGCCGCCGGGGCACCGGCCAGGAGGTCGCTCACCGAGATCGGAATGTCTTTGACATCGAGCACCGTGTCCTGTTGCAAGGGATTTTCGATCAGGCGGCGGTCGACCCGTCCGCTCTCCGTTTCGACCATCTGAACCAGGGGATTCATGATGCAGTCGGTGGGCGATACCACCACATAGTCGCGTTCGGGCATCGTCACGGGACGCGATGGATAGACGCCGTCTTTGGACTTCAGGTTGCGAGCAAAGAAGGCATTCCAGCTGTGGTAGTCGGAGGGCTGGGTGTAGACATAGTCCTCGATCTCGAGGCGAGGATCCTCGATCCACTCGGCGACCTTGCGTGCCGAAGGCCGACTGTCCATATATATTTTGTATTCCTTGTTGAACTGAATCAGGAAATTCTGCACGGTGTCGAGGGGCCGGGTCGGATCCTGGGGATCGATTCCCTCCACCATCATGCGCCCGGCCGGGTTGTCGTAATAGAGCCAAGCGAAGTACTGAATGGAGTCGAGGGCATTGTCATTGGTACCGATGATTTGGGGCAGCAGGGTACAGACCTGACGATAGAAATCCATCACCGCTTGCACTAGACCTTTGCCGTCGCCCGATGTCTGCCAGGGATTGGCGGTTGAGCCATGGTAGCTGTAGCCGGGGGGAAGCGGCTGAAGACCCTCGAAGGTCGCCTTGAAGGCTGCCCGGGTTGCCGGATCTGCCTTGTAGGCCGCATCCAGAGCGTCGATGGATTTGTGACAGGGGTATCCTTCAGCGGCGGCGCCCTGCGCCATGGCCATGGCCGCAACCAGCAGGAAGGCAAGGCATGGCAAGCTACCTTTCGGCATTCGCAGACTCTCGAACCGGCGGGTCGACGGGGTCATGGCTTTCTCCTCTCAATATCGGGTCGGCATGCTGGGTGGGTTTCATTCTCTAGCTGCCGCGACGCTGGGCGTTATCCCAGATGAAGCGCCAGGGCTCTCGATCTCGAGCGGGTTCTGACGAAACCATTCACTCGATCCCTGGGTTCAGGGATCACGACCGTCGACACCCGACTACTCTTCCCGAATCGTCACCTGGGGGTCGAGCTTCGCGGCACGACTGGCCGGCAGCCACGCCGAGGCGGTGCCCACCAGCCCCAACAGCAGTGCCACTCCCAGAACGACCGACGGCTCAAAAGGCGAGGTCTGGTAGAGCAGCGAGCGCAGTGTGCCTCCCAGGGCCAGCGCCGCCAGCAGTCCCGCCAGCAGGCCCCATGCGACCGGAATGAGGTTTCTGAGGGTGAGGTCGCGCACCAGCTGGCCAGGCGACGCGCCGAGGGCCAGGCGTACGCCGAGGTCCCGCCGCCGCTGACTTACCGAGTAGGCCACCACGCCATAGACGCCAGCCGCCGCCAGCAGCAAGGCCAGCAGCGAGAAGGACGACATCACCTGCAGGCTGAGCTGCGGCTGGGACAGAGCGTCCGCCCTCTGCTCCTCCAAGGTGGAAAAAGACGGTGCGCCCAATTTGTGATCCAGATCCGAGACGATTTCCCGGATTGGAGCGATCAGGCCCGCCGGCACCTCGGTGCGGACCGCCAGGGTCATCGATGTTCTGCCGAAGATCCCTTGGGGTAGGTACACCGTTGGCTCCGGCGGCGCCCCGAGCACCAAGTCCTGGACATCTCCCACCACGCCGACCACCTCGAAGAGCCGACCTTGGGCATGGATCCACCTCATCTGACGTCCGATCGGATCCTCGCCTGGCCACAGGCGATTCGCCAGCCCGGCGCTGATCACCGTTTCCCTCCTGAGCCCGGCGCTTCCCATGTCGGAACCGCGGAGCAAGGGGATCCCAAGGGTGCGAAACACACCCGGCGTCACCGCCTGCCAACGGATCGGGACGAACGCCCTCTTGTCCGTCTCCTCCTCGGCGGCGACATAATTCGCCAGCCTGGGCCCACGGAATGGGCTGGTGACCGTAGCGCCGGCCGACACCACCCCGGGGAGCGTCTGAGTACGCTCGATGAGCTGCGAAAAGAATCGGCGGACGTCATCACTCGACTCCGGGTAATGCTCCGCCGGCAGATCGATCTGAACGAGGAGAATGCCGTGGTCGGAGAAACCCGTGTCGACCGCCGCCAGCGACTCGAAGCTGCGCAGCAGAAGGCCGGCCGCCATGGCGAGCAGGCTGGCCAGCGCCACCTCGCATGCCACCAGGACGGCTCGAGCCCGCCCGGCGCCGGCGCTCCGCTGCCCTGGGCGCTGAGAATGGGCTCCGCGGGTCGAGCCGGTGGCGGCCCACGCCGGCAAAAGGCCGACGACAAGGCTCGAGATCACAGCCAGCACCGCGGCCGCGGCGGCCACCCGGGCGTCGACAGCCATTTCGTCGATCCTGGGTATCGTCACGTCGAGACTGCGGATCCACGGAACCGCAGCGCAGGCAAGCGCCAGCCCTGCGGCCGCGCCGGCAAAGGCCAAGACCACGGATTCGGTGAGCAGCTGTTGGAGAATCCGCAGGCGTCCCGAGCCGAGCACCCGGCGAAGCCTCAGCTCCTCCTGCCGGTCCGCCATTTGTGCCATGAATAGATTGGCCACATTGACGCAGGCCAGGAGCAGTAGCAAACCCACCGCTGACAGCAAGATGCCCTGGGTACGTCCGACTCCCGGGCCCAATAGGGACTCGGGAAGCGGCTCTAGCAACACCCCCCAGCCGGCATTGGAATCGGGATACTGCTCGGCGAGGTGGGCGGCGATGGCGGCGGCTTCCTTGCGGGTCCCCCCCAGCGTCGCGCCGGGCGCCAGGCGCCCGACCGCCGACAGCCAATGGTCACCCCGTTCCATCAGCGGATCGAGACGATAGGGTAGGTAGATCTGCGGCTTCTCTGCGCCGTAGCGAAAGCCACGGGGCAGCACACCGATGACCGTCCAGAGATGGCCATCGAGGTCTATCTCGCGGCCGAGGATTGCTGGCTCGGCACCGAAGACCGTGCTCCAAGCCTGGTGGCTGAGGACCACCGAACGGGACGGCACGTCGCGCCGGGACTCTTCGTCGCCGAAGGTTCTGCCGAGGGCCGCCGTCACGCCGAGGGTGCGAAAGAAGCTCGGACCTACGCTCATCGCTTCCAGAGCGATCCTCTCACCACCCCGCAGCAGAGCCGGCCGCGTCGGCTGCCACTGGACAGCGGCGAGGTCCGAAAGGCCCTCGATCTGCTCGCCGAAGTCGGCAAGATTGGCGTCGGAGGTGGAGAAGCGGTCACCCTCCGGTGTCGTCTCCCAAAGGCGAATCAAACGATCTGGCTGATGAAACGGCAGCGGACGCAGCAGCACGGCGTCGACCATGGCGAACATCACCAGGGCGGCACCTAGGCCCAGCCCCAGGCTGCCGATGACCACCAGCGAGTAGCGCCGGTAGCGCACCAGCCTGCGACAGGCACCGACGACGTCGCGCCACAGGTCCTGGAGGAAGCGGGCGCCCCAGGAGTCGCGGCATTCCTCCTTGATGCCCTCGATGCCACCGAGGGCCAGACGCGCCGACCTCTCCGCCTGGCGGCGATTCTCACCTCGCGCCATCCGGTGCTCGATGTCCATCTCCAGGTGGCTGCGTAGCTCCTCGTCGAGCTCGGCCTCCAGACGATCGGGCCGAAGGAGCGAACGGAGTCGGTTTCTCAACTCTCGCCAGCTCATCTCAAGCCTCCTGCAGCACGCGGCTCACCGCCGCCGAAAGTCGTTCCCAGGTCTCGGTCTCCTCGACCAACTGCCTGCGGCCTTGCTCGGTGAGGTGGTAGAACTTGGCGCGCCGGTTGTTCTCCGAGACACTCCACTCCGAGTCGATCCAGCCCTTGCGGGCTAACCGGTGGAGCGACGGATAGAGCGATCCTTGCTGCACCGTCAGCACGTCGTCCGACACCTGCTGGATGCGTCGGGAGATGGCCCAGCCGTGCATGGCTCCGGCTTGCAGGGTCCGCAGGATGAGCAGGTCGAGGGTTCCTTGGAGCAGATCGGGCTGGTCTTTAGCTGTCTGAGCTGGCGTCGGTTTTGGCATCTCTCTCCCCTTGATGTTCTACAAGAAGCTATGCTCTCTCTTGTCGAATGTCAAGGGGAGTGAGGATACGGCTGAAAGAACCCGTCGGAGTCATCGGCTCGGTAAGCGAATACCAAGCTCTTCGACCCCAACGAAAAACGCCCCGCACCTGCAAGAGGCGCGGGGCGGCGAGATGGACGGTCCGAGCCGCTGCTCAGCTACCCGGTAGGGCTGCTATGTCGGCACCTCCGCAGTAGGTGTTCTGCGGGTTGTGGAAGGTGGCGGTATTGCCGTTGGTGGTGTCGGTCACCAGGATGTCGAATTGGACATTGCTCAAAGAGCCGTAGAGCACCCACCAATGGTTGTTGATCGTCCGACCGTCGAGCACCTTGATCATCAGCTCCAGGTTGCCCGGACCGAAGTACCAGAAGAGCCCGGTCTCGTTGGTCACCGGGATAGCATGGCCATCACCCGACGTGCCAAAGTTTGTTTGCCAGTCTATTTCGACGGCAAAGCGGTTGTTTTGCAGGCAGAGGACGGTATCGCTGGATACGCAAGTACCCGCCTTGTCGGTGGAGGACCCGAGCTCGGCGACGATCATGCTCTCCAGATCGAGGCTTTGCATGGCAAAGCTCCAGTTACCGTCGATCTTGCCAGGGCTGGTTCCCTGGCTCTGCGCGCCCTGTGGAAAGGCGTCGGTATGGGCTCCGCCGCATAGGCTGTCTTGGGGTTTGGTGTATTGCCAGGTGTCGCCGGTCAGGATGTCGTCCACCCGGAGGGTGTACTCGACCGAGGTGGCGCCACCGTGAAAAACCCAGAAGGCATTGTTGATGGAGGTGCCATCTAGAACCTTGACCACGATCTCCAAGTTGCCGGGGCCGAAGAACCAGAACATGCCGCTCTCGTCGCTACCCGCATAGGGCACGGCTTGAGCGACGCCACCGACGCCGGTATTGGGATTGACGAAGGTGCCGCTGACCCGGAAGCGGTCATTCTGCAGACATAGGTGAGTGGCGTCCTCGGTACATGTTGGGACGCCGTCCACCTGCAGCTGGAGCGTCAGGTTGAAGGGGTCCTCGTCGGGATCGTTGCTGTCGATGGACAGGGCCACCGTATGTGGGCCCTGGCCGCAGTCGGCGCTGATCTCGAGGTCGGTGGTCTCTCCAAATGCGAGGCTGGGATCCACCGCCGCGACCTGAACGATGCACGGATGGTTGGCCAGCAGGGTGGCAGGGTTACCGATCACCAAAGGATTCAAGCCCCGGTTCTCGATGCGCAGGGTGTAGGTCTGGGGATAACCTTCGACCATCGAAGGAAGGACCACCGTCGCACCGTCCGTGCGCTCCGTGCCATTCCACAGGCTGGTTACGGCGATATCGGAAACGTAGTTCGCGAAACCGGAGTCGGAAGCGCTGAAGCCGCTGAATCCCGCTTGGTTTCTAGCCCGGATCCAGTAGTAGTGCACGCCCGGTGGCACCCCGGTGTCATTGTAGCTGGTGGCGCCGAGGCCGGCGATGAGGCGTGTCGAGCCGCTGGTATTGTCCTCGTCGTTGCGCCACACTTCGTAGGAGGTGGCCCCGCTGGCGGCGCTCCAGGTGATGCGAACCCGATCGTTGAAAGTGCCGTCCGTCGCCGAGACGTTGATCGGCGCCGGCGGCGGCGGTTCATCCGGTAGCAGGGTCAGCTTCAGAACCGCGTCACACTCGTAGCGTTTGCTGGTGCCTTCACAGCCGAAGAGCCGAGGGTAGGCCGTGCCGTTGCCGAACTGGACATTGCCCGAGCTGCTGACGGTGACGTTGCCGGAGATGGGGTAGGTGTGGTTGGCGATCGAAGCCGCGTTGACCGGAGTGGTCTGGGACGTCGCACTCTGCACACCGTGGGGATTGAACCATTGGGCCTCGTAGACGCCGGCCGGCAGGTTGACGGAGAACGAGCTGTTCTCCGGTTGATAGACCAGATAGGTCACTCCGGGGTCGGCCAGGCAATATCCTGTGCTGCTGCAGTCCTGGGTGCTGGTCCGCGGGGTGACAAAATTGAGGTCCAACTGGTCGGCGAAGTAGCCGGTGTGGCCCAGGTAGTCACGGGCAAAGGGAAAGGCCGGATTGCCGGGGTCGACGGCGGGATAGTTGCTGACCTGCCCGGGAATGGTGTGCTGCACGGCGTCCATCAAGATGACGTTGATGCCTCGGGTGAAGCTCTTCCAAATCCACTGGCGGTAGTTGGCGCGGCGCAGCCAATTGATTCCCGGGCCGCTGTTGACGCAGCTGCTCACGAAGGTCGGGGTCTCGAGGATGCACTTCAGGTGGTCGTTGTCGCTGATGATCACCGGCGAACCGTTCGAGACCGGCGGGACGTAGGAGTAGTCCTGGCCGCCGTTGACGGCCGGAGAAATCCAGCTGGCCCCGCTGTTGACCAAGGTGCTGTTGGGATTGCCGAAACCAAAGCTGGTCATGCCCATTTTGCGGGAGGGGTCCTCCTGCTGCACGTAGTCGATGATGGCGTATTCCCAAGCGACGTTGGCGGGCGAGCCGACATCCTCATTGGCGACCTCGTAGAGCACGTTGGGGTAGGTGCTCAGGGTGTTGATCGCTTTCTTGACGTAGGCCTTCTGAAGCTTGCCGACGATCTCCTCCATGGCGCTGGACGGGTTGTTCAGGTCCACTTCATGGAATCGCCGCCCGTCCGTCGTGCTGTTGACTTCCAAGTTGCCGTCGACATCGTCACAATTGTTGTCGAGGTTGAAGGGATGCCACTGCCAGGGTGAATTCTGGCCGCGCACGGAGTAGCCTTGGAAGAGCATGACGTCGACATAGATGTCTTTACCGCACGCATCGCCGACCCGTTGGGCGAGACGGTTGAAATAGGCTTCGTTGAAGCGTACCTTGGTCTCGTCGAAGGCGCTCGGGTTGTTGAGATCGAGCGTGCCTTCGTAGAGGTCGTAACAGCCACCCTCCTTGACCCAAGGCATGGGGGTCACCGTGCTCTGGTCGGACTGGGACTTTTCCCGCTGCCAGCTCCACAGGCGGATGAAGTTGTGCCCCTTGGCCTGCATCATGTTGAGGTAGGCGTCGTTGTTGAAGACGGTGCCGCCACCCCAATCCTGCGCGTTGTCCCAGGTATGGGATCCCCGCAAGTAGACGGGGGCGGCGTTGGCTCCCTTGAAGAAGGGACCGCCGGAGGAGGTGAGAGGCGCCATGCCGCAACCGGTGGTGCCGCCCGGGGTGGTGGTGATGATGGTTTGGAAATTCAGATTGTAGTTGACCCAGGGAGTTGCATTGCCGGCCGCGTCCTCGGCGGACATGGAAACATCATTGTCGGTCAGCTCGCCAAAGGCCAGCTCCGGGCGGACGACAAAATTGGCGAAGCGCTCGCCGAGCCGCTCGCCGCTGCTGCAGCTCACCAGGGTCACCGTGCCGGCGTCGCCGGAGGTGAGGTCCTTGGAGGCGAATCCGCCGCCTTTGCAGGGGATCTGGTCGCCGCCATGAACGTAGGCGTCGGCGTCCCAGGTGAACCAGCCGCGGCGCTGGTCGCTACGCGTCCCCTGCAGGTTGATGGCCGCGTCGATCCGCTGGACGCCGCTCTCCGTGTCGCTGGCCGAGGCGGAAATGCTGTAGGTATTGTCGCCGTCGATCTCCCACAGAGTGATGGGCACCGTCAGGCTGCTCTGGGTTGGCGGCGTCGTATCGGGTGCGACGACATCGATGGAGAGATTGACCGTCGAGGTTCCGAACCACTGCACCAGCTCCTCGAGCATGCGCCATTGGAAGTCGTAGGTCCCCGCCGTAGCCGGGGCGGTGATGTTGAAAACGAAGTCGTGGCTGTCGCCGGGCAGGATGACGTCGGCCGGGGCGAGCTGAATGCGCGATGGCCCCCAGGTGGTGGCATCGGCCGGCTGTTGCAGGCCGAGGCGGTAGTTTTGGCCGCGGGTCCACAGGGTGGTTCCGGTATTTGTCATGCTGACGGTGACGCTGGCGGTTTCCCCGGTGGTCAGGCTGGCGGGCACGTTCTGGGCGACGAAGTCCGCGTCGTTGATCGCCGAGATCATGTAAAGATCATCCCACCACACGGTCTTTCCGGCGCCGCCGTCGTTGTCGAGACGAAAGCTGACGGCCTGCGTCCCGCTCGGGCAGGTGTGGCTGATGGCGAAGCGTTGCCACGACAACGAGGTGGTAAACGTCTTGAGGCCGATGTCCAGGAGGCCGTAGGAGGCGTCCATGCAGAAGATACGGAGTTGCACCGGAATCGCTTCGCCGGCGGTGGCCACGGCCGAGAGCTGAAACCGTTGACCGGCGGCGGCGCGGCTCACCATCGCTGCTTGGCCGATGTAAGGCGAGGTATAGCTGTCGTTGCCGCTGGCCGTGTGCTTGAGAGAGTACTGGCCGCTGGCGCTGAGGGTGTCGTCGATCTCCAGCGTCCCTTGGGCCGCCGCGGTGAAGGGCGGATTGAAAGCGCCGGATTCGAATCCCGGATTGCTGATCAGGTTGTTGCTGAAGCCGAGGTCGCGGGTGTGGATCTCGGCCACTTCGGCGGCGCTCAAGGCCCGGTCGTAGATCCTGACCTCGTCGACGGCGCCGTCGAAGGTCTCTTCGGTCCCGGCGGCCTTGCCGACCCACAGCGGGTTCCAGCTGGCGGCGGCGGCACCGCAGGCGGTGCGGGAGACCTCCTGATGGCCGTTGACATAGAGACTGAGGGTGGCGGCCTCGAGGTCGCGGACCGCGGTTAGCTGGGTCCAGGCATTGAGCGGCAGGTGGACGGACGGGTTCCAGGCCAGGCTGCAGGCGGTGGAGCCGGTGCCATACGTCAGCTCGCCGCTGGCAGCGTCCTTCAGCCGAAGAGCAAACTCACCGGCCAGGTCGGACTCCATCTTGGAGGCGAGGCCGATCCAGTCGGTGGGGTAGGCGTGGGGGTAGAGCCACAGGCTCACCGTCAAGTCACCGCCGATGCGAAGATCTTCCGACGGCTGGGTGACGACGTGGTCTCCGTCGCCGCCCAGCTCGATGGCCTGACCTTGAATTCCCGCCACTCGGCGGGCGCCCTTCTCGAAGGACGTGATGTGGCCCCGGTCCGAGGTCTCAGACGCTTGAAGTCCTGCGGACTCCGAGAAAGTCAGGTGCAGTAAGGGTTTGTCGGGGGGCTCTGCCGATCCGGTTTCGGCAAAGGCAGGGGCCGTCGTCGAGAACGCGGTCATCGCAAAGACAGCCCAGAGAACAAGAGAGACAGGATAAAAAAGAAACCTAAACATGATGTGAGCTCCAGTCGGGGTCGAGAAGAATGGAGGTGGCCGAGAACGCTCTCGGGCCGCATGGCATCGGCACCCCTTTGCCGACTCTCCAGGTCTAGAGAGCAAGGCCTGTGCCACGGTCCTGTGCGACGGTCGACGAGACGGGGCGACGCCGTGCCAAGCCCGATGCGAGGTGGCTCGGGGGCCCTCGGACGCCATGGAAAGCTCCGTATTGGTGCCGACCTCGGCAGCAATTTGGAGACAAAGTCGACACCGTCTCGGGCTCTCGGGAGATAATCAGCCGTTATGAAGCGGCATGTATCACCAGCCCTTGCAGCCTTCCGCCTGCGCTGCGAAACCGATGAGCAGTCCTGGCTCTTCGACCTCTTCGAAGGGGAGTCGACGGTGGGCAGCGCGGTCGACAACGATCTATGCCTCCCTCTGGTCGGAGTGTCTCGACACCACGCCAAGATTTGCCTTTGCGGGCCGGTCCTGACCCTCGAGGATCTGGGCAGCAAGAACGGCACCTTCGTCGAAGGACAACCGGTCGTCAATATGGCCCTGCAGGTGGGCTCGACCTTTCGTCTCGGGTCGGTGGAGGTGGTTGTCGAGCCGGTGGATGCCGGTGGTGAGTTGGCGATTTCTTTCCAGCCGTCGATGGCCGGCAGCGCTCCCCTGGAGGAGCCGTCGGAGACCCTGCTGCTGGAAGATTCCGACGCCGGAGCGCCATCCAATCGGGGGGGCTCCGGTCGGGACTCCGGGGGGTCTTCCTTGCGCTTCCCGGCGGGATACGTAGAGGGCGCTTGCGCTGAGATGGAGCGGCTCTACCGGCAAATGGCGGCGGTCTGTCGGCTGCAGGATCCCGTCCTGCTGCACGGCGAAACGGGGGTCGGCAAGGAGATGTTGGCCCGCACTCTGCACGACACCTCGAAGGGACCCGGCGCCCCCTACCTGGTGGTGAGCTGCGCGGCCATTCCCGACGACTTGTTGGAAGCCGAGATGTTCGGCGTGGTCAAAGGAGCGGCCACCGGCGTCGAGGCACGGGTCGGCCACTTCGTGCGCGCCCAGGGAGGCACCCTCTTCCTCGACGAGATCGGGGAGCTGTCGTCGAACCTCCAGGCCAAGTTGCTACGCGTCTTGCAGGAAGGGGAGATCCAGCCGGTGGGGGGACCACCGCGGCCCATCGATGTCTGGGTTGTCGCCGCCACCAACGTCGACTTGGAGTCCGAGCGCCTGCGCCGGGACCTCTACTATCGTTTTGCCGCCGGCCTGATCAACATTCCGCCCCTCAGGCGCTGCCGCGACGACATTCCGGCCTTGGTGCGGCAGTTCTGCCTGCTGGCCAGCGCCGATACCGGCGTCCAGCTGCGCGGCATGACGTCCCGCGCCCTGAAGCGGCTCCAAGCCTACGGCTGGCCCGGCAACGTCCGTCAGATGGCGCAGTTGGTCCGTCGCCTGGTGGCTCTCGATCCCGCAGGGGGAGTGATCGATCTGGACCACTTGCCGGACGACCTCCGGCGCTCCAGCGCCCCGCCCGCCCCGTGGACCTCGCTGCCCGAGCTGGACGACCTACGGCTCAGACCGCAGGTGGAAGCCCTCGAAAAGGGGCTCATCCGCGAGGCCATGCGGCGTTCCGGTGGTCACCAGATCCGCGCCGCCGAGCACCTGGGGTTGTCCCGCAGCGGCCTCGCCAAGAAGCTCAAACGGTACGGTCTCAGCGAATCCTGGGCGCGGGATCCCGTGGATGAGTCGTCACAGCCGCCGTCGGAATAGCGGTCCCCTGGCGCCAGGGCCAAGAGCGTGGCTAGGCGGACCGACGCCGACGAATATCCAGACGCCGACCATCGCGAGATCTCGTGGGGCTGTCTTGTAACACCCCCTCCCCTCCTCCGTAGGGTCGACCAGGAGGCTCTTGTATGTCTAATGTACTCAATGAAACGGTCGACCAGACCTCGTCTGACCGCCCGGTGGCCGTGGTCTTAGAAATCGGGTTAGTTGTTGCATCCGCGGCGATGATCCTATGGGTGGGCACTCGGTGGGTGTCCAGTGGTCCGATCGGCGGCCAAATGGTGATCTGGGTCGCCTATGTTGCGATGGTAGCCCTCATCTGGGCCGGGTTGCGGCGACGTGGGCAGGGCTGGAGTGATCTAGGCCTTAGTTTCGGCAAGCCGTCCGGAGTTGCGGTACGACGCGCTGCTTGGCAATCGGTCGTCGTCTTGGTCGGGGCCGTCGCCGCCTTTGCGATCGGCTCGGTGATTGGGGCCAACCTCTTCGGTCTGCCTGAACAGGCCGACCTCAGCCGCTATAACCCCCTACGCGGCAACCTACCTCTACTGCTCGCCGCTCTGCCGGCCGTCTGGCTCGCTTCCTCGGTCGGTGAAGAGATTGTCTTCCGCGGCTTCCTGATCCACCGCATCGCCGGAATCGGCGGCGACACCCGAGCGGCGCGCCGTCTGGCGGTGGTGGTCAGCGCCGTCCTTTTTGGCCTCGCCCACTATGCCTGGGGTCCCATCGGCATCGTCCAGACCACCTGCATGGGTCTGGCACTCGGTGTTGCCTTTTTACTGGTCGGCAAGAACCTCTGGGTGACGATTTTGACCCATGTCTACATGGATACCATGCTCCTTGTGCCTCTGTACTTAGCCCCCGTGCCAAGCGGCGGCTGAGCCCCAAAGCTTGACGGCACCGGCTGAGGAGCGACGACGGGCTCGGGCCGCGCCGACCTTTAGTAACAGACGGGCTCGGGAGCTCTGGGTCACCCTCAGGCCGAGAGCAAGAGCTTTCGCCAGCGCCATTCCAGGTACCCCAAACCACCGACGAAGAGCGCCTCTCCGAGCAACTGCACGAGGCCGAAGGGGCTGGCCACGTCGCCGTAGAGCACTGCCCAGCGCAAACAAGCCAAGGCCCAGATCAGGTTGGCGGCGACCAACAGGAGGATGAGGGCCATCGGGCGTCGTGAACGGAAGGCCAAGGATAGGGAATACGAGCCGTAAACCAAGTTGGCCAATCCCATGAAGATCAGCAAGTCTCGTGGCAGATGGTAGAGCTCGCTCAGCCAGCCACTCGCTAGAAGCATCAAGCAGCCGACCACCGCACCGGCCGAGCCATCGACCCACAAGAGGTTTCGCCGTCGATCCATGGTCGGACTATAGCGCACACCATTGCTTGATCAGTTGGTCGGCCCGGCGGGTTGCGCCACTGCCCATGCGCCACTGCCCATGCGCCGCTGTCCGCCGTAGTGTTGCATGCAGACTTAGATCGCGCCGTGCGAGGAAGCGACTCACTTTCCGTCCTCGGGCTTCTCGGGAGAAGGGGATGATGGTGGATGCCACCAGTGCAGCAGCACGATAGCCACCGCCGCCAGCAAAAGGGTCGCCGCCGTGCTGGCCGCTGCGCCTTCCATGCCATAGCGCGGGATGAGGATCAGGTTCAAGAGCGAATCGAAGGCCAAGGTGACGATGGACACCACCAGGACGGCGACGGCGCGTCGGCGGTATTGGAGCCACAGGCTCGACAGCGCGGCGAGGGCCCAGGCGACGTTGCCGAGCACCAGCGCTATCAGGACATTGAGGCCGTCTCGGTAGGAGGGGCCAAAGAGACCGAGGATTGGCTCGGCGAATATCACCAAGACGGCGCCCAGCGGCAGGACCGAGGCGAGGATCAGGGTCTGGCCCTGGCGAAAGAGCGTGCGCGAAGCCCCGGCTCCCTTGTTGAGCGCCGGTAGGACCAAGGGCGCCATCAAACCCACCAACGCCACCTGCACCAGAGGCACGAAGTGGGCCGCCATGGAAGCCGCCGCGTAGTGCCCGACCTCGCTGTCGTCGCCGAGCAACTCGAGGAAATAGAGATCCGACTGGTTGAGGGCCAAGGCGACGAGGAAGGTTCCCATCATCGGCAAAGACGCCATCAGCCAGGCTCGCGATTGGCGGGCCGCCTGGTCACGGCGCAACTCGACCAGGCCGAGGCGACGGATATCGAGCCATTGCCACCAGGTGAGACCCGCCGTCGCCAGAATGCCAATGGAAATCGCCTCATAGACCGTCAGCTCTCCGCGCCAAGCCACCACCCCGGCGAAGAGCCCCAGTTGAAAAAGGGGCAGACCCACTCTCCACGGCACCGCCGCCCTGGCTGGCCGACGGGCGGATTGCAGTGTGCGGCTGACCATGGCGGCGGCAGCGTTGAGCGGAACGGCTAGCACCGCCAAGGTCAGGACGTGGTGATCTTCCGAGTCACTGGAACCCAGGTGCAGCACGCTGAGCGCCCAGGTGACGAGAATGGCGGCGGCGCCGAGTAGGGCGGCGGTCTGCAGGTAGAAGCGAAGGTACTCCCAAACCTTGCGTGGGCGAGCCTGTTCGATGGCCGGGGATAGCACCATGGGAGCCGCGCGGTCGCCACCGAGCAGCACCGCCAGGCCGAGAAAGAAGGCGAACGAGAAGGCGACTTTGTAGTCGCCGTAGGCATGGGGGGTGAGAAATCGGGTCAACCCAAGGTTGAAACCATAGTCGACCACATAGCCGGCCACGGACACCCCTCCCATGGCTAGCGCAAGGCGTCGCATGTCTTTGGCTTGCTGTGGCATTGCTTCGGCTCCTGACCGCCAGTTGGTGAAAGACGGCGCCCTATCGACTAGCAACTGGGCAGAATCGCTCGGTTGAGGGGCGAGTCGACACTAGCAGCGTGATCTCAGTGGATCTGGTCGCAGCCCTTGACCGCCTCGAGGATGTCGGTCCCCAAATGGCGATCCCCTTGGTGCGTATACCAAGCGCGGCTTGCCGGCAGGCGCATCCCATGTGCTTCGTGCTCCCCGGTGAGCACGATGTATTCGCCGTCGTTCTTCGCTTCGTCGTGGTAAAAGCGATAGCCCACCAGCGCCGCGCTTTGGCGGTCGAAATAAAAGTACCAGATATCCTCACCGACCTCGAGATCGTAGGTCACCCGCAGACCATAGACCGGTTGGCCCATGAAATCCGTCGTTTCGACCTCTCCGAGATGCGTTCCGGGATCGCGCAGCTTCATCGGTAGACCCCAGAGATAGACATAGTAGCTCTGCATGAGGCGCAGGCGCTGGCAGCTGATGTTGTGCTCTTGCCGCTCCGCTTCGGAGAGGTCGCGCCGACCGTCGAGGGTCATTTCACAGAGCTCGCCGTCGATCGTGCCGGCAACGTTGTGCTCCGCTTGGCGCTTCATTTGGAACCGCTCGCCCGGCACATCGACGAGGATCTCGCTGCGGCGATCGCTGGCCTGCGGGCGCGTTTCGCGGAAGCTCAAACACCAGGCTTGCGACAGGAAGCTCCCGTCGGGATCATGATGGGCTATCGACCGGCTGAGGATCTCCTCTGCCGACGGCGTCGCCTCGTGCCGCTCGCTTACCAGCGCGTCCTGAATGCTCCATTCGACGGGCCTCAGCGGTACACACACCTCGGTGGTGATCCATTTCAAGCACATGTCGACACCGCCCTCGGCGTCCTTGAAGACGATTGAGAAGGGATCCACTTTCTGTGCCAGGGTACGGACGGGTGCCGTGATCACCAGGACATCGGTCGGGCCGAGGTCGACCTGCTCGAGCTGGCGACTTTCGGGGTTTCGGCGGGCGGTGCCCGAGAGGCCGAGAAGAGAGTTGAAATGCAGCCTCCAGACCTCGGGCCCGGGCACCGCGGTCAACGAATAGGTGCCGGCAGCCAAGGGCTCGCCGCCGACCGTAAGATCGCCGGTCAAGGTGATCTCGGTGGCCTCGTTGGCCCCCATTCGCCAGCGTTCGCCATACGGCACCAGGGCGCCGGCTTCCTCGCTGCCGAAGATGAGGTCGCGGCGGCGCTCGTAGGGGCGGCCATAGCCGACGCTGACATAGGTGCCGTCGTCGGCCAGGGTCGCTCGCGCTAACCCGACTGGGCTGAGCCGACGCGATGGGTGAAGATCCTGGGCCTCGGCGAACGGCGCGGCTAGCATGAGGCCAGCGGCGGCGTAGGTTGCCGCGAGGACGAAACTGCGTGGGGTCAACGGCATCGACTTCCTCCTTGAAGTAAGGCTGGAAGGAGTAGGGTACCCGCTTTCTATGGATTCTTCCTAGGACCAGATTCCGAGACACCATCGACTGCTGAGTCGTGGAAAGAAGAGAGGGGTCCGAGAACGTCCTGGGCCTCCTCGGACAGCATCGCTACTTGCCGCACTTGGACTGGGCGGTGGAGATCCGCATCATGGGGGCTCGAGCCGCTCACTGGGATCGCAACGACGCCTCAAGAGCTCGTTCTCGAAGGCATAGGCGACCTGGCTAGCCACCAGCTCAAAGAGACGCAGATCGTCAATGGATCGCGGCCGCTCCCCATTATCGCAATATACGACTGCGATCGCGCCACTGGTCCCCACCACTGGGATGAGGACGATTTGGCCATTTTTAGGTCGCCCGACTTTGAGCTTCAAAGACTCGGGGAGTGTCACTTTGTCCCAAGAGTATGACTTGACTTCTTCGCTCTTCACGGTTTGGGACCAAATACTTTCTCCGTCACGTGAGAGACTGAGCCGATGCGTCGCCTGAGCCAAAAGATTCGATTCCGTGGTGAGGCCGAACGCTCCGATAGCGACCAGGGATTCTTTTTCAACCAAGAAGAGGACGGCACGCTCCACCAGGTCCGAAAGAAAGTTCATCAGATTCAGCGCTAGCGAGCCACAAAGCAAACCGGACCGCAACTCCGAAACGACCCTGTGCATTCTTTCCAAGTCGTTTCTAGATCGTCCTCCAGCGCTCGATTGTCTCGACGCCAGCTGGAAGGCGAGGGCCTTGGCGATCGCCACCGGGTCGGAAGGGATAACCACCGCCGCTCCGGCTCGATAGGCAGCAGAGGCTGAGGATGGGTCGTCACAAATCGCAACAAGAGTGACCCAGGGCCTTTCGTCTTGAAACCTCGAAACCTCTTCGATCACTTGGCGCCCCATTCTCGAGTCGAGGAGGACGATCGACTCGAGGTCCTTCCACTCGTCGACCCCTGCCTCCGCCAAGGTCGACCGCCGAACCGCCACCAATTGGCCACAGCTGCTCAGCAGTAGAGAATGCAAGGTTGCGATCAGCTCGGAATCGTTTGAAACGACATCAATGGCGGGAAGCAAGCCCTGGATGGTTCGGTTGCGAGGCCTCGCTTCGAGACTTGTGGAACCGCCAACCGCCCCTGTGTCTCCTGGCTCGTCGGTCGGCGAACCGAGCGCCCCCTCGTCAAAGCGCCGAAGAACGTCTAGAACAACTGCCTCAGTATTGAGACTCAGGGGAGGAAAAGCTTCAACCAAATCGACTGAGATGTCTTCGAGATTCTGCAAGTGGTCTGCATAGAACGAAAAATAGCCGTCGGTGAGAACCACCACCTCCTCGACAGTGCGGACCACCTCTCTTTCAACTGCTTCCAAGAGAGACTCGGAAGTCATTGCACCTGAAGCAATGAGCACATGAAACAGAGGTCGGTCAGGATGCAACTGACGACGGACTAATTTCGCTTTGCGCAAACCTTCGGAGCTCAGGAGGTGGTTTCTTTCGAGCATGCTGCCAAGCCCCATCGACTCGTCTCGTCTGGCGTAAGCGATCCTGCCCTTTTCAAGCTCGAGCTCAAAGAGGGCCCCCTGATGATGGATCGAAAGCGTACCCGTCCGTCGGCCCAAATGAATGAACTGAAGGATCTCACTGACCGGAACATCTCGAAGTCGGCCCGACAAGGTCGCGCCTTCTGCGGTCGAGCTCGCCTCGGCGTCCCCTTCCGCTTCCAGCAAGTTGCGCAGGGCCAAGAGGCTTCGCTGATTGGATGCATAGGCCTGAGCCGCACAGAGGGCTGAACCGACATGGGCGGCCAACAAGTCGAACAGGTCCGTGTCCGCATCGGCAGCCAACGGTGGGCGATGGCAATAGAGCTGCGCGATGATGAGCGCCCCGACCACCTCGCCTTCAACCAACAAAGGAATCACCGCCAACGCTTTCGAGCGAGGGTCGTTCTCGAGATCCGGGATACAAGATTCCAACGCTTGGTCGAGCTTCGGATCCCCGCCGGAGTAGGTCTTCCCTGGAAGAAGACCTGCGGCAGCATCTCCTTCTCGCAAGGCGATATCAAAGGAGCGGCGCGTCGGATCCAACCGCATCAACACCAAGAACGATTCGGCCCCGAGAATATCGCGGGCAATTTCGCTCACCGCCGACAAAACCTCCTGTGGATCAAGAGTCGCATGCAGCTGGTAAAGAGCGACGTAGAGGGCGAGAAGTCTCTCAGAACGGTGCTCAGAGCGGACAAGTTGCTCTGTCAGAGCCCTGACCTCGAGGCGAGTCGAGTCCAAGCTGGTCATAGTTGCAACCCGCAGAGGCAATATCGGTCCAGAATCAAGTGGGGCTTGGGACATGCGAACAACCTCCCACTACTTTCTTGAACAAGGATCGTGCTCACTCAAGCTGAATTGGCTTTGAATCGCAACTGCCATGTCTCCCAGTGAACGCACCTCGGCTGCTGCCCCTAACTCGATCGCCGCTCGTGGCATGCCAAAGACCACCGAGCTGGCCTCGTCTTGGACAAGGGTATGGGCACCTAGATTCTTCATTTCGAGGAGCCCCTGGGCTCCGTCATTGCCCATTCCTGTCAAGAGAGCTCCGATCGCAGCCGCACCGGCGCTGGCAGCGACTGAGCGAAACAGAACGTCGGCGCTGGGCCGATGCCTAGAGACCAAAGGACCGGTCTTCACCTCGAGGAAGAAGCGCTCACCACTCAGCCCCAAGATCAAGTGGCGGTTGCCTTGGGCAATGTAGGCGGTGCCACTGCGTACCCGCTCACCGTCCTGTGCCTCCACGACCCTGAGGCGACTGATCTTGTCGAGACGCTTCGCAAGGGCGCGGGTGAACTGCTCAGGCATATGTTGCACGATCAGAATCGGTGGACTATTCGAAGGAAGTTGCGACAGAATCCGCTCCAAGGCCTCGGGGCCACCTATGGAGGCTCCAATCGCCACCACGGCTTGCCGGAACGCCCCCGCCCGAGGAACCAACGGAAGAACGGCGTCGGCTGGCAAATGGGGGAGTCGAGCTGGACGAGCTCGGCGAAAGACGCGAGTGCCGGCGGCGGCGACGATCGCATCCAGGATCAGAATGTTGGATTCACTCAGGAATTCTTTGAGGCCGAATTTGGGTTTGCCGATCACCTCTACGGCCCCTTCTTCGAGAGCGATCATGGCCTTTTCGGTTCCCTTTCCGGTGTGGCCGGAACAGATCACGACCGGGATCGGTTCGGTTGCCATCAATTGGCGAAGAAAGGTCAAACCATCCATGCGCGGCATCTCGAGATCCAGCAGGATGACGTCTGGCTTCTGCTCGGCAATTTTTCGCAGAGCGAACACCGGATCCGATGCAACGCGGACTGTTGTCTCGGACCTCTCGCCCAAGAGAGCGACCATGAACTGGCGTACAACCGCAGAGTCGTCGACCACCAAAACGTCAATGGCGCCCCTGATGCCATCACTCGACCTGACCACAGGTTCTACTTTTGCACTCATCGTGCCCCCTCCATCCCACCAGCTTTGGCATAAATATTCGGCCCCATGGGTACCACCCGTTGTCTCTGGTAGGACAATCCCTCCGCATGACCGAGAAACAGAAAACCGTGGGGCCTTAGATGCTCCAGGAAAGAGCTCACCACTCGACGGCGTCTTTCTGGCGAAAAATAGATCAAAACATTACGGCAAAAAATGAGATCAAATTTGGTGCCGAGGTTCCAGGTCTCTTCGCCCAGATTCAGATGATCGAATCGGACAACGGATCTGAGCTCAGGGCCCACCGTCATGGTACCTTCACGCCGACCGATTCCCTTCAACATAAACCGCTTCAAATAGAGCTCAGGAATATCTTCCGCCTTGGCCAAGGGCCAGACGCCGAGCCGAGCCTTTTCGAGAACCTCGGTCGAAATGTCACCGGCCAGAATCGTGATTTCCCAGTCGGGGAGCGCATCCAACAGAATCATCGCCAATGAGTAGGGTTCTTCACCGGTCGAGCAGCCGGCGCTCCATACCCGAAGACGTCGACCGTAGCTATCGGCTTGAGATCGGATGCGAGGGGCCAGGTGCGACCTCAAGACTTCTAATTGGTTGGACTCCCGAAAGAAATGGGTTTCGTTGGTGGTGATTCGGTCCAGCATCCGCGAAAGCTCTTGTCGGTCCTCCATCACTACCCGGTAATAGGATCGAAAATCCTGCAGGCCGAGGGCCCGTAGCCGACGCAAAAGGCGAGCCACTAAAAGCTCCCTTTTGGCGTCGGAGAGAAAGATTCCGGCCTCCTTGTGGATCAGCTCCTGGAAGAGGCGAAAGCAGCTCATCGAGAGTGGTTTGGGATGGCGTACCAAGTCGGTGCTCACGGAGCATTTTCCCGATCGGAATCCTGTTCCGCGGCCTGCTCCTCGAGGGGCACTTCGTTGGTACTGATCGACTGCGTACATAACAACTCTTCGGCGGCGAGAATACGGTGAATATCAAGCAGCAGAACGAATCGTTCTTCGACTTTGCAGATTCCAGCAAGAAAGTCGACTCGAATCTGGGGGCCGAATGCGGGTGCCTCTTGAACGTCGATCACCGATAGGTCCAATACTCGATGGACAGCGTCGACGAGCACTCCGATGGTTGTCTTCTCACCGGCCGTGACCACCTCGACAACGACAATGCAGGATCGCCGTGTCTTTGGAGACTGCCCTAGGCCGAACTTCGCGGCCAGGTCTATCACCGGGATCACCTTCCCCCGTAGGTTGATCACCCCGCAAATCCACTCAGGAGTCGAAGGAATCCGAGTCGCCTGCTGATACTCGACGATCTCCAAAATAGAAAGGATTTCGAGGGCGAATTCCTCCTCGCGCAATAGAAAGGTCAGGCAATGGCTGGAGCGGACCACTTTGGCCGCGAGGGGATCGGCCTCTTCTTCAGACTTCGACGGTCCTTGATCAGAATTTCCATTTGCGGTTGGAGCCGAGTCGGTAGGAGCTTCGGGGACCGGAAGCTCAGGGCCTCCGCCCGTGGACTGCTCATCAGTCCCCTTGCCCGCCGGTGACAGCAGGACATCCAAAGGGTTCTCTCCGATCGTTCGCATCCCAGTCAATCCTTCTGAGCCAGCTGCTCGGCCAATTTACGATAATCCTCAGATCCCGTGCAGCGGGGTGCATACTGATGGATCGACTGGTGGAAGGATGGGCACTCGGCCAAACGTACGTTTTCGCGGATGACCGTTGGCAAGACGAGATTCCCAAACCTCTCTACGAGACTTGCCCGGATCTCCTTGGCGTGGCGGGTCCGCGCATCGAATCGACAAATCAAGATGCCGGCGATCCCCAGACTCGGGTTCAATCGTTCCCTGACCGTTTCCAGGGTTTGCCACAACTGCGCCACACCCCTAAGGGCCAATACATGGGCCTCTACGGTCACTAGGGCTCGCTCCGCCGCCGCCAATGCGTTGATCGTCGCCATCCCCAAGGTCGGAGGACAGTCGACCAGGATGTAATCCCAACCCGGGTCGGTCAGGTCGGAGATCGCATCGCGGAGCCGCGTCCCCTTGCCGGGCTGAGAGGCGAGCGCCACATCCAGACCGACTAAGAAAGAAGAGAAACGAGCCAGCTCGACTCCTTTGACGGGTGTTGGCTCGACCACCGAGCGAAGGCTTTTTTGGTTCACCAGCACATCCCATATTCCGCGATCAGACTCGGTCTCTTCGCAGCCGAGCCAGGAGGAGGCCGACCCTTGAGGATCGAGATCGACGACCAATACCTTGGCACCTTCGAGCGCCAGAGCGGCTCCCAGGTTGATCACTGTGGTCGTCTTCCCGCTTCCACCTTTTTGGTTGACAACGGCGATAGTTGGCACGGCAGAACCTCAGAACTTTTCGTAATCTGGGTCCAGAGTTAGAGCGGCAGCCTGCCTCACCACCGGTTCTGGTGTCCGCTCACGATGGGGCCCCAAACCCTCGGTTTCGGGGACTTGGGGCCGACGGGAAAAGTCTGCAAAGCGAAAGAATCCCATCAGTTGATTGATTGCCTGGGCTTGGTTGGCCATTTCTTCCGCCGTGCTCGCAAGCTCTTCCGCTGCCGACGCGTTGTGCTGGGTCACTTGGTCCACCCGACCCATGGCCAGGTTGATCTGGTTGACTCCCGAGTTCTGCTCATCGGATGCTGCGGACACGTCCCTCACCAGATCGGCGGTCTGGCGGATCGACGGGACGAGCGTATTCAGGGATGAAGAGGACCGTTCGGCAACCTTGACACTGCGGGCGGTGAGCTCGCCGATCTCCTTGGCCGCTTCCTGACTCCTCTCCGCGAGTTTCCGGACCTCGGCCGCAACCACGGCGAAACCACGCCCATGGTCACCGGCTCTCGCCGCTTCGATGGCTGCATTCAGAGCCAACAGGTTTGTTTGGTAGGCAATATCCTCGACGATCGAGATTCTCTGCGAGATATCACGCATGGCGACCAGGGTTTCCTCGACGGCTTGATTGGCGTGCTCGATCTCGGCTGCCCCCTTCACCGCGATCTCTTCCATCTCGCGGCTATTGCTGGCATTCTGGGCAATGGAGGAGGTCATCTCCTCCAAGCTGGAGGTCGTCTCTTCCACCGAGGCCGCCTGCTCATTGGTTCCTTGGGAAACGCTTTGCGATGTCGCTGAGACCTGCGCAGAGCCGCTGGACAAGGTCGAAACCCCGGACTGCACCTCCCAAAGAGTTTGACTGAGGCGCTCGAGCATACTGATGAAGGAAGTCCCCAGGGTGTCGTCCTTGCCACGGGAGGACACGTCGACCGTCAAGTCGCCCTCGGCAATTCTCTCGGCCACCCTGGCCATGTCACGCAGATAGCGAACGGTCGCAGCAAAGCTGTTGCCAAAAACATCGTGCTCACCCCGTGAGGTGACACTCTGGTCCGTCTTGCCCACCGAGAGCTCCTGAGCGATCCCGGCCATCTCGCGGAAGTAGTGAATCAACTTTGACATCGCCTGCAGTAGAAGTCCGATTTCATCATTGCTAGCAGCGCCGATATCTTGGTCAAGATCCCCTTCAGAGACCGCCTGGGCGACCGAAACTGCGTGATTCAGAGCGCTGGTCAGAGAGCGGACGACTAACCAGCAGACCCAACCCAAGGCGACAAAGCACAGACTCGCAGCACCGATGACGACACGGATCGATCGAGCTTGCGTTTGCCGAAGGCTGCTGAATGCGGTGATGATATCTTGGTGTGCCTTCGACACCTCCTTGCCCAACTGTTCCTTGAGCTCCTGATGGAGAACCACCAGGGTATCCAGGTCATCGGACAACTGCGGCCCCTCTTCCCCCGAGATGAGCCGAGCGGAAACCGCCTGCGCTTGCTCAAAGTATTTCTCCGCAAGGGTCAGTAGGGATTCGAAGGTTTGCTCGTCGTAGTCCTCGATCTCTTCTTGTGCTGTCTCGATTCGAGAAACAAAGGCTTCATAGTGCCTTGCCGAGATGCTCAACATCTCGACATCTTCCGCATTGATCGCATTCTGGAAAGCCGTTTCAAGGGAGGCGAGGGAGGTCTGTAGATCCTGGAACATCTCGGTCGACGGGAAGTAGACGTTCTCGATCTTGGAGCTCGAGGTCAAGGTGGAATTGACACCCATGATCATCATGATCGAAATCAGGAGCAGCGTAGCCAACGCAATCATTGGCATCGCTATGATCTTGTGGGCAAATTTCAAGTTTTTCAGCATTGGATTAGACCTCCGTCGAAAATCACCGGAAGCCGACTAGTCACTCGCCTGAATCACTTTGAGGTCGGAACCTACCGAGGCCGAAGAGCTGACGTAGCCGATCGCACCGGGGTGGGTTTTGATGTAGTCGAGAACTTGCGCTTCGGTGGTCATTTGCGGCGGGGGAGTTGCGGTACCCGAAAAGATTTGAGTATTCCAGTAACTCTTCATGGCGCGCACGCTTCGCCGATGGATGCCCTCGCAAAACGACTCTCGAAGGCTCTCGGGAACGACTAAATCGACCGGCTCGACTCTGATTCCGTGATTCCACGTCGTTTTCCTTTTCAGGAACAAGTCAGACACATCCTTGCGGGATACCGAAGTCACCGGATTGCTCTCGTGAACCACGATCTTGTAACCGCTGGCGAAGAGCGGCGGGGCGATGGTCAACGTCGCCAGCACCAGAAGGGCGAGGCTACTGATCAAAAAGTTCCGACGTTTTATTAGAGCTTTCATGATGTTCTCCTCAGAAGCTGAAGCTGGCGCCGAACTGAAAGAGGGTCGTGTCTGCCTCGAGCGTTCCGGCCGCACTATCCAGAATCAAAGTTTTGTTGTTGTGGGCAAAGAGATTGCCCTCGACAAAATGAAGCTCTGCTCGCAGGACGAAGTTCGCATCGAACCAATAGCCGACACCCACGGTCAGATCTTGATGTTCCGACAGCGTCGTCGTGCCTTGGGGAATGGTGAAACCAAGCGGCTCGAAGTCGAGATCGGTATAGTCCAAGCGACCAAAGGCCTGCCATTCCTCGGTGAACCGGTAGGCAACCTCGAGGTAAGAGGAGTCAATAGTGAACTCGTCCTCGTCCCGTTTGAAGTACTCGGTCGCAATGGACCAATTACGGGACTGATAGCGCAAGTGCGCTCCTACCACAAGGTGATCTCCCCAGCTCGATTCCTCGAGCTCACCGGCGTCGCCCACTTCGTCCTCAGATTTCGGTCGCCCGGCATAAGCAGAGACTCCAAAGCTGAGACCCTCGATCGGCGCCTGCAGCTCGAAGCGGAAGCCCAAGGTGTCGGCAATAGCCAGATCTTCTTCCGAGTCTCTAAACTCTCCCGCTTGGGCCTCGACGAAGCGTGCGGTCAAGGCTTCGATATCACTACGGGCCCCTTCCGCCAGAAGCGCGAATGATTGAGCCACCTCGAGCCCCACCTCTCCGGTGTAGACATTCCAGGAGACCCCCCAATTGCCGCGGTGATTTCCGGAGAAGCTGAGGCCACGAAATCCCTCAGCGACCATGCCAGCGGGTCCGTAGACGGATTGTGGGAGGAAAGTCGTGGGTCGCAACGTTCCAACATCGTAGATCTGACTGTAGATGCCGAGCGGCTGTTGGATTCTGCCGATCTGGAACCGCAACCCATCAGAGAATTTCCAAGAAGCGAACGCAAAGTCCAGCTCGACTTCATCTTCCTCACCGAAATGAGACCAATGGACCTGCGACGAAACGGTTAGATTTTCGGTCACATTTGCGATGGTGTTCAATGCGAACCCGATGTGGTCATAGGAGCCATCCTCCGTCCCCAACAGGTAGTCATTTCCATCCGTATCGCCAAAGCTCCAGTTGCCGAAACCGTGCAATTCGACACGGTCCCCAATGGGCGCTGCCTGGATTGGCACCGAGAACAAACACAGCACGGGTAGGCAAAGAGCCCAGTGACTCATCCGTCCCCAAATCTTGATCTTCTCTTGAAGTCTACTCATCTCAGATTCCCTCCTGAAGCGTTCTCGCCTCGTTATCCTGCCAACGAAATCGTGGTCTGGATTCAGTGTGTCTTCTCAGAAGCTCCGGTACGTCGAGAATCAGGGAGGCGGCCCCGTCCTCTAGGATCGCGGATCCGAAGATCCAACGAAACGGAGCAAATAGTTTTGCCAGCGGTTTGAGAACGATCTGGCTGCCACCCAGCAATTCATCGCAAACAAGTCCCGCCCGCCCACCTCGCCAATGGACGATGACAACGCCTTCGCGTGATGGAGGTTCGCCTTCGAGGCCGAGCAACGACCTGAGGCGAACCCAAGGCAGAGTGGTGCCTCGAAGGTCAAAGAGGCCACGGTTCGAGGCATCTGAGCGGGCCAGCGAATCGAAAGCCAAGGTTTCGGCGACGACATCGAGGGGCATGAGGTAGGATTCTCCAGCCACCTGAACCCGGAATGCCTCGATGAGAGCCAGGGTCAAGGGCACTTGGATCGTGAAGCAAGTACCCAAGCCCGGTTCGCTGCGCATGTGGACATTGCCACGGAGCTGACGGATTTGAGTTTTGACGACGTCAAGGCCTACGCCCCGGCCTGAAATTTCCGTGACCTGAGCGGCGGTCGAGAATCCAGGAGCAAAGACGATGTCTTCCAACTCGCGCTGGCTCGTCTTCGATACTCCAGCCTTTTGCTCGATGACCCCGGTGTCGATCCCTGCGCCATCGTCCTCCACTTCGATCAGAATGGAACCCGCTTGGTGACGAGCCCTCAGGGTCAGCAAGCCTCGAGGGTGTTTGCCAGCTTTCTTCCGCAGCTCGGGAAGCTCGATCCCATGGTCGATGGCATTGCGGACCATGTGATTCAGGGGATCCCGCAATCTGTCGATCACCGCCGCATCCAATTCGGAGTCTTCGCCTTCCACAACTAGCCGAGCTTCCTTCCCGAGCTCGAAGGCGAGATCTCGGACGGTTCGCTGTTGGCGCCGAAAAAGAGGTGCGATTGGCACCATTCGAAGCTGGGTCATCACCTCCTGCAACTCGTTGTAGAGGCCATCCGACTCATGCAACTGCTCTACGAGCATGCGGGGAGATCCCGCTTCCACGAGCCTTCCCGCCAAGTGGCCACGGGCGATGCTTATCTCACTTGTCAGCGTCAACAACCGATCGAGCCTTTCCAAGCTGACACGGATCGAACGCTGCTCTTGAGTTTGCTGACCAGGGGCCTCAGCCACCTCGCTCGTCGCAGGCGAACCGTTGGTTCCCGCGACTGGCTTTGCTTCGGAAGCCGCCTCCAACTTGGCGATGAGCTGGTTGAGGGAGGGGGGCGTCTCCTTACCGCTGGCCGCCCGGAGAACCTCGGCCCGCATCGAATCCATCGCTTCGAGCAGCAACGAAACCAGTTCCCTGGATATGGATTGGACGCCTTCCCGAGCTCCTTCGAGGAGATCCTCGGTCACATGAGCTAGGTCCGCGAGCCCTTCGAAATCCAGACTTGCAGCATTGCCCTTGATGCTATGGGCGACCCGAAACACCGTGTCGATGGCGTCCACATCGTCGGGCATAGCCTCCAGCCGCAAGAGGGCCTGCTCTGCCATCGAGACGGTTTCATCGACTTCTGCGACGAACGTGTCGATGATCGGCTGAAGATCAAAGTCCATAGGTTCTAAAGCCTTTTGATCCACACGTCGCCGGTTCCGGTATCGAAGACCAAACGCCGACCGCGATCACCACCGACATCCTCGGCCACCACAGCGATTCCATGCCTTTCGAGAAGCTCTCGCGCCACATCGATGTTCTGATCGCCCATCGAGCGGCGGGAACCTCGGGAGTGCATGCACGCTCCGCCGAAGATCTTGGCTTCGACATCACGAAGATGTGTCCCCTGGGTGACCATGGTGGCGATTTGTTGCTCGATCGCCACATTCCCAAAGCAGGCAGAACGTTCTGGCTCATGATTGCCGAAAGGCAGCTGGAAATGATTGATCGTGCCCCAGTGCAATGCCGTGTCGAAGAGCGTTACCGAAACGCAGGACCCTAGAATCGTCGACACCAAGGTCCTAGATTCAGCAATGTGGATCCTCCCGGGCATCAAAAATTTCCGGGCTAATCCCTTGATCGGCGAACAAGTCGTCATCATGACCGAGGTGACTACGCCGAGTCCTTGGACGGGCAACGGGCACTCGAGGCCAATCGAGAGGCATGCAATGCCGAAGCGGCCTGGCTAGCCAGCAGCTCCAGAATCTCTCGATCCACCGGCACCAGCCCTTCGTTCTTTTGCGGTAGAAGGCGATAGAGGATGACGGCTCCCTCGACCATCCCGTCCAGGAGAAGTGGAATACTCGCTGAGAGGTCCTTTTCCTCGGGAAGCCTATCCACCGCCTCCTCACTGGAGTCGAGCAACAGGGAGGCTCCTTGGCGAACCGTCTTGGCGATCAACCCCTTCTCGAGAGCAATTTTCTCAGGGTGGTCGGGCCCAAGACCCATCTCCGCTATCCGCACCAGCTCGGTACGATTGGAGCTCAGCTCGAAGATCCCAAACTCTTCGCAGCCGATCAGATTGATCACGATTTCTTGAATCGTCTGAATGACCTCAGCCCGTATCAATGTCCCGTGGAGGCCATAGCAAGCGACATAAAGATTCGCCAAGTCCTGATTCTGGCGTTCAATAAGAGAGAATCTCTCGGAGTATTCAAGGCTTTCTTTTTCGATGTCCAACAGGCGTCGTTCGAGCAGCTGGTGACGCTCCTGCTCTCGTGCGAGGTCGTCTCGGGCTTCAGATTCTCGTTGTTTGGCAATTCGAAGCTTGTCTTGAAGGGTGCCGTTCTCACTCTCGAGGACAACCAGGTGAGCTCGAGCCTTGGTGACTTCTTCCCGAAGCTCTTGGACTAGTTGATGCATATCCTCCCGGACCCGGTCAACATAGGAGCTGCGCTCGCCGGCTGAGCTCATGCGGGCACCCCTAGGTAGCTCCTGACCTTCGCCACCAACTCAGTCCCATTGATCGGTTTGGTCACGTAGTCCGTACAACCGCTGGCGAATCCCTCCTCGACGTGTTGTTCCTCACCCCTGGTCGTCACCATGATGATCGGGATCTCGCGGCCAACGTCCCGGGAGCGAATCGCACGACAGGTCTCAAAACCGTTCATGCCCGGCATGATGACGTCGAGCAGCACCAGGTCAGGACTATTTTGGGTGAGGCGCTCAATGGCCTGTTCACCATTCGAGGCCGTAATCAGTTCCCATGGATGCCCCTTGAGGAGCATCTTTTCCATCATCAGGGTCGTACCCGAGTCATCGACCAGTAGAATCTTCTTTTGAGTCATAACTTTCCTTCTTCCCAAGATACCGGGACGACGTTTGAGCTCCTGGCAAGCCTTGTCTCTGGAACCGCCTGCACCATTCGCAGGTCCGGTGCTCAAAGGTGAGCGCCACGGTACAGACCGGGTACATGGGTTACAGATCAGACCGGGTACATGGGTTACAGTCTCGTGAGTCAAACTTGGGGCAGAGGAGGACACCCGATGCCCTGGAGCGAGACCACAGTGATGAAAGAACGAGTCCGCTTTATCGCGG
>JAJCXR010000057.1 GCA_029263315.1 Acidobacteriota bacterium | reverse complement strand
GTCTGGTACTGGCACGGTCAGCGTGACACCGGCGGCGACGCCAGCGGTGACTTCTTCCGCCTCGAGGTCTCCACCGACGGTGGCTCGACGTGGAGCACCCTGGCCTCGAACGGCGACGTCACCTCGAGCCCGGTGTGGACCAACGCCACCGCCGCCATCCCGGCGGGGTCGAACGTCCAACTGCGCATGCAGTGCTCCGACGGCACGGCCAGCGGTGACCTGGTGGAATGCGGTATCGACGACGTGTCGATCTGTCAGTAGGTTCCCTCACCCCCTGACCGGGGTGACGGACTTTTGAAGTGAGGGCGATGGGCTTGGGCCCGTCGCCCTTTTTCTTTTCGGCTGGCCACAGGATGCAGCAAGTCGCCTCACAATGAGATAACCTGCCGTCCTCAGGAAGGACGGAGACCATGACCAGCTATCCCATGCCCATCGAATGCCCCCATGCCGAGGACTGCGGTGCCTGCGGGCTCCTCGGCCGTGACTACGGCGATCAACTGGCCAGCAAGAGCCGCGTGCTCGCCGACACGTTGCGTCAGCAGAAGGGGCTCGGGCGCATTGAGCTGCTGCCCTGCCTGCCATCGCCGCAGCTCTCCAGCTACCGCAACCGGGCCAAGATGGCGGTGGGGATTTCCAAGTTTCATCCCCCGAAAATCGGCTATTTCCGGGCCGGTAGCCGAGAGATCACCGACGCCCCCCAATGCCGCGTCCTGGTGCGTGAGATCCTCGAAACCAGTCGCAGTCTGCGGGACTTGCTGCTCCAGGGTATGGGGGTGCCGCGTCAGCTCAGGCATGTCGATATCCGTTGCGGCAGCGAACCGCGACGCCAACACTTGATCTTGGTGATCCGCAGCGAGGAGATGCCCCGCTTGCCGATCGATCGCATTCGCCGGGCCTGCCGCCATGTCGACGGCATCTCGGTCAACCTGAATCCCAGCGGCGGCGCGCAAGTGATCAAGGGTGCCATCCGACACCAATGGGGAGCCCGCGAGGTTTTCGTCAAAACTGCGGATGTTTCGCTGCGGGTCTCACCGGGTTCGTTCTTCCAGGTCAACCTGTCGCTGCTGCCGGAGGTCCACCGCCTGATGGGCTCGTTTCTGCAGGGCGGCCAAAACCTCCTAGACCTCTACTCCGGCGTCGGCACCCATGGCCTGGCCTTGCACCGCCAGTTCGAGAAGGTGGTCTGTATCGAAGGGGTGCGCATCGCCGTCGCCGATACCAAGGCCAGCCTCAAGGCCAACCGCATCGGCAATGTGAAAGTCATCGCCAAGCCGGTGGAACGCAGCCTCGAGCCCTTATTGGCAGCCGATGCCGATTGCGTGGTGATGAATCCCTCGCGGGCCGGCGCCCGTCCCGAGGTGTGCAATACCTTGAATCAGTCCGCCGCCAAACGCCTGGTTTACCTCTCCTGCGACGCCAAAACCCTGAGCCGCGACCTGGCGCTCTTGGTCCAAGGGGGCTTTCGCATCCAGACCGTGCAAGCCATCGACATGATGCCCCAGACCAGGCAGGTGGAAGCCATGGCCCTGTTACGTCGCGCCTGAGCGGATTGACCTTCGATTTTACCGAAATCGGCCCGAAGGGCTCCCACCCTCGCATCGCTCGCTTGGACGGCAACCAGCTGAGCTAACTTGACGGGACCTCGTCGAGCACACAGACCTGCTGCCACAGCCGACCTTGGCGCGGTGCTTCTTCCACACCACTCGGCAGGGTGCGCTCGCGAACCACGAACATTTGAATCGAGGCCAGACGCTCGCCCCCTCGGTGTCGGCCATTCCATTCTTCACACAAATAGCGGCCGTAGAACCGACGATGCAAGCCGTTCTGACGATCGTCCAGGTTCATCAGGTACTTTTTCCAGCGCTCATTGCCGAAGCTGCGGGAGACATTCTGCGGCTTGTCGAAGCTCACCTCCCCGCCGCTCCTCACCTCCACCTCGTCGCCGTCCACCAGGGTACCGACGAAGACGAACCAACCATCCTCGGTGGCGGGAAACGGCGCAAAGAGGTTCCAAAGCTGGCCCAGCTGTAGAACGTCGGCGACCCCGTTGGCCTTCTCCGGCAGCAGGTGGCGATAGCGTTCGAAATCGACGGTCCGCAAGTTCCACAGGGCCACGTAGATCACCAAAAAGGCCAGTCCCACCTGCAACAGTCCGTCCGCCCACCGGGCCGTCCGCCCATGCGGGGTCCTCCAACGTCCAGGACGGCGACGCAGCCTGAGGGCCCTAGCGAGGACCTCGAGCCCCCTCTGCCAGGCTCTCCCCAAGCGGTGCAGGCCGCCCGGACACCAGCGATCCCAGAAGGCACTGGGCAGAAACAGGCTCCAGCAGGCGGCGCAGACGAAGGGGAAGATGCCCAAATAGAGGGCCGGTGCCAAGCCGAGCAAGTGGAAACCGACAAAAAGCACCACGGTGAACAGTTGCAGGGGGGCGGTGAGCCACGGACAGAAGGCCAGGGCTGGACCGAGGATCTCCAACACCATGGTGCCATGGGTGGCCCAGGTCAGCAGGTCGGGATAGGCGGTGAGACTCCGTCCCAAGGGGGTCACCAATTGATCGAGTCGCAAGGCCATGGCGATGGCGCTGCCGTCCTCCAGCCAGATGGGATGCCATTTGAGAGCCGCCGTGGTCCAGTACATGCCACAGAGCTGTAACTTGAGGGCCAAGGTGGCAACGGAGACGACATAGGGGGCGTCCGGCGAGAGGGCAGTGGCCATGACCCGGCCACCTAGACGACGGCCGTCGAGGGAGGCCAGCCGCCCCCAAGGCACAAACATGGCCCAGAAAAGCATCACCCTGAGCAATTGATCGCCGCCGTGCAGTATCAACGGATTACGCGCCTGCACAGAGGCCAAGAGCACCCATGACAGCACCGTCATGGTGCGGCTATGCCAGCCGACCAGCAAACAGCCAGCGGCGAACAAGGCGATGACAAAGAGCGCCCCTTGCAGCCACACCGAGCCACTGAGTAAGTGGAGCGAGAAGACGAGCTCATCGCCCTTCCATTGCAGCAGCTCAGCCCGTGGCAAGACGCCCCGGTCGCTGTAGTGGGCTTCGAGATCGCCGAATCTGGCCAGCAGGTCGTAGATCAAGATGGCGGCCAAGCTGATGCGCAACAACGCCAGTGAGCGCAGATCGATGCCCACCAACATCCGCCAGCGATGGCGCCAAGGGCTCATGGCTTAGTACACCTTTTCAACAATACGCCGGTATTCGAGCGCCGACCGCGACCGGTCTATCGCGATCTGCCGGACGGATCGTCCGCCGGCTCGGCCGCCGCGTCGCCGTCCTCCGGTGCCCCTTCCGCCTCCTCGTCCGCTAGGCGCTGCAACTTGGTGAGCTCGATGGGTGTGCCCCAACGCCTCCCACCCCGGCCTTCGGATGCGTCACCGACGATGCCGCTGAATACCACCCGCAGGCCCTCGACGCGGAATTCCTCCGCCACCTCTTCACTCGGCGCGTACCGGCTCCCGGCGTCATCATCGGGGACGATGCCGTAGCCGAAGCTTCCCACCTTCTGCATCGTGCCGGTGGCGTCCTCGATCATCTCTTCAGCCGCCAGGGAAGGCATCGAAGCCACCATGGCCAGGGCCATCAGAGCTACCCACAACCGAGGATTCCAGCGAGGTTCCCGATATCTTCTCAGCTCCATGGCTACTCCCCCCGTCGTATGTTGCCCGTCACCCTTCACCCTAACAAAAAGGGGCGCTGAACGCGCCCCTTCGACTCACCGCGACCCTCGGGTTCAGAGGGCTGAACGGTAGGTTTGCACTTGGGCGTGCATGCGCAGGGTCTGACCCGCGGAGAAGGTGTTCATGCAGTCGTCGTCGGTGTAGTCCATGAAGTTGGTGATCGGGTCGAGGCCAGCGGCACGACGGCAGGAATCACGACCGGTGGGGCAGCCGTAGGCCGGGCTCTTCTCCGCCGGAGTGTCGTCCACTTGGTCGCCTTGGCCGTTACAGCCCCCCTGGAAGGTGTGGTAGAGACCGAGCCAGTGGCCCACTTCGTGGGTGCCGGTATCGCCTTCGTTGTAAGGAGCGGCGCTGCCGCCGGGCAGGGACGAATGGAGCAGCACAACACCGTCGTCATCGGGATTGCCGTTGAGGGACGACGGGAACGTGGCCCAACCCAGAAGACCACCGCTCAGGTTGGCGGTGTAGACATTCAGATGGGTGTAGGGATCAACGTTGAGGGCGGCCTTGGCATCGCGCTCGGCGGTGGTGTTGTAGCCCATGTTGAACCAAGAGCTGTTGTCGGTGTAGTCGACACTGGCCAGGGTGAACGAAAACCCGGTGCCGGAGTACGCCTGATTGAGAACGTTCATTTGTCCGTTGATATCGCCACTCGACAGGTTGCCTTGGTTGCCGTCGTGGATGACATGGAAAGCCACCGGGATGGAGATGTTGCTGGGGGGCGTGCCGCCACCGTCGCCACCACCGTCGGTACCGCCACCACCATTGCCGTTACCGTTCTTGGCCTTTGAGAAGATGCCACGATACTGGAGGTCTTCGAGGGCAAAGGCGAGATCGAGCTCGATGAGATCGAGCTGGGGCTGTGAGAGCTGCGGTTGACCACAACGCAGGTTGTGACGCTTGACATGGTCGCGGAAGGCCTGCTTCGACACAAAGGTCTGACCATTCCACGTGAATTCTCCGTCGGTCGAGGGAGCGGGGCCCGCCGCAGCGGCAGCAAGGGGTAGGATCAGAACCAGCAAAGACAAGGCGATCAATACACGGCGCATGGAATTCTCCCGAGTGTTGGGTTGGCCGGCCCCTCTCAGCCAGAGGAGGCAAGCGAGTGTTGGCTTCATGCCAAGGTCTACCTGGATACCTACACTGGGGTGGCTGCCGTCGAGAAAAAATATATGACAGTGTTTTTGACTAATCCAAGCTGCTCTAAGCACGCCCTTCCGATCATACGGCGACCTATCGAGAACCCCGAGGCGCCATGTCCGCAAGGCTCGCGAGTGAGGCATAGTGGGGCTCTGTTGCAGCGAGCGTAACGCCGCGGACGCGGATGCTTCGGCGCTCGAATACCAGCGTATTTTTGAAAAGGTGTACTTAGCTTGCCGGCGCTCGTCTCATCCACCCAGGAAAGCCTGGATATCTTGTAGTGCTTCTTCCGCTTGATCAAAGACCGCCACCTCGACGCGCTCCCCCTCCAGGCTCGATTTCAAAGCCATGAGGACTTCGACCGCGACACCAGCCTCGATCTCTTGCGCGGTTGGGCCACCTGAGCCCATCCCTTCGGAAGACAGACCCAGCACGCTGGCGGGAGGCCGCTCGAGGAACGTCAGCAGAGGCTGCCGGAGTTTGCCCAAGGCCGACAAACGAGCCATCTCGCACCACTGTCCGGCCCGCAGGGAGCTGCCTTCGGCGGTCGAGGGTTCGAAGTCCTTCAAGAGCCCTTGTTCTATGGAGTCGGCCAAGGTCCGCAGCTCGTCCATGGGCTCGTCCGAGTCGATGTCGGTCTTCAGGTGGCCATAGCTGGACGCCTTGAGGGAGCCCAAGACCTCCACCACTTGGCGTGAATGGGCAACGGCCGTCGACGCCAAGTCTCGATCCGAGGCCAACAGCGCGAGCTTCAAGCCCACTTGATGGGTGCCGAGACGAAAGGCTAGCTCAGACCTCGACAAACCCGCAGGTAGGCTGGTCGAGCGGTTGACCCTCCAGCCGCGTTGGTCCCATCCCTCAATGGCCAGCACCGCAGGCGCATCGACGGTGGCGTAGAACAGCTCGCTGGCGGACGATCGATTGAAATGCCAGAGGCCCACCGCCAGCACGAGGACCGCGGCGGCCGCCAGGCCCTGCCACAGAAGAATCGGACGCCGTGGAGAGGTGCGAGAAGAAGTAACCGGCCCCGCGTCGACGGAGCCGTCGGCCGCCATCTCTTCACGGAAGTGCACCGTCTCTACCATCGTTTGGTAGTAGTCGGTATCTTCCGCCAGACGCTCCTCCACCGCCTGCCGCTCAGCCGCCTCGAGTCGACCGTCCAGGTATGCCGCCAAATCCTCGAGATCGGGAATCCGCCGCGGTGTTGATTCAGCTGTGCTCAAAGCCCCCCCTCATTCTTCTTAGACGGACTTGCGGAAGGTTTTTCCTGCTCTGGAGCAGCTTTGGAACCCTGATCGCTGTCCAGGAGGCCGATAAGTGGTGTTTCACCCCATCCAAGAATGTCCCTCACGCTGGCCCAGGTCAAGCCTTCGGCCTCACAGAGGCGCCTCAACTCGCCGAGATGGCGGTCCCGTCGGGAGTAGAGAGCACGTTGGTTACACCCCAGGGTGCGGGCGATGCTCGAAACTTTGCAGCCATCTTGGTAGTGCATCTGAAGCAACAGGCGATCACTGGGCGGTAGCTGTTGCCAAAACCGGGTCAGCACCTGACCGGCCCGTTGTGCAACGTCCCGCCGCTCGGCGTCCTCCAGCCTACGGTCAGCAGCGCTGGAGTCCGGCGAAGGCTGCTCAGCCAACGCCTCCTCGCCGGTCATCGTCCGTCGCGTCCGATGCGGTAATTCCGCCGCCAGACGCCGCAGCTCCTTTTCACTCACCGTCGAGCCGACAGAGCGTCGCCGCAGCAGGCTGATGGCAGTTTCCAAATCGAGCTCATCGCGGACCAGTAACTGCTCGAGCTGCATGGCCACGGGCCCTCGGCGCTTAGCTTTGGCGGACGGACGGTAGCGTCCCCACTTCTGTTGTCGCCAATCCTGGAAGGTGTGGTGCACCACCGTCACCAGGTAGGTCGACAGCAGGGAATCTCCACGGTGCCGACGGATCACCCGGTAGTCGTGCTCGATGAGCTTGACCTTCACCGTCGAGACAAAATCCTCGACATCCTGCTCCGGAAAGCCACTGCGGCGCGCCGCCGAGGTGGCAGCCCGCTCGATGAGATCGAGATGGTCGAGCAATACCTGCTCATGGGATGGGGGCGTCGGAGGACGAGGTCGGCGGCGACGCCACCAGCCCCGTGTCCGGCGCTCAGGGGCGGTGGAGGTCTGCTGCACGGAGAATTCTCATCGATGTATCGCCGCACCCTGGACAAGCCTCGATGCCAGGTCGGCGAAGGCATTACGTGATCGTAGGACGGACAATGTAGGCTTCATAAGGTGAATATATTGTAGTGCAAGACTCGGACCCGCCCGCACTCTGCCCAACACTTACCCAGCTCTCGCCAAAAACCCGAGGCGGAAGCTCCGCCTCGGGTCTCGATGCTGGCCGATCAAAGATCAGTTGTCATCATCATCGTCGTCGTCATCATCGTCGTCGTCATCATCGTCGTCGTCGTCGTCGTCGTCATCATCATCGTCGTCGTCGTCGTCGTCATCGTCGTCGTCATCATCGTCGCCGACAGCGTCGCAGGTAAAGAAGGCGTTGGTGTCGAGCACCGGTTGAAAGTCGTCGCCTAGATCGTTGTCATAGATCTGCTGCTCGCCGCTCGCCGTATCGGTGACGGTCACCGTCACCTCGACGTTGGTGAGACCGGCGGCAAATACCCAGAAGCTGTTGAAACCGGGTTCGCTGCAGGCATCGATGACCTTGACCAAGAGCTCGGTATTCTCAGGCGTAAAGAACCAGAACTCACCACTCAAGCCGGTGCCGAGAATAGCTTGGCCATCGCCTTCGGTGCCGGAGGCGTCTTGCCATTCGGCCTCCACCTTGAAACGGCCGTTGGCCAAGCAGTGGGTCGTTGCATCGGGCAAACAGGCGGGCATCGTGATGGCAACGAGCTCGAGCTCTTCATCGACGATATTTCCGACTCCCGCGGCGTAGATCTTGCGGTCGCCCGGTCCCGGCTCCAGGGCGTTGGTGTCGGATATTTCCAAGGTGTCCGTGAAGGTGCCGGCCGGCGTAACCACCGTCTCGCCCATGCCGATGACCTCGCCCTGGTCCTCAGCCACCCCGGGCGCGATCTCTTCAAAGTACCGGGCTCCGATCATCGGGCTACCGGGCATCACGACACCAGCCCGGGCTCCGTTGACGCCGGCCAACCAGGCGCCCCCGTGACCGATGACCTCGCCATCTTCGTAGTCATCGACATCCTCGCCGAAATACCAGACATCACCGGTTTCTCGACAGATTGCATAGTAGTTGCGGGAAATCTCCACCAACTCGCCGTCTTCGCTCTCGATCTCTTCATAGACACGGGTCCGTACACCATCTACCATCTGAGTTTCGTCGAGCACCGTATTCACTGAGGTGATCTGGACCAGCTCACCGTCGTCCTCTTCGATGCCTTCGAGGCGTAGGGACAGTCCTGGTCGCAGGGGGAAGTACGTCGTCTCACCGGCGGAGGTGAAGGTGCAATGCTCACGGTTGAAATCGCTAGTGAATTCGGGATCGTGGGCCCAAGCGGAGGTGGCCATCAGGAGCCCGGTCACCATCAGGGCTGAAGCAAGGCGATGTGTCGAGCTGGGCTGCAAGACGGAATCTCGGTTCTGCATGATCTTCTCCTTGGGTTTCCCCCGCAGGGGATATCAACTTTCCTGACCACCCCGAAGGGCAGCCTCGACGGTAAATTGCGGCGTCTTCGGCTGTTGACAGTCTAGGAAGGTCACCTGAAGAAAGGCTGAAGACCGAGCATCTAATCATTTGGCGGGCTGGATTCGAGAGCTTTCGTCCTGTTCATATACTTTTTCCCTGACTCGACCCTTGAGGGGACCATCGGCCCCACTTCTTTGGAAAGATCAGGTTTTTCTCAGCGCTATAGCTTGGTCATCGGCTCTCTCCGAGGGAGAGCCGCGGCGGCAGCGCTTTTCGACGTCCGAGAACGTCTAGATTCCGGAGATGATCGTCCATGAGCTTCGATCCACGGCGCTTGCATCTGACCTCCTGGTCAGAGGTGTGCGAACACCTTGACGATTCGGCACGGTGGTCTCGCTATCGAGCCTTGCTCGACGACTTCGGCATCGATACCGCTGGAGTCACCCTGGCAGCCCAGCGTCCACCACGATTCATCTTCGCCGAGCATCCGGGCAACTGGGCCTATCCCGCCGACGTGGCCCGGGTCCGCCTAGCCCAAGCCTTGGCACGACGGTGCGGCACCGAGGCCCAGATCCTGCAATTCGACAACGATGTATTTCGCAAGAATGGCCTCAAGGCCTTCTTCAGCAAATGGTGCCTACATCCACTGCTGCCTTGGGTCTCCCTGGTCCGCGCCAAGGATACGCGATCACTCAAAGAAAAAAGTGCTGGCACCGTCGGCGTCCATCGGCGCCCACGCAACCAACGGAACAGAGCCTGGCACCGCAAGGTCTATGGTTCGATCAAGCTGCAAGGGGCCAGCCGCCAGGGTCTCCATGACAAGCTCGACATGGCCCTGGAGCTCATGGCCACCGTCGAGGCCGGCGAGTCCCCCCTGGCGCTGCTCAATCGTCGCTGCTCGGCGGCGGCCCGTGAGGTGATCGGTGGCCCGTGGGATCGCCAGGCCGCCCGCCGACTGGCGGTCTCCATGGCTAGCAGTGACCTGCGAGCGGCGCAAGGGCCCCTACGCGTTGGTCTGACGGCTCTGCAACAACCCGCCATCACTTGGGCGGGGCTCTGGCAACAGATCAACAGCGCCTTCCTGCAGCAGGAGGTCGGCCACATCGATCCCGTCTTCGAGAGCTTCCTGCTGGCGATCGACGATCCCTGGCGCATGGCCGACCGTCTGGCCGAAATCGATGGCAGCGACCGGGTGACCGTGGCGGGATTTGTCGAAGACGATGAGTTTCGCCTGGTGGCCTTTGATCGTCCTCGGCGGGTTTTCTTGGCCTTTTCTTCGGTTGGCGATTCCGAAGGTAGAGAAATCCAATGGTCGACCCTGCGCGAACATGCCAAAGCCGGGCGTGGGTCGACACCCTGCGCCATCATCGAGTATCTGATGATGGCGGCCAGCGGGTATTTTGTGGTCAGCGATCCCTACGACGGCCAAACGCCGTTTGAGCAGCGGGTTGCGGAGCTTCATCAGAAAGCCATCGGACGGCGATTTCCCTGGGTTTCTCTGTTCAACCCCTACGTCGGTGGTCATGCCGGTAGCTACCTTGACTGCTACCATGGTGGTTTGGAGACCTTCGCCCGGCAGAATATCGACCGACAGTTCTTCGACGGGGATCCGCCATGACGACTTCAAGCTCCATCGACGGGCCGGCCGACGAAAGGCCGCAGATTCTAGAAGCAGGGCCGTGTTTTCGTCTGCGCACTCGCATCGCCGCATCTTCGCTGCCAGGGGCGGGGCTGGGCGCCTACGCCATGGAAGCGGCCCCCCTGGGGACCCTGCTGGGAATCGACCTGCCCCAATCCGAGTGGATGATCGATGTCCAGGAAGCCTTGGCCCTGCCGCGCCGGGCTCGCAGTCAGACGTGGCGCCATGTCGAGGACATTTGTTTTCGCGGCGGTGAGGGGCGAGCCACCGCCAGCAACTACCTCAATCACTCGTTCCAACCCAATGTGCTCTGGCATCTCGGATGCTACTGGGCGCTGCGAGACGTGCAGCCAGGCGACGAGCTCACCCTCGACTACCGCCCCTTGATCGCCCCCGACTGGAGCGGCCGCATCATCGACGCCGCCAGCGGGATCCCTCTGATGGGCGAGGAGGGCAAAGTGGCCCTGTTGAGAAACGCTAGGCAGCTGGTGGCCTTGCTCGAAACGGTTCTCGAGGACCCCGAGCCCGCTCCGTCCGGGCCCGAGGACCGTCGATGACCGAGCCCTGCGCTGCGGGCTCGACAGCACCATCGCTCGGTGCGCAGACGGTCTCCGGAATACCTTCGTGGACCGACCTACGGGCTGCCGACGATGCCTTCTCGAAGTCCATGTACTTGCCCAAGCGGCGGCGCCTCGGCCCCTTGGAGCTCGCCTGGCATCCTGATCTCGAGGATGTGGAGTGGAACCGCCTGCGGATGGTCACGGCGCCCGGCGACGATCTGCGGCTGTGGCTGAAGCGTGGACTGAGCGCCCTCGGCACGGGTTGCGTCGAGATCGGCCCCGCCGACCCGCCGCAGCTCGAGGCGAGCTTAGCCGGCTGGCGATTTGCCCCGGCCTTCGAGCACCGTTGGATCTTGCTGCCGGTACCTCCGGCATTGCCATCCCTGCACGGGGACAGCCCGGATGGGATGATCATCCATCCGGTCAGTCCACGGCGACGCGAGGACTTCATCTCGACCTTCCATCAAGGCTTCTCTTCCGACGATCGGGGACATTTGGGCCAGGGCTGGGATCGCGCCCTACGCCGCCTGCTGAGCACCCGGTCAAAGGCCTGGAAAGTCAGCCATCCGTCACCGCAGCTGGTCCATTGCATCGCCTATTTGGCGGGTGAGGCGGCGGGCGTCGCGAGCCTGGGCGTTCTCGGAAATCTGGCCGGGCTCTACAACTTGGCGGTGCCTCCCCGCTTCCGACACCGGGGGGTCGCCAATGCCCTGATGCGGCACCGCCTGCGCTTGGCCGGAGAGCTCGGTGCCAGGACGGCCTTTCTGCAAACCGACACCGACGGTGTCTATCGCTGGCATCGACGGCACGGTTACTTGAGCGGCCCGGTGGTCCGGGGCTGGGCGCCCCTCATCGAGCCGCCGGAGGCATCTCAGGGGGGACTTTGCCCGGCAGTCGAGCCCTCCGCCTCAGACCTTTCGGGCTCCACCTTCTGGGCTTCAAAAGCCGGCACCTCGATCCCCAAGAAGTAGACGAAGTCACTCCCCGGCGACCTGGGTTCCATGGTTGAGCTGGGCAAGTGAGCGGCTTTTCCTTCGCTGCTCTGTTCGACGGTCGCCTTGCTGTGGCAGCCCATGCAATTGGACCGCTCGTAGCTCTCCATCGAGGTATTGGCCAAGAAGGGGCGGTGCTGGCGATCGTCGCCGTCCAATTCCTTCAAAAGAGGCCGGATCACGGCGTGGTTGACCACCGGTTCCGACTTGCCGGCAACGTCCTGCCAAATCTTCGACTGCACATTGGGGCAAGCACCTCCGGCCGAGAGATCCGCGCCGGACCACTGGCTGCCGATCAACTGATAATTGGCCCACACCGAGCCGGCCGGTTGGCAGGCTTTGTTGGGAGGCGTGTCGTCCCAAGCTTCGACCCCCGGGTAGTAATAGCCCGGAGCCACCTGACGACACAGCCGCGAGAGCCCGGCGGTGGTAGCGGGCGGTCGATCGAGACACCAACTCCTGGGTTCCGAGGGTGCTTTTGGAGGGTTCTTTTGGCGGCCGGCGTCGACCCAATCCTGGTATCGCAGCCCGTAGGCCAGCTTGGCCTCGAGATAGGCTTTCTCGTCCTCCGCATTGGTACACGAATAACCTTCGCCATTGGCGGTTGGTGGTGTATTGCAGCGCTGACAGGGTCCAGTCTGGGTGTCCGCCTGGCATGTCGTGGCATAGAGATTCCACGCCCTGTCGACCGTCGCCGGACATGCTTTCGAGGGTCCCCCGGCGCTGGCGTCGCCGACGGGGGGCAAGGCCAGGCAATCTGGAGCATTGGCTCGATGCTCAAACGTCGCCCAGACCCAGCCGGGCTGCGACACCGTCTTGCGAGCCACATGCAAACCGACAAGCCCCATCCTTTTCTTGACGCAGCTTGCCTTGCCGTCGCTCATTCGCCAGCTCGGCGTGTACACCAACACCTCTTGCCGGAAGATCTCACGGTCGGCCGCCGCAGCCTCCGTCGGCATCGTCAACGTTTCCATCCAAGCCAACTTGAGGATCGTCGACTGGTAATTGCTGCCGATGACCTTGGAGTTCGAGCACAGGAAAACTGCCGACGTCATGTTGGATTGCAGGGTCTGCAAAGTCTCGGGGCGCTGGAGCTTCTGGCCGATGAGCCAATTGTTGAGGGGCGGGCTAATGAGGATTTGGTAGCGCAAGAAGGTGCCGTTGGCGGCCACCACCGGATGACTGGCAAGCCCCTTCAGAACGGCACCAAATACCTCGTCGTCGACTTTGCCCACCTGATCGATCACCGGGTAGTTGACGTACCCTTCGACCTCGGTGCAAGCCTCGGGAAAGTAACGTCCTTCGATACAGGTCCCCGTCGCCGGAGCCGTGGTCTGATTGCAGTTGATCAAATCGACGGTCGAAGTCCACGATGTCCAAGACGGTTGCCCGTCCACGAGCTGACCATCCACCAAATTGCTTTGCGCCAGGTTGAGGCCTAGAAACGTTTGCCAGGCAAAGGCATCGGCGCCCACATGATCCGGACTCGGCAGATCGTAGGGAACGGAATAAGGCGCCTGACAACCATAAGGGTCCGCGGCGGCGGCGGCCGGTGGCAAGGCGGTACCTGCAGAAACCGTCGGATCTTTGGAGGATGGCGGGTCATGGGTTGTCGTTGCGCTGTCCTGAGCCACCGTCATCGACGACAAGAGCGACAACGTCATGAAAAAAGGGAAGGTGGCACGGCTCAACTTCGCCATATCTTTCTCCTCGGCTTGAAGTGTCTCGACCCTAGCACAGACCCCAGGGCTCGACGGCGGGTCGACGGGGAGCCAGCGTAGCCCTTCGAGGTGTGCCAGAGCCTTCGATGTTCCGGGAGGAATTAGGGACCCAGCCATTCGACAATCGGAACAGCATTGGGTAAAATATTGAAGAGTCAAGCATTGTCTACCCATCCGTGGCTGCCCCGTTGCGGCCACCCGACGGTCTCGATTGCCGAGGACCGCTCCTCCCATGTCGGGATCGCCCCTGCGTTCTCAGACAGTATGTCGTGGCTTTGCGGCAAGGAGGAAGATCATGATCACACCCCCCCATCGTTCACTTTCGGATGCTTCAGCCTGGGCCCGGCGCCTCGCCGTCTGCGGTCTCGCGGGCCTGTTGCTAGGCTGCCCTCCCAAGGGCGACGACCCGCCGCCGGATGACGATATCGAAATCTCCGATTGCATCAGCGCCGTCGGGACGCCGGACATTGCCTGTTCCGCTCCGCCGGACACTTTCGACACCACATCGTTACAGGGCACCGCCAAAGGCAGCGCCTGGGACGCTTGGGCCTGGAGCAGCTTCGCAGCCCTCAATTGGCCGGCCCTGGCATCCACCGACGCCAGCGCTTACCCCAGCGGCTTCGTACGCGGTGTGCCGGACCTGAGCCAGTCCTTCGCCACCGCCGACGGCACCGATGCCACGGTGTGGGAGACCTTCAAGGAAAAGCGGGAGCTGTTCAACGACAACGCCACCACCGACGCATGGCAGGATGTGACCTTCGATTCCCAATACGCCCCCAGCTTCCTCGGCGGTAATGTCCAACCCTGCGAAGGCATCGACGAAGTGCTGCATTCGAGGGTGCAAGCCCAACCGCGCATCATCTCGCAGATCGCCAAGACCAACAGTGGCGATGAAACGGCAGAGGTCGCCTCACCGGCTCAGGAATCCCAAGATGCTCTCTGCGCCGGCTACAGCACCTCCACCAACCCCACGCTGGCCGATTGCCAGATGAATTTCCAACCACCGCCGGGGGGCGACGGTTCGACGGAATTCAACGCCTCGGAGCTCAACTACCGCACCGGCGTCGGTCCGCGGGTCTTCAAGGGCTCCCCCTCGGCCGAGGGTTTCATTTACTACGAGGTGAAGCTCAATTACGACTACTACCGCTATGTGGCGAGCAACGGTCTCAACGATTACAACACGGCGGTGCAGATGTCGGCGGACAACGAGATCTTCCTCCCCTACCGCACCTCCGCCATGGCCAAGCCTCAAGGCAGCGCCAATGCGGACGCCTACGCCGCCTACAGCGCCGCCGCCACCCAAACCTGCTACCAAGACGGCCTCGGCAACTGCTCCTTGAGCAACGCCTGGGGGGCCGTCGATGCCAGCAATCCGCCGCAGCTGGGGGCCATCCAGCTCAAGGCGGCATGGTTGCCCACCGCCCTGCTGGACGGCGAGGTCGGCGATTACCACACCACCGAAGCCGTCTACTACAAAGACTCCGCCAGCCAACCGGAAGGCCTGTGCTACGACGTCGAGAAATTTGGCCTGCTCGGCCTGCACATCATCCAGCGGGTACACGGAGGAGACGCCGGGGCTGCCAATGGTGAAGGTATCGGGGGCACCTTCATCTTCGCCACCTGGGAGCATGAATCGATCGCCGACGGCAGCGGCTATTCTTACGTCAACTACCCCTCGGACCAAGGCAAGGACCAAGAGAATCCGCCGCCGTATCCCAATACCGCCGAGGGCATCCAAGTGAGCCGCCTGCAGGCCTACCCCTTGGCCACCACGGCAGCGGTCACCAGCACCGCCCACGGCGACCTGCCGTCCGCCTCGGTGTGGCAAAACTACAGACTCATCGGCACCCAGTTCAACGCTATCGGCAGCCAGGCCGACTCCCAGGCCATGGGCCAGCCTTACTACCTGGCCAATCTGGTGATCGAAACCAACCGCGGGCTCCAGCAGTTCCAAGGCCAGGCCCCGTACCTACGGGTCACCGATCACTACAGCGGCAAGATCCCTCCGCCCTCCGGCACCCTGCCCTCACCCCACTTTTCGCCCAGCATCGCCAACATGGTCTACGGCGGTGCGGCGGTCAACATGGGGGGTTGCATGGGTTGCCATGGCAACGCCCAAAGCCAGGGCTACACCTTCAGCTTCGTGCTGTTGGACGGCTCCAAGGGCACCAAACCCGACACCAAGGACTCGGTGCTTATCCCGCCGGTCGTGCTGCCGGTGACCTCGGCGGGATCGTAGACGGTAGGCCCGCCTTGGAGCGGGTCTCGCCCTGGTCTCACTGATAGACCACCAACCCGGCCCAGAGCTGCGGATGACGATCGCGCAGCGCCAGCTGCGCCGCCTGCAGGGCCTCCGCCGGGCTGGCGCCGTCCAATAATCGACGGTGAAAGGCCAGGGCCATCTCCGCCCCGGTGGCGTCGTCCAAGGGCCACAGGCTGAGCACTGTAGCTTCGATGCCTTGGTCGGTGAAGGCCTGGGCCAAGCTGCTGAGACCATGGGACGCGCCATTGAAGCTGCGACCACCCTCGCAGGCGGAAAGGTAGAGCAGACGCAAACCCTCGCCCTTCGCCCGCATCAGCTGCCCGATGGTGAGTCGTCCTCCGTCGCCCGACAGGGCCAAGTAGGAGGCCATGGGTTGTAGCTCGTCGACCACCAGGTGGGCCGCCACATGCACCGCCTCTGCCCTGGGCAGAGCCGCCATCACCGCCGCCGCCGAGGCCTGCCCACCGAGCAGCGGCGTCGCGCCATGGAGCGCCGCGACTTGTCGCGCTTCCTCCTCGGCTTGCGGCAGCGCCGGGAGCTCCGTCGACGACGCTCCGAAACCGATGGCCAGTAGGGGGCCCACCGCCCCGCGCGCTCTGGACGGTGCCTCGGGCCGTCGCAGGTCGGTGCCATAGCTCACCACGTAGCGCTCCAATAGCGGCGTCGAGGCGGGGGCAGGCAAAACCGGCAGCAGGTGGAACGGCAGACCGGCCAGCACATCGTCGGCGACGATTTCCAGGGGTCGGCCGGACTCCAGCTCGCCCGTCACCGGGCTGAGCAAGGCAGCGGCCAAGGACCGGGCCGTGGCCTCGAGCCGAGATGGCTCGACCCCCACTTCCAGTTGCTGGAAAAAGCGCTGCCGGTCGGCCACCAGCTGCCGACGATCGACGGGGCTGCGCATCACCCGTAGGTCGTCCCCCCGTTGCAGGAAGATCAGGACCTCGGTGTCGGAAACGAAATACGTCAACCGCTGGAGATCGGCATCGACATTCGCACGGCCCGTGGCATCGACGCTGGTGTCGTCAGGTCGCCCGCCATATCGCCCGAGGCTCAACCCGTCGATACGGCCATTGCGCAGATCCAAGAACGACCCCAAGAGCTCCAGGGAACAGGCTTCGTCGCCGTCGTCCAAGTACAAGGCCAGCAGCCCCCCCACCAGAGCTCGGCCGCTGGCCACCAGCGGAGCCGCAGCGCCCCGATGCTCGAAGGAGGCCACCTGTTGCTGCAGCTCCGCAAAAGCCGCTTCCAGATCAGCTCTTGCCTGGTCCCGCTGGCCTTGGGCCAAGCGCTCCTTCGCCAACCGCCCTTGGGCGACCACCAATTGACGATTGTACTCCGTCCTCAGGTAGCCCTCGACGCTATCCTCCAAGGCCTCGAGGCGACGCCGCGGGTGCTCGGCGACCTGACCCTCCAACTGCAACAGATCGAGCTCCAAAGTCTGGCGCACGGATTCCGGGAGTCTCGCCTCAGCCAGGATCTGTCGTGCGCGCTGCAGATCGCGCCGGGCAGTTTCGGGATGCCCTAGGTTGGCCAGGAAGCCACCCCGCGTTTTCAAGGCCGTCACTTCTTCAACCGAACCGATGTCCCGTGCCTCGACCACGGCGCGATCTCGCAACCAGGCGGCGAGGTGTCCAAAGTCTTGGTCGGCGGCCAAACGTCCGGCGCTGTTGAGGACGATCAAACGTTGCTTCGGATAAGTGCCCGGCACCAAGCTACGCAAGGCACGGCTGATCTCTAGCCAAGCGTCCCGAAGACGGCCTCGAAGCACCCAGGCATCGATGAGCAGGACCCGAAGGGCTGCCACATGGGTCGGAGAGTCCGCCCGTTGCGCCAAAGCCACCGCCGCCTGCAGGCGCGGCGAAACACTGCCGAAGTTGCCGAGGATCTCGTCGTGGAGGGCCTCTTGCCGCTGCGCCCGCGCTTCCAATTCCAAATAGGAGCGCCCACTGGCTTCGGCCATCAATTGGACGTTCAACCGCGACGCCGTCCGGTAGTCGTTGGCGAAGTAGGCCCGCAGCACCTCAAAATATAGACCTGACAAGCGCAGGGAGTGGATCGGTGATCTCCTGAGCTTCGCCAAGCCGTCGTCGACCGTCGCAGCAGCGGGCCCCACCAGCCCGAGACGGACATCGAGCATCCGTCGCCACCCTGCGGCCACGGCCTGGGGCCGCTGCGCCAGATCGTCCAACAGGTCGGCGAAGAGCCGATCCTCCGAGGTCGTCCAGCAACGGCGCTGCTCCGCCAGCCAGCCGGGGGGCGCCACACCGTCTTCGCCGCTCCACTGCCCGATGGCCGAGCGCAAGGTCCCACGGTCCCAGCATCCGTCGTCGGGTGCGGCCGTCGGCTGCCAATGTTGCTGCTGCTCGTTGACCCAAGGATCGTCGACGGAGGCGTCCATGGTGTGGATCAAACCAAGCCAGCGCATGGCCAAGTCGCGATTGAATGATGCCTCGGGATGGCCGGGCACGATCTCCAGGGCAGCCAGGGCGGAATCGAGGGCCGTGGCCACATGGAACGGCGACTGCTGGGACTGCGCCACCAAAAGCTGGACAGCAGCCACGTCCGAACGGCGATCCGCCTGACGCTGGGGCTCTTCGGCCAAGTCCGCCGCCCCAGTCATGTCCAACAGGGCACCCTGCAAGGTTTGATCATCCGGGGCCGACAACAGCAGCGCCAGTGCCCAGCCGTACAGTGCCCGGCCGTACAGAGCCCGGCCGTCCTCGGCATGGCGCTCCGACGCCTCACCATTCCAGGCGCCGACCGACGACGACAAGACCACCTCTTGCACCCGCCTCGCCAATGCGCCATCGGCGTCACAGGTGCCCCGGGGGATGAAATCGTCGCTGAGACGGCACGGGGAAAAGCCAAACCCGACCAGCCTCGGCTGCACCGGACGTTGACCGTCGGCGACGTCGATCAGGGCTGTCGCCAGATCCTCAGGGGGCGATGCGCAAGACGTCATCGTCGACGCCAGCAAGAGAGCGAAGAGGAGGGAGAGAGGTTGGAGGTGTCGGTCTAGACGGTGGTTCATGGGGTCCAGTTTATGCAAGACGCTCCCTGGCATGGCAAGCTTTGGTCCTTCGTTCAGAGGAATCGAGGGGCGTCTAGCCCAACAACCGACGCAACGTCCGCTCGCTGGCCTCCAGCGCCCCCTCCAGGTATCCGTTGTTGCGCTGGGCGGCGCTGGCGGTTTCGGAGCCGGACCACAGGATGCGTTGTTGCCAGGGGTCGTCCTCCGGCAGCATCAGGTCGTGCTCGGCGTGGGGGGCCATGTGCTGGCGGTCGTCGTCGGTGGCGGTGCGGGGATCGAAGGCCCAATCCTTGAGCCACACCTGCGTTGGCTGCGACGCTTCGGTGCCGAAGAGACGCGCCAGTTGGGCGATGCAGGCCCGTTCGAGGGCCTCCTTCTCCACCGCTTGACGCTGGGACGGTGGCAATGCGAAGAATCCGAAGAGGGCGCCTGGACCGTTGCGGCCTTCGGGATCCATCGACGGCGAGATGTCGTGCACTTCGCCCAGGGGGCCCCGCTGGCTGATGGCGTCGCCGGACAGACCCCGGGACCGCCAGAAGGGACGCTCGTAGAGGGCGACAAGCTTGCCTTGGCCGGCCATCCAGGTGGGGGTAGCCCGCAAAGCCTCCGCCAGGGCGGGTGTCGCCGGAGGCTCGAAACGCAGCCGTTGCTGCGCTAGGCGCGGCGGCAGGGCCAGCACCAATTGATGGCAGGTGACGATGCGTGGACCGTCCTCGCTCTGGAGGGTGACCTGCAAGGGCGCCTCGCTCTGCATTTCCCCTTGCCAGGTGATGGACTCCGCCGTCCAGCCGAGGCGTATCGACGACGATGGCAAGGTTTGCGCCAAGGCCTCGATCAGTTGGGCCATGCCACCCCGCAGCCGGTAGGACCCCAACATGGCGATGCCGAACAGGCCGCGGCGTACCTGGCCCGCCGCATCTTCGAACAGGGCGTCGCCGTCGCCAAACTGCTTCACCACGTCAGCCTCCAACCCGAGCTCGACGATCAGCCGCTCCATGCGCCGCTGTCCGGGCCAGAACCAAGCGGGTCCGAGATCGAATCCCACCTCCTGTCCCGAGGGGGACGACAGACGTCGCGATAGAATGCGTCCACCCAGTCGGCGTCGGGCCTCCACAATCATGTGTGACCGCCCCCGCTTTCCGAGCTCGAAAGAGGTATGCAAACCGCAAAGGCCACCGCCCACGATCAGCGTCTCCGTGTCCAAATGGGCATTTTTATGGGCATCTTCGGGTGTTTCAGCTTGCAATCTACCGCTCCTCTTCAGCTCGATCACCGGGCCGTTCTCCGCCGATCAGCTCGGGATTAGCGTCAACATCAGGAAAATAACCGAATGCATCTCAAGCCGATGACCGACGAAACCACACATTGAACAAACATAGTAGACAATAGTAAACATAAACTAAGAATGATTTGAAATCCTAAAACGCACCTTGAGGAGATCATCATGATGTCAGGCCGAGCTCGTCAGGTCGCCATCGTCGCCGCCCTATTTCTCGGTTTCGGAAGCCTGTCCGCCACGGCCCTCAGCGCCGCCGACTGGCCGCAATGGCGAGGCCCCGGACGGGACGGTCACGCCCCCATGTTCAACGTACCGGACACCTGGCCTGAGGCTCCCAAGCAGCTGTGGAAAGTGCCCGTCGGCGAAGGGTATACCTCCCCCGTGGTGGTGGGGGACCGGATTTATCTCCTGACCCGCCAAGGGGACGACGAGGTAGCCATGGCCCTCAGCTTGAGGGATGGCAAAGTGCTGTGGAGCCGGCGCTTCCCCACCCCCTACAAGATGCACCAAGCGGCGATCAAATATGGCCAGGGGCCGAAGGCGACCCCGGTGGTGGCCGACGGCGTCGTTTGCTTCTTGGGCATCGACGCCCGTTTGACCTGCCACCGGGCCACGGACGGCACCTTGCTGTGGACGCGGGACTTCTCAGAACGCACGTCGGAGGTGGAAAGCTTCTGCGGCAGCTCCATGTCGCCCCTGGTGGTCGACGGTGTGATCTACGCCCATTTGGGAGACGACCGTGGCGGTCGCCTCTTCGCCGCCGACCTGCGCAGCGGTGAAGAGCATTGGGGATGGGAAGGTCAAGGCCCGGGCTACGCCTCACCGTTGATGCTCACCTTCGACGGCCAACAAACCCTGGTCACCCTCGCCACCACCCACCTACTGGGTTTTGATCCCGCTACCGGTAACGTTCTGTGGGAGCGTCCTTACCCGGACAAGTGGCGGGAGAATATTGTCACGCCGATTGTCATCGGCCACCACTTGATCATCTCCGATCACCAAAACGGGACCCTTTCCGTGTGGCCCGAGAGAACCGAAGATGGCTGGAAGGTGGTGGATCAATGGCACAACAAGGAGCTGACGCAGCGCATGTCGTCGCCGGTCAGCGACGGCAGGCTGCTCTACGGCCATTCCAACCTCAACAAGGGCCAGCTCTTCACCCTCGATCCGGCCACTGGCAAGGTGCTGTGGCGGGGTGCAGGGCGAGCCGGTCCGCACATCGTCTTCACCCTGGTGGACGATGTCCTGTTGTCCATCGACACCGATGCCGAGCTGACCGTCTATGCCACCGGCGACGAGGGTTTGCAAGCGCTCAAAACCTATAGCATCGCCGACAGCCCCGTATGGGCCCATGCCGCCTGGCTCGCGGACGGCCTGGTGGTCAAGGACGACGAGCACTTGGCCAGGTTGGCCTTCGTGGCACCCGCCGCCAACCACGAAGCGGTGCCTGCGGCCAATGGCAAGGCGGCGCCTTCCGAAGAAGGCGCCGCGTCCGGTAACTAAGTAGTTACCAGCCAATAGCAGTTTCGAGGAGGGGTACCCCCCGGGGCTTCAGAAGGCTTCCGTATCGCCGACGCTGGCGAAGTTACCCGCCGGGTTGGTGTAGACCTTGCTGAGGTTCGACTGCGTATCGGTGACCGTCATGTCGAAGGTGACGTTGGTCAAGGAGCCGAAAAAGATCCAGAAGTTGCCGTTGTTTTGACGGCCGTCGATGGACTTCACCACCAACTCGACGTTCGATGGGCCGAAGAACCAGAACGACCCGGTATCTTCAGTGGTCACCAAACCGGCCCGTCCGGGACCGGTATTGCCGTCGAAATCTTCCCACTGCACTTGCACCCGGAAACGTCCGCCATTGCCTAAGCAGAGGGTCTCACCGTTGGGCACACAGGTGTCTCGGGGACGCACCCGCAGGCTCAGATCGGGGATCTCGAAATCCGGATCGATGCGGCACGGGCCCTCAGCCAAACCACCGATGACGAGGCCGTTGCAGGTGGTCTGGATATTCTCCGCCGTCGGCTGCGGCAAGCCGGCCAACCAGCCGCGCAGGGACTCCCAGCTGGCCAGCACTTCGGCTTCGGTGAAGTCACAGTGGGTGGGGGTATCTTCCACCACCGTGGCGACGGTCAAGTTGCCGGCCGGTACGGCCTCGGCATAGGCGCTTTCGTTCTCGATGATCACCAGGCCGTCCTTGTCGGTGTGCAGGGAGACGATCTTGATATCGCCGACCCGGCCACTGGGTGTGTAGTTGTCGAGCAAGAGGCGCCGCGCTGTGGCATCGGCCATCACCCGCTCGATGCCAGCGTTGGCGGCGGCGTCACCGTAGTCCACCGATGAATTGTCCAGGGCTGGGGCTCCGCCGAGCTTGCGCGGGTCATAGACCAAATCAGCCAAACCGAAGGTGGCGAAACCCATGTCCGTGCCGACAAATTCCACCGGCAAGCCGGTGAGCTCCAACAATTGTCCGAGACGGGCCGCCTGTTCGGCGTTGGGTTGGAAAGGGAGACCAAAACAGGCATTGAGGGCCAGGCCGAGGGCGTTGTTGTCAAAATTCGGATCGGGAGGAAACGGCAGGCCGTTGGCGCCACCGGGAATGGCCGCACCGGGAACGTCGGAGCAGATGAGGTCATAGACCAGCCGCAGATCGAGGGCACCGTCCCACACGCGGCTGCCGGCCACGGCGCCGCAAATCGGCATGGCGCCGACGACGTTGGGAATGCGTCCCTCTTCCAAATCACGGGCCGTGACGATGCCGCCGAGGGAGGCGCCGTAGACGATCACCTGGTCCGGCCGTCCGAAGTTGTCCTCGAACGCCTGCACCATCTGCTCGTTGTCGAGGTGGGTTTCGAACACCGCCCAGCCGGTGAGGCTATAGCTGGAGGCGGCCACGGCATAACCTTCCGCCAGTTGCACCGCCGCCAGCGGGCCGAGGTCCGGTTCCGGTGCGATAGGGCTGAGATCGAAGCCGTGGTTCCAGATCACCAGCCCGGCGGCCGGCGTCCAGCCGTCGGGAACGACGATCTTGTAAAATGCCCCCCCTGAGGTTTGGCCGGTGAGCTCGGTCTGAGCGCCCACCGCCGGAGCCAACAGAACGAGCGCCATCAATGCGAGGAGCCAGGGTACGAGGGAACGTGCAATCATCTTATTCTCCTAAGGTATCGGCATCCGTCGGGATGCCAGGGATCGGGCCTCTGGTTTGCCAGGCTGGGGCATGATCTGCAGGGAGCAATGACGCAACCTATCAAGACTCGCCTGAACGGTAAAGATTCCGTCCGCCGTTGTGTCGAGACGGGGGGCACAATTCATCTAGACCCTGCGGAGTCTTTTTCCGTATGAACCATGGAAGATTTCGTGCCACGATGGAATCTTGGATTTGTTCGGTCGAGCTTGGCGAGGGGAGATTCACTGAAATGAGCTGGTCAGACGGCAGAGCGGGTGTGCTGCTCGTCCAGGTGTGCCTCGGGCTGTCCCTGGCCGGCTGTGGCTCGACCACCGCCCCCGCGGCGACGGAGCGCCCACAGTCGCTATCCATCGAGGTCGGTCCATTCCGTGAGCACCATCTGCTCAGCGGCGAATTGGTGGCCGAAACGGCGGACTACCTGCTGACGCCCAATACCAACCAATGGCCGGTGACCATCCGCTGGTTGGCCGACGATGGTCAAGAGGTGGCCGAGGGCGAGACCGTGGCGGAATTCGACAACAGCCAGTTGGTCAGCAATCTGGAGCAACTGACCGCCCGGTGGACGGAGGCCCAGAACGAGCTTCTACTCGAACGTTCGAGGGTGAGGGAGAGCCTGGCGCAAGCCCACTACGACCTCGAGCAGAGCCAGGGAGCCTTCGAAAAGGCTCGCATGGCGGCCGACGTGCCCGCCGAGCTCAGCTCGCGACAAGATTTCGAGCAAGGTCGCCTGGAGTTGGCCAAGGCAGAGCTCGATTTGGAGCAGGCGCGTCAGGCCTTGCGCACCCGGTCCCTGGCCGGTGAGAAAGCCTTGGCGGTGCAGACCGAGACGGTCGACAAGGCGCGCCGGGCCGTCGAGCGTTTGCAAGAAGATCTGGAAAAACTACGGCTGACGGCCCCCCGGGACGGCTTGGTGCTGGTGGCCACCGGTCGTCTGGGCCGTACATACCAGACCGGCGACAGCGCCATCCCCGGTGTCCCGGTGGCCAGCATGCCCGACCTCCAGACCTTGATGGTGGAGGCCAAGCTCTTTGACGTCGACGACGGCAAGATCGCCACCGGGCAACGGGTACAAGTCATCCTCGACGCTTTCCCGGACGAAATCCTCCGAGGGACCCTTCGCGAGATCACCGATTTTGCCGATCAGCCGGCGGCCGACAGCACCCGACGATTCTTCAAAGTCCGGGTCGATGTCGACGGCATCGATGCCGACCGCATGCGACCGGGCATGTCCGTTCGCGTCGTTCTCGATCTCGAACCCTATGACGCTTTGCTGATCCCCCGTCCCGCCATCGCCTGGAGCCCCGACGGCGCCCCCGAAGCCCAACTGGCGGCAGGTCGCCGGGTGCCCATCCGCCTCGGCCCCTGCAATCCCCGTCAGTGTGTTCTCGAAGAGGGCCCGGCGGCCGGTACCGCCCTCGGCCGGGCCAGGGACCTGGGCTGATGGCCGGCAAACCCCTCCGCCAGGTACTCTGGCTCGCTCCGGCTCTGTTGCTGCTCGCCTTGGGCGCCTGGGCGGTGCAACTGGGCGGCGAGGGGCCTTGGCTCGAGGTGCAGCGCCGTGATCTGGTCATTGGCATCCCCTTCGAAGGCGACCTGCGGGCGGTGGATTCCCTGGAAATCGGTCCGCCGCAGGTGGAAGGGGTGTGGAATTTCAAAGTCTCGTTTCTGGCCGAGGAGGGCAAAGAAGTGACCGCCGGACAGCCGGTGCTGCGTCTCGATACCACCGAGTTGCAGCGGCGCTTGCAACAGGAGATGGCGGAACGGGAATCGGCCGAGAAGAAGCTCCAGAAGAAAGAGCAGGATTTGCAGGTGGAGCAGCGTCAGCTGGAGCTCCGCCTGGCGGAAGCCAAGGCCCGCTGGCGCAAAACCCAATTTGCCGTCGATGTGCCGCCGGACGTGGTCTCGAGGCGCCAGATCGAAGAGGCCAAGATCGACCAACGTCTGGCTCAGCTCGAGATCGATCACCTGAGCCGAAACCTCGAGTCGATGGCCGGGCGGCGGCAAAGTGAGCTGTCGAATCTCCGCCAACGGCGCGACCGCGCCGCCGCCCAGGTCGAGACCTTGCAGCAGGGCATCCAAGCGATGACCATCAAGGCACCGCGGGCCGGTACCGTCATCCTGATCACCGATTGGCGCCAGCAAAAGACCAAGGTGGGCGACCAGATCTGGCGCGCCGCCAGGGTCCTTGAGATCCCCGATCTGTCGAAGATGCGGGTCGACGCGGAGGTCGCCGAGGCCGATGCGGGGCGCCTGCAGGTGGGCCAAAACGCCAGCTTCTTTCTCGACGCCTACCCCGATCGCGAGTACCACGGACGCCTGGTGCAGGTCCGCCGGGCGGTGCAGGCCAAGGCATCGCGACCCGCCGAGAAGGTGGTCAAGGTGACCATCGATCTCGATACCACCGATACCCAGCGCATGCGTCCCGGCATGCGGTTGCGCGGCACCCTCGAAGTCGAGCGCTTGGAGGATGTCGTCGCTATCCCCAATGACGCCGTCTTCAGCGGGCCGCAGGGGGTCTGGGTGTGGACCCGGACGCTGCTCGGCAAGGACCGCCGTCAACCCACCCTGGGGATTCGTAACGGCCACCATTTCCAAGTGCTCGATGGGCTCGAGCCGGGAGACAGAGTGCTCGGTCGAGCGGCGCCGGAAGACGCTGAGGTGACGCCATGACGCCGCGGTCAGGGCGACCCAGCCTCCACAGCTTGGGCTCGCCGCTGCTCGGTGCCCTCGGCTCGCCCCGGCTCGGTGTCTTGGGCTCGCTTCTGCTCAGTGTCTCGGGTTCGCTCTTGCTCGGTGGGCTGCTCACGGCCTGCGGCTCCGATAGCAACGACCTGACCCCCACCCAGGTTGTCGAACGTCGGGATTTTGTACAGCGGGTCACCGTTGAAGGGCAGCTGGAGGCCGAGATCAGCACCCAGCTCTCGGTGTCGTTGCAGGTACCCCGACGCATCCGGCTCGCCTGGTTGGAGGATGAGGGCAAGAGGGTGGAAAGCGGCCAATTGGTGGCCCGCTTCGACGCCCTTGAGATGCAGCGCCAGCTGGAAGACGGCCAAGGGGACCATCGCAAGGCGTCCCTCGAAATCGAGCGCACCCGCATCGAAAGCGACATCGAGGTCTCGCGTCTCGGCACCGAGCTGCAGATCGCCGACCTCGAGCTCGAGCACGCCCGCAACTTCCAAAAATTGGACCACACCGTCTATGCACGGCGCGACATTCTGCAGGACGCCATCGACGGCGAGCTCGCCCAAGCGCGCAAGGAGCACTCCGCCGAGGCGGCGGGGACGCAGCAAGCCTTGGCCCAAACCGAGCTCGATCTACTGGCCATCCAGCAACGCCAGGCCCAACTGGAAATCGATCAGTCCGAGGAGGCCTTGGCCGGCCTGGAAATCCGCGCTCCCCATGCCGGCATCTTGCAGCTGAGCCGTGACTGGCGGGGCGAGCCACCGCGGGTGGGAGCGGAAATGTGGCGCGGCCAGAGCATCGGTAAGATTCCTGACCTGTCGACGCTTCAGGCCCGCGTCTATGTTCTCGAGGCCGATGCCGGGGGCCTGGCCGAAGGCAAGGCCGCCGAGGTGGTCATCGAGGCCCATCCCCAAACCACCTTCCGGGCCACCATCCGCAGCGTCGAAGCCCTGGCCAAACCCCGCTTTCCGGGCTCCCCGGTGCAGTATTTCGGAGTCGTGCTGGGATTCGACCCCGAGGATTTGGAGGCCCTGGACGCCGACATCATGAAACCGGGCAGTCGGGTGCGCGCCACGCTGCTGCTGGAATCCTTGGACGATGCCTTGGTGGTGCCTCGCCAGGCCGTCCATCAGCAGGACGGGGGCTCGCAGGTCTATGTGCGCGATGGCGGTGGCTTCACCCCCCGCGCCGTCGAGCTGGGCCCGACCTCTCTGGGATGGGCCGTGGTGACCTCCGGCGTCACCGCCGGCGAGGTCGTCGCCTTGGCCGAGCCCGCCCTCGAACAGCGTCAAACGAAGGTCGGCGGCGGCGAGCCCCCTCAAGACGCAGCGGCGGCCGACACCGCCAATTCCTCCACCGGCGGGCCCTGATATGGAATGGACGGAGACGATTTACATCGCGGTGCAGAACATCGGCGCCCACAAGGTGCGCTCGGCGTTGACCATGCTCGGCATCGTCTTTGGCGTCGGGGCGGTGATCGCCATGCTCTCCATCGGCGCCGGGGCGGAGAATCAAGCCCTGGAGACCATTTCCCGCCTCGGTCTGCACAATGTCGTGGTGCGGGCCAAGGACGACCTGCGGGACGAGGCCCTGGAGGAGCTGCGTAGCAAATCCCTGGGTCTGAGCCTGCGGGACGCCGAAGCCATCACCGATGCGGTGCCCGGGGCGAGCATCGTCTCACCCCAAGCCCGCGTCGAGCCCTACACGGTGCGTTCTTCCCAAGGCACCTACGACGCCAAGGTGTACGGCGTCGGCGAGCAGTATGCCCACTTGGTGGAGCTGCGCTTGGTGGAGGGGCGTTGGCTCGATGCCTGGGACGTCCGCCACCATCAACAGGTGGCGGTGATCGGCGACGCCGTGCGCCGCGATCTCTTCGGCTACGGTGCCGCCATCGGTCAACACTTCAAAGTCGATGACCTGTGGCTCGAAGTGGTGGGCGTCTTGGATGGTGGCGGCCATCAAGGGGGAGGCACCGACTCCTTCCAAGGGGTGCAGCTGGCCTCGACCCGCGACGCCATCTATTTGCCCATCACCGCAGTCTTGCGCAAGCTCGAGCGCCGTCCCCTCGACGCTCCCCTGTCGGAGATCGTCGTGCACCTCGAAGAGGGCGCTTCCGGACGGCGGGCGGCGGCGGCCATCGACAGTCTGTTGAGCCATCTGCACGCCAACGCCGATGACTACGAGGTCATCGTGCCGGAGGCTCTGCTGGCGGAAAGCCGGCGCACCCAGCAGGTCTTCAACCTGGTGATGGGTTGTATCGCCGGGATTTCCTTGCTGGTGGGGGGCATCGGCATCATGAACATCATGTTGGCCAGCGTCCTCGAGCGGACCCGGGAAATCGGCATGCGGCGGGCCGTCGGGGCCACCCGGGGTCACATCATGGCGCAATTCCTCTGCGAGAGCTTCGCCTTGGCCGCCATCGGCGGCGCCATCGGTGTGCTGATGGGCTTGTTGATCGCCAAGGGCGTCGCCGCCGCCGCCGGTTGGCCCACCATGGTGCAAGCTTGGGCCGTCCTGCTGTCCACCGGTGTGGCCCTGGCGGTGGGGTTGATTTCAGGCCTCTATCCGGCTTTCCAAGCGGCGAACCTCGATCCCATCGAAGCCCTGCGCTACGAGTAAGCCAAGCGACGCAACTCGAAGCGGTCGCCACCTCCAGGATCGCCTAGCTCACGGAATATTGGCCTAACCGATCCCGTTGCCATGGACGTACCCCTGGTAGCCGACGGCTAGACTCCCTGACCTACCGTCGGTCGCTCTGGGAATACGGCAAAAAACCACCATACCCACCATTCGATGGCGCGGCCCCAGCCGTAGCCGTCCAGGAGCTATCCATGGATCTACAAGGCAAAAAAGCACTCATCACCGGCGGCAGCGACGGCATCGGCAAGGCCATCGCCGTCGCCCTCTTGGCCGAAGGCTGTGACGTCGTCATCACCGGACGTCGGGAAGAACATCTGGCAGAAGTGGCCAAGGACATCGGCGCCGGTTATTTGGTCGGGGATGTCGGCAAAGAAGCCGACGCCGTCGCCACGGTACGCCAATTCGTCGACCAGCACGGTCGCATCGACATCTTGGTCAACAACGCCGGCTTCGGCCACTTCGCCCCCTTGGTAGACATGGAATTCGACAAGCTCGAAGCGGTCTATCGCACCAACGTCTTCGGCGCCTTCCTGATGGCCCGCGAAGCGGCCCGGCACTTCGTCGAGCAGGGCTCCGGCAATCTGATCAACATCTCCTCCACCTCCGGTCTCAAGGGTGGCAAAGGCTCCACCGCCTACTCGTCGTCCAAATTTGCCCTGCGCGGCATGACCGACTGCTGGCGCGACGAGCTGCGGCGTCACAACGTGCGCGTCATGCTGGTCAACCCCAGCGAAGTGCTCACCGACTTCGCGCAACGGGCCGGCCGCCAACAGCAAGCCACCGACAATAAGCTACGCGGTCAAGAGATCGCCGACGCCATCGTCGGTGCCTTGAAGATCGACGACCGGGGCTTCATCCCGGAGTTTTCGGTGTTCGCCACCAACCCCTTCTGAAACATCCGCTGATGCCCGCAGGTGCCTGGCACTGACGTCCGCGGGTGCCTGGCACCGGATTTCGCCATGTCCCGCCATGTCCCGCAGGTGCCTGGCACCGGTTTTCGCAGGCGTCCGTAGGAGCCTGGCACCACCAGGGATGCACCGCCATACGAAGCCGGATAGACTTAGAAAGTGAGCACCGAATCCACCACAGAAGAGAATTCTTTGCCCGATGGGAACCTAGCCATCGAGGACGATCTCTCCCGGCTGCGGGTCTTTCACTACACCGTTGAATCTCTAGCGCCCCTCTACCGGGCCATCATGCGTCTGTTGGCGGACGGTAAAACCCGCTATCAAATCCATTTCCGACCCGACCAAGTGGCGGCCGGGCTGGCCCGGCGCGGGGTCGGCCTGGAAGTGGACGACGACACCCTCGAGCGCGCCCTGAATCAGCTCTGCGACTGGGGCAACCTGCGGCGTAGCCATGACACCGGGCGAGTCGCCACCTTGGAGGACTTCCGGCGCCGCCATTTTCTCTACCAAATCACCACCGCCGGGGAGGCGGCGGAACGGGCCGTGGGTGCCGTGGTGGCGGCGCTGGCGGAGAGCGGTGCTCTGCAAACCGTCATGCTCGGCGCCATTCTGCGCAACCTGGGATCGTTGGTGGAAGAGATGGCACGAACCGACGACGGTCCGCGCCCCGACCGCCTCTACGAAGGTTTGTTCAACGTCAACGAGCAATTCAAGGCACTGACCGAAAACGCCGGTATCTTCTTGGCACGCCTGCACGAGGCCATCGACGCCAGCGAGGTGCGCCTCGACGCCTTCATCGCCTACAAAGAAGCGGTGATCACCTACCTCGACGACTTCGTGCGTCAGTTGCAAGGCATCTCGCCGCGCATTGTCGGTGCCTTGGAAAACCTCGCCACCACCGGCGTGGAAGAGATGATGCGACTTGCAGCCCAGGCGGACCCGACGCCAACCCTCGACGGCCAACGGGACTCCACGCCCCAACTGATCCGGCAATGGCAAGGCATCGTCACCTGGTTCATCGGCGACGCAACCCAGCCGGCCACCCTCAAGCTCTTGCGGGAAGCGGCCCTGCACGCCGTCGAACGCATCCTGCGGGTATTGTCACGCCTGCACGAGAAGCGGTTCCGTCGCGCCAATCGCACCGCCGACCTGCTGCGCCTGGCCACTTGGTTTGAAGATCCGACCCTGGTCGACGATCCGCACCGCTTGTTCCAAGACGCCTTCGGGCTCTTTCCGGCCCGTCACCTGTCGACCTTGCCCGAGGACATCGATCGCGTGCAACCCAAGAGCTCTTGGCGCCAGACGCCGCCGGTGGAGCTCTCCCCCACCGTGCGTCTGCCCAACGCCCCCAGTGCTCCGGGACGACCGCCGCGCATCAGCGACTATCGAGCCGCCAAACGCCAGTTGCGACAACGCCACGAAACGGAACGACGCCGCGACGGCGAAGCCTTGGCACGATTCATCGACCGCGGTCCCCTACGGCTGGCCGAGCTTCCCACCCTGGACGCCGCCGAGCTGCAACTTCTGCTGTCCCTGCTCGGACGCCTGCTGGCTTCGCCGGCCGACAGCGACGGTCGACGACAAGCTCGCAGTCGCGATGGCCAGCTCCGCCTGGTGTTACAGACGGCGGACGTCGCGACGGGCGATTCGGAGGTCCTTGAAGGCCCTTGGGTGGAAGTGCGCAGCCAGTGGGGTCGTCTGACCCTTCCCGACTTCATCCTGACCGTCGAGCGGGGTCTGGGGCAACGCCGATCCGGCGCTGGGGCCGCTTGATGGGGGACATCTTCGAAAACCTGGGGGACCGCGAGTTGCAGCGGCGCGACGAACGGCGGCAAGCCGTCGGCCTGCTACTGGCCTCGCCCTTCGTCACCGACGACGGCCCCGAGGTCGCCGCCTTCGCCCTGGTGCGTCGCCATGCGGACGCCCTCAGGGAGTGGTTTCGCCATCACCTCGGATACCGCTTGGTGGTGGACCACGAATTCGCCCGCCTGTACAAGCGGTCACCACCGTCCGCCGAAGGCCGTTGGGAAGACCGCCCGAGGGGGGCGTCTTGGGGCGCCGCCCAGCGGCCCTTCGATCGCCGACGCTACGCCATCCTCTGCTTGGTGCTGGCGGCCCTGGAAAAAGTCGAGACAGACCAAACTATCCTCTCAGAGCTGGCGGTGGCGGTGCGGGACCTGGCCACCGACACTGAGGGCGTGACGCCCCTCGACCTCGAGCAACCGGGGGAGCGCCGCCGTTTCGTCGACGCCCTCCTGCTATTGGTGGATTACGGCATTCTGGCGCGCACCGACGGCAACGAAGGCGGCTACGTGCGGCAAGGCAAGGGCGACGCCCTCTACGACATCGACAGCCGACGCTTGACCCAAATGCTCGCCTCACCGATGCCCCCCTCCCTGGCCGAGCATCCACGGGATTTGGCGGAAGAGTCCTACGCCCCTACCCCCGATGGCAAAAACGACCGCCTGCGCCATCGCTTGATGCGACACATGGTGGAACAGCCGGTGCTCTACTTCGACAGCCTGGATGAGGACGAGCGCGGCTACTTCAATGCCGTCCGCCCACGGCTCATCGACCAGATCGAGACCTGGACGCCGCTCACCGTCGAGGTGCGACGGGAAGGGGTGGTGACCATCGACGACAGCGGCCGCTGTAGCGACCTCCGCTTCCCCGGCCAGCGGCATGTCGACCACGCCGCCCTGTTGATCGCCGACGCCTTGGCCCGACGCTGTGGCAAGCCCTCGGCGACAGCCCCCGCTGAGCGCCTCATCGTGGCCCGGGCCGACCTCCTGCAGGCCGCCGTCAGGTTGCTGCAAACCCACAGCTGGCGCGCCGCCTACCGCGACGATGCGAGCGGCGCCACCTTGCTCGACGACGCCCTTTCGGTGCTCGCCGATCTCGGACTGGTGCGGCGTCACTCGGAGGGGGTCGAGCCCTTGCCGGCCCTCTTCCGCTTTCGTTACGTCGAGCCCAGCACCGAGGCGAACCTTTGAGCCAAGACTCACAAATGTCGCTGCTGGCCGCCGACGGGGCGCGGTCGCCGTCACGGCCCTTGCCACAACCCAGCGGCAGCCGCTTTCAGCCCCTACGGGCCGGCATCCTCAATATTTGGCAGTACGACGAGCAGGAATTTCACTTCCACCAGGGACGACTCATCTTGCGGGGCGAAAACGGCACCGGCAAGTCCAAGGCCCTGGAAATCCTCTTGCCCTTTCTGCTCGATGCCAATTTGTCGCCCCGCCGCCTCGACCCGTTTCAGGGCAGCGGCCGCAGTATGCGCTGGAACCTGCTCGAGGACGGCGTCCACGACCAGCGCTTGGGCTATGTCTGGCTCGAGCTGGGCCGCCTCGTCGACACCCCGATTCCTTCGGAAACCACCGCCGAATACATTACCCTGGGCTGTGGTCTGCAAGCCTCCAAGCGCCACGACGACGTCAAATCTTGGTATTTCATCAGCCGACGGCGCCCCGGGGATTTCAGCCTGCTGACCCCTGGTCGTGCTCCCCTGAGCCGAGAACAGTTACGTCGTGAGTTGGAAGACTCGGCAGGCGGCAGGGTCTTCCAACGCGCCTCCGAGTACCGCCAACAGGTCGACCAAAACCTTTTCGGGCTCGGCGACGAACGCTACGGCGCCCTCGTTCATTTGCTCCTCCAACTGCGCCGTCCACAACTTTCCGAAAAGCTCGATCCCCTGCGCCTGTCCTCCCTGCTGGGGGAGAGCTTGCCCCCCATCGATGAAGACTTGATCGGTCGGTTGTCGAAGACCTACGAGAGACTGGATCTCGAAGTCCGGGAGATCGACCGCCTGCAACGGGCCGCCGGAGCCGTCGAAGGGTTCCTCGAGGTCTACCGTGACTACTGCCGTGGCATCACCAGCCGGCGGGTGGGTGAGATGACGGGGAGCGAGAGCCGCTACCACAGGAAGGCGGCCGAAGTACGGGAGGTGGAGCAAGAGATCCTGCAGGCCGACGAAGACCTGAACCGCCTGGCGACCCAGCTCATGACGGCGGTGGCGGATCTCGACCGCTGGCGGGGAGAAGCCCGGGCCCTCGAGCAATCGGAAGCGATGCGCGCCGCCGAGACCCTGCAGCAGCGGGAGACGGAAGTCCGCCGTCTCGAACAACGGGCCACCCAAGACACCGACGACCTCGCCGCCTTCGCAGACGAAGCGGCCAGTCTCCGATCGGAGCTCGAGGAGACCGAGGCCGCACTCCAGCGGCAACAGGACGCCCTCTCGGAGCTGCAACACCGGGCCTCCGAGGCGGCCCTGCGCAGTGGCCTCGAAGCGGTCCACGGGGCAGCTGAGGAGAAGCTGGAAGAGGATGCGACGGCGCATCGACAGAGCGTGCAAGGGGCGGTCAGCGCCGCCATCGCCCAGGGCCAGCGCGCGGTGGACGGGTTGCGTCGACTGACCACCGCCCTCGAGCTGGCAAAGGAAAACTTCCAACGGCAGGACGATCGCCGCCAGCGGGCCGATGAACAGGTGGGGTCGGCCGCCGAGCGCCACCAATTGGCCGCAGCAGCCGTCGACTCGGAGCGCCAAAGGCTGACCGAGGCCGTCGAAGGGTGGGCCGATGGCGCCCATCACTTCGAGCTGGAAATGTCGGAGCGGGATCTTCTCCACGCCGCCTTGGACGGCGAACGGGGGGCTCTCTCAGAGGCCCTTCAGGGCCTGCTCCTGCCCCGCCGTGAGATCTCCATCACCGAGCGAACCCGCCTCACCGGCGAGCTCCAAACCCGTCTCGCGGAGCAGCAGGAGATCGAGGAAGCGCGGCGACGGCTGCTCGATGCCGAGGACGTGGAGCCCGACCCGTCCCCCGGCCGCCCGAGCCCCCGCCTCCATCGGCCCGGAGCCCCCTTCTATCGCCTGGTGGATTTTGATGACTCCTTGGACACCGCACAGCGGGCCGGCCTCGAAGCAGCGCTTCAGGGGGCGGGCCTGCTCGATGCCTGGGTCCTGCCCGACGGTCAGGTTCTGGACGCCACGACCCAGGATGCGGCCCTCGTTCCTCGCCCCTTGGCCGCCGGACGAGCCACCCTGGCCGATCTCCTGGTGGTCGAAACGGACGACTCGAGCGAAGTTACCAAGCCGGTGGTCGAAGCCCTGCTGCGCTCCATCGCCCTCCATGACGGCGCCGCCCCGGAAGGCAACGCCGAACCCAGCGATGCGGCGCCCATCGTCGATGTCCGCGGCCTCTATGCCCTCGGACCGCTCCGCGGCCGCTTTCTCAAAAGCGAGCCCGAGTTCGTCGGCGCAGCAGCCCGACGGGCCAACCGCCGTCGACACGTGGCGCGGCTCGACGACCAACTGACCCGGTTGGAACGCCAACGGCTCGAGCTCGAGACGGCGATCCAAGGCCATAGCGACCGACTGGCGGGCCTCGAGCGGCAGGCCCGGGAGCTGCCCTCCAGCGACACCTTGGACGCCCTGCGTCATCGGGCGGCGGCCTGTGCTGACGATTTGGCCCGACGGCGCGAAGAGCTCGGCCAAGCGGAGGGGGCCGTCGCTGCCGCCCGCCGAGAGCAAGACTCGGCGCAGCGGGACTTGGTGGAGCGCGGCAAGGCCACCGGACTGAGCCCTTGGATCGATCGCCTGGACGCTTACGAGGACCACCTGCGCACCTACGGGCTGGCCTGGGACGCCTTGCTGCGTCACCACCTGCGACTGCGATCCAGCCAAGACGCCTTGACCAAAGCGTCGCAGCGCTGGCAACTGGCCGACGAGCGACGCCAGAATGCCGAGCAGCGGGCCACCGCCAGCCAAAGCCTGGCGCGCCGTGCCGACGCCGAGTTGGCGACCCTGCGCGCCACCGTCGGCGTTGCAGCCCAGGACATCGTCGAGCGCTATGCTGCGGTGCAGCAGAGCTTACAGGACGGCACAGCCCTGCAGGAGAAGCTGCGGGAATCCCGCCATCAACGGCAGATGCAGCACGCCGTGCTGAAGGAGCGCCATCGCTTCCTCGGGGAGGACTTGGAGTCCTTGCAAAAGCAACGTCAAGCGGCCGTGGCGGACCTGCAACGGCTGGAGATCCGTGGCGTCCTCGCCCTGCTCGATCCCGCCGCTCCGATCGACGCTGAGTCACCCCTCGCCGCAACCGACGACGATGCCGCACCCGAATCTACGGAAGCGGACGACCGGGCCTGGACCTTGAGCCACGCTTTGACGGTGGCCCGCCAGCTACAGCGCCAATTGGGCGATCTCGACCTCTCCGACGAAGCGATGAATCGCCGCAGCCGACGCATGAACCAGCGCTTCCAAGAGCTACCCGCCGAGCTCGGTGGAGACTTTCTCCCGAGCCTGGACCCGGAGGGGGACTTGCAAGTCCTGCGGGTCGCACACCGCCAACACAGCTATGACGGTCACGGTCTGTTGACCCTGCTGTGGCGCGAAACGGCCGAACGCCAGAGGCTGCTGGCCGAGGACGAACGCCAGTTGCTGCGCGGCTTCCTGCTCGGCGAGGTGGGGGACCATCTGCGCGGTCGATTACGCCAAGCGGCAGCTCTGGTCGACCGCATCAACGAGCTGTTGGCCGCCTGCCGCACCGCCTCCGGCATGACCTTGCGATTGGCCTGGAAGCCCGATAGCAGCCAGGACGGGCAAATCCGTCAAATCATCGGTTGGTTACGACAGGATCCGGACATGCTGGGCGACACCGATCGGCAGGCCTTGGAGGACTTCTTCCGTCAGCGCATCGACGCAGCCCGCCAGGAGCACTCCGTCGTGCCGTGGCGGGAACAGCTGCTGGAGGCCCTGGATTACCGTCGGTGGCACCGCTTCAGCATCCTGCGTCGGATGCCCGGAGAGTCCTGGAACGAGCTCAGCCAGCGGGACCACGCCGCCAGCTCCGGCGGCGAAAAAGCGGTGGCCCTGCATCTGCCCCTGTTCGCCGCCGCCAAGGCCCACTACGACTCCGCCCGGCCGGAAGCGCCCCATCTCATCATGTTGGACGAAGCCTTCGCCGGCATCGACGCCGGCATGCGCGGCCGCTGCATGGGGCTGCTGGTGCAGTTCGACCTCGACTTCATGATGACCAGCTACGACGAGTGGGGCTGTTATCAAGAGCTCCCCGGTGTCGCCACCTACCAGCTATATCGCGACCCGCGGTTAGGGGGCGTCGAAGCGATCCGCTTCCTGTGGGATGGTCGAGGGTTGGAGGAAGACCATGTCCCCTGAGCGCCGACCGTCGGACTCGGAACGGGGGACAACGGCAGCGCGGGACGGCGCCATCGCCCCCGCTCTGGCCCAGCTACTGGCCAAACCGGGACTGCAACGGCTGTGGGGCGCCGCCCGCCAGAGAATCGAAACCCTGGGGGGCGTCCGCGGGCGGTTGCGCCTCGACGAGCTCGACAACGACGAACGCCAAGCCATTGCCGACCTCCTCGGGCTGCGGCGCCTGCCATCGACCGAGCGTCCCTTCGTCCTCGACTTGAAGCGCCTCGACGCCACCCTGCGTGCCAGCCGTTTCGCCATCGGCCTCGAAGCAGCGCTGCGGGCACGGGGCGGTCGCTTGCGGGATCGGCCGGCGGAGCGACAAGCTGAGCAAGACTTCTGGCAAGCCTTCTGGCGACGCGCTCGACGGCACCCCCAGCTCCCCAAGCTACCGGCGAGCCGGGAGTGGCTCGATGACCTAGCAACCACCGGCCTCTACCGTCGTTTGGCCAAGCGCCGCGACGAATCACCGGATGCGCTGCTGGAGCGTGCTTTACAAGTGCTCTCGGCCATTCCCACGACGGCAGCCAGCGACGACCAGCCCAGCGACGATCAGCCCAGCGATGACCAGCCCGGCACCGCCACCGTCCGCCTGGCGGTGCTGGCCAGCCAAACCCTCGGCGACAGCCACGCCCTCGATCCTCAGCACCGTGTCGCCGCCTTGGTCCTCCGGGCATTGGCCCACCGCGAAGGCTGGCCGATGCCCAATACCGCCGCCCGCCGCCGCGCCCTGTGGGCCCGGCACGGCGTCATCTGCGACGATCTCAGCTGTGACGTGCTGGTTGCCGGCTTGCGTCCTGGGGGCGATGCCCTCCTGGCCAGGACCCTGCGGCAACACGCCGAGGTCGGCGAACCCTTGCGCTTGACCTTGCGGCAATTGGCCGCCTCGCCGGCCATCGGGTCCCTGCCCGGCGGCATCGTCTGGGTCTGCGAGAACCCCGCCGTCGTCGCCATGGCCGTCGATGACCTGGGCAACCGCTGCCCGCCCATGGTGTGCCTCGCCGGCCAGCCCAATACCGCCGCCCATCTTCTGCTCACCCGCCTGCGGCAACACGGCGCCGAGCTGCGCTACCACGGCGATTTCGATTGGGGCGGCCTCAACATCGGCAATACCCTCTGGCGAAGCCTGCCGTTCACCCCATGGCGCTTCACCGCCGACGACTATCGCCAACTCGCCCGTCAACTCGCCAATTCCGACGACCTACCCCGGCTGAGCGGCAAACCCGTCGCCGCCGAATGGGACCCCAACCTGGCGACGGCCATGCAAGAGATGGGTCGCGTCGTCGAAGAAGAGGCGGTTATCGAGCCCTTGCTGGAAGATCTGCGAAAGCTCGCTTGAAATGCTTCCCGCCATCCCGCAAGTGCTTGGCACTAAATCCTTGCGGCAGGTGCCTGGCACCACATCCTCAACACCACATTTTTGGGATCGGGTGCCCCCCGAAGCTACTGGCCTCCGAGATGGTCCACCAACCGCCCGGCCCCGCCGATCTCGAGATCTGGATCCAACAGGTAAGCTTTCTGAAGGGCTTCCTGCGCTTCCTCTTCAAGGCCCACTTGCCGCTGCAACAGACCGAGCTTGAAGAGTTGCGTGGCATTGGACGGCCAGCGTTGTTCGGAGGCTTCGAAGGCCGCCTGCGCCAGATCGACCCGGCCTAGGCGCTCGGCCATGCGGGCCCGCATGTCCCAGGGCTGCTCGGCACGGGGGTAGAGATCGATGACCGTCTGGGTATCTTGCAGGGCGGGCCCCACCTGCCCGAGATCGAAGCGTAACTGGGCTCGGGTCAGCAGGACGCTGGCCTGCTTGGGATCGAGGGCCAAGGCATCGTCGAAGGCGGCCAGCGCTTCCTCAAAACGACCCGTCGACATCAAAGCCAACCCTCTGGACTGATGAAAGGCGACTTCCGTTTCCAATGGCACCAGGGGTGACGGCGCCGAGGGTTGTCGCGCCGCGGCGCTGCCCGGGGCCGGGAAACGATCAAACCGCTCGACGGCGTCGTCGAGGCGCCCCAGGGTGAGCAGCCCGATGGCCTCGATACCGGCTTGCCAGCGTTGGCCACCGGGGCTCTTGAAGGTCGTCGCCAAACGACCGTCGTCGTAGACCTGCAAGGGGCCGTCGGCGTCGGCGAATTGCCGGTGGGGCACGTCGTCTTGGGGCGGTGGAATGCGACGGCGAATCCAATGGTCGACACTGGCCACGTGGGGAAGATCGAAGGGCTGGCTGCGCCGCAGGTGACAGTCGACACACCCTTGGCCACGGGCTATACGTCCGCTGGCCTCTTGCACCGTCAGCTCGGCGGGCCGGGAGCACCCGGCGTCGCCGCCGTGGCAGGATTGGCAAGCCGTTTCAAAGGCTTCGAGCCCCTGCGCCGCGACGCCGCGGTGGGGAGCATGGCAGGTGGTACAAGTCATCGCCTCGGCGCCGCGAAAGCAGGCCGACTCCACCAGCCGCTCCAACTGGCCGACAAAACGGAAGTCGACGCCCTGGCGTTCCGGTAGCAACACCGGAATCTGCGCCGCCAAGGGTTTGTCCGGGTCGATGTCGGCGTCCACCAAGTCCAAGCGGGCATCGCCTTGTAAATGGCAGCGGGCGCAGATATCTCGCTGGACAGGGGCGGGCAGACGGCCGAGGTTGGCCAGCCCCAAATCGTCGCCGAAATCCTCATCGACGGCGGTGACCCGTCGCAGGTGCTCGTCCGCCGAGCCGTGACAGGCTTCGCACCCCAAGGGCTCCAGCACCGCCATGGCGTCGCCACCCAACCGATTGTTGGGAAACAGGTGATCGAGGGATGTGCTGCCCTCGGCGACGGCGGCGCTGGGCAGGCTCACCAAGGGGGTCAGGGTGTGGCAGGTGAGGCAGCCTTGGGTCAAGGCCAGATCCAGACCGGCGCCCCGCTCCGAAACATCGAAGGGCGACAGCTGATTGCCGTGGTCCCGAAGGGTTTCCACCGGGGCGAAGAACAGGCGCCCGGTGGTTTCGCCATCGAGCACGTCCACTTCCTCACCGACCCACGAGATGTCGAAGATACCGGCCCCGATCCAGCCGACCAGCCGCTGGCGGCGCTGCCCGCCATCGGCGCCGTGGGCGATGATCGACGCATCGTCGGTGATCTCGTAGCGCCGGTCGGCGAACGGTCGCTCCACCACGCCGACGGGGGGCTTCATGACCTCGTCCAACGGACCGATGCTCAACGCCATGGCATGGTCCGCCAGATAGGTATCGACCACCTCCTGATGGCAGCTGCGGCAGGCTTTCATGCTGGCCGGTACGCCAACTCGCCGAGGGTCAGACCCCTGGAGCAACGCACGGTGGGTTTGGCTCATCGACGGTGCGGTGTCCGGCGTCGCCGCCTGTTCAGAACCCAGGGCAAAGGAGGACGGTTCCGCGGCACCGGATGGCGTTGCCGCAACAGGTTGCGAGGTGGCAGGATCCGAGGTGGTCTCCTGCCCCGAGCCGGACGGCGTCGACGCCGCGGGGTTGGACGGGCCATCGGTCGGACCACCACAACCCCACGCCATGGCCAGGCCGCCACAGAGCACCGTCGCGGACCCCAGGCGGCGCCACGTCGCGCTGCGACGCCCAGCCCTGTGACGACGGGGCATCACCATCCCATGGGTCCCCCTATCGACACGGCAAGATCAGCACACCGACATCAGCTCGACGGCGTCTCGGCGACGGCATCGAGAAATCCGTGCTGTTGCATCCAATCGTCATTGACGAATTTGGACATGTAGTTGCGGATGGAATCCGGCAAGATGGTCAATGCTTTCTTGACCTGCGGATACTTCTCCACCGCCAACAGCATGCCCCACACCGCCGAGCCCGAGCTTCCGCCGACCAGCAAGCCCTCTTCGCGGATCAAGCGTCGGGCGTAGTGGAAGGACTGCTTGTCGTCGATGTAAATCCAATCGTCCACCAGGCTCTGATCGAGCACACCGGGCACGAAGTCGTAGCCGATGCCCTCCACTTGATAGGACTTGACGCAGCTCTTGCCACCGAGGATCGAGCCCTCCGGATCGACCCCGATGACCAGGATGTCAGGATTCTTCTCTTTCAAGTAGCGGGCGATGCCGGTGATGGTGCCGCCGGTGCCGGAAGCCACCACCACCATGTCCAGCTCCTTGCCAAAATCCTCCCAGATCTCGGGGCCGGTCGTTTCATAGTGCGCATCCGGGTTGCTCGGATTGTTGTACTGATCGGGGATGAGCGAATTCTCGATCTCCTCATTGAGGCGCTTGGCCACCCCCAGCAGGCTTTCCGGATCATCATGGGCTGCCTCGGTGGGGGTGCGGATGATCTTGGAGCCCAGGGCCTCCATCACCACCTGCTTCTCTCGGCTCATCTTCTCCGGCATGGTGATGATCTGGCAGTAGCCCTTGACCGCGGCGGTCATCGACAACCCGGTGCCGGTATTGCCACTGGTGGGTTCGATCAGGGTGGTTTTGCCCGGTGCAATGCGCCCCTCCGCCTCCAGTTGCTCGATCATGCGCACACCGATGCGATCCTTGATCGAGCCCCCCGGATTGAGAAACTCGCACTTGCCGTAGAGCTCGGTGTCTAGGTCAGCGCCGATGCGGTTCAGTCTGACGACCGGCGTCCGGCCGATCACTTGTAGGATGTTGTCGTAGATCATGAGTCAGCTTTCGTCTGGATGTCGAAAAGTCGAAACGTTTAGCGAGCGGCCCGCCGCGGCGGCGAACCCACGAGGGCACGTTTTGCGGCAGCGCGAACTACGGGATTGGCCGACGGATTGTTGACCACTTTCTGCAAAGCCACCGACCCTTGCCGGGAACGGCCTAGATGGGGCAGGTGGCGATTGGCGAAGTCTTGGGTACATTTGGGATGGTTCAGGGCGGCGATCAAAGCTTGGCTGCGGGTGAAAAGCTCTGGCTTGCGCAGGATGGCTTGCATCACCGCCGAGTTGACCTCCCGCAGACGCAGCACCCGCTCGATGTTCATCAGTCCTACGTGGCGCAGCGTTTCGCCGGCGATGCGGGGATCCGGATGGCTGACGAACCAATAGACGTAGCGCGCCTCCCCCGCCAAACGGCGTTGGATGGTGAGGGGAAGCTTCTGGATACCCGCCGGTGGCTTGCTGGGGCCGGTCTCGCCGCTGCTGCGTCGCGCTTCTTCCAGGGTACGCCGCAGGTTTTCGAAGTACTCCACCTGAAAGCCCACCTTCTGGCATTGCTCCAGGAGTTTTTGCAGCAGATCGTCGAAACGCTCGAAGTAGCCGGTTTCCACCAAGAAGGGAAAATCGATCAGCAGCAGCACCAGCTTGCTGATGATCGAAAACTCCTCATGGCTGCGGGCGCCGTCGATGGCAGTTTCCAAGCGAGACCGGGTGCAATCGAAGAAAATTTTCTTGGCGTCGTCCCCTTCGGCCCGGTTGATCCGCTCGCCGATCGCCAGGATGCTGAGGATTGGAATGCTGGGGTGGGAGATGGCCTGCCACATGGAATGGGGGGACAGTCGAAAGGCCGAGTACTTGCGCACCTCGGCGTTGCGGTGGCCGAGCACCAGGGAGCGCCAAACCACCTGTAGATCCGCCGCTTCAGGGCTCAGGCCGGCCTGAGCAAAATACTTCTGCAGCCGCTCTTGGGAGGGTTGCTCGTCGCTGTTCAGCAAGCTGCGAATGACGCTGAAGCGGCGATCCTTGACCTTGCTCTCGAGCACTTCGAAGACCTTCTCCTCGCCCGCCCGCTGTCGCCCACGGATCGAGAAGAGATCGTCCAGCAGGGTCAAGTCCGCGGTCTCCCATAGCTTGTCGAGCAGGCGCCGATGCAGATCGTCGTCGGGCCGCGGACGTTGCAAAAACTCGAGCATCAAGGGTTTGTGGTGCAGCAGCAGCTCGGTGAGAGCGGTCTCGACATCGAGCACATCGGCCTTGATGAAAGCTTCCAGCTTCTTGATCAAATCACCATCGGCGGCCTCGGTTGAAGGTTGGACCTCTTCTTCCCCACCGGCCAGCAGGGTGCAGCGCTGGATCAGCTTGTCGAGGATGACCACCGGCCGAGCCCGACGCCGCGAGGCCGCCTTGACGATGGCTTCGAGCTTGCGGGCTTTGGACGCCGAGTAGGTGCCGCCGACGTAGCTCTTGCGCAAGTCTTGCCAGATCGCCGCTTCTTCTTGCGTCAAGGTGGTGGCGGCATCGCCGAGCTCCTGGAACAGCTCGGCGGCCCACGTATTGTCGATATTGCTGTGCGAGGTGCAGAACTTGTTGAGGATGGTGTAGACCTCGTCGACGGCGGTGCTCATGCCATCCAAGGCCCCCTCGTCCAATTGGGCCGATGGGGTGGCCAGGACGGCCCGTACCACCGTCGTCTGCTGGCTCAATCGATCGGTGAAGTCGCGCAGGCTCTCGGAGCTCGGTCCCTGGTCCGTCGATGGCAAGCGGCAGGCGTAGACCGGCTCGTTGTCGTACCGAGACTTGAAACGAAAATGCGGTTTCAGGCGCTCGTCGATGCGTTCCAACAGACGCCGCGTAATGCTCAGCTCGGTGGCGTCGGTGTGCTGCTGTTGCAGGTTGATCACAAAATCGATATCGCTGGAAGTGATATCCCTCGACGGCAGCTGGAAGATGATCACCGCATCGTGGGCCGCAGCCCGCGTTTTGATACTGAGGGCAAAAGGATTCTGCTCCGGGTCCAAATTGAACACCGGCAGATTGTGCAGCACTTTGAGGCCGGTCATGATGGCGTGGTCGAAGGAACGGCTGCTCCAAAAGATCATCATGCCGCCGTTGTCCTGCCAGCGGAACACCTCACCGCCGTAGTTGGCGGCAATTCCGGAAACCAGCTCGCGAAACGACTTGAAGAGGGCGGCGACCTCCGCCGGCCGCGACTTGGCCGCCTGCTGCAAGGGCTCTTCGAGCACGATCTCGATACTCAGGAACGACACCTCGTAGGCCTTTCCCGGCTGCATCTTGCGCTCGAACTCAGGACCCGTGGGGGGCGCAGAGACCGACGCTGGGGAGGCCGACGGGGGCACTGTTTCGGCCACCGGCGTCGGGACGGCTCGAGCACCGGGGGCTTTGGTGTCTCGATCTACGGTCACGCCAGCTGCCGGAGATTGCGGCGTCGGGGACGGGGACGGCGTGCCCTGGGGCCCGGCGACCGGCGGCGAGGACGGTGGAGGAGAAGACGGTGGCGGCGAGGACGGCGGAGAAGACGGCCTGCCCTGGGGCCCGGCGACCACCGTCGGTGCCTCGCCGCCGGTACCGGGCCGAGGCGGCGCCCCCAGCCCCTGGAACAGCCGCCCCAGGCGGGTCGCCAAATACTCCTCGAGATCGGTGGCGGAATCGAACTCGTAATAGGCTACCGGATTGCCACCGTCGATACTGAAACGGGAGAAGAACTGGTGCACGCGATCGAGGGCACGGCCATTGATGTCCGTCAGCTTTTCCGGCAGTCGCATACACCGGCACAGAAAGCAGTGCTCGGGACGCTGGGCTTTCCAATAGGCGAAGGCGAGCTCGAAGTTGCGCTCCGTGCTGTAGTGATAGCCGTTGTTGTCGTCACCGATTTGGCGGTCGAAGGCCAACCAGGCGACGCCCAGGAAGACGTCGTCTTCGCGCACCGAGATCTCTTCCAGAATGGCGCTTTCGGGCAGCCCTTGCAACTCGGCGATCTGCCGATTCCAATCGACGACCTCGAGAAATTGAGCCGTCCCTAACTTGGCCTGGTTCTCCTGATTGAGCCGTTCAGCGACTCGAATGGCGGCTTCGCGATAGTTGACAACGTCGGTGGGTGACGCGAGGAGTATTCGCATCGATCAGAAGCTTCCTCGAAACAATGGATTGTGGGGGTCCGAGAACGGCACTGAAATCTCCAGTCAAGGCCATGCATAGCGGCTCATAGTAGCATGACACTCGCGCCGGACTGCGACTTTTGAAGACAGAGAACGATCGATCCTCGTGGCACCCTTCAGGGAACGGTCACCGGCTCGGGCAGAGGTTTCGTGGAGCGCAGCTCCGGATGCTTCAAGCCGCTTCCGGTGTTGAACAGCACGACCCGTTCGTCGGGTCGCACCCATCCCGAAGCCAAGAGCTTGTCCAAGGCCGCCAAGGTGGCCCCACCTTCCGGCGCCGCGTCGATGCCCTCCAGGCGCCCTAGACGGTAGGTGGCTTCGAGGATCGCCTCCTCCTCCACCGCCACCGCCACGCCGCCGCTCTGTCTGACGGCGCGTAGGATCAAATCGTCGGCGAACGCCCCGGGAACGCGAATCCCCGGCGCCAGGCTGGCGGCCCCTTGCCAAGGCTCGGCTCGTTCGGCACCGGCCTCGAAGGCCCGCACCATGGGAGCGCAGCCGGTGGACTGCACCACCACCATACGCGGCCGGGGCCCGTCGTGCAGCCCCATCTGCGCCAGCTCTTCGAAGGCCTTCCACATACCGATCAGACCCGTGCCGCCGCCGGTGGGATAGAGGATGACGTCCGGCAAATGACCGTCGAGCTGCTCCCAGAGCTCGTAGCCCATGGTCTTCTTGCCTTCGAGGCGGAAAGGCTCTTTCATCGTCGACATGTCGAACCAACCATGATCCGCCACCCCCTGACGAATCCACTTGCCGGCATCGCTGATCAAGCCGTCCACCAGGGTCAGGTCGGCGTCATAGGCCCGCACCTCGTCGATCATCGGTCGAGGTGCGTCCGCCGGCATGGCCACGTGGGCCGTCATGCCGGCGCGGGCGGCATAGGCGGCCGAGGCAGCACCGGCATTGCCGGCGGTGGGTATGCCGATCTCCGCAATCCCCAGTTGGCGGGCCCGAGTGATCGCCGCGGAGATGCCCCGGGCCTTGAACGAGCCGGTGGGATTCCCCCCTTCGTCTTTGACCCAGAGCCCGGCCAACCCCAGCTGGCCTTGCAATCTCGGCACTTGCAATAGGGGCGTCCAACCTTCCCCCAAGGTGACGATGGCCGCTGGATCGGTCACCGGCATGACCTCCAAATAGCGCCACATGTCGTTACGACGACGTCGATAGAGACCTTGCTGGAAGCCCTTGCGAGCCGCCTGCAGATCGTAGCGGGCCAGAAGTGCCCGTCCACACCCTCGGCAGAAGGTCTGCACTTCGTCCATAGGGTGGGCAAGGCCACAGATCGAGCATTCGAGGCCGCGGAATGTGCTGATCACGTGAACATCCTCTTGCGGTGGTTGTGGCGAGGCGCTCGACCCCATCCCGTTCTCCAGAAATCCGAATCGAACAATCTCTGTCTTCAGCGCCGTGCTTTGCCGTGAAGCGCCAAGCATACTGCGAAAGCGGCTGAGCCATGACCCCAGAAGCGCGATCCGATAAGATGCGACTCTCGACACATCCGATCCTGCATCTCCAGGCTCCACCGTCAGTCTGCCGGAAGACTGGGACGCTAGAGAACCGGAGACCTGAGCCGGATGCCGCCTCTTCAAGAGCCCGTCGGGGTTGGCATCACGTCACAACGTTACCGAGGAAAGCTACAGCTGTGAGGCAACGCATTCTCTCCAGTCCCATCTACGCTCAGATGCGCCAAGTGATCGTTGGCGAACCGATAGCGCAGGCCGGACTGGTGCTGTTTGCGGTGAGCCTCGGGCTGAGCCTGCTGGCCGCCCCGGCGGGAGGAGCCCTCGACAGGTTGAGCACCGGTAGCTCCTATTTGCTGCTGATTCTTGCCCTCTTCGCCCTGAGATTCCGCCTAGCCCATGTCGACCCCCGGGAAAGACCTTTTTGGAACGATTTGACGGGCGTCTATCTCGCCTGGCTCGCACACGCCGTCCTTTACGCCATCGATATTCCCCACACGATGCGCTTCTACTTGACGACCGAGCTGCTGTTGGCCGGTGGCTATGTCGCCTGGCTGCTGGTTCTGGAACGGCAGCCCCATCGCCGTCAGCGCCTGCGTCCCAAGGTGCTCGAACGGGCCTTGGCATGGCCCGCCGCCATCCTCTTCGTGATCACCCTGCTGACGTACTTTGTGCTCGTGCCGATGGCAACCCATCGCTCGGAGTACTTGCTCTTCAAGTCCTCGATGGTCCTGTACCTCACCCTCGACCTCTATGTCTGCCTACGCCTGGCGCACTTGATTCAGATCACCCGCTCCCGCCATTGGAAGGCGATCTATTTCTTTCTCACCCTCACCGCGGTCAGCCTGCTGGCGGCCGATGGTCTCGAGCTCCTCGCCCTGTCCGACCCAGAATGGTCGAGGGGTCAACGCCCCTTCTACAGCGCCCATTGGCTGACCTTGATGATCGCCGCGTGCCTACGGCGCCATCCCTTGCCCGTCGACGAGGACGAGGACCCGGCCGCAGCTTCCTTGGCGGCCCCGGCGTTGCACACGATGATCTCCGCCGTGGCCTTGCCGATCATCCATTTTGCCGGCTACCGCAGCGGCATCTTGGACCCCGCGACCTTGGCCCTGAGACAATGGGTGATCGCCATCGGGGTGCTGCTCCTGGGGACCTTTGCCCTGCTACAACACTGGTTGTTGCTGGATCGGGCCCGCCACCTGTGGTTCGATTGGGCGAGGGCCGACAAAGCACTGCGCCGCAGTGAGCAGAAGGCGCGGGTGGTCAGTGAGCGCCTGCGATCCAAGAAGTCCCTGCAAAGCTCGGTCGAGCGCTTCGACATCGCCTTTCACTCGAGCCCGACCCCGTCGGCCATCCTGTCGCTCACCCTGGGCAGATTCCGTGAGGTCAATGCCGCCTTTGCCCATCTGGTGGGCTACCGAAAACACTTGCTGATCGATCGCACTCCCATCGACCTGGACCTCTGGTGGGATTTTCGGCATGCGGTGCTGCTGCGACGGCGCATACGCGTGCAAAACCGGCTCGAAGCCTTCCCCACCTACCTGCGCAGCTCCCAGGGAGAACGGCTCGATGTCTGTCTGAGCGCCGAGATCCTCGACTTGAGCTCCGAGCCCTGCCTGTTGATCGTCGCCAGGGAAGGCCACGACGGAGCCGCGACGGCGCAGCCGCCGAACCTCAACTTCGCCGATGCCGCCATCTACACCGTCGATGCCAGGGATCGCATCCTGGCCTGGAATGCAGGAGCACAAGGGCTTCTGGGCTGGCAAGAGGAGCAGGCACGGCACTGCTACAGCAACGAGATCCTCGCTCCTCGGGGCGACACCGCCGGCAGCTCCCTGGTACTCAACCAACGTTGGCGTACCCAAACGGGGCGTCGCCTCGCCGTCCGCGCCAGCGTCACCGAGCTGCGTTCCCTGCCCCAGGATCCGACCTCCGAGGGGCGTCTGGTCATCGGCGTCGTCAGCGACTCAAGGGCCGAGGACGCCGATGGCGACGGCAAGGGGAACCGATGAAGGCTCCTCTACTCGATGCAGCGGAAGCTCGCCTGTCGCACCATCTGCGCTCCCTGACCCGCGATAGGTGGCTGCTGTGGACCACCGTTCTCTTCCTCGTGCTGACCCTCATCGGCCAGCTGTTGGACAACTCCCTCCGACCCGGCTTGCTGGCGATGTGGTCGCAGGCGCTGCCCCAAGTTTTTCTAGGCGGAGTCGTTTTCAGCGCCTTCTGGCATCGACTGGGTACCCTCCGACAGCGGGAGGAGCGACTCTTCTGGCAAGATCTTGCCACCGCCTCCGGTGCCTTGCTGGCAATGGCCATTCTTCGACTGGGGGGTGAGCTGCCGTATATGGCGGTGGTCTCTGATCTCTTCTACATCGCCTTCTTCGTCGTCTTCGTCTTGGCCTTGGAACGCCGACCCCACCGCCATCATCCTTGGCGACCCAGCAGCCTGGATCGCAATCTATCGTGGCCGGCCCTGTTGGTTTTTGTCGCTTGCCTGCTGATCTATTTGGTCATCCAGCCCGTCTATTTCAAGGCCTATCAGCCGCGCATGGCGTCGTATTGGTTGGCCTGCCTACTCGACGGCTACTTGGCCATCCGCCTGGCGTTGGCGGCCACCAAGGCCAGCTCGTGGCGCTGGCAGAATCTCTACACCGTCCTCTGCCTGGCCATGGTGGCGGCGATCTTCGACGACGCCTGGCGGATCGCCGCCGAGTTGGAATGGGTCGATCCTACGCCGACCGGCCTGCGCCTGAGCCATGCTTTACCGTCGCTGCTCCTGCTGCTGGCCGCACGTCTGCGACACCGGCGTTTCCCGGCCGACGCAAGGCTCGAGGAGGAGCGGGCCGACGCCGGTATTTCGAGCCCGGCGGGGCAAGGTTTGGTCTTCGTCTTGGCCTTGCCGATGCTCCACTTCTCTTACCAAGGGCTGGTGGAGAAAGATCTTGTGGTCTCCGTCCCAGACGCCCATCAAGAAATGCTGCTGCTCACCACCTCGATGGTTCTGGGGGCGCTGGCCTACTTTCAGTATCAGCGTTTACGGCAAACGATGGACGGCCTGCGCCGTGAACGCGCTCGCTTCGAAGAAGACTTGCTGGAGAGGGAGCAGGATCTTCGCCTGATGGTGGAGCAAAAACAGGCGGCGGAAACCCTCAGCACCTTCGAGCGCAATTTTGTCGAGATCTTCCAGCGCAATCCCGACGCCATCGCCATTTGCAGCCTGGCGGACAGCGAAATCCTCGAGGTCAACGATGCCTTTGCTGCCCTCTTCGGATTCCCCCGCCGGGAGATGATGGGTCGAACGCCGAGCGATCTAGGGTTGCTGGCGGTGGACCAGGACCTGGAGCCCCTGCAATCGAAGTTGCAACGCCAAGACGCCGTGCGTGATCACCGGGTGGAGTGTCGAGATCGTCACGGCCAGCCGTTCGAAGCCGTGATGTCCGCCAAACGGGTCGAGATTGCAGGCCAGGCAAGTATGTTGATCGTCACCTCCCCTCAGGGGTCTGAACCGGTGGACAAGGCGCCCGCCAAGACGGTGGTGCGAGATTGGTTGGCGGAGGCCGTCGACGGCACCTGGGTCGTGGACGACGAGGGCCATGTCACCTACTGGAATCAGGCGTCGGAAGGCCTCCTCGGCTGGTCGGAGCAACAGGCCCTCGGGCAACCCATCAGCGAGCTCCTGGGCATCGACGATCACCACCTGACCTTGGCCGAGGTCGACTCCCATGGGCATTGGAGCGGAAGCCTGCAGGTGGTCCGAGGGTCGGACAAAAGATCTTTGACCCTGCAATGCCGCTACTTGCGTTTGAAGGTTCCGGACTCGCCGGCCCCCTCACGCTTGGCCATCTGCCGCATGCTCGAGGATGGTGGAGCTTCCCCGGCGTAACGCCACCATCAGGTCCGCCCCCTGCACAGGCTTGCTGAGATGGTCATCGATTCCCGGGGGATGCACCGCAGACTCGGTGTCGGAGAGGGCGATGCACCAAGGTTTGGGTGCCCCCTGCCGGCCGGCCTCGGCGAGGTCTTCCATCAACGCAGCGCTCTGCCGCTTGGGCATCTGTAAGCTGAGCATCACGACATCGTAGCGCCGCTTGAGCAGACGTTTGGCCGCCCGCCGCCGATCCGCTACCACATCGAGGGCGTAGCCCAGGCTTTCCAGCATCCTGGCGATGACGATCTGGTCGACTTCACGGGGCTCCACCAGGAGGATGTCCAGCGGGATCAGATCACCCATGCTGAGAAGGTTCCGAGGCTCGTCCTCTGCGGCCGACGCAGCGTCTTCCGGCCTCTGCCCGACCACGCTGAGCAACGCCCGACGCAGCTCCCGAGGCTTCAGCGGTAGGGCCAATCGGGCCGCCTCACCGCTCTGGCTCGGCGGCGAGAAGGGTTCCGCCAAGAGCCCGTGACGTAACAAAATACGCGGTAGAGGCGAGTCCTGAAGCTGCAACTGCCGGGCCAAGACCCCGCCATCGCCGTCGCTGGACAGCTCGATGAGCGCCGCCCCGAAGCGCTCCCCCGCCTCGATCCAGGCCATGCCTTGGGAGCTATCGACGGCAACTCGCCAGGCCAAACCCCATCCGGCCAGCACCTCCTGCAGGACTTCCAAGGTCATGACGCTATCGACCCGCAGAAGCACCGGTTTTGTCGCCAGGATGTCGAGGAGATCGTCCATGCCGGAGTCGGGCTCCGGTGTCTCGCTGGGCAAGGACGGCAGAGGGAGGCGCAACTCGAAGACACTGCCCGACCCCGGTTGACTGCGCACCCCGATACTGCCTCCCATCAGGGTGGAAAGCTGCTGGCTGATAGCCAATCCCAGCCCCGTTCCCTCGTGGCGCCTGCTGAGGGAGCCATCGATCTGGTGGAAACCCTCAAAGAGTACCTCCAACTGGTCGGCGGCGATCCCGATGCCGGAATCGGCGATGGTGATGCTCAGCCAGTGCCGACGACCCGCCCCTTCTTTCTCGGTCTCGGCGGGGGCCCGCAGGTGGACCCGTACCCATCCTTGTTGCGTAAACTTGACGGCATTGCCCACCAGGTGAACGAGGATTTGGCGTAGCCGGGGGCCATCACCCAGCCATCGATCCGGCAGTTGGGGATCGGCCGAATATGCCAGGTCGAGCTCTTTCTCAGCCGCCCGGGGGGCCATCATGTCCAACACCTCCTCGACACAAGCGCGCAATGAAAACGGTTCTTCCTGGAGCTCGATCTTGCCGAGCTCGGCATTGGAGAAATCGAGGATATCGTCGATCGAGCTCAACAAGACGTCGCCGCTCTTGCGCACCACTTGGACGTACTCGGCCTGCTCACTGTCGAGGGGCGTCGACAGGAGAAGCTGCGTCATGCCGAGGATGCCGTTCAAGGGTGTCCGGATTTCATGGCTCATGGTGGTGAGAAAGCGGCTCTTGGCCTGGCTCGCCTCGATCAGTTGTCGAGTCCGTTCTTCGACCCGCTGCTCGAGCTCCTGCTTGAGCTCCTCCAGCTCCCGGTGGGTGCGCAAGAAGCGCTGTGCCATACCGGCGGCCAGGCACAGCAGGAAGATGCCAAAACCGATCAGGCTGAGGCGAGGACCCTGCCAAAAACCCCGATCGACTCCGATATCGAAGGCAAAGAGCAAACCCGCCGCCAGCGAACCGACGGCGATCACCTCGATCTCCGGTCGACGGGCCCGCAGGGCCCTCACCAACTCGAAAATTCCGGCGACGATAACCACCAGAATTCCAAACTGCCAGAAGGGTAGCGCCAAGGTATTGAGCCTCAGGCCAGGGGTCAACGCCACCGTCAAACCCACCAATATATTGAGCCATTGATACCAGCGTAGCCAGCGGGGTATCGGAGCTCCGAAAAGGACCCATAGAAGTTGCACAAAACAAGCCGCGTTGAGGTAGATCGAAAGGTGCTCGATCTCTTTGAAGAGCAGGAAATGATCCCCCAGAAGGTAATACTTCCACTGACTCCTGAACAGTCCGTAGAGGCCAAAACCCCACGAGGCCAGGCTGAACCAAAGATAACTTTGTAAGCTCGGTCGTCGCCGATAGAGCTCGAGATGGAAGGCCCCCACCAAGAGAAAAAAGAAAGCCAAGAAGAGCAGCGGCAGCTCTGAGGTCAAGTCCCGGCGGATCAGCTCCTCCAAGGGCCCGACGAGCATCGGCCCTTCGTACACCACGCCGACGCTGCCGCGGGTTTGCGCCGACTTCCACACCTTGAGGGCCAGCACCAAGCGGCCATCCTCGTCGATGGCGCGGCTCGGAATGGGCAAGGTCGCCGAGCGGTCATAGTCGATCCTGGGCGTCGGTGGCATAGAGCCGACACCCCCCAGGAGCTCACCCCCGGCGTAAACTTCGTAGGCGCTGTTGGCCTTGCCCAGGGTCACACCCAAGCGGATTCCCCGGTGCTCGGGGTGGGCCCCCTCGAAGACGACTGTCTTGCGGTACCAGACGATCTCGGCTTGAACGTCGCGACGGGTAAAACCGGTGGGTAGCACTACCGATGGCCAGTCACCGTCCGCTAGGCCCGGCGCAGCTCCTCCCGTCAAATCACCGGCGTGAAATCGCCAGGCCCCGCGCAGACTGCTGAGCTCGAACCATTTGAGGCCACTGGGCGCCTCCTGCGACCTCGCCGCCGGTTCAGCGACAACTTCTTGCGCCCATAGGCCTCCGGTCCACCAACCCAAGACCAGCGCCAAGTGGGCAATCAACACCGAGTGCACAACCGCCAAGCCGAAGCGACCACGGGGAAGATCGGATCTCGTGGTTGAGCTCGCTGACTCTTGGTTCAGGGCAAGAAGCAAAGAAAATGCCTATCACGGATAAAAACTACGGAACGACAGAAACCTGCATCCGGTCTTGCCAGAATAGAACAAGCCTCAAGAAATGAAAAGTACCGCCTCCGGCCTGGGCCCAGCGCCCCGGACCATGGCACAATAGGCAACTCATCCCGCATTGCCGACGAAGCCCCCGATCCGTCACACCGTGGGGGGTCCCCGTCGCAGCTTGCCCCCATCGAGGAGAGCCACGTGAGCGTCGAAGATTCCGCTTGGGACCTGTCACCGCCCTTACCCTCTGAGCTCGGGGATCGCGAGGTACCCCAAGATGGCAAGCACCTCGAAGGTCGCCGCGTCGCCTTGATGATCGCCGGCGGTATCGCCGCCATGAAGACCCCACTGCTGGCCCGCGCTCTGCGCCGCCAAGGGGCCGAGGTGACCGCCTTCATGTCGCAGGAGGCATCGCGCTACGTGGCCGAAGACGCCCTCGCATGGAGCACCGCCCGTCCCGTCGTCAAACGTCTCTCGGCCCAGGCCGAGCACCTCTCCGATGCGGCGCCTTTCGATGTCTACCTGCTGCCCCAAGCCACCTACAACACCATCAACAAGATGGCCCAGGGCATCGCCGACGGCGTCTTGACCTCCACCCTGGCATCGGCCCTCGGGCGCATGGAACGAGGTCTCAGCGCCGTCCTGGTGGCCGCTACCATGCACGGCACGATGCACAACAGCATCCTCACCGGCTCTCTGCAAAAGTTGCAGAAGATGGGAGTCCGACTGGTGCCACCCCGCCCCGGTTACGGCAAGCACAACATCCCGGCGGACGAAGTCTTGGTGGCGGAAGTCTGCCGGGCCGCCAGCCGCTCGCCCCTGCGCGGCCGACGCATCTTGGTGACCGGGGGCCCGACGCCGGTTGCCATCGACAACGTGCGGCGCATCGTGCCCCGCTTCCGCGGCAGACTAGGCATCGAGATCACCCGAGACCTCTACCTGCGGGGTGCGGAGCCCCTGCTGATCCACGGCGACGGCGCCCGTCATCCGCCGTCCTTCTTGCCCTTCCGGGTGGCCCGCAGCTTCGACGACTACCGACGTTGGGTCCTCGATACTTTGGCCGAGGGGGATTGGCTGGCCGGCATCTTCAGCGCCGCCGTGGCCGACTATCGCCCCACCGCAGTGGCGTCGGGCAAAATTCCCAGCGGCGAGCATCTGCAGCTGGAGCTGGTGCCGACGCCCAAGGTCATCGCCGAGGTGCGACAAGCACACCCTGATCTTCACATGATCACCTTCAAGTACCAGGAGCAGGTGAGCCATCAACAGTTGATGGACATCGCCCGCCAACGGCTTCGGGATTACCAGGCGGTGGTGGCCAATCGCGGCGAGGAGACCGCCGCTGGCGGCCCCCAGGTCGCCTGGTTCCTGGAACGCCAGGGGGAGCCGCAACGCCTCGAAGGCAAACCCGAAATCGCCCGGCACCTGGCGGACTATTTGGAGAACTGTCTGGCGCCGCCCTAAGCGGACGGCGAGGTCCGCGGTGACGGCGAGGTCCGCGGTGACGGCGAGAAGCGATGCAGTTGAGGAAAAAAGCGCCTTCCATGGCCCCCTCTAGCCTGCGAGACCGTCCCGTGGGTCAGAGCTTCTGAGCCCACCGCCTCACTCGGCATTCTTCTCCGCAGCGCCGAGCAGAGTCCCATAGTGCTGCTCGAGGCAGCTCGGGCAAATTCCGTGGGTCACCTGTGCCTCGGAGTGATGGCACAGGTATTCCTCGAGCTGACTCCAGTAGCCGGAGTCGTCGCGCACGCTCTTGCATAGGCCACAGACCGGCAACAAGCCGCCGAGGGTCTTGACTTGCGCCGTGCGCTCCTGCACCACCTCCTCGAGATGGCGATGCACCCAGAGCAGCTCCAGGTGCAGGCGCACCCGCGACAGGAGCTCCGCCCGGGTGACCGGTTTGGTCAAGTAGTCATTGGCTCCTTGTGCCAGACCGGTCACTTGATCCTCCGGTTGATTCTTAGCGGTGAGAAAAATCACCGGTAATTCGGTCAACCGAAAACGCTGCCGCAAGGCCCGGCACACCTCGTAACCGGACATCTTGGGCATCATCACATCCAACAGCACCAGATCGGGGATCCAACCTGCCTCGATCTGTCGCAGGGCCTCGGCGCCACTGGACGCCGACTCGACGACAAATTGCTCCAAAGCCAAGTGGTTGAGCAGAACCTGACGATTGACCGGTTCGTCGTCGACGATCAAGATCTTGAGCTCTCCCGGCGGCAACTCGAGAGCCGATGCCACCGCTGGAACCGTTTCCAAGGGCGTCGTCGGCAGCGCCAGCTGCGAGACGGGCTGCGGCGAGGACCAAGTGACTTCCGGCACCTCCAACCCCACTGCGCCGCCCGTTTCGACCCCTGGGGTCACCGGAGCATCCCCTTGATGGATGGGCAGGGTGAAATAGAATTCGGCCCCTGGGTGACCGGCGGCGGCACGCACACCGATGGTGCCACCATGCAAATTGACCAACTTGCGGGTCACCGCCAATCCCAACCCGGTGCCACCGAATTGGCGCTCCGTCGATGCATCCCCCTGCTCGAAAGCCCCAAAAATCGATTCCCTCTGTTCCTCGGGCACACCGATGCCCGTGTCGGTGACCGAAACCTCGATGCGTTCCCCTTCGACGCGGGCTGAAACCTCGACCCTCCCGGACTCGGTAAATTTGATGGCGTTGCCCAGCAAGTTGAGCAGAATCTGCTGCAATCGGGCCTCGTCGGCGTCGGCGGCGGGCAACGACGGATCGATCAGGTTGCGCAGCTTGAGCTCCTTGCTGCCGATTAGAGGCGCCGAAAGGGTCAGCACCACATCGCAAAGGCTGCGCAGATCGACGGCGGACCTCTGCAACTCCAAGTGACGGGCGGAGAGCTTGGAGAAATCGAGAATGTCATTGACCAAGGCGCTCAAGCGCCTGGCACTGCCAGCGATCAGCGATAGATTCTGTCGAGTGCCTACGGGCAATCGACCGGTCACTCCATCGATCAACGACTCGGTAATACCGATGATGCCGTAGAGCGGGGTCCGCAGCTCATGGGAGGTATTGGCCAGGAACTCGTCTTTCATCCGATTCACTTCCCGCAAGCGATCGTTCACCGACTGCTCGTAGGCCAATTTGCGACGATGTCCCCGAATGTAGAAGGCCAGCCCACCCAGAAGTGCCAGCATGTAGAACGTATAAGCCCACCAAGTGCGCCAGGGAGCGGGAAGGATGACCACCCTCAGCTGGTTGACCGCGGAGCTCCAGAGGCCATCTTCGTTGGCCGACCTGAGGCGAAAGACATACTCCCCGGAGGGCAAATTGGAGTATTGGGCAAACCGTTTGTCCGGACCGGTGCGAATCCAATCGGGATCAAAGCCCTCGAGCTGGTACTCGAAGAGGTTGTTGCGCGGGCTGGCGAAATGTAGGGCCGCGAGCTCGAAGCCGAAGACATATTGCCGATGGTCGAGGGTCACCTGGCTCAGCTGTCCGATATCGGCGGTCAGGGGGGACGAAGGATCCAAACGGCGCAGGGGCGCCGAGCGATTGAACAACAAGAAGTCGGTGAGCACGGGTTGAGCCTCGGTGGTGTCGATTCGGATTTCCGAGGGCCAAAAGCGGTCTAAACCCGCCGTCCCTCCGAAGAAGAGCTCGCCGGCGGACGAGCGCAGCATCGAACCCACGGAGTAGACCCGGCCCTGCAAACCATCTTCGACACCAAAGGTGCGAAAGGTCTCGCTCTGCATATCGAAGCGGGCCAAGCCATTGCCGGTCGACAGCCAAATGCCTCCCATGTCGTCGCCGAGAATGCCGTTGATCATGTCACTGGGCAAACCATCCCTGCGATCGAAGCGCCGAAAACTGTGCCGTTCTGCGTCGAGGACGCTGACCCCGTGACCGTCGGTGCCTACCCAAAGACGATTCTCAGAATCTTCGAAGAGAGAGCCCACCTCGTTTCCGCTCAAGCTCCGGGGGTCCGCGGGGTCAAAAACATAATGCTCGAAGACCAAGGTTTCGTCGGCCCTCTGGTCGGCGGGCAAACGGTCTAGTCCCTGATTGGTGGCGAACCACAGATCCCCCCGGTGATCCTCCAAGGTCTGATAGACGGAGGAGCCGGCCAGGGAATCGGGATTGTCTTCCTCAGGCCGGTGGTGCTTGAATTGCAGGCGCCGCTCCTGGGGCTCCGAGAGCAGGCGATCGACGCCGCCGCTGAGCAAAGAGATCCACAGCTCGCCGCGGGAATCTCGGAGCAGGTGATACACCCGATCACTGGCCAAGCTGCTGTCATCGTCGGCTCGATGGTAGGCCACCGAGAACGTCTCCCGTCGGCGGTCAAAGCGGTGCAGGCCACCCCACGTGCCGACCCAGAGCCCACCTACGCCATCCTCCACGATGGCACTGACAACCCCGTTGCGCAGCGACCCAGCGCCATCCTCCGGGCTAAAGTGTCGCAACCGTCGCCCCTCGGCCGAAAAGCGCTCTAGGCCCTCGGTGTAGGTTCCGACCCAGAGCTCGCCGTCGGGGGCTTGGTGCAGGGCCCAGACGCCAAGCCCCACCAACTGGGTCAGGTCTTCGGGATGCTGGCGAAGGGTACGAAAGGCCTCACGACTCGGGTCGTATCGATCGACGCCGAGGTAACTTCCGATCCATAGCAGACCTTGACGGTCGAGGAAGAGACTCAGCACGCCGTTGTCGCTCAAGCCAGCGAGGCGATGGGGATCCCGCTGGTAGCGATCGAAAGCCTGGCCTTCCGGGTCCCACCGGAAGAGACCCGACGAGTCGGTACCCACCCAAACGGCACCGTGTTTGTCCACCACGACGGCGGTGGTATCGTCGCTCCCCAGGCCATCCTCGCCATTCGCCCGGTGACGAAAATGGCGTACTTCGCCACGTTGTGGATCGAGTTGCCGGAGCCCGGCTCCCCAGGTGGTGGCCCAAACGCGGCCCCGGCCGTCGACGGCCAGCTCACGGACAGCGCCCGAGGTCTCCCCGGAACCCTCCGTAGGATCGAGACTCCAACATTCGAAGGCCATCCCGGAAGCATCGTCTCGCCCTCGACAGAGGGAGGCATTGACCCCTAGCCAAAGACTGCCGTCCGGCGAGGCCAGGATCGCCGACACCTCATGGGGCGCGGCGGGTTGCTCCTCCTGAGCGAAGATCTCCACCACCTCAAAGGTGTCGCTGGCCGGAACGAAACGGGCCAGTCCCGCGGCAGTCCCAACCCAGAGGCGGTCCCTGCCGTCCACTCCTAAGCTGTAGACCTGAGGATCTGGGAGGCTGCCGGGCTGCGTCGAGTCGGATCGGTAATGGGTAAATCGGCGTTGTGCTCTGTCGTAGCGATCGAGCCCAACCGAGGTGCTGATCCAGAGGTTACCGGCGGCGTCCTCGGCCATCGCCGTCGCCTGATTCCTCACCAACGAATCCGCATTGCCCCGTTCGTGGCGAAGGGTTGTGAAGCGATAGCCGTCGTAGCGGTTCACCCCCTCGGAGGTGAGAAACCACATGAACCCCTTCGAGTCCTGGAATATCGACCAAACCGTATCGTGCGACAACCCATCATTGGAACCCAGATGCTCCAGCTCATCGAGCTGGGGTAAACCCTTCGGCGGCAGCTCGCCGCTAGGCTCCAAAACGTCTTCGGGCTCCAAGGCTTCATCGGGCTCCAAGGCGGCCACGGGACCCGAGATCCCAGCCGCAGCAAGGACCAGGAAGAGGCTCATTGCCCAGGCCCGTCGCCTCCGTCCTGACCTCGGCCTTTTCGATTTTCCGGGTTTCCGCATCGCAGCCTGACCCCTAACAAAGTCTCGAAGATGAACCAGATCTCGAACCCGCCGCGGAAGTATGCCACGTCGCAGAGTAACCTACCCATGGGTCACCCCATCTCAGCCATCGGATATTCCACAGAAACCCTGGACCTTGCTTCGAAGACCGCCTCAGGATTGACTTTTTGCTCCCACAAGACTAGGATTTTGATTCATCGAAATTAAGAGGACGCTACAATGAGCCATCGATCCATACCAACCTACCGCTCCCGTCTATCGATCACCGGCCGGCTGATGCGCTGCTGCGGCGCTTGGCTGCTGGTTTCTCTCGGGGCCTGCGGCGAGGCACCTCCCCCCGGAGCGTCCGAGACGCAACCCGAGCTGCCCTTGAAGATCGTCGCCACCACGGGGATGATCGCCGATACGGCGCAGCGTCTGGCCGGTGACTTGGCGGTGGTCGAAGGACTGATGGGCCCCGGTGTGGACCCACATCTCTTCAAGGCCAGCGAAGGCGATGTCCGCAAGTTGGCGGAAGCGGATTTGATCCTCTATAACGGTCTCCATTTGGAAGGCAAGATGGGAGACATTCTCGTCAAGCTGGCGCGTCAGCGCCCGGTGGTGGCGGTGAGCGACGCCATCCCCGAGAGCTTGCGGCGAGAGCCCCCCGAGATGGCAGGCAACTATGACCCCCACATCTGGTTCGACGTCAGCCTGTGGATCTACACCCTTGAGCCGATCACCGCCGCCCTCGTCGAGCTGGCGCCGGAGCATCGCGACGAGTTGGAGGCCCGCCGGGAATCCCTGCGCCAAGAGCTCGAGGGGCTCGATGCCTGGGTGACGGAGCAGATCGCTTCCATTCCGCGGCAACATCGGGTCATGGTGACCGCCCATGATGCGTTCGGGTATTTTGGCCAGCGCTACGACATCGAAGTCATCGGGCTGCAAGGCATCAGCACCCTGACCGAAGCGGGATTGCAGGACGTGGACCGGGTCGTCTCCCTGGTGACGGAGCGCCGGATCCCAGCCATTTTTGTCGAATCCAGCGTGCCCCGCCGGTCCATCGAAGCGGTCCAAGCGGCCTGCGCCCAACGGGGTCATGAGGTGGCCATCGGCGGCGAGCTGTTCAGCGACGCCATGGGCGAGCAAGGCACCCCGGAGGGGGACTACCAAGGCATGGTGCGGCACAATGTCACCACCTTGGTGGAGGCCCTGCGATGAGCCTGTCGAGCCCGACAACCGAAGCCGACGATAGGACGCCAACCCCCGCCGACGACCACCATGGGCCGCTCGCCAGCGGTCAGCCCTCCACCCATCCAAACCCTTTACAACACGACGCGCTGACGGATCGGCATCGGGAGCCGGCCATCGAAGTGCATGACCTGACCGTCGCCTACCAGACGCAACCGGTGCTCTGGGATGTCGATCTCTGTCTGCCGGAAGGCAAGTTGATCGCCATCGTCGGTCCCAACGGGGCCGGCAAGAGCACTCTGTTGAAAACGATTCTCGGCCTCATTCAACCGATCACCGGCTGGGTCAAGGTCTTTGGTGCACCTTACCGGCGACGCCGTTCGTGGGTTGGCTACGTGCCGCAACGGGAGAGTGTCGACTGGGACTTCCCCACCAACGCCCTCGACGTGGTGATGATGGGTCTGTACGGCAGTCTCGGTTGGCTGCGTCGTCCCGGCAAGGCCCATCGCCACAAGGCCCTGGAATGCCTCGACCGCGTCGGCATCGCCGAGCTCGCCGATCGTCAGATCAGCCAACTCTCCGGCGGTCAGCAGCAGCGTGTCTTCCTGGCCCGGGCCTTGGCCCAAGAGGCCCGGCTCTACCTCATGGACGAACCCTTTGCCGGCGTCGATGCGACCACCGAGCGGGCCATTCTCTCGTTGCTCCAGGACTTGCGCTCGACGGGACGGACGGTGATCGCCGTGCACCATGACTTGCAGACCGTGGCCGAATATTTCGATCATGTGGTGTTGCTGAACATGCGCCTGGTGGCGGCGGGCCCCGTCGAAACGACCTTCAACACGGAAAACCTACAACGCACCTATGGCGGCCGTCTCACCGTCTTGACCCAAGCCGCAGAAGCCCTGCTCAAAGCCAGGGCGGAGGCACCGAAGCTACAGCGGGGCGGGCCGGGCTGATGGACCTCTCGTTCACCGCCCGCACGGTCATCCTCGGGGCCAGCATCCTCGGCATCGTCGGGGGCGTCTTGGGCTGTTTCGCTTTGCTGCGGCGGCAAAGTTTGTTGGGGGATGCCCTGGCCCATGCCGCCTTGCCCGGTGTCTGCCTGGCCTACATGCTGACCTTGAGCAAGAATCCCGGGCCGCTTTTTCTGGGGGCCCTGGTGGCCGGTTTGTTGGGCGCCCTGTCGATTCTCGCCATCAGTCGTTTCAGCCGGATCAAAGAAGACTCGGCCATCGGCATCGTGCTTTCGACCTTCTTTGCGGTGGGTATCGTATTGTTGACCCACATCCAGAAGCTTCCCTACGGCAACCAGAGCGGCCTCGACAAGTACCTCTTCGGGCAGGCGGCGACCCTGATGCCCCGCGACGTCTTCTGGATGGCCATCCTCGGAGCCATGGTGCTATGCACCGTGGTGCTGTTTTATAAAGAGCTCCACATGCTGATCTTCGATCGCGAGTTCGGGGCCAGCCTTGGTTTTCCCATGCGTCGGCTGGAGATCCTGCTCACTCTGCTGCTGGTGACGGTGGTGGTGGTGGGGCTCCAGACCGTCGGCGTGGTCCTGATGGTCGCCACCCTGGTGACCCCCGCCGCCGCCGCCCGACAATGGACCGAGAGACTGTGGGTGATGCTGCTGCTGGCGGCGGTCATCGGCGGTGGCTCCGGCACCGCCGGGGCGCTGCTCAGCGCCACCATCCCACGGCTGCCCACCGGACCGGTCATCGTCCTGTGCTCGAGCGCCGTGCTCGTTCTGTCGTTGCTCGTCGCCCCCCAGCGTGGCCTCATCTGGGCCTGGACGCGGCATCGCGTCATGGTGCGGCGTATCCAGGAGGAAAATCTGCTCAAAGATCTCTACCGCTGGGGCGAACGCCGGGGTGGTGACTGGAGCAGCCTGGTACCTTGGAATCTCCTCATGGGCATCCGCGGCCAAAGCGGAAGCCAGCTCCATCGCCTGGCCCGACGCCTGGAGGGCCAGGGCATGCTGTCGCGCTCCAGCCGCGGCGGCCACTTGACGGCAAAAGGACTGGCAGCGGCCAGCCACATCGTACGCAAGCACCGCTTGTGGGAGCTCTACCTGACCCGTCGCCTCGAGCTGTCCAGCGATCACGTCCATCGGGACGCCGATGCCATGGAACATACCTTGAGCGACGAAGCCCTGGCCCAGCTCGACGAGCTCCTCGGCTTCCCCACCGTCGATCCCCACGGTCAACCGATTCCCGCCGGGAGCCAGAGATGAGCCCCACTTTAGTGATCCTGCTCGTCGGTTGCACCATAGCCGCTGCCTGCGCTTTGGTGGGCACCTTCCTGGTATTGCGTCAAATGGCCCTGTTGGGGGATGCGATCAGCCATGCCGTGCTGCCGGGAATCGTCCTCGCTTTCCTGATCAGCAACGAACGCAGCACCTTACCCATGTTGTTGGGCGCTGGAGCGCTCGGCGTCTTGACGGTCTTTCTGGTGGAGCTCTCCCATCGCACCGGACGCCTCAAGGAAGACGCCTCCATCGGTGTGGTATTTCCTGCCCTCTTTGCCATCGGCGTCATCCTGGTGAGCCGCTATGCCGGGCAGGTGGACTTGGATCTGGATTGTGTTCTCTACGGAGAGATCGCCTACACTCCCTGGGATCTTCTCTACTGGCAAGGCCAATCCATCGGCCCCAAGGCGCTCTGGGTGGGGGGAGGCGTTCTACTCTTGGATCTGCTGATCGTCGGCCTGTTTTACAAGGAGCTCAAGATCACCACCTTCGACGCCAGCCTGGCGGCGGCTCTGGGGTTCGCTCCGACGGCAGTACACTACCTGCTGATGTCTCTGGTGTCCGTCACCGTGGTAGGGGCCTTCGAGTCGGTGGGGGCCATTCTGGTGGTCGCCATGCTGGTGGTCCCGCCGGCCACGGCCTACCTCTTGACCGACCGGCTGTCCCACATGTTGGGGCTGAGCGTACTCTGTGGCGTACTGTCGACGATTGGAGGGTACGGGCTGGCCCGCTGGCTCGACGCCTCCATTGCCGGAGCCATGGGCGTAGTCTCCGGCCTGCTCTTCGTCGCGGCGTTCCTCGCCTCGCCCCGACACAGCCTGCTCAGCCGGCTGCTGCGTCAAGGCCAGTTGCGCCGCGACATGCATGAACAGTTGTTGCTGTTGCACTTGGACCACGGGGACGGCGGTCTCCCCCTGGCGGAGGTCAGCCGCCGCTTCTCATGGAGTCAGCGTCGCCTGGCCAAAACCGTCGAGCGGCTGCGGGCCAGGGGCTGGGTCGAGCAATCGGAGGCTGGCCTGAGCTTGACACCGGACGGCGCCAATGCTCTAGAGCATTCGGGGCAGGGCCCCTTGCGGCACGGTCCTGAGGACGGAAGCAGCGTCACCGTCAGCTGACGAAAGGGTCATCGAGGGATTGGGCTGTCAAGACGCTGTCGACCCATTGCAAAATCTGCTCAGAGGAAGCCTCCTCAATGCGGCCAGCAACGCTTTCGGGCAGCGAGCCAAATTTGCCTTCCAACAGTCGTAAGAGCAGGGCGCGCTCCCCTTCCCGACGGCCCTCTTGGCGGCCTTCTTGGCGGCCTTCTTGACGGCCTTCTTGACGGCCTTCTTCCCGCCAACCATCGCGCCATTCCAAAACACTCTGTTGTAGCATGGAATCCACCTCCGAAAGATCTCTGGCTTCTGGAACGTATGCACCAGGAGCAACTACTGGAATTAGGACGGTCGTCAACCAGGCGGCGAATGCTTCGCGCAAATGCTGCGCCGAAGATGAAGAGAGGATCTCGAGGAGCCTTCGAACGCCACGGCGCAGATCCTCTAGGCTCTGACTTTGCTCCAACTGAAAGAGGGTGGCAACCGGCCCGTTCTCCACTATCTCACTCCTAACAGACGTCCTCAAGGCACCGAGGCAGACCACTCCGACGTATCGCCCGACTCAAATCCATCGACCATCAACAGGTTTTGGCTCAAGGAGGCGAACATACCGAAGCGCAGGAGCTTCGAGACCGCCGTGGTGCCGCCGTTGCCGGCATCTTCGACGTACCAGCGTCCGAACCACTGGCGACCGATGAACGAGGCATCGGTAGGCAAGGCCAGGCTGACCGAGCCGAATCCTTGGCCCACCCCGACACCCTGCAAGACGACGCTCTCGAAGGCCAACTCCCCGTCGGACGGGGTCACCAGACCCGGGTCGGTGCCGTCGATCACCAACAAGGCGTTGGCACCGCCGAGGGCCCCTCCCACGGCGACGGTAAAGCTGGGATTGCCGAGCAGCGGCGGCTCCACGGCGACGACCTCGGGCACCAGGCCGCCCGACCCGGCGACACCGCTGCCCTCGACCGTCGGCACCCTGGCCGACTCGGTGTAGAGGGTCGGACGGTCGAACGGCGGCTGACCCGCGGCCAAACGCGGATCGGTGAGGGGACGACCGAGGAAGGCGATCAGGTTGGACCGTTCTTCCATGGTCAAGAACAACTCCCGCACCCGCGAATCCTTGTTCGGAGCGTCGAAATCGCCGCCCCGGTTATAGAAATCCACGACTTCTTCGATGGAGGCGAGCTGGCCGTTGTGCATGTAGGGTGCGCGCAACTCCAAATTGCGCAGGCTCGGGGTGCGCATGCGCCCCATGTCGTCCGCATCACCGGTGACCTCGAAGCGCCCCACATCATCCGTCGGCGGACGGACACCGGTGTAGTGGAACAGGTGATCCGTCATGATCGCCAAACTATGGCAACGGTCGCAGCTGGAGGCGGTGAAGACGCCGCGGCCGGCCAGCTCTTCCGGTGTCAGGACATCGGCGCCGAGGAGGAATTCGTCAAAGGGGGCTTGGTTGGTGAACAACAGGCGCTCATAGGTGGCTATCGCCATGCCGATGCGCGCCGGGGAAATTTCCGGCGTACCGAAGGCCTCTTCGAAGAGATCGCCATAGGTACGACCGGCGATCCAGTTGAGCAAAGCGGTGGGAGCGTCCGCCGCCACCGCCAAGGGCGTCGACATCTCCAAGCGGCTGATCACATCACTCCATGAACGATCCAGGTGCCCCATCTCGACATCGTTGACGATGGGCCCAACCGCCTGACTTTCAAGAGCGGCTCCGCTGTTCAAAACCACCTCCAAAGTGACTGGGTCGAGGAACTGCTCACCTGCCCTTCCGTCCCAGAACAGGGTCGGAGAATAGCCGGCATTGATCGTCGACACGGTGCGCCGAGCCGTCACTTGATCACGCAATCCGAAGTGGGTGCTGAGCAAATAGAGCCCGCTATCGTCGCTCGCCGGTACACCCGGCGAACCGAGGATGTCGTCCCCACTGGCAAAGATTTCGTCCGGTCCCGGATGCACCGCCGCCGGGTTGTCGGCGGAGCGTGGATCATCGCCCCCAGTCGTCGGGATATGGCAAGTGCCGCAGGAAACCGTCCGGGTGGACGACACCTGCTCGTCCCAGAACAGCACTTTGCCGAGTCTTACCTTGCTCTCGGTCACGGGATTACCAGCTGGGGCGACGGGTGGGAGCAACTGGGCCGAGGCAACGGCCGGAGCCAGCGCCAGGGCCGTTATCAAAACAACAATCGACAACCACAGCTTGGGGAAAAACGTCGAGACAGAAGTCATCGTGTGGGCTCCTCTGATGCAGCTCATTCCTGGTGTGTAGGCCCTTGTCAGGCTGTTGTGGCAATATCCAGAGTATACTCCCCCGACATTGACAACAAGCTAGGCGTTGGACGAGGAAACGGCCGGCCGCCAGATCATCAGGCCGCCATACGGAGCGCTCAGAGCACAGGTTCCGTCGTCCCATTTCCGCTCTAACGTCGACCCGCCAACGAAGGGAGACTCCATCGTGAAGTTCAATCCAAGCTCCTACCTCGTTTTCGACCGACTTTTCAGGCTCTACCTAGGCGCCACCCTCATCCTATTCCTGATGCCGCTGCCTGCCGATGCCGGTCTCGGCGATTGGGTCGAGTACGTTGACCAGTCTGCGGACCGCATCGTCGCCGAGGCAGGGGTCGGCATCTCCGATCCTGAGGAGAAGGACTTGATCTCCGGCGATATCGATCGAGACGGTGATTTCGACCTCATCATTGTGCGCAAAGTACCCTTCTCCGTTCAGGGGGGGCGCCCTAACGTGCTGTTCATCAATGAAGACGGAACGATGACCGATCGCACCGCTCTCCTGGCCCCCGATTTCCTCGCCGACACCGACGATCGCGACGTTGTGTTGGCCGACGTGGACGGCGACGGTTGGCTCGACTTGGTCACCGTCGGCACCTTTGGAGAGCAACCGCGAATCTTGATGAATCTGGGCAATACCATCGAGGGTGGCTGGCAAGGTTTTGCCTATGACGAGACGCGACTGCCGACCATCAGCCCGGGCCCCCATTTCTGCGCCGTCGGTTTCGGCGATGTCACCGGCAATGACCGTCCCGACCTCTACTTCACCGACTACGACAACACGACGGAGGATCGGCTGCTGATCAACGACGGTTTCGGCTTTTTCACCGACGAAACCAATACACGGCTACAGCCCGGCATGGCGGACTCCACTTTCGGAACCGATGCCCATATCGTCGATGTCAACGGTGACACCTTCAACGACATCATCAAGAACAACGCCAGCGGTAGCATCCCACCCCCCGGTTTCGATCCCCATACGGCGGTGCTCTACAACGACGGCACCGGCAATTTCGATTTTCTCGATGAGATCTACACCATCTCGCCCTACATGATCGAGCCCGCGGATTTCACCATGGACGGTCTCATCGACCTCTTCATCGTCGACGATGGCCAAGACCGCTACCTGATCAACACGGGCAACGACGGGGACGGCCATGCCCAGTTCTCCACCCACATGGTGAGCAACAGCCCGATGACCTCGTTCTTTGGCGGCAACGTCAAATTCGCCCATCTGGACGGCGACAACATTCTGGATGTCCTGGTGGCCGATGTCGACACCGACATCAGCGGTTGTAGTAGGCGCATGGTGCTCCTGCAGGGGCAAGGCACGGCGCCCAACATCTCTTACACCGATCCCCTGGGCGGCTCATCTCGCCCCTGGACCCCGAGTGGTGTCTTCGATGTCGAGGCCATGCACATCGACGACGACGGCATCCTCGACCTGTGGGTCGCCGCCTGCACCGGCAACCGGGTCTTCATGGGGATTCGCGCCGGGATCTTTGGCGATGACTTCGAGTCGGGCAACGCCCAGGCTTGGAGCAGTGTGGTGGGTGAACCCACCGCTCAGTAGCCCGGCGACCTCACCTTCGAGGGGAGCCGGTCCGACTCGAGCCTGGGTCCGATCTTGAGCTCGAGCCTTGGCGAGCCAAGCCGCCGACAGACCGGCGGCCCAGAGCGTCGAGTCCGATCAAGGAACGGGATGCGCCGGTCCCGGTACCACCACGACGTTCGGCTGGCAGTCGTCCTTGAGCTCCTTCACTTTTTTCTCATACATCTGACGGTTGCCGGCTGCGTCTTCTCCGATCACCTTGAGGCGATCGCCATTGGTCAGACTGAGGCCATTGATGGTGTGGGAGCCGTTGGCCACGTTGAGCACCGGCGCCGCCAAAGGTAGGCCGTTGAGCAGAACCTCCACCTTGGCAAGGGAACCGCTGTCGTCCCAATAACCGACTCGCACTTTCGACGCCTTGCACAGGCCGTCGATGGCGGCGAGGTCCATGGCCGGATGGTAGCGATCGAACTTGGAGTCGTAGATGCTACCGGTATCCCTAGGCATGTGATTGTCGATCCACTGCCCCAGGCGGTGCACCCATTGCGCCATGGCCAGATTGTTCTGACCACAAAGATTGGGGTTGGTGGCATGGAGGGAGCTGTGGGCATAGGTGGGCGCGCTGACGCACGTACCTCCCGGCTGGTAGAGGCTGTTGTCACGACCGTCGGTACGCTCGCCGCGGGCCGCCCAAAAGGCCGGGCTACCCAAGGCGCCGCTCTTCGAATTGGCGAAGTGCTTGCTCTTCAGCTCATTGTAGGCCCCCAGCTCGTTGCTGTAGGACAGCACGCCCAGCGCCAGCCCATCGCTCGACACGGTGCTGTTATGGCAAGGTCCGCAGTATTGGTCGAGCTGCGGATAAATATCCGCCTTCCACTCCGGCATGACTTCCGTCGCCTGGGTCGGGTCCACCGCCAGGCGTACCCGACATTGGGCATCGTAGGTCACCGACTGGGTTTGGCTGACCATGTCGAGGGGCGGCTGCGTCGCTGCGATGGTCCCTTGGAAGGGCAGGCCCTGGCCCACCTCGTGTCCGTGGCAACCACCGCAGTCGGTGCGCACCTCCCGCGGTTGCAGGCTGTGCCAAGAACGCACATCCACCACCCGCAAGCCGTATTTGTTCTCCAGCAAATGAAATTCAAACGGCGTGTGGGAGGGGATCATGGCTTGGAAGGATTGGTCGCTCTGCTGCCGTACATCATAGACCCCGAGCAACCGCACCGTTTCTTTCTTGCCGCCGCCGTCCGTCTGGTAACCGAGAGTGTTGCTGTGATCCACTCGGTTGCTGGTGACGTTGATGGCGATACCTAGCACCCCTTCACCGGTCAAGTCTTTGCAGAAATCGTTCGGATCTTGCACCAGGGTCAGAGCATCAAAGTTGGACCAAATCTGCTCCTTCTGGTTGTTTTTGAGCTTGTTGGGGTTGTAGAGATGGTAGGTCTGCCCCCCCTGTTGGACGCTACAACCGCCTCCGTTCAGCGGGCCCAACCAACAATCGTAGGGTTTGCGATCGGTGTTGTAGATCGCAGAGGTGCCGACTTGCGCAAAGGGCTCACCGGGGGTCACCACACTGCGGCGACCGATGATCGAATTGCCGACTTGCTGCTGCACGTCGCCGGTGCGTTCCAGGTGATTCAGCACCGGTACCACCCAGGTGAGGGTCAGGGCATCGGAGCTGTCGTCCACCAAGGTGAAGATCTCGGTGATGGGGTCGAAATCCCCCAGGTTGGGCCGGTACCCAATATAGGAACGGTAGATGCCATTGCCTTCATTCGGCTCACAAGTGGCCGACTTGCTGTTGGCGCTGGTGGGGGTATAGGCGAAGAACAGCTCGTCGGGACGCCCGCACCGGGGGGTGGAGAGCTTGCCGTAGTACTGCCCATTGGCGTCTTTGCCGGAGGGGAAGTCTCGATCCTCCACGTTGAGGCTGATCTTGCGGGAGCTCACCTGGGCCGGCTTGTCGCCCCAAGAAGACCAATTGTCGTTGGTATTGAGCCCCAGTTGATCCATATCGATCTTCCAAAGGGCGCCAAAACCGTTGTTGTTGAGGTTGTAGTACTTGGTGGCGACAAAATAATCACCGGGGCCATTGCCTTGCGCATCCCCTTGGGTATCGACACAGAAGGCTCCCAAGTGAAACAGGTCGGGGTTGGTGCCGTAGCCGATCAACGGCCCCCAGCGCCCCTCCGAATCGCTGTGCTGGATATGCCAGTTGCGGCCGTCCTCCGTCGTCGCCTGGTAAGAAAAAGCAATGCCGTTGCGCAGCGGGGTCGGCGACAGGGCGGAGGTGGTGGTGTAGTAATGGAACTGACGATGGGCCCCCAAAGAGCCGTCCGCTTCGATGTCCGCCAGCACCAGATTGAGGTTGTAGTTGGCGTCGGACATGGCCTGATTGGAATTCATGTTGCGACGCTCGCCGCTGACGTAGACCATCTTCAAGCCATGCTGGGTGCGCATCTCGGTGCCGTGAATGTGCACATTGCCCCAACCGTTCTTGCCGTTGCCGGCGGGGGCCATGGTCACCGTCGGATTCTGGGCGTCCTTGTGCTTGTCGGCGTCACTCTGCGCACCGCTGGTGTCGTAGTCCTTGAAGGTCAAGCGCCGCACCGGCAAGGTGGCGGGATCGACCAGATCCGGATTCGCCGCCTGCACCATGGCACTGATGTCCAAGGCGTAGAGATCCGCCCCCTGTTTGGCAAGTGAACCTTGCCCTGAAGTGGTGCTGAAGGTGGTGTCGTGAAAGTAACCGAAGATGATGCGCTCACCGTCCTCACTGACGTTCGGCTCTACCACCGAGCCCACTTCCAACATGCCGTTGGGGGTGTCGATCAGCGGCACCGGCAGCCCCGTATCGGGGTGGACGGCGGTCTGGGTCTGGTGTACCGGCAAGGGAAAGAGCAACTTGACCGCCCCATTGCGGGTCACCACCCACAGCTGATTTCCCTTGCTGGGGTTGGTCGCCGCCAGCACGTCGGTGCCGATGCTGTAAACACCCCTCGGCTCCGTATATTCGGCGCCAGTGATATCGTCGCTCCAATTGCAGGTACCGGTCTCGATGATCGGGCTGGAGACAAAAACCACCTCATAGGGCATTTGCACAAACTTCGGGTCGCTGGGATTATTGGCGGCCGTCTCCCAAGTCTGGGCGACTACGGAGGTGGCCAACAACGCGGGCACAATCAAGAGACCGAAGATCGAACAAAACTTGGGTAGCAAAAAGTCTCGGAGCAACGCAGGTCTGGACATGGCAGGTCTCGACATGAACGATCCTTCCTTTCTAAACAAACACACGGGCGGCTGGACACGGGAGATCGTGCCCGACGGCTTCGTATCGAGGTGTATCTATAACGTCCCAACGGGAAGGAAAAAGGATCAGGAGAATTTGCGGCCTCACCGGGTATGATCCCAACAACAGAGTCTTGATCCAGCACCTGCCCTGGCATCGACCTCGACGACGGATATCGAGGTCGAGACCGGGCATTCATTGACCCGGAGGACCCTCCATGCTGTGCAATGATGTTTCTTTTCCAAGCCCCCAGCTGCCTCGCCTGCCCCAACTCTGCGAAGTTGCCAGTCGGCTGTGGCTCCGCTGCCTCGGTTGCTTTTTCATCGCACTGTGGTCCCTGTCTGTAGGGGTCGGAGTGTCGGCTGCCGACGACGCAGCGGCGGAGCAGCCGGCGCCCTTGCTGCTCATCCTCGACGCCTCCGGGTCGATGTGGGGTCAGGTGGACGGTGAGAACAAGATCGTCATCGCCCGCCGGGTGTTGGCCGACATGGTGGCCGAGCTGCCGGCGGCTTCGACGGTCGGTGTGGTGGCCTACGGGCATCGGCGGGAGGGGGATTGCCAGGACATCGAGACGCTCATCCCGCTGGGCCCCCTCGACAGCCAAGCGGTCACCCAGGCCATCGAAGGTTTGAATCCCAAGGGCAAGACCCCGATCACCGGTTCCTTGCAGCACGCCCTGGACATCCTGGAGACGGCCAAGACCAGGGCCACGGTAGTGCTGCTCAGCGACGGCCTGGAAACCTGCGGCGGAGATCCCTGCGGCGCCGTGCGTGCGGCCTTGGAGAAGGGTGCCGAGCTGGTGCTGCATGTGGTGGGTTTTGACGTCTCCGGCGAGGACCTCTCCCAGTTGCAGTGCATGGCCCAAGCGGGCAACGGCCTCTTCCTAACCGCCGATCACGGCGACGAGCTGGCCGCCGCCTTGGACGCCGCCATGGCCCTGCCGGTGGACGTGGCGGCGGGGCGACTGGCGGTGCATGCCGTCGCCGACGGCAAGCTCCAGGACGTGGCGGTGGTGGTGCGCAGGGCGGAGGACGATGCCGACATGGGAAGTGCCCGCACCTATAACACCGCCGAGACCAACCCCACTGCCATCCCCCTGGCGGACGGCAAGTACAGGGTGAAGATTCAGGCCGTCGGCCTCGAGGGCGACACCATCCGCCAGTTGGAGATAGAGATCCGAGACGGCTCGACGGTGCAGCATCAGGTGGATTTCAGCACCGCCCAGCTGTCCATCGGCGTGCGGCGCAACGGCCAGCTGTCCGATGCCATCTACAGGGTCTTGGTGGCCGACAGCCGCGAAGAGACAGCGTCCGGACGCACCTACGCCCACGCCAAGTCCAACCCGGCGGTGCTGCGACTCACCACCGGTCGCTACGACGTCGAAGTGAAGCCAATTGAGATCAAGGGAAGTCAGTGGCTCCCTCTGGGGCAAGTGGAGCTGACGGCGCAAGGCGAAGCGGAGCTGCACCATGACTTCCCGAGCGGCACCCTGCGTCTGGGTGCCCGGCAGGGCGACACCTTGGTGGACGCGACGGTAAACCTCTATGACTCGGCCTCGGGCAAGTCCGTTGCCCAAGGACGCACCTATACCGCCGACACCTCCAACCCTAAGGTTTTCGAAGTGGCTGAAGGGCTCTACCGGGTGGTGATGAAGGCCATCAAGCTGCCGGGGGCTCCGGTGCAGGAGATCGAAGTCGAGGTGACGGCCACCAAGGTCACAGAACGGATGCTGGATTTCTGAGCGGTTGACTTCTCATCGGCTGTCGACGACGGGTGGCCCTTGCACCGCCGCCAGGTCGGCGCGGTCGCCGAGCACGTAGACGGCGGCCACCGAATGCCAGGGCACATCGTGCAGCGGTTGCCATCGCTTGGGATCGACCACCACCAGCTCGCCTTCGTCGTCGGGCTCGAGGTGCTCCAGGCCGATGAAGATCAGCCCCAATTCGAAGAGCAGCTCGTCGGCCAGGGCGAGGGGATCAAAGCTCCCGGCAAGCGCCTCGCCAGCCAAATCGGTGGCCAGTAGCCGGCTCAAGTACTGCCCACGGGAGCTCAGGAGCTCGAGATACAGACCGTTGATGCCCGGCACGAAGACGCATTGCATGATGAAGCGGTGGCGTGCTTCGGCCCGGGAGATAACCGTATAGCGGGAGGTGCTTCCTTCACCTTTCATGCCTTCCAACCGGCTCTCCAAGAGCCTTCCCTTGTCAGGATCCCGCACCATGGCCAGGATGTGGACGCCGGGTTTGAGGCGGACGGCGGCGGTGCGCTCCATATCGGCCAGGTGGAGACAGTCGAGGGCGATGGAGCCGTCGCGGTCGAGGCTGCGATCACTGCCCAGCAGCAGTAGGATGGCGTCGGCCTGGGCCAGGGTCACCGCCCCTTCGTCCTCCAGGATGTGGCGATGGGTCCAGTCCGCCGCCATGAAGGTGACCTTGGCCGACACCGCCTCCGTCTCGAGCTGCAACCGGATGACATCGCCATCGATCTCCGGCGTCTCAGAGGTCTCACCGAAGGATTCGGCGAGCATCGTCTGGGCGTCGTGGGCGAAGGTGGCCATGGGCTCGCGGTTGCGGGCCAGGACGGTGATCTCCAGGTTGCGGGAGGAACCCACCAACTCGCGGATCACCCTCGGCGCCCGGGGCCCGGCCCCCAAGATCAGGACCCGACGGATCGGTCGCCGGGCCGGCGCCAGCCTCAACCCGGGGACCCAGCGCGGTGGCGGCGGCTGCTCGATGTCCGGGCCGTGGAAGGTGACACCGCGGCTCGCCAAACGATGGGCCAATCGCACCAAGTCGGAGAAGCGCAGGGCAATTCCGGCAATGCCGCGCACATGCTCGCTCAGCAGGCGACGGTCCTCGCCGAAGGCATAGTGGCCTTGGCCGCGCTGCACACGGCGCAACGGGTGGATCAACAGATCCATTTCCTCCGGCCCGTAGTGGGCTTCCGTATCCGGGGCAGTGAACAGGCCCAGCAGGGTGATGCCCTGATCCTGCGCCTCGCGGTGTAGCCCGAGGAGGCTGATGCCCTCGCCGGAAAATCTCTGCCGCATCTTGCGGCGTTCGGCCGCGCTGAAGAAGTAAGTGTAGATCTCGCAACCCACCGAGGTCAGCAAATGCCTATACAGTCGATAGATACCCGGGTAGGCGACATTCTGCGCCAGGTAATAGCCCAGGAACGGCCCCGACCCGATGAGGTCGATGGCCCCGCCCCCCGCCGTGCGGATGGCCGGAAAGTTGCGCTCGTGCTCGATGTCCGGATAGAGCTGCGCCACGGCGGTCCGTTCGCGCACCGCCAGCACGGCGGAAACGACGCTGGCGTCTGGATCCGCCGACTCGTCGCCGAGGATGATGATGCGCTTGGCATGGCGCACATCGACGCGGTCGAGGTCGGAGGTGTCGGACGGCGAGCCATTGCGATAGCGAAAACCCCGCAGACCAATCTGTGAGCGGATGTCGTCCGGCAGATCCGGCGCCAGGACGGCGGCGTGAAAGGAACGCAGGTTCTTGCGGTAGATCTGGGTCAGCTCGTTGAGCAGAATCGAGCTATAGGGCGGTAAGCCCAGGATCACGGTGTGGTCGTGCATGCCCACCCGCTGGCTGCGGGAACGCTCCACCAACTCGCCCACCACCGTCGTGCCGATGCCGATGAGGAACGAGAACAGCAACAGGCCGGTGAAGGTCAAGAATAGCGAGACCAGCACCAAAAATCCGTCCCGCACCTCCGGTACCAGGTTGCCCGGGTCCTGGACCTGCCGGAAGCTCCACCACAGGATGTCGAGAAAGCTCTGATCGCGCTCGTCCGCCGTGCCGTCGTTGTTGAAGTCGTGCTCCACCCGCACCTCCACCAGCAACACCGTGCTGGCCAACGACAGCAGGATCCCGAGGATGAGCACCAGCACCACCTGGAAACGGCGTTCCCGCTGCACCATGAGCACCCACAGCTGATGGGTCAAGTGGCGCCAATAGCCGAGCAACAGGAGCAGACGGGTGAGGCGAAAGAAACGCAGGTAGGCGGCGTCGGTGACCAGCGGCAAGAACGACAGGATGGCCAAAAAATCCAAGAGGAGGAGCACCAACTCCCCTTTGCCAACCCGTTGCTGACGGCGGCGGCGGTCAAACAGGACCAGGCGAAAAAGAAACTCCGGCACGAAGATCGCCAAGAATAGCCAGCGCCGATAGGGCCACAGGGGGACGGGCAAAATCGCCTCCAAGGTGGCGCTCGGCAAGACCGACATGAGGATCAAGATCGACAGCAGTGTGCGGACCTCGAAGGAGTCCAACCAGCCTTCGAGACGCGTCAACCAGCGGCTTCGCCAGCTCAAGCGGCGACCGATGGGACGCGGCGTCGTCTTCTGGGAGGTCGCCTTCAGAGAGGTCGCCTTCAGAGAGGTCGTCTTCTGGGAGATCGTCGCCGAGCGCTCCGGGGCTCTTGGGATCTGCATGGCGGGCCAATCTTAGTTCATGTTTTCGCAAGCACGGGCACCTATCGTTGGCCAAACGCTGCGATCTGCAAGGCTGGCGAGCGGGGCATCCAAGTCGTCCCCTATCGAAGCCCAGCCGACACCCGACGGGATAGCTTTTACATTCCATTGACAACCTAACCGTCAGCATGCCGCAACCCTGATCTAGGATGGCCGTAAGTTTCCTGAACAGCGGTCTAGCACGCCGACGGGATCGAAGACCGAGAGAGCACCGAGACGTCTGATACACCGGGAAGATCGAAACGTCGGAAAGACCGAGACTCCGGAAAGACCGAAACACTGGAAGACAGAGACACTCGAAGACGGTGCCGACGTCAAGCCGCCTGCCCAACGCCTCCGCCCGAGACTGCACACAACGAGCCAGGAGCTTTCTTTCGATGATGCTGGAAACCACTGTCGCCGAGCCTTCTCCCTCCCCCACCGTCGGCGCATCCCAGCCGCCCAGCCGCTCCTTCATGAGGGAGCAAACCATGCTCGCCTCCATGGCTTGGCGGGCCGCCACCAGCCTGTCGCCCAAAGTTGCCTGGAAGGCAGCTTACCTCTACGCCTTCAAGGGCGCCAAGGCGATTTGGTCCTACAAACGTCGTCTGGGCAAGGGCGAGCTCTATCCGCCCTTCATGTTCATTGCCTTGACCAATACCTGCAACCTGCGCTGCCATGGGTGTTGGGTGGAAAAGGAAGGACAAGGCTATTTCATGGGGGAAGAGGACCTCGACAAGATCATCGAGAGCGGCAAGAAGCAAAACGCCTACTACTACACCCTGCTGGGCGGCGAGCCCTATCTCTTCAAGGGCATTTGGGACATCTTCGAACGCCACTCCGATTGCTATTTCCAGACCATCACCAACGGCATGCTGTTCACCGAGGAGAACGTGCGACGGCTCAAGCAGCTGGGCAACGTGACGCCATTGATCAGCCTCGACGGCTGGCAGGAGCAGAACGACCTGCGACGGGGCGAAGGGGTGTGGAAGGCGGCCTTGGAAGGGCTCGATCGGCTCAAGGAAGCAAAGATCCTCTATGGCATCGCCACCACCGCCACCGGCCTCAACATGCACGAGGTGATGTCGGACGAATACGTCCAACACTTCATCGACCGCGGTGCCATGTACCTCTGGTACTACGTGTACCGGCCGATGGGGGAAGAACCCCACACCGAGTACTGCGTCAGCAAAGAGCAGCTGATCTGGATGCGCAAGCGGCTCTTGGAGCTGCGCCGCACCCAGCCCATCCTGGTAATCGACACCTATTGGACGGCGGAGGGGGAAGCTTTCTGCCCCGCCGCCATGGGCATGGGATACCACATCGGTCCCCGCGGCTCCATCGAGATCTGCCCGGCCCTCTCCTTCGCTACCGATACGGTGCAGGACGCCGACGGCGATCTCTACGACACCTTCAACGACAGTCGCTTCCTGCGCGGTTTCCAGAGCTTCGTCAAAGAGCGCACCAAGGGCTGTGTCATCCTCGAGCATCCGCAAGAGCTGCACGACTACATCCGTGATGTCGGAGCGCAGGACTTCAGCGGCCGCGACGCCGCCTTCGACGAGCTCAACGCCATCACTCCGCGCCACAGCCACCATTTGCCCGGCGAAGAGATCCCCGAAGATTTCTGGCTCTATCGCCTGCTGAAGAAAAACGTCTTCTTCGGCATGGGAGCCTTGGGATGACGGCTGGCTCCGCCGTCGAGTTTGCGGTTCCCGAAGCCTTGGGGGGCGGTGCAGGTCCTACGGCGCCAGCCGTCGACGGCATCGTGTACCTGGACCACCACGCCACGACGCCCTGCGATCCGCGGGTGGTGGAGGCCATGCTGCCTTGCTTCCAGGGTGTTTTTGCCAATCCCGCCAGCCCCCACGCCGCCGGCCGGCGGGCCGACGAGCTGGTGCAGCGGGCCCGACAACAAGTGGCCGACTTGTTGGCCTGTGAGCCTTCGGAGATCGTTTTCACCTCCGGCGCCTCGGAGGCCAACAATCTGGCCATCAAAGGGGCGGCCGAAGCGGATCCGCAGCAGCGTCGTCATTTGATCACCGCCGTCACCGAGCACAAGGCGGTGCTCGATGTCATGGCCCGGCTCGAGGGCCGGGGCTACGAGGTCACCTATTTGCCGGTGCAAGCGGACGGCCGCCTATCGCTGGAACGGCTACGGCGGGCCCTGCGTCCCGACACCTTGATGCTCAGCTTGATGTTGGCCAACAATGAAATCGGCGTGCTGCATCCGATCCCAGAGATCGCCGCCCTGTGCCGTCGACGGGGTGTGCTGATGCACTGCGATGCTGCTCAGGCCCTGGCCCATGTGGACTGCCGCATCGCAACCCTGGATGTCGACCTACTCTCGATATCAGCCCACAAAGCGTACGGCCCCAAGGGCATCGGCGCCCTCTATGTGCGTCGCCGTCCCCGGGTGCGGCTGACGCCCCGTATCGAGGGTGGTGGCCAGGAACGGGGGCGGCGCTCCGGCACCCTCAACGTGCCGGGCATCGTCGGCTTCGGCGCGGCCTGCGCCCTGGTGGCCGAGCAAGGCCCGCGGGACGCCATCCACTGCGCCGACCTGCGCGACCTGCTGTTGCAGCGTCTGCGCCAAGGCGTCCCCGACCTGCGGGTCCATGGCAGCTTGGAGCATCGCTTGCCCAACAACCTCAACGTCTCCTTCCCCGGCGTCGACGGCCAGCAATTGCTGCGCCATCTACCCCACTTGGCGGTGTCCTCCGGCGCCGCCTGCAGCAGCCCCAGCCATGACGGTTCCTATGTGCTGAAAGCCCTGGCGGCCCCGCCAGAGGCGGTGGACGGTGCCCTGCGCTGCGGCGTCGGCCGCTTCTCCACCCACCGAGAGATCGAGCTGGCCAGCGACCAGATCCTCGCCGCCGTCGCGCATTGCCGCCGACACCCCGCCCCGGCAGCCGCCGCCTGCGGAGCGCCCTGCTGATGGCAGCCCCGAAGCTCGAAACCGTCAAATTCAAGCGCAGCCGCTTCATCGCCCATCTGCCCAAGGATTATCTCTACAGCCCTGCCCATTTCTGGTTGCACGAGGTGGAGCCGGGATTGTGGCAGGTGGGCTTGACAACCTTCGCCACCCGCATGCTGGGGGAGATCGTCGAATTTGATCTCGAGGTGGCCACCGGCGCGGCGGTGACGACGGGACAAGTGGTGGGCTGGATCGAAGGTTTCAAAGCCACCTCAGATCTCTTCTGCGTCGTCGACGGCCAACTGGTGGGAGCCAACCCGGAAGCCCTGGAGGAGGTGGAAAAAGTCTGCAACGACCCCTTCCGAAGCGGTTGGCTCTACGCCGTCCGCGGTACCCCGGACCCCCAAGCCACCTCCATCGAGGGCTATCTGCAATTACTCGGCGAGACCATCGACACCATGGAAGAGAAACCCTGGCAGGGCCAGGAGATGGGAACCACATGAACCGTGCTGCCTACATCATGATCGGCGGCTTTTTGGGGGCGGGTAAGTCGACCACCGTCGGCCGCCTGGCCCGCTTTGTAACCGACCGAGGCAAGTCGGTGGGTTTGATCACCAATGACCAGGGCTCCGGCCTGGTGGATACACGGTCCCTCAGGCACCAGGGGTTCGCCGTCGAAGAGATCGCCGGCGGCTGTTTTTGCTGTCGCTTCGATTCGTTGAAAGACGCCGCCGCCAAGCTCGACAGCGCCAGTCGCCCGGATGTCTTCTTGGCGGAGCCGGTGGGTAGCTGCACGGACTTGGTGGCGACGGTGAGCTATCCGCTACGCCGCCTCTACGGTGATCGCTACTCCATCGCCCCCTTGAGCGTCGTCCTCGACCCCGTGCGGGCCGGCCGGGTCTTGGAGCTGCGGCCCGGACGCAAATTCTCCAACAAGGTCACCTACGTGTATCGCAAACAGTTGGAGGAGGCGCAAATCCTGGTTATCAACAAGCGGGATTTATTGTCCGATGACGAAGCACAGGATCTGCGCCAGGCCCTGGAGACTCAGTATCCGGGCCGCCGGATCTTCGAGGTCTCGGCCCGTGAGAACGAGGGGCTGGAACCTTGGTTCGAGGCCCTGCTGGCGGAGGAGGCCCCCGACGAAGCGACCATGGACATCGACTATCAGCTCTACGGCGAGGGGGAGGCCCTGCTCGGGTGGCTCAACGCCACCCTGCGCCTCGAGAGCCAGCGGGAGCTCGACGGCAACGCTTGGTTGCACGATCTGGCGGCCCGTTTCCAAGAACGGCTGATGGCCCTCGGCGCCGAGGTGGCGCATCTCAAGATGACCCTGGCCCCCTCCGGTGCGATGAAAGACCTGGCCCTGGTCAATTTGGTCAACCTGGATTTTGTCCCCGAGGTGGGCGAGCGCTTGCAAGCCCCCTTGCGTCGAGGCCAGCTGGTGGTCAATTTGAGGGCCGAGGCGGCGCCGGAGGTGCTGCGTCAATGTTTGCAGGAGGCGGTCGAGGCCACCGCCGAAGGCGCTGCCCCATCGTCCTCGGGGCAGGGAGGGGTGCAATTGACTCTGGAGCACGTCGAGAGCTTTCGCCCCGGACAACCGACGCCGGTGCATCGCGACGCGACGCCGCCCCACAGGGCAACATCGAGGGAGGGACTCTCATGACTACAGAAGAAAAGCCGCAGGACGCAACACCCCGTCGGCTTCTGTATTGCCACTGCGCCTTCGCCCGCGTCGTGCCGCAGGAGGTCAAGAACGGGGTCCTGCAGGGATTGGCCGAGAGCAACGTCGCCTTCGAGGCGGTGCCGGATCTCTGCGCCCTGGCCGCCCACAAGGACCCCAGCCTGCTGCGTTTGGCCAACGGCGACAGCCCCCTGGAGATCGTCGCCTGCTATCCGCGCGCCGTCCGCTGGCTATTCCATGCCGCCGACGCACCCTTGCCGGAGGATGGCGTGCGCATCCACAACATGCGTACCCAGGATGCTGCAACGACCCTGAACGATGTCTTCGCCCCCGCCCCCAACCTGCCGGTGGAGGCCGCCGCCCCCACCGGCCATCTCGAGGAGAGCCGATGACCCTAGGAGGCCAGACGACGCCACGACAAGGCACCGGGAGCCCCCTGCGGGTGGTGCTCGATCAACAGGGGGCCGGCGCCCTGCAAGGCGAGCGCAAAGTCGACATCCTGCGCTCTCTGCTGCAATCCGGAGTTCCCGTCACCCTCAACGGTGAGGGCGCCACGGCACCCCTCGACGACAGCGACCTGCTGGTATTGCGGGACGGCCCAGGGCAGGAGAACCGCGACACCGTCGCCAGCCAGGGGGACATGGCGGTGCGTTTTCGCGGCATCCAAGGCAACGACACCGCGCAAGTGTTGGTCTTGGTGGAGGCCGAGCGTCAAGTGGCCCTGGGACAGGCAGAGGACAAGGCCTGGCAACCGTGGTTCCCGGTCATCGACTACGACCGTTGCACCAATTGCATGCAGTGTCTGAGCTTTTGCCTGTTTGGGGTCTACGACGTCGATGACGACAAGCAAATCGATGTCGCCAATCCGCAGAAGTGCAAGACCAACTGCCCCGCCTGTTCCCGCGTTTGCCCGGAAGTGGCCATCCTCTTTCCCAAGTACAAGAACGGCCCCATCAACGGCGCCGAGGTGCAAGCCCAGGACGTGCAACGGGAAAAGATGAAAACGGATATCTCGTCGCTCCTCGGGGGGGATATCTATTCCCTGTTACGGCAGCGTCATCAACGGGCCAACTCTCGCTTCTCCAAGGAACGGGACGAGGAACGGGCCTTGAAGGAACGCAAGCGCTGTCTGGCCAAGTTACAGGCTGAATTCGACATTCCCGACGAGGTGCTGGCCGAGCTGCCGAGCGCCGAGGACATTCAAGCCAAGCTCTCGTCGCGCCTCGGTGGTGAGGGCAGCCGCGCCGCATCTTCCCAAGACCTGGCATCCCAAGACCTGGCATCCCAAGATCTGACCTCCCAAGACCGGACGTCCCGAGACCCGAACCCCGATGGCCCCGCCCACTGAACCAGGAGACCGACCTTGCCACTGAACGTCATCACCCTCCCGCCCCCCGTCCCCAAGCAGTTGGAGCGCGCCACCCAGACGGACATTCCCGAAACCAAGGCGTACCGTGACGCCATTCTCGGTCAGATCCAGGACCATCTGGCGACGGCGGACCTGGTGCCCCCCCTGTCGATGGAGGATTTGCATCACCAGGCGCGGGTGATCGCCGAGCGCCACGGCATCGAAGAGCGTTTCCTCGAATTCACCGCCTTGATTCTCAACAACGAGCTGTGGCGCGACCAACTGGCGGCCATCCCCTTCGAGCGCCGCCTGTTGCTGCTGCCAAAATGCCTGCGGGTGGAAGACAAGTGCCCGGCACCCTTCGACGAGTTCGGCCTGCTGTGCAAGAAATGCGGCCTGTGCTCCATCGAGGATCTACAAGAGGAGGCGGAACGTCTCGGCTATGCGGTGCTGGTGGCGGAGGGTTCCCCCATCGTCATGGCGATCATCGAGACCGGCAAGATCGACGCCATCGTCGGTGTCAGCTGTCTCAACGTGTTGCGCAAGGTCTATAGCTACATGGAAGCGGCGGCGGTGCCCGGTATCGCCATCCCCCTGTTGCAGGACGACTGCATCGATACCAACGTCGACATCGATTGGGTGTGGGACTCGGTCCACCTGACCAGCGACGACAAGACCCGAAGGCTCGATCTCACCGCCCTGCGGCACGCCGTCGACGCCTGCTTCTCCTCCGAGGCCCTGGCGTCGCTCATGGGGACACCGGAGAGCGAAACCGAGCGCCTGGGCCAGGCATGGCTGGCACGGGCCGGCAAGCGGTGGCGCCCCTTCCTCAGCGCCGCCATCTACCAGAGCCTGCAGCAAACACCGGGCCTTGAGCTGAGCACCGACCTGCAGCGCATCGCCGTCGCCGTCGAGTGTTTTCACAAGGCGTCGTTGATTCACGACGACATCGAAGACGGCGACGACCGGCGCTATGACGAGCCCACCCTGCACGCCGAGCTGGGGGTGCCGGTGGCCCTCAATGTGGGCGATTTTCTGCTCGGTGAGGGCTACCGCCTGCTCACCGAATGTGAGACCTCGCCACAGGTGGTGCGGGACATGGTGCGGGTCGCCAGCCTGGGCCATCGCAACCTCTGCCTGGGCCAGGGTACGGAGCTCAGCTGGCAGCTCCACCCCAAACCCCTGACCCCGGCCGAGGTGGTGGGCATTTTCCGTCAAAAGACCGCTCCGGCCTTCGAGATCGCCTTGCGCCTCGGGGCCATCTACGGCGGCGCCGAGCCCGCGCTGCACGCCACCCTGGAGGCCTATAGCAATGCCATCGGCGTGGCCTACCAAATCCGCGACGACCTGGAGGACTTGGGACAACACGTGGTGGCCGGTCTGATGCCGGAAGGTCGTCCGACGATCCTCTGGGCCCTGGCCCACCAACGGGCCAAGAAAGCGGCCAAGGTCACCGTCGCAGAAGCGTGGTGCAATGGCGCCACGGCCGACAAGGGAGGCGACGGTGGCGAAGCGGCCGAGATCGACGCCGTCTACAAGCTCTTCGCCGACCTCGGTGTGGAGCAGGAAGGGGCCGATTTGCTGGCCGCCTACAAGGAAGAAGCGATCCGTTCGCTGCGCCTCTTGGACAATGTCAACGTCAAGGGGTTGCTGCGTCGGACCCTGGGAAAGATCTTCGAAGATCTCGAAATCAAGGGTTGGTGCAATGAGTTTGAGACTCGAAATGCTGCAGGTGGCGAGACTCGCACCGCAGTTGCTGGGTGATTCCACCGACCTGGTCCGGGATTTCATCGCCGACTGTCTGAGCGATGAGGGCGGCTTCCAAGACCGCGAAGGACAGCCCGACCTCTACTACACCGTCTTCGGCCTGGCGGCCATGCAGGCCTTGGAGGTGCCGATTCCGAGCCGACGGGTGGCGTCCTACCTGGAGTCCTTCGGCTCGGGGGAAGGGCTCGACCTGGTGCACCTGTCGTGCCTCGCCCGCTGCTGGTCCTGTCTCGACGGATCTGCCGTCGGTGAAGAGAGACGCCTCGGTATCGCCCAAGGTCTCGAAGCCTTCCGCACCGTCGGTGGCACCTATAGCGACGATCCCAAGCACGCCGAGGAAGACGTCTACGCCAGCTTCATCGTCTATGGCGCCTACCAGGATCTGGCCATCGACTTCCACCACACCGACGCCTTGCTGGCCTTGGTGCGGCGCATGCAAACCGCGGACGGCGGCTACGCCAACTCCCGGTGGCTCGATGTCGGCACCACGCCGGTGACGGCCGGCGCGATCATTCTGCAACGGCATTGGGGCGAGACCGTACCCGATGAGGCCATCGCCTGGCTGGCGGCAAGGCAGCATGCGGAGGGTGGATTCTTGGCCGCACCGCAAGCCCCGATGCCCGATTTACTGTCCACCGCCACCGCCATCCACGCCCTGGCCGGGGTCCAGTACCCCTTCGACCAGCTGCTCGACCCCAGCCTCGATTTTGTTGACAGCCTGTGGACCAACCGCGGAGCCTTCCACGGTCACTGGGCCGACGACGAAGTCGACTGCGAATACACTTACTACGGCTTGCTCGCCCTCGGTCACCTGAGCGTATGGCAACGATGAGCCCGACACTGAAAGAAATGCCGTTGCCCGATGCTTCCAAAGAAGTGCCTGGCACCGGTCGAGGTGATTCAGGACCCCTCCGAGGTGCCTGGCACCGGGTATGCGACCTGCTACGGGATGAGATGAACGACGCCGGGCACTGGCGGGGGGAGCTCTCTGCCAGCGCCCTATCGACGGCGACGGCGACCTTCGCCATCCACTGCGTCCTAACACAGCGACCGGATCTGGCCTCCCCGGCGTGGCGGCAGCGGCGCTCCGACGGTCTGGATTGGCTGACCCGCCATGCCAACCACGACGGCGGCTGGGGCGACACGGTACGTAGCGCCAGTCACCCCAGCACCACCACCCTGTGTTGGGCGACGCTCAGCGCCGCTGGCGAAGAGCGTCACCGGCCTGCCATCGAGGCAGCCGCCGGGTGGATGCGTCATCATTTTGGCAGCCTTGATCCCGCAAGCCTGGGCCATGGCATCGAAGGGATCTACGGCGAGGATCGGACGTTCTCCGCCCCTATTCTCGCCATGTGCTCGTTGGCCGGCGTGCTGGGGGATCCCGGCCAGGCCCTACGCCGCACTCCGGGGCTCCCCTTCGAGCTGGCGACCCTACCGCAACGCCTTTTTGGATTTCTCGGACTGCCGGTGGTCAGCTATGCCCTTCCCGCCTTGATCGCCGTCGGCCAACTGCAGCACCATCACGCTCCGTCCCACAACCCGTTGCTGCGGTGGCTGCGTCGTTCCTGCCGCGCCGTTACCCTGCGACGCCTCGGCGCCCTACAGCCGACCAGCGGCGGCTACCTGGAAGCTATTCCCTTGACCTCCTTCGTCACCATGTGCCTGGCGGGGAGCGGCCAGGTGGACCATCCGGTGGTGCAGCGCAGCCTCGCTTTCCTGGCCGACAGCGTGGCCGACGATGGCAGCTGGCCCATCGACATCGATCTCGCCACGTGGGTGACCAGCCTGTCGATCCAAGGTTTGAGCCCCGCCGATGGCCTGCCCCAAGGTCTCGACGAGGCCACCCTCCACCGTCTCAAGGAATGGCTCCTGGCGCAGCAATTCCGTGAGATCCACCCTTTCACCGGCGCTGCCCCCGGCGGCTGGGCCTGGACCGACCTACCCGGCGGGGTGCCCGACGCCGACGACACCCCCGCAGCCCTTCTCGCCCTACGGCATTTCGACGATGCCGATGGACGCTGCCGGCGGGCCGCCGAAGCCGGCGTGCAATGGTTGATTCAATTGCAGAATCGGGACGGCGGAATCCCGACTTTCTGCCGCGGCTGGGGCAAGCTCCCCTTTGACCGCAGCTCCCCCGACTTGACGGCCCACACCTTGCGAGCCTTCGCCGCCTGGCGCCAAAGTTTGCCGCCCAGCCTCTCCGGCGCCGTCGAAAGCTCGGCGCTGCGCGCCTTGGAATACCTGCGCCGCAGCCAGCGGCAGGACGGCAGTTGGGTCCCCCTGTGGTTTGGCAATGAAAAAGCCCCTGAGCAAGAGAATCCAACCTACGGCACCGCCAAGGTGCTGCGGGCCCTCGACACGCTGCTCACCTGGCACCCCCAAGCCATGGCCCAGGAGGCCAGCCGCGCCGAGGCCTGGCTCCTGGAGGCACAGAATGACGACGGAGGCTGGGGGGGTGCCGCCGGCGTGGTGTCTTCCATGGAAGAAACGGCCTTGGCGGTCGAGGCCCTGGCGAGTCGTCGTGGGCAGCATGTCGAGCGCGCCGTCCAGGGTGGAGCGGCCTACCTCATGCAATGTCTTGAGACCGCCGCCCATCTCGAGCCAACCCCCATCGGTTTCTACTTCGCCAATCTCTGGTATTTCGAAAAGCTCTACCCGCTGGCCTTCACCGCCGCCGCCCTGGGGAGGGTGCTACACCACCCCACAAGGTGTAGCTTGCCGCCTACCGAACAAGAGGTGATATCCTCCCCCCATGAGCACAGGAAGAAATGATCCGTGTCCTTGTGGAAGTGGCAAGAAGTACAAACGCTGTTGTTTGGGAACCGGTGGCATCGAGGAAGTGCGCCGAAAAAGCCTGATCCTCACCATCTTGACGGTGGTGGTCGTGGTGTCGATCCTCGTTGGGATCCTGGTATCCAACCTGGTCGGTGTATTGACCGGAGCGGCAGGCTTGGCGATCACCGGCATCTGGCTTTGGCTGACCGCGCAGCCGCCGAAGTCCGGTTCCAGCTCCAACCCGGGGGCCATCAACTTCGGTCGCTAAACCGGCTGAGCAGCTACTCCGCCTGAATCAGGATGCTGGTCTGCGAATCGACCAGGTAGGTTTTGGTGTGTTTGGCGACGGGACGAAGACAATTCGATCCACCTGCCGGACGACCTTCAACCCCTTCGTTGCCCCAGGGAATGATCGTGCACCAGCTCATCAAGTCTTCAGCCACCTTCTGTTGCCTCATCGCGTTATGGGGTTGCCAAGGGCCGCAGGGCACATCTCAGGAAGCCTCTCCGTCCATCGCCCGAGGTCCTTTTTCCGTCCTGCTGCTGACCCTCGATACCACCCGTGCCGACCACCTCGAGCCCTATGGCGGGCCCGCCGGTGCCACACCGGCTCTGACCAGGCTGGCGCAGCAAGGCATCGTCATGGAACGGGCCTATGCCGTGTCGCCCATCACCCTGCCGACCCACGCTAGCCTGATGACCGGTTTGTATCCACCCCAACACGGCGTGCGCAGCAATGGACGCCATCGACTAGCCGCGGAATCGGTGACCCTGGCGGAACAGCTGCACAGCCACGGCTTCCGTACCGCCGCGTTCCTCTCCGCCGCCGTCCTCGAACGGCGCTACGGCTTGGATCAGGGTTTCGAGGTCTACGACGACACCCTCGGTCAAGGTAAGACCGAGGAAGCACGGATGATCAGCGAACGCCTCGGTGGCGCCACCGTCGATATGGCTTGGCAATGGCTCGACGACCTCACCGACGACCAGCCCTTCTTCCTCTGGGTCCACCTCTTCGATCCCCACGCTTCCTACGCTCCGCCGGCCCCCTTTGACGATCGCTTCCCGGAGCAACCCTACCTGGGCGAAATCGCCTACATGGACGGCGAGATCGGTCGTCTCCTGAGCCATCCCAAATTGTCCGCCGAGCAGCCGGTGGTGGTCGCTGCCATCGCCGATCACGGCGAGAGCCTCGGTGAGCACGGGGAAGCTACCCATGGCCTGCTGGCCTACGACGCCACCCTACAAATCCCTTGGTTCATGCGCCTTCCCGAAGGTCCACGGGGCCTGCGCTATGGGGAGCCGGTGTCGCAAGTGGACCTCCTTCCCACCCTGCTCGACCTGCAGGGCTTCGAGAGCAGCGGTCCCGCCAGCGCCGGTCACAGCTTGCTGCCCTTCTGGCAAGGGCAAACCAGCCCGACGCGGGATCTCTATGCCGAATCCCTCGATCCCCTCTTTCTCTACGGCTGGGAGCCCTTGGCCACCCTGCGGCGAGCGCCATGGAAATACATCGCGGCGCCCAGCCCGGAGCTCTACAACCTGGACGACGATCCGTCCGAATCCTCGAACCGTCATGGGGCTCACCAAGAGATAGTCGCCGAGTTGGCGCAGCAGCTCGAAATCTTCAATGAATCGTCGGCCACGGTCGACAACCGGCTGGTCCTGGACGCCGAGAGCCGCGCCAAGCTCGCCAGCTTGGGATACACCGCCACCAGCGGTGCCGCGATGGCGGCCACCGCCGATCGTCCAGACCCCAAGACGATGATCGATCTCCACCATACGATGCAACAAGTCGAGGGATTGATCGCCGAAGGGAGCGCCGCTACGGCCCAGACGCTGCTGCGGGACATTCTGCGGCGGGATCCTCGCAATCACCAAGGCTTGCTCCATGCCTCGCGCCTCTATTTCGCCGACGGCGACCTGCCCTCCGCCGTCGCCGTCCTCGAGCAAATGCTCGGTTATTATCCTGGAGATTCCGCTGCCGGCCTCAGCCTGGCCGGCCTCGAAGCCCGTCGAGGCAACTTTGACCGAGCCATCGAGCTCAGCGAAAGCGCCTTGCAGTCCGATCCGCAACAATTGGAGCCCTGGCTCTTGTTGGCCCAATACCTACAGCAGGCTGGCCGGGGCAACGAAGTGGCGGCCCTCTACGATCGAGCCGTCGTCCACCTGCCGGGGGACCCCGAGCTGCATGCCCGCATGGGCCGTCTCCTCGCCGAGCAAGACGATCCCCGGGCCGACGACAACGCCCGCGCCGAAACCCTCGCCCGTCAAGGTCAAGTGGCCGAGGCGGAAGCCATTTGGCAGCGCTTGACCCGCGACACCCCCGATGACGCCGTCCCCTTCGGCAACTTGGCGGCCCTGGCGTTGCAACGTCAAGACTGGTCAGCCGCCGAGTCCCTGGCCCGACAAGCCGTCGAGCTCGATCCCGGCCTGGCGCCGTCCTGGAATGCCCTCGCCTTCGCCCTCGAAGAGCTCGGTCGACCCCAGCAGGCCGCCAACGCCTACCGCCGGGCCGTCGAAGCCGATCCCACCTACACCACCGCACAACTCAACCTAGGGCTGCTCCTCAAACGTCAACAAGCGTACCCACAAGCCGTTGAGGTCTTCACCGCCCTCTTGCGCTCCGAGCCCGACAACTGGAATATCCACTACGAGCTAATCCTCCTCTACGCCGGCCCCCTCGGCCAACCCGACCTCGCCCGTCCCCATCTGCTACGCAACCTCGAGGCGGCTCCCAATCATCCCAAGGCCCCCCTGCTACGCGAGCTCCTGGCCCGCCTCGAAGAATAGCTACTCGGACGCCCGACGGTGCCACCCCGGACGCCCACCCAACGGTGCCACCCACCCCTATGAGAGGCCCCGGATATTGACGCCTCGACCACCTTCTCGCTTCCCATTTCCAGCCGCCTGCCATCCCCGACCTCCGCTCGCGCACACCTCCACCCAAGTCGGGCTGGGGGCTCGACATCGACCCGGATTTCAGAGGTTTTCCTTGGGCCCATCGACTCACCTTTCCGGCAAGGCTCGCCGACCACGGCCTCAAGCGGGCTGACCACGCCCCCCGAGGACGCCGGCCCCAGGGACCTTGAATGGCACAAAAGGTAACGCCGGTGGGAAGGTCCCTTCCGGGAACCTTGCGCTGCGATCTCCGGACCGAAGTGCCGCCGACGCCCTGGCGAAGGCAGCCAGCACTTGACGCCAAGCTTCGACGAGACCTTCCAGGACCTGTTTGCCCACCGCATGGAAACGCGGCTGTGGTGAGGTGTCGACTTGTTCCGGCGAATAGTAGGGGTCCTGGGCCAACACCGCCGCGACGCCCAGGCTCGTTCTGCCAGTGCTCCGCCTGAGGGCAGCAGCCTGCGCATCGATATCGTCGACCATCTCGCTGATTTCTTGACGCCAGACGACCTCGTCAAAGTGCTGCCAACAGGGAAGCGGTGACAGAACGACGTACCCTGCATCGACATCGACGCCGTTCTCGGCGCCTTCGTCGTTCAAGGAGGTTTTCGTCGTCGACGGGCGCTTGAGCTCGGGCGCTCGCAGCGGTACTCCCTCGATCAACGCCAGAGCGCTGTGGACGCCGGGCCACTGCCGCACCGTATCGACAAGGTTTTCCTTGACTCCGTGGCTCAGGATGTAACGCAGCACCTGAACCTGCGCGGCTTCCTCGTCGCTGACCATCGAGGCGTGGTAGCGCCGAGCAAAGAAATGCCCTCGCAGACCGCGCAACCGGTGTCCGATCTCTTTGGCCAGGTTGGTCTTGAAACAACACATGAAGTCCGCCAAGTGTTGACCGTCCCGTGGACGCAAGAGCAGGTGGTAGTGCGACGCCATCACCACCGCGGCGCAAACCGTAATCTCGTGCTTCTTCTGCGCCCTGCCAAGGACGCTCAGAAAACGCTCGTTCAGCTCTTTCGACGGACTCAAGAGAAAGCGGTTCTGGTGCACCACGTCGACGACGTGCTGCAGGCTGTTGGCTAAGATGTATCTCGGATCGCGGGGCATGGTCAGTCCTCCTCGGGTTGATGAACCTTTGGAAACAACTGACGAAAAAGAAGTCTCAAATCCAACGGCGATTGCAGAAAAATCGGCTCGGACTCAACGCTGCAGGCAGTCTTCTGCGGGCTGCGGGCCACCGGAGGAGCCCGAATGGATCAAACGGCACAAAGCCTTCTCATAGGCTTCGACGATGGGACCGGCTGCAAAACGCTCGGCGTTGCGACGCGACGCCGTGCGCATCCCCTGCCAACGTTCCGTGTCTTGCAGGAGATCTGCCCCCAGGCTCCCCATGCAGACATCCCCCCCTTCCGGGCACAGGATGCCAGTCTCGCCGTCGATCACCACCTCCGGCAATCCGCCGGCGTGATACCCGATCACCGGCACGCCGCAGGCTTGGGCTTCCAGAGCCGATAGGCCAAAGCTCTCCGCCACACTCGGTAGAAAGAAGAGATCCGTCGCCTGGAGAATGCTTTCCAGGCGATCGAGCTTGCCCAAGATGCGCACGTCGTCCCGCACCTTGAGGATCTGGGCTAATTTCTCTGCCTTCGCCAAGTCTGGACCATCCCCCACAAGGGCGAGCACCGCCTTACGGGAACGGCGCAATACGGCAAAACCTCGAATGACATCTTCGACCCGCTTGACCGGACGAAAGTTCGACACATGGGTGATCAAGTCGCAACCTTCGGCACCCAGCTGCCGCCGAATCTCCGAGCCATCGCCGGGCCGAAAGCGCTCCAGATCCACGAAATTGGGAATGACCTCGATGTTGTGATCCGTCGTGTGGAACTCCCGCTGGGTCTCCTCCGCCAACCAGGCGCTCGGCGCAGTCAGCAAATCTTGACGCTGGATGGCGAATCGCGTCAGCTCGAAAAAGCTGCGCTCCTTGCCCACCAAGGTGATGTCCGTTCCGTGCAAGGTGCAGGCCAACTTCACATCGAGCTTACGCTCCTCCCGGAGCACCTCCCGCGCCATCCAAGCCGCCTGGGCGTGGGGAATGGCATAGTGGCTGTGCACCACCTCTACCCCGTACTCTTCGACCAGCTCGATGAGCTTGTTGGCCAGATTCAGCGAATAGGGTTGGTAGCGAAAGAGTGGATAGTCACTGACCTCGACGCGATGAAAGAAGAGATTCGGTTGTTCCGAAAATCGAAACGGTGGCTCGTAGGAGATCACGTGGACCTCATTGCCGCGGGACGCCAGTTGCTGGGCAAGCTCCGTCGCCACGACCCCGCTACCGCCATAGGTTGGATAACAAACCACCGCTAAACGCATCACGTCACTCTTCCCTCACCGATTGCCCCGGTCGCTGCCGGGAGGTGTCGTTCATCATCCTGTATTCACTCTACACGGTGCAGGTACGCACGGAGACTCCCGTGGGTTCATACCGGCACCGCCGGACTCAGCCGCGCTGCCTCCGGCGCTTGCCCACAGGCAGTTTCTTCGCTTCTTCCGCAATACGTTTCTTGGTGGCCGCCCACGAACAAATGGGACACCTCGACAGATCGTGAAAGCGGGCCGGGCAGTGCTCTCGCCCGAAATAGATGATCTGCAGGTGCAGACGATTCCACCGCTCCTTGGGAAAGACCCGCTTCAAGTCGGCTTCCGTCCGCGCCACGCTATGACCATCGCTCAGCCCCCAACGGGCAGCCAAACGATGAATGTGGGTGTCGACGGGAAAGGCCGGCTCGCCAAAGGCTTGCGCCATGACCACCGAAGCGGTCTTGTGCCCGACCCCGGGTAGCGCTTCGAGACCTTCAAAGCTCTGGGGTACTTGTCCCCCTTGCTCCACCAGCAAGTTGGCCAAGGCTCTTAGATTGCGCGCTTTCTGCGGCGCCAAACCGAGCTGACGGATGATCTGGCGGATTTCCTCCACCTCCATGCGGGCCATGGCAAAGGGATCCGCAGCCCGCTCGAAGAGGGCCGGCGTCACTTCGTTGACCTTCTTGTCGGTGGTCTGGGCCGACAACAGCACCGCCACCAGAAGAGTGAAGGGATCCTGATGATCCAAGGGAATCGGGACGGTGGGATGGAGATCATCGAGCGTCTCGATGATGCGCTGAGCTTTGTCGTCGCGTCGCATTGAGCGATTGTAGCGGATCTCCCGAGGCACCATGCCTGCTGATCCAACACTTGAGCTTTGGCGACGGGAAAACCGGACGCCTCAGCTACCGTCGATCATCGGTCCCACGGCCTTCTGAGCCTCCTCCGGATTCCCCAACAGCTTATCGACGCCGACGGCAAATCCGAGGAAATGGGGCTCTGGCACCAACCTCACGCCAAAAGCACGATAGACACCGGCACGAATCTCCCTAGCCAAGGCGACGATCTCCGCTGCCCGGGCCCCTCCACGGTTGACCAGCGCCAGGGTGTGGCGACTGGACAGACCCGCCGCGCCCAGGCCATAGCCCCGTTCAAATCCGGCCCGCTCAATCAGCCAGGCGGCCGACAGCTTGACCCTGCCCCCGCCCGCTTCGAAAGTCGGCATCTCGCCTTCGCCGCCGCGACCTGCCCAGGCCTTTTGGGCTGCCGCCGCCAGGGATCGCGGTACCTCTGGATTGACGAAGAAAGAGCCAGCGCTGCGCCGGTTCTCGTCGTCGTCGGACAGCAGCATTGACTTGCTGGCGCGAATGCTCAAGACGGTGCGACGGATCGCCTCCAAAGACGGCACCTCGTCCAGTGCTTCCAATCGCCGCGCCAGCTCGCCGTAGCGAATCGGGCGGGGGGCCCCCCGTCTCAAGCGAAGCTCAACGTTGGTGATCAAATACTGACCGCGCCAGCACCCCTTGAAAAAACTACTGCGATAGCCAAAGCCGCAGTCCGCCGCCGGCCAGCGCATCGCTCGTCCGCTCGCCACCTCCAGACCCTCGACGGCGGTGAGACTTTCCGCCACCTCTTGCCCGTAGGCACCGATATTCTGCAGCGGCGCCGCCCCGACCCACCCCGGGATACCGCTCAAGCACTCGATACCGGCCCAACCACGCTCTACGCTCAGCTGCACTGCGCGGTCCCACACGACACCGGCGCCCAATCTCAAGACAACGTCCTCGCCGTCCTCCTGGTGGCTCCAGGTATCCTCCAGATAACGCACCGTCAAACCGTTGAAACCCTCATCAGCTACCAAGAGATTGCTACCGCCGCCAAGGGTAAACACCGGCAAACGATGGTCCTGAGCCCATTCGAGGGCTGCCTGCAGCTCCCTCAGGTCTCTGCATTGGGCCATATAGCGGGTCGCCCCGCCGACCTCGAGAGTGGTCAACGGGGCGAGCGAGACATTCTCCTGAAGCTCGAACGGTGGTTTCACAGACGGCACCGCCGAGTCCGGGTGTCAGCTGTTGGAACCGGCCGCAACGGCGACTTTCCGGGATAGAAGAGGAGCGTCATGGGCTCAGCGATTCTTGTCGTCCCGGTCTTCGGGGTGACCGGCTTGGTCGTCGCCCGCTTCGTCGTCGCCCGCTTCGATATCACCGGCTTCGGCCTCACCGGCTTCCACACCGTCTGTGGCCTCGGAAGTGTGGTGAGAAAGATCGACCTCGTCACCCCCATCGGTTGGCGGCTCACCGTCGTCCCCGCCCGACGGTTCCGCAAAAGGATCTTGCCAGGAATCTTCCGGGCCATAGGCTGGAACGTAGTCGTCGTCCCTAGCCGTGCCGTAACCCTCCTCGGGTAACTGCAAGTCCGAGCGCTCACCAGGGCCCAGATCCACCGCAAAACCGTCATCGGGCGGTGGAGGTGGCGGAATCACAGCAGGTCCGCGACCACCGGGTAGGGAGCGACCACGCCGTTCAAAGGCCAGCAATACGACGGAGCCAAAACCCGTCGTCCAGGCCAGATACTGGAGAAAGAAGCCGAGGATGAGCACCAGCCAGGCACTGATCTGAATGGGACCTCCGAACCCTGACAGAGCCTCTCCGAGCAAGGCCCAGCCTTCGATCAACAAGATGCCGAGGACGACCACCACAAACGGCCCTTGCCGTCGCCAGTCAAAGCGCCGCTCCAAGAAACGCCCAAACCACGACGCCACTCCGGCATAGCCGTAACAGAGGAGGATGCCGAGCACCAACGCCCCCAAGGGCAGAAAGATGAAAAGCAGGGGAATACCGATCACCGAAACCAGTAGCACAAGACTGATCACCGCCACCAAAGGAAACAGCAAGATCTCCGACACCAAACCCACCAAGGCTGCCTTCCATGGCTCGTGCTCCGTACGCTGGGCGATGCTGTGGACATAGTCGCGGTTGACGAAGGTCAAGAACAGAATCCACAGGATGAAAATCGCCAGGCCGACGAGGGAAAAGAAGATGCCGCCCCAGTGCCAGCCCCAGGACGGGCCGTGCCAACGCCAGTCATCATTCCACCCGTTGCCTCGGAAGATGTTGTCAAAGCCTTCGAAGGGCCCTAGGTCCACTTGCACTGAGCCACCCCGCACGCGGTTGTGGGGATCATAGATCGTGCCACCGACGCTGGTCACCTCGCCTTGGATGCTCGCTTCGGGGCCGATGTCGATGGAGCCACCGACGGCGGTCAAGTCGCCGTGGATGTCGCCGTTGACCTCCACTCCGCCACCCACCACGACGGCGTCACCCATCACCTCGCCATTCACTTCGAGGGAACCACCGATCACCACCACGTCGTTGGTGGATTCCCGGGCCTCGATGGTCAGGCCACTGCCGAAGGAGAAGCGATCCTGGGTGTAATAACGGCCGGCCTCGTCATCCTCCTCCTCAAAACGGGGCTCGGCGGTTTCCAGCTCCGCTCTGATGGCTTCCAGCTCCGCCAGCTCGCGGTCCCGCTGGGCTTGCAGCTCGGCGATGCGCTCCAACCGAGCCTCGAGATCGCTGCTGAGCGGCCGACGCAAGGAGCGCAGCTGCGCTCCGCTGAGCTGAGTCAAGGCGATCAACCGGGCGGCATCCTCCTGTCCCAACAGCTCGGCCAGCCGCTCCTCCTTCACCGTTTCGCCGTCCACCGCCACGGTGCCCTGCTGCACTTCCACCAAGGAGAAGTCTTGGGCACTCTTGGGTGTGAGTCCAATGCCGTTGGCCGTCGTCAAGAGATTGAAGCGCTCTTCCAGGGCATCGAGGTCCGACACCGGAGGTGCTTCCAGGGGTTGTTGGCTGACCTCGGGTCTCTCGGCGTCGGGTCCCTCGACGTTGGGGCCGCTGACCGTCTCATCGGCCGTGGCCGTCACGGCGGCGTCATCCTCTGGCGCAGGCTCCTGGGCCGCCAGCGGTAGGCCCCAGAAAATAACGAGCCCAAAGCCCAAGGCTGTCGCCAGGCCATGCTTCAGCCTAGGACGAGCCACGGAAGGAGGCGCTCCGTCCGGTGACGGTGACATCCGTTGCCACGCCGAGGGGAACATCGATCTGTAGGTCGAATCGTGGGTCGATCTATGCATAGCCGTAACTCCTTTGAGCAGGCACCAAGCTCATCAAACTGCGTAGGGCGGCTGCCGAGAGTAGGAACATGGCAAATATGGCTAGGACGACCGGGGGCGAGACGATCACTTGCAGGAGGGTTCGATACAACGTTCGGCCCAAATCCCAAAGGGGCGAAACATCGTGTAGGCGATGACTGACGGTCAGCCCGCCGTCCACCAAGGCTGTCACTACTTCAGCTGGGGTCAAGAGCCCCAGGAGCTCCCAAACCATCGGCAACAGGATCGCCGAGGACGACGCCACCAGCAACAAACACGCAGCCAGGGCGAGTCGGCTCCGCCAGCTCCAAGGCCTCCCCACAGCCGGCAAGATCCCAGATGCCACCAGCACCCGCTGGCGAAAACCCGTCGAGGGTACCACCTCGGGCAGCATCGTAAAGACCTCGCCGAGGGTCCTTTCGGCCAGGCGGTCGTCCGCCATCCTCTCGGCCTGCAGCCAGGCGTGGATTTGCCGCTCGTTTTGCTCTCTCATCATCGCTCGTCCGCCGTCATATACCTTGTCGTCAAATCCTTATCGTCATCACCTTGTCGTTATCACCTAATCGTCATCACCTTGTCGTCATGGGCGTTCCACTAGCGTCTTCATACCTCACACTCGCCCCTACGGTGGATGGCCGCCGGATGTTACGCGCCGTCGGAGAAAGCCCTTCGTCAGGCAGCTCCATAGGACGGAATTTCCCACCGGACGCTTCACCCCTGAAAACGCTCGGGAGCCTTGAATCCCGCAGCCTCGAGCTCCGTCGCCAAGAGCTTACGGGCGCGGTGCAAATGAACCTTGACCGTTCCCATCTTCAAACCCGTCACCTCGGCGATCTCTTCATAGGCCAACCCTTCACTGAAGCGTAGCAGCAAAATCTCACGATAGGCTGGTTTGAGGCGAGCCAAGGCCGCTTCGATCCCCGCCGCCATATCCCGCTGCTCGGCCCGCTTGTCCGGTCCTTCGTGGGTCGGGGACGCCAATACCTCCCAGGAAGCTTCCTTCGGATCAGCAGAGGCCTCCAAGGGCACGGTTTGCAGACGCCGACGCCGCATGTGGTCGAGGGTTGTATTGTGCGCGATCTTGAACAGCCAGCTGGAAAATTTTCGCTGACCATCAAAGCGGTGCAAGTGACGGAAGGCTTTGACAAAAGCCTCTTGCGCCAAGTCCTCTGCCGTCCCCGGATCCCTGACCATGCGCCGGATGAGGCTCAGCAGTGGACGCTCGAAGCGCTCCACCAGCAGGCCGTAGGCTTGCGAAGAACCCCCCAGGGCATGCTCCACCAGCTCGTTGTCCGTTGTGTCGGCTGCAAAGGCCATCGGCGCCAGGCTTCTCCCTAGGACGGTGGTCCGTCGGCAAATTTTCTGTCAGGATATTCAACTCGAAACAGGCCCGATCTCCCGTCTGCCGAGACTAGGCAGCGGCCCGGCCACCCATCGGGGCTCCCGTGGCACACCTTCTTACTGTGACATGGACCCACCGTGAAAGGAACGCCCATGCATCGTTTGCTACCATTTGCCCTCCTCATGCTGCTCGCCCTACCGGCCCACGCCGGCGAGCTGGCCGGCGTCAACCTGGCGGACTCGGTCCGCATCGACGACCAAACCCTGGTGCTCAACGGCTTGGGGTTACGCAAGAAAGCCATCTTCAAAGTCTACGTCGGCGGACTGTACCTGACCGCCAAACAAGCGGACCCGGATACCATCCTCGGAGCCGATACACCCCGTCTCATGGTGCTGGAATTCGTTCGCAACGTCAGTGCCGACTCCATCGGTGGTGCTTGGCAAGACTGCCTGGCCGCCAATGTCACCAAGCCTTCGGCGGAGCTGACGAAACAGTTCGACCAACTCTCATCTTGGATGGCGGATGTCTCCTCCGGTGACCAGTTGACCTTCACCTACCGCCCCGGCAAGGGGACCGAGGTCGAGGTCAAGGGGCAAACCAAGGGAAACGCTAAAGGCAAAGCATTCGCTGATGCCCTGTTCTCTTGTTGGATCGGCGCTGAACCACCGAGCGCCGATTTCAAGGCAGGGCTTCTCGGCAACTGAGGGATCGCCGCGGCAAGATAAAGCCTCGGATGTAGACAAAAAAAAGAGGGGCGGCTAGCGCCCCTTTTGGGAGGGATGAGAGGAGGTTTGACCTCCTCTTCGAGTATTCTACCAACCAGTCGGTTCGCTAGTCAACTACCAACCAGTCGGTTGGGGCTGAGCTCATCTGCTGAGCTCCTCTAAAGCCTTGGCCAAAATAAAAAGAGGGGCGCGATCATGCGCCCCTGTTGGGAGGGATGAGAGGAGGTTTGTAGCCCCCTCAGGCAGAATCCTACCAACCAGTCGGTCCGCTAGTCAATCGAAGCTAAGGATGATTTAAATGGTCTTTTGCACTGCTAATGCACGGGCAAGGTGCTTCGACGGAGGTTGACGCGGCGCTACGTTTCAGTTCGCTTGGATCGTCATTGCATCCACACCAAGCCGAGAATCACCAGACCCAAGAGCACTCTGTAGACGACAAAGATACTGAGGGAGCTATGGGCCAGCCAGCGCAGTAACCAGCCGATGACCGCGTAGGCGGAGAGGCCGGAAACCACAAAACCGATGAGCAGACTCTGCCATTCCCCGTGCAGGCTGGTGTCGACCACCACTTCGTATCCATCCCTCAGGAACGCCGCCACGCCGACCGGGATGGCGAGGAGGAATGAGAAACGGGCCGCCTCCCCCCGATTGAATCCCAGGGCCAATCCGGAAGTGATGGTGATTCCCGATCGGGAGGTCCCGGGCAACAACGCCAAGGCTTGGCCACAGCCGATGACCAGGCTGTCCCACCACGAGAGGTCGTCCAGGTCGCGATGCTCCGTGGCGATGCGCTCACTCCAATAGAGCAGCAGGCCGAAACCGATGGAGGTGCTGGCGATGAGCACCGGCTGCCGCGCCGTGGTGGCGAACCAATCATGAAAGAGGAAGGCGATGATCAGCACCGGCAGCGAGGCGATGACCAAGCCAAAGGCCAGGCCGGGCTTCGACGGCAACCGCGACCCAGCATCGCCCCTACCGCCGCCACGCAGGGCGCTCAGCCCCTGCCCCATTCGCGGCCCGAGGTTGGCCAGGGTGCGGCGCAGGTCATGGCGGAAGTAGAAGACCGCCGCCACCAAGGTACCGCCGTTGCTCATCACGTCGAAGGCCAAGGGATGATCTTGCCAGCTCATCAGATAGGGCACCAAGATGAGGTGGGCCGATGAGCTGATGGGTAGGAACTCGGTCACCCCTTGGATAAGGGCGAGGAAGAATGCTTCGAAGGGCGTCATGGCGCGCAATGATACTGCGTTCTTCTCGGTTATACTCAAGCCCTCAAAACACACTCGTGCCAGGACAGCCGCGAATCACCACCCTGCGCCGGCCAAATCCCTGGCGCCTTGCCACCCAGGACCCGATCCATGAAAAGAATCATCGTGACCGGCGGAGCCGGTTTCATCGGCTGCAACTTCGTGCGCCATGTGCTCAACCCCGCCGACGTCGAAGGCACTGCGGCCGCCGACTGTGAGGTCTTGGTCTTCGACAAGCTGACCTACGCCGGCAGCCTCGAAAGCTTGCGAGACATCGAAGACAACCCCCGCTATCACTTTCTCAAGGCGGATATCACCGATCGCCAAGCGGTGCGGCAGGCGTTCCAAGACTTCCGCCCCACCGCTGTGGTCAATTTCGCCGCCGAAAGTCACGTCGATCGTTCCATCGACGGCCCCGGCGAGTTCATCCACACCAACATCGTCGGCACCTTCGAATTGCTGGAAGCCTCCCGCCATTATGTTTCTGAGCAGAAAGTTTCTGAGCAGAAGGTCTCCGAGCAGAACGTGACGACAGATCCCAACGGCGACGAGCCGTTCCGATTTCTGCACGTCTCCACCGACGAGGTCTACGGTAGCCTCGGCGAAACCGGGCTCTTCGCCGAGACCACCCCGTACGCACCCAATTCACCCTACGCCGCCTCCAAGGCCTCCGCCGACCATCTCGCCAGGGCCTACTTCCACACCTACGGCCTGCCGGTGGTGATCACCAACTGTTCCAATAACTACGGTCCGTTTCAATTCCCCGAGAAGCTCATCCCCTTGATGATCCTCAACGCTCTGGCCGGCAAACCCTTGCCCATCTATGGTGACGGCGCCAATGTCCGCGACTGGCTCTACGTCGACGACCACTGCCGCGGCATCCTCCTGGCCTTGTTGCGCGGCGACCTGGGCGAGAAGTACAACATCGGCGGCCACAACGAGCGCACCAACCTACAAGTGGTGGACCGCATTTGCGACATCCTGCAAGAGGCCCTGCCGCCGGCCGACAACAACGCCTTGGTGCAACGCTCCATGGGCCACTACCGCGACCTCAAGACCTTCGTCCGCGATCGTCCAGGACACGACCAGCGTTACGCCATCGACAGCGACAAGATCCAACAGCAGCTGGGCTGGCGAGCACTGCACAACTTCGAAACCGGATTGGAACAGACCGTCCGTTGGTACATCGACAACCACGACTGGTGCCAAGCGGTACGCCAGAACCAATACGACGGCCAGCGGCTGGGATTGGGCAAGGCATGAAATTCACTCCCACAGAGCTACCGGAAGTCATCCTGGTGGAGCCCAGAGTCTACGGCGACTCCCGAGGTTTCTTCTTGGAGACTTACCATGCGGACCGCTACAAAGAAGGCGGTATCGTCCCGGACTTCGTGCAGGACAACCACTCGAAATCGAAGCAGGGCACCCTGCGGGGCCTGCATGCTCAGTTGCGCCAGCCCCAAGGCAAGCTGGTGCGTGCCTTGGCCGGCGAGATCTTCGATGTGGCGGTGGACGTGAGACCCGGGTCGAAAAATTTCGGCCGCTGGGTGGGGGCCCTGCTGAACGCAGAGAACCATCATCAGCTCTACGTACCCCCAGGGTTTCTGCACGGCTTCTGCGTCGTCAGTGAAAGTGCCGAAGTGGCCTACAAATGCACCGCCCTCTACAACCCTGCAGACGAGCTCAGCGTCCTGTGGAACGATCCCCTGATCGGCATCGATTGGCCCGTCGAGGCGCCCTTGCTGTCGGACCGAGACAACGACGCCGCCACCTTGCTCCAGGTCCGACCGCAGCTCGATATCTACAACGACCTAGGCTGAGGAGGGCCCATGGTGCACCCCCCGTTCGAGGCATCTGCGACCCGCGGTGTCGACGATAGCGGCCTCACCGCAGACGACCAGCGCTGCTTGGCGGAGCGGGGCATCGGCCTCGACGAAGCCCGGCGCCAACTGCGGCTGCTGCGCCACCCCCCGCCGTCCATCGTGCTCGATCGCCCCTGCACCGTCGGTGACGGTATCGTGCGTCTCGACGAGGCACAGCATCCCGGCTTGCTCCAGCTTTTCGAGACGGCCGCCAAAGGGGGGCGCTTCTCCCGCTTTGTGCCCGCCTCCGGAGCCGCCAGCCGCATGTTCCAAAAGCTCTCCCGGGGACTCGCCGAGAACCCCACCGCCGAAGATCACCACACCGTGGAGCGCTTTTTCGAGCAACTCGATCAATTCGCCTTCGTCGACGCTCTGCGACGGGCCATGGACGACGCCGACGAGGACTTCGACAACGCCCGCCGGAACCGCGACCGCCGCCTGCTGCATTGGCTCTTGGACGCCGAGGGCCTCGACTTCCGCCGTCTGCCCAAGGGTCTCATCCCCTTCCACCGCGATCCAGATGGTGGGGGGCGCAGCGCCATCGAAGAGCACCTGCGGGAAAGCGCCGAGGTCTTGGCCGTCGCCAAAGATCAGCCGTGTCGCCTACATTTCAGCGTTCCGGCCAGCCACCTGCAGCATTGCCGGACATTTCTCGAGGGTCTGGCGACGCAGCTCACGGCATATTTTGGCCAACCTTTCGATATCTCCTGCTCCGTGCAGTCGCCGGACACGGACACCTTGGCATTGAACACAGACGGCCAACCCTGCCGCGGCGCCGACGGTCGTTTGCTCTTTCGTCCCGGCGGCCATGGTGCCTTGATCGTCAATCTCAACCGCTGGGCCAGAGCACCGGGTGTCGACCTGGTGTTCATCAAAAACATCGACAACATCCAACCGGCGGCGCGACGTCCCTTGCCGGTGCTGTGGAAACGGCTGCTGGGGGGATATTTGGTGGCCTTGGAAGATGACATCCAGCGCCTGATCGACGCCTGTGGCGAGGCTTCCTGCAGCGCAGCTCAGCTCGACGACGGCCTCGATTTTGTGTACCGCAGATTATCGGCCCCGCGGCCCCAGGCTTGGCCCCAGTGGGACGCCGCGACCCGGCGTCGGCACCTGCTCGCCCAACTGGAACGCCCCTTGCGGGTCTGCGGCGTCGTGGCCAACAGCGGCGAGCCCGGCGGTGGCCCCTTCTGGGTACGACACGCCGACGGGCGGCGGTCGTTGCAGATCGTCGAAACCTCGCAGATCGATCGACAGGTCCCTGACCAGGCCGAGATCTTGGCCACCGCCTCCCACTTCAACCCGGTCGATATCGTCTGCCGCCTGCGGTCCCGGAGTGGCGAGGTCTTCGACCTGCCCTCCTTCGTCGACCCGGACACCGCCTTCATCAGCCGGAAATCTCAACACGGCCGCCCCCTCTTGGCCCTGGAGCGTCCCGGTCTTTGGAATGGTGCCATGGCCCACTGGAATACCGTCTTCGTCGAGGTGCCGAGCGCCACCTTCGCCCCCGTCAAGTCCGTTTTCGACCTCTTGCGCGAGGAGCATCGAGCATGACTTTTCCCGAACGATTTACCGTTCCCGAACGATTCAATATCGCCGACTACTTCCTGGGGGACCGCATTCGTGAAGGTCACGGCGAGCGTCCCGCCCTACTGCTCGACGACGCCACCTGGACCTATGGCCAAGTGCAATCCTTGGCCCATCGTTACGCCCATGCCTTGGTGGGTCGGGGTTTGCAGCCGGAAGACCGCGTCATGCTGGCCCTCGAGGACGGCCCCGATTTCGTGGGTGCCCTATTCGGCACCCTGCTGGCCGGCGGCGTCGTCGTAATGGTCAATCCCAAGCTGTCGCTGGAAGAAGTCAGCGCCCTCTTCGACTACACCATGGTGCGCTTCTGCGTCGTCGACCATGGCGTCGGGGACCATTTCCGAAGTGCCGCCGAGCAAGCGATGGCCAGCGAGGCCGGAGCCGGCGGTTGGCGTTTTCCCGCCTTGCTGCGGGTCGGCGGCGACCCCGAGCACGAAGAAGCCTGGCAACGCACCGCCCGCCGCGAAACCTTCGTCGCCCGAGCAACACACCGCGACGACGCCGCCATGTGGCTCTTCTCAGGCGGCACCACCGGCCGTCCCAAGGCGGTGATCCAGAGTCATCTCTCCTTTGCCAACACCACCGAGCTCTACGCCAAGCGGACCCTCGGCTATCGAAGCGACGACATCACCTTGTCGGTCCCCAAGCTCTTCTTCGGCTACGCCACCGGCTCCAACCTCTTCTTCCCCTTCGCCGTCGGCGCGGCGACGGTGCTCTTCGCCGAGCATCCGACTCCGGAGGTGCTGTTCGACAAAATTGCCCGCCATCGTCCGACGCTGCTGATCAATGTTCCGACCTTGATCAATCGCATGCTGTCCCACAGCGAGGCCGAGCAGCAGGACTTATCGAGCCTGCGCTTCGTGACCTCCGCCGGGGAAGCCTTGCCAGCCCCCCTCTACCAACGCTTCAAGGACACCTTCGGCGTCGAGGTGCTGGACGGTCTCGGGACGGCCGAGATGTGGCATATCTTCGTCACCAACCGTCCCGGCGAGGTACGTCCCGGGACCTTGGGCCGGGTGGTGGAAGGTTTCGAGCTCGAGGTCCGCGATACCCAAGGTCGACCGTTGCCGGACGGTGAGGTGGGACGCATGTGGGTCCGCGGCGACTCTCGAGCCTTGGGCTACTGGCGTAATATGGAGAAGACCGCCGAATCGTTCCATGGACCGTGGTTTGTCGGCGGCGATTTGATTCGGCGCGATACCGAGGGTTTTGTCCACTACTGCGGCCGAGCAGACGACGTATTGAAGGTGGGAGGCAAGTGGCTGGTGCCGCAAGAGGTGGAGAGCTGCTTGATGCGCCACCCCGAGGTCAAGGAATGCGCCGTCGTAGGGGCCCAAGACGATCAAGGTCTGACCAAGCCCTTCGCCTTCGTCTTATGCCGGGACGCCCACCGCCAGGGCCTCGAAGACGATCTCAAGGACTTTGCCTTGGAGCACCTACAAGCCTACAAGCATCCCCGCCGGGTGATCCTCCTCGAGGCGTTTCCCCGCACCCATCTGGGCAAGATCGATCGCGGCGCCCTCAAGAAGATGATTTGACCCGGCCTTTTGGGTTACCCCGCCGGACGATGGCTTCGAACCAGCTCAACGGCATCAGCCGGGTCAGCATCACGACCAAGACCTTCATCTGCCAGGGAAACACGACCTCACGGCGCCGTTTGGCGATGCCGTCGGCGATCTTGCGGGCCGCACGCTCCGTCGACCAAAAAAAGGGCATCGGATATTCCACCGTATCGGTGAGCTCGCTCTTGACGAAACCCGGGCAGATCGTCGTCACGGCGACGCCCTGACCGGCCAAGGTGACGCGCAGGGCCTGCAAATGCACTCGCATTGCGGCTTTGCTACCGCAGTAGGAGGCGTTATAGGGCAAGCCGGCATACGAGGCCACCGAGGCAACGCCGACGATATGGCCACTCCGGCGCTCGACAAATCGCGGTAGGGCCCAATCGATGAGCCGCAACATGCCAAAGAGGTTGGTGTCGTAGAGGCGGATCGCCTCCCCTGGACGATGACGCCGCGGCGACTCCGACATGCCATAGCCGGCATTGGCCACCACGATGTCGATCGGGCCGAGCTCTTGCTCCAGGCCATCGAGGGCCGCGTTCAACGCCCCGCCGTCCAAGACATCGGCCTCCCGCCACGCTGCCACCGGCTGCTCGGTGCCCGCCGGGGCCCCTTGCTCTAGCTCCTGGGCCAGCTGCCGCAGACGATCTTGCCGTCGTGCCAAGAGCCCCACCCGCGCTCCCCGCTGCACCAGCTCTTTGGCCAAGACCGCACCTATGCCGGACGAGGCGCCGGTGATCACCACCGTCTTACCACCAAAACTCTGCATCTCCATCCCCCTGTGGAATCTTCGCCCTCATCCCATGAGTTGTGGCCCCGAGACCTGCGACGCTCCTAGAACCGCCCAATGCGATACGATTGGGTCGCCAAATCACTCAGCCCCTTCGGCCACTGGAGCCCGCCATGGAGAAAGTTGTTCTCAGCGAAAAATTCTCGAGTTTCGAAGACACGTGGAACCCACGCATCATCGCCGAGCTCAATGGCCAGCAGGTCAAATTGGCTCGCCTCGAAGGCCCCTTCGTCTGGCACCATCATAGCGATGAAGACGAGCTTTTTCTGGTTCTCGAGGGACATTTGATCATGGAATTACGAGATCGCACGATCGAGCTCGACCCCGGCGAGCTTCTTGTTGTACCCCGTGGGGTCGAGCACCGACCTGTGGCCGAGGGCCCCGTCAAGATCATGCTCTTCGAGCCAGCTTCGACCCGCAATACCGGCACCTTGGACGATGCGCTGACACGGGAATCCCTCGAGAGGATCTGAGCCAGCCGCACCCCATGCAAGACCCTGACTCCAAGACGGCAAGTGTCGAGCCGAATAAGCTCAAGCGGTCCGAGTCAGAATCCTGGCGCGGCGCCAGCGGGGGCCGTCGCAGCCCAGGGGTGAGCCTACGGTTCAAAACCCTGGCCTTGATCATCTCGGTGTTGGCCATCGGCCTCACCGCCATAGCTTGGATTTCTTGGCTCTATACCCGAGACGCCGCCGAGCCGTTTCTCCAGCTAAGGGCCAAGCACAGCGCCCAGCATCTGGCGGAAGCCAGCGCCTTCGCCTTCGCCCATGGCGACTTGGCGTCCCTGGAAACCTTGGTCATCGCCTGGCTGCGGGACGAGGAGCTGTCATTTGCCGCCGTCTATGACGCTCAAGACCGCCTGTTGACGTCCGCTGTCCGCGACCAAGCGGGCTGGGAACGCATGCGTCGCGCTGCCCCCCCTGGGACAACCGACGCCGCATCTCGGATCGTTTTGCAGCGCCAGGACATCCTGCAAGTGCTACCGGAAGAAGCCAGCTCGGTAGATCCCATCGCCGACGATACCCAAACTCGCGACCGTAGCGGAGGAGAGGCCACCTCCCCGCAGCTACGGACCGTCGGTCACGTCCTGGTGGGCATCTCCAGCGACAGCCTGCTAGCGGTGCAGGCTGCCCATCGGCGTCTCCTGCTGCTCAGCATCGCCGGCGCGCTGATTCTCGCCCTGCTGATCACCTGGCCGACTGTCGGTCGCTGGGCCCGTCGCCTCGAAAGTCTCCTGCAAACCAGCGATCGCATTTCCCGCGGTCTTTTGGGTAACTCCGAGGAGACCGATGACCACCGCAAGCGACATCGCTACGGCACCGATGAGATCGGCATGTTGGCGGCCGCTCAAGATGCCATGCAACTGAAGATCGAGAAACGTGAGAGCGAGCTGCGACGGCTCAATGCCAGCCTGCAAGAACGGGTCATCCAGCGCACTAGGGACTTGAGCGCCGCCAAGGAGCAGGCGGAGAGCGCCAACCGCGCCAAAAATCTCTTCTTGACCAACATGAGTCAGGAGATCCGCACGCCGATGAACGGTATCCTGGGCGTTGCGGAGATGCTGGCCAAAGGGGCCACCACCGAGCATCAAGGACGTCTGGCGGCCTCGGTCCACGACTCCGCCCGATCCCTGCTACAGGTCATCGACGACATCCTCGATTTCTCGCGCATCGAGGGCGGCAACATCACCCTCGATATCGCGAACGTGGATGCCGCTGAGGTCGCGACCGAAGCGATCGAACAATTGAAGAATCGGGCCAAGGACAAGGGCTCGACCTTGCGCCTGGAGACCCACTTCCCGACGCCCCCGACCGACGAGGCGGCCCCCGGCTCGAGTCCGGGCTCGCCGTCCATCATTGCCAGCGATCGCCATCGCATCCTCCAGATCGTCGGTTGCTTGCTCACCAACGCCATCAAATTGACCCGCGACAGTGACCTGCAGCTGCGTGTCGAGAGCTATGACGACGGGCCGCAGCGAGGCGTCATCTTCAGCACTTATGATCTCCGCGGGGGCATCACTGAGGATGCCCTGCCGTTGCCCCGGACTCAAGTGGCACCGCGTCGCACCAGCCCGACCCGGGCGGAGACCCCGGGTCTGGGACTGGCCATTGCCTACCACCTGACGCAACAGATGGGGGGCGAGCTGTCGGTCGTCGGCTCACCAAAATACGGCGCCATCTTGAGGGCACGGCTGCCCTCTCTCGACCGCCTGCCGCTGCCGGCGCCACCCTCCGACCGCGAGCCCAGCGCCGGACGCTCCATGCACCCTGCCGTTGCCCCCGGCGACGGCTTTGGGTCTCGTCCGCCGATCGCCCTGGTACAGGACGCCGCCGCCGAGCCACTGGACCCGACCGGTCATCGCATCCTGGTGGCGGAAGACAATCGGGTCAATCGCATAGTGATTTTGGGACACCTGCGAGCCCTCGGTCATCGAGCCGAGGCAGTAGAGAACGGCCAGCAAGCCCTGGACAAACTGGCCAATGGAGGCTTCGATTTGGTGCTCATGGATTGTCAGATGCCCAAAATCGACGGCTATGAGGCCACCCGTACCTTGCGCCGGCGGGAAGCCGAGGGCGAGCACCTCCCGGTGATCGCCGTCACCGCCCACGCCATGCGCGGCGATCGCGAGCGTTGTTTGGAATGCGGCATGGACGACTACCTGGCCAAACCGTTTCGCAGCGAGCAACTCATCGCCGTCCTGGAGCAGTGGCTTCCCTTCGATCCGACCCGGAAGAAGCCGGCTCCCAAAGTCACGGCGGGACCCAAGGTAAGAGAAGACACCGCCGACAGCGGTTTCGAAACCCTGCCGCGATTCGGCTCCGAGCCCCTCGACTCACCGTCCGCCGATTTGCCGCACGGCGATCCATGCCTCGATCTCGAACCCTTGGCCGCCCTGGTCCAACTCGGGCGGGCCATGGAGCAAGATGTGCTGGGTAGAGTGATCGAAGCCTTCTGCGAGGAGACCCCGGAGTTTTTGGCCGAAGCGCGCCGTGCGGCCACCAGCCGCGATTGCGGCGCCCTACGAAAAGTCGCCCATGCCATCAAGGGTAGTGCCGCCAACATCGGCGCCGCCCGTTTTTCGGCCCAAGCCAAGCATCTCGAGCAACTGGCAGCATCGGAGGCCGATATTGATTGGCGACCATCCCTCGATACCCTGGAAAGTGAGTACGAGCTGGCATCCCAAGCCCTGCGGCGGCAAGCCGAAAAGCACAAAATGATATGATCCGCGGCACCGTCGACGGAGTGGGAGAATAGGCACCGGGCCTTGGGAGAATAGGCTCCGGGTCCTAAGGAAGGATCAAGCGTTGTCACGAATTTTGGTCATCGAGGATGACGACATCCTACGCTCTCTGATGCGTAAGATGCTCACCCGCGCCGGTTTTGAGGTTGTGGAGGCGGCGGACGGCTCCCGGGCCACGGAGCTCTACGTCGAGCAGGCCGTCGATCTTGTTATCACCGATCTTTTTATGCCTGAGACCGAGGGCATGGAAGTCATTCGCGATCTCCTGCACGAGGACCCGCAAGCCAAAATCATCGCCATCTCGGGAGGCAGCTCGTTCGACTCGATCGACTACTTGGAGATGGCCCTTTTGATCGGCGCGGCGCGAACCCTCAGCAAGCCGTTTGGAGCCCGCGAGCTGCTACAAACCGTCCACCAGCTTTTGCCCGGACAGATGGTCTCTGAATGACCAAAACCAGCAAGATGATCGAAGCCCCGCAGACGCCGACGCCAACCCAGGCCACCAGCTCCCCCTTCACCATTCTGCTGGTGGATGACGTCAAGGCCGTGCGGCGAGCGGTGGCACCATTTCTCGAGTTTGAAGGCTATCGCGTCCTCGAAGCGGAAGATGGCCTCGAAGCCCTGACCTTGATCGACGACCATCCGGTGGATCTCGTCTTGCTCGATATCAGCATGCCCGGCATGGACGGCTTCGAGGTGCTGACCCAACTGCGCCAGCGATTCGCTCCTGAAGTCTTGCCCGTCATCATCTCGACCGGCGAGAGTACGGAGAGCACGGACCAACTACGGGGATTCGACTTGGGGGCCAACGACTATGTCACCAAGCCCATCGACATGGCCGTTGTCCTGGCCAGGATTCTCGCCCAACTGCGGGGCAGGCAGCCCCTGCGGGACAGCCCTGTGTTCAGTCGGATCATTTCGACCATCGACGATGTCGAGCCGGGCATCGTGTTAGAAAAAAAGTACCGCCTCGATGCCTTGATCGACTGCGGCGCTTACGGTGCGGTGTATCGAGCAACCCACCTCCAGCTCGATCGTCCCGTCGCCTTGAAGCTGCTGGCCGCTTCGTTCAAGACTGGTGGCACCTCCCTGGCCCGCTTTCAGCAAGAAGGCATCTCCACCTGCCGAGTCCAGCATCCCCATGCCGTATCGATCCTCGACTTCAGCCTGACCAATGGGGGCTTGCCCTTTTTGGTCATGGAGCTGCTGCGGGGGCGCACTTTGGAGGACGAGATGCTAGAGCACGGCACCTTGTCTCCGCAACGTTGCGGCGAGATCTTCTTGCCGGTCTGTGAGGTCCTGCAAGAGGCCCATTCGGTGGGCATCATCCACCGAGACATCAAGCCCAAGAACATTTTTCTGCACCTCGGTCGGCAGTCGGAAGTGGTCAAGGTTCTGGACTTCGGAATCGCCAAGATGGTGGGGGAAGCGTCCTTCGCCCAGCGCTTGACCAACGCCGGGAGCGTCGTCGGAACACCCGCCTACATGGCACCGGAGCGACTGAAGGATCGTCCCTACGACGGGCGCTCCGACGTTTTCAGTGTCGGCGTGCTGCTCTTCGAATGCCTGACCGGTAGACGACCGATACCTTCCGGCCAGCAGGGGTTGGGTAAATTGCTGCACAGCGAAAACTGGCCACCCCCTCCCCTCCTGCGAAGCCTGCGTCCCGAATGCTCCGAGGCCCTGGAAAAGCTGGTTTCCGGCACCTTGGTCCACGCTCCGGAGGATCGGCCCTCGGCCGGCCAGTTGGCCGTCGAGCTGGCAGCCGCCCTGGGGCTCGAGGGCTTGCAGAAGCAGCCCGACGCCAGCCCCCCAACCTCGGTGGAACCGGCCTCCGGCCAGGGGCCCAAGGCGCCCAACGCCCAACCACCCAACCCCATCGAATCGAAGTGAAATGCGGAAACTCTTCATCACCTCACTGACGGTATTCCATGCGGCAGCGCTTGGTGGAATCCGCAGGTCCCAAACATGGGATCGGCGATGACCGAAGAGGTCGACGGCAAGAACTGGGAAGAGCTGCTTGCCGAGCTGCTCTACCTACGCTCTAGGGTGCGGGAGATCGAAGAGCTGCGCGATAGGGATCGCCGCTCTTTCTTCGATGATGCTCCGGTCATGTGTGTCGTCACCTGGACCATCGGCGATCAGCCCATCGTCCGTGACTGCAATGACCTCTTCCTCAATACCCTGAGCTATCAGCGGGACGAGGTGATCGGGCAACCGTTGGCGGATTTTTATTCGCCAAGCTCACGGCGAGATCTCTTCCGCGGTGGTTACCACGAGGCCATCGACGGGGAGCTCGATGCCAAGGAGCGCCAACTACGAGCCAAGGAGGGCCGTCTCGTCGATACCCTGTTGCGAGCTGTCCCGGAAACCGATGACGACGGCTTGGTGCTCGGCACCCGGGCCATGTACATCGACATCACCGAACGCAAGAGGCTCGAGGAGGCCCAGGAGCGCTTCATCTCGATCCTAGGGGCGACCACAGACTTCGTGGCCATCGCCGATCCCGAGGGCCAGTTGCTCTATCTCAATGCCGCCGGTCGACGCATGGTGGGAATTGGCGAAGCGGAACCCATTTCCGGCAGCTCTCTGCTGGACTGCTACCCGCCGGACATCGGCCAGCTCATTCTTCGGGCCGGCTTGCCCGGGGCGACCCGTGACGGTGTTTGGTCCGGCGACACCATCATCCGCCACCGCGACGGCCGGGAGTATCGCACCTCTCAAGTTTTGCTCTCCCATCACTCCAAGAATGGTCGCCTGGAGTACCTCTCCACCATCGCTCGAGATGTGACGGAAGAGAAACAGGCACAGGAAGCCCTGAAACGCAGCCAACAACATCTCAAGCTGGCCTTGAGCGCCGCCCAGGTAGGTACTTGGGAATGGGATCTGGTCAAAGACGAAGTTATTTGGTCCGAAGGCATCAGCCTTATCCTGGGCCTGCCGAGAGATGGTTTCGACGGCAAGCGCCAGACCTTCCGCAAGCTCATTCACCCCGATGATCGTGAAGCCTTGGCCAAGATCTCCCGCAGTGCCTTGCGCAGTGGAAAACCGTATCGTTTTGAGCATCGTCTGGCGGTCGACGGTCAAACCCGCTGGGTGGTCACCCAAGGCCGAGCGTTCCACGATGAGAGGGGCCGGCCCAGCCGCATGGCCGGAACATTGACCAATATCACGGCCCGCAAACGATCTGAAGAAGCGCTGCGCTACCGTATCGATCTGGATGACTTGATCAACTCGGTATCCTCCCGCATGTCCAATACCTCGGTCGAAAGACTCGACGAAAGTATTCACGAGTCATTTCGTGCAGTCAGTCACTTCCTTGGTCTCGATCGAATGCAGCTGATTCAATTCGAGGAGGACGGTCGGAACGAGACCCTGACCCACGAATTCTGTCGCGACGGCCTTTCCCATCTTGTGTCCGCGCCCCTCGCCACCTCCACCCGGTACCCTTGGCTGAGCTCCCAGCTCCAGAGCCACGGAGCTCTGCGCCTCGCCTCCCTCGACGAAATTCCGCAGATCGCCAGCGGTGAGAAAACCGCCCTGCAAAAGGAAGGCATCATCTCCTTGATCGCCGTTCCGATCAATGCGGTGGAGGTCTCCACTGGCTATCTACGGTTGATCAGCGAGTCCTCGCACCGCAGTTGGAGCGATGAGGAAGTCAACCTGGCCAAGATCATCGGGGATTTGGTGGCCGGTGCCTTGGAACGCCGTCGCGCCAGCCAACTGGAAGAGCTCAAGGACGCCGCCGAGGCGGCCAACGAGGCCAAGAGCTCTTTCTTGGCCCACATGAGCCACGAGATCAGGACACCGATGAACGCCATCATCGGCATGTCCGACCTACTCCTCGACACCGAGCTCTCACCGGAGCAGCGAAAACACGGCGCGATTCTCAAATCCGCCGCCGAAGGTTTGCTCCAGCTCGTCGACGACATTCTCGATTTCTCCAAAATCGAGGCCGGAAAGCTATCTTTGGAGATCGTCGATTTTCGGCTCAGGGACGTGGTGAGAGCCGCCGTCGAGCCTTTGATTCCGCGCGCCGTCTCCAAAGGCATCGATCTGCGCTACGAAGTCACCGACGCATTCCCCACCCGCCTGCAAGGCGACTCGACGCGCATCCGCCAGTTGCTGATCAATCTCGTGGGCAACGCCATCAAGTTCACCACCGGAGGCTATATCGAGGTTCGGGTCGAGCAGGTCGGTATCGACGATGCCGGCGCTCAGCTGCGTTTTTCGGTCAAGGACTCCGGCATTGGTATTCCCCAAGAGGCGCAGAACAGCCTCTTCGACGCCTTCACCCAGGCCGACAACTCAACCTCACGGCGCTTTGGCGGTACCGGGCTGGGCTTGGCCATCTGTCGACGTCTCGTGGAGCTCATGGGCGGACGGATCGGGGTCGACAGCGAGCCCGGCAGAGGCTCCGTTTTCTGGTTCGAGCTTTCCCTGACGCCGGCCGTAGCCCAGGGGACTGGCGAAATCCCCCTGTCCGCCAAAGGTCTCAGCCTCCGCCCCTTTGGCTCCCGTGCTGTGCAGCTCCTGCTGGCCGAAGACAACGAGGTGAATCAGTTGGTGGCCCTCAGTCAGCTGCGGGCCCTGGGCTACCCCGTCGACGCCGCCAACAACGGTCACCAGGTCCTGGCGGCTTTGGAAGCCAAGGACTATGCACTGGTGCTCATGGACTGCCAGATGCCCGAGCTCGACGGCTACGAAACGACGCGGCAAATCCGTCGTCGAGGGCACAGGCGGTGGAAGGACCTGCCGATCATCGCCGTCACCGCCCATGCCATGAAGGGAGACCGTGAAAAGTGCCTCGAGGCGGGCATGAACGACTATATTTCTAAGCCCTTCCAACAGCACGAGTTGCAGGAAGTTCTCGAACGCTGGTTACAGCCTAAGACGGATTCCCGCTAGCTGGACCAGGGTGGCCTGGCCCCTGGCCAACATATTCATAGCTATTCGGCTATGATTAGCATCACATCACATCACGGAGGCATCACCATGTTTCGACTTCGTCACACACTCTTCTTGTTGGCTCTCGGAAGCTTCGCTGGCATCCCGTGGCTCGCCGCTGCCATGCCTGAGGTACGCCCCGTCGCCGATTCCGAAGTGGTTATCGGCACCCTACTGGCCGTCCCCGACGCCGAACCCTACGGCGAAACCTTCCAGTGGCCCACCGGTTTACTGACCGCCCTGAAGGATGCCGAGATCGACGATACTCTACAGCTCCAAGGCTTTCCCGTGGCACCGGGGGAGCGGTTGCCGGTAAGGCTCCAGCGCCGCCAGATCTATGCCGAAGGCAGCACCCTCTTGCTCATGGGCGACGCTGGATCCACACCGGTACCGCGCAGCCGACGGCACTATTTCCGCGGCCGGAGCGCCGGTGATCCTCGGCTGGGAGTTGCCCTATCCGTCGATCCCGACGGCGGCGATATCCGGGGTCTGCTGCTCGGCCCCGATGGCCGGAGCTATGAGATCCTCCTCAGCCCTGAAAACCCGCGAGAGCATTTGCTGCGCCATGTGAAACGGGCCGAAGACGAGGCGGGCACCACCCTACAAGCCCATTGCGACGCCGATGTCTTGCCCGGCGGAACGACGGCCGCTGTACCGAAGGCTGCTGTACTGAAAGCCGGTGGACCGATGGCCCTTGAGGACGAGGCCGCCGGCCCTTCGAGGAGCCATCGACAGGTGGGCTCTTCGCAGCTCGGAATTCCACAATTGACGGCGGTCGTCGCCATCGACACCGACAACGAATTCCACCACCTGAAATTCGGCAACGACATCACCGCCGCCACCGACTATATGGCGGATCTCTTCAACGAGATGAACGTCATGTACGAGAGGGATGTTGCCTTGCAGTTGCTGATCGGTGACACTTTCCTGCGCCTCGACACCGACAACCCACCCACCTATGACGATGACCCGTTCGACAATACCGACTCGCCGGCCAGCCCTGCGGCCTTGAACGAATTCGGCACTTTCTGGCAGAACAATCTTTCGTCGGTGGATCGGGTCTTCGCCATGCTGCTGTCCGGTAAATCTTCCGCCAGCAATTCGGCCTCCGGCATCGCCTGGGTCGACGGCTACTGCGAGTCCCAGAATACCGGCGGTGGCTACAGCGTCAATCAGATCTTTCGCGGTAATTTTCCGATCATCAACGACGCCCGCCTGGTGGGACACGAGCTGGGCCACAACCACGGCTCACCCCACACCCACTGCTACAACCCACCGCTCGACGAATGCTCGAACCTCGGCACCGGTTGCTACGACGGCTCCAACGGCTTCAACTGTCCGCCGGAGGGACCGGGCACGGTGATGAGTTATTGCAACTTCTCAGCCTCGAGCTGCGGCCAGAACCGCCTCGAGTTTCATCCCATAGTGATGATGAATATCGATCTGTTCGTCGCCGCCCATACCTTCAATGGATGTATCGAGCCCTTCGAAGATCCGACTTCTCTCTTTGCCGACGGTTTCGAGGCGGGCAGCAGCGCCGGTTGGGACGACACCACCCCTTGAAAGGGGATTGACTAGCTGTCGTCGCCTTTGAATGTCGCCTTGATGTAGTCGCGATTCATGCGAGCGATGAAGTCGACGCTGATCTCCTTGGGGCACACCGCTTCGCACTCCAGGTGGTTAGAACAGGAGCCGAAGGCCTCCTCTTCCATCTGTGCCACCATGCCCCGCACCCGGCGCCAGCGCTCCGGTTGACCTTGGGGCATCAAACCGAGGTGGGAGACCTTGGCCGAGGTGAAGAGCTGGGCCGCGCCGTTGGGACATTGGGCTACACAGGCGCCACAACCGATACAGGCCGCCGCTTCAAAAGCCGTGTCGGCGGCCTGCTTCGGCACCGGAATCTCGTTGGCATCGGGGGCCGATCCCGTGTTGACGGAAATATAACCACCGGCCTGAATGATGCGATCGAAGGCGCCGCGATCCACCATCAAATCCTTGAGCACGGGGAAGGCGCCGGAACGCCATGGCTCGATGTAGACGACATCGCCGTCATTGAAATGGCGCATGTGCAATTGGCAGGTCGTGGTGCCGCGCTGCGGGCCGTGGGCCACACCGTTGATCATCATGCCGCAGGCGCCACAAATCCCCTCCCGGCAATCGTGATCAAAGGCGATCGGCTCTTCGCCCTTTTGTACCAGCGACTCGTTGACGACATCCAGCATCTCTAGGAACGACATGTCCGGACTCACGTCCTTAGCTTGATATTCGACCATGCTGCCCGGATCGCTGGCATCCTTCTGGCGCCAGACATGCAGTTTGAGATCCATTATTTATAACTCCTCTGAGTGAGCTTGACGTATTCGAAGTCGAGATCTTCCTTGTGCAGCGTCGCCTTGCCGTCCCCGTGCTGCCAAGCCCCGACGTAGGAAAAATTCTCGTCGTCGCGCTTGGCCTCACCCTCCGGCGTTTGATGCTCTGTGCGAAAGTGCCCACCGCAGGACTCTTCACGGTGCAGGGCATCGCGGCACATGAGCTCGGCGAGCTCCAAGAAATCGGCCACCCGCCCGGCCTTCTCCAGATCCTGGTTGACGTTGCCCGATTGACCGAGAACCCGCACATCGCTCCAGTACTGCTGCCGCAGGTCGCCAATCAATTGGATGGCCTTCTCCAGACCTTCCTTGTTGCGGGCCATGCCGCAGTGCTCCCACATGATCTTTCCCAACTCGCGGTGGAAAGAGTCGACGGTGCGGTTGCCATTGATCGCCAACAGGGAGGCGATCCGTTGCTCCACCTCGGCTTGCACCTTGGCGAAGGCGGGATGTTCTGTGGTCACCTTGTCGCCCATGCGTTTGGCCAGGTAGTCGCCGATGGTGTACGGCAGAATGAAGTAACCGTCCGCCAATCCCTGCATCAAGGCGCTGGCCCCCAAGCGATTGGCACCATGGTCCGAGAAGTTGGCTTCGCCGATGGCATAGAGACCCGGGACGGTGGTCATCAGGTGGTAGTCCACCCACAGCCCGCCCATGGTGTAGTGCACGGCGGGATAGATGCGCATCGGAACCTCGTAAGGGTCCTCACCGGTGATCTTCTCGTACATCTCGAAGAGATTGCCGTAGCGGGCCGACACCGTATCTTTGCCGAGGCGGGCGATGGCATCGGCAAAGTCGAGGTAGACGCCGAGCCCACCCGGGCCCACGCCACGGCCCTGGTCGCACACTTCCTTGGCATTGCGCGACGCCACGTCGCGGGGTACCAGATTGCCGAAGCTCGGGTATTTGCGTTCCAAGTAGTAGTCGCGCTCGCTCTCCGGAATCTGGTTCGGGGCTCTTGAATCTCCGGCCTTCTCAGGGACCCAAATTCGGCCGTCGTTGCGCAGCGATTCGCTCATCAAGGTGAGCTTCGACTGATACTCGCCGCTCACCGGGATGCAAGTGGGGTGGATCTGGGTGTAACAGGGATTGGCGAAGAAGGCACCCCGTCGATAGGCCCGCCAAGCGGCGGTGACGTTGCTGCCCATGGCGTTGGTCGACAGGTAGAACACGTTGCCATAACCACCGGTGGCCAACACCACGGCGTCACCGGCATGGGTCTCGATCTTGCCGTCGACCAGGTTGCGGGTGACGATACCGCGGGCGTGGCCGTCGATGTTGACGACATCGAGCATCTCGGTGCGCGGATACATCGTCACCTTGCCGGCTTCGATCTGGCGTGCCAACGCCTGGTAGGCGCCGAGCAGCAATTGCTGGCCGGTTTGTCCCCGGGCGTAGAAGGTTCGCGACACTTGGGCGCCACCGAAGGAACGGTTGTCGAGCAACCCCCCATATTCGCGGGCAAAGGGCACACCTTGCGCCGCGCATTGATCGATGATGTTGACGCTGACCTCGGCCAAACGGTAGACGTTGGCTTCCCGCGAGCGATAGTCACCGCCCTTGACCGTGTCGTAGAACAGCCGGTAGATGCTGTCGCCATCGTTCTGGTAGTTCTTGGCGGCGTTGATACCACCCTGGGCGGCGATGGAATGGGCCCGTCGCGGGCTGTCCTGAAAGCAGAAGGCTTTGACGTTGTAGCCAAGCTCCGCCATGGTCGCCGCCGCCGACGCCCCGGCCAGCCCCGTGCCGACGATGATGATGTCGAATTTGCGTTTGTTGGCGGGATTCACCAACTTCATCTGGAAGCGGTGTTCGTCCCAGACCGTCGCGATCGAGCCGGAAGGAATCTTTGCATCGAGCACCATTCAAGAGCTCCTAGAGATGGACGACCCCGGTGAGCACCGCCACCGGGAAAGAGATGTTGGTGAGGCTGATGATGAGCGCAAATGCCACCGCGATTTTGTGCCGCAAGTCGTTGAAACGTTGACCGTTCAGCCCCAAGGACTGAAAGAGGCTCCAAATACCGTGGTAGAGGTGCAGGCCGAGGGCCAGATTGGCCAGGATGTAGAAGCCACTAACCAGCGGATTGGAAAATCCTCGCACCACATTGTGGAAGACTTGGCCCGCCTCGAAGGACTGGTGCACCGAGCCGGTGGTCAAATGCAGGATGTGGTAGACGATGAAAAAGAGGATGATGACGCCGCCCCAACGCATTGTCCGCGAGGCGTAGGTCGAAGCTTGGGGTGTCACCTTCTGGTAGGCTTGCGGGCGGCCGCGGCGGTTGACCAAGGTGAGCTGGTAAGCGCTCCAAATATGTAGGGCAACGGCCAGCAGCAGCCCGATGCGGGCAATCCACAGGGCCTGTCCATGGCCGAGCACGGGTGCCCCGAGCTCGCGCAAACCTTCGGCATAGACGTCGAGCTTGTACTCACCCTGGTGGATTCCATCGACATACTTTCCTTGATAGATCTTCAAGTTGCCGGCCACGTGGCCGATCACGAAGCCGAAGAGCATCAAGCCGGTCACCGCCATGACCACCTTCTTGAACATGGCGGAGCGGTAAATCTCAATCATCCATTGCATGGAGTTTCCTCGCGGCGGTCAAGGGCCGTGTGCTGGCGAGCCCACGACATGGGGCTGACCCGTTCGACACACGGTTTGCGAACGTGAGTTATTGGGTAGTCGGTATCCTATGCCAGAGATTGAAGATTGGCCACCCGCCATCCCTCTCTGTCTTCGTACATAAGGAAGTCTTCGTCCATAGGGAAGTCTTCGTAACCGCTGCAGTCTTCGTATCCCGGCGGTCGACGGATAAGGTGAGTTGCTTTCACGATGACTCCCCGCGACGACGGCGACGGCGACGGCGCGGTCGGCTGCGGCGTTTGGTCTCGACCTGCGGTTGCGGTCGACGCGGGCGCTGTCGACGAGCCGCCTGCCAGTGCTCCAGGGCATCGCGACCCTCACCGGTGGCCCGGACCAAGATCTCGAACAGGACCAGGGCATCGTCGAAGTAACTCTTGCTGGCGAAGCGCACCCGTTGCCCCGGCGTAAAACGTTGATCGCAGAGACGATGGAATCCTTCTAAAGCCTGCACCAGACTAGAACGCTTGTAGTTGGCCAGGGCGAAACGCTGCAGAAAGGGCTCGAGGGTGCTGTCGACGGCCTTGCGGAAGCTCTCCAGGGACATCAAACGCCCCTGCCCCTTCTCTTCCTCGTAACGCCTCAGCATGATGCGTGGCAAGAGGATAGCTCCCAGGAGAACTACATCTGGCAACTCGCGGCCCTCCTGGCAGAGACGATCGAGGATCGGCAGGATACCGCTGAAATCGCCGGCGCCCCGCTCCCCAGCTTCGACCATCGCCAGGGCTTCCGGCAGTAAAACATCGAGCAGCCCGAGATCGAGCATCCACTGCACCGAGACCCCGGCGCGTCCGCATTTGAGCAGTTGTAAAAGCTCCTCCGTCAGCCTCGGAGGGGCCGCCTTCAGGAGCTCTTGACGATTATTTTGGATCGCCTCTTGGGTGCGCTGCTCGATGGTGAAGTCCAGGCGGCCGGCGAACTCACAGGCTCGCAGCATGCGTACCGGATCCTCACAAAAGCGTACGTCCGGGTCGCCGATCACCCGAATCAAGCGCTGTCTCAGATCGTCGATGCCACCGACGTAGTCGATGACCGAAAAGTCGGCGATGTTGTAGAACAGTGCATTGACGGTGAAATCACGCCGGAACGCATCTTCCCTGGGGGTCCCCCAGGTGTTGTCGGAGGTGATCAACAAGTCGTCGGGATTGCGCTGATCCTCGGGGTCCGGCGTGCGTCGAAAGGTGGAGACCTCCACCACGCCGTCGTGGAAGATGACGTGGGCGAGGCGGAAGCGCCGTCCGATGATACGTGCGTTGCGGAACAGCCGACGCAGCTCGTCCGGCACGGCATCGGTGCAGACATCAAAATCCTTGGGCTCGCCGCCCAACATCAAGTCGCGCACCGCACCGCCGCACAGATAGGCCCGGTGGCCAGCATTCTTGAGACGATAGAGGACCTTGAGCGAGCCAGGCGAGAACAGCTTGCGGGACACGGGATGGTCGGCTCGCCCCAAGATGCGCGGCTTGCGCTCCGGCAGGTCCTCGTCGGCCTCTTCGTCCGGCCAATACTTCAATGGACGCACGAAGGTCGTCATGCTCTCGTCTGGGCCATCAAACTTCATAGCTGACGACTCCGAATGACGGTTTCCGAGGTCATGGAGCGGTGCACTGGACAGCGGTCGGCAATTTCCATCAAACGGTCCCTTTGCGAAGCGTCGAGGTCCCCCTCGAAGCGGATCGTCTTGTCGATACGGTCGATCATCCCGGAGCTGCTCTCGCACTCTTCACAATCCCGTGCGTGCACACGGCCATGCCGCAAACGAATCTCCACCCCTTCGAGGGGCCAGCCCTTGCGATTGGCATAGAGGCGAAGCGTCATCGCCGTGCAAGCCCCCAGCGAGGTCAGCAGATAGCCGTAGGGATCCGGCCCCGTGTCCTCGCCCCCAACATGGGTGGGCTCGTCGCCGAGCAAATGGTGTCTGCCCGCTTGAATGTGTACCTGCAGGCTGGAGCCGCCGCGCACCGAGACTTCGCCGGGCTGCAGGGGGACTCCGTCGTCGACCTTGGCCGAAACCGTCGAGGACGCTTCTCCGGGGAGCACATGGCGGCTGGCCCAAGCGGCCAGCATCTCGGCGACGTAAGCAGCATCCCTGGGGTCGCGCAGCAGCAGATGGTCGGCACCGTCCAAGGAGATGAAGCTCTTGGGATGCAGCGCCGCCTGATAAATACGCCGCGCATGGTCGATGCCGACGACAGTGTCCACCGGCGAGTGGAAAATCAGCAGGGCCCGTTGCAACTCAGAAACGGCGCTCAAGACACGATCTTCTTCGAGGTCCTGCACCAGCTGCTTGCGCAGCCGGAACGTTCGCCCCGCCAAGACCACCTCCGCCTCACCTGTTTCCAGCTCCGGGTTGCTTTGCAACAGTGTATCTCGCAAATGGCGCGTGCCGCTCGGGGCACCGAGGGTCACCACCGCCTTGGATTCGGCGATGCGCTGCGCCCCCACCAGGACGGCGGCGCCCCCCAGGCTGTGGCCGATCAAGAGCTCGGGTGCTGAATATTCGCGACGCAGGAAATCCGCCGCCGCCACAAGATCCTCGACGTTCGAGGTGAAATTGGTTTCTGCAAAATCACCTTGGCTTTCGCCCAGGCCGGTGAAATCGAAGCGCAGGACGCCAATACCATGCTCCGCCAGTTGGCGACTGATGCGCCGGACCGCCTTGAGATCTTTGGAGCAGGTAAAGCAGTGGGCAAATATCGCGTAAGCACGCGCCGTGGGACCAGCGCCCTCGATACGGGCTGCCAAGGGGTGCCCCAAGGCACCAGGAAACGTCACTCGTACACTCTTCAATCGCATCTCCCTGACGAGTCTCCGCTCCCCATCACGTCCGCCGCGTCTCGAGGAGACCATGTCTGTTTGCGACGTGCCGCTGCGCCTGTTGTCAATATAGCGCAGTTATCCCCGAGAATGAAATCGTCTGCCGATCGAGCCGGGGACAATAGACACTTTTGAATCGCCAATTCAGAGTCACCTTGTGGCCTCGGAAAGAGACCCGCTACAATCAAAGAGTCATATTGTCCGCTGGGCAAATCACGGGGAGGCAGCACCGCCTTCAATGCCCCGCGGCTCCCAGCCGAGATGGCTCGGCCCGTGGCTCGAGGAGGAATGGGTCATGACTCGCGCTTACTTTCAGACCGCCGCGTCACACGATCTCGCGGACCACCTCATCACGTTCCTCGACAACCTCGACCGCGAGGAGGTCATCGAGCGCCTGTGGGCCAAAGACCATACCCTATGGAAACCGGAACCTACCGAAATCAGCAATCGTCTGGGCTGGTTGGACTTGGTGCGACAACCTCCGGAACGCAATGTCGAGCTGCTCGATTTCGTGGCGCAAACCCGCGCCGACGGCTTGCGGGATGTCGTCCTCCTGGGCATGGGTGGCTCGAGCCTGGGCGCCGAGGCGTTGCGCAGCAGCTTCGGCTCGAGGGAAGAGGGTTTACGCCTTCACGTGCTCGACTCCACCCACCCCCTGTGGGTGCAACGGGTGCGACAGTCGGTCGATCCCGCCCATAGCCTCTTCTTGGTGGCCAGCAAGTCCGGCACCACCGCCGAAGTGATGGCCTTCTTCAAGTATTTCTGGGGCGAATGCGAGGCGACCCTAGGCGATGCCACGGGCCGCCACTTCGCGGCCATCACCGACCCGGGCACGCCCCTTCTGGAGCTGGCCACGGCGAGGGGCTTTCGCAAGGTGTTCATCAATCCACCGGACATCGGCGGGCGCTTCAGCGTGCTGTCGCGCTTTGGCATGGTGCCGGCCGCCCTGGCCGGCATCGACCCCCACCGGTTGCTGAGCAACGGTCATCGCATGGCGGACGCCTGCGGCCCCGGCAGCCATGCCAAGGACAATCCCGGCGCCTGGCTCGGAGCCTTGCTAGGGGCCGCCGTCGCCGTCGGTCGCTCGCATCTCACCTTGATCACCTCACGCCGCATCGCCGATTTCGGGCTGTGGGCAGAGCAGCTGATCGCCGAGAGCACCGGCAAGGAAGGCACCGGCATCCTACCCATCACCGCCGAGCCCTTGATCGACGCCGAAGCCTATGACGACCGTCGCCTGTTTGTCGGCATGCGCCTATTGAGCGATACCGACGACGCTTTTGAGCAGAGGATTGCAGCCTTGGCCGAAGCGGGCCAACCCCTCGTCGTCTATGACCTCGAAGACGCCTACGATCTCGGCGCCGAATTCTTCCGTTGGCAGATGGCCACCGCCGTGGCCGGGCATCTGATGAAGATTCAACCCTTCGATCAACCGGACGTCCAGTCCACCAAGACTCAAACCCGGCGATTGCTCGATCTCTACGACGCCACCGGCGAGCTGCCCGTCGTCGAGGTCTCCGACGATCTGCAGGAGGCCCTGCACCAAGCGCCACGACCCACCTATGTCGCCTTGATGGTCTACGCCGATCGAGACGAGGCCTTGGAGGAGCAAATCGACGCCCTACGACGCCACCTGTTGACCGCCTACGGCGTCGCCACCACCTTTGGTTATGGCCCCCGCTTCTTGCACTCCACCGGTCAGCTGCACAAGGGAGGTCCAGCCGGTGGCCTCTTCGTGCAGTTGATCGCCCAGTCCGACGCCGAGCTTGAAATCCAGGGGGAAACCTATGGCCTGGGTTTGCTCTTGCGGGCTCAGGCAGCGGGTGATCTGGCTGCCCTGCTGGACAGCGAACGGCGCTGCGTGCGCATCGACCTCGGTGATCATCCCGTCGCCTCGTTGCAGGAGCTGTTGGAGAATGGGCTCTAGCAGCCTCCGGAAAAGAGGCCGCAACGCCCGCAACACACCGCAACACATAAAAAAGGCAGCGACGGATTCCTCCATCGCTGCCCCTTCTCAACCGTCTGAGCCGGGCGCAGGCCCTGGCTCCGACGACTCACTCGTCCTGAGCTTCAGGTGCCCAGAGCCACTGTCACCAAATGGGTTTGCGGGTCGAGCAGAATATGCAAGTCCTCGTCGAGCATTTGGTCACGGTCCTTGAGCACGTGTAGCCTGTTCTTGGTCTCATAGGAATCGAGGCGGAAAGCCAAGTCCGTCAAGTCCTCGATCTGATCGACGGGGGGAGGCAGATGCCCGGCCTCACCCTGCGGACCGTCGCGGAAGATCTGGCAGGTCATCCACAGCTCGGCACCCGCTTCCTTGGCCACCTCTTTGATGGCGGCGGTGGTGTCGCGGTCGACGACTTCCATGTCGTCCACCAGGATGACCTCAGGCTCGAAATGCATGACGTCCCTGAGCATCGTCACCGCATCACGCAAGCGCTCGACGGTGAAGGTGTCCCCTTGATAGGTGTGGATGTGGCGTCGGCGCTCGACCGCCAACTGGATGTCGGTGGCGTGCTCGAGCTTCTTGTCGGTGGTCAACATCGCCATCAAGATGTCGTCGTACCAAGCACGCACCTTGTCGACGCTACCGTCGAGGGAAATGTGCAGCACCTTCTGCCCGGCCAACATGGCATCGAGCCCGACACCTACGAGAAAGGCCGTCTTGCCGACTCCGGCGCGGGCCATCACCACTGCCATGCTGCCGGGTCCCGGTCCGGGATGCCCGTCGCGCTCCAACAACTTACGCGGCGAGCGGCGCAAGCTGATCATCACCTCGGTCATCAGTCGTCCTCCTCGGTGATCTGGCCACCGTATTCTTTGCGAAGCTCCTCGGTCACGTCGCTGGGCGCCGGACCGTACTTCAGGAATTCCATGGTGAACTCGGCCTTGCCCTGGGTTTCAGAACGCAAGGTGGTCGAGTAACCAAACATCTCTGCCAATGGTACCGCAGCTTCGACCCGGGCGAAGCCGCCGTCTTCGGTGGAACCCAAGACGTTGCCGCGACGCTGCATCAAGGTGCGATAGATGGCCCCTTGGAATTCCGACGGCCCCTCCACCTCGACCTTCATGATCGGCTCGAGGATCTGCGGCTTGGCCCGTTGATAAGCCTGGCGGAAAGCAGCCCGGGAAGCCACCATGAACGCCATGTCCGAGGAGTCGACGGCGTGGGAGTTGCCGTCCGTCAAGGTCGCCTTGACACCGACCACCGGGAAACCGATGAGGCGCCCCTTCTCCAAGGACGACTGAAAGCCCTTGTCGCAGGCCGGAATGTACTCGGTGGGGATGTTGCCGCCCTTGACCTCGTTGACGAACTCGTAATCGCCGGTCTCGAGGGGCTCGATACTGCCGATGACACGGGCATATTGACCCGAGCCGCCGGTCTGCTTCTTGTGCACGTAGTCGAAATCGGCACGGCGGGAGATGGCCTCACGGTAGGCCACCTGCGGCGCACCGGTCTCCACCTCGGCGGCGTACTCGCGCTTCATGCGCTCGACGTAGACCTCCAAATGCAACTCGCCCATGCCGGAGATGATCGTCTCGCCGCTCTCGATGTCGAGACGCACTCGAAAGGTGGGATCTTCCTTGGTGAAGCGCTGCAAGGCCTTCGACATGTTGGTCTGGGCCTTGGAATCCACCGGGTTGACCGACAGCGAGATCACCGGATCTGGCACGTGCATGGAGGTCATGGCCAGGCGCGGGCCGTCGCCCAAGAAGGTCTCGCCGGAGTGGCAGTCAATGCCGAAGAGGCCGACAATGTCACCGGCCGAAGCGGTGACGATATCTTCCATCGAGTTGGCGTGAATGCGCACCAAGCGGCCGATCTTGATCTTCTTGCCGGTGCTGGCGCGGTAGACCGTGTCGCCCTTGGTCAAGGTGCCTTGGTAGACCCGCACGAAGGTCAGCTGACCATAGCGCCCATCCTCCAACTTGAAGGCATAGGCGATGGTCTGCTTGTCGGCATCGGAGGTCAGGGTGACCTTCTCGTTGTCGTTGTCCAGGTCGACCGCCTCGATGGGCACGTCGGTGGGGCTCGGCAGGTAGCTGTTGACGGCGTCGAGCAGCGGTTGCACACCCTTGTTCTTGTATGCCGAGCCGATGAGAACAGGCGTCAAGTCGAGGGACAACACACCCTGACGGACGGCTTCATAGATCATCTCCGGCGTCGCCGCGTCTTCGAGGGCGGCTTCCAAGAGCTCGTCGGAGAACATGCTGGCGGCGTCGAGCATGGTGGAGCGAGCCGCTTCGGCCTGCTCCTGCAGCTCGGCCGGGATCGGCCCTTCTTCGACGGTTTCACCGTTGTCGCCACGGAAATACAGCGCCTTCATGTCGACCAAATCGACGACACCCTCGAAGTCGGCTTCGAGACCGATGGGGATCTGCATCAAGACGGCGTTGTGGTTGAGCTTGTCGCGCAGCGCCGCCGTCACCCGCTCGGGGTTGGCACCGGTGCGATCGCATTTGTTGATGAAGGCGATGCGGGGCACGTTGTAGCGCCGCATCTGGCGATCGACGGTGATCGATTGCGACTGCACGCCGGCCACCGAGCAGAGCACCAGGATGGCGCCGTCGAGCACCCGCAGGGCACGTTCCACCTCGATGGTGAAGTCGACGTGACCGGGGGTGTCGATGACGTTGAGGTGGTGATCTTTCCATTCGACGTACGTTGACGCCGAGGTGATGGTGATACCCCGTTCCCGCTCCAGCTCCATGTGATCCATCGTCGCACCGACGCCGTCCTTGCCTTTGACGTCGTGAATAGCGTGGATCTTCTGGGCATAGAAGAGGATCCGCTCCGTCAACGTCGTCTTGCCAGAGTCGATGTGGGCGGAGATGCCGATATTTCGGATCCGCTGTAAGTCTTTACTCATGATCGTGTTCCAAGTTGTCTCCGCCCCAGCCCGCGTCGGTCAGCGGCCGGATAGGACTCCAAATGTGACTTGATGTAGTGGTTGGACCGACCTGACCGAGAAGATTCCGGCCCGAAATGGCCCCCTTGCGGGACGGCCGGTGAAGATGGCCTCGCGGCTGTGCGACGGTATTGGGGACAAGCAAAAAAGTCAAGGGGTGGGTGGATCACGCCGGGTCACCGACAGCTCACTCTTGGTGCGACGCCAAGGCTCCTAAACCGTCGATGCGGCGCCGAGGCTTCTAAACCGGGCTCCAGCGAGCCGGTCCCACCAAGAGGCGATGCAGGACCGAGGGTCACGTTTCTAGGCTGGCTTCACCGGCACCGTCATCGAGCATCAGCGGACGGGTCCTCGGCGGAGGACGGTGCGTCGCCCGGCGCCCGACCTCCAAACTCTAGGCGCAGGGAATCGACATCCCAGCCGACACTGCGCTGCTCCGCCGTTTCCTGGTGTGCTTTTTTCATCGTCTCCTCCAGCATGCGAATACGCTCGCGAGCGCGGCTCAAGTAGCGCTGCTTGTCGTGACGCACGCTGGCCATCTCCCGCAGGGACTCCTCGTCATGGCAACGGAATCGATGGGCCGAGCGGGTCGCCGCGAAAGTGCGAAAACCGAGCATGCTCATGGCGTCGACACCGGCCCGCAAGGCCGTATCGAGGGTCTCACGATAGACTTGATCGACGCCGGCATCGAAGAGCGCGTAGGCATCCGGGCGGTCGGTGGCCCGCGCCAAGATCTTCAAATGAGGAAAGTGCTTCTTGGCCGTCTCCACCATCTCCAGGATCTTGCCCGAATCGTCGATGGCCAGGATCAAAAGCTGGGCGTTCTCCGCCCCGGCCGCATGCAACAGGTCAACCCGTGAGGCATCGCCGTAGTAGACCTCCATGCCCAGGCTACGGAGCAGCTCAACGCGATCGGAATCCAGATCGAGCACCGTCGCCTTGACCCCATTGGCCCGCAGCAGCTGGCCGACGACGCCGCCAAAGCGGCCAAAGCCGGCGATGATCACCGGGCTTTCTTCATCAAAAGTATCCGCCGCCTTCTCCATTTGCTCAGTGGTACCGACCCGGGGTAGCAACAGCTTTTCGGCAAAGATCAGCAGCAGCGGAGTCAAGGCCATGGAGACCGCCACCGCGGCGATCAACGGTGCCGCCACCGCTTGGCTGAAGATGCCGTTCTGGGTGGCGAAGGACACCAGAACAAAGGCGAATTCGCCAGCTTGCGCCAGGGCGAAGGCGAAGATCAGGCTCTGATCCAAACCCATGCGAAAGACCTTCGCCAAGGCCAGAAGCACCACCAACTTGATGGTCACCAGAATGGCCACGATGGCGGCCACGCCGCCGGGATTGCCGGCGATGAGCTGGAAGTCAATGGAGGTGCCGACCGCCAAGAAGAAGAGACCGAGCAATAATCCTTTGAAGGGCTCGATATCTCCCTCCAGCTCATGACGGTACTCGCTGTTGGCCAGCACCACACCGGCCAGAAAAGTCCCGAGGGCCGGGGAGAGGCCAACACTGGTCATCAACAGGGCGATACCGATGACCATCAAGAGCGACGCGGCGGTGAAGATCTCCCGCAATCCGCTTTTGGCGATGATGCGGAAAATGGGCCGGGTCAGGAACTTTCCGAAGACCACCACCAGGACCACCGCCGCCAGCACCACCAACGGCTGCGACCAGGTGGGTAAAGTATCGATCCAGGTCGTAGCGTGGCCGGCCGCAGCGTGGCCGGCTGCCGCCTCTCCATCGGTGGTCAGGGTCGATGGGGCCAGCAAGGGCATCAACGCCAGCATGGGGATCACCGCGATGTCTTGGAAGAGCAGCACGGCGAAGGAGCTCTGCCCGGCCTCGGTCTTCATCAACCCCTTCTCGGCCAAGGTTTGGAGGACGATGGCGGTGGACGACAAGGCAAGAATCAAGCCCACGGCCACCGCCACCCTCCAAGGCTGACCCACCGCCAAAGCAACGCCGGCCAACAGTGCCGTGGTCACCGCCACCTGCAAACCACCAAGCCCCAGGATGGGGCCTCGCAACCGCCAAAGACGTGTGGGCTGGAGCTCCAGACCCACCAGGAAGAGCATCAAGACCACACCGAACTCGGCGAAGTGCATGACGTCTTGGCCTTCTTCGCCGATCAACCCCAGGCCGAAGGGGCCGATGGCCACACCGGCCAACAGGTAGCCCAATACCGAGCCCAAACCCAGGCGTTTGGCGATGGGCACGGAGATGACCGCCGCGGCCAGGTAGACAAAGGCCTGGAAGAAGAATCCCTCATTGTGCATGTTGGGCTCCCAACAGCGATTCCAAATCCAGGTTCAAGCGCCGCAACCCTTGCGTCGACTCCAGTGGCAGCAGATCGTCGCGCAGGGCTTCGATGACTCGCCGATAGTCCCTGGCGTGGGCTTCGATGGTCTGCTCCGGCATGGCGTGGCTACCGTGGACGGCGAATGGCGGCAAGTAGCGCATGCCGCAGAGTCGCGTTGTTTGCTCAATGGGAGCCAAGAGTTGGCGGATGGTGTAACGGTTCATCCCTTCGGCGCAGTAGGCCGCCTCTCGGCCGCCGGTGGTGATGGCGCTGAGCAGCAGCTTGCCGTGCAGTGCTCGGCCTTGGGAACCGTAGGCCCAACCGTGCTCGAGCACCAAATCTTGCCACTCCTTGAACAGGGCCGGGGTGGAGTACCAGAAGAGAGGATGCTGCATGACCACCACGTCATGCTGCTCCAGGAGCTCCTGCTCCCGCTCGACCCGAATCATGAAATTGGGATAAGCCTCGTAGAGATCGTGGAAGGTGACGCCCGGAAGCTGGCGCACGGCGTCGATCAGCCGCCGGTTGACCCGCGACTTCTCGAGGGCCGGATGGGCAAAGAGGATCAGCACCCGGCGGGCAACGTCCTCGCCGGCGCTTTTGGGGGAATCGGATTCACTCATTGTGAGGCAGTTTAGCAGTCCTCGGATGGTGCTAGCTGCCAGACTCAGAAACCAGTGTCGTGCGCATCCAACCCGTCAGCTCTCCCTTGTCGATCTCGCCGGCCGCGAGTCCCATGGTCATCCGTTCGAGGCCTTCAGGAGCAGGAAACCTCTCGACACCATTGACCGCCAAGAACACTAAAGACGCCAAGACAGCTGTTCGCTTGTTGCCATCAACAAAAGGATGATTGCTGCAAATGTGAAATAAGTAGGCCGCAGCCATGGCGGCCACATCCTCATGTAAGTAACTGCCGCCGAATTGCTGCTGCGGCATCAAAACCGCAGATTCCAAAAGCCCTGGGTCGCGAAGGCCCATCAGACCTCCCTCGTGACGTAGGGTGTTGTCATGGATCGCGACGACATCCTCCAGACTCAGGAACTTCACGCGCACCTCGAGCCTGAGGCTTGACTTCTCTTCACCTGCACTGTCTCCACCACTCTTCCTACTCAGCCAGGCGGCGCAGCATGTCCCCATACTCGGGCCGCAGCTGTTCGAGGACGGCATCGATTTTCTCCTTGCCGACACCCATCGCCGCAGGAGTCACGATCAGCGAGTTGCCGCTGATGGTGAGTTGTAGCGGTGTATCCGCCTCGATGCCCAACAACTCCATCGTCGTCTTGTCGATCACCAAGGCCCTGCTGTTGCCGTGCTTCTTGAGTGTTCTGATCATGCCTTCTCCAGTCCGTTCGACCACGCGATCGTTCATACAATGTTAGAACACCCGCAATGTTAGAACACCCACCTGGATGCGGTCAAAGCCTAGGCCGTCTGAAGATGGTCTCTCCAGTACACCGCTGACCAAAACCCATCTGTCTGACTTGACGCCAAACGCCGCATCGCCCAGTGGACGCGATAGACTTCTGCTGAAACAACGAACAAGACCACCCCTGGACGGCAAGCAAGGGCGGAGGCCCCCGCTGAAGACACCATGACATTGATCGGCACCACCATCGGACGCATCCGCTTGATCGAGCTGGCGGGCAAGGGCGGCATGGGGGAAGTCTTCGTCGGTTACGACGAAACCCTGGGCCGTAGGGTGGCGGTCAAATGTGTCAGTCAAGATTATCGCTTCAATCATCAAGTGGCAGGCCGCATCCTGCGGGAAGCCCGCATCCTCTCCCGCCTCGCCCATCCCAACATCTGTCAGATCTATGACCTGGTTCGGGAAGACGACGCCGACTACTTGATCCTCGAGCTGGTCGAAGGCCAGGACTTGAAAAAAGCCATGGCCGATGGGCTCGACGCCAAGGCCAAGCTCGGAGTCGCCCAACAGATTGCCGATGTCCTGGTGGCGGCCCATGCCGAAGGGGTGATCCACCGCGACTTGAAACCCGACAACATCATGCTGACCTTGGACGGCGACGTCAAAGTGCTCGATTTCGGCATTGCCAGGTCCCTGGATTTGGAGCTGGCGCAGTTGCCGTCGGCACCACCTCCACGGTTCCCCAAGACACCCCGCGATGGCGACCAAACCCAACCCATGACCCCCGATGGCACGTTGATCGAGGCACGCCTCGGCTCCGACTCCAGCGTCATGGGCACGCCACGCTATATGAGCCCCGAGCAGGCCAAAGGCGAGCCCATCACCCCGGCTAGCGACATGTATTCCTTTGGCCTCCTATTACAAGAGCTACTGACCGAAAAGTCCCCCTACCGACGCCGACAACCCCTGCCCAAGCTGTTGCTGGACGTGGCGGCGGGACGCAGCCTGCCGGTCGAGGGGCAAGATCACGACATCACCCAGCTGATCAATCAGCTGAAGACCCTGAAACCTCACCGTCGCCCCACCGCCAAGGGCGCCGCCGACCGCCTACGCTGGATTCGTCAACGGCCGGTACGGCGGCTGCGGCGGGCCATCATCGCCGCCATCGTCCTGTTGGTCATCGGCCTGTCGATCAAATACACCCTCGACCTCGACCGCGAGCGTCAGGCGGCCGTTGCGGCCCGCGAGCAGGCGGAAGATCTGGTGGCCTATATGCTGGAGGATCTCTCCGCCGAGCTCGAACCGGTGGGCAAGCTCGACATCCTCGGCAAGGTGGCCCACAAGGCCCTCGAGCACCTCGATCGTACGGCGCCGGCGGCCCAAGGGGCGCTCGGCGAAAGCACCTTCCTGCGCGGCCAGGCATTCCACAATGTCGCCACCGTGCTGAGTCATCAGAGCGACCTGGCCGAGGCCCTCAAGGCGGTCAATGCCGCCATGGAGTTGCACCTCGCCTTGGTGGCTGAGGACCACCGACGTTTGGCATGGCAACTGGCGTTGGCAGAGGATTATCTCCTACGCACCAATATTCTCTCCAAGCTGGGACGGACCGCCGAGGCCGAAACCTCTCTAAAAGATGCCCTGACCCTGGCCGCCCAACTGGCCGCCAAATGGCCGGACGAGCGTTCGGTGCTCGAAACCCGGGGCGAAGCCTTCTACAGCGCCGGCCTGTTCCACCTCTTCACCGACGAGCACAGGGCCGAGCCCTATTTCCGCCAAAGCATCGGCATCTTCCAAGAGCTCAGCCAACGCTATCCGGAGGATACCCACTATCCTTATCGTTTGGCGGTGCTGCATGGTCAAGGCATGGGCCAAATCTACCAGTTGCTGGAGCGCGACGAGGAATCCCTGGCGGCGATCCGCCAAGCCTATGAGCTCTACCGTGGGCTGCTCGACACCGGCACCTTCAACGGCAGATGGTGGCATGGTTTCGCCTGGGAGAACCGCCGCCTCGGCGATCACTTTCAAAACCGTGGACGATGGTCCGAGGCCCTCGCCTCCTATGAAGAAGCGCGGCAGATCACCGAACGGCTGCTCACCTTCGAGCCGTCCCAAGGACGCTGGCGGCTGGGTTTTGGCATCGATCACCTGGCCATTGGTGAGTGTCAGCAACAGATGGGCCAGCTCGATCAGGCGCTGGAGTCGTACCTTCGAGCCGATGAGGTGATCGCTGCCCTGGCCGCCGACGAGCCCGCCGATGTCGATATTTGGTATTGGCAATCCATCATCCCCATCAAGACCGGCAAGTTGCTCGATCGGATGGGTCGGAGCCAGGAAGCCCGCGACAGCTGGCAACGGGCCGCGGACCTGGCGGCACGTCATGCCGACGACCTCGACCAGACCGATCTCTACGTGGTGGAGGCCCACGCCATGGCCCTGCTCCACTTGCAGCAGCCCGAGAAGGCGGGGCCGCTGGTTGAAGGCCTGCGGCAGCGGCATTGGTTCACCGGCAACGCCGATGACGATCTGATCGCCCTCTGCCAGCGTTTCAACCTACCGACAAACGACCCTGCCTGAGGCGCCACCCGGCCCGGCCGTCAGGCTCGAGGCCACCGCTTCCGCCACCTTGAGGCCATCGATGGCGGCGGAGAGGATGCCTCCGGCGTAGCCGGCCCCCTCCCCCGCCGGGTACAGGCCGCGCAGCGTCAGATTCTGCAACGTCTCGTCGCGGCGAATGCGTATCGGCGACGAGGTCCGCGTCTCGACACCGGTCAACACCGCGTCGTGCATGGCAAAACCCTTGAGCTTGTGATCGAAGGCGGGCAAGGCTTCGCGGATGGCCTCGATGGCGTAGCCCGGCAGGGTGGAGCTGAGATCCCCCAAGAGCACGCCGGGACGATAGGAGGGCAGCACCGAGCCAAAATCCTTGGAGGGCCGGCCAGCGATGAAATCCCCCACCAATTGCCCGGGGGCCCGGTAGTCGCCGCCGCCGACGACAAAGGCTTGGCTCTCCCAGCGCCGTTGCAGCTCGATCCCCGCCAAGGGGCTGCCCGGGTAGTCCTCCGGCGTAATGCCGACGACGATACCGGCGTTGGCGTTGCGTTCGTCGCGGGAGTACTGACTCATGCCATTGGTCACCACCCGTCCGGGCTCGGAGGCGGCCGCCACCACCGTGCCACCGGGGCACATGCAGAAGCTGTAGACGGAGCGGCCTTGGCTGCCATGGTGCACCAACTTGTAGTCCGCGGGACCGAGGATAGGGTGGCCGGCGTGTGGACCGAAGCGAGCCCGATCGACCATCGACTGGGGATGCTCGATGCGAAAACCCACCGAGAAGGGCTTGGCCTCGATGTGGGCACCCCGCCGGTGCAGCATCTGAAACGTATCGCGGGCACTGTGACCCACCGCCAGGACGAGATGATCGCAGCGGATCTCCTCGCCATCGGCCAGGCGTATGCCGCGCACCCGACCGTCTTCGATGTCGAGATCGTCGAGCCGAGCGCCGAAACGGATTTCGCCCCCCAACCCTTGGATCGTCGCCCGCAAGTGCTCGACGATTCTGACCAGCTTGAAGGTGCCAATGTGGGGCTTGTTGAGCCACAGGATCTCCCCAGGAGCCCCCGCCGCCACCAGCTCGTTGAGCACCCTACGGCCACGGTAGCCGGGATCCTTGACCTGGCTGTAGAGCTTGCCGTCGGAGAACGTTCCGGCGCCCCCTTCCCCGAACTGGACGTTGGACTCGGGGTTGAGGATATTCTTGCGCCACAGGCCGAAGGTGTCGACGGTGCGCTCCCGCACCGCCTTGCCACGTTCCAAGATCAATGGCCGAAAACCCATCTGTGCCAAGGCCAAACCGGCAAAGAGGCCACAGGGGCCAGTGCCGACGACCACCGGTCTCAAGATTGGCGATGAACCCTCGGAAGATGGCCGCGCCGTCACCGGCAGCCGGTAGGTGGTGTCCGGTCGCGGCATCACCTTGGCGTCGGCCCCCAGACGCTGCAAAACCTCGGCCTCGTCGTTTACCTCCACATCGACAATATAAATCAAGTAGATGGCCTTCTTACGACGGGCGTCGTAACTGCGTTTCCAGATCTCCACCTTCAACAGGGCCTCAGGGGAGATCCCCAAACGCTCGCCAAGGGCCGCGGGCAAAGCCTCGTCCGGATGATCCAGGGGCAGTCGAATATCGGTCAATCGCAACATCTCGAAGGTCCTCATCCCCCGGAAAGTCGGGGTGGCCCCATTGTATGTGCGATGGCCCGCTTTCAGGGTAACCGATCCGATCTCGAAGAGCTGCGTCCAGCCTTGCGACGGGTTACAATGCCTTGGTTCACCCACCCTGACGCCTTGTAAAGGAGCACACTATGCAGAAGGCTGTTCTCGTCGCTCGCATCCTTTTGGGATTGATTTTCACCGTCTTCGGAATCAATTTCTATTTCAACTTCCTACCGGCGCCGGAGCTCAATGCCGAAGCCACCGCCTTCTTTGGCGCCCTGCTGGAGACCGGCTACATGATGCAAGTGGTCAAGTTGGTGGAGGTGGTGGGCGGTGTCCTGCTTCTGGTGGGGGCCTTTGTGCCCTTGGCCTTGGCCCTACTGGCTCCCATCGTGCTGAATATCTTTCTATTCCATGCCCTGCTCGACCCGGCGGGCCTACCGGTCGCCATCTTGGTGCTCGCTTTGGAGCTCTTTCTCGCCTGGTCCTACCGCGGCTCCTTCGCCGACATGCTGCGGCGCTCTGCACAACCCGGCTGATCGCGAAGAGCGCTTCGCCTTACCCACCTCGACGCCAAAGGGCGGCGAATGGCTGCACATTGCAGATCCGTCCTCCGCCCTGGGCATCGACTCGATGATCGACTCGACCGCGGGAGGGCATGCATCGTCGGCCGATGCACTCCGCGACCGATCAGGTGATATCGATCACGCCTTCGCCCATGTTGGCTTGCAGGGCGGCGGCGGCGGCGGCCGGTGAGTCATGGTCGGCCAGTGCCTTCTGCAACTGTGCGTCGAAGGGGTCTTCCTGCGGTGGATAGGCCGTCGGGACGACGGTGATCCGAGGGAAGGTGGCGATGATCTCACCATAGGCAGGCGGCGCGAAGCGGCGGTGGAAAAGATTCACCCCACCCATGACGAAGAGCCGGTACCATTGACCTTTCACCAGGTTGACGGTGAATGCCAGGTAAGAAGTGGAATTGGAGGTGACGCTTCCGTAGACACTCTTGAGGCCCGGCATCAGTGCACGGACAAACGTCCAGGCACCATTGCGCTGAGTGATCGGTCCCGCGTCAATACGAATCAGCACCCGGTGCTGACCGGTCGCCTCGGCCTTGAATTGCCGCCACAGCCCACTCTCGATCCAGCCGAAAACATCGACATCTTTTTTGTTCCACAATTGAGCGACGATCTCACCGGGATTCGGATACTGCCGGTCCGCCGAATCGAGCGCTGAGCTCTCACCGGGGGTAAAACTCTTGCGGACATAGCGGCCGTCGTAGGGCGGCGTCAGGACGATGCGTTGCGGGCTGTTCAGAGCCTGCATTTCTTCGCCGAGTAGAGCACTTTGGAGCGACGGGTCCGTGAGCAGTTGAGCGGTTTCTTGAGCTTGAGCTTGGGCTTCCATGTGTCGATTCCTCGAAAAAATGGTTTTGATCGTTTCGAGACACGACCCCGAGCCGATGCCGGGGTCGTTCTCCGTGACTGACGAATGGAAGCGGCCGCTCCGTTCAAAAAGTTACTGTCGCGACGCTGTCGAGCTATCGCAGGAAGTGGGATATTTCTTTGGAGGGATCTTTTTCTGCCGCCGGCTGATAGGACCCTTCGAGCCGGATACCTTGACCAGAGGATCGCCAACGGCTTCGTGTAAACTGCCCAGATCATGATCTCGAGCTCCGCTCCCTCGTCTTTGTCCATCGGTGTCCTCCTCCCGATAAAGAGGAACGCGCTCCGTTGATCGGTCAAACCATCGCCGGATACGAGGTCCTCGACGAGCTCGGGGCCGGTGGCATGGGCATTGTTTACCGGGCTCGCCATCGTCGGCTCGGACGCTTGGTGGCCCTCAAACGCCTACCACCGCAGCAAGTGGACGATGCCGATCGACGGCGCCGCTTCTTGGAAGAGGCGCGGGCCGTTTCGGCCCTCAATCACCCCGGCATCGTGACGGTCCATGATGTGATCGAGCACGACGGTGACGACATCATCGTCATGGAGTTGGTGGACGGCGCATCCCTGGCTCGCACTATCCCAGCCACCGGCCTGCCCTGGCGCCGGGCAGCGGCCTTGGCTCTGGAGCTGAGCGACGCCATGGCCGCCGCCCACGCCGCGGGCATTGTGCATCGGGACCTCAAGCCGGCCAATGTCATGGTGGCGACGGAGGCCTCCGGCGGCCGTCTCAAGGTCCTGGACTTCGGCATCGCCAAGCGGCTGCCCGCCTTGGACGGAGCCGCCAACGCCCCGCGGCGCGATGCACCCGCCCAACCGCCCCTCACCGAGCTCGGCCAGCAGCCGGGCACCCCCGCCTACATGGCGCCGGAGCAGCTACTCGGCGAGACGGTGGACCATCGCACGGACATCTTCTCCTTTGGCATGCTGCTCTACGAGATGCTCACCGGGAAGCGTCCCTTCCATGGACCCAACGCGGTGGCCCTGGTGGATGATCTGCTGCACGGTGAGCCCCCCTCCCTGCGTCAGCTGCGGCCGGAGGTGCCGCGGGCCTTGGCCGCTCTGGTCGAACAGGCCCTGGCCAAGGGGCCGGAGCGCCGCCCCCAAAGCATGGCGGAGGTGGGGCATGGGTTGCGCGCCCTCATCGCCCCCGAAATGTCTCAACAGCAGCCGACGGCGACCCCCGGCAGGCATTTGATGACCCTGGTGACGATGCGCAGGCCGGAGACCACGCTGTTGGGGGATGTGGAAACTGCAACCCTCGACCCGACCTTGGACATCGACCGGCTGATTCAAGGCCATGGCGGCGTTGTCATCGATTCCCAGGCAGGCCGCACCGGGCTCTTCGAGCTACCTTGGGGCGGCGTGCGCTTCGCCATCGCCTGGCAACGGGCCCTGGCGGAGCACCAAGCGGTGACCGGCGCTGGCATGGATGGCCGCATGGCGGTCCACCTCGGCGAGGTCAGCCGTGGCGAGCCCACGAAGGACGATGACGTCGACATCGATCCGGCAGCTCTCCTCATGGCCCAGCGCCTCGCCGCTTTGGCGGGGCGCCGACAAATCCTGCTCAGCCGCGTCGCCTTCGACTTGGCGCGCCTCGGGGCTGGGCAAAAGGATGCCGGCATCGACCATCTACGTTGGCTGGCCCACGGCGACTACCAGCTCGACAATGGCGAGGTCACCGAGGTCTTCGAGGTCGGACTGGCCGAGGTGGCCCCTTGCGAGGCCCCGGCGGACAGCGCCGCCGGTCGGCGGGTGATCAGCCAAGGCAAGATCCTCGGTTGGCGTCCGGCCCCGGGTTTAGGCATCCCCCAGCGTCCCAATTGGGTGATCGAGCGCAAGCTCGGCGAAGGCGGTTTCGGCGAGGTATGGCTGGCCAGGCAAGGCAAAACCGACGAGGCCCGGGTTTTCAAGTTCTGCTACGAGGCCGAACGACTGCGCTCCCTGCAGCGAGAGATCACCGTCTTCCTGCTGCTCAAGGAAGAGCTCGGCGAGCGTCGGGACATCGCCCGTTTGATCGACTGGAACCTGGAGAAAGCCCCTTATTTCATAGAATCCGCCTACACCTCAGGAGGCAACCTGGAGGAATGGTCGAGGTCCAGGGGCGGCTTGACCGACGTGACCCTCGCCGACCGCCTCGAGCTCATGGCGCAAGTGGCGACGGCCCTCGAAGCGGCCCATTCGGTGGGGGTGCTGCACAAGGACATCAAACCGGCCAACGTGCTCATCACCGAGCCCCCCGAGGGCCCACCGCGGGCCGTGCTGACGGATTTCGGCATCGGCCAGATCCTCGACCGTCAACGGCTGCGCAGCCACGGTATCACCGCCTTCGGCTGGGTCACCGGCGCCACCGCCGAGGATCCAACGCAGCAGGCCGGAACCCACCTCTACATGGCCCCCGAGCTGCTGACCGGTCGACCGCCGTCGATTCAGTCGGACCTCTACGCCCTCGGCGTCATGCTCTACCAAGTGACGGTGGCGGATCTGGCACGCCCCTTGGCGGCCGGTTGGGAACGGGACGTGGACGATGAGCTGCTACGACGGGACATCGCCGACTGCGTCGATGGTCTGCCCGACCATCGTCCCCGTAGCGCCTCCCAAGTGGCCGAGCAGTTGCGCGCCCTGGACAGTCGCCACGCCGCTCGACAGGCCGAAGAGCGAGCCTTGCGGGCCGCCGCAGAAGCGGAAGCCGAAACGCTGGCAGCGGTCAGCCGAGCGGCTCGACGACGGCGCCTGCTGGCCGCAACGGCCCTGGTGTCGAGCCTGTTCTTGATCGTCGTCAGTTTTCTCGCCTGGCAAGCCATCGTGGCGCGGGCCGAGGCGGAGAGGGACCGCGCCCAGGCGGAGCAACTCATCGACGTGCTGTTGGGGGATCTCCACGGGAGCCTCGAAAAAATTGGCCGCCTCGATCTACTGGAGCAAGCGGCGCGGGGATCCCAGAGCTATTTCGAGGCCCTCGACCACCGTCAAGAGCCCTACGAGGTGACGGTCAAGCGGGGTATCACCCTGTTGAACATCGGCGATGTGCTGCTGCAACAAGGGGACACCGAAGCCGCCCTCACCTCCTTTGAGGATGCCCAAACCCTTTTCGTCAGCGCCGACGGGTCCGAAAGCTCCGGCACCGACCTCTCCGATCCCTTCGACGCCCGCGACGGACAACGCCGCAGCCAACTCCGCTTGGCCTTCGCCCTCTCCCGACAAGGGGATAGTCGCGCCGCCCTCGCCGCGGCGCAGGATGCCTTGAGGGCAACCTCCCTGCTGGCGGCGGCGGAGCCCGAAGCGGCACGCTGGCAGCTCGGCCTCGCCGAGTGCCAATACTGGATCTGCTTTTTCGAAGATCAGGCGGGGCACCGTCAGACGGCCCTCGAGTCTTGCCAAAAATCCCTAGGTCATTTGGCTGAGCTCGACTCCAGCGCCACGCCGGAGGATCTACCGTGGCGCCAAGCCCTGTTGACCCTCGACGGTCACATCATGATCGGTGGCATGCAGCGGGTCCTGAAGCGCAGCGACGCCGCCTTCGAGACCTATGGACGGGCCCAACGGTTGGCCGAGCGCTTGGCCCAGCGCGATCCGGCCAACGCCCATTGGCCCCAGAAGCTGGCCTGGATTCATTTCCAGACCGGCGTCCTGAGGCTGTTTCACCAGCAGGACCTCGCAGCCGCCTATGCCGATTTATCAGCAGCCCGCCAGGCTTACGACCAGCTCAGCCGGGCCGATCCGACCCAGACCCGTTGGCGGGACAACTTGGCCGAAACCCTCAACCTGTTGGGCAGAATCGAGCTGCAGCGTCAGCAGACGCAGGCCGCCATCGACCTCTTCGGCCGAAGCTCCGCCCTCCTCGCCCAACTGGTGGCCGAGGACCCGAGCCGGCGGAGCCGTCTCGGGGCGCTGGCCCGCATCCATCAATCCATGGGCCGCGCTCAGACCCAAGGGGGCGCCCTCGATGACGCCGTCGAGTCCTTCGCCGTCGCCGTCGACCTGAACACCCGTTTGGCGGAGGTGGCTGGAGATGAACCGGACCCTCAGAACTTCCTGAGCTGGAGCCATGTGGTGCTCGGCGACGGCTATGCCCTTCAAGGGCAACCGGAATTGGCCCGTCGAGCCTGGCACAGGGCGGTTGAGATCATCGCTCCGATCACCGCCATCTCGGATGCCATCGAATATCGAGACACCCACGCCCAAGCTTTGCTCAAGCTGGGCCGTATCGAAGATGCCGAGCCCATGGTGGTCGGTTTGTTGGCGGATGGCTGGCATGACGCGCTCTTTCTCGAAGCCGTCAAGCGGGCGGGATTGGAGAAACACCTCCCATGAGGACCGAACCGGCACAGACTTTGCTCTACTCATTCCACTCATAACCGGCACCTCAGCTCGGATATCCTGTGACCGTCGAATCAACTAAGGAGACCGCAATTGAACAACACCAGCTTGCAAGAGCTCAACCGCAAGATCGAGGCCCTCACCCGAGGATTGGGCGAAGCGCAGAAGCTTCTCCAGGATCTCGCCAAGGGCACATCCGATCCCAAGGAGGCTCTGATCGACGAGATCACAGCCCTGTTGCCCAAGCTCAGCGTCCAACACCTGCAAAGCGTCCGCGACTTCGCCGCCTTCCTGGCGGCGGGTGGCCCCGGCGGCGGCGAGAATCAACCACCGACGGGGGAAGGCGGGCCTTGAGCCCGAGGCTGTGAGCTCTTCTGTCGATCTAGCGACGACGGCCCAAACCGACCTCGATCGGACCTTGCGCCGGCTGACCGTGGCGCAGCTAGCACAGGTCCGCGATTTGGTGTCGTTTCTCGCCACCGGTCTCCCAGGGCCAGAGAGTCCCACCCTTCCCCAGGGGCCGCCTACGGAGGGGGGAGGCGCCGAAGGTCCTGCAGCCGTCGAAGGTCCTGCAGCCGAGAGTGACATGTCGTTGGCCTGGATGCTCCGCCTGGTGATGGGGGACGCCTCCTTGGGGGATGTCGGTCGGTCGACCGATCCCATCAAACACCGTCATCTGTCGGACGTACCGCTCGTGCCGCAACAGCAGAGTGAGTGGTGCTGGGCCGCGACGGCACAGATGATCCTACAGTTTCACGGCCAGGAAAATTTGCCGACGGACCCGGCGGCGGCGCAGCTGGCCTTGGCGCGCAGCGTCGATCCCCTATGGCGCGACCGTCTGACGCCGCAACAGCTCAACAGCGGGGGCTGGCCCCCTTTCGAGTCCTGGGGTTTTGAAGCGACGGTGGTGTCGGCTCCCGATACCCTGAGCCCGCAGCAAGTGCAGGCCGAGATCAAGGCTGGCCGTCCATTCGCCATTTCCTGGCACTACGGAGGGGGTAGAGGCCACATGCTGGTCATCGTCGGTTACTTGACGGTCGGCGAAGTGCTGTGGTTGGTGGCCCACGATCCCTGGCCCACCGGCCAGGACGGCGGTGACCGTTCTCTGATCTCCTACCGGCACTATGCCACCGGCATGGCCGGCACTTGGCGTTCCTATTTCGAAATTCAGCCCTCCCCTCGGCCCCACATCCAATACCCGACGCCCCGCCTGCCAGCCTCAACCGTCCCCCCCAAGGACAAACCCCAAGCGTCAAACTCGGGATGGGACGGGTTCCTCGAGACCTTGGGGGACTCGGCGCAGCGCAATCAAGTCGTCGGCGAAGCCATCCGCCTGCTCAAGTCCCTGGCCCAGCCCGGGGCCCGCCTCGGCGATGAGTTGGGAATCTTCGGCTCCGATCCCGGAGATCCGGAGCACTTCCACTTCTTCCACCTCCTGCCGGTGCTGAATTTGCCATCCCGTCTGCCCGACTTGAGCGACGAGGTTATGCTGAGAGTTTTCTCCGATTTCAATCGGGCGGTCATTATGATCGGTGGAGAAAAGGGCCACCTGACCTCGATCACCGTACGCCGCAACTGGCAGGACAGCGATTGGAAGGTGATCCGCATCGGCCGCTCCCACTTGGTCCAAGCTTTCCACCGACTCAACGGACTGTTGGCCGAAGGGGTGCGGCTGACGGTACGGGGCCAGGAGATCCTCGCCTCCCGTCACTTGACCCACTTGCCCTTGGTCATGCTGCGTCTGCCGGACGCCCGCCAGTATCTGTTGATGATGGAAGTGGTCGGGGCGCCTCGGCAGCACGTGCCGTTTCTCTTCTTCCCGGTCTACGACGATCCGTCCAGTGGCTTCGAAGCGGGTCAGATCTTGACTTGGGAAGATCTGCAAGCGGTTTTAGTTTAGGGCCGCAGAAGACCACCCCTGTTGACACTGTCATCTGCGACGCCGCTGACACTCCTGACACTCTGTTTGCGCTCACCAGACAGGTCGAAAGGCCTTCCCAGGGCGGATTTGCGTCATCTTGACGAGCTGGCACGGTGGTTGCTCTATAGGTCCCCTGTAGACCGACAGAGATCATCAACTAACTTCAGGAGACTCGCCATGAGCCAATCGCCATCCAACCACCCGGTCCGTTCCTATCGCCCCCTTCTCGTCCTCGCCGTCTTGCTCGGACTCTCCATGCTGCTTCCATTACAAGCCTCCGCCCAAAGCTTCGAAATCGACCTGATCACCAACTACGACCCCATCTGGAACGATGCCGGCAGCGGCGCCAATGCCGACGGCTCGTTCTGGCGGCCGATGCCGGGCCCCGGCTGGTATCGCCTCGGCCACCACTCCAAGCAAGGTCACAACGCTCCGTCTGAGGCGACCATGGTGATCAAAGCCTTGGTAGAGGGCGCCATAGTCCAACCCGTCGACTACGCTCTCATTTGGAACGATGGCGGCTCCGGTTCCGACGCCGATGGCTCCGTCTGGCATCCCGTCTGCGCCGATGGTTACGTCGCCCTCGGCGATGTCGCCCAGCGTGGCTACAACAAGCCAGCTTTGGACGAGGTGGTCTGCGTCCGCGCCGATCTGGTGGTGCGGGCAGAGGTCGGTAGCTCTATCTGGGCTGATCACGGCTCCGGCGGCGACCGGGATTTCTCCTCCTGGGGCGTGCGCTTCTCCAACGACTACCAGAGCTTGGGGCTGTTCTACGGTTCCAGCACCTACTCCCCGCCGTCCGCCGGAAACTTCTTCGCCCTCAAGTAAGCGGCACCTCGTCGTCGGCGCCTCCGCACCGGTCAGCCGATGGCCGGTGCGGTTCTTGTTCCCGTCCCCATCCCACCTCAGGAGAATCCCATGCCTTCCACCCCTCGACCCTTGGCCGTCCTGCTCATAGCCCTCGGTTGCCTGTCGTACGGTCCACCGTCAGTAGCCAGCCCAACCGCCCCTTCGACGGACGACGCCACCAAGCTTAGCTTGCTCACCGCCTATGCCCCACAGGTCTGGCTGGCACCCGGGGAAGAGAGCTTTCCCGCCTCCGTCGAATGGGCGGCACACCATTTGGTGCGCTATCGAAACGACGATGACGGCCAATTCTGGCTGCGTACGCAAGAGGTCCTCGACAGCCCCTCCGACGACTCTCTGCTCCTTTTTGGCGGTCATTTGGAGTCGGCCCCGGCCTACGCTTTTTGGGTCGACAAGGGGGAAGCGGTCGACCTGGTGTATTTTTTCTACTTTCCCTACAACCGCGGCAAGTCGATCCTCAATACGATCTGGGGCAACCACGTCGGGGACTGGGAGCACATCACGGTGCGGCTGGAGCCCCCGGGCGAGCCCGGCAGCGAGGGCACTTGGGGGCCAAGCCAAGCCTATATCTCGGCCCATGATTTCGGCGGCGCTTACCCCTGGTCGGCCCTCGAGAAAGTGGGAACGCACCCCGTCGTCTACGCCGCCAAGGGCTCCCATGGGCTGTGGAAAGATCCCGGCGATCACACCTACAAGAAGCTCGGCCTGCTCGGCAATCTAGTGGACCACTGTGGCCAAGGCACGGTGTGGAATACCTGGGAACGCCTGGTCGCCTTCGATTTCGCTGCCCAAGCGGGGCTGGGGGAGCCACCTTGGCCCACTTGGATGAGCGACGATTTCAAGGATCCGGGCAGCGGCGATGCGGCAGATCCGTTGAGTGGTCCGATCTACCGCTGGGGCAATACCAAGGAAGGTTGCGGCGCCGAGGTGGTGTCGGGGGAGTGCCGCCTGAACAACGGCCCCAGCGGACCGATCAGCAAAGGGGTCTGGAACGACGGCAGCTTCGAATAGGCTAGCTCATCCCCAACTCTTTGAGCCGCATCTTGAGGCCTTGCTTCGAAACCTCAAGATCGGCCGCCATCGCCTCAGGCCGATCGCCGCAACGGCGACGGGCGGCTTCGATGTCGTCCGGTCCGAGGTCTGAGGCTTTGCGCACCAACGGGCAGCCGTCGATCAATCCATAGAGGGAGCCCCGCGAGATACCGAGGGCCGCCGCCGTGGGTTGAAGGCGGAATTGGTGGGCTCGCAACGCCGCCACCAGCTCGTCGTCGTCGACGTCGCCGGGATCACGGTAGCTCTGGCTGGCCCGCCGCCGTCGAGGTGAGGTCGGCGACGCGGTCCAAGGCGAACCGGCCGCCGATGCACCGGCGGCGGCCACCTCCGGCCCTTGCGACGCCGCTTCCGGCTCAGAGGCCGCCAGCAGGCTTTCCACCCGCGAGCCCACCTCCATGGTCTGCGAGCCTCGGCTGGCCACCGCCAGCTGTCGCACCACATTGCGTAGCTGCCGAACATTGCCCGGCCAAGGCAGAGCCGCTAGGCGGGCCACCACTTCGGCGCTCACCCAAGGACGCCGGTGCCCATCCACCCGCAGACGGTCCGATTCCCCTAGGGCCGCCAGCTCCAGGCGCAGGAAGTGGAAGAAAAGCCGGCCGATGTCGTCACGGCGTCGGCGCAACGGCGGCAACTCGATCTCATAGCTGGCCAGCCGATGCAGCAGGGGCTCCTTGAAACCACCGTCGGCGATGGCCTGCTCCAAATCTGCATCGGTGGCGGCGATGACCCGCACGTCCACTTTCTGTGGCTCCGCACCCACCGGCTGGATTTCGTCGCTTTCGAGGGCCCGCAGCAGCAATGCCTGCACTTGCGTTGACATCTCGCCGATCTCATCGAGGAAGAGGGTGCCGCTGTCGGCCCTCTGGAAGTAACCCAGACGCCGCTTGTCGGCTCCGCTGAAGGCGCCTTTGGCCGCCCCGAAGAGCTCCGCCGCCGCCAGGGTGGTGGGAATCGCCCCCACATTGACGGCAAAATAGGGCCGGTCGCGGCGACGGCTGGCCCCTTGAATGGCCCGCGCCACGAGCTCCTTACCGCTCCCCGACTCCCCCCGCAGGAGGACGGGAAAGTCGAGATCCGCCACCCGTTGGATCTCCCGCCTGAGCTGCAGCATGGCGCTGCTCTCCCCCACCATGCCATAGGCCGGTGGACGCACCACCGACGGGCGCACGGTGTGCAGCAGAAGGGCTACCCGTGACGCCAACAACAGCACAACGCCGTCGACCAAGGCAGCGGGATGGAGATCCAAGACGCCGTCCACCACCTCCCCAGCAACCACGAGCCGGGTCCGCGTCGCCGTGGCATCGAGGCGCAAACCGCCGTCGGGGCGCCGCAGCAGGCGCACCGGCTGGCGGCTCAAACGGTGGTCGGAGAGGGGAAGTCGGCGGTCGCCCGCGACCCGGTCGCCCGCGACCCGGTCGATCGCGACCCGGTCGATCGCGACCCGGTCGCCCAGGCCTTGGCCCGCCAGCGGCTCGAAGTGCGGCTCCAAACGCGACAACAGGGCTTCGCCATTCCGACGCAGGGCCGGCAAGGCCGCCACCTCTCCGACCCGCTCGGCGTCGGGGTGGCAAAGTATAGTCAAGGCTGGCACGTCGAGGGCCGCCGAGCGGAGCGAGCTATCCGCCAGCTCGGAAGCAGTGGTCGTCTCCAAATTCCGCCAACCGTCGATGTCCTCTTTACCCATCACCCGGTAGTCTCTCACCTCGAGGCGCACCGGTCGAGCCTCGAGGAGAGAGATCTAAGGGTCATATTTGTCTTTTAACCGCCAACCTCGTGCACCTGTCATGCTGCCATCCGAACCGGGGGTAAGATAGAGCCACGCCTCGCAAAAAACTCGGCCGATGAATTCCGATGGGTAGGGAGCGTCGACGGCCAGGATCGAGGGAACGGAGACCCCTTGCTTTCGATATGTGCACAACAAGAACCCCGGCGGACCGCCGGCCGGACGCCGCTATCCGGTCTAAGCCGTGCCTTCAACCGCCGGGCGATCCACATTGCTTGCTGCAGTCTCGGACTCCTGTGGGCCACTGCGGTGGCTGCGGAGCGCGGGGCATCGATCCAGAGCGGCGTTGCAGAGCCGCACCGATTCGACCATTTCAGCAACCTCGACGGATTGTCGCAGGTGTCGGTTTGGTCGATCCTGCAGGACCACCACGGCATCCTCTGGTTCGCTACCTCGGACGGGCTCAATCGCTTCGACGGCTACGACTTCAAGGTCTTCTATAGCAACCCCGGCGATCCGAGCTCCTTGTCCCATCGCCTGATCAGATGCCTTTTGCAGACCGACGATGGCAATCTGTGGATCGGTACCGGCGGCGGGGGCCTCAACCTCTTTGACGGTCAGCGCGGTACCTTCACCCACAGTCGAAATCAGCCGGGGAACCCGCGCTCCTTGAGCAACGACACCGTCACCGCCCTCCTCTCCGATCACCGGGGGGTCCTCTGGATAGGTACCCACGAGGGCCTCAATCGTCTCGACGGCCACGAGCCCTGGAATTTCTCCCGCTTCCCCGACGATCCTTCACAACCTCTTTCCCTGAGCCATCCGAAGGTTCTCGCTTTGTTGGAAGACTCGGCCGGCAATCTGTGGATCGCCACCGCAGGCGGCCTCGACCGCGTGAGCGCCGATCGCCAGAGCATCCAGCACTTTCGCCACCGGGAAGGGGAGCCGTCGTCCTTGGCCAGCCATGCCGTCAGCGCCATGCTCGAAGACGGCGACGGCAATCTATGGATCGCCACCCGGGTTGGCTTGGATCGTCTGAGGGCCGACGGCACCTTCACCCACTATCTTCCCGAGCCCAGCGATCCCGCGGCGCGGAGCAATAGGATTCGCACCCTGGCCGCCAACGGCAAGGGAGGCCTGTGGGTCGGTAGCGAGGGGGGGTTGTTCGATTTCGACTCGGCCGCGGCCCGTTTCGTGGCTCAGGAGTTTGCGACGGATGCCTCCCCCGCCAAGAAACGAATAGTCTCGATGACCGTCAGCAGCGAGGGTGCCCTGTGGCTCGGTACCCAATTTTTTGGCGTTTATCGCTTTGCTCCTGATCGTCCGCACTTCGAGCACTACCATCACCGCGACGGGGATCCGGGTTCCCTGTACTACGACACCGTCTACAGTTTCGCCGAAGACAAGGGGGGCAACCTGTTTGTTGGAACCGTCGGCGGCGGTGTGAATCGATTCGACGCCGCCTCGGGCACCTTCTCGCACTGGCGCCATGATCCCGAGGACAACAACAGCCTGGCCAGCGACCGTGTCCGCTGTTTGTTGGTCGATGCCGGGGACAACCTATGGATCGGCACCTCGGGTGGTGGGCTCGATCGCCTGGACCCCTCTCGCCGCATCTTTACCCACTTTCAAGAGCAGCTGGTTCCCCGCACCCATGACAACCATCGTGTCCTTTCCCTATTGGAAGATCGCACCGGTCTCCTGTGGATCGCCACCGCCAGGGGCGTCCATCGCTACGACCCGACCAGCGAAACCATCGAGCCGTTCGAGCCCTTCCTGGCCAAAGTTCCGGCGGGCAATGAGCGGCTGGTGATGAATATCTTCGAAGACGGAGAGGGTCTCATCTGGTTCGGTACCAACAGTGGCCTCTACAGCTACGACGGCCAAAATCTGACCCGCTATGGGCCGCAAGAGGGGAATGCTCAGAGCTTGAGCCATGTTCAGGCCTGGGGCCTGCTGGAAGATCGGCAAGGCAACCTTTGGATCGGCACGGCGGGCGGCGGTCTCAACCGCTTCGATCGGCAGAGCCGGACCTTCACCCGCTTCACCGCCGAGGACGGCCTCGGCAACAACGTCGTCTACGGCCTGCAGCTCGATAGCTTCGACCGTCTCTGGATCAGCACCAACCGAGGGCTGGTGCGATTCACACCCGAGACCGACCATTGGATTCGCTACGACCGTGACGACGGCCTGCAAAACCTCGAGTTTAACGTCGGTGCCTCGTTTCAGGACAGCGAGGGCAGGTTCTACTTCGGAGGCACCCACGGTTACAACCGATTTGCTCCAGAGACGATCCACGACAACCCGTTCGAACCGCCGGTGGTCCTGACTTCCCTGGAAATCGAGGAGGACGAGAATCTACTGCCCTCCACCGTCCAGCAAGGGGGTCTCATCGAGCTGACCCATCGCCAGAATTTCTTTTCCTTTGAGTTCGCCGCCCTCAACTACACACGGTCCGACAAAAACCTATACTCCTATCGTCTTCAAGGTCTCGAGGAAAAATGGAGTCGCCCGGGACCACGGCGTTACGCCAGCTACACCAACGTCGCCCCCGGGCGCTACACCTTCAGAGTCCGCGGCTCGAACAACGATGGTCTTTGGAATACCCAGGGGGCCTCCATCGAGCTGCTCATCCACCCTCCCTGGTGGCGGACGGTATGGGCTCACGCCCTCTATCTCTTGGCCGTCGCCGCGTCCATTGCCGGGGCCATCCACTGGCAACGACAGAAGCTCCAGCGAGAGCGGGCCATCGCCAGCCAACAGCGCTCCATCAGTGCCGACTTGGAAGGCAAAAACGCCGAGCTGGAACGCTTCGTCTACACCGTCTCCCATGACCTCAAAAATCCCCTGGTAACCATCCGCAACTTCATCGGTTTGATCCGCCACGGTTTGCCGGAGACGTCCCACAAGAACCTTTTCAACGATCTCGACCGCATCGATCGTGCCTCCGCCCACATGCACCAGATGCTCGAAGAGTTGGTGGAGCTGTCGCGCATCGGACGCATCATCAATATGCCGGAATCCACACCCCTGGCCCAAGTCGTTGACCAAGCGCTGGAGGGGCTCGCCATCGACTTCAGGCGCGACAGCATCGAGTGGATCGTCGACGACGATCTGCCGGAAGTCCAGGTGGATCGCTTGCGCATGCAAGAGGCTTTGGCCAATCTGCTCGAGAACGCCATGAAATTCATGGGCGCGCAGGCCAATCCACGGGTCGAGGTGGGCCTGCGGGAGCGCCGTCAGGATCTTGTGGTTTGTTTCGTTCGGGACAACGGCATCGGCGTCGAGGAGCAGTACTTGGATCAGGTCTTTGGCCTGTTCGAGCGTCTCGACCCCCAAGTCGAGGGTACGGGCATCGGCCTGGCCCTGGTCAAGCGCATCATCGAGGCCCACGGCGGTACCATTTGGCTGGAGTCGGAAGGTCTCGGCTCGGGTAGCACCTTTGTATTCGAGCTCCCCATCAGCCAGCCCGAGGAAGGACTCGAAACTCCATGACCCCCACCGATCAGCCGAGGAAGCTTTCCTGGGACGGCCATCGGCTCTGGCCGAATCCAATCGATGCTATTTTGAAGTGTCCGCTGCACTTTTTCCCAGGCCGCGGACGACAATCATCATCCGCAACCCCAAGCGAGGAGAACCATGTCCTGGATCATTGTTGGATTTTTAGCCCTGGCGGCGTTCTTGATGTTCTTCAGCCTGCTCAAGAAGTTGATCAAGCTGGCTTTCAGCCTCTTCTTATTCATCCTTCTACTGATCGGCATCTGGTACGTGATGGAGGAGAATCCGGACATGCTCAGCGCCGTCGAGGTTCGACTGGCTGCTAGCGGACCCCTCACGCCGAAGTGATCTCCTGCAACCCGAGCTCCTGCCGCATGAGCTCCCGCATGCGGAATTTCTGGACCTTGCCGGTGACGGTGGTGGGGAAGGCGTCGACAAACTTGATGTGGCGCGGCACCTTGTAGTGAGCGATCTGCTCACGGCAGAAGTCGCGGATCTCCTCTTCGCTGGCACTTTCGCCGTCCTTCAGCATCACCCAGGCCACCACCTCTTCGCCCAAACGCGGCACTGGGACACCAAAGACCTCGACCTCGTGGACCTTGGGATGCCGGTAGAGGAACTCTTCGATCTCCCTCGGATAGATGTTCTCGCCGCCACGGATGATCATGTCCTTGACCCGCCCGACGATGTTGCAATACCCCTCGGCGTCGAGGGTGGCGAGATCACCGCTATGCATCCAACCGGCTTCGTCGATGACTTGGGCGGTGCGCTCCGGGTCGCCCCAGTAGCCACGCATCACCGAGTAGCCACGGGTCAGCAACTCCCCCTGTTGGCCCCGCGGCACCACCCGTCCGGCTTCGTCGATGATCTTCACCTCCACCCATGGGTGTACCCGGCCCACCGTCGAGACCCGCCGTTCCAGGGGATCGTCGGGCTGAGTCTGAAAGCTCACCGGGCTGGTCTCGGTCATGCCGTAGGCGATGGTCACCTCCGCCATATGCATCTCCCCCACCACCCGCTTCATCACCTCGATGGGGCACGGCGCCCCCGCCATGATGCCGGTGCGCAGGCTACTGAGGTCAAAGTCGCCAAAACGGGGATGGTCGAGCTCGGCGATGAACATGGTGGGCACACCATAGAGGACGCTGCAGCGTTCCTCGGCTACCGCCGCCAAGGTGGCCTCGACATCGAAGCCCTCCCCCGGCAAGACGCAGGTGGCGCCGTGGGTCAGCCCGCCAAGCAGCCCTAAGACCATGCCAAAACAATGATAGAGGGGGACCGGCAGGCAAATGCGGTCCTCGGCCCGCAGACCCATGGCCTGGCCGACGAAAAAGGCATTGTTGAGAATGTTGAAATGGCTGAGGGTCGCCCCCTTGGGCAGACCGGTGGTGCCGCTGGTGAACTGGATGTTGATGGCATCGTCCGGATCGAGAACAGCCGCCAGGCGATCGAGCTCGCGGCGGGCCGCTGCGTCGACCGGCGTGGGCAGATCGCTAAAGCGCAGAAAACCCGGTTGCACGTCTTCGGCGATGCGGATCACTGTCCGCAGGGACGGCACTTTGGCCGCCTGTAGCTTGCCCGGCTGCAACACAGCTAGGTGATCGTCCCGACCGCGGCCATCGATCTCCGGCGCCAGGCGTCGGACCATGGCCGTGTAGTCGCTACTTTTGAAGCGATCGGCCAGCACCAACGCCTTGCAGCCCGCCGTTTTTAAGACATGCTCGAGCTCGCCGATGCGGCAAGCGGGATTGATATTGACCAGGATCAAACCCGCCTTGGCGGTGGCATATTGGATGAGCACCCACTCCAGGCAGTTGGGCGCCCAGATGCCCACCCGGTCCCCCACCTGGAGATCGAGGGCCAGGAGGCCGGTGGCCACCCGATCAACTTCCTGCTGCAGCTCACCATAGGTCAAGCGGCGGCTCGTCTGACAGACCACCAAAGCCGGACGGTCCGGCCAGCGCCCGGCGGCGGCGTCGAAGGTCCGACCCACCGTCTGGTAGGTAAGCGGCGCGGCTCCAACACCACAAACGTAGCTCGGCTGAGCAGTTGCATCGACGGTCATATCGTTCTCTCCACCTCGGGCTGACGTCGCAAGCCGCGGCCGCTCAAGAGCTCGGCTGCCAGCCTTGCAAAATGTTGACATAGTTGGCTCGTTCGTAGGCCTGCGGATCGGGGCAACGCTGCAGATCCATGCTGCCTTGCATCTGACGCAGGGATTCGTACTCGTGCTCCTCCAGCCACTCCGCCAGCTGGCGACGCAGGGTGGCGAGGCGCTCGGGACCATGGCGCAACAGGACGGACACCAACTGCACGGCGTGGGCACCACTCATCACCGCCTTGATCACGTCGACGACGTTGTGCACACCCCCGGTCACCGCCAAGGACGCACTGAGCCGCCCTGAAAGAATGGCCAGCCAACGCAGCCGCAACAGCAGCTCCGCGGGATCGGACAAACGCAGGCTTCGCACCAACTCCAAAGACTCGATGTCGATATCCGCCTGGTAGAAGCGGTTGAAGAGGATGAGACCGTCGGCTCCTTCACGGTCGAGGGCGGCGGCGAAGTGGGCCAAGGCGCTGTAGTACGGCGACAGCTTGATCGCCAACGGCAGGGCGACCGCCGCCTTGACGTCGCGCACCATCGACAAAGTGTGCTTTTCCACCTCCGCCCCGCTCACGTTGACATCGCTGGAGAGACGATAGACGTTGAGCTCCAAGGCGTCGGCACCGGCTTCCGCCAAGAGACGGGCAAATTCCAGCCATCCCCCTTCGCTGCTGCCGTTGAGGGACGCGATCACCGGCACGGCGACGCTCTCCTTGATGCGTCGCAGTTGATCGAGATATTCCTCCGGCCCGAGGGCGAAGTCCGATGGGCTGGGCATGTAGGACTGGGCCTCGGCGTGGGATTCCGCCGCCTGCTCCATGGCATGGTGGGTGACCAATTGCTCGCCGGTGAGTTGCTCTTCAAACAGAGAGTGCAACACGATCGCCGACGCCCCCGCATCCTCCAGGCGGCGCACCGTGTCGAGATCGTCCACCATGGGGGAGGCCCCTGGCATCAACGGGTGCTCCAGCTCGAAGCCTAAATAAGTGGTTTTGAGGTCCATCACTGCTCTCCTCCGGGTTGGGTGGTCGTCACTCGGTCTGTCGGCGTTGTTTCCGGCGGCCCCAGGGTGATGCCGGCCAACTGGCGGTAGACATCCCAACGACGCTCGGCCTGCATTTGGGCTCGTCGCAGAAGGTGCTTGAAACGTTGTGGGTCCTGCTTCTCCACCATGCGGAACCGAGCCTCCGCCCGCATGTACTCGGCCATCGAGGTGTTGGGCGGTTTGCAGTCCAAATGCAAGGGGGGTTTGCCAACGGCGGCCCGCCGCGGATCGAATCGATACAAGGGCCAGGCGCCGCTGGACACCGCCCGCCGCTGTTGCACCGCCCCGTGACGCAGGTCATAACCGTGGGCGATGCATGGGCTGTAGGCGATGACCAACGACGGCCCGGCATAGGCGGCGGCTTCCCGGAGGGCCTGGACGGTCTGGTTCATGTGGGCCCCGAAGGCGATCTGCGCCACGTAGACGTGGCCATAGGTCATCATCTCCATGCCCAGATCCTTTTTCGGGCTGTCCTTGCCAGCGGCGGCGAACTTGGCTGCGGCCCCCAGCGGCGTCGCCTTGGAGGCTTGGCCGCCGGTATTGGAATAAACCTCCGTGTCGAGCACCAAGACGTTGACGTCGCGACCGCTGGCCAAGACGTGGTCGAGCCCGCCGTAGCCGATGTCGTAGGCCCAACCATCGCCCCCCACCAGCCACAGGCTCTTGGGCAATAGATAGGCCAAGGTGGCACGCAGGCGACCCACGCCATCACCCTCGGCGCCGCCGTCGACCAACCACTGGTCGAGCCTTTCCAAGCGCCGCCGCTGGGCGCTGAGCTCGGTTTCGTCGTAGGGGCCATCGCCGTCCAGGGCGGCCGCCAGCCCCGCCGCCAGCCCACTGTCCAAATCACTCTCCAAATTACCGTTCAAATCACCGTCCAGCCCAGCAGCCAGCTCCAGCAATAGGGACCGTGCCCGCGCCACATGACGGTCCAGGGCCAGGCGGAAACCGAGGCCAAACTCCGCATTGTCCTCGAAAAGGGAGTTGGACCAGGCCGGACCGCGGTCGGCGGCGTCGGTGGCGTAGGGCGTGGTGGGCAGGTTACCGCCGTAGATCGACGAGCAACCCGTGGCATTGGCGATCAGCAGGCGGTCGCCGAAGAGCTGGGTCAGCAGCTTGATGTAGGGCGTCTCGCCGCAGCCGCCACAGGCGCCGGAGAACTCGAAGAGGGGTTGCAGCAACTGACTGCCCTTGGCGTCGAGACGGGGTAGCCGTTGGCGATCGATTTCCGGTAGTTGCAAAAAGAAGTCGAAGCTCCGGCGCTCCTGCTGCCGCACCTCCGCCAAGGGCTGCATGGCGATGGCCTTGCGGCGTGGATTGGCCTTGTCCTTTGCTGGGCAGACCTCGACGCAGAGATGACAACCGGTGCAGTCCTCCGGCGCCACTTGCAGGGTGTAGGCCAAACCTCGCAGATCCGGCGCCCGGTAGGGTGTCGAGCGAAAGCCTTCGGGGGCATCGTCCAGCAGCTTCGGTTCGTAGACCTTCGGTCGGATGGCGGCGTGGGGACATGCCAAGGCGCATTGGTTGCACTGGATGCACAGATCGGTGTCCCAAATCGGCACCTCGAGGGCAATGTTGCGCTTCTCCCAACGGCTGGTGGCGGTGGGCCAGGTGCCGTCTGTCGGGAAGGCGGAGACCGGCAACAAATCTCCTTTGCCAGCCAACATCATGGCGCTCACCCGCCGCACCAGATCCGGCGCTTCGGCGGGCACCGTCGGCGGTCGTGGCGATCCGCCGGCGGTCGAGCCCGAGGTCTCGATGACCTGCAGGCGCTCGACCGCCATGGCGACGGCGCGACGATTGCGTCGTACCACCTCAGGCCCCCGCTTACCGTAGTTGGCGTCGATCGCATGGCAGATCTTCTCCTGCGCCGCAGCCAACGGCAGCACTCCGGTGAGGGCAAAGAAGCAGGTTTGCATGATGGTGTTGATGCGCCCCCCGAGACCCAGCTGGCGGGCCAAACCGTAGGCATCGATGACATGGAAGCGCAGGTCCTTGTCGAGGATTTGCTGCTGCGTTTCCCGCGGCAAGCGCTGCCACACGGTGGCCGCCGGGTAGGGGGCATTGAGCAGGAAGATGGCACCCGGGGCGGCCCGTTCCAAGACGTCGTGTCGTTCGAGCAAGTGGAACTGATGGCAGGCGACGAAGTTGGCCCGCTGGATCAAATACGTGGAACGGATGGGCCGCGGCGCAAAACGCAAATGGGAGACGGTCACCGCCCCCGCCTTCTTCGAGTCATAGACGAAGTAAGCCTGCACCTGCAGCTCCGTGTGGCGACCGATGATCTTGATGGTGCTCTTGTTGGCGCTCACCGTGCCGTCGGACCCCAGGCCATAGAACACCGCCCGTTGGACGTCATCCGCCTCAATGTCGACGGTTGGATCGAGGGGCAACGAGCTGTGGGAGATGTCGTCGCGAATGCCCACCGTGAACCCCGTGCCGTTGCGGTGGGCCCGGGCGGACGCGGCCGACAGGTGCTCAAAAACGGCCCGCACACAGGACGGATCAAATTCCTTCGACGACAAGCCATAACGGCCCGCCACCACCCGCGGCATCTCCGGCCAAGGCAAAGTGCCGGCCTGCTGCGCCTGAGCCAGGGTGGCGACCACATCCAAGTAGAGAGGATCCCCCGACGCCCCCGGCTCTTTGCAGCGATCCAGCACCGCCATGGAAACCACGGTCGACGGCAAGGCCGCCAACAGATGGTCGCTGCTCCAAGGACGAAACAACCGCACCTTGAGCGCACCGGTCCGCTCGCCGCGACGGTTCAGCCAGTCCACCGTCTCGTGCACCGCTTCCGCCCCGGAGCCCATGATCACGATCACCTGCTCCGCCTCGGGATGACCGTGGTAGTCGAAGAGCCGGTAGGCCCGGCCGGTCAGTTGGGCAAAACGTGCCATGCAATTTTCGACGATCTCCGGTCCAGCCTCGTAGTAGGGGCTGGCCGCCTCCCGGGCTTGAAAAAAAGTATCCGGATTCTGAGCCGTGCCGCGGATACGAGGACGATCCGGGGTCAAGCCGCGGCGGCGGTGGGCTTCGATGCCGGAAGCGTCGAGCAGGGATCGCAGCTCGTCGTCCTCCAGGACCGTGATCTTGGAGATCTCATGGGAGGTGCGAAAACCGTCGAAGAAGTGCAGGAAGGGGATACGCGATGTCAGGGTGGCGGCGTGGGCGATGGCCGCCAGATCCTGCGCCTCCTGCGCCGATCCCGAAGCCAGCATGGCGAAGCCTGTGCCGCGGGCCGACATGACGTCCGAGTGATCGCCGAAAATCGACAGGGCATGGGTGGCCAGGGTACGGGCCGCCACATGCATGACGCAAGAGGTCAGCTCGCCGGCGATCTTGTACATGTTGGGCAGCATCAGCAGCAGCCCCTGGGAGGCGGTGAAGGTGGTGCTCAAGGCGCCCCCTTGCAGCGCCCCGTGCAGAGTCCCTGCCGCCCCACCCTCCGATTGCATGGCCACCACTTCGGGCGGCGTCCCCCAAAGATTGGGACGCCCTTCCGCCGCCCAGGCGTCGGCCAGCTCACCCATCGGCGAAGCCGGGGTGATGGGATAGATGGCGATCACTTCATGCCCGCGGTAGGCCACCGAAGCCACTGCCTCGTTGGCGTCGACGGTGCTTTGACGTCGGTTCGACATGACCCCTCCTACGGCGATTGGCTGACAGCTACAGCCTAGCCGAGGCCCCGGCCGGGCGCTTGACCTCAGGGGGTAGGGACCCGCGGCCACGGGTGGGGCACCTCCCCACCCCGTGGTGCGGCCTGCAAGGTGCGTCCGGCTAGGCGCGGCCGGCTAGGTGCGGAGCACTACGGAGCAAATCAGAACGCCAAGGGCCCACCGGAACGGCCCAAGCCGAATAACCCACTCCGCCATGGCGTATGATGACCCCATGGCAGCTCAAGATCCTCCTCCGACGGGTACCCCCTCACCCGACAGCGCGCCTCGGCACAACGTCGATACCCCACCGTCCCCTTGGGTCAGCTTGATGCTCGGTTTTCGCTGGCCTTTGGCTTTGATCGTCGTCGCTGGGCTGATCTTTCTGGTCTACCGCGAGACCCTGCGCCAAGGTGAAGCGGTGGTGACCGGCACCGTCGATGCCCTGGCCCGGGGCGCCGAGAACATCAGCCGCAACCTGCTGACCGGCAACGTCACCGAGTCTTTTCTCGCCGCGATTCCGAAGATTCAGAACAGCGGCGGCGGCAAGCTCGAGGTGGCCACCGCCGAAGCCGTGGAAACCTTTCAGCGCAGCGACGAGCGCCGGGTCTTATGGGATGCTTTCTCCCTCGGCACGACGGTGAGCGAGATCCAAGTGCCGGTCACCTACCGCTACCATCTGCGGCTGGAGGACCCCTGGCGGATCGAAGTCTCGGGCCCCATTTGCACCGTCTATGCGCCGCAAATCCGCGCCACCCAGCCCCCCGCCATCCACACCGAGCGCATGCGCAAGCGGGTGCAAGAAGATTTGCTGCGCTTCGACGGCGACGACCAAATGACCATCTTGGAGAAGAGCATCACACCCCGCCTGCGGCAAATGGCCCAGAACCCACAGCACATCGATTTGGTGCGGGACAAGGCCCGTGAGACGGTGCGCGAATTCGTGCGTCAGTGGTTACGGCTGGAGGATCAGTGGGGGGACGACGGTATCCAGGTGATCCAAGTGGTCTTCCCCGAAGAAACCGATCCGGCTTCAGCCGCCGCAACGGCACCCGACCTACCGCGGGGCTAGCAGCCTGCGGCAGGGGCGGAGCAACCGGTCAAGAACGGTGGGAGCGCAGCGCTTCGGCCATCGCCTCGACCATACCCTCCGGCGTCGGCCGGTGGGCTTCCGCCGCCGGCTCGATGCCCAGCTCGCGCAAGGCCCCTGAGGTCACCGGCCCCACCGACAAGGCACGTAGCTCCGCCCAACGTTGTCGCCAGAGGGCTGGCGAGCCGATGTCGAGCTGTGCAAAATGCCGCACCAAACGCGGGCTGGTGAAGGTAACCCAACCGAGGGGCGAGGCGTCGAAGATGTCCTGCGCCGTCGCCCGTGCTGCGGCCGGCAACGCCTTGCGATAGGCGGTCAAGGTGTGGACATGGGCTCCGGCTTGGCGCAAACCCGCCGCCAGATTGGGTCGGGCATCTTCCGCTTGCGGCAGCAGAACATGGCACCCCGGCATGAGGTGTGGCGCCAAAGCGCCGGCCAAGCCGTCGCCGTCGCTCTTGCTGGCCTCCAGCTGGGGCTCCAAATCCAGCCGACGCACCGCTTCGGCGGTTGCCGGGCCGATCACCGCCAGCCTGGGGGCATCGCCACCGGCGGCCTGAAGCCGTGGCAAGAAGGCCTGCACCGTATTGGCGGAGGAAAATATCAGCCAAGAAAAGGTATCGATCGCCGCCACCGCAGCGTCGATGGCTGCCGCGTCGCCGGCTAGCACTTCGAGCAAGGGTAAACGCAGCACTTCGGCGCCCGCCTGCAAAAGGCTCTCACAGAGCGCCGTCGCTTGGTGGACGGGCCGCGTCACCACCACCCGATGACCCCATAGCGGCCGATCGGTGGGGCCGTCGGAAACCACCTCAGGCCTCATGGTCTCGGCCGACGGACGGTGCACAGCTCAACGTCCAAGGGCTTTCAGGACATCCGCTGCGCCATCTCGATGCAGGGCAGCAAGGCAGGTTTCCGCAGCCGCTTCGGGCGTCGCGCCGTGCCCTTCTCCCTGCGCCACCTGCTGACCATCGGTGGTGGCGAGCACCGCCAACAGGCGCATCGCGCCCTGACGATGTTGCGCCCAAGCCGCCAAGGGCAAGGTGCAGTCGCCCCCCAATGCGGCGACGATCCGACGCTCCGCCGCCGCCTGTTGCGCCGTCTCGGCATCGTTCAGGGCGGCGCACAGGGCATGGGCGCGGCTACCTTCCTTGACCTGCAAGGCGAGGATGCCCTGCCCCGGGGCCGGCACCATGATTTCGGGATCGAGGGGGTGGGCCGGAATGCCGTCCAAACCGAGACGCTCGAGACCGGCCATGGCCAGGATCACCCCGGCATGGCCACCCTCCCGCCATAGGCGCAAACGGGTGTCGACATTGCCGCGGATGGCGCCGACCCGGCAATCGGAGCGCCGCCGCAGGATTTGCGCTTGCCGCCGACCGGCGCCGGTGAGCAAGAGGGAATCCGCCGGCAGGCCGTCGAGATCTTCCGCCAGATTGGAAATCAAGGCGTCCCGCGGATCGACCCGCCGCGGATAGGCCGCCACCTCGAGACCCGGCACCGGCGTCACCGGCAAATCTTTCAGGCTGTGCACCGCCAAGTCGAGGTCGCCGGCCAACAGGCCCTGCTCCAGCTCTTGGGTGAACAAACCCTTGCCGCCGATCTCCGCCAAGGCCCCCTTCTCCACATCGCCGCGGGTGATGATGGGCACCAGCTCAACGCTCAACCCCGTATGACGGGCTTCCAAGGCTCGGGCCACCTGGCCCGATTGGGCCATCGCCAGACGGCTTTGACGGGTTCCAAGACGCAAGCGATTGGAGGTGGTATCGGAGGTGGTGTTCATGGGCCCTCGTGGGATATTCGGGTTGACAATCGCAGCCGGTGTGCAGCGGCGGCGGTAGGGTGCGGTAGAGTAACGCCCGGCGAAGGTTTTGGCCAGTCACCCATCGAACCACCTCCAGCAAACCTGGCAGTAGCAGGTAATCATCGAATATGAACCCAATGGATAACGAGTCGACCCAAGAGTCCGCGACCCAAGACCCGGCGGCGACACTAGAGACCGCGCCGCAGGGCGCATCGACCCAAGATGACATTCCAGGGCTGCGCTCCCTGGTGACCTACAGCCTGTTCGTCGGCCTGTGCAGCTTGATCCCCATCCCCTTCCTCGATGACTGGGCCAGCAAAGTGCTGCGTCGTCGCACCGTGCTGCATCTGTGCCGAGCCCAGGAGGTGGCGGTCAGCGAGGAAGAAGTCAAGATTCTGGCCCATGGCGACCCCAGATTCGAGGTTGGAGGCTGCCTCAAGGGCTGCTTCCTCGGAGCGTTCATGCGCACCTTTTTCTACGTGGTGCGCAAGATCTTCACCAAGCTCTTTCGCACCCTGCTGTTCTTCCTCACCTTGAGGGATGTCCTGAACAGCTTTTCCCGCAGCTTCCACGAGGGCTATTTGTTGCGTCACGGCCTCTCCCTCGGCGTCCTGCCCAGCGGCCCTGAGAGCTCCTATCCCCAACCCGTCGGAGACAACTTGCGCCCCCAGGTGGTCAGCCTGCGCCAAGCCATCGTCGCCGCCTATAAGGCCAGCGACCACGGCCCTTTGACGCGGGTCGCCCGCACCGTTTTGGCCGGTAGCCGTGGCCTGCTACGACACCTGCGCAGCTCCCTCACCGGCCTGTTGCGTCGCCTGCGGCGGCGCGGCGCCAGTGATGCCGCCGTCGAAGAGCGGATACGCCAGGAGAGCGAAGCCAAGCTCGGCGGCCTGATCGATAGCCTGACCCGGGAGATTTCCAAGGAAACGGGGTATTTGAAGTTGCAACGCCGGACGCTGGAAGAAGTGCTGGGTCTGTGAGGCTTTAAGACGGTAGACGCTGCGAGCCTCGTCAGCTCGACTGAAACAACGCCGCCACCGCCCCGGCGGGGTCTTCGATGACGCAATAACGGCTGCTGTCGCCCATCTTCTTGGGGCCAGCGATGATCTTGCCGCCGAGCTCTTTGCAACTGGCCATGCTGGCGTCGAGGTCCGCCACCACGATGTAGATCAGCCATTGGGCGGGCAGGCCGGCGTTGCCGCCTCGAGCGTGGCAGACGCCGGCTTTGCCGTCGCCGCTACCGGGAGCGGCCATGACGTAGTCGTCATAGTCGCCCATGGAAAGACTTTCGACCTTCCAACCGGTCACTTGGCTGTAGAAGTCACGCAGTCTCGGGGCATCCTCGACGGTCAAGTCCATCCATCCGACGCTGCCTACCTCTGGTTTGTCTGCCATGGTTTAGCCCTTCCTAGTTGGTCTGGCCATTGAAGTTTCGCTGTGGGTCGTCCAGTGTTACTGAATTCGCCACCGGCAGCAAGACTCGAGGCCTCGCCGGGCTGCGAAGCCCGTCCAACCCCTGGCGTCCCCCGGTGACAGCTGGTAGTTTCAAAGCTTGTCCCTCCGCTGCGTCATCTGCCATTCCTCAGGAGCTTGCCATGTCGCACCGTCAGCTGAGACCCTCCGCCCTTGCCCTGGTCCCGTTCATTGGATTGCTGACCCTCGGTCTTGTCCCCGACGCCAGCCTGGCGGCCGACGGCCAGTCGCCGTCTTCGGACAGCACATCACCGGCGACGCAGAGCACCATGGGGGAGGTTAAAACCGAGGCGGCCCATCAGTGGCCCTCGTTCCGCGGCCCCCAAGCCAGCGGCGTGGCGGTGGGATCAGCGCCGCGACACTGGAACATGTCGACGGGTGAGAATGTCCTGTGGAAGGCTCCCGTGCCAGGGCTCGGCCATTCCAGCCCAGTGGTTTGGCAGGATCTGGTTTTTCTCACCACCGCCGTCGCCGAAGGCGCATCGCCGGAGCTCAAAGTAGGTCAATACGGCAGCGGCTGGTCGGCGGACGACAACGGACCCCAGCGTTGGCAGATCCTCGCCTTCGATCGCCACAGCGGTCAGCTGCTCTGGCAGCGGACGGCCCACCAAGGCACCCCCAAGATCCGTCGCCATCCCAAATCCACCCATGCCAATGCCACCCCGGCCACCGATGGCCGGCGGGTGGTCGCCTTCTTCGGCTCCGAAGGGCTGTTCGTCTACGACATGCAGGGCCAGGAGCTGTGGCGCAAGGATCTCGGCGTGCTGCACTCCGGCTCCTACATGCTGCCACCGGCCCAGTGGGGTTTCGCCAGCTCGCCAATCCTCCACGACGGCAAAGTGATCGTGCAATGCGATATCTTGCAGGGCTCTTTTCTGGCCGTCTTCGACGCCGCCACCGGCGAAGAGATCTGGCGCACACCGCGGGACGAATTCCCCACCTGGAGCACGCCGACGGTGATCAAGGCCCACGGCGCTGAGCAGGTGGTGGTCAACGGATTCAAGCACATGGGGGCCTATGACTTGGCCGACGGCGAGGCCCTGTGGCGTCTGACCGGCGGCGGCGATGTGCCGGTGCCGACGCCAATTTACGCCCACGGTTTGATCTACATGACCAACGCCCACGGCGCCAAGTCCCCGGTCTACGCCATCCGTCCCGACGGCCTGGGCGACATCTCTCTCCAAGGCGACACCACGGCCAACGCCCACATCGCCTGGAGCCACCCCCGGGGCGGCGCCTACTTGCCGACCCCCTTGGTCTACGGCGACGAGCTGTATGTATGCCGCGATCAAGGCATCCTACGCTGCATCGACGCCAAGACCGGCGTTGAGCGTTACAAGGAACGTATCGATACCAACGCTGGATTCACCGCTTCGGCGGTGGCCGCCGACGGCTACCTCTACTATGCCAGCGAAACCGGCGAGATCCATATCGTCAAGGCGGGCCCAGTCTTCGAGCCGCCCAGCGTCATGGACATGGAAGAGACCGTTCTAGCCAGCCCGGCCATCGCCCACGACACCCTCTTGGTGCGTACCCGCAGCCACTTGGTGGCCCTCCGGGACGGGGTCGACGCGACCCTCCCGGCAGGCGAACCGGAGTCCGCAGCCGACGATGACGGGGCTTCAGGGACGGTAGCGGAGGCGGACGAGTAAGGCTCGCCGTCAGTCCTGTACCACCGCCGCCACCGCATCGCACAGGGGCTCGACATTGCTCGAGGTGATACCCGCCACGTTGATGCGTCCGGAATCCATGGCGTAGACGGCGAAGCGTTGCCGCAGGGCATGGACTTGGCTCCTCGTCAGGCCAGAGTACGAAAACATGCCATTCTGTTGGTTGATGAAACCATTGCCATCGGCATGCAGGCGCACGCCGCGGGCATCGAGGCCGGCGGTAAGACGCCGTCGCATGTCTTGGATGCGTTGGCGCATCTGCGCCAGCTCGGCCAGCCATCGCTGGCGCAAGTCACTGTCGGAGAGCACCATTGCGACCACCGCCGCCCCATGATTGGGTGGATTGGAGTAGTTGGCCCGGACCACCTGCTTGATCTGACTGAGCACCGCCGCACTGGCCTTGGGCGATTCCGCAAGGACCGTCAGGGCCCCGACGCGTTCGTTATAAAGCCCAAAGTTCTTCGAGCTGCTGCTGGCCACCAGAACCTCCGGCAACCGCTCCGTCATGAGTCGCAACCAGGCGGCGTCTTCCTCGACTCCGAAGGCGAAACCTTGGTAGGCAAAATCCACCATCGGCACCAGCCGACGCTGGGCCAGAAAATCCACCATCACCACTTGCTGCTCCGCTGACAGATCCACCCCCGTCGGATTGTGGCAACAGCCGTGCAACACCACCAAGTCCCCCGCACTGCCTTGCTCCAGGTCTTCCATCATGGCGTCGAACCCCAAACCGTTGCGGGCCGCGTCGAAATACCGGTAGTTACGGATCTCGAGACCCGCCGAGGCAAAGACCTTCGGGTGGTTGGGCCACGTTGGAGTGCTGATCCAAACCTTGGATCGGGGCTCCGCATGCCCAGCCACCAAGTCCGCCGCCACCCGCAAGGCCCCCGTGCCGCCGGGGGTCTGGACGACGACGCCCTCTCCTCGCTGCCAGCGGCTGTGTTGCGTTCCCAAGATCAGCTCGGCCACCAGACGGTCGTAGCTCGCCAAACCCTCGATGGGCAAATAAGACTTGCTAGCCTGCTTTTCGAGCAACCGACTTTCGGCTTCTTGGACCACTTGCATGACCGGAGTCTTGCCCTGCTCGTCCTTATAAACACCCGCTCCAAGATTGATCTTGCCCTCTCGCCGGTCCCGCGCCATCAAATCATTGAGGCCGAAAATCGCGTCGGGGGGTGCAGTCGCCACCTTCTCGAACATGTCATCTCTCCTTGTTTGACGGCAGACTAGCATGGCCATTGGGACCTGGAGTCGAGCTCCCATCTTCCCCTCTCTTTTTGGGGCTGGGCCGCACAACCCTCGGACCTCACCGACCTCCAGAGGCGACCGCTCGGCGAGAAATGTCATTCAGCTATTCGGAAAAGACCGCAGTAGCATATCTGTGATTACCGTTTCCTCTCGACTTGCCAGGGAGACACTGACAAAGCCCTAAAGCACCATGTTTCTTGGGCTTAACCAACAAAAAACACGGTTCTTTGCATTTGACAGGTGGTCCGTTTTCGGTACAATGCGGAAACTGCTTCGTGGCTTGACGGAACCTCTGCGACGACCGGCTTCGCTCGACGCTCTCTGTACTTTTGTGGCCGACGCTCTCCGGGTGCAAAAGGATCGAAGTCAATACGCTCACCGACCAAGAACCGTTACCCGAGTTGAAACAGCATACGATCATCTTTGTCCCCCATGCCAGGGCCAAGTTCCGCAAATGGCGGTTCTCCACCCTGCAAGCAGGCATCTTCTTCGGCAGCCTAGCGGCGTTGACCTTAGGAGGCCTGCTGGCCGTCTTCTCCCTGTCTTTCTCCGATGTCGACGAGGAGCAACTCCAGCAGTTGCAAGCCGAGAACGAGACATTGCGAGGTGTCAACCAGGGATTCGAAACCAGCATTCGTAGCTTGGAAACCCAAGTCCAAGACTACCAACAGCGCATCCACAAGTTGGCCATCGTCGCCGGGCTGAGTGAGCTCTCCCCGGCTTCGGAAGTGGGTATCGGCGGCAGTGAGCCGTTACTCGATCGGCAGAGCGTGCTGGAATACGACTTGGTCCAGTTGCAGGCCACGGTCGATGGCATGGACGAAGGCATGGAGCTGTTACACGTCAAGCTCGAAGAGCACCAGACCGCCATCTCTTCGATCCCCGCCATCACCCCTGCCAAAGGCCTCTTCACCAGCTCCTTTGGTTGGCGTAAGGATCCGTTCACAGGCACCCGAGCCTTTCACCAGGGCATCGACATCGTCGCACCGCGGGGGCAAGAAATCTACGCCACCGGCAACGGTTTGGTGCTCAAGGCCGGCGTCATGCGGGGTCTCGGCAAGGCGGTCTATCTCTCCCACGGCCAGGGTGTCGTCACCCGCTACGGCCACATGTCGAAGATACTGGTCGAGGCCGGACAGCAGGTCCAACGGGGCGATGTCATCGGCCATATCGGCAGCACCGGCCGTTCCACCGGTAACCATGTGCACTACGAAGTGCACGTCGACGGCAAGGCCACCAATCCCCTCGCCTACGTGCTCGACGACTTCAACTAGCCCCATTTTCGATGCCGCACCGTACTTCGGACGGAGCGGCCGGCCGTCTCCGTCAGATCACCGATGCCCAGGTCACCGCCTGGGCATTGCTTCGTTTGGGCCGTCTCGGCGGCATGACCAGGTCTGATATGATCCGCTGCGCGATGCGAGCCGTCGACCCCGGTCGGCACGCCGCCGGATCGCCCCCCAAAAGATCACGAAATTCCCACTGTGTATCCGCGGCCCCGAAGCCGTGAGAACTGAACGAGAGTAGCCATCCATGTTCAATGCAGTCCTGACCAAGATATTCGGCACCAAGCACGATCGCGAACGCAAGACACTGCAACCCACCATCGATGCCATCAACGGGCTCGAAGGGGCCATGCAGGCGCTCTCGGACGAGCAGCTCAAGGCCAAGACCCAGGAATTCCGCCAACAGCTCGAGCAGGGCACGTCCCTCGACGACCTCTTGGTCCCCGCCTTTGCGGTGGTCCGCGAGGTGGCCCAGCGAACCCTGGGCCTGCGGCATTACGATGTTCAGCTGATCGGTGGCATTGTGCTGCACCAGGGGCGCATCGCCGAGATGAAAACCGGTGAAGGTAAAACCTTGATGTCGACCTTGGCGGCGTACTTGAACGCCTTGCCGGGCAAGGGCATCCACATGGTGACGGTCAATGATTACCTGGCCCGTCGCGATGCCGACTGGATGAATCCCATCTTCGAGGCTTTGGGGATCACCGTCGGCGTCGTCCAGACCGACATGCCCAACGAGTTGCGCCGCGAGGCCTACGCCTGCGACATCACCTACGGTACCAACAACGAATTCGGCTTCGATCTGCTGCGCGACAATATGAAGTTCGACTACGGTGCCATGGTGCAGCGGGGTCACCACTTCGCCATCGTCGATGAGGTCGACTCCATCCTCATCGACGAGGCACGCACACCGCTGATCATCTCCGGACCGTCGGAAGGCTCCACCGACAAGTACTACCGCATCGACCGCATCATCCCCAAGTTCGAGCGCGGCGAAGAGATCGAAGAAGAGGACGGTCGTAAGTACACCACGGGCGATTTCCTGGTGGACGAGAAGGCCCACACCATCACCTTGACCGAAGATGGTGTGACCACCGCTGAGCAGCTCCTCGGCATCGAAAACCTCTTCGACATGGAGAACATGGATCTCCTGCACGGCGTCAACCAAGGTCTGCGGGCCCACCACCTCTACCAGAAGGACGTCGCTTACTTGATCAAGGACGGCCAAGTGGTGATCGTCGACGAATTCACCGGCCGCATGATGCCGGGCCGTCGCTGGTCCGACGGCCTACACCAAGCGGTGGAGGCCAAGGAAGGGGTGAAGATCGAGCGCGAGAACCAAACCCTCGCCACCATCACCTTCCAGAACTACTTCCGCATGTACGACAAGCTGGGTGGCATGACCGGTACCGCCGACACCGAAGAGGCGGAGTTCGGTGAGATCTACGATCTCGAGGTCTCGGTCATCCCCACCAATCGTCCGCTGGCCCGCATCGACCACCCGGACGTAGTGTTCCGCACCGCCAAAGAAAAGTGGGACGCCGTCGTCGAAGAGATCGCCGATTGCCATCAGCGGGGCCAACCCGCTTTGGTGGGCACCATCTCCATCGAAAACAGCGAGATGCTGTCCAAGATGCTGAAGCGCCAGGGCGTGCCCCACGTCGTGCTGAACGCCAAGTTCCACGACCGAGAGGCCAGCATCGTCGCCCAGGCGGGTCGCAAGGGCTCAGTCACCATCGCCACCAACATGGCTGGCCGCGGTACCGACATCGTGCTCGGCGGTAATCCGGAAGGTTTGGCGCGGGCCGAATTCAATCCAGAGGAAGAGCCCGAGGCCTTCGCCGAGGCCGTTGAACGTTACAAGGTTCTCTGCGCCCAAGGACGGGAAGATGTGCTGGCGGCCGGCGGCTTGCACATTCTGGGCACTGAGCGTCACGAATCACGGCGCATCGACAATCAGCTGCGCGGCCGTTCCGGACGTCAGGGGGATCCCGGTTCCTCGCGTTTCTTCATCTCCCTCGATGACGACCTGATGCGCATCTTCGGTGACGGTACCCAGCGGGTGCAAAACCTGATGACCCGCCTCGGTATGGAAGAGGGCGAAGCCATCGAGCACAAGATGGTGAGCCGGGCCATCGAACGGGCCCAGACGCAGGTGGAGGCACGCAACTTCGAGGTTCGCAAGCACCTGCTCAAATACGACGACGTGATGAACAAGCAGCGCGAGGAGCTCTATCGCATGCGGGCTGAAGTGCTCGAGGGCTCCGGTACCCGCGACCAGCTGATGCAGATCAGCCGCGATATTCTCAACGGTGCCATCGCCCAACATTGCCCGGACTCGGCCGATCCCAGGGATTGGAATCTCACCGAGCTCGGCACCGAGATCCTGGCCGCCTTCAATATCGATGTCCACAAATCTGGTATCGCCTTAGACGAGCTGGGCGTCGAGGAAATGCAAGAGGAGCTGTGGCAGCACGTCGAGGGCAAATACAAGGAGAAGGAAGAGGCCCACACCCCCGAGGTCATGCGCACCGTCGAGCGCAGCATCATGACGCAGGTCATCGACAACGCCTGGAAGGATCATCTACTCGCCCTCGACCACTTGAAAGAAGGCATCAACCTTCGTGGCTACGGCCAGCGGGACCCGCTCAACGAATACAAGCGGGAGAGCTTCGAGCTATTCGACGAGATGAAGACCCATTTCGAGGACACCGTGGTGCGCAACCTCTTCCGCATCGAGCCGGTGAGCGAGGAAGAGATGGCGCAGCGCCAGCAACAGATGGTGGAGCGGGCCCGTCGACGCATGCAATCGCAACAACTCTCCGCCCCCGCCAAGACGACGCAGCCGGTTCCCAAGACGATCCGCAACGTCGACAAGGTGGGCCGCAACGATCCTTGCCCGTGCGGTTCCGGCAAGAAGTACAAGAAGTGCCATGGGGCCCGCTGATCCCAGCAACTCGACACCTCCCTTGAAGCTGCCCACCGGCCTCTCCACCGCTCCGGTCTTGGTGGACGACGGTCGTCAGCTCGAGGAGCTCTGCGACCGCTGGATGGGCCTGGCGGCCTTGGCGGTGGACACGGAGTTTGTGCGTGAGCGGACCTTCTTCCCGGGTCTCGGACTGATCCAGATCAACGATGGCCGGGTCAATGCCCTGATCGACCCATTGGCCATCACCGACCTCGAGCCCTTGGCGGCGGTCCTCGACGCACCGACGGTCACCAAGGTGCTGCATTCCTGCAGCGAGGACATGGAAGTCTTCTTCCACCGCTTCGGCCGAGTGCCGCAGCCCCTCTTCGATACCCAGGTCGCCGCCACCCTGGCCGGCTTCGGCATGTCGATGGGTTATGGCAGCCTGGTGCAACAGCTCTGCGGCGTCGAGCTTCCCAAGGGAGAAACCCGCTCCAACTGGCTGAAGCGTCCCCTGCGCCCGGCCCAGCTCACCTACGCCGCCCTCGACGTGGCCTACCTCCTGCCCATTCATCGCTACCTACAAGAAAGTCTCGATCAAATGGGCCGCAGCGCCTGGCTGAGCGAGGAAATGCAGCGCCTGGCCGACACCTCCCGCTTCCTGCCGGATCCCGAAACGTTGTATCTCCAGATCGGCCACCCGGGCCTCGGCCGCCGAGAATTGGCGGTGCTACGCAGCTTGGCCGCTTGGCGGGAGCGCAAGGCCCGCAGCCGCGACCTGCCCCGCAACTTCGTGCTCAGCAAGGCCGCCTTGGTGGAGCTGGCTAGCCGGCGACCCCACAACCGCGAAGCCTTGGAAGACATTTCATCGCTACGGCCGGCCGATCGCAAACGCCGTGGGGACACTCTGCTGAAGCTGATCCGCGCCGTCAAAAAACTACCGGCGGACGAGCTACCTGAACGCCTTCGCCGCCCCCTCGACCTGTCGTCCCATCGCTCCAAAGTGGATGCCCTGCGCAGAGCCATCAAGCAACGGGCCAAGGACTTGCAGATTCCTCCAGAGTTTCTCGCCAACCGCAAGCTCGCCGAGGGAATCCTGCGCCGTGCCTTGAGGGGCCAGGAGCCGGTGACTCCGCCGGATCTTTCCTCCTGGCGGACGGAGCAACTACAGCCTTTGGTCGATCAGCTGCCCCAGTGATTTCCAACCCCCACTAGGTGCCACCGGGGCGCCTCTTGGAGCTGCGGACGCACTCCTCCCAACCGCCTTGGCGCAACGATCGACAATCGATCGAAACATCCCCACGCCATCCGGCGTAGGGTGATGAAACCGTCCAACCAGGAGATAGCCATGGCGAATATCAAACACCTCGGGATGCTTTCGTGCCTCACACTCGTCCTTTCCGCCGCCGCCGCCGACGCCCGCACGGAGCAACACACCTTCGACGTCCGGTCCGGTGGCACCTTGGAGCTCAACACCGACCGCGGTCGCATTGAGGTGGCCACCGACTCCGGCTCCAAGGTGCGCTGTGAAGTCCGCATCGAAGGTTCCCAGGCGGACCGCTTCAGTGTCGACTTCAGCCAACAGGGTGACCGGGTGCGGGTGGACGGCGACTACGACGGCAAGAGCCTTTGGGGATGGGGCGGCAATCATCCCAAGGTCGAATTTCTGATCACCGTGCCACGCCGCTTCAACCTCGACCTACGCACCTCCGGTGGCTCCATCAAAATCGCCGATCTGGACGGCGAGGTAAGCGCCAAGACCTCCGGCGGCAGCCTGCGCTTGGGTAACATCCGCGGCACGGTGCTCGGCAAGACCTCCGGCGGCAGCATTGAGCTGCAGGGCTCCGAAGGGGACGCCGACCTCAGCACCTCCGGCGGCTCTATCCGCATCGGCGATGTCGACGGCCGGGTCCTCGCCTCGACCTCGGGCGGCTCGATTGTCATCGCTCAGGCGCGGGGTACGGTGGAGGCAGAAACCTCCGGCGGCTCGATTCGCGTCGACGAGGTGCAAGGCGATATCAGCGCCTCCACTTCGGGCGGTAGCGTCACCGCCTACATCTCACAGCAGCCGGCGGGGGACTGCCGACTGACCACCAGCGGTGGCCACGTCCAGGTCTACCTGGCCCCGGGCATCGCCGTCGATTTGGACGCCCGCGCCAGTGGCGGCAAGGTCCAGAGCGACTTCGAGGTGCGAGGCGGCCAGGCCACCAAGACATCCTTGAGCGGTGAGATCGGGGGTGGCGGGCCGAAGCTCTATCTGCGCAGCTCCGGCGGCGGCGTCTCGATCGAGCGCCGCTGAGCGCCGCTGCGGCCCCCACGACGGGTGGGAGGGGTACGATGGAACGACGGTGAATAGGAGTCGTGGCTGGCTCGTAGAGACAAGCGACCCCCGTTGTTCCGTCGCTGTGCGTTCGATTTTCGATCGGCCCACAGCTCACCGTGACCCCCAAGGAAAGGGCCTGCATGCAATTCGCCTTGACCCTCGAAGGAGTCTGCAAGAGCTTCGGCACCGTGCGCGCCGTCGACAATGTCTCCCTGGCCATCCCGGAGGGCTCCATCTATGGCTTTCTGGGGCAGAACGGAGCTGGCAAGACCACCACCCTGCGCATGGTCATGAGCATCCTCTACCCGGATGCCGGACATATCCGGGTGCTCGGACAAGATCAACCGGAGGCGGTCAAGGATCGCCTCGGCTACTTGCCCGAAGAGAAGGGCCTCTACAAGAAGATGCGACTGGGTGAGCTGCTCACCTATTTCGGTCGCCTCAAGGGCATGCAGGCCGCCGATGCCAAGCGTCGCAGCCATGAGCTGCTGCATCAGCTGGGCCTAGGAGAGTGGATTCACCAAAAGTGCGAGACCCTGTCGAAGGGCATGGGCCAGAAAGTACAAGTGCTCGGCACCTTGATCCACGAGCCCGAGCTGGTGATCCTCGACGAGCCCTTCTCCGGCCTCGACCCGGTCAATGTCGAGACCATGCGCCACCTCATCTTGGACATGAAACGGCAAGGTCGGACGGTCATCTTCTCGACCCACATCATGGAGCAGGCGGAACAGATCTGCGACTCCATCTTTCTCATCCATCGCGGTCGCAAGGTGCTCGACGGCAGCTTGGCGGAAATCAAGTCGCGGGGTGATCGAGGCATCCTGATCGACTACGACGGCGACGGCGGCCTGCTGCACCGGTTGCAGGGCGTCGAGCGCCTCAACGACTCCGGCAAACAGGCGGAGATCTTCCTCCACCCCGACACCGATGCGCAGGCCATCTTGGCGCAGTTGGTCGGACGCCTGAGCATCCGTCGCTTCGACTTGCGGGAGCCTTCCCTACACGAGATCTTCGTGCGCTGCGTCGGCGAAGCGGAATCGGCCCAGGGCAAACCCCGTGCCCACTAAAGCCTGGCTGGTGGCCCGCCGGGAGCTACTGGAGAATATCCGTACCAAGGCTTTTTGGATCGGCATCCTGGTATTTCCGGTCATCCTCGTCCTGGCGGTGGTCATCCCCGCCCTTCTGGAGAACAGCAAATCGGCTCGCACCTACGCCGTAGTCGATCACTCCGGCTGGCTTCTGGAAGCGGTGAGTCAACGGGCCACCGCCGCCGAGCTGGCCTCGGGGCGAGGCGATGACGGCGACCCGGCCACCCACCGCAACTTTCGCCGAGTCGAGGTCGAAGGTGAAGGCGAGGCCCGGTTGGCCGAGCTCAACCGTCGGGTGGCGGCGGAAGAGCTCTTCGCCTACTTCGTGCTCGGCGAAGATCCGTTGCACAACGGAGCCAACAACCGCTACGTCTCCGCCAACCTCACCGATGAAAGCCTGCGCAACTGGTTTCTCGGGCTGGCCAGCGACGCCGTGCAAGAACGCCGCCTGGCGGCGGAGCAAATCGATCCCGAGATCGCCCGCTGGGTGCAGGAGCCCTTGATCTTCGAAACCCGCAAGGTCGGCGCCTCCGGCGAGGAGGAGGACGTTCAAGCCACCGACACGATCCGCCAATGGGCCCCTGTGGCTTTTGTCTACCTGCTGTGGATCTCCATTTTCTCCATCTCGCAGATGCTGCTGACCAATACCATCGAGGAAAAATCCAACCGCATCATCGAGGTGCTTCTGTCGTCGTTGTCACCGGTGCAGCTGATGGCGGGCAAGATCGCGGGCATCGCCGCCGCCGGCATGATCATGATCGGTAGCTGGATCGGTTTTTTCTTCCTGGCCGTCAAAATCATCCCCAAGCTACTCGGCTTGGAGCTCGGTTTCGACCTCGGCATCATCGCCACCGATCCCATCTACCTGGTGTCCTTCGTCGTTTATTTCCTCCTCGGTTATCTGCTCTTCGCCACCCTCTTTGTCGGCATCGGTTCCCTGTGCAACAGCTTGAAGGAGGCGCAGAATCTGCAAATCCCCGTCACCATGGTCTTGATGGTGCCGATGTTCACGATGATTCCGGTGGCCCAAGATCCCAACGGGACGCTGGCCAAAGTGCTGTCCTATATTCCCCCCTTCACTCCCTTCGTCATGATGAACCGCGCCGCCGGCCCTCCGACGAGCCTTGAATATGTGACCACGACCTTGCTCTTGCTGCTTTCCGTCGCCGTCACCCTCTGGGCCACGGCCAAGGTCTTCCGCGTCGGGATCTTGATGACCGGCAAACCTCCCCGCCTGGTGGAAGTCGCCAAGTGGCTCAGGGCGCCGGTCGGCTCGGTGCCCCAGCGCCGGGAGTGAGCTGACCCGAGGACTCCGACCAGCGAAGCGCGACGTTGTGGCATACTGAAGCCCTTCTTCGCAGCTGCGCTTCACCTGGCCACCGTAGTCGCAGCCGGCCGCAACGAGGAAATGACCTGCCGTGGGCCAAGCCGTCCGCCCAGGGCCCGATGAGGATCCATGAACGACATCAACTCGCTCGACGTCGATGCGGCCATTGAAAAGCTGCGACACGGTGTCGACAAGGAGCAGAGCTTCCGAATAATCTTTGATCGGTACCATAAGCCGGTGCAAAGATTCTTCGCGAAACGCGTTTTTTCCAGCGAAGAGCGTCTCGACCTAACCCAAGAGACGTTTCTGCGGGTCTATAAAGGTATAAGCGGTTTCCGGGGCGAGTCTCAGTTCGGAACTTGGTTGTTCCGCATCGCCCACAATACGTACCTGAGATGGCTTCAGCGGTCAGATCGCCTAGGCATTTTCGACACCGCTGAGAGTAGTGACGATTTGGCGACGGAGGAGGCGGCAACCGACCCCACACCCTTGGACAGGGTGATGAGCGGTGAACGGCGGAACCGAGTACGAGCAGCGATCAAGGATTTGCCAGAGCAGATGCGACGGTGCACGCAGTTGCGCCTCGAGCAGGATTTGAGCTACCGTGAAATCGCCGTTACCATGCGGTTATCCATCCAAACGGTCAAGGTTCACTTGTTCCAGGCGCGCAAGAAACTCAAGGGATCGTTGGCCGACATCGATCTCTGAGACGACGAAGGACCGAGCACGATGACACAACATGGCAACGGGCATCCAGAATTCGAGCGCTGGGTCGCTTACCGCGAAGACAAGCTCACTCCGTCGGAGATGGCTGAGCTGCAAGGGCATCTCGTCGATTGTCCTCGCTGCACGGGCCTCTTGCTCGATCTCGAAGACTTCTTGACGCCCCCCGATGTCACCGACGACGATGGAGCCATCGATTTCGAGCGCGCCGCCGTCTGGCGGGCCATCCGACCGAGCCGTCAGCGCCCCGCCTGGTATCTGCCGACCAGCCTGGTGGCAGCGCTCTTGATCGGTGCCCTAGGTGCCGCTTTGTGGACCTCCGGAGATCGCCACGAGGTGCAACGCCTCGAGCAGATGATGGCTCAGCTGACGGCGCCGCAACCGAACGCTCCGATCTACCACCTGGTGCCCACCACCCGCAGCTCGCGTCCGGCCCAGCAGGGTTTTCCCCTGGACCAGGAGATGCAAACCTTCACTCTAGTGTTCAATCTGGTGGCCAGTGATCCCGAAGCCAGCTACCGGGCCGAGTTGCTGGATAGAACAGGCAAGCTAGCCCTCGAAGTGAAGGACTTAGAGCTCGACGAGCTCGGCACCTTGACCTTGGGCCTGTCCCGAAAATCGTTGCCAGCGGGGGACTACGTCGTCCACCTATACAGCATGGCACGGGAGGATGATAGTGGTGAGGAGCCGCCCGAACAGTCGGAGCTGCCGCCCGAGGCCAGCTACTCCTTCCGCCTAGAGACCCTTTGAGATCCGGGGTGTTGTGCCGTCCTCGCCCCTCCGTTCCCTGCCAAGCTGCGAAGGCTCGATGCACAGAGTAGCTCTCGCCTTGGGCATCCTCGCCCTGCTGGTCGGCTGCCATGGCTCGTCGTTCTCGTCTGAGCAGCCTTCCGAAGGAAGCTCGGCCCAAGGAGCACCGGCGGCGGTTCTGTCTCTCTTGTCGCCGCCGGTCGACGGCCCATCGGTCCCCGCGGCACCACTCCTCTTTCCCGCCTGCGGCAAGCTCGATGGGGCCATCGACCACGGCACCCTCACCGCCACCTCTGCCACCACCTCCACCTCAGCCGCCACCACCGATACCGCCACCTCCCCGCGGCGATACGCCGTCACCGCCAGCAGACAGGTGCACCGTCTCAATGTCGAGGGGCGCGCCGGCCACCTCCTGCACCTCGTCGTACAGCAACAACAGGTCGATATCGTCCTCAGCCTGCTCGACGCCCGGGGCCAGCCGGTGCTGCGGGTCGATAGCCTCTACGGGGATCGGGGTGACGAAGAAATCTTCTGGATCAGTCCCGAAACAGGGCCGCTGAGCCTCTTGATCTGCGCCCCACGGGAGCTACCCCAAAAAGGCAGCTTCAGCGCCTACATCAAGAAACAGGCCCCCCCCAGCGACGAAGAGCGGCGTATCGCCGAAGCCTTCCTGCTCTACCACAGCGCTGAGGCCAGCCGTCGGCGGGGCACGGAGGCGTCGAGGTTGGAGGCGATTGATTTATATGAGCAGGCGGCGGAGCAGTGGAAGGAGCTGGGACGGGCCCATGAGGTCGCGCTGTGTACCTACGGCCTTAGTCGTATCTACACAGATCAACAGGAGCACATGGATAAGGCGATCAGATATGCCAGCCAAGCCATGCGTGAGTTGCAGGCAACAGGCGACTTCTTCTTAGTTGGTAGCTCCAGGCACCGTTTGGGCTTCCTCCATGACTATTTGGGCGATAGAAAAGAGGCGATCGTCCATTACGAACAAGCTCTAGCGATCCGTAAAGAGATCGGACATCAGGCAGGGCGGCTGAGAACAGCCACCAACCTAGCACAAATCTATATGAATACCGGCGAGCTCTCTCTGGCTCGCGATCTGTACGAGGAAGCCCTTATCCTAGCGAATAGCCTGGGGCTCCGGAGTCAAATCGGCAACATTTCCACGAAATTAGGCAACTACTATCGCCGCATGAACGATGGCGAGCGCGCCTTAGAACGACTAAAGTTAGCTCTCGAAATCCGACAAGAATTCGGAGATAAAGTAGACATCTCCAGAACTCATCACTCACTTGGTATGACTTACTTAAGTCTTCATGAATACACCAAGGCCAAGAGTCACTACCTCGAAGCACTTTCCATCCTGAAAAATATGAGAATGATGAAGGATCAAGCCGCCGTTCTCTCCAGCCTTGGTATCGTGGAGGTAGAGCTGGGTAACCACGATCTCGCCCTGACTTACCACACTACGGCTCTTCAAATCTCTGAAGAGCGAGATCTTTCTCAACAGAATTCTAGATCCCACCTGGACATAGGATATGTCTTAGGAGAGACCGGGCGATGCGAAAAAGCAATTGAGCACTTTGAGATAGGCGCATCCATCGCCAAAAAGAATGGCGACAACGCCAACGCCGCGGCGGGGTATCAGAACATCGCACTTTGTCACCAATGGTTAGGGAACCTTGAGCAGTCTGTCGAATTCGCCAGAAGGTCCGTAGATTTATTTGAATTTTCTAGAGAACGTGCGTTGTCGATGTCATGGACTGCGAAGTACTTCGCCAGAAAGAGATACTACTACGACTTCTTAGCGGATGTCTTGGTCGAGATGAGCGAATCGAGAAAATCTTCTGATTTGCTGATCGAAGCTCTCGAAGTCAGCGAGAAATCGAAAGCTCGCTCTCTATTAGACGCTCTCGCTATAAAGTCTTCGAAGGATTCGGCCAACCATGAGAAAGGTCTTCTCCTGGAAGTAGAACGATTAAGCGAAAAGATAAACCAAGATGAGACACAACGAATCTTGGGGGCGAACATGCCCGATGACAGCAATGGGCACCGCACCGTCGAATCAATGCAACTTTTGGAAAGATATGAGATTGCCAAACGACGTCTAGATTCAAAGAACACAAACTCCTTGACCTACGAAACACTAGATCTTCCAAGTATCCGAAAAGAGATAGGTAATGACACCACACTCCTCGAGTTCGACATAGGCTATCGCGAGAGTCATCTCTGGCTAGTTGATCAAGGGAGAATTCTGCATTTCCCATTGCCTAAAGCGGACGACCTAAAGCACCTTACACAAGTTGCGTATCGCAATCTCAGCTCGAGGGCAAGACCCGATCAGACCGCCCTAGTTCTCGACAGATTGAGCACCCTCTTGTTCGAAGACGTTTTCAAAGAAATCCGAACCCGGCGCGTGCTCGTCGTCAAGGACGACCATTTACACTATCTTCCTCTCGATGCGCTTCCTTCTCCTATCGAACGGAAGAATAAACTTGGTGAAGAAAGAAGCGACCGACGAATTGGCGACGATTTTGAGCTCATATCTATGCCATCGGTAAGTGTTCTCAGCTCCATACGCAAGATGGCATTGCAGGGAAAAGGAGCGAAAGCTGGGAAGCGAATAGCAATTGTCGCAGACCCGGTCTTCTACATTGACGATCCCCGACTGCATGCAAACAGCAAACTACCGGACCCATTCTTGCCGGATGGCAACGACGCTCAACGTCGGTCTGCAGACGCTTTTCCCGACAGCCTCGAGAGGCTCGTCTATTCCGGTCAAGAGGCAGAATCCATCTCTCGTACTGCGGAAAAAATGGGCTGGTCAACATTCTTGGCCCTCGGAGCCACTGCCGACAAACAACTCCTGACGACCGGAGACCTTTCCCACTTTGACATTCTTCATCTCGCTACCCATGCCGACTACAATTCACGTCAGCCTGAGCTTGCCTACCTAGCATTTTCGCGATTTGGCATACAGGGTGACGTAAGAGACAGCTTGCTATTCGCATATGAGCTTCACGAGTTGGACTTCCAAGGAACCACCGTAGTGCTCAGTGCATGTAGTGGAGCCCTGGGCTCCGAGATTCGGGGAGAAGGACTTGTGGGCTTAACCCAAGGTTTCCTCCAAGCAGGAGCTTCACGCATGGTGGTCAGTTTGTGGCAAGTGGACGATCGTGCCACAGCCGCTCTCATGGGAAAATTCTATGAGTTTCTCCTCGTAGATAAACTCGATCTTTCCGCTGCCCTTTGGGAGGCAAAAAGGAAGATTCGGCTAAACCCTGAATGGGCGGCCCCTTATTATTGGGCGGGGTTTTCGTTGGTGGGCGATTGGCAGGCCTAATGCGCTAACCAATGCCACTTTCCATTCGAGCCAATCTCGAGAGATAACTGAAAAAGAGGAACAGTAAAATGCTGCTTTTTGCCAAGCAAATCGAAGACAACGATAACGACTCCGGTTCGGATCCTGGGGATACTGAAGGCCCGATGAGCCCAGTCGAAGATGGCACACCCAAACAGTCACCCGACGGTCAATAGCCACATCGCCAACGCGATCGCCATGAAGTAAGCCCATCGACCGCCCGATCTATTCGAGCCCCTTCTCGGCACCCACCGATGAAGGGGCTGTCTTGTTGGCCGTTGGACGTCGAAGAGCTAGCCCAACTCCGCTCAGCACCAAGAGGGAACCGACGACGATGCGCAAGGTCAACGGCTCGTCGAAGAGGGTCGTTCCGATGGCGACGGCAAAGATGGGTGTGCAGTAGGTGATCAGGCTGGTGGCCGTGGCCGAGGCGTGCTGGAGAAGCCAGTAGTAGAGGCCGAAGGTGACGGACGTTCCGAAGATGGCCAGGTAGAGGACCGCCAGGATCGGTCGCAACTGCCACTCCCATGCTTGCGCCCCTTCCAACCACCAGGCGGTGGGCGCCAAGATCAGAGTCGCCAAGGCCAGGGGCATGACGGCCAGACTCAAGGAGTGGATTCCTTGGCCCCATTTCTTGACCACTACTTGCACCACCGCGGAGGCTAGCGGCGCCGCCAGCATGACGGTGGCGGCGTGGCGCACCATGGGTCCGCCGAGGGCCGCCAGGTCGTCGGAAAAAATCACCGCCACGCCGCCGAAACCCAACACCATACCCATCAGACCCCACCAGCCCAGACGCTCCTCCGGCAGAGAAACAAAGGCCAACAGCACGACGAACAGCGGCATGGTCGAGAACAGCACCGAGGTGAGGCCCGAAGGCACCCACTGCTCCCCCCAATAGACAATGCCAAAGGCGATACAAAAAGCCAGTACCGCCTGCGTCGCCCAGATCGCCCATCGTTTGCCGTCCGGCCGATGACGGATACCCCGCAGGCGTGCCACGACGGCCAAGATCACGGTGGCGATGGCGAAGCGAAAGACCAGGCCGGTCAACGGCGGAAATCCCTCCAGGCTGATGCGGATGGCTGCCCAGGTGGTACCCCAGATGATCACCAGCAGCACCGCCACAGCCGCCATGGTGGAGCGTTTAGGTTGCATCGGGGGACACCAAGCCCTCGGTTTCGCCGTGGTCCGAGCTGGCCGCGGTGGCCAGGAGATCTAAGGCGTTTGCGGCTGCCCGTTGGGCGGCCACTTTCTTGCTGCGGCCCGAAGCCGACACGGTCAGAGAGCTGCCGATGGAGCACTGAATGGTGAACACTTTTTGGTGATCCGGCCCGGACTCCGCCACCACCACGTAGTCCGGCAGGCCCCAACCCTGGGCTTGGGAAATCTCCTGGAGATGGGTTTTGGCATCGGTGTGGGGCACCTGCGCCTTGACCTCCATGGCCGCGGCGAGAATTCTCCGCACCACCGGAGCTACCACGTCAATGCCACCGTCCAAGTACATGGCGCCGAACAGTGATTCCACACAATCCGCCAGGATCGAGCTTTTGTCGCGTCCGCCGGAGCGATCTTCGCCGACCCCCAAGCGCAGGAGTCGTCCCAAGCCCACGGATTTTCCGAAGCTGGCCAACACCGGTTCCGAGACCAGATAACTCTTGAGCTTCGAGAGCTCCCCTTCGCTGCGGGCGGGAAAGGTGTCGAAAAGCCAGCGGGCGGTGAGCAAACCGAGCACCGAGTCGCCGAGGAACTCCAACCGCTCATAGTTGGCCACCTCACCCTTCTCGTAGCTGAAAGAACGGTGGGTGACGGCCCGCAGCAGCAGATCCCGACGCTCGAACCGGTAGCCCAGCACCGTCTCCAGGGTGTCGATCACGTCCTTCGATGTCAACGTCGGCTCGGAGCGTGTCCTGTCTTCCGGCAGCTGCCTCGCATTTCGATTCACGGTTGAGAATACTCCAGGGGGCTCAAGTAGATCGATAACATTCGTTGGGCCCTCAGCGCCGCCCAAAACGGCGTTCGAGCTCCACATCGGTCATCTGCAATACAACCGGACGGCCATGGGGACAGGCATAGGGTTGCTCGGCTTGAAACAGCTCCGTCACCAGCTGCTGCATCTCTTCCATGGTCAGCGGATGATGCATCTTGATCGCCCCTTTGCACGACATGTCCGCCGCCAGGTCGTCCAGCAGGCGACGGCGCAAGTGGGTGACATCCGACACCTCTTCGCCGTCTTCGGTCGCCAAGCGTTGCACGATGGCCTCCCCCGCCTCCACCGACAACACCACCGGCAGCGCCCGCAAGGCAACGGTATTGCCCGACAATCGGTCGACACCGAAGCCACACTCTTCCAAGGCAGGGCCCAGCTCTTCGAGCCGCATCGCCTCGCTGCCCGCAAGCTCCAGCAGAATTGGATGCAGCAATTGTTGGCTGGCGGGCCGGCTCTGCGCCATGTTGCGGCGCAGGCGTTCGTAGAGCAGGCGCTCGTGGGCCACATGCTGATCGATCAAGTAGAGACCGTCCGGCCCCTCCAACAGGATCATCGTCCCCTTGTACTGACCCAGAATGCGAAACGGACGGGCCTCGCCGGAACGACCGGAGAGGGGCACCATGGCCGGTTTGGGCGGTACCACCGAAGCGTGAGCGATCTGCGACGGCGCCCCCTCACGGCCGGCCGACGGCCATGGTTGGGCGGCTCCCCCTTCGGCGATTTCGGACGGGGCCGGAGGCGAAGCATCGTACTCGGGGGGCGCCCCTGGCCGACCACCGAAGGCGTCCCGTTGGGAGCCCACCGTCGATCCCATGCCCCCTGCCCCCCCCAGACCCTCCCAGGCGGGCACAACGGGCAGCGGTCCCTGGGGCAAACGCAGGGGAGCCGCCTCTTCCCCTCGGGCCAGCTCCAAGGTGACCCGCAAGGCGTCCTCGATGCGATCGACGAAGTAGGGGTCACGGAACCGCACTTCCGACTTTTGCGGATGCACGTTGACGTCCACCTCTTGCGGTGGCAGATCGACAAACAAATAGAGGGATGGATAGTCCTCACTCTTCCAGGTATCCCGTACCGCCCGGTAGAAACGGGCCATGATCTGTCGATCGCGCACCAGCCGACGGTTGACAAAAACAAACGAGCGTCGCCCCCGGCCCGCCCCTTGGCGGCCGACAAAACCGCTGATCGCCTCTTCTTCACCGACAAATTCGATCGGGATCTCTTGCAGCTGGCGACCGGCGTCGCGCCCGAAGATCTGACCGATGCGTTGCCGCACGCCCTCGCCGTCGTCCTCCACCGGGGCCGCTTCGAGCAACGTTCGGCCTTCGTGGTCGACTTGAAAACGTACTTCGGGATGGGCCAGGGCATACCCCTGGACCACTTCCATCGAACGCCGCAGCTCGGTCTGGGGTCGTTTGGTGAATTTGCGTCGAGCCGGAACATTGAAGAACAGCGACGCCACCTCGAGGCGGGTGCCGCGGGGATGAGACGCCGGCTCGACACTGCGGACTCGCCCCCCCTCGATGCGCACCAGATGTCCGTCTCCGGGGGTCACCGCGGTGCGCAGCTCGACGCGGGACACCGCGGCGATGGAGGCCAAGGCCTCGCCACGAAAACCCAAGGTCGCCACCTGCTCCAGATCGTCGAAGGCGGCGATCTTGCTGGTGGCATGACGATCGAAGGCCAGCAGGGCGTCGTCGCCGTCCATGCCCGAACCGTCGTCGGCCACTACGATGCGCCGTTTGCCCCCAACTTCGAGCTCCACCCGGACGTCCTTGGCAGCGGCGTCGATGGCGTTCTCCACCAATTCCTTGATCACCGACGCCGGACGTTCCACCACCTCTCCAGCGGCGATCTGGCTGATCAGGTGCTCGTCGAGAATATGAATCTGCGTCATCTAGTCGTGACCTCGCTCGACCGCCATCTCGTGCAAACGGGCGATGCGCCAAAAGACCCGCCGACAGCGTTGCAGCAATGCCAAACGGTTTTGCCGCAGGCTCTCGTTTTCGTCCATAACCAATACTTCGGCAAAAAAGCGATCCAGGGGCGTGACCAACCGTTGCATGGTCATCAGCCCGTCTTTGTAGCGCTGCTCCGCCACCGCTTCGGTGACCGCTTGTCGCACCTCGGCCAGCTCCTGGGCCAACGCCAGCTCCGCCTCCTCCACCAACAGCTCGTCCCGTACCCCGTGCTCAGGAGCTCCTTGAACAATACTGGAGATGCGTTTGGCGGCCAGCACCAAGGCATGGAAATCTTCCATCCCCCGCACCTCGTGCAAGGCCCGCAGCCGAGCCACCAAATTCGGCAGGGTCTTTCCCCCCACCGCCATCGTCGCCTCGATCTCATCGATGGCCATGCCCTGCTGACCGAGGAAATGCCGCACCCGATCGTCGAAGAACGACTGCAAGGCCGACACCACCGTCTCGGCCCCGGCCGGCAAGACATCGCCGTAAAGGAGCACCGAACGAGCCGCCACCAAATCGACATCCAGCTCCATGTCGTGCTCGACCAGAATGCGCAGCAGACCCTGCACCAAACGGCGCAGGGCCAGGGGATCGGAGCTGCCTTTGGGCAGCTGTCCGAGACCACAAAAGCCGACCACCGTATCGACTCGGTCGGCCACCGCCAACAGGCTTGCGGCGCGGCCGGTCGGCACCGGCCCGCGCCGCGATGCGGGCCGATAGTGCTCGGCCACGGCTTGCCACACGGCGCCGATGTACCCCTCTTCGCGGGCGTAGATACCGCCCATGGTGCCGCGCAGGGACGGATACTCCCGCACCATGTCGGTCGTCAGGTCCGCCTTGGCCAAGGCCGCCGCCTGTTGGGCGGCGGCGAGGTCGTCCTGCCAATCCAGCTCTGCGGCGATGATCTCCACCAGGGCGGCGACACGGCGGGTCTTGTCCCCCAGGGTGCTCAACCCGGGATGGAAAGTCATCTGATCCAGACGCGTCGACCGTTCCACCAGGCTAACCTCCCGATCCGCCTGGTAGTAGAAGCCGGCGTCCAACAAACGTCCCGCCAGGGCCCGCTCGTGGCCCCGCTGCACGACGCCGTCGACATCGTCGAGCCGGTCCATGACGGTGATGAAAAAGGGCAAGAGCTCTTGCCGTAGGGCCACCGCAAAGGCCCTCTGGTGGTCCATCAGAGTGGCCAACAGGACCTCCCGCGGTAACTCCAGGTAACGCACGTCGAAGCTGCCGTGCACAATCCCCGGGATCTCGCAGCGATCGGTCAACAGTCCCAGTAGATCGTCGTCGGCCACCAGCTCGCCCCCGAGCTCCATGGCCCGCTCGCTCAATGCCCGCTTTAGCTTGGCACGTCGCTCCTGCCATGAAATCTCGATGCCGCGACGGCTCAGCCCCTCGCGATAGTCGGCATAGTTGCTGACCACAAAGGCCAGGGGCGACAAGTGTGGATGGCCGACGGTCTCGCGGCCGGCCTCGAAGCCGTCGAAGTCACAGGCCAGCAGCTCGCCGTCGAGCATCGCCAGCAAGCCGGTCAAGGGTCGCGGCCAACGTCGCTCGTCGTGCCAGGCGGCTCGGCTGGGCCAGCGCATCTCCGCCAGCACCCGGGGCAGCACCTGTCGCAGCACCTGCTCCGCCGACCGTCCGGCGACATGGCGCACCACCCCGAGGTAGGTGCCCCTCTCGGTCTTGATCTCTTGCAGCTCCGCAGCGTCGACCCCCACCCGTTCGATAAATCCATGCAAGGCCTGGGTCGCTTCGCCGTCTCGGTAAGCCTCTGTCAGCGGCGGCCCTAGCTCCTGCTCTTGGCGGTCCGGCGCCGTTTCCGGCAAACCCTGGCAACACAGGGTCAGGCGGCGGGCCGTGGCGCCGGTGAGAATCTCCTGGGGCGCCAAACCGTGCCCCATGAGCTCCTCGAAAAGGCGCCCGGCCAGTTGCTTCAAGACGGTTAACAAGCTGCCTTCGGGCATTTGTTGGCAGCGTATTTCGAAGAGCAGCTCCATCAAGCGCTCCCTTTCTTGCTCGATGACTTACTTTTCCTGCCGCCCTGTGCAGCCGGTTTGCCCTTGCCTTTGGCCGCCGGAGCGGCAGTCTTAGGCGGAGCAGCAGTCTTAGGGGGAGCAGCAGTCTTAGGCGGAGCAGCAGTCGTAGGAACCTCGGTCTTCGGAAGGTCGGTCTTCGGAAGGTCTGTCTTCGAAGCAGTGGCCTCGAGCCCGACCACAGCCTCGGCGACAGCGACGGCCGGCGCCTCGGAAACAGCAGACGACGCAGTGTCGTCCCCATCGGCAAGCGGCGCCGCATCGGACGGCGTCGTGGCGTCCACCCCCGCTGAGCCCTCAAGCTCGATCGCTGCAGCGTCCGGCTCGGTCACGTCGCTGTGCTGGGACGCCGACGCCATGGGTTCCGTCGGCACGACGGCAGAGCGTGCCACCTGGGCCGCCGCCAGGACCAGCTCCTGTACCCGTTGTAAATGACGCACCCGATGACGCACCTCCAACTGACCACGGGCCAGGAGGAGCTCGACGTGCTCCAGATTGCCCACCGCCAGCTCATAGGCGATGCGGGGCAAACCGGCATCCAGGCAGCGACGGGCTTCCTCCTCCCGACGCTCCAACGAGCGCTGCCACGATTCGGCATCGGCCACCTCGAAGGCATAGCGGGAGATCTCCTCCTCGCCGCGACGCCAGGGCTCGCCGTCCGCCACGCCGAGGCCCCAGGACAAGGCTTCCAAACCGACCACGTCGTCCAAGGCCAAAGCCGTGCGCTCGATACCGTAGACCATCTCCGCCGCGGCTCTCACCAAGGGCCGCCCGGCCATCTGGCGAAGGAACGTCAGGCGGGCCACCCCCAAGCCATTCAGCTGCACATGCCAGCCATTGCCCCAGGCACCGAGGGAATGGGATTCCCAAGGGCCGTCGGAGAAACAGATGTCGTGCGCCCCCAAGTCCAGGCCCAGGGATTCCAAGCTCTGCAAGTAGAGATCCTGCATCGCCTCGACGCCGTGCCGCAGCAGGACATGGAATTCCAAGTGGCGGGCCAGGCGGTAAGGATGCAAGCCCTTGCGGCCGTCGCGGGGGCGCCGTACCGGTTGTACCAGGGCCGTACCCCAGGGACGCTCATCGAGCACATTGAAGAAGACTTCGGGGTGCATGCTGCCGGCCGGAATGGCAAAATCACAAGGCGGCAGCAGGACGTGCCCGCGCTCGACCCAAAACTGGGTCAGACGCTGCACGATCCGCGTCATGGCCGGAGCGGTCGCGTCCGCAGCGGGTACGGTGGACAAACCTCGTGAAGGGGACATGCCGACGATCCTATCCTTAGTCTTCGGGATTTTGAAATCGGCCATGCAATCGACGGCCGGTCAGATCGCCAAGGTGTCGCGCATGACCTGATAGCTGCGCAGCTCCGTCTGCAAGAAATGACGTCGTATGCGGCCGCAAAGCTCTTCGATGCGATTCAGCACCGCGGCGGTGGGCGGCCGGGTCGACAACTGGGCCAGGTTTTGGCGCGCCGAGTGTCGCAAGAGCTCGAGCTCCGCGGCTCCGATCGTCCACCCACCGGGCATGCAGCTCGGGCACACCAGAGCCCCCTCGGCGGCCATCAGCACCGCCCTGTCGGGAAAAGGCTGGGCGCACAGGGGACAGATCGAGGGGGGAGGAAAAATACCCGCCAAGCGCAGCACCCAAATTTCGTAGTAGCGGGCCGCCAAGTGACGATCCACCCCGGCCAGCAAGGCCTCGATGGTGCTGTCGAGGAGACGGAAGAGCTTCGGGGAGGGCTCGTTTTCTTGGGCGAAATGCACCATGTGCTCGGCCAGGTAACTCGACAGCAGAATGCCCTCCAGGTCTTCCATGATGGCCATGGCCGGGCGTTCCAACTCGACCTCGCCGAGACGCACCAAATCTCGCCCTTCCTTCTCGAACCAGGATAGCTGCACCTTTGCCAAGGGCTGGAGCTGCCCGGCATAGCGACTGAACTTGGTGCGCGCCGAACGGGCGACGCCCCGCTTCTGGCCATGCTCGACGGTCAGGAAGGTGACGATGCGGTCCTTCTCCTGCAGATCTCGGACATCGAGCAACAGGGCGGTGGTATGGACCCGGCGCATCGGGATCAGCCGAGGGGAGTCGCTGGTTTAGAACTGTATTTTCGCCAGGACATCGAGCAGCACGCTGGCCAAGCCGAAATAGACCAAGATGCCGAAGACATCGTTGGCCGTTGTCACCAGGGGTCCCGAAGCCACCGCCGGGTCGAAGTCCAGACGCTGGAAGAGGGCCGGAATCATCACGCCGTTGAAGGAGGCCAGCTGCACCGCCACAAAAAGTGACAGGCCGATGACGATGGCGATGGCCGGATTCTTGCCGTAGGCCAGGGCCGCCAGGGCGACGATGGTGGAGCAGATGATGCCCAGCAGCAGCCCCACTTTCAGCTGCTGCCAAAGATAATGACGAATGCGTCCTTGGCCCGGTACCACCCGGCCGGTGGCCAAGCCACGCACCGAGATGGTGGTGGTCTGGGAACCGATATTGCCGGCCATGCCCATGATCACCGGCACAAAACCCACCATCACCGCCATGTTGAAAGTCTCCTGGAAGCGGGTGGTGAAATAGCCCGCCACCAGCCCACCCCCCAGGTTGAAGAGCAGCCACGGCAAACGAATACCCGCCACCTTGAAGGATCGATCCTGATAGACGATCTCGCTTTCGGAGGTGCCGGCCATCTTGTAAAAATCTTCGTTCGCTTCCTCCTTGAAGACATCGATGATGTCGTCGACGGTGACGATGCCGGCCAACCGCCCATCATCGTCGATCACCGGAATGGCCAAGAGGTCGTAACGTGCCGCCTGTTGCGCCACTTCTTCCTGATCGGTATCGATGTGCACCTTGATCACCGACGAGTTCATGATCTCGCTCAGCGTGCCCTCCGGCGGCGACAACAGCAGCTGGCGCAAGGACACAATGCCCCGCAGGTGCTCCAGCTGGTCGACCACGTACAGGTACGAGATCATGTCCACTTCGGAGGCGATCTGGCGGATGTAGGCGATGGCCTCGGATACCGTCTTGTCTTCCGGCAAGGCCAGGTACTCCGAATCCATGATGCGACCGGCGGTCTCGTCCTCATAGGCGAGCCGCTCCTGCACCGCCGAGAAGCGCTCTTCCAAGTCGACGATCTTGAGAACTTGCTCCTTGAGCTCCTGCGGCATCGCATCGAGCAGGAAGACGGCGTCGTCCACCGCCGCCAGGGCCAGCAGCTTGGCCACCTGCTCTGGATTGAGGGCCTCCAACACGCTGTGCCGCTCTTGGGGCTCCAAATCCAGCAACAGATCACTGGCCCCCTGCGGCAAGTCGTTGATCAAGATGCGGAACACCCCCAGCTTCTCCGAGGGGGTGAAGTCCCGCAACATGACGGCGATATCTTCGGGCCGCAGCTTGGCCAGCACCTTGGAGATCTTGGCGCGGGCACCCCGCCGCATCATGCGGCGCAGGGTGGTACCTTGGAGCTCCAAGCGGCGGTTGTTGGTGACGTTGATCATTGCCGCGATGGTACCAGAGAACCCCCGGATGGGATGTGAACAACTGGTGACATAGAATGCCGCCACAATGCATTCCAAAACTCTGATTCCACAACGCCCCCGCCGTCGTCCTGCCGGCTCCCACCACATGCCCTGCGCCGGTCTACCGCTCCTCGGCCTGCTGCTTTTCCAAGCGGTGCCCCTGGCGGCTCAGGAGAGCGGCCACAACGAACGGGAAGCTAGCCCGTGCGCGGCCCTCCGGGGCCTCGACGCTGCCCTGGAACGCAGCTCGCTTCTGATCTTTGGCGAGATTCACGGAACGGCCCAAAGCCCGGCGATGATCGAAGATGTGGTCTGCAACCTCGTCGCCGACGGTCGGACCGTCACCGTCGGCCTGGAGCTACCCCGCGACCAGCAACCGTTGCTCGACGCCGTGCTGGCCAGCGACACCTCCGAGTCCACGGCCGCGTCCCGCCAAGCCCTACTGGCCTCGCCGTTTTGGAGCCACCAACAGCCGGACGGACGGAGCAGCCAAGCCATGTGGAAGCTGCTCGACCACCTGCGTCAGTTGCGACTCCAGGACCACCGCGTCGAGGTCGTCGCTTTCGACATCCCCCTCGACGCGCCGCGCCAACGGCGGGAAGAGGAGATGGCGTCCTTCCTCGCCGCGGCCATCGCCGCGGCGCCCGATGACCTGCATGTTGTCCTCACCGGCAACCTGCACAGTCGTATCCTCCGAGGCACCTACCTTCCCTTGGCCGGCCACCTGAAAAAGCAATTCCCCACCCTCCTATCGTTCGATGTCGCCCACGACGGCGGCACCGCCTGGGTTTGCCTGCGCGGCCCGCAAGGCTGCCAAACACAGAAGGTGGGTGCGCGGCAACCGCGTCAGGAACGGGGCATCTATTTGCTCGATGAAGCGGACCGTTTTGGGCATCTAGGGGTCTACCAAGTGGGTCCGTTGACCGCCTCGGAACCGGCAGCAGGGCGGTAGGTCGGAATCGACGGCTCGGTGACCCCGCCAGGGGTACTCCCTATGAGACCGGGGTCAGGAGCGAAGCGACGCCACCCCGGGATGGATGAGGACGAGATCGCCCGGGTCAACGGGGCCTCGGTGACGGCACCCCGGGATGGATGAGGACGAGATCGCCCGGGTCAACGAGGCCCTCGGCTACGGCACTCCCCGGGAGAGACTGGAACGGCGGATACAACCGACCCACTTCGCCAGGTTTCCACGATTCATTAACTGTCAATGACAGGCTGGGAAGCGACCCATCCATCGGAAACAACAGAGATGTGAGCTACCAACTGCGGCAGCGGTGTCCATTCGTGCGCCGTTCAAACCGACGACACTGGCCAGCCCGTGTGCCGATTAGCCCAGCGGCCATAGCTTGACCGGACAGACCGTGACCGGACATCCGAACGTCGGCTATCCCTCTGTGCCAACGTCGGCCGTCTCGTATTCCGCCCATTCCCAACGTCGGCCATCTCGTGTATCGCCCATCCCGTGACAGTCCGTTCTCTTAGCGGTACACGTCGTGCGCCGTACATTCCGACACTCTCCATCCCGGGGTGGCGTCGCTGCGCTCCTGACCCCGGTCTCATAGGGAGTACCCCTACCGGGGTCCTCTGAGGACTAGTCCCATAAGCGACGTTCGTCATACTCAACATCATAGGTCCTCAGGAGTCGGCGGACTTCATCTTGAAAACTTTCTTGACGATGGTGGACCTCTTGACTCGAAATATAGATCAACAGTGGCTTGAGGTGACCAGGGCTAATGGAGAACGCACCATAACCTGTCTGCCAGAAGAAGCTAGTTGTCTCGAAACCCTTGGCTTTGATCCATCTCGAAGATCTTCTTTTGAGATCGCGAACCAGGGCCGAAACAGTACGCTGCCGAGACAGCTGGCAAGCGATATGAACATGGTCCTCCACTCCTCCAACGCGAAAAGGATGGCACTTGAAACCACGCAACGTCTCTTCCAGATAGTGGTGCACCCGTCTCCGGAGCTCCTTGTCTTGCAAGAACGGAATACGGTTCTTCGTCGAAAACACGATATGCAGATAGATAGGTGCAAAAGATTGAGACATTCTGCTTCTCCTCCATGAAACGGCATTCTGGACCTTGCCAGGGGTACTCCCTATGAGACCGGGGTGGCGTCGCTGCGCTCCTGACCCCGAGATGGATGAGGACGAGATCGCCCGGATCGACGACGCCTCGGTGACGGCAGATCCCGGCAGCGCCTGGAGCGGCGACGCCCCAGCATTTACGCCGCCCATCCCGCCCCCATCAACCCACATTGACTACGACGTCAACGGTCGACGAAATACGCCGCGCCCTGAGAATTGCCCCGCGCCGTTCCCGAACATAGTGGCAACGACTTGCGTACCAGATGTAGACGGCGCTGCCGTCAGCGCATCACCCTCTCGGCCCACGACTCGTCTTGCTCTACGAACCACGCGGAGGTTTACCATGCTGATGCCCCCTCGAATCCAACGATGCCGCCCCACCCACCCCCTGTTCTTCGCGCTTCTCGGGTTGCTCCTGCTGCTGGGTGCCTTACCGGCGGGTGCCCAATCCCCGGCTCAAACCTTGGTGCTTTTTGATGCCGCGGCCCTCGAAACGCCGGAAAGCATCGTTTTCGATCGCCATGACAACGCCTTCATCTCCCTCGCCCTGACCGGCGAGATCCGCAAGATCACCCCTGATCTCCAACAGTCAACGGTGGCTTTCATGCCCATCGGTGCCCCCTGTGGCCCGGTACCGGTTCTGTCCACCGGCCTGGCCATGGACCGCCGCGACGAGCTCTTTGTCGCCGTCGCCGCCTGTGATCCCTCCAACAATGGCCTCTGGCACGTCGACAAGGAAACGGGCGACATCGAGTTGTTGTCCAACGCTCCCAGCGGCACGGTGCTCAACGGCATCGACGTGTATCGCGGCTGGATCTATGCCGCCGACACCTTCGATGGTTTGGTCTGGCGCGCCCCGGTGGGCGGCGGTCCGCTGGAAGTTTGGGCCGATGATCCGTTGCTCGAGCGTCCCGCCACCTCGCCGTTTCCGGGCCCCAATGGCCTGCGCTTTTTCCGCCGCAAGATCTACGTCGCCAACTCCTCCACCGGCACCATCGTGGCCATTCCGCTCAAACCCAGCGGTGCTGCCGGCCAAGCCTTCGTCCATGCCACCCTGCCGGAGCCCCAAGGTTGCGACGAATTCGCCTTCGATGTCCGGGGTAGCATTTATTGCACCACCGATCCGTTCAATACCATCGTCCGGCTCGATCCCGATGGCAGCAGCGAGATCTTGCTCACCACCGACGACCTGCTCGACGGCCCCACCTCCGCCGCCTTCGGTCGGCGGGGTAGCAATCGTCGCAATCTCTACATCACCAATGCCGCTTTTCCCATCTTCACCACCACCTTTCGCCCGAGCCTCATGGTCCTGCCCTTGAACGTCCCGGGGGCACCGTTCTGAGCTGATCGAAGGCTGGACGATTTGGTGGATCGTCAGAACGGCCCTTCTTTCCCCTTGAGTCGTGGCCCAGGCGATGGCACCATCGGGCGATGAATATCGTCGGTATTTCCGCCTTCTACCACGACTCCAGTTGTTGCCTGCTGCGGGACGGACGCCTGGTGGCGGCGGCCTCGGAGGAGCGTTTCAGTCGACGCAAGCACGACCCCGGAACGCCGGCCGAAGCCTTTGCCTTCTGTTTGCGGCAAGCTGGGCTCAGCCTGGCGGATCTCGACGCCGTCGCCTATTACGAAGAGCCGCGCCACAAGCTGGCTCGCCAGCTATGGGCCGGTGTGCCGCAGGCGCCGGAAGAAGGCGACGCCGCGTGGTCCCGGGATCTCGCTTGGTTGGACGCTGACCTGGCGGAAGACACCTTGCGCCGCCGCCTGGGTTTCGATGCGCCATTCCTGACCTTCCCCCACCACCTCAGCCACGCCGCCAGCAGTTATGCCTTTTCCGGTTTCGACGACGCCGCCGTATTGACCGTCGACGGGGTCGGCGAATGGGCCACCACCAGCTATGGGCAGGCCTCAGGGGATGCCATCGACCTGTTCGAAGAGGTGCGCTTCCCCCACTCCCTGGGCCTGCTCTACGCCACCGTCACGGCCTACCTGGGCTTTCGTGTCAACGGCGGGGAATACAAGGTGATGGGTTTGGCCCCCTATGGTCAGCCCCGCTTTATCGATCAGATTTGCCAACTGGTGGGCATGGGTGACGACGGCCAATTTGCCCTCAATCTGCGCTATTTTGACTTCCTCACCGGTCGGCGCATGTTCTCGCCCGAGCTCTGCGAGCTGTTCGGTCAGCCGGCACGGCCTGCGGAATCCGCCATCGAGCCCTTTCACCGGGACGTGGCCCGCAGCCTCCAGTTGGTGCTGGAAGAGATCCTGCTGGAAAAGGTCGCCTACTTGCACCGCCGAGTCGGCTCGCAGAATCTCTGCCTGGCGGGTGGCGTCGCCCTCAATTGTGTCGCCAATGGACGCATCCACCGCGAGGGTCCATTCCGTCACCTGTTCGTGCAACCGGCGGCGGGCGATGCGGGGGGCTGTCTCGGTGCCGCCGTCCTGGCCCACCAGAAGTTGACCCACCGCTCAGCCCGCCAGTCCTTGCCCCATGTTGCCCTCGGACCCTCCTTCTCGCTCCATGAGATTGGCCTCTTGCTGCGCGACACGGAGATCGAGCCGGAGGATTTTTCCGACCGTCCCCAACACCTCGCCGACGCCGTGGCCGAGCGCTTGGCGGCCAGACGGACCGTGGCCTGGTTCCAAGGGGCCATGGAGTTTGGCCCCCGCGCCCTGGGCCAACGCAGCATCCTGGCCAACCCCCTCGACCCGGAAATTCGCCGCCGCCTCAACCGCGACGTCAAGAAACGGGAGGCGTTTCGCCCTTTTGCACCCTGCGTCCTGGCCGACCAGGCCCATTTGCACTTTCGCCTGTCCCAGGCGTCGCCGTTCATGTTGGAAACCTGCACCGTCGAGTCCCCCCTGGCGCTGCCGGGCATTACCCACGTCGACGGCTCAGCCCGTCCCCAAACCGTCGATGGCGCCGTGCTACCCCATTTGGCCGCCGTCTTACGCGCTTTCGAAGCCCAGACCGGCTGCCCTTTGCTGGTCAATACCTCCTTCAACTTGCGGGGCGAACCCATCGTCTGCACCCCCTTTGACGCCCTGTCCTGCTTTGCCCGCTCGAGCCTCGATACCCTGGTGATGGAGGGATTCCTCATCGATCGGCAGCAGTTGCCGAGTCATTGGCCAGAGCTCTTGGAGCACTGGCAGGGGGCCGATTCCCGACGTCGCGACATCTCCCGACAGCTCTACACCTTCGTCTGACACGGAACCGAGTTGCCATGGCCAAGCCACCGATCAACGATTCCCGGCACCGGGACGCCCACCACCGTCGCGCCGAAGAGCTCGCGGAGCTATTGGGCGAAGAAGCTGTCCTGCGGGCCCTGCGCCTGGCCGAGCAGCTCTTGGGTGCTGAGCCGGCGGGGAGGCCGTGCGGCTCACAACAGGTGCCTGGCACCGATCCACGGGCTCACAAACAGGTGCCTGGCACCTCATCTACCGACCGGGCGGCGCTTCGCCCCATCAGCATTTGGCGACCGCGACGGGACGGCGAGGGCTGGATTTTCGAGCGTCCCGCCGTCGGCCCCTTCGGCGATCACTACGCCAGTCAGCGCCGCTGGCGTCAGGCAAAAGCGGAGGGTGTCCGACGCATCGTCCTGCTGGGCGAGTCGGTGGCGGCGGGCTATCTCTACGCCCCACACTGGACGCCGGCCCAAGCCCTCGAGAGCCGCTTGCGGCAGGGCGGTAACTCGGAATTTGAAGTCGTGGATTTGGCGCGCACCAACGAGCGGCTGGCCTCCATGGCCGAGACCCTGGAGGCCAGCTTGCAGTTGGAGCCGGACGCCGTCGTCATCTTCGCTGGCAACAACTGGACCTTGCTGGAAACACCGGAGGTGTCGCCCTACGCAGCATCACCGGAAGATCGCCAGCGGGTCGCCGAGACCTGGCGTTCTGGGGACTCCCACTTGGACGGCGCCCGGGCCCTCGGCCGGTTGGCTCGCCGACGGTTGCGACGTCGGGTGCTGACCACCTTCGCCGCCGTGGCACCTCGCCTCCGCCAGATCCCCGTCGTTTGGGTGCTTCCGGAAAGCCATTTGGCGGGCTGGCAAGTCCTGCAACCGGTCCACTGGCTCGCCGGCGACGGCAGCCAGCGCTGGCACGGGCTCTTGGCTTCCGCTTGCCTTCTGCTGGAGGCACAACGCTACGACGCCGCCGTCGCCGCCCTGACCGCCATGGCCGAGCTCGACGGTGGCACTTGCGCCACAACGCCCCGCCTGCTCGTCCATGCCTGGCGTGGTTTGAGCGACCACGACAAGGCGTTGGCCGCAGCTCGCCAACATCTCGACGCCGCGGCCTTCCCCAACATGGCATGCCTGGCGGCACCGCAGACGACCTCCCAGGTCGAGCAAATCATCCGGGAGCTGGCCAAAGTCCACGGCTGGGAGGTCGTCGACTTGCCCAGCCTCTTCCGCCAACAGGCGGGGGTGGCCCCACCCGGGGACGGCCTTCCCGGGGACGAGCTGTTCGCCGACTACTGCCATCTCACCGCCCACGGCATCGATCTCGCCATGTCCGCCACCGCCCGCCGTGTGCTCCACCTTCTGGATCTCGAGCCTGCAGCTGACCTGAACCCAGAACCCCTCGCCGTCGAAGCCCGCGTCGAGGCGACGGCCTATATCGGCGCCGCCGTACACGGCGCCCATCGCCATCTCAGCGACGGCGGCAACGGTCGACCGGGCGGCGAGGGCATCGGCGCCTGGCCCTTGCAGTCCTGGCTGCGGAAGGCCGTCGAGGTTGTCGACGGCCCCGACCGTCATGGGGTGCTGGAGTCCCTGGAGGACCTGCTGACGGTCCGCAGCGCTTCGGCACCTGAGGTACTGACCACGGCCCAAGGACGGCAGCTCCAGTCGACGGCACCCCTACAGCCCCAGCACGGCTGGCGCTGGCCCTGGCTCGATGCGCCACTGCTCGAGGCCCTTTGCCGAGTCCTCGAGGAGCACGGACGCGATCCCCGTCCGCGGCTGCACCGTCGCCTGTTGCGGCACCATGGAGTCGACGCTCAAGGCAAGGATCTCAGTCGCCCGCCCTTCCTTTGGCAACCCTTGGCCCGCCCCTTTCCCGACACCATGGACGACCACCGCAGCCGCCGTCGGACCACCGTCAGATCCCCCTGGCCACACCTCGACCTCTGCCTGATCAGCGAGCCACAAACCGTCGAGCTCGACCTGACCGCTCGCCTTCCCGCCATCGCCGGGCAGCCACGCCGCGGCGACGTCACCGTCGCCGTCGATGGCCAGAGCATCGGCCGCTTGCGCCTGCGTGAAACCTGGAGTCGTCATCGTCTGCAAATCTCCGCCGCTCACCTGGGCCACGTCATCCATCGTCTACGCCTGACCTGGCCGCCCTTGCCGAAGGATGGCAACGTCGCCCTGGAAGAGGCCTTGGATCGTCTCCAGCTGGGACGCCAAGCGGACTTGCATCCCATCTTCGGCGAGGTGCATGGATTGTGGGCCCGGAAGCTGTGAAGCGAGGAGGCTTTGAGGCGAAGCGGAGCCAGCGAAGGATCTTACAGCTCGACCCCATCCCAACCCGCAACCCCACCGCTCTCGAAACCGTTGGCGAACAGGCTACCCTCATCGACGGTGAGGATCTGATCCGCTCCGACGGAGGTCCAGCGACTGACGCCGCCGGCCGGCCAGTGGATCACCACGGTGTCGGCCCAGATGGCCGGCCCGAGGCCGAAGTGGACAGTCAGGTCGTGCTGTGAGTGGGCGCCCCCACCGGGACCGATCCGAGCAGCAACGCCAAACCGATGAGGAGACTTGACCAACCATCGACGGGAGCATCTTGCGATCTTCCACCTTGGGCGCACGCCGCGAGGCGCCTCACGGAACGCTGGCGCCCCACGATTGAAAGTCGCCGGATTCGAAACCATCGGCGAACAACTGACCTTCGCCGAGACGCAGGCGTTGGTCGACGGCCACATCCGTCAGCTCCAGCGCCGAGCCCGAGGGCCACAGGACGCGCAGGGTATCCACCACCGTGGCGTCACCCAAACCGAAGTGTACGACCAGGGCATCCTGCGAGTGGGCGCTGCTGCCCCCCTTCACTTGTCGCCGTCGCGTCAGCTCGCCCACCGTCGCTTCCACCATCGTGCCGATGGCGTCGAGGTTGCGCGGGGCACCGCGCAACTGGATCTGTAACCAATGCCCGCTGGTGACGGAGTCATTGCGGAAGAGCAGCAAACCCCCTCCCTGGTTGACCACCGCCAAATCGAGGTCGCCGTCGCCGTCGTAGTCGGCCACGGCGCTGCCGCGGGCGTTGCCGGTGGTCATGCCCAGGGTGACTCCCAGGTTGTTGAAGCTGCCATCCCCTTGATTGATGAAAAAGAGCTCCGCTTCGGCGCCGCTGGCGCCGTTCATGGTGGAAACGTACAGGTCTTCGTCGCCATCATGGTCGGCGTCGAAGAAGTTGACCCCCCAGGAGTTGTGACCTTGCACTCCGGCCGTCGGCGCGGTGTTGTCGGCAAAGGTGCCGTCGCCGTTGCCCAGGTAGAGGACGTTGCCCTTGGGCTCGGCATCGTTGGTGGTGCTGCGCAGGTCGGAAATGTAGAGATCCCAGTCGCCGTCGAGGTCCAGGTCGGCGATATCGATTCCCATGCCGGCCTGGGCGTCGTCGCCGATACCCGGTGGGCTAAGGACTTGATCGACAAAGGTGCCGTCCCCCTGGTTCGAGTAGAGAAAGTCATTGATGTAGGGTTGCGTCTCCGTTCCCCCACCGGCGTTGACGACATAGAGATCCGGCCACAGGTCGTCGTCCATATGACCACCGACACAGGCCAAGGCGGCCCGGAAACGCTGACCGTCGCTGCCGTCGTCGATGCCGGCGGCGGTGGTCACATCCTCGAAGGTGCCGTCGCAGCGGTTGCGATAAAGGCGATCCCGATTGCTGGCATCGCCGCCCGAATTCATCACCCACTGGCCGACGAAGAGGTCGACACAACCGTCGCGGTCGTAGTCCAGCCAGGCCGCCGTCTTACTGCGATACCCGGCATAGTCGGGCCCCAAGGGTGGGTCCGCCAGCAGCTGAAGCCCGGCCTCCGCCGCCACCTCTTCGAACAGCAACTCGCCGTCCACCAGCCGCTGGCCATTCTCCATCCAGCGGTTGCGCAGCAGTAGATTGGGCGGGCCGTCCTTTGGATTGACCTCCGGGTCGTTGTCCCACACCGAATGATCGGTGTAGACAAAAATGTCGAGATCGCCGTCGTTGTCATAGTCGGCAAACACCGAGCCCGAAGTTTCGAAGCTCGGAAAGGTGGGTAGTAGATGGTCGACATCGGCGAAGGAACCGTCCCCTTGGTTGCGATAAAGGCGCAACGGTCGCGCCGGATTGCCACCCACCAGGAAGAGGTCGGGCCAAGTGTCGTTGTCAAAATCGATCCAGTTGATGCCCAGGCTGTGGTCGGTGGTCGAGGCGTAGATGCCCGCCGACAGACCCGCCGCCGTGCTCACTTCGGTCATCTGCGGCTGCGCCACGAGGGGTGCAGCGAGCAAGAGTAATCCCCCTAGGCCAGCGACCAGTGGATGGGCCTGGGTATGCCTAGCCGCTGAGCCATCTCTCGAGGTGCCAGAATGCCGGGAACCGGCCATTGATATCGATCGAAAATCTTCCATAAGCTTCATCAGCACCTCCCAAACTTCTCCTTGAACCTTTTCTTTAAATCTACAGCTGAATTTGCAGCTGAATCTATAGCCGAATCTACAACTGAATCTGGGCCTGCAGCCGTTGAAAGCGATCACCCCAAAACCACCGAAAGCAGCCGTCGAGGATGGCATTGTAGCATCGTCGTCGACCCCAGGACCACAGGCCGAGCATGATACTATTTACCTTTCCACGAGGTCGTAGGAAACGGTTCCGGGGGGTCGTCGAGGAAGACGCCGCACCGAGATTTCAGGGAGCATTGAGCCAGCTTGAATATTGCACACGCCATCCATGGGCTGGGGCTCGGCGGCGCCCAGAAAGTCATCGCATCGATCGTGCGCGGCAACCAAGACGCCGAGGTGAAATATTTTGTCTACGCCTGTGAAGACGGCGTCCACCACCAAGAAATCGCCGAGGCTGGCGCCACGGTAAGGGTCATCCCACGACATCTACCAAAACTCGATCCCATCTGGGCTTGGCGCTTAGGTCGCACCTTGCGCCGCGACGGCATCGACCTTTTGCACGCCCATTTGTTTGGCGACAGCCTGCACGGCTACCTGGCGGGCCGCTGGTTCGCCGACCTGCCGGTGGTTTTGACCTTACATATCGGCCCCGAGGGTTGGAATGGTCTGCAACGGCGGGCCTACCCTTGGCTCCTGGGCAATTGCCAGCGCGCCGTCGCCTGTTCCAGCTCGGTGCAGCAAAACGTCGGCAAGGCTTTTCCCCAGGCCACCCGGGTGATGGAGACTGTCGCCAATGGGATCGAGCCGCCCGCCCTCCGAACCCCTTCGCCACCGCGGGCTGCGGAGCTGCGACGGAGCTTCGGCCTCGACGACGGGGCGGTGATCTTCGCCACCGTCGGTCGGCTATCGGCCCAGAAAGGCTACGGTTATCTGCTCAGCGCCTTCGGTCAGCACTGCCGTCGGCGTCCCGACACTCCGGCGCGCTTGGTCTTCCTCGGCGAAGGCGAGCTGCGACAGGATCTCGAGCAACAGGCGAGCCAAGAGGGGATCGCCGATCGGGTGGTCTTCGCCGGCTTCCGCGACAACATCGGCGAGCTGCTGCAGGTCATCGACGTGGTCGTCTTCAGCTCCCTCTACGAAGGCTTGCCCATCGCCCTCTTGGAAGCCATGGCCGCCCGCCGCTGTCTGGTGGTCACCGACATCCCCGGCAACCTCGACGCCGTTTCCCATGGTCGGGAGGCCCTGGTGGTCCCGGCCGCCAGCGTCGAGCCGCTGGCCGACGCCATGCAGCTGGCCACCGACGACGACACCCTACGGCAACGCCTGGGAGAGGCGGCCGGCCAACGTTTTATCGAGGGGTTCACCGCCCAGCGCATGGTGCAGCGCTACGCCGACCTCTACCGGCAAGTGCTGGCCGAGTCGACGGCCGGCCGGTCCTGAGCTGCTCCACCACCATGCACATCGCTTATCTCCACTACCTGACCTCCGATGCCTCCGGCCTGCACCATGTGCGGCAATTCGCCGAGGCGGCCCGCCAGCTCGGCCATCGGGTCGACATCCAGGCGATGAACTTCCATTATCAAGTGGAGGATACCGCTGGCCCCAGCGCCCCGCCGTCCCTGGCGCAGCGCCTGCGACGCCAGCTCAAGCGTCGCTTCGCCCGCTGGCTGCACGAGCCCAAGGAATTCCTGTGGAATTTCAAGTACGTGCGCCGGGAAGTGGCGTTGTTGTCGGAGGAGCCACCGGATCTGTTGTTGGTGCGCGATCACATCCCCACCGCCTCCTGCGTCACCACGGCGCGTCGTCTCGGCCTGCCCTTGGTTCTGGAGATGAACGCGCCCGCCGAGGAGTTGCGCCTCTTCCTCGACGCCTATGTGCATTATCCGCTGATCCCCGACCGGCTGGAGCGTCACAAGGTGCATGGGGCCGACGCCATCACCGTCGTTTCAGGCGCCCTGCGGGACTATCTGGCCGCCAAGCACCGGGTGGCGGCCGACAAATTCACCGTCAATCCCAACGGCGGCGACCTCGATCGCTTCCATCCCCAAGTGCCGGTGGACGACGCCTTGCCCCCCAGCTTCCTAGGCCAGGATCCGGTGGTGGGGTTTGTCGGTTCCTTCGAGACCTGGCACGGCTCCGACTTGTTGGCCACCATGGCCAGCCAAGTGGGCCAACAGCGACCGGACTGCCGTTTTCTCTTCGTCGGCGACGGCCCCGAGCGGCATCATTTGCTGAGCGCCACCGCCGCCCTGGGTGACCGGGCCCACCTCACCGGCTGGGTCGAACATAGCCGGGTGGCAGGGTTGGTGGCGGCCTTCGACATCGGCGTCGTGGCGGCGGCGGGTTTCTACATGTCGCCCCTCAAGGTGGTGGAATGGATGGCCGCCGGCCGCGCCGTGGTGGCGCCCCGTCAAGGGCCCCTGGAAGAGCTCATCGACGACGGCGTGCACGGTTTGCTTTTCGAGCCCGGTGACCCGCAGGCTTTGATCGATTGCGTGCTGCGACTGGTCGACGATGCACCCTTGCGGCAACGCCTCGGTGCCGCGGCCCATGCCAGGGTCCGCGAATCCCTGACCTGGAAGCACAACGCCGAGCGCCTGCTGGCCGTGGCGCAGCGTACCTTGGCGGAGCACGCCTTGAAGAGCCACCGGGCGACGCGGAAGGGGGCCTGAGATGTGCGGTATTTGCGGCGTCATCAACCTGCACGGCGCGCCAGCAGCGCAGGTGCTGGGGGCGATGAACGACCAGATGGTGCATCGCGGCCCCGACGACGGCGACGCCATCTACCACGGCAGCGTCGGCATCGGCATGCGCCGTCTGAGCATCATCGGTGTCGACAACGGCCACCAGCCGATTTACAACGAGAGCGGCGACATCGCCCTGGTGATGAACGGCGAAATCTACAACTACCTCGAGCTCAAGGCGGGACTGGAAGAGCGGGGCCATCGTTTCGCCACCGCCAGCGACGCCGAGGTGGCGGTGCATCTCTACGAAGAGGAGGGCCCCGAATTCATCGCCCAATTGCAAGGCATGTTCGCCCTCGCCTTGCACGACCGCCGACGCCAGCGGGTCTACATTTACCGCGATCGCCCGGGCAAGAAACCCCTGTACTTTGCCGAGGCCGACGATCACCTGATCTTCGCCTCGGAAATCAAGGCCCTGCATGCCTCCGGCCTGCTGCCCAAGGAGCTGGAGCCTCGGGGTCTGCGCTCCTACCTGGCCTATGGGTTCGTGGTCGGCGACGGCACCCTGTTCCGCGGCGTCCGCAAGCTGCCGGCCGCCCACCGCCTGGAGATTGATCTGAAAGGCAAGCCGACGATTGGCGTGCAGCGCTTCTGGGATCAATCGACCATCGCGCCCGGATGCGACGACAGCTTCGAAACCGCCGCCGAACGCCTGCGACATCTCCTGGAGGAGGCGGTGCGCAAGCGTTTGATGAGCGAGGTGCCCCTCGGCGCCTTCTTGAGCGGTGGCGTCGACTCCAGCGCCATCGTCGCCGTCATGCGGCGCCACTTCGATCAGCCGCTGCAAACCTTCAGTGTCGGTTTCGCCGACCGACGGCTCAACGAGCTGCCCCACGCCCGGCAAGTGGCGGAGTTGTTCGACTGCCGTCACCATGAGCTGCTGCTGCGCGGTGTCAACCTGCCCCTGCTGCGGGATATCAATCACTACTACGACGAGCCGGTGGGAGACCCCGCCGCCGTCCCCACCTATTGCCTTGCCACCTTCGCCCGTCGCCACATCACCGTCACCTTGACCGGTGAGGGGGGCGACGAGATCTTCGCCGGCTATCCGCACCACCGCCACAGCCGCCGTCTTGCTGCCCTCCACCGCCGCCTGCCGGGGCTGCGGCTGGTGGCACGTTTGGCCGGAGTCGGCGAGGGGGCGCTGCGCGGGCTGACCCCGGCCCGCCTGTGGAAGGCCCTGTGGCTGGTCGGCCTGCCCCTGGGGGAGGAGGCCAGGGGCTGGAGCGCCGCCTTCACCGACCACGAGCTGGGGCGCCTTCTGACCCCGGAAGCCTCCCGCAAAAGCCCCCTGGGCGCCGTCGCACAGCCTCTGCTGGAGCTCCGTCAGCGGGTGGCCCACCTCGATCCCCTATCGCAACTCCTGTACGTTGACGCCCGCAGCGGCCTGGCCGATCAGTTGCTGATGAAAGTGGACAAGATGGGCATGGCCGCTTCCCTGGAGGCTCGCTGTCCGCTGCTGGATCAGGATCTTGTGGAATACGCCGCCGGCCTGCCCAGCGACATGAAGCTCAACGCCGACGGCGGCAAACGGGTGCTGCGCCGCGCCCTGGAAGGGCTCATTCCCGACTCCATCCTGGAACGTCCCAAGCAGGGGTTCGACGTTCCCCTCGACGGCTGGCTGCAGGACGATCTGCGGCCCGCCGTGGAACGCCTGCTGTTGGCCCAGGACAGTCCCGTCGGCCGGTGGGTCGAGGTGGCGACCGTCCGTGCCCTGTGGCGCGCCTACCAAGCGCGGCCGAGCTCCCGCACCGGGTTTCAGCTCTGGCGTTTGCTCAATCTGGCCCTTTGGCTCGACATGCACTGGCCCGGCGGGCCGTTGCAAGAGCTGCTGCAGGCCGAGCCCGACGGCGACCCCATCGACCGGGTCTTCGTGCCCGCCGCCGAGGTGGCATGACGCCCCGCCGCTTGCTGCTCCACCTGCTGGCCGTCGCCACCCACGGCAGCGGTTGGACGGCCATCGAGCGCCGTCGACGGCATCGCCGGGGGGACTACCGCCTATTCATTCTCGAGTACCACGATCTATGCGCCGACGGCGACGAAGAGCGCGAAGGGGTCGTGCGGGCCCATCGTCTGGCCTCCCATCTGGCTTGGTTGGCCCCGCGCTTCCGGCTGGTGACGGTGGCGCAGGGGGCCCGCTGGCTGGCCCAGGGCGGTGGCCGGGAAGGAAACGACGGAGAAGGCGACAGAGAGCCTGGCGGCGACCGCCTGGCCATCACCTTCGACGACGGTTACCGCAGCAATCACCAATACGGCTTGCCGGTGCTGCGCCAGGCCAACGCCCCCGCCACCGTCTACCTGGCGACGGGTTTTGTCGACGGTGAGCCCCTGTGGTTCGATGTCGCACGCCTCGCCTTCGCTGCGCTGCGGGGTCGCGAGCATGCCTTGCCGGCGGCGACCCAGGACACCTTGCGGCGGGCCCTCGGCCGCTGGCCGGTGGGCGGTGAGGAGGTTGCAGCCCTCAAATACACCGACGCCGCGGTTCGCCTGGAGGTGCTGCATGTGCTGCGGGATCTGCAGCTCGACCTGCCCGCCCCGAGGCCAGCCATGTCGTGGCAGCAGGTGCAGGAGATGCAAAATCTGGGCATCGAGATGGGGGCCCACACCGTCAGCCATCCCATCCTGTCGCGCCAAAGCCCGGGCCAGCAAGAGGACGAAATCCTCCGCTCCAGGCAGCGTATCGCCGAGGCCACCGGCGTCGAACCCAGCACCTTCGCCATCCCCAACGGCTCCGCCAGGGACTTCGATGCCAGCACCGTCGAGATCCTGCAACGCAGCGGCTTCCGAGCCTGTTGCACGACCCTCCGCGGCTCCAATCGTCCGGGGGATCCGCCCTTGACCCTGCGGCGCCTGGGCATCGGTGCCGATTCCACCGCCATCCTGGCCACCCGCTTGGCCGGCTTCCTGGGGCAGGGCATGCGCCGTTTCCTTCCCGCTCGTCTGGGCTCGGCACCGGGCCACTGAACCGACCATGGCAACCTCGAGCGCACCGCATGGTCAACGGCAAATGTTCATTGTGTCTTGCCAGCTCTCACACCCCTTCAATAGACTGGCAGCGCTGTGAAAAAGAGATCCGCAGTTCCTGACGTCCCGATTCCGCCACCCTCTGCGAAGATCGGGCCTTACCGCGTCGACCAGCAGATCAGTGCCGGGGCCAAGGCGGAGATCTACCAAGGCTTCGACGAAAGGCTGCGGCGTCCCGTCGCTCTCAAACACATCCGACTCGAGGTCTCCAAAGATCCCACCGGCCGCAAACGGGTGCGACAGGAGGCCCGGGCCGCCGCTCGCCTCACTCACCCCACCATCGTCAAGCTCTATGACTGGATCGAAACCGAGGACGGCGATTGGTTTGTCATGGAGCTTGTGGAAGGCCGGGCCCTCCGCGAGTTGCTCGATGAAGGACCCTTGGCCATCGATTTCGCCATCCGCATCGCCCGGCGTCTGCTCGAAGGTCTGAGTGTCGCCCATGGTGAAGGCTTGGTGCACCGGGATTTGAAGCCGGCCAACGTCATGATCACCTACGACGATGAGATCAAGATTCTCGATTTTGGTCTGGTCAAGAACCTGCGGGCCGACGACGGTGAGTCCGTCGCCACCCAAGACGGAGTGCTGGTGGGCACCGTCGCCGCCATGTCGCCAGAGCAGGCGGTGGGGTATCCCGTCGATCCGCGCTCCGATCTCTTCTCCCTGGGCTCGCTGCTCTACGAGATGTTGACCGGCAAATCCCCCTTCTACGATGAAAATACCGTGCAAACCCTGGTGAACATTTGTCGCGCCACCCAAGTACCCACCCGCACCTTGGTGCCCTCGGTGTCGCAAGAGCTCAGCGACTTCATCGATTGGCTGCTCGACAAGGATCCGGACCGCCGACCACAGAGCGCCAAACAAGCCTTGACCGCCCTCAAGATCGCCAGCCGCACTTGAGCATGGCCGGCGGATCTCCTTTGCACGTCCTGCTGACCATCAACGGCACCGATTTCGGCGGCACCGAGAGCGCCCTGGCGGAGATCGCCCGCCACCTGAGCCTGCGTCGACATCGGGTTTCGGTGCTCAGCCTCAAACCCCCCGGACGCACCGGCGAACGGCTCCGCCAACAGGGCATCGCAGTGCACACCTTGGGCATGGAGGAAGTGGTCAGCCCGGTGTCCATGGTCCGCGCCACCTGGCAGATGAAAAAGTGGCTGCAGCAACACCCGGTCGACGTGGTGCACTCCTTTCTACCCCGTGCCAACGTCATTTCCCGAGTCGCCAACCGCCTGGCCAAGGGACGGCGCCCCCACTTCTCCGCCGAACGCTCGACCGACTACAACCGCTCCCCCATGGTCTGTCGCCTCAATCGCTGGACCTGTCGCTGGAGCCATCGGGTGCTGGCCATCTCACCGATGATCCGCGACCTGCTGATGCGACGGGACGGCCTGCCCGGCCACCGGATCGACATCCTGGAAAACGGCATCGACCTCGATCATGTCGACGGCGTGCCGAAGACGGAGATTCGCCGAGAGCTGGGGCTGCCGGACGACGCGTTGGTGCTCTGCACCGTCGGACGGCTGATCCCCGACAAGGGGTATGTTTACTTGGCCCAAGCCATGGCAGCGATGGAGAGCAGCGCCAGGGATCAGCAGTCCCAACGCCAGGTGCACTTGGTCTTGGTGGGCGAAGGGGATGAAGAGGCGACCATCCGCCACCAGGTGACCCGCCACGGCCTCACGGAACGTGTCCACCTAGTGGGCTTTCGCCCGGACGTTTTGGGCATCCTCAAGGATGTCGATGTCTTCGTCTTGACCTCCCTGGAAGAAGGCATCCCGGTGGTGCTGCTGGAGGCCATGGCCAGCGCTCTTCCCATCGTCGCGACGCGGGTGGGTGGCATTCCCGATCTGGTGGTCGAGGGCGAAACCGCCTTGCTGGTGCCCGCCGCCGAAGACTGGCGACGTCGAGATCCCGGGACCGCCAGGGCGCAGACCGAAACAGATATCGCAGCGAGCCTGCGCCAAGCGTCGGTGGAGCATCTCGCCAAGTGCCTCGACGATCTGGTTACCGATCCCGCGTTGCGCCACCGTCTCGGCCAAGCGGGTCGTCGACGGATCGAAGAAGTCTTCCGACTCGAACGTATTATCACGCGGTTGGAAGATTTCTATCGTCAAGCCTTGGGCCCGGCCGCCTGAAATCGGGCGCTGGCCGCTGAATGTAAGCTGACCGCTGAAGGTAAGCTGGCCGCTGAGCTTATCCGTTCTTCAGCCCCCGGAGGCTGTCTCATCGTTTCCCATGGAGCCCCCATGCCGTTTCCTTACTTCACCACCGCACCATCCCGCCGCCCCGATCGACGGACGGCCGACGGGCTCCGCTCTCTTGGCCTGTCTCTTGGCCTGTCTCTCGGCTTCTCTCTCAGCCTCGTCCTGGCATTGTTCGGAGCCCAGGGGGCCCTCGCCGAGAACCCCATCGCGCCTTGGATGGAGGCCCCCTTCACCACTCCCGCCGCGGAGCTCGTGGAGGCGGTGGAGGCCATAGATCCACCGACCGACGCCGACGCCTTCCTCCTCTTCGACGACATTTCCCACCGCTTCGATGCCCAGGGTCGACACACCCTCAGGCATCGTCGCATCTATCGCCTGCTCACCCCCAAGGGCGTCGACGAATGGTCGACGGTCGACTCCGTTTGGACCCCTTGGTATCAAGACAGGCCGGAGATTCGCGGCCGCGTCATCCCACCCGGCGGCATCGAGCGCTGGCTCGACGCTGCCACCCTCAACGAGGCTCCCTTGGCCGACTCCAGCCCAGAGATCTTCGATGATCGACGCATCCTGCAAGCCCCACTACCGGGTTTGGAGGTCGGTTCGGTGGTGATGCACGAGGTCTTGGTACGCGATCGGCTGCCCTTCTTCGCCGCCGGCACCTACCACCGCAGTTTCCTGATCAATAACCTTCCCACCCATCGGGGACGCGTTCAGCTCGAAGCCCCCACTTCGTTGCCCCTGCGCTACGGCCAGCGCCTGGCAGACGACGTAGCCTTGCAGCGTCGAGTGGTGCAGATCGATGGCCAGGCGATGGCGCAAGTGATTCTCATCACGGCCGACACGGCGGCGGCGGAGGCACCGCCATCGAACTTGCCCTATCAACAACCGCGCTTTCCATCGGTCATGTTTTCCACCGGCGAAAGCTGGAACGCCATCGCCACCGCCTACGCCGACATCGTCGACGACAAGCTGGCCAATGCCGACCTTACGGAGGTGCTGGTGGGCTTCCCCGTCGGCGCCGAGCGGCAGAAACAAATCGACTTCCTCCTCGCCCAGGTGCAGAAGAAGGTCCGCTACACAGGCCTCGAGCTGGGCGCCGCCAGCATCATTCCAGTCACCCCGGCGGAGCTGCTGGAGCGGCAGTTCGGCGATTGCAAAGATCAGGCGACGTTGCTCGTCGCCCTGCTGCGGCAGGTGGGCATCGAGGCCCACGTCGCCCTGTTGCGGGCCGACTTCTCCGAGGACATCGAACCCCAATTGCCGGGGCTCGGGTTCTTCAATCACGCCATCGTCCAGGTGGCGGGGGAACGGCCGCTGTGGATCGACCCCACCGATCCCTTCGCCCGCGCCGGAGAGCTGCCCTTGGCCGACCAAGGTCGCTGGGCCCTGGTGGCCAGCAACATCACGCAACAGCTGGTGCCCACCCCGACCTCCAATTCGGTGGACAATCGGCTGGTGGAGCTGCGTGAAATCTTCATGCCCGACTACGGCGAGGCCAAGGTCGTCGAGACCGGCTCCTACTACGGCTCCTTCGAGCGCCACCAGCGTGGCATCATGCGCTCGGCGGACGCTGAGCAGATGCGCCAAGCGCTGACCACCTATGTCGAGAACGAGTACCTGGCCAAGGCTTTGGAGAGCTCCGACACCACCCCCTTCGACGATCTCGACCAAACCTTGACCTTGAGCCTGGTAGCCACCGGCGCCCAGCGGGCCGCCACCGACCTGGCGGAAGGGGCCGTCGCCTTGACCTACGGCAACCTCTTCTCGGAGGTCCCGGGGGTGCTGCTCGAAGATCCCGAGCAAGACGCAACGCCGCGCCAAGATGATTTCATCTTCCACAATCCCTTCGTCAAGGAGTGGCACTACCGCATCCACCTTCCCGTCGGCATGGTGCCGCGCAATCTACCGCCGGACAATTCCCTGAAGATGGGCGGCATGGTCTACGAGGAGACCTTCCGCCATCAACCGGGGGGTCACGGAACGAGCCTAGTGACGGCGGACCTACGACTCGACAGCGGCCTACGACGCCTCTCCCCCGAGCAATTCGAAGCCACCCGCCGAGGTCTCCAGGACTTCTCCCAAACCGACATCACGGTGCTGACCTTCGACCACCAAGGGGCCGTCCACTTGGCCGCCGGTCGTAGCCGCGAGGCGGTGTCCACTTTCCGCCGGCTGGCGGAGGAGCATCCATCGAAGGCCGTGCATCGGGTACGCCTGGCCAATGCCCTCCTCGACCTCGGCATGGGTTTGGAGGCGCAACGCCAAAGCCGCCTGGCGATCGCCGCCGAGCCGCAGTCGGCCTTGGGTCATTGGATGCTCGGCTACAGCCTGGCCCATGACGAAATCGGCCGCGCATACCATGAAGGCTTCGACCTCGAAGCCGCCCTCGCAGCCCTCACCAAGGCCCATCAGCTCGACCCCTCCAACCCCCTCTTTCTCGCCGAGCGGGCCATCGTGCTCGACTTCAACGCCGACGGTCAGCGCTATGGCCGGGGGGCTGACCTCGACCAGGCCATCGAGCGCTACCAGCAGTGGCGGCAAGAGCACGGCGACGGCCTCGACGACAACCTTCTCAATACTCTCTTCCACGCCCGGCGGTGGCAGGCTCTCCTCGCCTTGACCGAGGAGCTGCCCGACGGCACGACGGACCGTGAACGCTGGCGGCTGACCGCCATCGGAGCCCTCCAGGGTTCCGAGGCGGTGCTCAGCGCCGCCGGAAAAATAGACCATCAACAGCGACAGCGTTGGCTCGATGAAACGGCACAGAATTTGACCGCCGCCGGCCTCTTCGCCACCGCCAGCGACTTGCTGCGCCAAACCGCCAGCCGGGCTGACAACCCCGCCGCCGCCCTGCGCCGGGCCGAGCTGTTGGCCGCCGCCCAACCCATCGAAGCCCTGGCGTTGGCGGCCGACGACCCCACCACGCCGGTCCAACGCTTCTTCATCGAGGTGCTGAAGGAGGAGCCTGACATCGATGCCCTGGGGGATCTCTTCCACCCCCTAACCCAGGAGCTGGCGGACGACGACCATCTCATGCAGCTCTATGAGGCGGCTCACCGCACCCTGGCCAACTCCGCCGGCACCATGTCGGTGGACCACCTGTTGCAGCTCATCTTCGTCATCTTCGACTTCACCGTCGATGGCGACGAAACCACCGGTTACCAGCTACGTATCGAATCTCTGCTGCCGGAGTACAGCTTCCGCGTCAAAGCCCATGTACGGTCCTGGCGGGGAGAGCAGCGCATCGTCTCCCTGGGCCAAAACCTCGCCGCCATGGCAGCCCAAGCCCTCGACCATTTGGCCGATGGAAACCAGCCCGCGGCACGTCGATGGCTCGATTGGGCCCGCGACTTCGTGCAGCTCGCCGATTCCGACGACCCCCTCGCCGGCAACCCCTTCGCCCGCCATTGGCGGCAGCGGCAAGAGGCCGACGCCGAGGCCATTCAATTGGCCGCTGACCTGCTGCTGGTGCAGGATGTCCGCAGCGGCGAGGCCCCCATTCTCCGCCTACAGCAACGGCTGTTGGAGAGTCCCACGGCGGAGCATCAGCAAGCGATCCACCTGGCCCTCGCCAACCGGGCCTCCGACGACAAGGATTGGCCCGCCTTCGATACCCACAGCCGATGGCTCTACGAGGCGCTGCCCGAGTCCCGCCAGGCCCTTCACCTGCGCTTTGCCGCTCTCGCCCTCAGCCAGCAGCTGGACGCCCTACAGCGCTTGGCGGAGGAGAGGATCGAGGCCGACGGCGACCACGTGCTGGCGCGCCAGGTCCTGGCGGAACAGCATTTGCAGCGCGACGAGCTCGAGCCAGCGTTCGAGCACTTGGCGGCCATCGGAGCCGGTCCGGGAACCAACAGCGAACGGGCCAATGCCTTCAACTCTTGGGCTTGGGCGAAGCTCTTTCGGCGCCCCGTCGACCCGGACGCCCTGCGCCTGGCCCAGAAGAGCGCCGAGCTGGAAAATTACCAGTCGTACGCCATCCTCCACACCTTGGCCATGGTCTACGCCGAGCTCGATCGTCCCCTCGAAGCCCATCGGGTTTTGCAACAGGCGATCACCCTCCGTGGTACTCCTGAATTGCAAGACGACGATCTCTTGGTGGTGGGCCGCATCGCCCAATCCTACGGTCTCGAGGAAGTGGCGCGCCAAACCTATGAACGGCTGGAGCCCGGCGAGCCTGACTCCACCGGTAGCTGGCAGTTGGCGCAGATCCTCCTGGGGGAATTAACATCCCCAGGCAAGGCAGCGAAGAGACGTTAGTTTTACTTTGCCAAACTGACGGTTACCTGTGAGCCAGACAGGGCCCTGTCGGTTCGATCGGAAACAGCGAGCCACGGGGCAACGCCGGTAAGAGTCGCCAGCACGACTCCCATTCCGAGCTGAAATCTCACCGCCGCGAGGCGCAGTACCGAGGAATTTTCAGATCCATCGAGATCTCCGATCTCATTATTCACGAATATGTCGCGGGCGGAAGAACACCTAAACATCTCGCAACCCTGACGGCTCTATATCAATAGAAAACCCCCGTGTTCGACGAGAACGCCAAAGCTTGTACAATTCATTCCGCGGAGGATCGCCAATGTTCTGTCGACGCTTCGGAACCCTCTTAGTGCTCGTGGCCGCCCTGTTACCCATTCAGCTGCAAGCTGAGGCGATCACCCCATCCGTCACATCCGATCTCTATCTCACCGACGGAGCCCGCCTCTGACACCACACGGCGGACGCAACGACTACCATCGGCCCAGACTCCGAGCAGACGATCCGAGCCCTAGCCGCCGACCCCGAGCATGGACGCCTGTTCTGCGGCTTAATGGAAGAGTCGAGAGACAGGCGAAGCAATCGCGGTAAAGGGCAGGTCAATGATCGAAACCAGAAGAGTTTTTACCTCGAAGAGGTTGCATCCATCAGCCCAGGGTAAGCGGAGCGCAACCTTGGGTAGCAAGAGGTCCATCCCACTACCCTGAAAGGGTTTCACAAAAGGCTTGCACATGCCGCAATCGTGCGCAAAGGTTTACCAGCATGTTGTCCTCTCGACGAAGAATCGAGCGCCATTCCTCGCCGACAAGAGTTTGCGTCAAGAAACCCACGCCTACCTGGCCGGTGCTTGCCGGAAAATCGGCGTACCGTCTCTCATTGTTGGTGGTGTCGAGGACCATGTCCATATCTCAT
>JAJCXR010000056.1 GCA_029263315.1 Acidobacteriota bacterium | reverse complement strand
CTGCTTGCGCTCCCTGCGCCACTCGATGACCTTGTGTCGCATCTCGGCCATGTGGGCTCGTCCTCCAGGGTGGAGAGCCCAGAAACGCACAACGCGGAGCCCCCGCACCCTCGTCGTTGAAAGAGGGTAGTGGGTAGCTCCGCGCGCTCGGCGTCGTGGCCGCTACGTTACGATGCTGGGGTGGGGTGGTCTTGGATCACGCAGGCCCTTGGGCATCGTCGATGTCGTGGTGACATCTTGGGGGATGTGGTGAGGGCATGTCAAGGGATGGGGCGCTGTACGGGTGGCGTCTTGGCGATGAGCGATGGCGTCTGCCATTCGCTCGATTGCCTGGGTTGTGCAGCTACTGGGGAAATTGTCCATGTGCCGCTGAGAGACCTTATAGCTGACCAAGAACAGACGACCACGGCGGCGCTTCATAGGAGAAGGAACTGCGTCGTCGCCTCGACCCTGCTCCGCGTGGCTCACTCTTTCGCCCCATCGAGATTCGGGTAGTTTGGGTTTGGATAGCTCATCGCAGCGCAGCACTGCCGGAGGACCGCATTGTAAACGTAAAGATAACGGTGCGTAGAAACAACTAGCAGCAAATAGCATATCAGCATCAACGCTGCATACCAGATGAACATCTGAAAGCTACTCAGAACCAATCCCGACTCGTAGAGAACCGACGGGGCGAATATTGCTTTCCCCCGGAGGATTGGAACAACGACGCCCGTCACAAGAAGCGATGCAAGTATATCCGTGGTCAGGTAATAGGTTGCGTAATGCTGAAGTACCCACGAGAGGTGAAGGCCCGTGGCAAATCTGAAGAAAATGCTGACACTTTGCCTCGGTACAATAGGATGGACAGTCTTGGGAAAAGGAGCATCTCTCTCGTTTCCGAGGTCATAAATTCTTGCGAAGATCTCCCGCCGAAGCGCAATCTCGGCCTCGGCTTCAGCCAGTGGTTGCGCTTCGCCGCCGTCTGTCGCTGCCACTGATGGCGGAGGCGCGGATCCAGGGCTAGGAGACACTAGTCGCTTGCCATGCGAGTACGTCGCATTCGACAAGTCTACGTAGAGCTTGGTCCATTCGTGAATCTCGTCTCTAGCAGACTTATTCATTAGAGCTTTGCACGCCCATTCTCGGGTCAGTGCATGCTGCAAGAGCGACCTAATACCATGGCCGACACCCTGCATGATTGCTCCTACGAGGGTTATCGCACCGGTAACGACCACCAAGAAGCGAGCGGAGTTGATCACAGCGTAGAAGGTCGCCGCCTCACCGGGAACTACAATCTCGCCAATACTGTACAGCTCCCCAATAAACCCTTTCCCATAGAAAAAAGTAATGAACACGGCCGCCAGCCCGCCCGTCACGAAAATACTCGCCAGCTTGTTAGGAACTTTAGGGTCCATAGCATCCTCGGTCGGTAGGTATCACGCTTTGAGCTGTGCCTCAGTGCTGGTCCTCACTGCCTCACAACGTTGCTGCTCTTCAGCGATTCGCGAAGGCGCGAAGCGCCGAAGAGAATTCGCTGCAAGAGCTGGTTGGAGGACGCCTGGAGAGGCACCGTTTACGCTCCCACCTGCATCTGCCAGTCTCGCAACACGGTGCCGATTCTCTCCACATCTTCGCGTCCAAGTTCACCGCTATGCATGATTACGTTCCTGGATCGTTCAAGCGTTCGAAGAATACTTCTTGCCCAATCAGGGGACCGGAGATGCGGTTCGAAGAGACTCCAGTTCTGAGGTGCTATGATGTTTCCAAGGTCACCGAGTTCTGTGTAGTTCAAAAGATCGTCCCCTCGAGGCGTATGCCAACGAATCTTTTGTTCTTCATCGCGGCGCGACTCCGCTTTCTTTCGAACCTTGTCAGAGACACCCTTCTTCCACCACTCTTCTTGGTACTCTTCAAAAAGGCGTCGTCGTACGAATTCTCGCAAACCGTTCTCAAATGCGGCGATCGCTGTGTACACCGTAGCCATTCGCCGCGCCCTTTGAACTAGATCGTCATCGAGAAGTTCGAATGGCAATCGCTTGACAGTCTCTACATCGAGGTCCGTTGAATCAACACTTCTCTTCAGCCCTTCGATACCCGCAAGAGCGTTTTCTGCTAACTGACCACGAAAAACGAAGGAATACAGTCTGTCGGGATTCATGACGAGTTATCTCAAGTGCCGCCGCAAGGCTTGAAAGATCGCATCATAGACGGATGGGTCCCGAGACTCTGGGAGGTGCACTTGAATGTTGTAGTGCAGTCCTCCCGCGAGCAATGGCGACTCGACCGACTGAGTCAGAGGAGGAACCGCATCCTGCGGCGACTCCCCGCCTGTAGTCCCCCGCTCGGTCTCATTGGCCCCCGTTCCAACCCCAGGCACTTCCTTCCTTTGCGCTACGCCTTGCCAATCGGCGTAGGAGCAGAGTGAAACAAACGTATTCGCCATCCACCGAAGTACATTATCCGACTTCTTTCCTTGAGTCAGCGTTTTCAGCTTGTTCTGAACTTCATCGAGTGACATCTTGTATGCCTCCCGATTAACCAGAAATAGATCTGAGTACGCTTCTGCTATCGCTTCGCCAAGAACTGCACGAGCTTGGCTTTGGTCCAGAAAATCAAAATATCGTTGCCCAGGAACCCCCGACTCATCGACAAAGCGGAGAGCCTTAAGTAGCTTAATGTAGAGCCTGTCGTTTGAGCTCGTGAACCCAAGGTTCTCTAGAAACTTCTGCGTGAACCTGTCGGGAGCCTTTGCTCCCTGAATGGCATTGAACACAGCCTCAAAATTCTTGGTAGTAACAAGATAGGCATCAGTCAAAGCCATCGGTTTTCCTTCCGGAACTATTTATTGTCACTGGTAGTCCTCCAACCTTGTTATTCGACGTGCGTGTCGAATCTGCCATCCGGTCAATTCTTAGACGCAGAACACTCAAGGCCGGAATCTCCAGTCTCAACCCAAATTCTTAACCCCAGCCGACATATTCCAAACCAATCCAAAACCTCTGCTGGGCCAAAACGTCACTCAGTTGACAGAAACGCCACAACCCACTGAGCTGAGTCAAGGCTGCTACTGTACGCTCTAATATAAGACGCGATTTTTGGAATGCTCAGGGATCAAGAATCTACAGGCTTCTCATTTCGGCCTGAAGGCGACTCCCGTCGCAATAGCAACAGCCCAACTCACCCCAAATCCACCCACCGCTGCCGATTGACAAACCTCTGATTCGGATGCCCACCGATCCCTTCATTGACGGCCAAGAACGTCTCCAGCCGCTCCCCAGCATCACGCAGCGCGAGATCCGCCCCCGCATAGGCCCCACGGGCCACGATCGAGACATCCATCTGGACCGCCCGGTGGACGGTCCGCCGAAAGAGCCCTTCCTCGCCGCGTTCCCACTGGTCGGCCTCGTCGCCCTCTACCTTGAAGGCAAAGCTCGTCTCCGACAGATCCCCGCGCTCGATCGATACCAAGAGATCCCGCGCAAAGCTGGTGTCCGGCGGGTCGAGCTCGAAGGCCTGGCCGACGCCGTCGTCGTGCAAGCGCAGCGTTCCAGACCGGGTGCTGCCGAGGGGCAGGAGATTCCGTTTCTCGTGGCCGTAGAGGGCCACCACCTCGCCATCGCGGCCGGCGAAGGCACCCCGGTGCGAAGCGCTCGACAAATTGCCGCTTGCCGGAGGTCAGGGGACGCGACCACTGGTTCCACTTCGGGGCGTAGCCGACGATCATGCGCCCTTCGCCCTCGCCGGACACCCGTAGCTCGGCGTCGTCGATAATCCGCAGGTCAGTCATGGTCGTTTTCCTCGTCGTCAAAGGCGGCGTCGACGAGGCGAGCCGCCAGGTGGTCGATTTCCTCGCCGGCCAGCTCGTCGGCACGGCGTGTTTGCCAGTGGTTGAGGGTGGCTTCGAGCCACTGTCCGGGCCTGGACTCGCCATCCTGCGAGGTGCGCGCTAGGCCCTCGGCGAGCTCGCGCCGTGAGTGCTCGATGTACCGGCTGACCACCTCGTTGAGGTGTGCCTCGGCGACGGCCCGCAGGTTGTCTGACCCACCGCCCAGGGCCTCCACCGCCGCCACAGCCCCCGCGACGGTGGGTTGCAGCTCACGGCGGATGGCCTCGGGCAGCTCGCGCCAGGTGCGCTCCATGGCGGTTCCGAAGGCGGCGGGGTCGTGCCTTGAACGTGTCCAGGCCCGCTGTGCCGCCCGGGCCTCGCGGCGGGTGAAGTGCTCGGCGCTGCGTTGCAGGCTGGGACGCAGGGCCTGGATGACTTGGCGGGCGAGCTGCTTTGGCGAGGGGGCGGGGCTCTGCTTGGACGATGGGGCTGCCGGTAGTGCTGATCCCTGCCCGGTGGGCTCCGCCGAGGCGGTGTTGAGCTGAAACCGGGGGAGGGCTCCAATGCCGTTGGGGTAGGGGTCCCGGTCGATGAGCTCGCGGGCTTCGTCGAGGGTCAGCAGGCCGTCGACCACCGAGCCACGCAGGCTCTCGAGCTCGTCGGCGAAGCTGCCGCGCAGCAGGGCGCGGGTGTTGAATTTGAAATAGTGGTCCCGTTGTTGCTCCGGCGACAGCAGCTGCAATCCCACAAACTGCTCCCAGCGCAGGAAGTACACCATCATCGTGTCGGTATAAAACTCCTCGCGCTGCTCGCCGATGTTCGAGAAGGTGGCGCGGCTGAGGTCGCCGAGCTTGTGCAACTGGGTGATGCCAAAGAAACGGGCGATGTCCTGCACTTGGAACACCCGCATGGCCAGCAGCTGCTCGACGACGGGGGCGCCGCCGCCCATTTCCTTCCATTCGACCCCTTCTTCGAGCAGGGCGGTGCGGTGGAAATTGTCGAGGCCCTGGGTGAGGGAGCGCAGCTCCTGCTCGAGCTTCTCTCGCGGGCCATCTTCGAGGCTGCCCTCGGTGACCCAATAGCCCTGCATCTTCATGCCGTGGCGGTAGTAGAGGGCGGCGTCCTTCTCGATGGCCAGCGACAGCCCGACGCTGTTGCGGGCGTCGCCACCGTCCCAGCCACCGGAGAGCAACGGCCGACCCTTCAGGCCGTCGAGGGACAGGGCGTGCAGGTGGAGATAGTCGCCGGGCCATAGGGTGCGACGCTCCTGCGAGCCGGCGCGGGCGGTGACGTCGACCACCACCACCTTCTGACCGTCCACCACCTCGACCTGGGCGCGCCAGGGGGGCACCGGCCACAGGTTAATGGGGTCGCCGTTGCCGTCGCGCTCGATCTCGGCGTAGGCGTTACGCCACAGGGCCAGGTGGGCGGTGAGGGTCTCGCGAAAGCTGGCCTCGGTCATGAACCGGTTCGGCTGGCGGATGACCCGGGCTTCGGGACTGTCGACCCGGTGGCGGCGGGTGGTCTTCCTGCCTTCCTCGTCGATGGTGGTCTCGCGACGGTACAGCCGCAAGGGTGGCAGGGACGCCGTCTCGGCGATCAGACGGACGCAGCCGTAGACCACTGACAGACACAGGGCCTTCTCCTCGCTCACCGGCTCGCCGCTGGTGGTGGGGGCTGCCCCCATGGCGTCGAGCAGCCAGGGGGCGGGATCGCGCAGGGTGGAGAAGAGGTCGGGGCCGCTTCGTTCCTCGTCCATGTCGTCGAGCCAACCCATTAGCGGTTCCCCTTAGATTCGGTGGTGGTGGTTGGCTTCGGTCGGTGCAGGGCACCCAGGGCCCCGACGCCGAGAACCGCCAGGCCGACGGCCGGATGCAGCCAGGCGGCGGCCATGGCGAGCAGCGCGAGACCGGCGTAGTAGTGAAGCTCCCGCAGGCCGAAGCCCCAGAGCCGCTCCGAGCGTCCCAGCCAGCCGAGGCCGCGGGCGGCCTCCTGTAGATCTTTCTCTCGCTCCACCAGGCCGCGGTAGGCGGCGAGTCGCTGGGCAAAGGTCCCGAAGTCCCCCGCGGCCAGGGACTCGAGGGCCAGGGTTTGCGCCCGCACTCGTGCCCGCTGCAGGGCCTCGAGCTGCACCCGGTGGGCCCGCTTCAGATCACGATCGATCGCCATTTCCCCTCCCGGTGTCGCCGGTTGTAGACGGAATCCTTACGGTCCGCCCCGGTCTTGAGCCAGCGCGCAATCGCCATGACGCTGGCCACCAGGCCGTCGACCTTGCGGCGGGCCGATTCCTTGGCCGGTTTGTGGGGGCGGATGTCGTCGCCGTCGCGTTTGACCTCGCAATGGCTGGCCTGCCAGTTGAGGACGGGGTTGTTGCCGTGCTCGAGGGACTCTTCGAGCACCAGCTTTTCGAGGTACTGGCTCGGGCCCGACAGGCCGGCGAAGCCGCGCCCCACCTTCTCGCAGGGCAGCCCGGCGTCTCGCAGCTGGCCGGTGATCTGGAGGGCGTTCCAGTCGTCGTACCCGAGCTCGACGAGACGATAGAGCCGGCGCTGCTCGAGGATGGTTTCGCGCACCTTGTCGAAGTCGACGGTGCGGCCGGGGGTGGCGTCGATCCACCCCGCCTTGGCCCAGCGGTCGAGGGGGGCGCGGTCTTTCTTCGAGCGTTCGGCCAGGCCCTCGCCGGGGGTCCAATGCCAAACTAGCAGCATGTTGCGCCCTGGGAAGAACAAGGCAAAGGCGGCGAAGTCGCTGACCGCCGCCAGGTCGAGGCCGCCGTAGCATTCCTCACCGAGCAGCTGCTGGCGCAGCTCCAAGTCGCCGACGCCGCGGTGGCAGCGCTTCCACCGGTCATAGGGTAACCAGGTCGACGCGCCACCGATGATCCAGTAGTTGAGCTGGTAGCGCAGGTTGTCGGCGCGCTTGGAGGGGCGGTTCTCGCACTCGCGCACGATGGCGGCCAGGTAGTCACGCTTGGGGCTGATACCGACGCCTGGGTTGGCCTGCACCCACTGGGCGGGGTCTTTCCAGCCCTCCTCGTCGTCGATCTCGAAGACCAGCGGGAAGTACTGGTCGTCGTCGATGGCGCCGTCGAGCACCTTGCCGGCGTGGGAGTACTCCTCGTAGGCGGGGGATTCCTCGGAGTCCCCGGCGGTCGTGATGATGAACAGCAGCGGCTGGCGTCGGGCCCCGGTGCCGGTACGCAGCACCGAGACGACTTCGTCGTCGGGGTGGACGTGCAGCTCATCGATGAGGCCGCCGTGGGGTGAGAAGCCGTGGAATTTCTTGGCGCCGCGGGGCAGGGGACGGAAGCGGCTGCGACCGTGGCGCATGTGGTCGCGGCGGGTCTCGATGATCTTGGCCAGGTGCGGCTGCTCGAGCACGAAGGCCTCGGCCTCCTCGTAGACGATGCGGGCCTGCGCCTTGTCGATGGCGGCGGCGTAGACCTGGGCGGCGGGCTCGCCGTCGGCCACCAGCAGGTAGTTGCCGACGCCCCCCACCAATGTCGATTTGCCGGCCTTCCGGGCCACGAACCAGAAGGCGGTGCGGAAGCGGCGGTAGCCTTTGGTGTCGCGCCAACCGCCGAGCAGCTCGATACCGAAGGCCTGCCAGGTCTGGAGCTCGCAAGGGCGCCCGGCCCACTCTGCGGAGGTGAGGGTGAGGAAGTCGAACCAGCGGTGGAAGTGCCGGGCGCGGGTGTCGTCCCAGCTGAGGCCGCGCTGGTGGCCGTGTCGCAGGTCGTCGAGGTGGCGCTGGCAGGCCTGGCGGATGCGTCGCCCCATGGCTGGGGTGCCGTCGAGCACTTGGCGGGCGTAGTCGAGGGAGACGCCGCCGGGGGGTGCGTTCCACAGCTGCGGCGGCGTGGTGGGGCCGCGGCTGGGGTCGTCGAAGGGCTCCAACAGGTTGCACCGTTCGAGGTACTCCCGTTCGGTTTCGTGGCGCGGCGGGTCGTCGCCGTCGAGCTGGCGCCAGCGGGTGGGGACGCCGAAGGCCAGGGGCGAGCCGTCGACGGGCTCGCCTTTTCCCGCAATGCGCTGCCGGGGTTCGGGGGCGTCATAGCGCCACCAGCCCCAGGGCCGCAAACCGGGCCCGCCGGGCCGTGGGCTGCCGAGGTCGCCGCGGGGGGCGTCGGGGTCGGCAGGGGTGGTCCAGTAGGCTATGAGCTCGTCGCGGTGGCGCTGCCAGGCCTGCCGTCGCTGGGCGTCGGAGTCGAAGCTCTGGCCGAGGGCAGGGTAGGCGAGGCCGGTCAACAGCTCCTCCCGCTGCACCGGCGACAGCTGGGCGCTGTCGGGTCGCTTGCGGCGGGGCCCCCTCTTTTTGCGATGGCGCGGCATGCATCACGCGCCCCCGTCGTCCTCGGGGTCGAAGTCCAGCTCGAGGTCGCGGATGAGCAGGCGAAAGAGGTTGCGGTGGCGGTGCTCGATGGCCACCTGGGGCCGTTCCTTGGGCTGCCCGAAGCGGTCTTCGAAGGTCAAACCGTGAGAATCGAGGTACTTTCGGGCCTCTTCTGCCCGGTCTAGGGACCGTAGAGCCTCGGTTAGGAGGGCAAAATGGTGCTCTCCGGCGGCCTCGATGTCCCAAGAATCGACGATGCGCGACCAGATGCCGCGGGCCCGTGGGCTCAGTCCCCGGGCGGGTTTGGGCGATCCTTGGCTCATCGCGAGATCCACCGACCCATCGGTCGAATTTTTTGTTTGACGGTTTTTCGCGGCGTCGCGAGGAAAGCCCCACGGCGGTTGGCCCTCCCAAGGCCTCCAGGGATGTCACCCCCCCTCCCCCCGCCGTCGCGGTCGTCCAAAGCCACCATGTTCGCGGACGGTGCGGCGGGAGTGATGGGTGGCGCAGCGGGCGGCGACGTTGGACGGGTCGAGGGCGAGGTCGGGACGGTCGACGACGGGCTGCAGGTGGTCGAGCTGGGTGGCCAGGGTTTCGACCCCCTCGTCGAGGCAGTCGACGCACAGGGGATGCTCGGCCAGGTAGCGACGGCGGAATCGCCGCCAGGGAGGGGAGCGGTAGAAGTCCGACGACCGGCCCAGGGTGGACGAGGGCCGGTCGTTGCGGTTGGACGTGGCGCGGGGCGCTGGGGTCGAGTTGGCATTGCACGGCTCGGAGGCTAGAGCCCTCGGGCGTCAAGGGGTGCCAAGGTGTGTCTCGAAAGATCCGATGCCGTCGGCGATCCGCTCTGCCAGGGCCCGCTGGCCCTCCGGATCGGCCAGGAATGCCAGACCGGCGGGGTGGGTCAGGAATTCGCACTCGACAAGCACCGCCGGCATGCGGGTCAAGCGCAGGACGGCGAAGTTGACCTCCTTGACGCCGCGGTCGCGGTGGCCCGCAATGCGCAGCAGGTTGCGCAGGATCTCGCCCGCCAGCACTTGCCCCGACGCCGACCCCGGGAAGTGGAAGACCTCCATGCCCCGGGCTTCGGACGACGCCGCGGCGTTGGCGTGCACGCTGACGAAGGCTTCGGCCCCCAGGCGGTTGGCGAAGGCCGCCCGTGCACTGAGGGACAGGCTGCGGTCGCGGCGCCGGGTCATGACGGCCCAATGTCCCCGCGTCTCCAGCGCCTGTTCGAGCCAGAGAGCGACGGCCAGCGTCACCTCCTTCTCGGCCAGCTCGAAGGGTTGTCGGCCGATGGCGCCCGGGTCCCGGCCGCCGTGGCCGGCGTCGATGCAGACCTTCATGGCCGGTGCACCTTGGGCCGGGGCTCCTCACGTCCTTGGAGAAACTCGTGCAGCAGCCAGTCCTCGACGGCCGCCGGTCGCCGAGCACGGAAGGGCAGCAGCTTGCACCCGGCCTTGGGCACCAGGGGTAGGGTCAGCTGGACGGGGCGGACGGGCTCGCAGCGCTTGACCGGCCGTCTGGGCTCAGCCATGTTGTGCGCCCTCCAGCTTGGCGGCCTGGAAGCGGGCCCCGAAGTCGTTGTCATTGGCGGCGCGGCTGTAGACTGCCTGCCGAGTCTTGCCCAGCAGCCGGGCCGCCACCGCGATGGGCTCGCCGCTGGCCACCCGCCACAACAGATCCTCGTGCCAGGTGGCCGGGCCGATCTTGAAGCCGAGCTTCTCCAGCCGCTCGAAGGACGAGACGAGGATCTCGGAGCTCCGTTCGAAGGTTACCGACGACCGGCCCAGCCGCTCGGCTGCCAGGAGTGCGGAGAGGGAGCCGCCGAACGGATCGACGACGATGCCTGGACGGTCCGCCAGCACGGCGAGCAGCCACTCCCAGACCTCTACCGGCTTCTGGTGACGGTGGATCTTTGCGGCGTCGACCTTGCAGGTGAACACGCCTGGCACGGCGCGTCCGCCCTTGCGTAAATCCGGCCGCAGCGGCCCGGCCGTGCCCCAGTGGCAGAACTCGGCCTGGTGGCGGATGTAGCCGAGATGGGGCTGCCGCGCCGCCCCGGTCTTGTCCCAGGTGGCCATGCCGCGGCGTAGCCATCCCGCGATGCCCATCGCATGGGCGGCGTTGCCCACCTGGCTCCAATCGGTCCACAGGAAGCAATAGGTCTCCGGCTGGGAGACCTCCAACGCCTCGAGCAACCAGGTGCGGGCCCACCAGACGAAGTCTTCGTTGCTCCGGCTGTCGCCCTCGTAGACGGTGTACGGTGTCCTGATGCGCCGCCCCGACGAACGCTTGGCCGTCAAGGAGGTTCCGGAGCAGTAGGGCGGATCTGCCGCGATGGCGGCCACCGGCTCGCCGGCGATCGCCCGGCGCAGCATGCCCGGCCGCAGCACATCCAGGCAAAGCACCCGGTGGGATCGACCGCCGGGGGAGGTTACGACGTAGCGGCGTCCGTATTCGGGGGTCATGAGGCTTTCTCCTGGCTGAGGTGCAGTTGTTGGATGTAGCGGTTCAGGCCCTTCGACAAGCCCTGGAGACCGGGTGCGCCCAGCCGCGGCAACAAGCGCCTGAGCTGTTCGCCAAAGGGGTGCTCGACCTGACCGAGCTTGGCCGCCAGGAAGCATCGGAAGTCCTCGACGCTGTCGTCGGTCAGGACGTCGGAATCTCTTCCGCCCCCCTCGAGCACCGAGCGCACCAGGCCCAAGCTGGTCGGTGTCTCTTTGCCCTCGGCCAGGTATCGCACCAGCACCCATTCCCCGGCGGCGTCGGCCTCGTCACCGAATTCTCGGCGTAGCTGGCTGAGGATCTTCTGATCCCGAGATCGCAATCGCTTTCTTCCCAAAACAGCGGCGGCCAGGTGGTCGAAGCGACGAGCGACCGGTTCTCGATGTCGGCTCCCAACGTCACAGGCAGCCAGCGGCGGCCCGGTGGTGTTGTCATTGTCCGGTTGCGCGACGCCGTCCGGTCGAGCGACGCCGCCCGCGCCAGTCCCTGCGCCCGCCTCTGCCGCCGATTCTTGAGGAGAGAGAATAGAGCTAAGAGAAGAGAGAGAAGAGTTACTCAGGGTCTTTCGGGAACCCTTCCGGAAACGGTTCTGGGAAGGGTCTGGGGAAGGGTTCCGGGAACCCTTCGATTCCAACAGCTCGGCCGGCGACTCCACCGCCTTCGAGGGCATGAAATCCACCAGCTGCTTGGGAAGCGCCTCGATCCACTGGGCGCCACCGGCGGCGTCAGCCCGCGCCCTCGCCAGCACCCGGTCGACCAGCTCACGGCATCGCCTGGTGAACACCTCACAGGGTCGTTGCTCGTCCAGGTGTCGCCCCCAGTGTTTGATCTGGTTGGGATTCGGCTTTTCCATCAAGTCGAGCCGCAGGGCGATACAGCCCCGTTCCCATTCCAAGAAACCGGCCGTCGTCAGCTCGTCGAGACAGCCGGCGATCTCGTCCTTGGTGAGGGCCTCGTCGAGGTCGTCTTCGAGGCTGCCCGGCGAGGCCCGAATGACCCCGAACGATTTGAGCAACGGATGACACAGCAGCCGCAGCAAGAGGTTGCCGGCGTTCCAGCTCAGCGACCGAAAGGCGGGGGAGTCGGTGAGCTCCTGGGAAATTTTGACGTAGGTCATGGGGTCGCCTCCAGTGTCGAGACTGATTGAAGCGTCGAGAACATCGAGCAAGCGTCATCGCGCCTTGGAGAGGTCCAAAGCGAGAGCCCAGCGAGGCACCTGCAGAGCCGGTGAGGGAGGCGCCTTTTGCTATCGAGGATGGCGAGGCGGGGGTGTCGGTCTAGTGTGAGCCGGAGAGACGGCAGACCGATCTTGGTTTTGCGGAATAGTCCAGAAACAGTCCAGACAGGGCCAATTCTGCGCCTTGGGACCGACTTGGCTAGCTCTGCTATGTCTCTGAAAACAAAAGGCTTGCGAATGGAGCCGATGAGCGGATTTGAACCGCTGACCTGCTGATTACGAATTACATAGCCTATTGATTTCAGCTCGTCCCAGATCGTTTCATGCGCCTCCGCGTATTCTTGCAACCCGTTGATATCAAACCAGTTGCCTTATAGCATTGGCTTCCATGAGATTTCACCAAGTTGCTGTCGTACAGGTCCCAAACTGGACCCAACTAATTCCGTGGGTCCCTAATGGGTCCCTAGTTTGGACCCTAGAAATCCCAGCAGCTTGAACCCTTGATGGAGAGGCCATGCGGAAAATCAAGCTCACTCACAGAGGCATCGAGACGCTCACCCCGGTCGGCAAATGGTTGACCGACTACTGGGACGAAACCCTGCCAGGCTTTGGCGTGCGGGTACATCACAGCGGACGCAAGAGCTTCTTCGTCCGTTACAAGCTCGGCACCGGCGCCAAACGCCGCTTGACCCTCGGCAGCTATCCGAGCCTCGGATTGTCAGAAGCACGGAGCCAGGCCAAGGAGATCATCGGCAAAGTCTCCCGAGGTGAAGACCCGCAGGCGAAGAAGCGGGCCGAGAAGAACGCTGAGACCTTCGCGGAGTTGGCCGCCGAATACCTGGAGCGCCATGCGAAGCTGAAGAAGCGTCGCTGGCAGGAAGACGAGCGCATCCTCGAGGTCGATGTCTTGCCAGCTTGGAAGAATCGCAAGGCTAGAAAGATCGGCCGACGAGATGTGGGTGAGCTCCTGGACACCATTGTCGAGAGGGGAGCCCCGATCATGGCCAACCGGACCAAGGCATTGATCTCGAAGATCTACAACTTCGGAATCGGCCGAGACATCGTCGACCACAATCCTTGCCTCGGGGTCCCCATGCCAGCGAAAGCTCGGCAGCGTGATCGGGTGCTGACCGAGAGTGAGATTCGGGCGGTGTGGCGCGCCCTGGATGGCGTTGATCCGGTGATGGCGGCGACCTTCAAGATGCGGCTCTTGACGGCTCAACGTGGGATTGAAATTTTGGCGATGCGATGGGCCGATCTCAATGACGGCTGGTGGACCATCCCAGGTGAGGTTGCCAAGAACGGGCTTGCGCACCGGGTTCCGATCTCTCCTCAGACCCAGGTGCTGCTCGATGACCTGCGTCAACGAACCGGCGAGGGTGAGTGGGTCTTCGCCAGCCGCCGCAAGCCGGGGACGCACATCGTGGCCTATCAGAAGGCCGCTGTCGGTCTGGTGAAGACTACCGAGATCGACTTCGTGGTCCACGATCTACGTCGGACCGCAGCAAGCTTCATGACCTCGATGGGCATCTCCCGATTGGTGGTGTCGAAGATACTCAACCATGTCGAGAGCGGCATCACGGCGGTCTATGACCGGCACAGCTACGACGCTGAAAAGCGAGAGGCGCTCGAATTGTGGGGTAGGAAGCTGGAAGGAATCATCCTCGCAACTGATGCAGCAGGCACAGCGAAGGAAACAGACTCGTGAGCTCGCCCAAGCGGACGAAGCTACAAGCCCGACACCTCGCAGGAGAGGTTGTGAAACGTCTCAGAGAAGAGTACGACGATGAAGTGCTTGGCTTGGTTCGCCAGCTCCTTGCTGATCAGGTCAAGAAGCCATCGGGTCGCCGAGTTGAAGCTGATTGGTCAGTTTACAAAGAGATGGCCAAACGTCTGGCTTCTGGCGAGGCCAATTCTGTCAGCGATGCCGCTCGGCAGTTGGCGCATAAAATTTCAGGCGTTGCTGAGAGTACTGCTATTGGCAGGCTCAGAAATAATTACTCAAAGTACCGAGCTGCTTTGGAAGCAGAGTTGGCTGAGGAAGCTTCTGCCAAGGCGGCCAGCACTGACTCTAGCCACATAGATTCAATCATCGATCGAGCCTTTGAGGAATATGTAGAACCTTGGGACCTATGACTTCGGACCCCACTCTTTTCGTAGGCACCGGGTTCTACAGTAGAAAGAAGAAGCATCGGCAGTTCTTTGTTGTTGCAGGAAACTGCTCTAGGTTTCCTGCAAGTTGTTGGGCAGGTTCTCTCCTGTAGCAGGCGGAGCCTGTTGAAGGAAACCAGGGGTACTTATGCCCAGGCTGGAGCTATTGAATCTGCCGATTTCGTGCGATCTCATGATGGTGCAAGGGGCGCCGATGCCGAGCGCCGATTTCAGCTAAGCAACTGAAAAGGCACGTCATGTCAGTTCTATGCAACTCAAGAATCATCCGCAGGAAATCCCTCTCCCAGCGTCTTGACGTCTCCGAGACGACCATCTGGCGATGGGAGAAGCAAGGTGTCCTACCGCCGAAGTGTAAGCTCGGCCCCAATGTCGTTGGCTGGCTCGAAAGTCAGATCGACGCTTGGTGGTCTGAACGGACCGGCCAATCCGAGGGCGAGACCTCCGATGGTGGTGCCCAGCACCAGCCATGACCATCCAACCGAACCCAGTGGAACGACTGTTGGGGCGTCTCAAGGGTGTCCGTCAGACTGGGCATGGATGGGAAGCAAGGTGTCCAGCCCACAGAGATCGAAATCCATCGTTGAGCGTTTCCCAGGGTGATGATGGCCGTGCATTGGTCCGATGCCACGCGGGTTGCGATGTCAAAGATGTCGTCGTCGCGGTGGACCTCGAAATGAAGGATCTCTTTCGGGAGAGTCGTCCTTCCCTCGCTGTGGGTCCATCCAGATCTGGAATCCAAGAGACCTACGACTACCGCGATTTGGACGGAGTGCTTCGATTCCAAGTTTGCCGATTGGAACCACAGGCCAATTCTCCGAAGAGTTTCCGCCAACGTCGACCGTACTCAGGTACTTGGGTTTGGGGATTGGCCAAGGGGTGGTACAAGCTCCGCGCCAATGGGGACTACTCCCGCGTCAAGCGGAACGAACCACGAGAAGGCGCGATCAAGCTCCCCGCAGTTGAGAGAGTTCTCTATCGCCTCAAAGAGACCAGGACATCCATCGAAGACGGGGATTGGATCATTCTTTGTGAGGGTGAGAAGGACGCCAACAATGGCGCTTCACTGGGACTCGCTACGACGACGAATCCTTGCGGTGCAGGTAAGTGGCAAGAATCCTACACGGAGTCGTTGCGTGGTGCTCGAGTCACGATCACCCCGGACAACGACGACGTGGGGCGCCAGAGTGCAGAGAAGATAGCCGCCGAGCTGAGCTCGGAGGGAATCGAGGTCAGGATCGTCGATCTTGGGCAAGGTCAGGCTAAGGGCTTCGACCTTTCTGATTGGATTGCCCATCGCCGAAAAGATGGGCTGGAGGCCGAAGCGATCCGACGGGAGCTCATGGCTCAGATCGAGGGGGCTCAACGGGCTCAGCCGATAGTTGCTGAAGACCCAACCCGACCTCGTATCCAGGTTACGACACAAGAGATGTCGGTCGTCGACCAGGCGGAGAGGGCACTCTCAGGGCGCGAGGAGATCTTCCATCGGGGAGGTTTTCTGGTTCAGGTGGTGCGAGAGGATGTGAAACCCGGTGGCATCCTGCGGTCGCCATGTGCGCCGACGATTCAGCCAGTGCAAGTTGCACGGGTCCGAGAGCTGATGAGCGACGCTGCAGCGTGGGTCGACATGAAGGACAAAGAGGCCCATCCGCCTCTTTGGGCCGTCCAGGCCCTGATGGCGCGAGGTTCCTGGCCCTTGCTCAAGCCTTTGGAAGGCGTTGTGGAAACGCCCGTCCTACGGCCTGATGGGTCGATCCTCGACACTCCTGGGTACGATGCAGAGACGGGCCTTCTTTTTCTGCCGAGGACCCAAAACCAGCCGATACCTGAGATGCCAGGGCACTCGGATGCCACGCGGGCCGTTGAAGTGCTCCTTGAAGCGGTTGCGGACTTTCCCTTCGCTAGTACTGCCCATCGCTCGTCCTGGCTTTCCGGTGTGCTGACGCTTCTTGCTCGCTTCGCTTTCGGAGGTCCGGCGCCGCTTCATCTAATCGATGCGAATGTTCGCGGTGCAGGTAAGAGCCTCCTCGTAGATGCTGCGTCGGTCATCGCCTTGGGAAGGGTCGCCTCCCGAATGGCTCCCTCGGAAAACGAGGCTGAGGAACGCAAACGAATCACGGCGCTCGCCCTGGCCGGGGATCCGCTCATCCTGATCGACAACGTGGCGGGAGCGCTCGGCTCAGCGAGCCTAGATGCTGCCCTGACCGGAACAACCTGGACCGACCGTCTGCTAGGGCAAAGCACACGGGTGACTTTGCCTCTCAAGGCCATCTGGATGGCTACCGGCAACAACGTCGTCCTCAAAGGTGACCTGTGCCGTCGTTGCCTACACATCCGGCTCGATTCACCCGAGGAGTTTCCCGAGCGACGGGAGGGCTTTCACCACCCACGTCTGCTGGAGTGGATCGAAGAGCACCGTCCGGCACTCTCTGCGGCAGGCTTGGCCTTGCTGAGGGCCTTTTGTGTTGCTGGCAAACCTGATCAAGGGCTACAGCCATGGGGCAGTTTCGAGAGCTGGTCTGCACTGGTCCGCAATGCCATTGTCTGGGCTGGCCAACCAGATCCTGGAGAGACCCGTGAAGTGCTCCAAACCGAGGCCGATCGCGATCATGAGATTCTCGACAGGTTGCTCACCGGTTGGCAGGACGCCGTACAATTCTTTGGTCGCCCAGTAGCAGTATGTGAAGTTCTGTCGAAGTTGGAAAAGGAAGGCGGCCAACGCGAGCTGGAGAGCCTTCGAGCTACGATCCTCGATCTCTGCTCTTCACCGGGCAAGCTTCCGGGTAGCCGTCAGTTGGGTAACCGTCTGAGACGGTACCAGAATCGAGTCATCCGAGGACGCAGATTGCAATCCAGGGGCAAAGGGAAACTTGGCATGACATGGGTCGTCGACGGGGTCGAGGCAGGGAGTCCTGATGTCGAGGGGGTAGTTGATGACTCCACCGAAAGCGGTGACTCTGGTGACTCTCCCTCGAAGCGTTACAACAGCCCTTGTAGTGATTTGCTCCCGGAAAGGTGACTCTGGTGACTCTGGTGACTCTTTTTTAAGCCAATATGGAGTGAATTTGAAGACTGGAAGAAAGAGGGATGAAAAATTAATCGACAGGGGTGCAAATTACAGTCACCAGAGTCACTAGAGTCACCAAGTGAGACGGAGGGCCCGATACTCCTGGACGGGGAGGGGAGTTTGCCCTATCTCGACCGAATGAAAAATTTTACAATTGCATGCTGTTTCAAAGGATTTCATTCATCTTGAGCCACCTTGTCTGATGGGCTCTATTGATATATCTATAGGGAGATGCAGCCGTCGTCGGCCATGCCAGGCTTACCAATTGCGCTATGAACAAGACGATGACCACCGACCAACTCGAGCTTCGCTACGTCCCCCTTCCCCAAGCCCAGCGCTGGGACGACAACCCCAAGCACCACGACCTCGACCGTCTCATCGTCTCCATCGAGACCCACGGCTTCGGCGATCCGGCTAAGTTCGACGCCACCCTCGGTGCCTTGGTCTACGGCAACGGACGGACCGAGGCCCTCGAACGCATGCGCCGGGCGGGCAAAGAGCCACCCCGCGGCATCGCAGTCCTCGACGATGGCGAGTGGGCCGTGCCGGTGATCTTCGGTGTCGATGCCGAGAGCAAGGCGGCTGCGGTGGCCTTTGCCATCGATCACAACAACCTCACCCTGTTGGGCGGCGATCTCGGTTTTGCGGACCTGCTCCAGATCTGGGACGAGCCCGGCCTGCAGGCGGTGCTCCATGCCACGCCCGATGCGACCGACTACCTGGCCAGCTTTGACCAGGGCGAGCTCGACGCCTTGCTGACCGGCC
>JAJCXR010000055.1 GCA_029263315.1 Acidobacteriota bacterium | reverse complement strand
TCCCTCCTCTGCTAGAGCTAGAGAGGGGGACGAGAGGGGATTTTCTTCGACGCCAAGATCAGCTGGATGTCCGCAGCTCGACCGTTGACGAGCGAATAAATTCGCTCGCTAGGACATTTCGTCCCTCCGGGACGCCGGACGGCCTTCCCTCCTCTGCCCAAGTGGAGGCTGGAGTGCCCCTCAAACAGAGTAGATCTAGGCTGATAGAAGGATCGTCCAACAGGTGCCTGGCACCTCCACCGGGCAGGCAGATAGAAGGATCGTCCAACAGGTGCCTGGCACCTCCACCAAGCCATGCCTGAGAAAAATTCATCGACCGGTGAGGGAAAAACGAAATGGCTTCCGCCCTTGGAGGACAGTAGGAAACATCAACTGTTTTTCAAGGAGACATCCCATGACCTTTCGTTACCTCCGCCGTGCCTCCCTCGCCTTGCTCCTCAGCCTGGCCCCTGTCGTCGCCTTCGCCCAAGGCGACTGTGCCGAGCTCGACGGCATCGAGCACTGTGCCCTCGGCGCGGCCAATCTATCCGTCGCCGGGGACGGCCACATCATCATCGACAACATCGACGGCAAAACCGATGGCGTGTCCGCCTCCTTCTCCGAGGGCATCACTTGGACCTCCACCATGAGCATCGACGAAGATCCCGACGGCGGCAACTTCTTGACCGCTTCTGCCCGTTCCGAAGGTGAAGTCACTGCCACCAACTCCGTACGCCGAGGCGACGATGGCGACCTGGCCATCTCCGCCACCTTCACCGGGGCCGACGAGGGTCGTAGCTACAGCCTGCTGGTTTACAACGGCGGTGTTCTTCAGGGCGGTGTTGGCGGCATCGGCGATGGCGACACCGCCTTTTGGATTCCCACCCACGACGAAGACGTGATGATGTGGCTGATCGGATTCTGGGGCTTCCACTTTCGCATGGCCAATGGCGGCTGTGAATGGGAGCTGGGCTTGAACGAGGTTCGCACCCTCCGTCTGGCGGACGGAACCCAGCTCGAGGGGGACGAGATTCGCTTGCAAGAGGAGGTCAAGGGTGATGGCCACTACGCCTACACAGGGTTCGATGGTATCGACATCGTGGGTCATGCCACGTCGTTGACCATGAGCTCGGCGTCGGTCATGCCCTGACCCTTTCATGGGATCCGTCGCCGGCCTGCGGCGGCGGATCCCTCTTTTTGCTTGGACTCTTTTGTTGCCATCACCTCCTCTTGCTTGGCCTATCTCCTCACCGGAGGTCCCCATGTCGATCTCATCCAATGCACCGCAGACCCTGCGACACCGCTTTGAAGCAACTTTCCACGGCCTCTTGCTCCTTCTCCTCATCGCTCCCTGGGTGCCCCTCGGGGCAGCCGAAGGTAAGCCCGGCGCCGTTCGCCCTAGCCCCAGGGATTTGTCCACAGCGGACCCTGAAGAGCTGTCCGCCGGCAGCGGAACCGTCTTCGATACCCACCACAATGCCTTCGGTAGACCCGTCCGTAACATGGATAAACTGCGCTGGAATCCCTTTCGTCAAGGCAAACGGCTCTTCACCCAACCGGTCGCCATGGAAGGTGGCGGCAAGGGAATCGGCCCCCTCTTCAACGCCGAATCCTGCAGCTCCTGCCACTTCAAGGACGGACGCAGCGCCCGTCAGCAGCCAGAGCCACCTTTGCTCGTCCGCCTCAGCGCCGAGACGGCGGACGGTCGCTCTTTAGAAGAACCGACCTATGGCGGCCAACTGCAAACCGCGGCGGTGCCGGGGAATCGGCCCGAGGGCCATTTGACGGTGCGCTACGAGGAGCTGACGGGCCACTACGCCGACGGCACCATCTACTCGCTGCGGCGCCCCAGCTACCGTCTCGATGACCTGGCCGACGGTCCATTGGCGGCAAATGCCCGCACTTCGGTACGTATGCCCTCGGCCCTCGTCGGGCTGGGTCTGCTGGAAGCCATTCCCGAAATGGCGGTGCTGGCCCATGCCGACCCCGACGATGTCGATGGTGACGGCATCTCGGGGCGAGTCAACCGCGTTCCGGATCGGTCCAACGGCCAACTGAGTCTCGGTCGATTTGGTTGGAAAGCGGGTCAACCCAGCCTGCGGCAGCAGAACGCCACCGCCCTGCGGGAGGACTTGGGCTTGAGCCATCCAGTGCTCGAAGCACCGTCGCAGGCCGGCGGAGCTTACGAGCTCAGCCGTCATCAGGTGGAGCGTTTGACCCTCTACACCCGTCTGCTCTCGGTTCCCGCCCGCCGCCGATGGCAGGACCAAAAGGTGCGCAGGGGCAAGGCTCTGTTCACCGCCGTCGGTTGCCAGCACTGCCACCAACCCCGTTTCGAGACCGGCGAGGTGGCCGACCTTCCCGAGCTGTCCCGTCAGGTGATTCGACCCTATACTGACCTGTTGCTGCACGACATGGGCCAGGCCTTGGCCGACGGCCGGGCTGAGCATCGGGCCACCGGCAGCGAGTGGCGTACCGCGCCGCTCTGGGGATTGGGCTTGCTCAACACCGTCAGCGGGCAGGTTCGCCTGCTGCACGACGGACGGGCCCGTAGCGCTGAAGAGGCGATCCTTTGGCACGGCGGTGAAGGCCAGGTTTCGCGGGACCTCTTTGTGGCACTGACCGAGGACGAGCGGCAAGCCCTTTTGACCTTTCTCGACTCCCTTTGAGCCACCGTCCTCGACACCCCACTTGCCATCATCTATTGCACCCTCATCTAAGAACCAAGGAGCTGACCATGGGTACATTTCATCCCAGACCCCGTCACCGTCGCCCCGTCGAATCCAGCCTCATCCTGGCCATTGCCTTGATCTCGTTTCTTGATCTGCCTAGCCGCGCCGCGGCGGCGCAAGCGGCTTCGCCGCCGACCTCCTATGCCGCCACTATCCTCGGTGTCGAAGCCGCGGATTTCGATGTTCTGGTCAGCGTCGCATGGGGCGACGACCTTGCCGCCGACGAGCCGGTGTTCTTGAGCCTCACCGACCGTAACGGTGAGGTCGTCGGTTCATCCTGGCTGCTGCCGCATCCCGGCGAGGTATCCGTCGAAGAGCTGCCCAATGCCCTGGTCGCAGCTCCGGCACGACCGCAACACCACGACAGCCACTTGAGCGATGCCGATGGCGTCGCCTTGGCGGCCAGTTATCCGCTCCAGGTGGGGCTGCAATGCGACGGCCCGGAGAGCTGCGAATTCAACCTCCGCGGCGGCATCTCCGCCCCGGAAATGATTGTCCTCTCCCGTCAAATGGCCGATGCCCTGGCGCAAGCCGAGGCGGCGGGAGCCACGGACCCCTTGGGCTGGGCAGCTCAGACCTATCCCGAGTTGTACGGCGACATCTATGGCCTGCAATGGCAAATACGCAGCCTCGGGGGCACCGTCGATGAGGCGACCGGCTGCTCCTGTTTCTGGACCTTGCGGACCGAGAAGGAAGACTTTCCAGACAGCGAGGGTACCTGTGGCGGAACCCATGATATTGAGTATCGCCGCACGGGAATCCTCAGCCCGTTGCTGGAGGTGACGGCGTCCGGACGCTCCAGTCTGACTCCCAATGTCGGCTGCTGGCAGGTTGCTCAGACGGAAAGCAACGTCATCGTCGTCAGTGGATCCGAGATCCCGTTTGAAGGTACAGGCATCGAAAGCTGTGCCATGGAATGTGGCGGTAGCGCCGTGTTCACCGGTGAGTATGAGGTCGACTTGGCCGCCGCCGCCACCACAAAAAAAGACCGCGCCTCGATTCTCGACGCAGTCAACTTCACGGTCGATGGCGCCCCCGTTTTTGGCGCACTGACCGGGCTGCAATCGAACGATGGAATCGACCGTATCGACCACGCCGTCACCTTCGGCACTCTCTTTAGTGCTCCGGGTGCCACCGCCGATATGGTTTCCGGCGCCACGGTGCGGCTCGAATACGAGTCGAGCGCCGCGCCGTCCAGCACGCCAAATGGCGCCGTCGCCATCCTGCCTTGCGGTAATGCATCGCCACCGGTCGCCTGTGCCATGGGGCGTAGCAAGGGAGTCCACAGGATCTTCGTGGAGGCTCAATCGACCTGCACCGGCCAACTTCTCTACGATGCCTACTCGACTTTCAGCTCCTCGACGTCGGACAAGGTGGGAGGCGATGACATACGGATTCTGGTGGGAAAATGCGATGGCTGACGACAGCAATCAGGCAATCGTCGGCGTTTCTCTTGATTCCAGTCAAGACGACTTGTCTGAATCGGATTGAATCCCGAGCTCGGCCAGAGCGGTCAGACAGCTTTTCCTCAACTCGCCGGATTCTGCAAGGTGCCACAATGCAACCTGGATGAGCTCCACCGCCTCTTCCGGCTGGGAAGAAACTAAGGCAAGCCCAAGCCAGGCTCTGGTCTCTGCCAAATCCAAGTCATCTTGGGGCAATTGCGGCTCTTGCAGGCGCAATGCCTGGCTCAATAGATTCTTGGCTTGGTTCAGATCGCCCTCTTCGAATGCCAACCGACCCAACTGTGTCAAGGGGTAAGAAAGGCGCAGATGATCAGGCGGCAGAAGCTGCCGCCTGAGCGCCAGACTCTCTTCGAAGGCACCCCTTGCCGCTTCGCGTTCGCCGAGATCGCGGAGGATCTCCCCGCTGTTGTAGGTCAGGGTCATGAAGTTTGGGTGATCCGGCTTCAACGTCCGACGAAAGATCTCCATTGCCTCGCGATTCGCCATCGCAGCACCTTGGAGATCACCGCGCAAGCGTCGAAGATACGAAAGATTGCTGAGGCTTGTCCCTAAGCCAGGATAGTATTCGCCCCACATCTCTCGGCTCATTTCGACTACCTCCAGCAGGGTCTTTTCGGAATCTTCGAGGCGCCCCAACTCCTGATAGACCGCCGCCAAGTTGCTGAGCGTCGTTGCGATGCGCGGATGACTATCCCCCTTGTAGTCGTTCCGCCGAATCTCCAAAGCACGGCGAAAGAGCGGCTCTGCCTCCTGAAAACGCCTGCGACGATAGTTGATCACTGCTAAGTTATTGAGTGTCTCCGCCACTTCCGGATGATTCTCTCCGAGAACCTCAAGACGGACCGTCAATGCTTGGTTGAAAAGCGACTCTGCGACATCGTAGTTACCTTGTGCATCCTCCAGAACCGCCAAATTATTGAGCGACTCCGCTACCAGGGGATGCCTGTTCCCCAATAGCTGACGCCTCAGTCGCAAGGCTTCGTCGAATCGCTGCCGAGCACTCTCATAGTTTCCTTGAATCCGCTCCACAGAGCCCAAGTTGTCAAGGCTTTCCGCCACCCTGAGATGCTCGCCGCCAAAGACTCTCTGGCGAATAGTCAAAGCTTGGCGAAGTAGACTCTCGGCCTTCGGATAGAGACCCAATTTGCGGTACACCGTACCCATAGTATCCATCATCGCCGACTGCACTTCCGGCTCTTCCTCGAGCTCGTGGGCAATCCGCTCGGCACTCTTGTCGAGCAACTCGCGGGCCGTGACTTCGTTGCCTCTCGCCTCGCCCGGGTCGGCAATCTCAAAGACATCGACGAGAAAGTTGGATACCCGCTCCGCCCTCTCCTGCTGGGCCTCGGCAATCTCCAAGTGTCGCTCTGCCCGCATCTTTTCCCGCTGTGCCAACCTTGCCTGATGCATCGTGGCGAGCATGCCGGCCAGCAGGCTGACGAAGAGCAGGGAGGCGGCAAGGACTCCCCAGCGATTGCGTCGAATGAACTTGCTGGCACGATAGCCGACCGTGTCGCGCCGGGCCGCCACCGGCAGCCCTTCACGGTGACGGCGCAGGTCGTCGGCCAGTTGCTGGGCCGAGGCATAGCGTCGCTGCGGCTCCTTGCGCAGCGCCATGAGCACGATGTTGTCGAGATCACCGCGCAGCCGCCGGGCCAGCTTGGCGGCGGGCAACGCGGCGCCGTTCGGCTGCGCCCTACCGGCCTCGGTATCGCCATCGGTATCTCCATCGGCGACTCCCTCATCCGGGCTTCCGGCAAGGCGCATGACCCGGCGCTGCCCCGCCAAACGGGCGACCAGGGCGCTGGGACGCTCGGGCGCTTGCTCACAGACGACACGTTCGATATCCGTCAAGCTCTGGCGATTGACCTCGTAGGGCAGGACCCCGGTGAGCAAGCGATGGAGCAGCACGCCGAGGGAATAGACATCGGTGGCGGTGGTCAAGGGCTGGCCACGCACTTGCTCCGGGCTGGCGTACTCCGGGGTGAACAGGCGCAGACCGGCGGCGGTGGCGGTGGCGGCCGCCAGGGCCGGGGTGTCGGCACTGTCGGGGGCCATCAGCTTGGCGATGCCGAAGTCCAACAGCTTGGGGATGCCGTCTTGGGTCACCATCAAGTTGCCCGGTTTGATGTCCCGGTGCACGATCAAGCTCTGGTGGGCATAGTGGACGGCGCCGCAAACCTGGGTGAATAGCTCCAGGCGCTGATCGATGTCCAGGTCCTGGCTCTCACAGTAGGCCTCGATGGTCTGGCCCTCGATGTACTCCATGATGAAGTAAGGCAACCCATCCTCGGTGCTGCCGCCATCCATCATGCGGGAGATGTTGGGATGATCGAGGGAGGCCAAAATACGCCGCTCTTGGCGCAGGCGGCGCAGGATGTCCTGCGTGTCCATGCCCCGCTTGACCACCTTGATGGCCACCTTGAGGGGAAAGTCTTCGTCGTCCCGCTGGCCCAAGAAAACAGTGCTCAGACCTCCCCGCCCGAGCTCCCGCAGGACGCGATAGGGGCCGATGCGCTGGCGCTCCAAGGGCTCGTCCCCGGCCTCCGCGGCGGCCAGGCTGAAGACCCCCTCCACCGTCCGCTCGAGCTGATTGAAGACTTGCGCGTCGGCCGCCAATAGGCTCTCGACTTCCCGGCGCATGGCGTCATCGTCGCCACAGCGATGATCGAGCAAGGCGCCCCGCTCAGCCTCGGGAAGCCCACTGGCGAGATGAAAGAGGGTTTCGATCTCTTGCCAGCGCTCGCTGCTCATGACTGTCTCGAGATCGTACGATGGGTCGAGATCATGTGATGGGTCGAGATCATGCGGGGAGGTCGCTCATCTGGCGATAGAGCCATGCCTTGGCCATTTTCAGATCCCGTTCGACGGTGGCATGGGAGAGGCCCAGGACCTCGGCGGTCTCTGCGATGGTCAGGCCGCCAAAGAAACGCAGCTCCACCACTTGGCTCTTGCGTTCGTCGATCGTCGCCAGGGCCGCCAGGGCATCGTCCAAGGCCACCAGCTGATCGCTGCGCTCGAGGGGAATCTTGCCCTCGTCGAGGGATAACGGAATGTCCCCGCCGCCGCGTTTGGCGGCCTTGCGGCTGCGGGCGAAATCCACCAACACCTGGCGCATGGTGCGGGCGGCGACGGCGAAGAAATGCCGACGGCCTTGCCAATCGACCTCCAACCCCACCAAGCGCAGGTAGGCCTCGTGCACCAAAGCCGTGGTCTGCAGCACACCGGGGGTGCCCTCGTCTCGCATGTAGTGGCGGGCCAGCTGGCGCAGCTCCTGATAGACGATGGGTGTCAGCTCGTCCAGGGCATTGGCGTTGCCATCGCGCCACTGGACCAGCAAGCGGGTCACTCCAGTCTTGTCAGGTCGACTCATGATGTACCTTCCCGAGCTGTGCAACCGTCAAAGAAACGCTACCGTAGCATAAATAAGCGCTACTGAGGCTTGTCCGTTGCCGCCGCAAAGGGCACGATCGAGGCTCGGGGCCTCGCTCAACGAGCCAATAGGTTATCGAGATAGCTCCGCTCGTCGGGGGTCAGCAAGGCGAAGGGCATGAACACGTCCTGCCCCACCGGTGGCATGGGAATGCCGAGGCGGGTCAGGGCGCGGGCCAGGGGTGCACAATCGAGCGAAAACATCGGCATCAGCGCCAAGGTGCCGCAGAGGGTATTGATCTGTTGTGCGAAGCCACTCTCCACCTGTACTCGCACCACGTCCTGCCGGGAGACGATGGTCAGCCCATAGCCATCCGGCAGCCTCTGGACATCCACCTCACCGGTCGCCCGCACCCTCTGCCGGGGGGCGCTCACCCAATCCTGGAACCGTTGGATGAGCCCGGCCCCTTCGATCTCCGCCACCAATTGCCCGGCGCCGCCAAACTCGATCTCCGCCTCGATGCGGAAACGTCCCGGCTCGCCGACGGGGGATAGCTCGAGCCGATTGGCGAAGACCTCCAGGCGGTGCTGCGGAGAGGAGAAACGCAGGGTCAGCGGCCCTTGCGTCACCGGCTCGAGGCCGCTGTCGAGATCCTCGTAGACGCCGTTGAGCAAGGTCAGCTGAAAACCCTCCGCCATGCCATCTGGGCCGCCATCGGGGGAGCTGCCGTCGACTTGGGCGTAGGCACGATCAGTCGCTGGCACCAGACAGACCAGCAGGGCGGCGGTGAAGACCGGCAAAACTCGGTGACGCCATGGCGAAGATCTCATGTCACGAATAGTATCCGCGAACCGTTCTCGCCTTCAATTTGCCGTCCTTCACCTCGATCTTGATCTGGCGATAAGTTCCTTTCTCGCCCCCCTGGTCGGAGCTGTAGGCCACCAGATATTGCGACCTCAACTCCCGCTCGATGTCCTCATAGACCCCCGCCAAATCCACCGCATCGTTGATGAAGAAGGTGCGGCCACCGGTTTCCTGGGCCAGATTCTCCAACTTGCGCCGCACCGACAGATCGAGCTTGCTGATGCGCAAACCGATGGTGTAGATCGACACACCGCTGCGCTTGGCATACTCCAGCGCCTCGGCAAAACCCAGCGAGCTGGCGGTGTCCTCGCCGTCGGACAACAGCACCATGGCCCGGCGACCGCGCACCCCGCGGTAGTAGTAGAGGCTGGTGACGATGGCGTCGTGCAGCGAGGTCGAGCCGTTGGCCGACAAGCTCTGGAGTCGTTCCGCCACCGCGCCGACATCGGATGTGCGAGGCATCAAGAGCACTGGCCGGTCGGCGAAGGAGAGGGCAAAGCAACGGTCCCGCGGCGTGATGATGTTGTCGAGGAACTCCACCGCCGCCCGCTGGGCTTCCCCCAACGATTCGTACATGGAGCCCGAGGTATCGATGGTGATGCCCAAGGTGAGGGGGAGATTGTCCACCAACTCGAACTTGGTGATTTTCTGAGGTCGTCCGTCTTCCCAGACTTGAAAATCGTCGATCACCAGATCCTTGGCCAAACGTCCCGAGCGATCGGAGACGGTGGTAAACAGCTCCACCAGGTTGACGTCGATCTCTTCGAGATAGTTCGGGGCATTGAGGAAACGGACGTCCTCGGCCCGCGTTCCGTCTTCGAGCTGCGCCGCCACGGTGATGTAGGTCAAGGCGCCGGTCGGCGGCATGGTGATGGCCGTCGTCCACGGCGGTTTGGTCAAGGTGGCCTGCAGGTCGTCGTTCAAGAAGACTTCGACGCTGGCCACCCGCGCCTCCTCGGGCACCACCACCTCGGCGGAGATCGGGACCTCACCGGCCACCACCGCCTTGCCACGGGCCGGCTCGAGGATACGCACCCGCAGCTCGCCACGGGGTTGATTGAGGACGACCTCATCGCTGGCCACCAACTCCCCTTCCGCATCGTACCCATCGGCCCGTACCGTCTGCTCCTTGGGAAAGGTGGCGAGGCGTAGCTCGGCGGTGAACGGCGGTCGACGTCGGGACAGCTGCTTGGCGTCGTCGAGGTAGAACTCCACCTTGTCGATGCGCTCGCCGGTGACCAAAGCCTCCGCCCGCCAGAGGCCGAACACCACTTCCTCCGACGGCGGAATGAGCACCAAGCTGTCTGCCCCTTGGATACGCTGCTGCGCCAGCTCTTCGCCGATGGAGAACAAGACCTCGTCGGAAACCGGCGGCAAGTCCAAGGGCTCGGCACGGCTGGGGACGATAAAACCTTGGTTCAACAGAGCTTGGCGCTCCGTCACCTCCTCCACCACCCGCAGGCGAAGCAGAAACTCTTCCTTCGGCCGTAGACGGCGATTGATCACCAAGGCGATGGGTTTACCTTCGCTTCCCTCATGCACGGGCAACAGATAGCGTGAACGGAAACGCTCGAAGACCTTGCCTTGACGCTCGACGGAGCCTTCGACCCGCAGGCGATATTCCTTTTTGTCGCCTTCCTCGTACGGCTGGAGCTGCGTTTTCGGCGGCACCGTCACCACCGCTCGGATCAGCATGCGCTGTCCTTGGCGCTCGGGATAGAAGAGCTCCAAGCTGAGATCGTTGAGCTGCGGCAGCTCTGGAACTTCGGACGCCGCAGCCTTGGCGGCCCAAGCGGCCAGGTCGTCCGGTGGCTGCAGGTAGGCCAACAGCTCATCATTGGTTGGCCGGTCCTTGAGGAAACCGTAGATGCCGTCGACGCCGGTGATTTCATCGATCAGCTTGGCTTGATCGCAGATCGTCCGATCGAAGCGTCGACCGCCGACGATTTGAGAGCGTAGCTCTTCCCACTGCTCGAGCCAGTACTCCATCTCAGGGTTGTAGATACGCCTTTTGCCGTCGACGGGGATCCACAACCGATACGGCTCACCGGCCTGGTCCCGATAGACCACCAACGGGCGACTCTCTAGGCCATAGCGCCAAAGCTCCAAGGGTTTGAAGGTTTCGGCACAATCCACCAGCACCCTTTCCGTCGGCACACCGTGCAAGAAGAGCAACTTGGCCCGGTCGTCGAGGAAGGAGCTGAATTCCCCATGCACGAGCTGCGAGCGCCGCTGCACCGCCTCCGCCAGCTCATTCAGCGGCGTCGCCGGCAGCGGGTCATCGGCCAGATACTCGACGATGAATCGCTCCCGGTCGACCACGTCGCCCGCCAACAGCTCTTCGAGCTGCAGGTCCGTCAACAGCAACCCAGGGCCATCTTGAAGAAACGCCCGTTGCTCCTCTGGCCAGGTCAGGGGCAGCTCAAAGGCTACTTTGCGGGTCGTCTGGGCCCAGGCGAACCAAGCTCCGGTCAACGAAAGAAGTGCCAAGCAGGCCGCCAAGAAGCGACGCCGACGGGCCGTTTTACTGCGGGCCGCCCGAGACTTTGAGGAGAGCGTAGGACGGGGTGAATTAGCGGCGGGAGTCGTGTGTTGCATGGGCGCCCTTCATTGCACAGAGAATGCCATTGGCCATCGGGTCGGGGAGAAAGATGCATCGGCGAGCCACGACCCGTATACTTCCGGCTCACACACGGCCGCGAGTGGCCAATGGGTTCCTATCACAGCCAGCCCTCCGTTGCCGAGCTACGGTCTGCAGGGTCCAGGGGTTTCAAACATGCCAGTAGTTCGCCGCAATGAACCGATCACCGATTGGCAAGAAGGTGACTTCGTCCAGGGTTTCGCCCTGGTCAACCGCAAGGATGTGCGCCAAGACCGCAACGGTAGAGATTATTTCGACCTCGAGCTCTGCGATCAGAGCGGTTCTGTGCCCGCCAAGGTCTGGCCCGACAGCCCGGCCATTCAAGGGAAATACAGCGACAAGGACTTCGTCGCCTTCAAGGGCACCGTGCGTGCCTATCGCGATCAGCTGCAGCTCAACCTCGACCACTGTCGGCAAGTCACCGACAACGATCGGCAGAACGGTTTCGATGAGTCCCTGCTAGTACCCTCGACCCCGGAGGATCTCGACGATCTGAAACGGCGTTTGGCGGCGATTTTTCCCGAAGCCTTGAAGCGCCCCATGATGCGCGCCTTGGCGCAAGAGGCCGACCGCCGCTACGGAGCTCAATTGGCGGAGCATCCCGCCGCCAAGACCATCCACCACGCCTATCGCGGGGGCCTGTTGGAGCACGTCGTCTACATGGCCGAGCTGGCGGTCAAGGTTTGCACCCAGTATCCCGAGATCGACAGCGACCTGGTGCTCCTCGGTGTTTATTTCCACGATCTCGGCAAGATCCGCGAAATCGGCCCCATGCCGCGCAACGACTACACCCTCGAGGGGCAGCTGGTGGGCCATATTTCCCTCGGCCAGGACATGCTCAACGAGTGCTGCGATGCCGTCGATGGCTTTCCCGAGGACCTGCGTCTGCTGCTGCGCCACTTGATCATCTCCCACCACGGCCAGCGGGAGTACGGTAGCCCCATCGAGCCTTCGACACCGGAAGCCTTCGTCCTGCACTTCATCGACGATCTGGATTCCAAGCTCAACCAGCTGCGCAAGCAGCGGCGTGAGGGGGCCGAAGGCCTAGTCTACATGCGCCCCATCGGCCGAGGCATCTACTTCGATACCCCAGAATAGCGCCCATAGCCGCACGGGACAGCAGCCATCCAGCCGCTGAGCGTCCACCTGCGGCGCCGCCGATGTCCTCGGATCAGGACACTCACCCTGAGCTAGCTTGTCAAGCTGGAGAGGATCCGCCTGCGCAAGATCCCCCCGGTGACGTCCGCCCTACCTCCGTTTCCGCTTACTTCCACAGAGGGATCGCCATGCACCCCGCCCGGGGCCGGCTGACCCCCGTCGGACGATTGTCGAGTCAGGCAATCGTCCGCCAGAGGCTGATCCGTATCGATCAATTTGCTTCAACCTGGAGGAATGAAGATGAGAAACCGATTGTTGCGCAACGTGGTGTTGGCCCTGGGGCTGATCCTGGTCCCCATTCTCGCCCATGCCGACAACTACAAGATGGGCGCCTACTATTTCGGCGTGTGGAATCAGAACAGCTGCAACGTCTGCAACGCCAACAATTCCGACTGGTGGCGCGGGGCACGGGAATACTCGGCGGGCCAGGTTCCCGGAGGGCTGCCGTGGTCCAAAGAAGACTTCTCCCACGTCGAGCCGGCAATCGGTTTCTATGACAACTCGCTGCCCAGCACCCTGGCCAAGCACATCAAACAGGCGCGGGCAAACGGCATCGATTACTTCAATTTCTACTGGTACTGGAGCTCGGTGCTCAACGGCGGCAAAGGGGCGGAGAAGTACTTCGATGGCCTCCACGCCTACCTCGCCACGCCCACCACTTACGATCTCGAATTCGCCATTTCGATCACCGCCCATCCGTTCGGCAATCTGGATATTCCCGCCGCCCATTCCGCCAGGGCCATCGACACCATCATCACCTACTTGATGGAACCGCACTATCTGAAGACCTCCGACGGACGCCCCGTCGTCTTCTTGATCGATACACGGGCCATCGCTGGCGGTAGCCACGGCGAAGTAGTCAATTTCCTGGCGCTCTTGGACCAGCGGGTCTCCGCGGCAATGAATGTATCCCCCTTCATCGTCATCAGCACCGAGCTCAACGGCCAGCCGGGCGCGGGCGGTGGAGCTCCACTCAACGTCAACAACCTGGGGGCCGTCGACGGCCACAGCTGTTTGAATTACTTCGGTGTCAGCCTCAACCCGGGGTCGGACACCCTCGGCACCATGAGCCGATACAACACCACCCTGCCCGGCATCTTGGACGGCTGGGACAACAAACCCGTGGTGCCCTGCTTGATGTCCGACTTCGACGAAAAGCCACGGCAGCTGACCGGTACCCCCGTCAACAACATTCGCTATTTGACGGATTGGAACCTGACGCGATTCCGTACCGGATTGCAGAACACCAAGAGCTTCGTCGATGGACGCAACGAAGGTGTCATCGAGAATCACGTCAACCTCTACGCTTGGAACGAGTGGCGCGAAGGCGGTCATTCCTTGGAACCCAACGCCCCTCAAGGCAACCAGATGCTCAATGAGGTGGCGAGTGTCTTCGGCCTCGATACCTTCGGCACCCAAAACTGCAAGGACACCGGCAACTGCCCGGGCTCCGTGGACCTACCCTCGGGTACCTTGGACCTGGCCACCTGCTCACTGATCGAAGGTTGGGCCAGAGATGCGGACTCCAGCTTGCCGACCCAAGTCGAGATCTACCGAGGCCCTAGGGGCAAAGGCAACACTCCCGTCGCCACGGTGACCGCCAACCTCGAGCGCATCGATCTGCCGTTCCCGGACAAGAACCACGGCTTCAGCCTCGCCACGCCGACGGCCTTCAAGACGGGCAATCCGGAAAGTGTCTACGCCTATGCCCGCAATCTCGGCGTCAATGGCAACCTGCTCAGCGAGCGAATCGAGCTTGCCGGGCAAACGAGCATCACCTGCTCGACGTCGCAAGTCGCACCCACCGGCGTCAGCGCCTCCGACGGCACCTTCACCGACAAGATCCGCGTCACCTGGAACGCCGCCAGCGGCGCCACCTCCTACGAGGTCTGGAGGCATACGGCCAACAACGCCGCAGCGGCCACACGGATCGCCCAGAACGTCTCCACCACCCTCTTCGACGACACCACCGCCACTCCCGGCACCACCTATTACTTCTGGGTCAAGGCCGTCTCCGCCGCCGGCACCAGCCCCTTCAGCGCTTCCAACTCCGGCTACCGGGGTGTTGCGGCACCCCAGGACCCGGAGGGCACTTTGGACCTCGCCACCTGCAACGAGTTGGCCGGTTGGGCCCGGGATCCCGACAATACAGCCGCTCTGCAGGTGCGTTTCTACAAGGGGGGACCCGCCGGCGGAGGTGGATCGCTGGTCACAACGATCACCGCCAACGAATATCGCAGTGACCTTCCCTACGCCGACAAAAACCACGGTTTCAGCATTGCCCTGCCCGCGGCGTTCATCACCGGACAACAGGAGACAATCTACGCCTATGCCCTCGACATCAACGCCACCGGCGGCCAAACCGGTGGTCTGTGGCAACTGGTTTCGTCACCTAGGGTCGTCACCTGTGGCAGCCCCAATGTGCCGCCGGAAGGCACCCTGGACCAAGCGAGCTGTCAGAGCATCGCAGGCTGGGCGAGGGACTCGAACAATACGGCGCCCATCCAAGTGCACATTTATACTGGAGGGCCTGCGGGAGGGGGAGGAACGGTCTTCGCGAACGTCATCGCCGACAGCTTCCGCAGTGACTTGCCGTTCGCCGACAAAAACCACGGCTTCGACATCCCGGCGGGCAGCATCCCCACCGGAACTCCCATCTACGCCTATGGCATCAACATCGATGCCGGCGGCAACATGAGCGGACCCAACGTGCAGCTGAGTCTGTCTCCGCGTTCGCTCACCTGCCCCTAGAGCGCTGACCCACCGTGCCTTGGCCGTCCGCAGCACCTTGCCGTGGACGGCCCGGGCACGGCCTTGGCACCCCGGCTCAACCCAACGGAATGTCTCACTCCAACGGCATCGCAGGCCGACGAAACCATTGCTCGATGAATTGCGGATGGGTGCGGCGTTGCTGGATGTACCGACGCCGACGCCAGCAGTCTCGCCGATGGCGCCATAGCCAAGCATAGGCCCCGAGAGAGGAGCGTTCGGCCAGCAACACCCAGCCCAAGGCCAGCAGATCTCGGCTCAAGGTCCAGGGTAGGGTGCGCCAGAAATTACCGACGGACTGGTGGTAGATGCGCAGCAGATAGCGGTTTTTGAGGGAGCTCCGATTGATGGCGGCGGCGACACCGCGCCGCTGTCCGGAGCCGACGGATCGCCGATGGACGGCCCCTGCGGCGGGCTCGTAGAGGGTGCGCCAGCCACGACCTTGCAGGCGGAAGCCGAGCTCGGCATCCTCTCGGTAGGAGTGGAAAGGCTCGGCGAAAATCTCCCCGTCGACGGCCACATCGTCGAGCGCCCGCCGAAGATAAAGCGTCGCAGCGCCGGTGCCGGCGAAGACTTGCTCGGCGACGGCGTACTGCCCCTCATCGATCTCGGCGGAGCCCCGATCCAGGTGCCGCCATTGACGGGTCAGATACATGCCGCAGGCGTCGAGACGCCTCGCTTGACCGGGCTCCGAAGGGCGCACCAGCCGACCGGTGACGGCCCCCACCTCGCCTCCGCTGCCGCCGGAGACTCCAGCCCGAGCCAGCAACCGTACGATGTAGTCGGCCCCCAAGCTCACGTCGGCATTCAGGGTAAGCACATAGGGCGCCTCGGTTTGGGCGAAGGCGAAATTCATGCCGCCGGCAAACCCACGATTGGTGCCCAGGGCATGGACCTGCTTGACGATCCGACCGCTCCTCAGGTCGTCGCAGTCGAAAGCCTCGGCGATGGCGACGCTCTCATCAGCGCTGTCGCAATCGACGATGATCAGCTGCAAGGGCCGATGGGGCTGCGCCACGATGGCCTCTAGGCAAGCGCTCAAGTCATCGGCGTCGTTGTAGGTGACGATGCAAATCGCCACCGTCGGCGCCCCTTGGGAGGTGGAAGGCTGCCGGGCGGGCGGCGTCATGGCACCGGGGCCCGCGGGCGACGAAATGACTCCACATGCACTGTGGGCCGTCGCCAACTGCTCAGCGCTCCGGCCATGACGTCGAGCAGCGCCTTGGCCGCCTGACCACGGCTGGTGGCTCGGCGGGGCCGCCGCAAGGGCAGCAGCACCATACGCAGGCCCATGCCGAGCACCAGGGTGCACCTCGCCAGCCGTTGCCAGCCACGTCCGTGGTGTTTGCCCAAGTAGCGGCACAGATTGCGGTAGTACACCCAAAGAAAGGGGCCGTAACCGAGTTGGGGCACCGAGCCGCCCATGGCGTGGACAAAACGGGCCGCGGGCTCATAACGCAAGACCACCCCGGCCCGCTGGATGCGGCGGGCCAGATCCACATCCTCGAACCACGCGGGGTAGAAACCGTCGTCAAATCCCCCCAGGGACTGCATCAGGGAGCGCCGCAAAAGGAGCGCCGCAGCGGCCGGTTGCTCGATGGCTGTACCTGCCGGAGGCGGTGTCTTCGGCCCCCGGGCGGCGGCCAAGAAGAGGGTTTGGGCCACCAGATTTGCGGCCGACGGCAGCGGCTGTAGCTGCCAACTCTGCTGACCGTCGCCCCTCTCCCCATGCAACGCCGGAACGAGGCCACCGACCTCCTCCGGTAGATCGTCATCCTGCACCGCCAAGAGGAGCGCCTCCAAGGCCCCCTCCTGGGGCCGGGCGTCGGGGTTGAGCACCAGGACCCAATCGCCACGGGCAGCGGCGACACCGTGGTTGACGCCGCCGCCAAACCCCAGATTGGCCCCCGGATCGAGATATCTGACAAACGGCTCCAGCTCGCCTAGGGTCCGACTGTTGTCGACCACCAGCAACTCGCACCGCGGATCAGGCCGCCACGCCGCCAGCAGTTGCTGCAAATGCACTTCGTCTCGCCAGTGGACGACCACCGCCGAGAGGCGCGGCCGAGGCATGGGCGGAGCAGCTGCCTTAGGGGGGGCGGTGGCCGAAGCTTCAGGCATCTGAGCCGGGCTCCGTCATCTCCCGCCCCGTCAAGCGGGGCGCTCCTAGACGTACGAAGTGACGACCCTGGCTCAAAACACGTCCCAGACCGCCAAAGATCGCCCCGACGGAAGACCACGCACCCGATTTTCCGTAGCGCCAGGCATCGGCCAGGTCGCGGAGCACGATGCGCGGCCATTGGCTGAGGTAGCGACGACCCAAGAGGTCCATCAGCACCAGATGACGGTTGCCATAGATCCAAGGCAAACCGGCCCGTGGCAAGTGTCGGCCGCTGGTGGACCCGGCGTGGCGGGCGCCGGCCGTCGGCACCACCCACGCCTCGAAACCGGCGGCCCGCAAGCGCCCCGCCAACAGCACGTCCTCGTAGTAAGCGAACAGGCGGGGATCAAAGATCTCGTTGTCGGAGGTCGCCACCGCCCGCAGCGCCGACTGTCGGTAAATGGCCGCAGTCGCCGAAACTCCGAAGATCCGCTGCACCGCCGTCGGCGCCCGGGAGACGGGCTCACCATGCCCCAGTTGCACCGCTTGCCAATGGCGATTCCAGCCGATGCCCCAGCCGTCGAGCCTTTCCACCTCGGCCATCCGACGCTGCACCCCCTGCACCGCCGCCGCTTTGGGACGACTCTCGAGGGTCTCCAGAAGTGCCTGGCACCAACCGTCATCGATGAGAACGTCGTCGTTGACCAAGGCTACCCAACGTCCTCGGCAATGCTGCATGGCGAGGTTGTTGGCGGCGGCAAAACCCAGGGGAGACTCCGGCGCCAGAACGATATCGACCCACCGATCGACCTCCGGCGGTGGCGCCGCCCCTTGGCACACCAAGATGATCTGCGTCTGCGGGCTGGCGTCCTGGCGCAGGGCGATGAGGCATTCCATCAACCAGGGCGACTGCCCCAGGGTGGGCACGATGATGCTCAAATCTTTGCTCATTAATTTCTTCTCATTGCCCTTGCCACCGGAGCTCCACACGATCCACCACAACTCCACCGCCACCCTGCTCCACCGCTGGAACGCTGAGCACCAACGGGGCGCCCTCCGGCCATGCGACGGCGGGCAGCTCGATCCTCTGCCAACTGCCCGCCTCGACCCGCAAGGTCGCCACCGACAGATCCCCGATGGCCACTTGCAGGCCGTGGGTCAGCTGCTCACCCACGGCGATGGCATGCACCACCATCGTCACCTCGGGCCCGCCGACGTTGACCGGCGCCGTCGCTTGGCCCCCAGGCACCAATTGCCAGCCACCGTGGTAATCGGCCCGGCGCACCGACCAGCGGGGGGGAAACGGCACCCCCGAGGATTTCGTCACGTAGCCGTCCTCCACTTCCACCACCGTCGTCGGCCAGCCCTTTGCCATCCCCACCAGGAGCAGCAACGACATCATCAACACAGCCCCCGAGGTGACGAGCACCGGCATCTTTGATCGACGCCGGCCCCAAAGACAAAGCGGGATCAGCAGCAGTGAGCCCAAGGGCCATAACCACGAGGCCAGCCGCGGGCGCACCAAGCTGGGAAAGAAACGGCCCACGTCGGCCCCGAGGAAACTGCTCAGACGGTGTAGCAGATGGGTTCCGCCGTCGGCGAAGTTATACGTCCAACCCGGCACAATGACCCAAACGCTGAGCAAGAAGAAAGTCAGAATCCCCAGGACGGCCACCGACAAACGCAGGCCGGGGCGATGCCGATCGCGATGCAGAGCCAGCAGCATCATGGCCAGCAAGGGAAGGAAGACCAGACCGTAACGAAACGGCGGTGACCAGCCGCCGTACCACTCACTACGGGGCCACAACAGCACCAGATAGGGCCCCGCCAGGACGGTAAAATCCACCAACAATCGGCGCTGTGTCTGCCAGCACCGCACCACGGCGGGCAGCAGCAGAAGCCACCAGGGCGCCACCCCAAACAGGCCGAAGGCGCTGTCATAGAAGAGGCCGAGAGCTCCTTCGAGCCATGACTGCAGGCTCGACGTGCCAGGCCCCAGCTCCCACCACTGATGCATGCGCAGGGGGTGCCCGAAACGCCAGTTGTTGTAGATCAACAGGGCGCCGAAAACCAACCCCAAGCAGATCGCCAAGCGCACTCCATTGCGTCGGTTGCGGGCCCCGCCGCCAAAGGCCAACCAAAGAACCCCCAGGGCGATGAGACCGAAGCGTAGCTTGAGCCATGGGAGGAGGGCCAAAGGCACCAGCAACGACACGACTTGCCGGGGATTCCAATCCCCCTGTTGGCCCACCTCCTGGCCAGCAGCGCGATGCCGCAACACCCTTTCCAAGGCCACGGCCAACAGCAACGCCGCGGGCACCTCCGCCCAGATCTGATAGCTGTAGAGCAGCAACGGAGGCCCAAACGCCACCCCGGCCCATACCCAGAGGGCCGCCGTCGGCGCTTGGGGACGATAATGAAAGGCCAATCGCAGCACCATCCAGGTCAAGAGAGCACTGAGCAGGGCAAAGGTGCCGCGTACCGCCTGTAGCCCCCCTAGACGGTAGATCGGTGCCAAGACCATCGGTAGTAGGGCGCTGTGTCGAGAGCGCAACTGCCCTTGCGGGCCCACCGGATCCCCGAGCTGAGGCTGCAATGGACGGTCCGTGAAGTTTTGCCAGTCGGCGAGGTAGTTATCGCTCAGATCGACATCGCCATCGAAGGCGATGCTGTGGGCCAAGAGCAGATAGTAGGGCTCGTCGCCGTCGACGGCCCGCTGAGCCCCCATCCACGGTTGCAGAGCCAGGTAGATCACCCAAGGCAAGAACGCAAAAATCAGGCTTGGGCGCCGCGGCAGACGTGGCCCGAGGCAGGGGCGCAAGGCCAATACTTGGCGGGCCACCCGCTGGGCCAAGAGCAGGAACCAGGCGACAGCAAGAAACGGTGTGACCCCCACCAAGCCGAGCTCTTGGTGCCGGGCCGAGAGCACCCAGAGCAGCACCACGGCAGTCATCTCGGCAGTACCGGCCATTCCTTGGCCTGCCCCCACCGCCGACAGGCGGCGTCCACCCTGGACCCAAGCCCAACGCTCCGCCCAACGCAAACCCAAGATCACCCAAGGCACCGACAACAAGGTCGAGCGAAGGGCGTCGTCGGGAAAGGGGGCGAGATAACGCCGCATCGCCAAACCGGCGACCCAGGCCAACAGAGCCTCCACCACAAGGCGCACCTTGGATAGTCGACGCGGCTTCAATGTCTCAGCTCCAACCGGTAGATCACCAGCTGCACCTCAGCGGGCAGCTCCGGACGGCGGCGGATGTGTAGATGGGCTGCCGACAACGGCTCGGCAACCTCGAAGCGACCCCGGAAACGGCGACTGAAGAAGGTGCCGTCGGCGGCGATCTGTGACACCCAATGGTGCGGCACCTGTAATCCGGGTCGCGCCGCGATGTCGGGCCGGGCCACCGCCCATTCTGCGGTGTGGACGCCCACCCGTAACGGCCAGCTACGCAGCTGGCGATTGTTTTTGTCCCGCAGGACCACATCGGCGACGACGGTACCGGGTTCCAGCTGAAGTCCATGCACCATGTTGCTGTCGAGGTATACGGCGCGCACCGCTGGCGCCTCGAAGCTCTGACGATACAAATCCGCCGCGTCGTCGAGCACCACCGCCTGGTAGCTGTTGCGCAACACCGTCACCCCTTGCTGTCCCGACAACAAAGCGATCCCCAAAAGCGACAGCACCCACCACAGGGTGCGGGGCGACCGCCGACCGAGCAGCTGGCGCAACAGCTGCAACAGGGAACCGAGCCCCACCACCAGCAGGAAGGGTAGGATCAAATCGCTACCCCTGGGCACGATGCCCAGTTGCCGCAGCAAGGCACCCCGAGGTTCCTGCCACATCCACGGATAGGCTGCGAAGAGACAGGTACCCAACAGCACCGTCGCCGTCCAGGCCCGCTGCATCTCGAAGACACACCCTTTGACGGGGGCGCTGAGGGCGAGCAAAGCGAGACCACAGGCCAGGGCTTCCGGTCCCTCGCCGATCAAGGCCGCCGCCAAAGCGATCAGAGCACCGTGACGCATGCGCCAACGCCCCTCCTTGGTCACCCACAGGGCCGACGGCACCATGCCCGCGGCGGCGACGAACAACAGAATCGCCTGCTCCTTGAGCCGCGCTGCCGGCATGCCCAAGCCGATGGCCAAGGTCGCCAACAACAGCAAGAGGGCAGCGGTGGGCGTCACCACCAACGCCAACCCTCCGACGACGAAAAGCAATCCAACGCTGCCCAGGAGCCAAGGCAAGGTGAGCCATCCGGCGATGGCCATCCACCGTTGCCAGGTGGGCCGTCGGTCGTCGGCGTAGACGCTACCCGCCGCCAAGGCGAGCAAGGCGAGGGTCGTGGTGACGTTCCAACCGGGTCCCAAAATCAGTGCCGTCGCCCCCGCCAGAGCAACCCGCCGAGGGTCGAAGCGCTCCGCCAGGAATGCCAGGGCTAGACCGGCGACAACGGGTAGGAGCACCAGGCTGACCGTCGAATGTAGCTCGAAATAGGGTTGCAGTAAGAGCCCCGGTCGCAAAGCCAATTGAAAACCCAAGGCCGCCGGCACGGTGATCTCGGCATTGAGCAGCTGAAATTGGGTACCAGCGACCGGCGACCGCTGTGCAACCCGAGACTTGATCAGCGGGCGTTGACGCTCCTGCCAGGCGCTCAGCATGGCCAGGCAGAGCCCGAGCAGCAAGACCACCGAGACCGTCGCCCCGCGATAGGGCTGGTGATGCCCCATCCAGGCGGCGGCCACCACCAGCAGAGACGTCGCCACCGGCCAGTGCAACTGCCGTCCACGTCCCGTCGTCGGCCAGCCCAAGGCCGTCACCACCGCCACCCCAAGAGCCGCCCACAGGGCCAGAAAGAGGCTCTCACGGCTGGCGACGGGATCCTCCAACACCGCCGCCAGAACGGCGATGGAAGCGTAGACGAGGAGGGGCAAAAACCCACGGGTGCCCAGACCGGCCAGGGATCTGAACAGCGAGTGTGAGTTGGCTGGCGAGGTGATTGGCATCATCGCGATCGAAGGTCCACAGGAGTAGCCCGACGACGGCGTCGCCGAGATGAATTCGATGGGACGGCTGGATCTTACCTTGTCCCGCTTCTCGGTGCCGAAGGGCGGCGAGCCGAGGGCCGGAAGATGCCATTCTCAGAAGCTCCAGAAGGCATATGCTATCACGCCATTGAAAGGTTTAGGCTAAACACGTTGACGCCCTGAGAAACCCCTGGATACACTGCCCCCATCATGTTGTCCAGAGAACGCCTACGCGATACGTCCGGCCGCACTCGACTCGCCCTCGAATCCCGCGACTTCGATCCCACCCTCTTCGACCGCTGGCAGCAGCTCGACGGCGAACGCCGTGAGGCCCAAGTGGCCATGGAGGAGCTGCAACGCCAACGGAACGAAGCCAGCAAGGAGATTGGGCTGGTCAAGCGCCAAGGGGGCGATGCCAGTCAACAGATCGCCGCCGTCTCCGAGCTCAAGAAGCGGCTCGAGACCACCGAGAGCCGATCCCAGGAGATCGATGCCGAGGTGGCCCGTTTGGAGGCGACGATCCCCAATCTTCCCCACGACTCCGTCCCCGAGGGTCCCGGCGAAGAGGACAATCGCTTGGAGCGGGTGGTCGGCGAGCCCACGTCTTTCGATTTCGAGCCCCAAGCCCATTGGGATCTGGGGCCGCAGTTGGGTATCCTCGATTTCGAACGGGGCGCCAAGCTGGCGGGGGCCCGTTTCACCACCTACTTCGGGGCGGGGGCGCGGCTGGAACGGGCCTTGATCAACTTCATGCTCAACCTGCACGTCGATGAGCACGGTTACACGGAGACCATCCCTCCCTTCATGGTCAACCGCCAGGCCCTTTTCGGCACCGGCCAGCTGCCCAAATTCGAGGAGGATCTTTTCCACCTCGAAGGCGACCAGGACTACTTCCTGGTACCCACCGCCGAGGTACCGCTGACCAACCTACATCGCGACGAGATTCTCGACGAAGACCAGTTGCCCATTCGCTACGCCGCCCACACCCCCTGCTTCAGGGCCGAGGCCGGTTCCTATGGCAAAGATGTGCGCGGCCTCTTCCGGCAGCATCAGTTCAACAAGGTGGAGCTGGTCCAGCTGAGCGCTCCGGAGACCAGCTACGAGGCCCTCGAGCAGCTCACCTCCCACGCCGAAAAAGTCCTCCAACGGTTAGAGCTGCCCTATCGCGTCATGTGCCTATCCACCGGCGACATGGGATTTGCCGCCGCCAAGACCTACGACATCGAGGTCTGGCTGCCCGGTCAAGATCGCTATCGCGAAATCTCCTCGTGCTCCAATTGCGAAGACTTCCAAGCCCACCGGGCCGGTCTACGTTATCGTCCCAAAGGCGGCGGCAAGACCAAGTTGTTGCACACCCTCAACGGCTCTGGACTCGCCGTCGGCCGCACCTTGATCGCCGTTCTGGAGAACTATCAGCGCTCCGACGGCAGCGTCGAGATCCCCTCCGTCCTGCGCCCCTACATGGGGGGGCTGGACCAGATCGTCGCGCCGACTTAGACTGGGCTGGTAGAGCGTTCGCTTCCGGGGGGATGGCTGAGTGGTCGAAAGCGACGGTCTTGAAAACCGTTGACCGTTCACGCGGTCCGTGGGTTCGAATCCCACTCCCTCCGCCACCTTGTTCCGACACGTCAAGGTTCCGACACGTCAGGCCAGCTCCTGCCGCAGCCAGGCCCGAGCGTGAGTCCAGCGCCGCTCCACCGCAGAGACCCGCAAAAAAGAGGATCCAACGGCATGGCTCCAGCGGCATCGAGAAAGTCGTTCGTTGGAGCCGCGTCTTGGGTCCATTGCAGACAGCTTGGGATGGAAGGCCGGGATGCCACCGCCTCCCCGACTGTGGGTACGGAGGATCCCAGGATCTCCGCCGCCCGCCCGAGTGCCACCCGGGCGGCGGCCGGAGTGGTTTCGAGGTAACCGAGGAACAGATAGCTCCAGCCCCACCAGCGCGCAATCTCGTGATCTAAGGATGGTTCCGGGGCCAGGCTCTCGAAGATCGCGAGGGCGGAGAGTACCTCGTCGCGTGCCCGCGGATCGCCACCAGCCCAAGAGGCGAGCGCCAAGTGATAGGCGAGCGCCCCGCGAAGGTAGCGTACGTGGTGTGACGCCGACCCGCTCAGCCACCCATCTTACGCCTCGCGCGGGGTGACACCGCCAAGCCGAGAAAGACCATCACCGCTCGATTGAGCCGCAGAATATCCTCGTCATCTAGCCGCCCGACCTGGACGCCGACCTTAGCCTTCGGCACGGTGGTGATCTTGTCCACCATCAGGCGGCAGGGCGAGCGCAACCCGTTACGCTCATTCGGTTCGACGGCGAGGCGGAACAGCGGCGCTTCCGTTTTGTCCGTGGTGAAGGCGCAGATGGTGATCGAGTCCGTCGCGTTGAAGTTGTCCTCCTGCACGATGACGACGGGGCGCGGCTTGCCCGCATAATCCTTGCCACCCGAGACGGTCCAGATGTCGCCCCGCCTCATCGTCAGGGACTCATTCATCGCCCCAAACTGATACCGCGTCGATGTACGACTGATCGTCGCCTGCATCAACACTCGACGCGACGGCCAGCGACTGGCGATGCGCCTCAGCTTTGAAGGAAGGCGCCCGCACATCCGGCACCCAAATTTGGATCGGGCGCAGGCCCTGTTCGCGCAACCGCTCGCGATGCTGCCGCACCTTCACCCGTGACGACTTGGCTCCCAATGTCTTGACCATACAAACCTCCATTCGGAATGATTCCGAAGTTACATGTAACTTACCATGACTCGCGTTTATCCCCAAGGGAACACCAGACTGGCGCTCCTCCCGATTGAGCAAGGGCCCTGCATGGCTATCGCATCTCGGACACCGAACCAAAAACGCCCCCTTGACATCCCTCCTGCGGCTCCTCTAGTCTCTGCCCGCACTCATCGCGACCGGCTGAGGGATAGGCCCTTAGACGCCGGGGCAACCAGCGGAGCTAACCCCTTCGTATGGTGCCAATTCCTACGGGAACCCCACCACGAGGGTTCTTCCGATAGATGAGCTCGCTGCAAGCGGCATGATTGCCGATGGTCGCAGCGATTGATCATTCGGTCTTGCCGTAGGGTTTCCGATGAGACGGAACCTTAGGAGGACCCAATGATCGATCCCTCGCCTTCCTTCGCTTCGTCTCCCGGAACACACCCTGACGCCACGTTCGCCCACCTCGAGGCGCCGTCGGGTCGTGTTGCCTGTACTTCCGATTACCATTTTGAGCGCTCGCTGCCCCTCGAGCATGGTGGTGCCCTGCAACGCCCCCGTATCGCCTATGAGCTGAGCGGACCGGCGGGGGCACCGTTGGTGGTGGTGCTGGGCGGTATTTCTGCCGGGCGCCATGTCACCGCCTCCGCCTCCGATCCGTCGCCGGGTTGGTGGCAGGACCTGGTGGGCCCTGGGCAGGCCGTCGACACTGACCGCTGGCGGGTCCTGGCCTTCGACTATTTGGGGGGAAACGGCGACAGCACCGGCCCGCGGCGCCCCTCCCACCGCCCCCCATCGCCAACCTCCGGTTTCGCCTCCGTCAACTTTCCCAGCATCAACACGCTGGACCAAGCCCGCGCCTTGGTGCATCTCCTCGATCACTTGGACGAAGGCCCCTTGGGGGCCCTTGTCGGAGCGTCCTACGGTGGCATGGTGGGACTCGCCTTCGGCGCCCTCGCACCGCATCGACTGCGCCGTTTGATCGTCGTCAGCGCCGCCCATCGTCCCCATCCCCAAGCGACGGCGTGGCGCTGCGTGCAGCGTGGCATCGTGTCGTTGGCCAAGGACCACAACTGCGTCGACCAAGGGCTGGCCCTGGCCCGTGGCCTCGCCATGACCACCTACCGCACCGCCGACGAGCTTGCCCAGCGCTTCGACGGAGCACCGGAGAGGGACGCCGCGGGGCGATTTCGCTTCCCGGTGGAGAGTTATCTCGAAGCCAGGGGACGCTGTTTCGCCGACACCTTCGAAGCCGACGCCTTCTTGACCCTGTCGCAATCCATCGACCTGCATCGGGTAACCCCGGAGACAATCCCCGTGCCCACCGTCCTGGTGGCGGTGACCAGCGATCAGCTGGTGCCGTTGCAGCAAATGCAGGCGCTGGCGGCGGCCCTGCCGCAAGCCGAGCTCCACAGCCTCGACTCCCTCTTCGGCCACGACGCTTTTCTCAAAGAAACTCAACACATCGGCGCTCTGGTGCGACGCGGCCTGAGCTCGGGAGACATCACACCATGAGCACCTTTCAGAAACCGTCCTCCGACCTCTCCGCCACCACCCGTACCGTCCGTTCGGGTCTCGATTCGGATTTGCACCACGGCGCCGTGGTGCCGCCCATCCATCTGTCGTCCACCTTCAGCTTCGCCGACTTCGGCGAGCCGCGACAGTACGACTACACCCGCTCCGGGAATCCCACCCGCGACCTCTTAGCCGATGCCATCGCCGAGCTCGAAGGGGGTGCCGGTGCAGCTGTCACCTCCACCGGCATGTCCGCCGTGCTCTTGGTACTCGAACAGCTGACCCCACTGGATCTGCTGCTGGCTCCCAGGGATTGCTATGGCGGCACCCATCGGCTGCTCCGGGCCTTTGCCGACAAGGGACGCTTTCGCCTGCAACTGGTGGACCCCACCGACCTCGATGAGGTCACCACGGCCCTGGCCGGTGGCCCGGCGATGGTGTGGCTCGAGACGCCCAGCAATCCATTGCTGCGCATCACCGATTTGCCGACGGTGAGCCGCTTGGCCAAGCAGGCGGGCGCCTTGGTGGCGGTGGACAACACTTTTCTGTCGCCGGTGCTGCAGCGGCCCATCGAGCTCGGGGCCGACCTGGTGGTGCACTCCACCACCAAATACCTCAACGGCCACAGCGATGTGGTGGGGGGTGCCGTTGTCGCCGCAACACCCGAGCTGGCGGAAAAGATCCGCTGGTGGTCCAACTGCCTGGGCATCACCGGTAGCCCCTTCGATAGCTACCTCACCTTGCGGGGCCTGCGCACGTTGCATGCCCGCATGGCCCAGCACGAGCGCAATGCCGGGGCCATCGCTGATCTCTTGGCAAACCACCCGGCGGTGGAACGGGTTTACTATCCGGGCCTCGACGATCACCCCGGCCACGACCTGGCGGCACGTCAACAGCAGGGTTTCGGCGCCATGCTGAGCTTCGAGCTGCGCGGCGAGGAGGCACAGTTGCGCGCCTTCCTCGATGGCCTGCGCTGTTTCTCCTTGGCCGAATCCCTGGGGGGCGTCGAAAGTCTGGTGGCCCATCCCGCCACCATGACCCACGCCGCCATGGATGCAGAGGCCCGTCGGGCGGCCGGCATCCGCGACAATCTGTTGCGACTCTCGGTGGGTATCGAGGCCCGGGATGACCTGCTGAACGATTTGCAGGCGGCATTGGAGCGGGCCACCCTCAGCCTACACCGCCCAAGTGCCGTCACCGCCGTGGCTCCCCTCATCGAGGACGCACCATGCGCCTGTTGAAGCTCGGTGGCACCTCGGTGGCCACGGCAAGCCGGCGAGCCGGGGTGGCCACCCTCGTCGAGGGAGCTTTGCGGCGGGACGCCGTGGTGGTGGTGACCTCAGCCCTCGCCGGAGTCACCGATCAGCTGACGGCGGCCATTGCTGGAGCCATCGACGGCGAAAATCCGCAGCGGCGCAGGGTCCGCCTCGAGGTCCTCCGACGCCTCCACCTTGACGATCTGCCGCTTCCTGCAAACCAGCGATGCCAAATCGTAACTTGCATCGAGACTCACCTGAGGGAGCTGCGGCGCTGTCTCGACGGCATCGCCTTGCTGGGCGATTGCCCGGCCACCACCCAGCACCGGGTATTGGCCCTGGGCGAGCGCATGGCGCTTCCCTTACTCACCCTGGCCCTCCGCCAGCGGGGGCTCGACGCCGTCGGTGTCGACGGTGCTCAGCTGCTGTGTACCGGAAGCGCCGACGACACCTCTGCCGGCGATCCGGAGGTCGATATCGAGGAGAGTCGACGCCGAAGCCAAGCTTGGTATCGAGGGCTGACCGGCAACCAGGTGCCGGTGATCACCGGTTTTGTCGCGGCGGACGCCCGAGGTCGAACCACCACCCTGGGCCGAGGTGCCTCCGACCTCACCGCCACCCTGGTGGGATCCTTTCTGGCAGCCGACGGCATCGAAATCTGGACGGATGTCGACGGCGTGCTGACCGCTTCCCCTCGCTGGGTCGAGACACCTCGGCGACTGCCTCACCTGAGCTATGCCGAGGCCTCGGAAATGGCCCGCTTCGGGGCCCGTGTTCTGCATCCCAGGACCCTCGAGCCGCTCCTGACGACCCGTATTCCGGTGCGCATCCGCAACACGGCGGAGCCGCAACGGGCGGGAACTCGCATCGGCCCCCAAGTGACCGATCAAGGGTCACTGAGCGCCTCAAAGCCTGGGGCCAACGGTATTCGGGCCATCAGCGCTTGCACCGGCAATGTGCTCCTGCGCCTCGACGGCGACGGCTTCGCCCTCCGTCGCGAGCTCTGTGGGGCCTTGGATGTCCTCGATATCGAGCCCCTGTTGTGGGTGGACGATAGCGGCGGGAGCTCCGTCTCCGTGGTCATCACAGCGGAGTGCGCAGCACCGGCGCTGCGTCAACTACGGCGGCGATTCCACAAGACACATCATCACCTGACCGTCGAGACGAGGCACAAGGTTGGCTTGGTGGCCGCCATCGGCGAGGAGGCCGAGCCCACATGGATCCTCGGCAGGATGCTCGAAGCCCTGAGCGCCGAGGCCATCGAGGGCTTGGCCCTGGCATTGCCCTGCCTCTCGGGAAACTCTAGGGGAGGTGCCGTGGCGGTGCTGGTGGACGACGCCGAGGTGCCGCGGGCGGTGCGCCGTCTGCATCGAGACCTGATATCTGAAGACCTGATAGCTGAAGACCTGATGACTGAAGAGCGGGTGGCAGAGACGACAGCGGCGGAGACACCGCCCGCCCTACGGGCTCAAAGCATGTCCTTGCGCCGCGCCCAAAGTAGGCACGAGCCGCTGATGCGACTGTTGTAGCCGATGGCGAAGGGCAAAGGTGAGGGCTCTTCCCGCTGCGCGTAGGCGGCAGCCATATCGGCTTGGAAGTATTGCCGGTAGTTGGCCAAGGTCTTGGTGTAAACACCGAAGAGGTCCACCTGCCAACGCTCGGCGTCAAATCGATGCCACGGCACCCCGGAATCGTCCTGCAGGACGCTTCGGCCGTCGAGCATCAAGGCCTCGAGACGGCCAAACTCCGGTTCGTGGGGCAGGTACATGGCCGACTTCATGTAAACATCGAAGGCGCCCAAGCGGCGGACGAAGGCTTCGAAACCCGGTTTGGCAGCCAATCCCTGGTCGGACAGATCCTGCGAAAAATAATAGAGCCGACGGGGGGCAGCCTGCGGTGCATCCCGGGGCACAAAAAGCATCTCGACGGCGTAGGGTTGGGTATCCGTCAAGCCTTCCAAATAGCGCAGCTCGCCGCTATCCGAGAGGTCGAGGAAACGTACCGATGTGGGCTCGAAACCGGCCCGAGCCAAGAAAATGTAGAGCACCGGCACAAACCCTTCGAGTCTCTGCGCTTGGCCGAAGTCCAGCACCATGTGACGGGCCACAAAATAGCCCTTGTCCGCCAGATTAGAGAGTCCATCCCGCAGCCGTTCCAACTCGCTGGACAGCACCTCATCGGAGAAGGCGGCCAGATCGGGCAGGGTGCCCGGCGGCTCCAAACCCACCAACACGTAGGTGGATGAGGTCGGGAAGAATTGCTCGACACTGGGAAAGTCCGGACCGCCGAAGGGATAGAAGACCGCCTCGGGATGCTGCTGCACCGACGCCAGAGCCGTCGACGCCCAACCACCCATGGGATCCAAATGGCGCTCTTCGATGGTTGCCCAAAGGGAATCCATGGCCTGCCGGTGCGTTGCCCACAACTCCTGCCGAGGGCCCTCGGGAACCTCCAGGCCAGCCAATCGCTCGGACGTCCGACGCAGGACCTGGCGATCCGTCTCGGCGGTTTCCAATGCTGACGCCTGCGGTATCACCTGGATGGCCAAGCTATCGGAGGTGGCCCTGTCCCCAGTGGTCTCGGGGGTCGCCGTTCCGTCACCCGAGCCACCACAGGCAGCCAACAAGAGGAGGACAAATACCGAACCGAGGTTTCGCGACAAGCGTCGACCGAGGGTTGAGCAACAGATCGGCATCAAGATCTCCAACGGCGTTATTCGCCCCGCGACACCGCAACGCGGGGCCGAGAGATGAGGTAGATGGGCCAGCCGATGGCGATGGTCACCAGGCCGGCCAGCGACTCCCAGGGATGGCTGATCAAAGTGTAGCCCATGGCGAAGAGGCTGATCAGCAGGAAGAGGCATGGGGTCACTGGATAGCCCCACGTCTTGTAGGGACGGGGCAAGTCCGGAGCCTTGCGACGCAGGACGATGACCCCAAGCACCGTCAAGGTGGACGATAACCCCAAAATGAGCTGGGTGTAGATGAGCACCGCTTCGAAGGTCGAGGTGAGCAGCAACAGGAGCACCAGGCCAGTTTGCAGCCAAATGGCCCGACGCGGAATACCACCGCGGGAGGTATGGGACAGACGACGGAAGACGGGATAGTCCTGCCCCATGACTTGCGTCACTCGCGGCCCTGCCCAGGTCATGGCGCTGATCGTCGACACCAAGGCCAAACACAGCAGGGCGCTCATCCAGCGTCCCCCCTGGGAGCCGAAGATGCCCACCGCAGCCAGATGCCCCACCTCCACTTGGCCGGCCAGCTCGGTCATCGGTGCAGCCCTCAGGAAGGCCCAGTTGAGGGCCAGGTAGAGCCCGGTCACCAAGCAAGTGCCCAGCACCAAAGCACGGGCCACATCGACGGGACGCTCGACCTCGTCGATGACATAGGTGGCGGCGTTCCAACCGGTGTAGGCATACATCACAAAAAGCAGGGCGACGGCGAAGGGGGCGCCGGTCATGATGTGCAGGTCTTGGCCCGTCGGCAAGAACGAGATGTCTTGGGGCACCTCAACGAGGAGCACCGCGGCCCCTACGAAGACAAGGATCAAGACCACCTTGAAGGCGGTGAAGATATTTTGGAAAGCGCTGCCGAAACGCAGATCGTAGAGATTGGCCAGGGTGACCACGATCACCAAGCCGCAGGACCAGAGCAACGGCGATGCCGAGGGAAAGACGCGGTAGAAATAGCGTCCGAAGGCCATGGCCGCCAGGGCGATGGGGGGTGCGAAACCCACCGTCAACGACACCCAACCGGCCAGGAATCCAACCCCCGGATGGTAGATCCGGCCCAGGAAATTGAGCTCACCGCCGGAGCGTGGCAAGGCCGCCGCCAGCTCACCGTAGGACAAGGCTCCGCACAGGGCGAGGACGCCCCCGAGGCCCCACAGCAGCAGTAGGGAAAAGCCGGAACGGATGTCTACAACTTGGAAACCGAGGCTGGTGAAAACCCCGGTACCGACCATGTTGGCGACGGTCAGAGCCGTCGCCGTGGTCAAGGAAATGCTGTGAGATCGGCGCCTCGTCATGCTGCGGGGGACGGCGTACGAATTGGGCGACGACGCGCCCGCCAATCAGCCGTTGTCGTCTCGGTTCAGCACGGCGGAAGCCTTGAGGGCTTCGTCTTCGAGCATGATGGGAATGTCTGAAACCACCGGATAGACCAGCTGCGATTCCTCACAGTAGAGACCTTGCTCTACCTTGGGCTCTTCGTCGCGGAAGGGTTCCCGGTACTTCTCCACCAGCGAACGGGCCACGTCCGCTGGCAGCTCGATGAGCTGTAGCTCACCGCGGGATTTGGGGCAAACTAGAATCTCGAGCAGCTCGGGATCCAAGGCCATGATCGTTCCTCCATCAAGTCGGTGTCTCACCGGCAGGGGCCGGGCGGAACGCAGGATACCATGGCCGACCGGTGCGAACCTCAGGGATGCGAGCCCCGGTGCTAACGGCCGAAACTGTAAACCATCACCAACGACTCCGAGCCAGGATTGAGCTCGTAGATGCGGGCGTTGGAAAGATGGTAAAAAGACAGACCCAGGCTGGACCCGCCTTCAAATCGATAGGCGACCTCGAGCCCTGATCGGAACTCGACGACACCCCCTAAGTCCTTGCCATCCCCCTGCTCATAGGCGGAAATCGAGAAATGGGGAGCCAAGGTCCAGCGCCGGCCCAGCTCCAGGTCATAACGTAAACCACCGTAGCCCCAAAAGCTGCCATCTTCGGTGACGGAAAAACCGACCATCGGTCGAAGGTTGAGCTTCCACCTGCGAAAGGGCTGAAAGCGGTACTCGACGCCACCTTCCAAAGCCTTGTCGCTATCGATGATGTCGAAGCCACCCAGGCTGAAAGACCAGCCGTCGGGCGCCTGGGCTGAAGAGGACGAAGCAAAACCGAAAACCATGACAAGAACAAGGGCTGCTCTGGCCAGAACCCGACAAGACGAAACACGGCGCGATGACATAATCCTGCAACCTACCTTTCGGGCGAGGGCTCAACGACTGCCATCCCTGGTGGAGATGTCCCAAAATGATCACAACCGACAAGCATCATTGATTTCCTGGTCTCATACGCTGTACTGACGCATACATTGTACTGACGCATACGTTGCGATGACATCGACGGATGCACCTTCAGGACGATCCAGAGCGGCCATTGCGACGCTGGGCCCCATCGTGTGAGTCTACCGTTCGCCCCCTGCGGTATCGAGAATGGAAGGCAGGGCCGCAGAGAATCGACGAGGTCGACACTTGCCAGATGGGAACGGCCAAGTAGAATGCGGCCCACGAGGAGAAACCATGTCTGAAGCACCCGAGATCGAGCGCGCAAAAATTTCCTGTGTCATCACCACCTTCAACGAAGAAGACAATATTGCCGGCTGTCTCGACTCGCTGCTGTGGTGTGATGAGATTCTGGTGGTGGACTCCTTCTCAACCGATCGAACCCCCGAAATCGTCAGGGGTTACGACAAGGTGACGTTCCACCAACGCATCTACTATGGCTCGGCGGCACAAAAGAACTGGGCAATGGATCAATGTCAACACGAGTGGCTATTGATCTTCGACGCCGACGAGCGCTGCACCCCCAAGCTACGGCGGGAAATCGAAAACCTGTTGGCCGGCTCGCCCCCCTTCGAGGCCTACACCATCCGGCGACGGGTCTTCTTCCTCGGCAAAGTGATCCGCTTCTCCGGCTGGCAACACGATCAAGTGGTCCGCTTGCTGAAAAACGGGGCGGGTCGCTACCCCAATCGACGGGTCCATGCCGACATGAAGACCCGCGGCCCGGCGCCGCTGCTCAAGAACGTCATGGACCACTACATGGTGGAAGATTTCCACACCTATGCCCTGCGCATCGTCAAGTACAGCCACTGGGGCGCCTCCCAAGGCTGGAAGGAAGGTAAGAACCCGGGGTTGGCCGAGGTCTTCGGACGCTCCATTTGGCGCTTTCTGCGCACCTATTTCTTGCAGCTTGGTGTCTTCGACGGCATGCGCGGCCTCGTTTTCTGCATGCTCCAGGCCTATGGCACCTATCTCAAGTGGTCCATCCTGTGGAGCTGGCGAACCAACGAGGCGCGGGGCATCGCCCCCAACCTACCCGAGTTCGACGAAAAAGCCGAGACCTGGTCGGGCCTGGATGCGTTGGAAGAGGAAGTCTGAGCGACCAGCTGCCCATCTACACCGCACCCACCACGATACGACTCCGCTGAAACGACTCAGACCGCCGGACACGGGTCCGACGGTCTGAGATCAGAGGCGTTTGACGGAGCGGTGCGTCAGTCCATTTGTTTGCGCAGCACCGTCGGAATGTCGTAGTCGTCGACGCTGGACCAATTGGGCCCATAGCCACCTTGATCCTGCTGATGGTGGGCTAGGACCTTGCGGTAGAAAGGCACTTCCTCCTGCTCTTCGACCTCCGGCTCCGCCTCTTCACTCGGCTGCGAGCCATAGGCCACGACCGGATGGGTTTCCCGCAGGGGCGGCGCGCTCGGGCGTGCTGGGCTACGGGGAGCGGGCGCCTCCTCCCGAACCGGCGGTGGTGCCGGGCGCGGAGCTTCCGCTCGCCGCGGCGAGGTCTCACGCCGCGGCTCCTCTCTCTCATGCTGCACCGGTGCGCTCTCACGATCTTCCCGCAGCATACGACGGCGGCCGGTGTCCCTCGGCTCCATCTCCTCCAACGGCTCACCGCTGTTGAAGCCGGTGGCGATGACCGTCACCTTCATGTCGTCGGTCATCTCTGGATCGATCACCATGCCGGAAATGATATTGGCTTCGGGATCGACCGCCTCCGAGATGATACGCGCCGCTTCCGCCACCTCGTGCAGGGTCAAATCGTGGCCGCCAGCAATGTTGATCAACACACCTCGAGCCCCTTCGATGGAAGTTTCCTCGAGGAGGGGCGACGAAATGGCCCGCTGCGCCGATTCGATGGCACGATTCTCGCCCTTGGCGATGCCCGTCCCCATCAAGGCCATGCCCATTCCGGTCATGATCGATTTGACGTCGGCGAAGTCAACATTGATTTCACCGGGTACGGTGATCAGATCACTGATGCCCTGCACCGCCTGACGCAAAACATCGTCGGCGATCTTGAACGCCTCGGTCAACGGCGTGCCGCGATCGACGAAGCTCAACAACCGTTCGTTGGGGATGGTGATCAAGGTATCGACGGCGTTGCGTAGCTCCTCGACCCCCCGCTCGGCCAAATACTGGCGACGGCGTCCTTCGAAACCGAAGGGTTTGGTGACGATGGCCACCGTCAAGGCCCCGATCTCGGCCGCCAGGGAGGCGAGAATCGGTGCCGCCCCGGTGCCGGTGCCACCGCCCAAACCGGCGGTGATGAACACCATGTCGGCGCCATCGAGGATTTCTAGAATACGTTCGGTGTCTTCGAGGGCCGATTTACGACCGATCTCGGGATCACCTCCAGCGCCCAGGCCACGGGTCAAACCGTGACCCAACTGCAATCTCATCGAGGCCTCGGAGCGGCGCAGCGATTGGACATCGGTATTGGCACTGATGAACTCGATACCGCGCACATCGGCGGCGATCATGCGATTGACCGCATTCCCACCACCGCCTCCGACCCCGATCACTTTGATCTTGGCGGGCGCCTGGTCGACACCTTCCAAGGTAATCGGTAGGTTGGTCTGTTCCGGCTGCTCATCAAACAGGATCATCGCTCTTCCCCTTCTTGGGTCTTCAGGCCTGATGCCAGGCTGCTCATAACAAATCCGAAAAATAGCTGCGCAGAGTACCGATCAGATGCCGCACATTGACGCGTCGCTTGAGGTGACTGCGGCTCTGTTCCGCCCCCAACCCATAGAGTAACAGACCGGAGGCGGTACACCATGTAGGGCTATTTATCACATCCACGAGCCCACCGAGACCCCGTGGCAGACCATACCGCACCCCCACCGTAAAAATCTGCTCCGAAAGCTCCAATAGGCCATCGAGCTTGGCGCCCCCGCCGGTCAAAACGACTCCGCCGCGGAGTTGCTCGTCCCAGCCGCTCTTGATCAATTCGCCGTGCACCAAGGTCAACAGCTCCTCGGCCCGCGGCTGCAAGATCTCGCACAGCTCGCGTTTGGGGACCACCCGCTGGGCTCCCCCGGCAACCGCCGGAACGGTGACCCCTTCTTTGTCGTCGGCCATGCTTTCAAGGCAACAGCCATAGCGCATCTTGATGCGCTCGGCTTCGGCAAAGGGAGTACGGAGGACCATCGCCAAGTCATTGGTGAAGTGTCCGGCCCCCACCGGCAGCACGCCGCTGTGGCGCACCTCCCCCTCGGCGAAGAGGGAGTACTCGGTGCCGCCACTGCCGATATCGACCAGCAGCACGCCGAGCTCCCGCTCATCGCCGGTGAGCACCGCCTCGGCGGTGGCCAAGGGCTCGAACACCACCTCCAACACCTCGATGCCAGCCCGGTTGACGCAGGTTTGCAGCGTCTTCGTGCGGGTGATGTTGCCGGTGGCCAAGTGGACCGTCGCCTCGAGCCGCGAGCCCAGCATACCCAGGGGCTCGGTGATACCCCCTTGCTCGTCGACGACAAATTCCTGTGGGATGGTATGCAGGATCTCGCGGTCCGAAGGCAGGGCAGCCGACTGCGCAGCTTCCAGGACCCGCTTGATGTCCTGCGGTGAGATCTCGCGATCGCGGCGGGTCACCGAGACCATGCCGCGAGAATTGACACTGCGGATATCGGATCCCGCAATGCCGACGTAGGCACGGGAAATTTCTACCCCGGCCATGACTTCGGCTTCCTCTGCCGCTTGCTTGAGGGCTTCGACCGTCTGCTCGACGTTGACGATGTTGCCGCGGCGGGTGCCGCGGTTGGGGGCCAGGCCTTTGCCTACCACTTCGAGGCCACCCGCATCGTCACGTTGACCGATCAGCACACCCACCTTTGAGGAGCCGATGTCGATACCTACGAGGTAATCTTCCGCCTTGGGCATGTTCCCTTCAGCCTCTCATGATCTACGCGCTGCTGTCGACGCCTTCGTCGAGCCTGCTGCGCGAACGTAGGGTTGCACGATAATTCGCCGGGCGAAGCGCAAGTCGACGGCCCGTGGCGCGCCGAAGCGCTCCACGATCTGCGACTGCAACTCTTCGAATCGACGGGCTTTATATTCCACCGTACCGGCCCTTACGAGCAATGAAAACGGCAAATCGGTGGAAAAAACTTCGAAATCTTCGTCCCCCAGCACCCGGATCTCTGACAGTCCGGGAAACCAGCTCGGCTGTACCCCTTCGATCTCCCTGTAGAGGGTGATGGCGGCCCGAGCTTCTTTGCGACCGGGGTCCTCGTCCGCCTCGCCTCGGGCCGACGTCGCGGCCTCCGACAGGCTGATCAAGACCCGGCCACTCTCTACTCCCGCGCCACTACCGTAGGCCGTGTCGACGGGGGCGATGACTTTGCCTTCGCCGTCCAGATAGAAGAGGTCACCGCCACGGCGCAGAATCGCCACCGCTTGCCGCTCGACGACGACCAGCTCCAGACGGTGGGGAAGATTCTTCCGCAAGTCGACACCTTCGACCCAGGGGTGACCTTCACTCAGTCGGCGCTGCAAGGCGGCCAAGGGTAGACGCAGGAGATTGCGCCCCTGGTAGGGCTCCAAGGCAGCTTCCAACCAGCGCTGCGACACCCGTTCGCCGGTGCTGATCTGCATCTCCTCGAAGGCAAATTGGGGAGATGTCATCAGCCATACGACCAGCGCCACCGGCGAGCCGACGATGCACAGGGCCAAGGCCAGAGGTTTGAGCCAGCGCCACAGGGGATGCCGACGACGGCGCCGCAGGGGATCCCGGCGTTTGAACGGCACGACGTTTTCTTCGGCGCTGCGCGGCGGCAACGGGGTGAAGGGCCGGAGCGGTGGCATGACCTCATCGGCAGAGCGGCGCTCCAGCGGGGTCACCAGACGCCCAGGCCGACGACGTTGGGTCCAGCTTGCCTTGTCGAAGGAGAGCAACTTCATGTCGTCTCCTCACTCAAATGGCGAGCCAAGCGGTAAATATCCCCCGCCCCCATGGTCAACACCACGTCGTCCGGGCCAAGCTCATGGCGCAGCAAATCCGCCACGTCGTGCCAATCGGCACAGTACTCGACCCGCCGATGGCCGCTCTGACGGGCCGCACTGACGATGTCTTCGCCGCTGACACCCGGCAGCGGCGATTCGCGGGAAGCGTAGATCGAGGTCACCACCGCGTGGTCAGCTCCCATCAGAGCACGTCCGAAGTCTTCCGCCAGATCGCGGGTGCGAGTGAACAAATGCGGTTGGAAGATGGCGTGGATGCGCCCCTTGGGGAAGGCTTGACGGGCGGCGTTGAGGGTGGCCCTCACTTCCGCCGGGTGATGGGCATAGTCGTCGACCACCACCGCCTGCGAGCAGTGCCCCACCCTCTCGAACCGCCGATGCACGCCACCAAAGGTTTTGAGCGCTTCGGCAATTTGCTCGAAGCGCAAACCGACAGCTCGGCCCACCGCCACCGCCGCCAAGGTGTTGCAGACGTTGTGATGCCCGGGCATGGGAACCTCGATGGTGCCGAGCAAACCTTCCCCCGCAGCGATGACCTGAAAACGGCAGCCTTCGGGGGTCGCCTCGATGTCCTGAGCCATCAGATCCGCCTGCGGCGAGAGACCATAGGTCACCACCCGGTGCTCCTTCGACAGGGTGGGCAACACCTGCTGAATATTGGCATCGTCCAGACATAGGATGATCTGGCCAAAGAAAGGCACCCGACCGGCGAACTCGAGGAATGCCTCGCGGATGGCGGCGAAGTTCCCGTAGGTGTCGAGGTGATCCTCGTCGATGGACGTGATCACCGCCAACACCGGCATCAAACGTAAAAAACTGCGGTCGAACTCATCGGCCTCGGCCACCAGATAATCGCTGCGCCCCACCCGCGCACCGGTTCCGGAAACCCGCATGCGACCGCCGACGATAACCGTCGGGTCGAGCCCCGCTTCGGTGAACAGAGTACCAATCAACGACGTCGTCGTCGTCTTGCCATGGGTGCCCGCCACCGCGATGCCGTATTTGAGGCGCATCAGCTCACCCAGGATCTCAGCCCGCCGCACCACGGTGATACCCCGTTCGCGGGCCGCCATGATCTCTTCATTGTCGTCGGGAATGGCCGACGACTTGACCACCAGATCGACCCCGTCGAGATGGCTCGGCGAGTGGCCGAAGCTGACCTTGACCCCCAACTGCTGGAGGCGGTCCGTAGTGTTGCTGCGCGCTCGGTCGCAGCCGCTGACCAGCAGCTCGTAATCCAAGAGCACCTCGGCAATACCGCTCATGCCGGCGCCGCCGATGCCGACGAAGTGAACGTGCGATAGACCTGCAAAAATGCGAAACATCAGACCTTCCCCCGCCCCTCGAGGGCCAAGCTCTCGATACGATCAGCAATGTCTTGGGCCGCCTGCGGACGGGCCAAGGAACGGGCCGAAGAAGCCATGGCCTGGCGCCGTGGCAGGTCGGTCAATAAAGCCTCCAACAGCGCCGCTAGATCCTCCGCCGTGGCCTCGGCAAGTAGCATGGCAGCGGCCCCGGCATCGACCAGATGACGCGCATTGCCCACTTGATGGGCCGCCGCCAACGACAAGGGCAACAGCAGGCTGGCGCGGCCGGCAGCACATATTTCCGCCAAGGTAATGGCACCCGCACGGGAGATCACCACATGGCAATCGCCGAGGGCCGCCGCCATATCCTCCAGAAACGGCACCACCTCGATGTCGTAGCGCGGATCGGAGGTCAACCCAGCCTCGGCGTAGGCCGCTTGCGTAGCCTCCACATGACGCTCACCACATTGATGACGTACCGCCACCGGTTGATCGAGACCCAGCCGTCCCAATGCCGCCGGCAACAACAGATTGAGCTGCCGTGCCCCTTGGCTGCCACCGAGCACTAGGAGACGCCATGGCGGCGACGGCGGTTCCTCCCCCACGGTGAAGAGCTCGGGCCGAATGGGGATACCGGTTTGCCGCCAAGGGCAGGCCAGCTGAGCACCGCTGGCGGCGTCCACCACCGCCGCTTCGGAGGCGACCCGCGACAACCAACGGTTGGCGAATCCAACCTCGGCGTTGGGTTCGAGCAATAGCACCGGACGCCGCGCCAAACGCGCTCCCAGGACCATCGGCGCCGAAACATAACCCCCGGTGCCGATCACCACCCCCGCCTTCAGACGCCGCACCATGCCACGGGCCCGCCAAGCAGCCGCCGCCACAGTGAAGAGAGCACGCATCTTGCCCAACGGGCCCTGCCCGACCAGCGGCCGGGCAGGCAGGGCATAGAACGGTATGTCGCGTGCCTCCAGCAAGCGCTTTTCCATGCCCCGGGACGAGCCACTCCAGCTCACCCGCCAACCACGTTGACGCAGCTCCTGGGCCACCGCCAAACCGGGGAAGACATGACCACCGCTACCGCCACCGCAGAACAGCGCATGCTGATCCCGGGGGGTAGGCGAAGGTTGATGGGTGATCGGCGACACGTGCATCCTCAGGTGTGCTGCGAGACGTTGAGCACCACGCCACAGGCGAGCATGGTGGTGACCAGGGACGAGCCGCCGTGGGACACCAAGGGCAGCGGCATTCCGGTGGTGGGCATGATCGAAAGGGTGACACTGATATGCATCAACGCCTGGACGACGATCAGGCAGGTGAATCCCCAAGCCAAATAGCGGCCCAGGTTGTCCGGCGCTTGCTGACCGGCGATGATGCCGCGCCATAGCAATACCCCGAACAGCCCCAAGACAAAAAGCCCGCCGATCAGGCCCAGCTCCTCGGCGATGATCGAATAGATGAAATCGGCATGGGGCGAGGGCAAGAAGTAGAGCTTCTGGACGCTGTTTCCCGGCCCCAGGCCAAAGATGCCACCGGAACCCACGGCGATGAGCGATTGCAGGGGCTGGAAACCGGTGCCCAGGGGGTCCTGCTCGGGATCCAAAAATGCCGTCATGCGACGAAAACGGTAGGGCTCCAAGGCGATGGCCATGGCGACCATGGGCAGCAACATGGCGCCGCCCACGAACAACAGACGAGCCGAGATGCCGGCCAAGAAAATCATCACCAGGGGCGGAATACTCAGCAATACCGTCGTCCCGAGATCTCGGCCGAGAAAAATCAGCGCCACCATGGTGGCGGTCAAGAAGGCACAGGGGACCAGCAGGGCGTAGGTATTGATCTGATCCGCCTTGCGATCGATCTGATACGCGACAAAGGGGATCAATGCCAGCTTGGCCAGCTCCGAGGGTTGGATCGACAGACCGCCGATGAAGAACCAGCGATGGGAATTGTTGAGGGCCGGCATGAAGAGAACCGCCACCAACAACACCATGACACCCCCCACCATGGTGTAGATCACCACCGGCTTGCGCAGCCGCCGATAGTCGACATGCATGACCACAAACATGCCCACCAGGCCCAATACCGCAGCCACGCATTGCTTGGCAAAATAGGGATTGAAGGCCAACCCCCGTTCCCGCGCCATCACGGCGCTGGCGGAGAACACCATGACCAGGCCAAGGCCGGTCAGGGCGATGACGGTGGAAAAAAGGATGCGATCAAAGACCAGCTTACGCGCCATGCCGGTCTCCTTTTGGCGCTGCGCCGGCCATCGCCCGGCGACCCGGTGCCCGCTGAGAGGTCTGCGGATGGCGCTCTTCCTGCAGACCATCCAGGGCTCGCACCAAACGTTTGAAGACACGCCCCCGCTCCGCGAAATTGGGAAACTGATCGAAGCTGGAACAAGCGGGGGACAGCAGCACACATTGCCCCACCGAGGCCGTCTCGGAGGCCCGTCCCACCGCCGACGCCAGCTCGCCGCAGTGCTCGTGCGCCACCTGCCGAGCGGCCAAGGCTTCGCCAAAGGTCGGCGCCGCCTGACCGATGAGATAGGCGCGGCAGGCCTTGCGCTCCACCGCCTCGCAGAGCTCCGTCAAGTCACCGCCCTTGTAGATGCCACCGAGAATGATGTGCACGGAGTTGTCCGCAAAACCCTCCAAGGAACGCACGGTGGCAGCCAGATTGGTCCCCTTCGAATCGTCGTACCAATCGACACCGTGTCGCTGGCCGACCCATTCGAGCCGATGGGGCAAACCACAAAAGCCTTGCACGGCCCGCCGGATGGTCTTGGCGGCGACGCCGAAGGAACGCGCCAGCAGCGCCGCTGCCATGGCGTTCTCCAAATTGTGCAACCCCGGCAAGGGCATGTCCTGGCGTTCGAAGAGCACTGACGCCTCGCCGCCGGGCACCACCTCCACCACCGTATCCCCTTGCAGATGGCAGCCGTCCCGCACCGTGCCGCGGGACGCAAAGTAGCGACAGCGGGCCGTCAAGGGCAGATCGGCGACCTCGGGATCGCCCGCGTTGAGCACTGCCAAATCGTCACCGACCTGCGACCGGAACAGGGCTACCTTGGCATCGCGATAGGCGGCAAAATCCGCATGCCTATCGAGGTGATCCGGGGTCAGGTTGAGCAAAGCTGCGGCCTGCGGATGAAAGCGATCAATGGTTTCCAGCTGAAAGCTCGACAACTCGACGACAAAAATTCGGCCGGGCACTTCGCCCACCATCTCCGACAGGCGAGCCGTCAACGCCTCGCCGATATTGCCGCACACCTCCACCCGATGCCCGCCTGCCCGCAGCATGGCACCGGCCAGGGCGGTGGTGGTGCTCTTGCCGTTGGACCCGGTGATGCCGATCACCGGCCCGTCGAGCAGCGGAAAGGCCAGCTCCACTTCGGCTAGGACCGGCAACCCGGCATCGCGGGCCGCCTGCAGCAGAGGACGATTCAACGGCACACCAGGGCTCACCACCACGGCGTCGAGGCCGCTGGGCAGGCTCTCGGGCGGCGGCCCGAGCATCAGCTCGACGCCGGGATCGCCCGCCAAGGGACCGAGCTCGGTGCCGACCATGGCCCGTTCGTCCAACGCCACGACTTCGATGCCGCGATGGCGCAAGACGGCGGCGGCGGCACGGCCGGAGATGCCCAGTCCGTAGACCAAGGCTCGCCGCCAATGTTGCTCATGCCATGGGATCGTCATGTCAGCTCCTCACCGCAACTTGAGAGTCGACAGACCGAGCAGCGCAAAGAGCACCGCCAGGATCCAGAAACGGACGATGATCTTCGGCTCGGCCCAGCCCTTGAGCTCGAAGTGATGATGGATCGGCGCCATCTTGAAGATGCGTCGCCCAAACAGCTTGTAGGACGTCACCTGCAGGATGACCGAGCCCGCCTCCATGACAAAGAGCCCACCCACCAAGACCAATACCAGCTCCTGACGGGTGAGCACGGCGACGATGCCGATGCCGGCGCCGAGGGCCAGGGAACCCACGTCCCCCATGAAGACCTCCGCCGGATGGCTGTTGAACCACAAGAAGCCGAGGCTGGCACCCACCAGGGCGCCGCAGAAGACGGTCACCTCGCCGACCCCGGGCACCGTCGTCAGCTGGAGATACGAAGCGACGACGGCGTGGCCCGTGACATAGGTGAAGATGGCGTAGGTGGCCGCCGCAATGAGTGTCGAACCGATGGCCAAACCATCGAGCCCGTCGGTGAGATTGACCGCGTTCGACGCCCCCACCAAGACCACCATGACAAAGGGCACATAGAGCCAACCGAGGTCGAGGCTCAGGTTCTTGAAGAAGGGGAAGGTCAAAACCGGCTCGAGATGAAAGACCTCGGGTTTGGACAACAACAGCACCGCGACGCCGCCCGCCACCAAGGCTTGCAACAGGGCCTTGCCGCGGGAGGTCAACCCCAGGTTGCGGTGCTTGCGCACCTTGATGAAGTCGTCCCAAAAGCCGATCAAGCCATAAATGGCGGTCACCCCCACCGTCAACCACACAAAGGGGTTGGTGAGATTGGCCCACAACAGCGTCGAGCTGAGGAGGGCAAAAAGAATCAGCAACCCGCCCATGGTCGGCGTACCGGCCTTGACTTGGTGTGTTTCCGGACCCACCTCGCGGATGTTCTGACCTACCGACAGGCGCCTCAGGGTACGGATGAACCAAGGCCCCAGCAGCAAAGACAGGAGCAAGGCGGTGACCACTGCGCCGGCGGTGCGAAAGGTGATGTAGCGAAAGACATTGAACAGCCGGATGCTGTCGCTGAGCGGATAGAGCAAGTGATAGAGCATCAGTCGGCATCTCCCTGCGCCGCTCGCACCAAGGCCTGCGTCACGGCCTCTAGACCGATACCCCGCGAACCCTTGATCAAGATCAGATCGCCGTCTGAAAGCTTATGGCTCATCACCTGCTCTTCGGCCCAGGCCGCCGCCGAGGCCGCATCCGGCAGATGCTCTCCCCGCCCGCCCGCCCCCTGGACCGCCGCGACCAGCTGCTGACAAAGGGGCCCCACTCCGACCACGTTGAACCCGAGATCCGCTGCCCGTTTCCCCACCTGGCGATGCATTTCCGGCCCCTGGGGACCGAGCTCCAACATGTCACCGAGCACCGCCCAGTAGCGCTTCGCCGCCAGCTGACGGGCGCTTTCCAAGGCTTTGATGGCGGCGTCGGGGTTGGAGTTGTAGGAATCGTCGACCACCGCCAGGCCACCGGCCAAACGATGCACCTCACCGCGCATGCTGCTGGGGCGAAACGAGGCCATCGCCTCGGCGATCTCAGCCAAGGAAATGCCCAAGGCATGGCTGGTGGCCGCCGCCGCCAGGCAATTCTCGGCGTTGTAGAGTCCGTGGATGGGAAGCTCGATCCACTGCTCCCCCTCATCCTCGACGGTGAGCAGAAAACGACAGCCGGGACGATCCGGCCCCAACGGCTGGAGCTCACGGCCGCGTACCTCCGCTTCCTTCAAAAAACCGTAGCGCAGCAAGCGGGCACCCTCCGGCAGATGGGTTCGGACGATGTGCATGACCTCTCGATCGTCACAGTTGGCCACCACGAGACCCCCATCGGCGAGCCCCGCCAGGAGCTCGGCTTTGGCCTCGGAGATGCCCCGCAGGTTGTCGAAATTCTCCAAATGCACTGGGCGCACGTTGGTGAACACCGCCACCTCCGGGCAGCCCAACTTGCTCACCTGCCGCAGCTCACCCGGCACCGACATGCCCATCTCCGCCACCATCCATTCGGTGTCATCGGGAATGTTGAGCAGGGATAGCGGAAAGCCATACAGGTTATTGAAGTTGCCCGGGCTCTTGGCGACCCGAAATCGGCGCTCCAACATGGCGCTCAGCAGCTCTTTGGTGGTGGTCTTGCCCGCCGAACCGGTGATCGCCACGAGGTTTTCCGGCACCTCCCGGCGTACGGCGTGGGTCAAAGCGTGCAGGGCTCGGAGAGTATCGTCGACCTTGAGCCAAGCGATATCCTGCTCCACTTGGGGTCTCAGATCCCGCGTCACCACCACTCCGACGGCCCCGGACGCTGCCGCTTGGGCCACAAAATCATGGCCGTCGAGCCGTTCGCCGGGCAGGGCGAAAAAAAGCTCCCCACCCCGCAGACGGCGGCAATCGAAGTCGATACCCCGCCACAGCTGTTGGCGATCACCGCTGAGCAGCTCCGCACCCATGGCCGCCATGGCAAAAGCGACGCTACGCTCCGCCATGGTTTACCCCTTTGTCTTGTCCTCCGGACGGACTTTCGAAGGATTCTTGGGCCCGCTGTCGCAGGGCCTGGCGGATGGCCGCCGCCAGCTCCAGGCGGTCATCGAATGGCTCGGTCCGATCGGCCAAGATCTGCACTGTCTCGTGGCCTTTACCGGCCACCAGAACAGCCCAGCCCTCTTCCTCGACGGCCTTTGTCACCGCCTCGAAGATAGCCTGACGTCGGTCGACGACACTGCGGTAAGCGGTATTGCCACTGAGCTCCAACCCTTCTTCCACCATGGCCAAAATGGCCTCGGGATCTTCGTTGCGCGGATTGTCCGAGGTCGCCACTGGCAGGTCCGCCCCCTGCCCCGCGATGAGTCCCATGGGACGCCGTTTGCTGGCATCACGGCCGCCGCCACATCCGAACACCACCGCCAAGCGGTGCTCGCCCAACTGACGCAGGGAGCCGAGGACTGCTCGCAGGGCTTCGGGGGTGTGGGCATAGTCCACCAAGGCGGGGAAGGGCTGTCCGGCTTGCACCGGCTCCAGGCGTCCCGGCAATGGCGACTGAAGACGCAGCCCTTCGATGATCGCCGCCTGAGGCAACTGCAAGGCCTCCGCCACCGACACCGCCGCCAAGACATTGTCGCGATTGAAGCTGCCGAGCAAAGGACAGGTCAGTGCCAAGGCTCCGCGGGGTGTCCGTAACTGGAGGTCCATTCCAGAGTAGTCGAAGCTCTCCCGTTCAACCGTCACCTGGCCGCCGCGACCAAAGGTCAAGGCTTCCGGGTATTGCTTCGCCAAACGCCGGCCATATTCGCTGTCGGTACAAATCACCGCTTGGCCAGCTTCGCCGAGTTGATCGAAGAGACGGCACTTGGCCAGGAAATAACGCTCCATGTCACCATGGAAATCCAGGTGGTCGTGGGTGAGGTTGGTAAACACGCCAACTTGAAACTCGATGCCGACGACGCGTCCGAGCTCGAGGGCGTGGGAGGAGACTTCCATCGCCACCGCCTCCGCCCCCTGGCGCCACATGGCCGCCAGAATGCGGTAGAGCTCGGCGGCTTCCGGCGTCGTCCTCTGGCCACGGTTGTCGCTTGCACCGCCGAAGGACCTGCCGGCAAAGTGATACCCCAGGGTTCCGAGGACTCCGGTGGGCCGCGATGCCGCTTCCATGATCCGGCCGACCAGGGTGGCCACGGTTGATTTTCCGTTGGTGCCGGTGATGCCCACCAGACACATTTTGCGATCCGGCTGGTCGTACAAAGTGGCCGCCAACGGCGCCAGCAGGGAACGTACCTCCGGAACCGTCAGCCATGGGACGCTGACCTCATCGAGGGGAGCGTCTTCGGCCAACACGGCGACGGCTCCCCGACGCAAGGCTTCGGGTACAAAACAACGCCCGTCGAAGGTTTGACCGCGTACCGCGACGTACAAATCTCCAGGTTGGACGCGGCGGGAATCCTGGGTCACGCCACTGACCTCCAAATGTGACACCGACGCATCCATGCCACCGTGCTCCGGCAAGAGCTCGCCCAAACGCATCACGGTCCACCCGCCGTCAGCCAAACTTCCACCGCGCCACCGGTGGTTTCCAGCGGCGTTCCAGGAGCCGGGAGCTGACGGCTCACGGCCCCGTGTCCGTTGAGGGCTAAACGTAGACCCGAGGCCTGTGTCTGTACCAGGGCTTGACGGGCCGACAGTCCCACCAAGTCCGGCACCGTGCCCGCGGGCACCGGAGCGCCCGTCGCCTCGCCGCGCCAGCGCAGGGCCAGCGGTTGGCTCTCCACGGTGGGCTCGGGCACCGCATGCAGCGTTACCTCAGCGATCGTCTCCGGGGCCGACGGTTCCTCCGAACGACGACGTTCCGGCGGCACGCCGAGGTACAACAATACCCGCTGGGCAATGGCCGCAAAGGCCGGCGCCGCCACATCGCCACCATGGTAGCGGGGCCAAGGCTCATCGAGGATGACCGACGCGGCCAGGGCCGGACGACTGACCGGAGCAAAGCCGACAAAGCTGGCGATGTATTTGTGGGCGGCATAACCTCGGCCCGGCACCGCCTTCTCCGCCGTGCCGGTTTTGCCCGCCGCCCGGTAGTCTCCGAGACCCGCCTTGCTGGCCGTGCCGTCGACGACGACGCTTTCCAGAATCGCCCGCACCTGATGCACCGTGTCACGGGAGACCGGGCGGGCCACCACTTGCCGCTGTTTCCAGACCCGCCGCCCTTCTCGGGGCGTGCCGATGGAGGCGACGATATAGGGCCGCAAGAGCTCTCCACCGTTGGCGATGGCGGCAAACGAAGTGGTCAACTGCAGGGCGGTCACCGAAATCCCTTGGCCAAAGGAGATGTAGGCCGGTGCCAAGGGCGTCCAACGATCCAAGGGCCGCAGAATGCCGGAGCTTTCGCTCGGCAAATCGATATCCGTCGGCTTGCCGAAGCCGAACTCCAGAATGGTGTCGTAGAACCGCTTGCGTCCCGCTGCCATGCCGAGCTTGATGGCGCCGATGTTGCTGGAGTTGGCGATGATTTCCTGCGTCGTCAACATACCGAAGGATGTGTGATCGTTGATCCTCACCCCACCCAGCACGATGCCTCCATTGCCGCAGTCCACTTGCCGTAGGGGATCGAGGGTCCCCGCCTCGAGGGCAGCCGCCAAGGTCACCATCTTGAAGGTGGAACCGGGCTCGTAAGCGTCCATGACGGGACGATTGCGCCACGTCTCCGGGCGTGAGGCAGCGAAGTCGTTGGGGTCGAAGGTGGGGTAGGAAGCCATGGCCAGGATGGCTCCGGTGTTGGGGTCCATGACCACCGCCATGCCACTTTTGGCACCGCTTCCTTGCACCGCCTTGGCCAGCTCCCGCTCCGTGATGTGTTGGATCGTGGCATCCAAAGTCAAGTAGAGATCCCGCCCCGGACGCGCCGACGATAGATCGGTGTGTGGGTATTGCACCGTACCCAGGCGGGCATCCTGTACCACCCGACGACGCCCTTGCTCGCCGGCCACTTCCTTTTCGTAGAGGTACTCGAGCCCGGCCAAACCGGAGTTGTCAGTGCCGACATAGCCGAGAATCTGCGCTCCCAGCTCGTGCAACGGGTAGTAGCGTTTGTTCTCGGGCAGGGTAAAAACCCCTTCCAGACCCAGTGCTTCGATGCGCTCCGCCACCGGAATGTCGAGCTTGCGCTGAATCCAGACGAACTGTCGGGGGGAGGCGAAGGTCTTGGCCAAGGAGCCGGCGTCGACACTCAAAATTTCCGCCAGTGCCCGCGCGGTGGCGACAGGGTCCACGATACGGCTCGGATCGGCGGCCAACGATTTGACCTCTACCGAGACCGCAAGCTCACGGCCCTGGGCATCGTAGATCGTGCCGCGGGGCGGATCGAGCACCACGACACGCTGCTGTTGTTGCTCCGCCTTCTGGAAATAGTGCTCATGCTGCCGAACCTGCAAGTCGTACAGACGCAGGCTGACGGCAAGAACCCAGGAGGCAGCCAAGGCCGTCAAAATGATCAGACGGGGTTTCACGGCACCATCTCGTGGAAGAAAACCGTTTGCTCGAGGGTCGGCGTCACCATGCCCAGCTCTTCTGCCGAGCGCTCTTCCAACTGGCGAGGATGTGCCAAAAAGGAGGCTTCTAAGCGATAGCGGCGTTCCTCTTCCTGCAATCGCTCGAGCGTGCGTTCCAAATCATTGACTTGATATCCAGTGCGCATGATTTCGATATGAACCCAGGTGTACGCCAATAATCCGCTGCCTACCAGACACACGATGCCAAAAACACCCAACAGCTCGCGCAAACGACGGCGGTCGAGTTGCCGCACCAAGTAGGTGTTTTCCACCGGTCGACGTATGGCGTACTGTCTCAACTCGTTCGAACCTCTTACCATCCGCCCTGACGGGTCGTCTCGGCCAGCGCATCGAATACCGCTCTCAGAAGCTCCGGCAGCAGGCCCTCAGGCCTTGCCCCCGAAGCCGATCACCGCACGGCTGCCCACCACAGACCTGTCCACTACAGACCCGTTGCCGCTCCACACATCCAAAGCTCCGCTACCCAAAGTTTCTCTCTCCAACGTCGTATGACCCTCAAATTCTCTTGGCGGCACGGAGCCTAGCCGAGCGTGAACGTGGATTGGCCACCACTTCCGTGTCACTGGGACGCACCGGCCGCCGTGTCAACACCTCGATGAGCTGCGTCTCGGCACGGGGGCGTCCGGTGACCGGCTCCACCTCGCCGCGAGCCATATCCCGCAACCGATGCTTGACGATGCGATCCTCCAAGCTGTGGTACGAAATCACCACCAAATGCCCCTCCTGCCGCAGCATTTGGACCGATTCGTCGAGCAGCGCCTCCACCTGCCGAAGCTCGTCGTTGACCTCGATGCGCAGTGCCTGAAATACCTGTGTAGCCGGATGGATGGTGCGCTGACGTCCACCACCACGACGCTGTCGATGGGCTACCCAAGCGGGGGGTGCCTTTTTGCAGCTTTCGACCACCTTGCAGAGATCGGCCGTCGTCTCGAAGGGTTCCTCGGCGCGCTGCCGGACGATCGCTCGAGCGATCGGGCGCGCCTTCTTCTCTTCGCCGTATTCCTTGAAGATTGTGACCAAATCGTCCTCCGGGTAGCCGTTGACGACATCCGCCGCCGTCATTTCGCCCAAACCCATTCGCATATCGAGGGGCCCAGGACGAGCAAACGAAAAACCACGCGCTGCTAAGTCCAACTGCATCGACGACACACCGAGATCCGCCAAGATCCCATCCACCGCCGTAATACCGAGATCCCTCAGCCGCTCACTCAACTGATCGAACCGCCCACGCACCAATCGCACCCGATCGCCAAAAATCGCCAACCGCTCCGCAGCCAAGGCCAAGGCCCTGGGGTCTCGGTCCAGGCCCACCAAGGTGGCCTCCGGACAGCGCTGCAACAGGGCCTCTCCATGACCCCCGAGCCCCAGCGTCGCATCGACATAACAACCTCGGGGATCGCTCACCCAGAGGTCCAGTGTCTCTGCCAGGAGAACCGGTAGATGCCGGGGCGCCGACTTTCCGTCGTTGGCAGGCCCCTTCCCTGTGACATCCAAGCTGGCCGACTGCTCCGCCAAACCGTCGACGGATTCGTCGCTAGATCCCATAATCCGTCAGCTTCTGCGCATCGTCCTCGGAGAAGGGTTCCAGCTCCAGCTTGCGAGCGAAGAGGTCACGGTTCCAGATCTCCAAGCGGTCCAGTCGACCGCTGACGATGGCTTCCCCCGCCATCTCGGCATGCTCGCGCAGGATTTGAGGCAAGACCACACGCCCTTGGCTATCAAGGCGTAGCTGCTGCCCAAAGTAGTTGACCCTTGCCAGGTACCGCTGCTTGGAGCTGGAGGCCGATGGCACTTGCATCAACTTGCGCTCGATCTCTTCCCAAACCGGCAGCGGGTAGAGAATCGCTGAATCGCCATGCAGCGACGTGATGAAGACCTCCGGCCCAAAGCTCTCCTCGAGGATCCGACGGAATTCCGTCGGAACCTTGAGACGACCTTTGTCGTCGATCTTTGTCGGTGCGCTGCCTCGAAACATAAGTCCATTTCACCTCGCAGGGGGGTTAGCCTTGGCAACGTACCATTATCGTCCATTTTTGTCCATTTCCTTCCACTGAGAAACACAATTATCCACTTTGTTCCACTAACTGGGTATGAATCGGTTGCAAACCCCCACCGCTGGGGCCCCTAGGATGTTGAGCAGCAAGTGCCCGGCACCGAAGCCTCAGCGCTGGCAGGCGGTGGCAGTGGGATTGGAAAGTGTTTTCTAAACGAAAATGGAAAAGCCCAACATATCGTTACCATTGAGCTGGCACACACAATATGTTGGGCCGGATATTGGGCCGGATATCGGGCCAGATAGCGGGCCGATGCGGCGAGCTGCTAGCGGCGAAGAAGGCCGAGCCTGGATCAGCCCTCGGCTGGGGTGACGGCCTCTCCCGCTTCAGCCTCTTCCGGCAAGGCTTCCTCAGGGGCCGCCTCGGAAGCCTTCGAGGGGATCACCTGAGCACGAAAGGCCTCCAGGCCGTCCTCGCTCTCGAAGTCCTCCACCAAATTTCGATAACCCACCGCTTCGGGCGGCAAATTCTCGACGATGTAGGACTTGCGCTCGAGCTCTTTGACGAAATCGCGCAGCTCTTTGGCAAAACGCCGGGAGCGCTCGCGGCGGGCGATCAGCTCTTCGACTTCCTTGAAGGGCCGCAGACCGGCTTCTTCCAAGGCCACCAGCTCGAGGATGTGGAATCCACCACGGCCAGCGACGGGAGCGGAGACCTCACCCACCTTAAGCCCCCAGGCGGCTTCGCCCAAGGCCGCTTCCAGCTCGCCCTCCTGAAGCCAGTCGAGATCGATGACACCGGTGGTCCATCCGGCCTCTTTGCCCTCCGCAGCTACGCTCTCGAGGCCTTCCCCCGCCACAATTCGCTGCCGCAACTCGTTCGCCTTGGCCAGCAACGCGTCACCGTCCAGACCGCTGCTGTCGAGCACGATGATCTCCCGCAGCTGCCGTTTCTCTGGCAGCTGAAACTGCTCGCGGTTGTTGCGGTAGTAGGCCCGTAACTCTTCGTCGCCGATATCGATCTGCGAGTTGACCTCGCGGCCCACCACCTGATTCCACAACAGATCTCGGCGCGTGTTCTCCCAGAGATCGTCGTAGGTCATGCCAAAGGCGGCCAACGCCTCTTCCAGCTCAGCCCGACTGCTTACCCCTTGCTGCTGCTTCATGGTCTCTAGGGCGGCTTCGACTTCGGCGTCGCGAATCTTGATGCCTTGCTGATCGGCGAAGGAGAGCAGCAACAGCTCGCTGAAGATACCTTGCATGACCTCCTGACCCACCGTTTCCATGGACTCCTGGCGTTGGTCCGCCGTCATCTGGGGGCTGCCGAGGATACGGGTCATCTCCGCCGACTTGCGGGCCTCGTACTCGTGCAGGGTGGCGATTTCATCATTGACACGCAGCACCACGCGGTCCAGGTCTTCCGCCGCCATCGCCCCGAAAGCAGCCGCCAGGCAAAGGGTTGAGAGGAGTGCCAGAACGGCAGGGCGCCGGCCGGCCAGAGCGTCAAGGGGTATCTTGCGTGTCATAGGAAAAGGAACCCTGGTAGTCGAAAGGAAGGTTGAGGGAGAAGACTTGCACATTGTACCGCTTCCTCGCTTCGGCGAAGAAACCGTCGACGATCTCGTCGACCTGGAGGCGGAGCAGCTCTTGTCGAATATCGTCGACAACGTCTTCGAAAGGCTGCACTTCGGCGGCATAGACCGCCTTCACTTGGAAAATATGCAGGCCATAGTCGGCCACCACCACCTGAGAAAACTCCCCAGGCTCCAGGTGGAAGATCACGTCGACGAATTCCGGCGGCAAGTCCTCCTTGGCGAGGCGTCCTTGATCACCGCCCTGCTGTGCCTTGGGCCCCTGCGAGAATCGTGCCGCCACCTCGACAAATGGCTCGCCCTCCTGCAAGGCCTGGTAGGCCGCCGCCGCCCGCTGCTTGTCGTCCACCAAAATCTGACAGAGCCAGACCCCGGCCGGCCGTTGGTAACGCGCCAGGTGCTGATCATAGTAAGACCGTAGACGCTCCTCGGTCACCCTGGCACGCCGCTGATCGCGTAGCAGAAAGGAGATGGCATCCTGTTGGTCCAAGGGCTCGGATTGGCGGGTCAAACCACGATCTCGGGCTAGGCGAACCACCAACCGTTCGTCGATGAAACGATCGAGGAGACGGCTCTCGACGACCCCATCAAGGGCCAGCTCCTCACCGCCGAGCTGACGCCTCGAGTAGCTCTCGAAATCGCCATAGGCAATGGGCTCACCCTCGATCGCCAGCGCCATGCCAGCCTGCGAGCCACTGTGGGGCCCACAGGCCGAAAGCACGGCGCCAAGGGCGGCACAATACCCCACCAAGGTCCACCGTCGAACAAGGCGACGGCGTCTGTCCAAGCCTACACCTGTGCGCCGAACGACGGCCAGCCCAGCCGCCTCGGCCCATCTGCCCCGGAAACTCGGCATCTGGCTCATGCTTCGGTCGCCTCGACCGGTTGCGCCAAATGCTCGAGCACCCGCCGTGCGGTGTCGAGGATATCCGCCGTCGGCACCCCATCGAGGGTCAGGGCACCGGAGGGGCTGAAATGGGTTTTGGGCCGCTGCGACACCAAATCGATCAACCGTTGCGGCTCGACCTTGGCGTCCTGGCGCAGCCGCAGCACCAGCTTGCCGTTGCGGGCCGAGATGGCTTGCAGGTAGAGGGACTCGGCCAGCCGCTTGATCCCCGCCACCTGTAGGAGCGTCAAGACGCTTTCCGGCGGTGGGCCGAAGCGGTCGCGCAGCTCGGCCAGCAATGCCTCTTCGGATTCGTCGCCGGTGGCCAAACGGCGGTAAATCTCCATGCGCAGATTGGCTTCGCTGACGTAATCCTCCGGGATGGCCATGGGCACGGGCAAATCCAGAGCCACCGACGGCGCTTCCTGCGGCGCTTCTCCCTTGAGCTCCGCCACCATCTCTTCGAGCATCTTTAGATAGGTTTCGATCCCCACCGCGGCGATGTGGCCACTCTGCTCGGATCCCAATAGATTGCCTGCACCGCGGATCTCCAGATCTCGACCGGCGACACGAAAACCCGCTCCCAGCTCGGTGAACTCACGGATGGCGTCGAGGCGCTTGCGGGCCTCTTGCGACAGGACCCGATCCTGCGGCACCAGCAGATAGCAGTAGGCCAGTTGATCGCTACGCCCCACCCGACCGCGCAGCTGGTAGAGCTGCGACAGGCCAAAGCGATCGGCCCGGTGCACGATCATGGTGTTGACGTTGGGGATGTCGATGCCATTCTCGATGATCGTGGTGGCCAGCAAGAGATGGTAGTCGCCGTTGACAAAAGCGTGCATACGCTTCGACAGCTCCTTCTCATCCATCTGGCCATGCCCCACCGTCACTTTGAGGCCGGGTATCACTTCCTTGAGATACGTCGCCATGTTGTCGATCGACTCGACACGGTTGTAGACGTAATACACCTGGCCTTGGCGCTCGAGCTCGAACTCCACCGCTTCGCGAATGAAATTGGCGTCGAAGGGCAGGATGGCCGTCTCCACCGCCATGCGATCCCGCGGCGGCGTCTCGATCAACGACAGGTCCCGCACGCCGGCCAGGGACAGTTGCAGGGTGCGGGGTACCGGCGTCGCCGACATGGCGAGCACATGCACATCCTTGCGCATCTGCTTGAGGCGCTCCTTGTGGGCGACGCCGAAGCGCTGCTCTTCGTCGATGATGACCATGGCGAGCTTGGGAAACTGGATCTTGCGGCTGAGCAGGCGATGGGTACCGATCAAGATATCGATCTTGCCCGCTTCGACCTGCTTCTGGATCTCCCGCACCTCCGCTTGACTGCGGAAACGGGAAATCATCTCGATACGCACCGGAAAGTCTTTGAAGCGCTTCTGGAAGGTCTCCAGGTGTTGATCCGCGAGGATGGTCGTCGGCGCCAGGACGGCCACTTGATAGCCCCCCTCCACCACCCGGAAAGCGGCGCGCATGGCAACTTCGGTCTTACCGAACCCCACATCGCCGCACAGCAGTCGATCCATCGGCTGAGCTTTGCTCAAGTCGTCGAAGATGTCGCGGATGGCATCCACTTGATCTTCCGTCGCCTCGTATTCGAAGACCGCTTCGAACTGCCCCATCAAGTCACCCTGGGTGCCGATCTGCGGTGCCTGGGCCAATTGACGTTCGGCATAGAGCTTGAGCAGCTCTTCCGCCATGTCCCGAAGGCCGGACTTGATGCGCTTCTTGGTGCGTTTCCAGGAGCTACCGCCGAGACGGTCGAGGCGTGGTGCCAGGCCCTCGATGCCGCTGTATTTCTGGACCTGATCCAGGCGGCTCAAGGGCAGCAACAGACTCTTACCGGAGGCGTAGGAAATCTCCATCACCTCGACACCGTCGGCACCCTCCGGCGCCGCTTTGCCGACCTCGGAGGGGATCTCGCGCAGCGGGCCCGACGAGCCGCCCACCGAGCGCAGGGCGACGAACTGGCCGATGCCGTGGTCCGAGTGCACAACGTAATCGCCGATCTTGAGATCGCGCAATGACGACAGAAAAACACCGTAGCTCTTGTTGCGCTCTTTGCGCCGACGCAGGATGGGGCTACGACGCAGCAGCTGGCGCTCGCCGAAGACGGTCACCGCCGCCGCCGGCAGACGGAACCCCCGTTGCAGATCACCGGTCGCCAGCTCGACGCCGGAGCTGCCGAGCACGATGTCGCGCCCTTCCAGGAGCTCCGACATGCGCGACCGATGCTCCTCCGGCGTCATGAGTATGAAGCGATCACCGCGGCTCTTGGCGACATCCACTTCCCGCGACAGGCGGGGCAGCTGATCGTGCAGGAGGTCGGTCCTGCTGGCTTCGAAGTCCACCGCCGTCCGTTGCTCCACCAGCAAATCCCCGAGGCGGACCTGAGCCCGGTCCAACCAATCCTTCACCTCATCCGGTGGCGTTTCCAAGAGCTCCGGGGGAATCGCCAATCGACCTTGCCGCTGCCGCTCGCCCACCTCTGCTTGCAGAATCTCGCCGTGGTGGGCTACCTCCTCCACCAAGGCTGCGTGGTCGAGACTGACGATCAACGGGTCGGCGAGCAACTCGGGCAAGGTGGTGGTCGAGGCGGCCAACAGCGGCAAATAATGCTCCCAGCCGTCGAAACCCCCTTCGTTGCGCAGCGCCGCCAACTTCTCTGAAATCTCTTGACCGGCGCCGGGCCCCACCTGCTCGGCCAGTAGGTCAGCCAGAAACTTGGCCTCCTCCGCCCCCTGTGGAAAGAGCGACAAGGGCAGAATGCGAATGCCATCCAAGCTATCCTGGGAACGCTGGCCTTCAGGTTCGAATTGATGGATGGCATCGATGGTGTCGCCAAAGAAATCGAGACGAATGGGCAGACTTTCACCGGGGGGGAACAGATCGAAGACGCCACCGCGGACCGCCAGTTGCCCTACCTCGAACACCAGGTCGCTGCGCCGGTAACCCCAACGCATCAAATGCTCGACAAGCCCGTCGATGGCGATCTCCTGATCGACCGCCAGGTCGAGCACCGAGGGCTCGAAATCGTGTTTGTCCGGAAGGCGCTGAAACAGGGCGCGGGGGGTCGTGACGACGGTTTGGATCTGACCACGAAACAGTCGATCCAGGGCACCCGCCTCTTCGGCCCGCACCAGCAACGACACCGCGGTCTCCTGGTAGGGGCTGAGGGAGGGAGCCGGGAAGTAGGTCGCCGGGTGACGACAGAAGTGGCGGCTGGCCTCCAGCCATTCGTAGGCGTTGACCTCGTGGGGCACCACCACCAACAGTGGACGCCCGAGATCTTCACTCAGCAGATCGAGAACCCAGGCCGCCGCCGGCACCGGCAGGCGCACCACCTCCCCAAGCTGCTGCGACAGGCGCCCATAGGGGACGCTCTGTCGCAACAGGCGGGTAGGCTCGTCCCAGACATTGGATCTCGACATAATGTTTGAATCAAAAAAAGGCGTGTTAGGGCTGGTGTGTCCTTTCGTCCGGCAGAACGATCACCACGTCGCCGGGCTTGACCAAACCGAGATCTTCCCGCGCCAAACGCTCCAGGGTGACGGGGTCGTTCTTGATGCGCTCGATGCGATCCTTCAACCGCTCGATACGTACCCGCGTATCGGTGATCTGCCGCTCCAGCTCACCCTCGTGAGCCTGGGACGCGGCCAAATCACTGTAGCTCTTGAGCCCCGCCGTCAGCAGCAGGGCCAAGAGGAGGAAGACCGCCGTCCCCAACAAGGAACGCAGAGGATAGCCAGCCGTATCTTTTGTTTGAACGTTCACCCGCCCCAACGAGGAAATGCGGTGGGCCCGGGGAAGGTCGCCGCATCCTCCAATTCCTCTTCGATACGTAGAAGTCGGTTGTACTTGGCGACCCGATCACTGCGACACGGCGCGCCGGTCTTGATTTGCCCTGCCTGTGTCGCCACCGACAAATCGGCGATGGTGGTGTCTTCCGTCTCGCCAGAACGGTGACTGATGATGTTGGTATAGGCGTTGATCTTGGCCATCTCGACGGCTTTCAGTGTTTCCGTCATGGTGCCGATCTGGTTGACTTTGACCAACAGCGAGTTGGCCAAGCCGTCGGAGATGCCGTCGGCCAGAATCTGGGCGTTGGTGACGAAGAGGTCGTCGCCCACCAATTGGATATCGTCGCCGAGCTCGTCGGTGAGCAGACGCCAACCTTCCATGTCGTTCTCCGCCAACCCATCCTCGATGGAGACCAAGGGGTAGGCGCCCATCCACTCCCGGTAGATGTCGACGAAGTCCTCGCCGCGTATACCGCTGCGGCCTTCGCCTGCCAAACCGTAGGTCACCCCTTGACCGTTCGCCCCTTCCGCCAGCTCGCTGGCCGCCACATCGAGGGCCAAGGCAATCTGGTGTCCCGGCTGATATCCGGCCTTCTCGATGCCGGACATCAAGAGGTCGAGGGCAGCCCGGTTGTTGGGCAGATTGGGAGCAAATCCACCTTCGTCTCCCACCGCGGTGCTCAGCCCCTTGCCGTCCAGGATCTTGCGCAAGGTGTGGTAGACCTCGACGCCCGCACGCAGGGCGTCGGAGAAGGTGTCGAAACCCATGGGCACCAGCATGAATTCTTGAATGTCGATCGAATTGTTGGCGTGGGCGCCACCGTTGAGGACGTTCATCAACGGCACCGGCAGCAGGGTCGCCATCGGCCCCCCGAGATAGGTGTAGAGCGGCAAGCCCGCCTGATCCGCCGCAGCCTTGGCAATGGCCATCGAGACGCCGAGCACCGCATTGGCCCCGAGACGGCTCTTCTCCGGCGTACCGTCGAGCTCGATGAGGGTACGGTCGATCAACACTTGGTCGCGGGCATCCATACCTTCGATGGCTCGGGCAATTTCCTCATGGACAAAATCCACAGCTTTGGTGACCCCTTTGCCATGAAAGCGTTCGCCGCCGTCCCTCAGCTCGAGCGCCTCACGGGCGCCCGTCGACGCCCCCGACGGTACCGCCGCCCGCCCTAGGGCGCCACCGGCCAATAGGCAATCCACTTCGATGGTGGGATTGCCCCGTGAGTCGAGAATTTCGCGCGCCACCAGCTCTTCGATATCGAACATGGGTCTCCCCTCAAGGTGTCAGATCATTACGGCAGATGGCTTCCGGCCCCCCAGGGCGGCCGTTTCAAGCGCTCGCCGACGTCACTTACATCAGCGAAGGATAACCGCAAAGCGCCTCGGTCACAATCTTGTGACCCTTGGAATTATCGTAGAATTCCCAACAACTGACGGTTGACAGCCCTCTACCCTTGTGAGACTCTAACTGTCCGCTGACGGCGGGACCGATTTTCAAACCGGCTTTGAGTCAAAAATTTTGACCTAAAACGGTATCGGGCAACGCCGACAAGGTCTTCGAATCCACAGCCTTCCGAGGTCGACGGTTTCCAAGGCCAGCGGGAACAAAAAGTGTCGCGGGGTGGAGCAGCCCGGTAGCTCGTTGGGCTCATAACCCAAAGGTCGCAGGTTCAAATCCTGCCCCCGCAACCAATCTTTATCAGTCACCGAAATTCATCTGGATTTCGTTCAAGGCCAGGCTCCAAGCCTGGCCTTTATACGTTGTGGGCCATTTCCCAATCCCGGGGTACCCAGATCAAGTCTCGAGGGGCGCTGTGATCCCTGTTGCTGTCCCCCCGGTTGAAGTGCGCCATTACGCCGCTCAGCCGCTCTGATCTGGGCCGTCTTCGGTCGTGCCCTCGTCCTTTCGCCCGCTGCCGCCCACTTCACGCAAAAGGCGTCGCCGTACCCGTAGGATAGCCCTCCAGGCCCGTGGACATGGACCCATCAACCAGCGCAATCCCCACAGCATGGACTCGCTGACCAGCGACAAGGTGGCGGCCCCTAGGGCCAAGAAAAGAAACCCCTGCAGGATCGGCAAGAACAGCCCGACAACTCCCAACAACATCAAAAACCATCCAACCACCAACAACCATAGGCGACGCCGCGGCGTCAAATCCGGTAGGTGGAGCGCCGGGTTCCGACGCAGCCACTCAGAACGCCGTACCATCCGCCGGGTGACTCAGTAGTTGGTGGAAGGGAAACACCGGTCTCACATCCCAGACCTCGGGGACGCGCTGATGCATCTCTTGCAAGGTGTAGCTCCGACGTACCGAGAGCAGACCATCTTCAGCGATGAAAGAGTGCCGAAAGAACGGTGCCACGAAGCAGCGGAAGAGAATGTAGGCGCGTCGGCTGCGCACTAGATCGCAGTGCAGGACGCGCTTCCCCAGACGCCGACTGACGTCGAGAAATCCGTCCCAGCTGTCATCCTCCAAGTGGTGAAGCACATGGTTCGAGGTCACCCAATCGAAGCGCTCTCCCGCCGCCAGCAAATCCTCTGCTCTAGCATGGCGAAAGGTCAGATTGGCGGGCCACTGGCGGCCCTTTGTCCAGGCAAAGGCCCGCCCATCGCTGTCGATGGCGGTAATTTCCAGATGCAAACCATCGCGGCGAGCCCAGCTCGCCAACCCCGCCACCACATCGCCGCCGCCAAAGCCGATATCCAACAGGGTGGTCGGCCCTTGACGGGCCATATGGGGACGCAAATGGCGCCGATACAAGCTCCGCCAGCTGGAAACCAGCCGATTGACATGGCGAAATTGGGCGTAGCTGTTGCGCATCCACTCAGGATCGGCTTCCGGATCCTCCATACGTTCCCTAAGATCACCTTGTCGCTGCGAAAAATTCAAGGCTGACACGTCGCTTTGCCTCCCCTCTCTCCTAGCATATTGCGGCGCTAGCCGCCCATGGAACACGCAGTCCCTATCAAGAAATGCGTCCTCTTGCGTCATGTGGGCACAACATCCTCCGCAAGGGCTATACTTACATCATGCGGTCATCTTTGTGGCCGTCTCATTTTCCCCAGCATGTCCAAAAGAGCACCGTGACAGTAAATCACTCCCTGGCAAGTTTCCTCGATCGACAAGTTGCCACCGCCTTGCAACCGGTCAGCCTAGGCATGGCGGTTCTTTACGCGCTCCTCGCCACCAGCCACGTTCTGGTTCTGCCGACCGGTCCCCGTCTGATCATGACGACTCTCGCCGTCGTCTCGGCGACGGTTACCCTGATTCTCGCATGGCGATTGCGCAGTCAACCGGTGGCACCCGGTAAGGGCCATCTGACGATGACCGCCCTGGTCGCCATTCCGGTGGTCAATTCGGCCGCCCATCTCTACTTGCTGTCGGATCCCAAACAGACCACCAACTTTCTGCTGATGCTCGTCGGCATCGCTTTTGTTCTGCTGGACCACCGCTGGTTCACCGGCGGCGCCCTCTGCGTCATCACCACGTGGGCCGCCCTATGGCTTCTTGCACCAGCCCCACAGCAATGGAGCCATTTCGCCTTCGCCATGCTCACTGCCACCCTGCTGAGCGTCGTCCTGCACATCGTCCACCGGCGGCAACTGGAAGCTCTAGGCACCATGCATCAGAAAAGCCAGAGCCAACAGCTACAGCTCCAAGAGCTGGCCAGCAAGGCGATCACCGTCAGCCGGGGAAAGAGTCGCTTCATCGCCCACCTGAGCCACGAGATGCGCACGCCGTTGAACGCCGTCATCGGCTTTGCCAATCTGCTCGGTAAGAATCGCCAACAGAACCTCGATGATAAACAGCTGCATTACATCTCGCGGATCAGCGGCAATGGGCACCACCTCCTCGGAGTGATCAATCAGGTGCTGGATCTCTCCAGCCTCGAAGCCGATCGGCTCGACCTCACCTTGTCCAGCTTCGACCTCGCCGAGCTGGCCAGCGAGACATTGCACGAGTTGCACCCCTTGGCTCGCGAGAAGGGCCTTTCCTTGCATCTCGAAAGCCCGGCCAAGCTCCTTCCCATCGAGACCGACCGGCGGCGCTTCAAGCAGATCCTCATCAACCTGCTGGGCAACGCCATCAAGTTCACCCAACAAGGCGGCGTCACCCTACGGCTGCGGGGCGAGCGCCAAACGCTGCGTCCCTTGGCGGTGGTGATCCAAGACACCGGCCCGGGCATCCCCGCCGACCGACTGGAACATATCTTCGAGCCCTACGAGCAGAATCTCGACACCGATGGCAGCGAATCCTCTGAGCACAGCAGCGGCTTGGGTTTGGCCATCTGCCGCCTGCTCAGCCAGCGCTTGGGCTTGCACATCAAAGTCGAAAGCGCCCTCGGCAAGGGCTCGCAGTTCATCCTTCAGTTGCAAGACAGCGCAACTTCCGAGCCGCCGGCCCTTCTCCAAGGTGAGGCCACCGGCACCCTGGCCTTGGTGCTGCGACCGGATTCGGATCAGGACGGAATTCAGGTACAGTCGGGGGCCCCCAAGGAGAATCTATGAATTTCATGCAATTCACCGGCACCGACAGCTACCTCGCTTCAGCAGAGCTCCGCGATGCCGTCAACGTCGCCATCGCCCTCGAAAAACCGCTACTGATCAAAGGCGAGCCCGGCACCGGCAAGACCAGGCTGGCCGAAGCCATCGCTCAAGATCTCGACCTGGAGTTGCTAAGCTGGAACGTCAAATCCACCAGCAAGGCGCGGGACGGCCTTTACGTCTACGACACCGTCCAACGCTTGAACGATGCCCGCTTCGACGATCGTGACATCAGCGATATCAGCCAATACATCAAGCTCGGCCCCCTCGGCCAATCCTTCCGCGACAACCGGCGCCGCGTCTTGCTGATCGACGAGATCGACAAGGCGGATATGGAGTTCCCCAACGACCTCCTACACGAGCTCGATCAAATGAGCTTCCACATCGACGAAACCGGCGAGACGGTCACCGCCGAGCAGCGACCCATCGTCTTGGTAACCTCGAACAACGAGAAAGAATTGCCCGATGCCTTCCTGCGGCGCTGCGTCTTCCACTTCATCTCGTTTCCCGACAAGGCGATGATGAACGACATCGTACGGGTGCATCATCCGGAGGTGGAAGAAGAGCTGGTGCGGCAAGTGCTGATCGCCTTCTACTGGCTGCGGGAGCAGACCGAGATCCGCAAACGTCCGTCCACCAGCGAGCTGATCGATTGGATCGCCGCCCTACGGCGGGCCGGTATCGCTGTCGAAACGCTCCAGGAGAAGCTGCCTTTCCTCGGCGTCCTGTTGAAGCGGGAGCAAGACCTCGAGGCCATCAGCGGCCCCCGCCAACGACGACGTCCGGTGAGCTGAGCCCGACGTGTTCACGGATTTCCTCTTTCACTTGCGGGGCCGGGGCCTGAAAGTGTCCCTCAGCGAATGGCTGCCGCTGATCCGCGCCTTGGCGGAGGGCCATGCCCGCAGCGACCTCAGCGTTTTCTACCATCTGAGCCGCGCCCTGTTGATCAAGAGGGAAACCGACTACGACCGCTTCGACCAGGCATTTTCAGAGTTCTTTCGCGACATCGAAGCTCAATTCGACATCGACGATGAGCTTTTGCAGTGGCTGGCCGATCCCATCCTGCCCCGAGAGCTGAGCGACGAAGAGCGGGCCGCCCTCGAGGCCTTGGACCTCGACGAATTGCGCCGCCGTTTCGAGGAACGGCGCGGCGAGCAGGACGAGCGCCATGACGGGGGCAGTCGGTGGATCGGCACCGGGGGCACGTCGCCCTTCGGCCACGGCGGCACCCATCCCACCGGCGTCCGCATCGGCGGCCCGGGAGGTGGGCGTTCGGCAGTTCAGGTGGCCAGCGACCGTCGATTTCGTAATTTGCGCAGCGACCGCGTTCTCGACACCCGGCAGATCGGCATGGCGCTGCGCCGGCTGCGACGTCTGGGTAAAGACGACGGCCTGGAGGAGCTGGATATCGACGCCACCATCGATGTCAGCGCCCGTAACGGCGGCGATATCGATCTGGTGTTTGCGCCACCGCGCCGCAACCGCATCAAGCTGCTCCTGCTGATCGATGTCGGCGGCTCAATGGATCCCCACGCCGACCTTTCGGAACGCCTGTTCAGCGCCGCCCATGCCGCCAACCACTTTCACCACTTCGAGCACCTCTTCTTCCACAACTGCCCCTATGAACGCCTCTACAGCGACATCTACCTGGGCAAAGGGGAGGCGACCTCGGATGTCCTACGGCGGATCGACACCACGTGGTCCGTTCTTTTCGTCGGCGACGCCTGGATGAGCCCCTACGAGCTCACCCATGCCGGCGGCGCCATCGATTACTTCCATCACAACCGCACCACCGGTCTCGAATGGTTACGCCGTTTTCGCGAGCGCTGCCCGAGCTCCCTGTGGCTCAACCCGGAGCCGCAGCGCATTTGGGCGGCCCCCAGCGTGCGCCTCATCCGTCAGCTCTTCCCCATGTACGAGCTCACCCTCGACGGTATCGCCGAAGCGGTCGACGTGTTGGCCGGGCGGCGGGCTAACCGATCGGCCGAAGACACCGTAGAGAGCGGCTGGTTACATTGACGGCTGGCGTGACCGATCGTCTTCGACGGTTGGCGTAAACCCTTGCGCCTGGCGACAGACCTTTTCCGTCCAACCGGTCGGTCTTCCATCGGTCCCCTTTCCTGGATACAATGCGCACGTCGACAGGCATTTGAGCTTATTGGATCCCCCTTGACAATCGCCCCGACAGTGGGATCGCAACATATCGCCCCCACCCCCAAGAACTGCCTCAGGAATCCCTTACCCAATGACTGTTACCGAATCGCCCCGCCCCAAGATCGTCGATGCGATGGAGCCGCTGGAGAGGATTCCGGTGTCTAGCCAACCCCAAACGGCCACCGACCCCGACGGACCGCTGGTCTTCACCATCCATGATGGGGATGGCTTCCCGCGTCATCTCTTCGGCGAACGCAGCGACCAAGTGATCGACCTACCGGAAGTCCGTGACGCCTATGCCCGCGAGCGCGATTGGGGTGCCAATCTGGTGGCTCGCCACCTCGCCAAAGAGCTCGGACAAGACTCCTACCTGCGAGTTTCGTTGGCCCGTGTGGTGCTCGATTTCGGCCGCTTCCCGGGTATTTCGTCGATCGGCGAGAATTACCTGCTACGCCACTCCATCTTCCCGCCGTTGCAGCATTTACTCTCCGAAGAGGCGCGCCATGACCTGTTGGCGCGCTATTACGACACCATGTCTCAGAATCTGGTGCAGCATTTCGCCGACCGGCGCCTGACCTTGGCGGTTCACACCTACGATCAGGTGAATCGCACCGGCACCTCACGGCCCGAAATCAGCCTGGTGACCCGCTCTCTCTCCTATCAGGAGACATCGGAGATGCCTCCATTCATCTTTGATCCGCTGTTCCCACATATCCTCGGGGAGCAAACGACGCACCGCAAGCTGAGCTATCGCATCGCCCTCGATCTCGAGGACCTGGATTGGCCCACCGCCCTCGACTATCCCTATTTGATGCCCGAAGGCTCGGTGGAGATCCGTGCCCAGGTCTGGTTTTATTTCCGCTTCCTGCGGCGTCGCTTCACCGCTGCCCACCCGGAGACCAGCGATCAGCTGGCCTACCAACGGATTTGGCAGCTTTTGCTCGACGTGGTTCGCCGCTCTGCCCCCTGCGAACGCCTCCGGGCCTACTTGCACCGCTATCGGGAAGCCCCCCCCGGCAGCGAAACCCTGTTCGCCGAAGCCCGCAAAGCCTACGCCAAGATCAGTCGCTTCCAGGCCACCCATCGCAACGAGCTGGTGGAGATGTACCGTCTTGATCCCAAGGTGCGACCCAGCTGCCTCGGCCTCGAGGTCCGCAAGGATCTGCTCTGCGACCTCGATGATCGAGGCTTGCCTTGGCGTCTGCGCAGTGATGCCGATCAGGTGGCGGGCCAGATCGCAGCTAGCGTCGCCGGGTCGGTGCGCGCCTACTTGGCAGAGCTCGACGCCACCTGGAGCGTCGGCGAGCCGGAGGACGCTCCCTTGACCCCCAGCGCCCCCCTTTTGCCCCTCGGCGAGGACACTCCCCTCTGCTGAGGCCCTCCGACGTCGGCATTCGAAATGGGCCATGGGCGATGCCCCGTCGATCCGCTATGATCACGGGGTAAGAACGTACCTAGACACTACAGGTTCTGAAGCTACGATCGGCCCAGAAAGATCGACACAGGACAATCAATACAGACCTCTGTTGATGGGAGCACCCTGTTGGCAGGTGCAATACAGTCTTTGGCGGACGACGACATCACATGAGAACCGTTTATCACGAGTTCGAGTCCCTCGAGCACATTCTCGCCACCCGCCTATTGCCCGGCGGCGGCAACGAGCCGGTGTACTTCGTCGTTTTTGGTGGCACCGGTGCCGTGGGAGGCGCTTCGGTGATGGAGCTCTGCCGCATGATCTTGATGTCCAAGAGCTTGCGCCAGAGCCCCTTGCAGGGGGAAATCCACGCCACCGGCATGTCTGAGAAAGAAATCGTCAAGTTCGTGCAGCGGCTCTACCTGGCCTTCGATGGTGAGTTTTCCGTCGAAAAGATCAAACCTCGGCGCCATTTCCGCATCGACGGCCGCATCGATTTGAAGTTCTCCCTCTTGCAGCTCGAAATCCCTCAAGATTTGCCGACCCACGTCGCCGAACGGCGGGTGGCCAAAGGCGAAAGCTTTGACCTGGGGGTAGCCCTCGACGCCTACTTCGCCGCCCAGCCCTGCCCTTTCCTCAGCTACATCGAAGGCCTCGATGCCCGCCTGTTGCACGCCGTGGTGGTGGCCATTCCACTACCCAGCGTCGCCACCTATACGCTGGTGGCGATTGATCGTTTGGCGGCGGAACACGGCATGGATCACGTGCAGAATCAGCGCCTCAAGAAGGCTTACCTGCAAACCTTCATCCGAGGCCTGGCCGTCATCCAGCAACGCCATGCTCGCCATGTGGTGATCGCCCACACCACCGCGGTCGGTGGCATGTACCGGGTCGACGGCGGACAGGCAGAGATCCGCCTCGGCTTTGCCCACAGCGCCCTCGGTGACAAGCTGGTGGACAAGAAATATTTTGCCGACGAGCTGACCCAACTCTACATCGACCACGGCTTCGACGTCCTGGTCACCGCCGCGGCCATCGGCATCGACGCCGTCGAGTTGCGTTGTCAGCTTCCCGCCACGCCGGCCATCAAGGGTGCCGTCGAGCAACGGCTCCGGGGCCTCGACAAACCCCATCTGCGGCCCGCCGACCTCGACCAACCCAATATCCTCCTCTATCCCTGCCAGGAGCTGCCGCTGGATTTCGAGAAGCCGGCGGAAGCGTCCGAGGCAACCGTCGATGCCGCCCCAGGGAACGGGGACCAGAGCGCGGCGGCTGGAGCGCCGGAACAGGAGAACCCGTCGCCCGAGGCCGGCGCCCCGTTCCCCGAGAACGACGACGTCACCCAGGAGCTGCCGATCCAAGGCCTCCAAGCCCCGAAAGCCGACAAGGATCTGTTGCAGTTCGGGCAGGGCAAGGAGCTGATGGTCGCCGCCGCAATTCGCTCCGGCGAAAACGGCCTGTTCTCGGTCGCCAATTGCATCGCCCTGTACAACGTCATGAAGGTCGCCATCCCCGAAGAGCTGGCCATGGTCTTGGTGCGCCATGCCCTCTTTGGTCCAGAACGGCGTCGGGACTGGTTCCAGGAAAAAATCGCTTATTACACCGAGACCGAGAACTCCTATTTCGCCCTGCGCCTGTTGGACAACTACCCGCAATTGCAGAGGGCCCACCATGGGCCCTTTGCCCTCCAGGCTTATCAAGCCCTGGGCTCCGCCACCCACCAGGCGAGGCTCCACGAGCTCGGCTTGCTGTTGCTCCTGTTGCGCCTACGGCAATTGGCCAGCAAGTTTCATCTTTACACCGAGCAACAGCTGATCGATGCCTTGACGGACATCGACGACTTCCTGTGGCACGAAACCCATCGTCCCTGCTTCGAGGATTTGCAGACCCTGGGCGTCGACGAGCTGGCCTGCGGTTTCTACAATCTCTGTCGGGCCGATTCGATGGAATCCGCCGGCCAGCTCTTGGGCTACGACCCGCACACCCATGGCCTCCGGCAGCCGGGGCGGGAACGTTTTTTAGCCCGTTTGGCCACCCGTATCGGACGCTATCTGCAAAGCATCACCTCCCTCGGTATCCCCATCCTCTTCCACGATACCGGACGCCGGCGGGATCGCATGTTGGTGGGGCCCTATGTTGCCCCCCTCGACGCCGCCATCGTACGCCGACACGAGGTGAGCGACCTGTGGCGAGAACGGGCCACCGCCATCGGCGTTCCGATGACCACCTACCGCGATTGGACCATCGTCAACAACGGTTTTGTCGACCTGCGACCCCACGCCTTGGCCACCACGGCCAAGGCCGCCTCACATCGCGACTTGGCGTCCCAAGTCCACTCTTTCGACTCCTCCGAGGCGCTGAAGAGCTGGCTGCAGGAGGTCGAAATCGGCTCGTACTTCACCACCTGCGGTCTCAACGCCATGCTGCTACGCCTCCGTCGGTTGGGGGACAAGGTGACCCGGCGGCGCATCGAGCTCGGCACCCGCGAGACCTGGAAACATCTCTTCCAGATGGACCACCGCGGCCAGCACATCATCACCCCGGGTTTGGTCGAGACGGCGCGCATGTACACCGAGGGCCTGGGCAAGATCACCGGCACGGAAGCCCTGTGGCCGCGCTGGGGTTATTGAGGCTGGGCGCTGGGGTGATGAAGCTTCGACCTATGGGCTGCTTCGGCGGGCCGAGGGACTGAGAACCCGCTCACACAATCGAGGAGATGGTGACGAATAGAGCGTCCTCGCCTACCGTAAAGAGGGTTGTGACCGACAACCTCTTTCCTGTGAGCCACAAACCATGAGCGCGTTCCTCGAAGCCGCCTTCTCGCTACCCACCGCCATTTTCAGCGGGCTGCTGATCCTGGTGGCTTTCTACTGGCTGACGTTTCTTTTCGGCATTCTGGATCTAGAGATCCTGGACGGCGTCTTTGATTCCGTCGGCGGAGCCGCCGAGTCCTTGGGTGGCGCGACGGACTCCATCGGCGGGGCCGCCGAAGGCATGATCGAAGGGGCCGCGGAGGGCGCCGCCGAGGGTTTGGCCGAAGGGGCCGATGGCATGGGCGACCACGATGGTTGCCTCGGTCTGGGAGGGGTGCCGAGCATCATCATCCTCACCACCTTCACGGTCTTCGGCTGGCTGGGGTCCTACTTCGGATCGTCGTGGATTTCCCACCTCGATCTGGCAGCCTCGATGGTGGCCTTGGTGCCTTGGGCTGTGGGAGTCGGCTCCGTCGGAGCTTCCTTGGTGGCCACCTCGATCAGCCTGCGTCCGCTGAAAAAGGTCTTCGCCCTACCGCCGGTGACCCAGCATTCCGACCTGGTGGGCAAGGTCTGCACCGTCACCACGCTGAGGGTCGACGGAACCTTCGGCCAGGCCGAAGTGGTGGACAATGACGCCTCGACGATTCTCATCCAAGCCCGCAGTCGAGACGCCAACACCTTGCGTCGCGGCGACAAGGCATTGATCTTCGACTACGACCCTCAGACCCAAGTTTTTTTCGTCGCTCAACCGCGCGCCGATGTCGAGACGGCCGCGCCGTCGCCGCTCGTCCGCGATCTCTGAGCCCTTTTTCTGGAGGTATTGATTCCATGGCATTCGGCATTCTCAAGGTAGAACAAGGCAAAGCATTGGTTCTGAGCAACGTGGTCAGGGGCACGGTGACGGTCAGCTTCACCGGCGGCCTGGTTGTCCCGGTGATCAACAAAGCCGAGCTCATGGACATCTCGGTCAAGACCATCGAGATCGATCGCAGCGGCTCTGATGGCTTGATCTGTCGCGACAACATCCGCGCCGACATCAAAGTGACCTTCTTCGTGCGGGTCAACAAAACCGCCGAAGACGTCATCAAGGTGGCACAGATCATCGGCTGCGCCCGCGCTTCGGATCAGAAAACGCTGGAGCACCTCTTCGCCGCCAAATTCTCGGAAGCTTTGAAAACCGCGGGCAAGAAGCTGGATTTCGTCGATCTCTACACCCAGCGGAAAGAGTTTCGCGATGAGATCATCGAGGTCATTGGCCAGGATCTCAACGGCTATTCCCTCGAAGACTGCGCCATCGACTACCTCGAGCAGACGCCAATTTCAAAGCTCGACGAGCACAATATCCTCGATGCCCAGGGTATCCGCAAGATCACTGAGCTGACGGCCATCGAGCACGTGCGCACCAACGAGTTCCAGAACACCGAGAAGAAGCAGATCACCAAGCAGGATGTCGAAGCGGCGGAGGCCATCTTCGAGCTCGAGCGTCAGAAATCCGACGCCGAGGCCAAACAGCAGCGGGAGATCCTGTCGGTCCGGGCCCGGGAGCAGGCGGAAACACAAAAAATCGAGGCCGAGGAACGGCTCAAGTTCGAGACGGCGCGCATCAAGGCCGATGAGGACATCGCCGTCCAGGAGGAGAACCTCAAGCGTCAAGTGGAGGTGGCCCAAAAGAACCGCGAGCGGGTGGTGGCCGTGGAGACCGAGCGGGTCGAAAAGGAACGCCTGATCGAGGTCATCTCCCGGGAACGGGAGACCGAGCTCCAGACCATCGCCAAGGACAAGGAAGTGGAAGTCCAGAAACGGGACATCGCCAGCGTTATCCGCGAGCGCATCTCGGTGGAGAAGACGGTGGCGGAGGAGGAGGAGGCCATCAAGCGGCTGCGCCTCGTCGAAGAGGCCAACCGGACCAAAGAAGCGACCATCATCGGCGCCGAAGCCCACGCCGAAGAACAGTTGGTCAAGGACATCAAGGCCGCCGAAGCCGCCGAAGCCGCCGCCAAGCACAAGGGCCGCGAACAGCTGATCCTCGCCGAAGCCCACCTCGAAGCCAGCGACAAGGAAGCCAAAGCCAAGATGCGAATGGCCGAAGGTGTGCAGGCGGAGACCGCCGCCAGGGGTTTGGCCGAGGTCCAAGTCAAAGAGGCCGACGCCGAGGCCATCGAGAAGGTCGGCTTGGCCCAAGTGCGGGTCAAAGAAGCCAATGCCGACGCCACCAAGAAGGTCGGACTGGCGGAGGTGGAAGTCAAACAAGCGGATGTCGATGCCGAGGAGCGCATGCAGCTCATCGAAGCCAAGGTGCTCAAGGAAATGGGTTTGGCGGAAGCCGAAGCCATCCGCGAAAAGCTCAAGGGCGAAGCCGAGGGCCTGACCGAGAAAGCCAACGCCATGAAGGCCCTCGACGAAGCCAGCCAGGAGCACGAGGAATTTCGCTTGCGCCTGGCCATGGAGAAGGATGTCGCCCTGGCACAAGTGGACGCCCACCGCAAAGTGGCAGAGGTGCAAGCCGGTGTGCTGTCGACGGGCCTGCAGAACGCCAAGATCGACATCGTCGGCGGCGACAGCATGTTCTTCGATCGCCTGGTCAACAGCATCGGCATGAGCAAATCCATCGATGGTTTCATCGATCGCAGCGAAACCGGCCAGAAGCTGCTCGGCGACTACCTCAGCGGCGATTCCAGCTTTGCCGCCGACCTCAAGGACGTGCTCACCCGTCCCGCCACCTCCAGCGCCGATGTGCGCAATCTCACCCTGGCCGCCTTCCTCTCCCAATTGGCGAGCAAGTCCGAAGGCGACAAACAGGTCAAGCTCGAGCAGCTGTCGGAAGTGGTCGAGCGCATGGGCGTCGAAGATGTAAAGCTCTCGGCCCTCTTCAAGTCCTGAGGCGATGAGCAGCGACACCATCGAACGCGGCACCTACGAGATTCTCCGGGGCCGCCTAGGGGAGCATTCCAAGAAGCTCGCCAAGAAGGCCAACAGCCTCAACGGCGAGCGCCTGGAGCTCTTCGGCGGCACCGAGATGGCGTTGATCGGCAACGAGCGCATCCGCACCGAGCACAACTGTGTGCCGCGGGACATCCGAGCCGTCGGTGAGCTCTTGCTCTTCGGCTACAACGTCTTTCTGGGGCTCAAGACCGAGACCCACATGGAGGACGTGCTCAGCCTGCACCGTTTCGTCGAGAAGGACGACACCTTCTCTTTCGAGCCGGTGGCCACGGACGCACGGCAGTACTTCCTCAACGACCGTACCTTGCTGCGGGACTTCCAAGAGCTCTACAAGTACTACAAAGACGCTCGCCTGATGCAGCTCCGACGCACCGAAGGCAAGCTGCTGGCGGTCTTCCGCACCGGCGCCAACCTGACGGATTTCAAAGTCTTCCGCTGGGCGGTGGACCCGCAGGGCCGGGTTACCTACATCGACAATCGCGGCGAGCGGGACCATGTCTTTCCGCCCTCCCACGACTTCGAGTGGCAGGAGACCGGCCGCCAGCATCACGTGCACGGACGGCATCCCCACGTCAACATCCTCGACGAAGTCTTCGTCGAAACGGTAGGCGGTGACCTCACCGTCAAGGTGGAGGACAACACCGAGGACGGCCTCGGCATCTACAGCGAAGATGTCGACGAAGCGCAGCAGAGCCTCGATGACGCGCAGGTCCACTACGCCAAGGTGGGCAGCCTGATCCTGCTCAAGATCCTGCCCTACAACGAGACCATCTGGCGTTATCTGATCTTCAATACCCGCAACCAGAAGGTGCATCGCATCGACGCCATCGGCCAAGCCTGTCTGCTGCTGCCAGAGGACCACGGCCTGATCTTTCCCGGCGGCTACTACCTGCAGAACGGTGAGACCAAGACCTTTGAGGGCAACATCGAGCAGATGGAATTCCTCAAGTCAGTGCGCTCTCCCAATGGCGAAGATGTGCTCTACGTCTTCCACGAGCGCGACAGCGGCCAGAGCATCCTGTTGTCGTACAACATGATCCGCAAGCAGGTGGAGAACCCCATCTACTGCAATGGCTTCAGCCTCTTCGACGACGGCCGCCTGGTGATCTTCCGCGCCGTCTCCAGCGAGCCGACGCGGGTCCACCCGATGCAGGTCTGGCAGACCCCCTACATGAGCGACGTGCACGCCGCCCAGGCGCCGTCCCAGGGGACCTTTCTGGAGAAGGTGGGCAATGCCGATCTGGTGCGCGGCATCTCGGACGCCCTCTCCATTTGCCGCACCATCGAAGATCAAGAGCCGACGACGCAGACCTACGAGGATCTGATCGCCAGTGTGGTGCGAGCCCAGGACACCTACTACTGGTTGAATCGCGACGAAGTCGGCAACTTGGCCGACGAGCTGCAGGAGATCTACGGCACCGCCGAGCTCATCGTCGACGAATTCGCCAAGGTCCAAGCCATTCAGCGTCGCGCCCAGGAAGCCACCGACGCCGCCGAGGGCACCCTGGAAGAGCTTTTCGAAACCCTGCGGCGACAGTCCCGCGACGCCGTCGACCACTTCGTCGATGCCCTCGCCGAGTTGCGCCACCAACGGGGCCACCTGCTCACCGTGCGGGAGTTGCGCTACGTCGATCAAGAGCGGGTCGATGCCCTAGAGCAGCGCCTCGTCGAGCGCTTTTCCGAGCTCAGTGATCAAATGGTGGCCTTTCTCGAAGGCGACACCGCCCTGGCGCCGTACCACCAGAAGATCGAAGGGCTGGTGGCCTCGGTGGATGAGGTCGCCAAGGTCGCCGAGACCGTCCCCATCCGCGACGGGCTCGACCACGTGGCCACCAGCCTCGAGCTGCTCAACGACGTCTTGGGTGGTCTCGACATCGACGACGCCACGGTTCGCACCGCCATCTTGGAAGACATTTCCGAGGTTTTAGGCAACCTCAACCGCGGCCGCGCCCTGCTCGAGGCGCGGCGCAAGGAGCTGATGTCGGCCGAAGGGGTGGCCGAGTTTGGCGCCCAGTTCAAGCTTTTCAGCCAGGCGGTGAGCGGCGCCTTGGCGATGGCCGATACGCCGGAGAAATGCGACGAGCAACTCTCCAAGCTGATGCTGCAGCTGGAAGAGCTGGAAAGCCGCTTCGGCGAGCTCGACCAGTTCATCGAGCAACTGGCCACCAAGCGAGAGGACGTCTACGAGGCTTTCAGCTCCCGCAAGCAATCCTTGCTCGACGCCCGGCAGCGACGGGCCGGTCGCATGGTGCAGGCGGCGCAACGCATCCTCGAGGGCATCACCCGCCGAGCCTCGGCCCTCGAGTCGGCCGACGATCTCAATACCTATTTCGTCGGCGACGCCATGGTGGCCAAGGTGCGGGACCTGGCCTCAGAGCTGCGGGAAATCAAAGAAAACGTCCGCGCCGACGAGCTGGACTCGCGCCTCAAGGCGACGAAAGAAGAGGCCGCCCGTGCCCTGCGCGACCGGCAAGATATCTTCGAGGACGGCAGCAACGTCATCAAATTCGGCCGTCACCGCTTCAGCGTCAACACCCAGCCCGTCGCCCTCACTTTGGTACCCAGGGCCGACGACGAGGGGCAGACGACCATGGCCTATCACCTCACCGGCACCGATTTCTATCAGCCGGTGAACGACGAGGCCTTTGCTGCCACCCGCGACTACTGGGACCAGCATTTGGTCTCCGAAACGGCGCAGGTCTACCGGGGGGAGTATCTCGCCGCCTCGATCCTCTTCGATGCCGAGGAAGAGCGGGCAGGGCTCAGCTTGACGGCCCTGCAGCAAGCGGCGGAAGAGCCCGGGGCCCTCCTCGGCTTGGTGCGCACCTACAGCGCCGAGCGCTATGACGAAGGCTACGAGCGGGGACTACACGACGCCGACACGGTGCTCATCCTGCAACAGCTGATAGCGCTCTACTCCAATGCGGGCCTGCTGCGCTTCACACCCCGGGCCAGGGCCGCCGCTGTCCTCTACTGGGCCTTCTTCGACGAGGCGACGCAGCGTGCCACCTGGCACCGTCGCGCCGTCAGCCTGGCACGCCTGCGGACCGCCTTCGCCCACAGCCCGGCCATCGTCACCTTGGCCGCAGAGCTCAGCGAGGGCATCGCCGCCTTCCACCGTCAGCACAGCATCGAGCTGACACCGGAGGACGCCCACATGGCGGGGGGTTATCTCTTCGAAGAGCTGTGCCAAGACCCGGTGCGTTTGGTGATCAGCGCCGAAGCCAACAAGCTGCTCGAGCTGTTCTCCGAACACCTGAAGAACAGTCGCAGCGCAGGTGAATTGCAGCGGGATTTGCAGGAGCTGGAAGGGCATCTCGGCCAGCGCTTTCACCTGGCCAAGGCTTGGCTGGGCGGTTTCCTCGCCTCCGCGGGCGCAGCCTCCGACGACGATGTGAGCCAGCGGGCCAAGGAGCTGATGCAGCTGGCACCGGCAGAGAATGAGGCCGTCGTCCAGCTGATCAGCCGCGACCGTATCGAGAGGTCGGCCAGCGAAGCCCTGGCCAAAGCCGAGGTCAGCGGATTGTTGGGCCAGCATCCTCGGATCGAGCAGCGCACCCTGAGCTTGCGCCTCGACGAGCTGCTCAGCCGCCTGGCCCACTTCCGCCAGCATCGAGTGCCCGGTTTCCGCCGTTTCCAGGCCCTCAGGCATCGACTCCTGGAGCAACAGCGACATGCCTTGCGGCTCGGTGAATACAAACCCCAAGTGATGAGCTCGTTCGTCCGTAACCGCCTGATCAACGAGGTCTACCTGCCGATCATCGGCGACAACTTGGCCAAGCAGATGGGCGCCCTCGGCGACGACAAACGCACCGATCAGATGGGGCTCTTGCTGCTCATTTCGCCCCCGGGCTATGGCAAAACCACCCTGATGGAGTACATCGCCAACCGTCTGGGGTTGGTCTTCGTCAAGGTCAATGGGCCCGCCCTCGGCCACGCCGTCACCTCCATCGACCCCCTAGACGCTCCCAACGCCACGGCACGGCAGGAGGTCGAGAAGATCAATTTCGCCCTGGAGATGGGTAACAATGTGTTGCTGTACCTCGACGACATCCAGCACACCCATCCCGAGCTGCTGCAAAAATTCATCTCTCTTTGCGACGCCCAACGGCGCATCGAAGGGGTGTGGAACGGCCGCACCCGCACCTACGATTTCAAGGGCAAACGCTTCGCCATCTGCATGGCCGGCAATCCCTACACCGAGTCCGGTGACAAATTCCAGATCCCCGACATGCTGGCCAACCGAGCCGACACATACAACCTGGGGGACATTCTCGAAGGCAAGGACGACGTCTTCGCCCTCAGCTACATCGAGAACAGCCTGACCTCCAACGCCGTCCTGGCGCCGCTCACCACCCGCGACCCGGACGATGTCTTCAAGCTGGTGGAGATGGCCCGCGACGGTGCGCTGCAGGCCGACCAGCTGAGCCACGGCTATTCCGCCATGGAGCTGGAAGAAATCCTCTCAGTGCTGCGCAAGCTGTTGCGCATCCAAGAGGTGGTGTTGGCCATCAACCAGCAATACATCCTGTCGGCGGCCCAGGACGACGCCTATCGCACCGAGCCCCGCTTCCAGTTGCAGGGCAGCTACCGCAACATGAACAAGCTGGCGGAAAAAGTTGTGGCGGTGATGAACGATCGTGAGCTGGAAGCCCTGATCGACGATCATTACATCGGCGAGGCCCAAACCTTGACCAGCGGCGCCGAGCACAACCTGCTCAAGCTGGCGGAGTTGCGCGGCACCCTGACGCCGGAGCAGGAGGAACGTTGGCAAGAGATCAAACGCGGCTTCGCCCGCGTCCAGGCCATGGGCGGCTCCGACGACGACCCGGCCATTCGTCTCCTGGGTCAGTTGGGGCTGGTCTCCGATCGCCTCGGAGAAATCGGCCGCGGTATCGACAAAGCCCGGGAGGCCCCGCAGCGGGACGACGGCCCCCTACTCCAAAGCCTCGCCGGCCTCGTCGATCCCTTCCTCGACAAGCTGCAGGGTAACCTCGAGGCCCTGGCAGCACAGTCGCAGGATTCGGCGTCCCCGGAAAGCGGCGACTCCGGCATCGGAGACCTGCTGGCACCCCGCCTCGACACCCTCATCGCCCGTCTCGAAGCCCTGGCCAAGGCCGCTGCGCCGTCCAAGGGCAAGCCGGCAAAGGCCCCCCCGCCCGCGCCCGACCTGTCGCCCCTCCTAGAACGCCTCGACGCCACCTTCAGCGAGCTCGGTGAGCACCTCGCCAAGGGCGTCCTCCAGGCGACACAAAACCTCCCACCAGCATCGGGCACTGTGCCCGCCAGCGCTCCGCCGCAGGTGCCTGGCACCGACCTGAGCCCTTACCTGGAACGCCTCGGCAGCACCCTGGAGCGCCTGGCCGAGGCCCCCCGGGGCAAGGAGGTCGTCCAGTCCCTCACCCCCGGCGTGCACGAATTGCTGAGCCGCCTCAGCGACGCCGTCAACGACCAGCTGATGCCCGTCGTCAAGACCTTGGGCCAGCAATCCAAGGGCGATCGGCAGATGACCCACTACCTGGATCGCACCCTGCGCAACCTCGACATGATGCGTGACTTGGTGGCGTCGTTGCGCAAGATCGATACGCGGGCCTTGGCGGAGTAGAAAAGCACCTGTCAAAAGGCTCCAGGACCCAGGGCGCTGCACGGCACTGTCATGGTAGACTGTACGTCAACATCACAGGGGGCTCAGCAGATGAATACGAAGCTAACTCTACGCCTCGATGAAAACGTCATCCACCGTGCCAAGTCCTATTCTCGGAAAGTCGGCAAGCCGGTGTCGCGCCTGGTCGAAGACTACTTCATTGCCCTGACAGCCCCTCGCGAGCCTCGAAAAGAGCTGTCACCGATCGTCAGGAGGTTGCGAGGAACTCTGTCGGGGGTGAATATCGATGAGGACGACTATCGAAATCACCTGTTGGACAAACACCTTTGAAGATTCTCTTTGATACCAACCTTGTCTTGGATCTTCTCTTGGACAGAGCACCGTGGTCGGACAGCGCCGCCGAGCTGATCGACCTAGTAGAGCGAGGTGAGTTGACAGGGGTCCTCGGCGCAACGACCTTGACGACGATTCACTATGTTGCGGCCCGTGCACGAAATCCGACGGCAGCTTGCACATTCCTAGAGGATCTGCTTCGGCTCTTCGAGATTGCTCCCGTAACTCGAAGCGTCCTGGAATCGGCCCTGTTGACGGGAATCAAAGATTTCGATGACGCAGTGCTGCACGAGGCTGGCCGTGAGGCTGGAGTGGAAGCGGTGGTGACCCGGGATCCTAGCGGCTTCGCGGCCGGCGCCCTTGCCGTCTATGTGCCAAGAGAGCTCTTGGCTGCACTGGCCCAGGCCGAGGCGCCGATCGTCCCACCCCAGCCGTAATCTTCATGATTCGATCGCTGCTATCCTCCAATCAACTGAGGCTTCTGAGCTCCCACAAATTGAACGATCCGGCCAAAAGTGTACGACCGCGGGCGCTTTTGACTCAGGGTCGCAACTTGGATCTGCTGCCAACTCCACGACCTTGAGGTGCCGATGATGCAACGCCTGATGATTTCCCTCACCCTGATAGCTCTTGTCGGGCTACCGTCCCTGGCATCAGCCAACGACGAGCTGATCGCGGCGGTGAAAGCCGACTACGACGCCCATCTGGGCACCCTCTTCAAGCACTTTCACGCCAACCCGGAGCACTCTTTTGTCGAGCACAAGACCGCTTCACGGCTGGCGGCGGAGCTGCGTAGCGCCGGTTTCGAGGTCACTGAGAAGGTGGGACGCACGGGTATCGTGGCCATAATGGAGAACGGGCCTGGGCCCCTGGTGATGATGCGGGCCGACATGGATGGCCTGCCGGTCAAGGAGCTCTCGGGTCTGCCCTACGCCTCCCAAGCGACGCAGGTCAACGACGACGGCCAGGAATTTCCGGTGATGCATGCCTGCGGCCACGATGTGCACATCACGTCACTGGTGGGCACGGCCCGCCGCATGGCCGCCGAGAAGGGCTCCTGGTCCGGCACGCTCATGTTGATCGGACAGCCGGCAGAAGAGTGGAAGATTTCCGGCGCCCAGGCAATGCACCAAGACGATCTCTGGAAACGCTTCGGCCAGCCCGACTTTGCCCTGGCCTTTCATGTGGCCGCGGCCATCGAAGCCGGAAAGATCTTTGTCGCCGAGAGCGCCGCCTACTCAGGGGCCGACAGCGTCGACATCATCGTTCCGGGCATCGGTGCCCATGGGGCCAGTCCCCATCGCGGCAAAGATCCGATTCTCATCGGCTCACAGATCGTCGTGGCGCTTCAGCAGCTGGTGTCGCGGGAGCTCGACCCCAGAGAACCGGGGGTGGTCACGGTCGGTGTCTTTCGCGCCGGTAACAAGAGAAATATCATCGGCGAAGAGGCGGTGCTCGAGCTAACCGTGCGCTCCGACTCTACAAAAACGAGACAGACCCTGCTCGAAGGCATCGAGCGTATCGCCGTCAACACCGGCCGCGCCGCGGGTCTGCCGGAGGATCGGCTGCCGCGGGTTGAGCTGCGGGGCGGGGTTCCCGTCACCGTCAATGATGTATCCCTGGTCAAGCGGATCAGCAGTCGTTGGCGCGCTGAGCTCGGCGATGGGGTCTTTGCCGACCACGAGCGCCAAGGCATGGGCGCTGAAGACTTTGGCTTCCTGACCACGGATCCGTACATTCCCAGCGCTTATTTCGCCATCGGCGGCACTCCCAAGGAGCGTTTTGACGAAGAGGCCGCGGGGGGCAAACCCGTGCCCTCCCACCATTCGCCGCTCTTCGAGATCTCGCCCGAGCCCTCCGTGCGCAGCGGTGTGGTGGCAACGGTAATCGCGCTCAAGGAGTTGATGCCGGTTCAATGAGCCGAGGCCAGAGAGCCGTCAGCTCAAGGATGGTAACGTCCACATCTTGGACTACGAGGATTATCACTGATGGTCATGCACAATCCCCCACACCCCGGAGAATTCATCCGAGCCACCTACATCGTGCCGTTCGGCTTGAGCATCCGTTCGTTGGCCCGAAGTTTGGGTATATCCCCCTCGACGCTCGCACGCGTCATTGGCCAGCGCAGTGGGATCAGCCCGGAAATGGCACTGCGTTTGTCCAAGGCCCTTGGGCGGTCTCCCGAGAGCTGGCTCGCGATGCAGCATAGCTACGATCTCTATCGAGCTAGAAAGGCAATAGACCTGTCTGAGGTTCAAGAGGTTGAGCTCGACGCCGCTTAGTTCTAGTTGGTGTCCATTCAGTTCTACCGAAATTGGTGCCAGCGGGAGGCCCTCCGAGCGAGCACGGACGGAGCGCTGTCTGAGCCGCAAGGTCATGGAAACACAACGGTCGCACGCCCACATATCGAGAATCGGCTGCGCCTCTTCGAGATAGCTCCAGTGAGCTTCTCGATCATCGACACCCCTACTCGTTATATGTCTGCCAACCCCGCTGGTAATACCGATGCAACACCGGATGATCCAGCCGGTTGACCTCCGCTTCTTGCCGCTGGATATCTTTGCCGAAGACAAAGAGACCGGGCAGCACGGCGTCTTCGAGGAAGCGGGTGGGTACTTGGACGCGCAACGCTTCGATGGCCACCGGGCGCTTGCCGGCCATGACGAACCCCCACTCACCGAAGCTGGGCACGTGGACGCGGTAGGGGTAGGTTTGGACAACCGGCAAACCAGCTGCCTCTTCAGCGTCGGTGGTGACCGATTCCAGGGTGGTGACGACACACCAAAAGGCCTGCCGGGCGAAGTACGGCGAGGTGGCCTGGGTCACCAGAACGCCATCTTCGGACAGGCGCCGCATGACCAGGGCATAAAAGGACTGGGAGTAGAGCTTGGCTAGAGTCAAGGTCGACGGATCGGGCAGGTCGATGAGGATGGCCTGGTAGAAGCCGGCATCCTCTTGAAGAAAGCGCATGGCGTCCTGGTGGACGATACTCAGCTTCGGCGATTCGAGGGCACCGTCATTGAGCGCGTTGAGCTCGGGACGGCTAGCCGCCAACCGAGTCATCTCCGGGTCGATATCGACTAAGGTGATGCTCTCCACCGACGGGAACTTGAGCAGCTCTCGTACCGCTAGGCCGTCGCCGCCGCCGAGGATCAGCACCTGCTTCGCAGCGGTGGCCGCCATGATCGGCACCACCAAGCTCTCGTGATAGCGCGCCTCGTCGACGGAGCTGAATTGCAGGTGGCCGTTGAGGAAGAGCCGGACATCGTCGCGCCAGCGGGTGACGACGATGCGCTGGTAGGGAGTATCGCGGGTGAGGAGGATTTGATCCTGGTAGAGGCGATCTTCCAGGAAACCGATCCACGCCGCGGAGTAAAAGAAGGTGACCGCCAAGAGGGTGACCGCGGCGCCCCACCGCAGGCCTTGCCAGACTCGACGCCCAGGCACCAACGCCAGGCCGGCGGCGGCCACCGCCAGGTTCATGATGCCGAAGACCACCGAGGCCCGGCTGAGGCCAAACCAAGGCAAGGCGAAGAACGGAAAAGCCAGGGAACCGGCCAGGGCGCCGATGTAGTCGAGGGCCAGGACTTGGCTGAGGGCACGGTCCCTCAGCGGCTGGTCGCCGTCGGTCGCGAGGTTGTCGGCATCGGCAACCGCGGCACTGGCGGTGGCTTCAGCACCGCGGCCGGAGCCGAGGATACGTACCAGCAGCGGGATCTCCAGACCCACCATGATGCCGATCAGGCCGCACAGGCTGTAGAAGAAGGGGGCAAAGACCTGGTCGGCGTAGGCGCTGACGGCGAACATGGCCAGGGAGCTTGTACCGCCCACCAGGCCGATCCAAATCTCCAGCTCGACAAACGTCGCCAGCAGGTTGCGACGGATGAACTGGGAGAAGTACGAGCCCACCCCCATGGCGCTGAGGAAGACGCCGATCACCAGGGAGAACTGGGTGACCGCGTCGCCGAAGAGGTAGCTGGAAATGGCCCCCGCCACCAGCTGATAGACCAAACCGCAAGTGGCCACGGCAAACACCGAGGCCAGCAGTAAGACTTGAGCGACCGGACTCGTAGGCGCCGCGGCCGTCCGTCGATCGCTCGATGTCTGCATCGGGGGTTCCGTCAAGTGATGGCGGCGGCGATGATGATCGACAAGCCGATGAACACCGCGCCCAGGATGATGGCCAAGGCGATGTTCTGATCCTCTTCGATCTCCTTACGTACCGAGAAGGGGGCGATCATCGTCACCACCCAAAAAGAAAAACCGAAAAAAACCACGCCGAGCCCAGCGTAGAAAAGCGTCGAAATCAAGGTCCATACGGGATCGTTGCTCATCGTTCCATCCTCATTTACCGCCGCGGAGACCACCCCCACGGTGGCTGCGGTAGGTGGTGAAAAAGGCGCCGCCGCGGGCGCTTTCCTGGCGCAACTGAACGCCTTGGGGTTCCTCAGCACGGGCCACGCCGACATTGAGGAAGGTGGCCGCCATGGCCAACAGAGAGCCTCCACCCAACAGCACAGCCAATAACAATCGTTTGAACATTCAGTCGTCCTCCTCGTCGCCGGTTTTCCACTGATGGCGAAGCACCGCCACCATGATGAAGGCTAGGACGCTGGCCCCCAAGGCCAGCAGGGCGAACCACGGCGGCCGCGCCCCGTCGATGACTTTGACCCGCACGGGCACCTGACTGGGCTGGGCTTCGACCGCTTCCCCTCGGGCGCTGACCGCCCGTACCAGCAAGCGGTAGCTCCCCGCCTCGTCGATGCGCAGGTACGATGTGCTCGAACGGCTGCCCTCGCTCCAGCTTTCGCCCCCCTCGACGCCATGGTAGTACTCGAGATCGCCGTCGTCGACATGGATGACTTCTTCGTCGCCCCGCACCACCGCCCAGTCGATGCTCATCCAGGCGTTGTCCAAGGGGGCCTCGAAGGAAACGTCGATGACGTTGCCCGGCGAGGCGACGTTGAACGGCTCGGTCAACACCTCGCCGCGCAGGGCTTCGGTATCCAGCCGTTGGTCCAGCACCCGATCACCGAGGCTGAGGGTCATCAATGCGAAGACGATATTGACCACCAGAATCAATCCGGCGATCCACAGCATGCCGTTGTAGGTCTTCAGAACCTGGGCGACGTTCTCCCGCCGAACCTGGGGTTTGGCGATCTCTTTGCCGGTGGCTTGGGCCACATCCGCCACCGACAACCAGCGGCCCCGCCCCACCTCCATCTCCCCTTGACGGTATTCCACCTCATAGAGCTCACCGCTGCCGTCGGCGGCGGCTAGCTCAACATAGTCGGAGCGGTCCCCGATGTGTGCCACCCAAGGCAAGGCCCCATCGACGTAGCGGATCACCGAGGTCCCCTGCTCCACCAGCAGCCAGGAGCGCCCGTCATGGCTCTTCATGGCGTCGCCCTTGCGCAACGCCCTGGGCTCACCCGCCGGCAAGACACGCCAGGTCTCGGACAGATCCCAATGCCCTAGGTAGGAGCTCAACCACAGGGTGCCGCGCCGGGGATTGAAGAGCAAATACTGCAGCGTCGGCTCGCCATGGGGCTCTTCGGCGTCGCCGATGGCCAACCGCCCGATGACCTCGTAACGGGCTTTCTCGTGGACAAAGGAATCGCCGATCTCCAAGACAAAACCGTGCGGCTGAGCGATGGCCTGCTGCGACAGCACTCGCAGCTCCACCTCGGAGACCCCGGCGTCTGCTTGTAGGTGGCTGCCACAGGAACCGCAGACCACCATGCGGCTGTTTTCGTCTTTGAGGTCCAGCGGGGCACCACAATGGGGGCAAGCCGACCGCCTGGGTTGGTAGGCTGGGCGGGCACGGCCGGCACCGGCAGCAAAGGACGACGAAGTCACCAGACTTCCCCTTCGTCGTCGAGCTTCACTTCGCTGTTGCCCAACCAACGGCCGAGGAATACCGATGGCGGATCGTCGTCGAATTCAATGCCCAGGGCATAGCGCCCCTCCAGGCTGGTGGCGTCGACATAAGGGTAGGTCTCTCCCACCTCGATGGCCTTCGGCAGCTCCCCTTCGAGCCCCAGGCAGGTCAGGTGGCCGATCTCCTGCACCATGAAACGACTGTCGCGGGCTGCGATCTCCATGCCGACGGCATAGTGCTCGAAGGCCCGCAGAGCTTCGAGCTCGATGCGCCTTTGCACCGCCAGCTGATGCTGATCTTCGCTCATCCAGCAGGTGGAGCCGTCGTCCAGCTCGAGGAACCATTCGTCCAGGAATCCGTCGGCGAAGCCGTAGCGCACTCGGCCGAGGACACGGAAACGCTTGCTGTGAAAACTCCCCACGGCGCCGCGATAGAGCCGCGAGCAACCCTCACTGAGGACGGCTGTCTGGCCGGCGGCCCGTACTTTCTCGTCGTCCCAGTAGACGGCGCTGGAGCAGTACTCACAGACGAACATGGCCAAGCCGGGATTGTGCAGGGTGCGCGATGCACCACAGGACGGGCACGCGATGGTGCGCGGGGGAGGTGGGCCTTGCATCGCCTAGTGGTTCTCTGCCGTCACAGGTTTCTTGAGCGTCACAGGTCTCTTGGGCGTCTCAGGTCTCTCGCGCTTCACGGCCAGCGGAGAGCCGCGCTCGAAGCGGCGTACCTGGTGCACCAGAGGTGACAAACGAGCCACCACCTCATCGGCCACGGCACGTGTCAGCTCGGGATCGCCGCAGGTGAAGACATCCACAGCCGCAAAATCGTTCTCGGGCCACGTATGCAGGGCGAGATGGCTCTCCGCTAGGATAACCACGCCGCTCACCCCCTGGGGTGTAAACCGATGGAAGCGGGACTCCACCACCGTCGCTCCACCGGCCCTGGCTGCCGCCTCCAAATGGAGGCGCAAGGCCTCCGCATCGTCGAGCAGGGAGCCGACCCCCCAGAGGTCGAGCAGAAGATGTTGGCCGAGGGCACGCATAGGTTCATTGTACGTTACTCGGCGGCGGTCCATTCGGTGACATTGTGCCTTACTCCCACCGCAGGGTCGTCGCCGGGTCAGTGCGTGCGGCGCGCCGGGCGGGCCACCAACTGGCCACCAGGGCGACGCCCAGCAACAGCATGATGACCACCGCATAGGTCATCAAGTCTCCGGGACCGATACCGTACAGGTGGGACGCCAAGGGACGGCGCAAGGCCAAGGACAGCACAACACCGACCATCAAGCCGAGGCCCACCGCCCGCATGCCCTGGGCGGCGATCATGCCCGCCATCTGCCTGGCATCGGCTCCCAGGGCCATGCGCAGACCGATTTCGGCTCGTCGTTGGCTGACCCCATGGCTGAGCACCCCATGGAGCCCGGCGGCGGCCAGGACCAAGGCGAGGAGGGCGAAGGCGCTGAGCAGTTGGGTGAGGAAACGCTGCTCGACGAGATCGGCTGCGAGTAGCTCACGGCCACTCTCCAGGCCGAGGATGGGCGCCCCGGGGAGGATCTGCCGGATGGCGTCCTCCACTTGCTGCCGTCGCCTGGTGATGCCCGGCCCCCGCACCACTGCGGTCACTTGCCGCTGGACGGAACCCCACGGGGCATACATCTCCATTTGCAGCTCCGGCGTTGTCCCCAAGCCGGCATAGGCCACATCCGCCACGACCCCGAGGACCCGATGCTGCTTTGGGGCATCCGCGGTGCCCGACATCAAGATACGACCCACCGCGTCCTGGTCCGGCCAGAGGCTCCGGGCCAGTGTCTGGTTGATCACCAAATGAGTGCTGTTGTCGGTGCGCTCGTCGTCCTCGAACCAGCGTCCCGCCAACAGTCGCAATCCCATGGCCCGCTGGTAGCCACCGCTGACCAGCCATCCGGCGGTGTAGCGACGGCCCTCCGGTGGCGGCGACCCGGGCAGCCAATAGTGGAAGACATGGGGCAGATCCTTGAGCGGCGGTTCTTGGAAGAGCAGTCCCGCGTCCTCGATTTCGGGCAGCTGACGCAACGTCGTCTCGAGATGGCTGGCCAGCTCCTGCCGCTGCTCTGCGTCACCATAGCGGGAGGGCGGTAGGTCGATGCGGGCTAGCAATAGATTATTGCTGTCGAACCCCGGGTCTACCGCCTGCAGGCTCCACAAGCTGCGCAGTAGGAGCCCGGTGGAGAGCACCAGGACGAGGGCCAAGGCCACCTCAGCGACCACCAAGAGCTCCCGCGACCAACGGCCGTGGCGGGGCCGACCGTGGCGTCGACTGGCAAACGTCTCGGCGCCCATACGCCGCAGACCGAGGGCCGGCAAGAGACTCGACAGGAACGCCGTGCCGAGGGTCAGGATCAAGGCACCCCACAAGACCGGGCCGCCGATCGCCAGATGATCGAGCCGCGGGGTGCCGGCCGGCGCCAGCAGGGGGATGATCTCCAGGACCCAGAGCGCCAGCAGCAGCCCGCCGACCGCGGCCAGGCAGGATACCCACAGACTCTCGCACCAAAGCTGACGCAACATCTGCCAATTGCTAGCCCCCAGAGCGCGGCAAATCGCCGCCCGCCGGCGGCGCTCAGGGGCTAGGGCGAGGAAGAGGTGGGCCACATTGGAGCAAGCGATGAGCAACAACAGGAGGACGGCGACGGTCAAAATGCGCAGCGGTTCCTCAGCCTCACCGAGCAGCAGATCCGGCGCCGTGCGGACGCTCACTCCCCAGCCCCGGTGGGTGTCGGGATAGGTGGCTTCCAGGTTCAGAGCCACCGCTTCGAGGGACGACTCCACCGCCGTCACGTCGACGCCATCGGCCAACCGCGCCACCACCCCATAACCATGGGTACCGGCCGCCACCTCCACCGCTTCGTCCACCCGCAACGGCACCCACACGGCTTTCCAGCCGAATAGATCCGCCCGGGCATCGTGGTATTGGCGATCCACCACGCCGATCACCGTCGCGGGCTCGCCGTCGAGGACAATACGACGGCCCACGACATCTTTGTCGCCGCCGAAGCGGCTCCGCCAGAGCCGCCGATCAATGACCACCGTCGGCGGGGCGCCGGCTGCAAAATCCTCCGCCACAAACACCCGACCGCGATCAGCCGTGACCCCCAAAACGTCGAAATAGTCCTCCGAAACCGCCGCCGTCGACAACCGTTCCGGGAGCTCCGCACCATCGAGCACCCGCATTCCGCCGCGGAACACCGCGATGTCGCTGAAACCGTCGACGGTATCTCGCCAACGCACAAAACTACGGTAGGGAACCGTCGACAGGGTACCGGTCTGGCGATGTTGTGGCATCACCTTGACCACCTCCTGCGCCTGATCAAAGGGCAAAGGCCGCAGCAGCACCGCATGGATGACGCCGTACAGCGCTAGCGCCGCCCCCAAACCCAAGGCCAAGACAGTCACCGCCTGCAGCGTCCACAACGGGCGCCTGATCAAGCGACGGGCCGCCAAGCCCACATCCCGTAGAAGCTCACCCAACATCACCGATCTCCATGTCCAACTTTCAAGACACTACAGCTTCACAGCACCACAGCTTTCACCGCGCAACGGCTTCAAAGCGCTACGGCTTCGAAGAGCTACGGCAAAGTACTACAGCCCCACAACACCATAACCCACGCACATCACAACCTTCGCCCCATACAGCCCCATGCGCTTCCCTGTCGCCAGACGCCTGTGGTTGCATGGAGCTGCAAAAATGTCTTATCGACCTCGGTCTTTGCAAAGGACGTTCCAGACGGCAGAATCTCCGTCGACAAAGGGATGAGGGATGGCTTCTCGCCTTATTGTATGGAGCCACCGGTCTCGACGGCCCTCTGGCCTACCCTGGCATCCGCCATTCCGGGACGGCCCAATGTCCGATACCGGGACGGTGGTGTCCGCAGGCGAACGTCGATCGGCTGTTATTGTCGATCCAAGGAACGGCAGATCCCGAGCGATTGGTCCACAGGGTGCTTCATTCACCAAGGGCAACGAAGACAAACATGATGGAACCAGCGATGGCAAACCCCGAGACAGGACAGGCCGACGGCATCTCCCTGGATGAGCTACGGCCCAAGCTGGAGCGGGCCATCTATCGTATTTGTCCCGCCTGGCTGTCCGATCGCCGCGACGACTTGGTGCAAATGGCAATGATGAAGATCATGCAGATGCAGCGAAGACAGAGTGAGGGAATGATCCCCGCCAATGCGTCCTATCTGTTCAGAGTGGCACACAGTGCCCTCGTCGATGAAATCCGTCGTTTACGCCGCCAACGGGAGAGCCCACTGGAGGACAGCGACGACACAGTGGAACCAAGGGACGCCCACGATCCGGAACGGGACGCGGTCGCCCGCCAGACGGGACGGGCGATCAAAGATTGTTTAGGTCTCATGAAACAAGAACGCCGCATGGCGGTGATCCTCTACTTGCAGGGTCACTCGGTACCAGAATCCTCCCGAACCTTGGGATGGAAGCGAAAACGAACCGAGAATCTAGTGTTCCGTGGCCTCGATAATCTAAGGCACTGTCTGCGCAAGAAGGGAATCCAGCCTTGAGCTTCAACCCCGAAGACAGCGAAGCGCTACGTCGAGCCTTTTCCGCGATGGCGGAAGACGGCGACCTGGATACGGTCGACGATGAACGCATCTGGCGAGCGGTACGGGGCGAGCTGAGCCGAGAAGAACGCCATGCAGTGATCGAAGAGACGGCTCGAAATCCAGCCATGGCGGAATCCTGGCGCATCGCCAAAGCCCTCAGCGACGAGCTCGGCGACCTGGTCACGGCAGACCAACGCCTAGGGGCGGAAGAAGACGCTGAGGTCAGCGCACGCCAAACCGCGACGCCCTCTTGGGTCGCCACCCGACCGTGGGTTCGGCGGCATCAATGGAGCCTCGGATTTGCGGTGGCAGCCATGTTGGCCCTGAGCATAGGTCTCAGTCAGTCTCCATGGATGCCCGGATCGGTCTCCCAATACCGGCAGGCGACGCAAGACGAAGTCGTCAGCCTGTTGGCCGAAGGGGAACGTCTTCCCAGGCAGGATTTTACGCTCCGGTGGTCGGCGATCGAAGATGCCCGCTATCGGTTGCGACTGCTGACGCCGCAGTTGCAGGTGCTACTCGATGTCGATGATCTCGGAACCAACGAGTATCGCGTCGCGGCCCAACAGCTGAGCGCCATCCCTTCAGGCTCCCGTCTCCTCTGGCAAATCGATGCCCATCTACCCGATGGTCGTCGGCTCACCTCGGCGACCTTCTTCGCCGAGATGCAGTAGCGGAGCTCGCTCCGACGGACGGGCGCCCCCAACTCCACTGTTGCTTCGATCAACCTCAGATTACCTTCGGAGAAGCAGCCATGTCTCAACCCAATGCAACGATCTCCTCCTCATCTTTGATCCCCCACCGCGTCGTAGGCAAGATTTTGGGAGCGGGGTGCTTTCTCGTTCTGCTCATGCTGACATCCCTGCCGGCGAGCGCCGATGTCCTGACCTCGACCATGAAAACGGGGTTCTACGACCTCCTGCCGGATCAGCTCCTATTGCTGACCGTGGCCGATGTCGCCGCGACCAGTGAGGGCGGCACGCTCACCCTCGAAGCCTACGACGATCTCGGCGTACGTCTCGAGGATCTTCATCAGAACCTGAATGCTGGTCAGGCGTTGAGCCTGACGGTCCGGGGTGACGACTACAACCATAATGGGCTAACCCTCACGGTGAGGTTCGTCATCGTGTTGAGCCGCAAGACCGAAGCGGGAATGCAGCCGATTACCTCGCTCAACCAGATCGACCTCGGCAACATGACCACCGAAGAGCTAGTGAAGTGCACTGGGCCAGCAGCCGAAGAAGAGGGTCCGATCTTCAACGGGGATTGCCCTGGGGTTTGGCAGTCTGGGGAGACCACCTTCTGATCACCCCCTTCAACTTTGCCGCCAAGGCAGCAGCCCGAGAAACCATAGGCGGGGCGCCCCGAAGGGCGTCCCGCCCGGTGATGGGTTCTGAGCTCCGGGCCTTGCGTCGACACACTGCGTGCTACAGCGCGCCCTCAGTTGGGCTCGTCGCTGCGGTGCTTGTTGTGTGCCTCGCCTGGCTGACTCTCCAACCGGCCTGGGCCAGCGGCGAAGAAAACGACCCGGCGATGCAGCTCGCCGCTTGCCGTCAGAAAGTGTTAGACGCTCCCCAGGACTACCTTAGCCACCTGTGCTTCTTCCAGGTCGCCCGCCAGTACTCCCGTTCGACCCACCCCCAAGCCTGGTCACAATCGAGGGAGGCGCTGCAAACCCGCCGCCGAGACGATACAGACCACGGCTGGCCCAGCTTGGTGCTCGGCTATTTCGCCACCGGGCGCGACAACGAGGCGGCCTTGCGTCACTTCGAAGCCGCCATCCCACAGCTCGAAAGGCACGGTGAAACCCTCGGAGTGGTCCTAGCCCATGCCAATGCCCACCGCATTCTGCTGCGACAGGGCCAACACCGGGCCGCGACAGAGCACATGTTGGCAGCCCAACGCAGCGCCGAAGCTGGCGCGAACAGCGAGGCCACGGCCCGAGCCCTGGTGCTTGCCGCCAGCCATCGCCTCAACACCGGGGGTGACCTCGGGCGCTCCTACGCCGATCTACAACGGGCCGCCGGGCTGGTTGCCGAACGAGATGACCTGGCACGCCTGCAATCGTCGATTCTCTTCGAGCTCGGCAGGCTGGCCTTCGAGCTGGGTCGCTGGCATGACGCCATCACCACCTATGAGCATCTGCTGGCCCTGCGCCAGGCCCAGGAGGATGCCTACGGCACGGCGGGCATCGCCCTCAATATCGCCATGGCACGTCAAGGCCAGTTGGAGCTGGCCCCAGACGCGGCGGCTCTGCCGGATCTCGAGGCCCGAGCGGCGGTCGCCCTCGACTTAGCGAACAAGGAAGGCAGCCGGATCAACGCCGCACGGGCCCATCGCATGCTGGCGGAGGTTTTGATCAGCCGTCGGCCCGAGGACGCCAAAGTCCATATCGAGGCCTGTCTTGCAGCGGCCAGGGAGATCGCCGACGTGGCCATCGAGTCCTCCTGCCATTCGGTGCGCGGCCGACTCTTGGCCCAGCGAGACCCGGCCGCGGCGCTGGCGGCGAGTCGCCAGGGCCTCGATCTCGCGCAGCGACATCAGAATCCTCTCTACGAAGTGTTCGCTTGGCGCTCCCTGGTGCGTGCCGCCTGGCATGCCCTCGAACGGGAGGCCGCTCTGGAGGTCAGCCACCAGGCCCTCGACGCCATCGAAAGCTTGCGAAAGGTGCAACAAGATCCCCTCACCCGAGCACAGCTGCTGAGCAACTGGTCGACGGAGCTGGCTTGGCTGGCGGGCCGTCTGCTGGAAGACGAAACGCCGGATTTGGCCCAAGCCTTCGCCATCATCGAGCGCCTGCGCTCGCCGGTGCTGCTGGAGAGCGTGGAGCGAAGCCCCACCGTTGGGACCTCCGAAGGTGAGCGTCGGCGGATCCGCAAACGCATCGCTGCCATCCAGCGGCGTCTGCTCGATCCCGGCCTGGGTTCCGACCTCCGTCAACGCCTGCTCAACGAGCTCGACGGCTGGGAGCTCCAAGAGCGTTTCCTCGCCGCCCCCGAGGTCGCCAAGGAGCGCCGCGAGACCCGTTTCGTCGAGCTGCGGGAGATCGAGGCGACGTTGCGGCCCGACGAGGCGCTATTGTCCTTTCAGATCGACCTGTGGATCGACTTCTTCGGCCAGGCGGGGGGCGGCGCCTGGGTCATCGTCAGCACGGCGCAGGGTAGCCGACGCTTCGCCCTCGACCCTTCGCTGGCCCTGGCGCCGTCGGTCTCCATTTTTCTCGGCCTGCTGCAGCGCCGGGACGGCAGCGAGGCCGACGTGGCACACCAGCTCTACACCGCCCTGCTGACCGACGCCCTGGCGGATCTCCCCGCCGCCACCCGGCGCCTCGTGCTGGTGCCCGATGGAGTGCTGCATCACTTGCCCTTTGCGGCCTTGCGGGCTGAACCGGAGGCCCCGGCCCTCGGCCAACGTTTTGAGATCGTCCAGGCGCCGTCCGCCAGCCTGTGGCACCGCTGGCGCCACGACGAGGTTCCCCCCGCCCGGCGTTCGCTGCTCGCCCTCGCCGACCCACGGCTACCCTCCGCTCCGCGGCATGCCGACACCACCCGCAGCGCTGTCCTGCTGCAGGGCCTACATCTCGGCCAGCTGCCCCATGCACGACACGAAGGCAGAGCCATCGTCCGGCGCTTGGGAGGACGCTTGGTGGTCGGCGCCGAGGCTAGTGAGCACTTTGTCAAGGGGCACGACCTGGCCCAATATGGTGTCGTTCATTTTGCCTCCCATGCGGTCGCCGACGGTCAACGGGCCGAGCGTTCCTGCCTCATCCTCACCCCCGGGGGCTTGGAAGAGGATGGCCTGCTGAGATCGCCGGAGATCGCCGACCTCGATCTCGGAGGTCGCCTGGTGGTGGTCTCCGCTTGCCAGACAGCCGCCGGTGAGCTGCTGCGGGCCGAAGGCATCTTGAGTCTGGCGCGGGCCTTCTTCGAAGCGGGAGCCCACGGTGTCATCGGCTCCCGTTGGCCCTTGCGGGACGCCGACGCCGCCTTTTTCTTCGAAAGCTTCTACGGTCATCTAGCAACGGGTCAAAGCGCCGCCGCCGCCCTGCGATCCGCCCGGCGGGAGGCCATCGCCAAGGGGCTTCCCACCGCCGCCTGGGCCGGGGTCAGTCTGCTGGGCAATGGGGACCTGAGGGTGTCGCCGGAAGCGGCGGCCGGTGCATCGACCTGGGGATGGAAGGTCGCGGGCGGTGGTGCCATGCTGCTGCTGCTCGGGTTTTGGGGTTGGCGGCGTACCAAGTAAGTCTCGAACCAGCGCACGATCTCCACCGCCATGCGCAGCCGATTGGCGGTTTTGCGGAAGCCGTGGCCTTCGTCGGGGAAGAGCACGTAGCTCACCGGAATTCCGCGCTTCTCCAGATGATCGACCACCTGCTCTGCCTCCACCACTGGAACATTGGTGTCGTTGGCGCCGTGCACCACCAAGGTGGGCGTTTTGACCGCATCGAGATAATGGATGGGCGAGAGCCGGCGCAAAAGATCGGCCTGGGTCTCGGGATCACCGTATTCGACTTTCGAGACGGCGGCCATCCAGGGCTCCGTCTGCGCAAAGAAGGTCTCGAAGTTGACCACTCCGAATAGATTGACACCGGCCGCGAAGAGGTCGGGATACCACGCCAAACCGGCCATGGTCATGTAGCCGCCGTAGGAGCCGCCCATGATGCCGAGCTGCCCGACCTCACTGTGGTGATGATCGATGAGGTAATTCGTCGACGCCTCGATGTCCTTGATGCCGTCGAAACGCAGGGCACCGTTGTCGAGATTGACGAAGCGCTTGCCAAAACCCGACGAACCCCGGACATTCGGCGCCAAGACGCCGATGCCACGCTGCACCAAGGCTTGGTAGACACTGTTGAAGCGGGGCCGTTCCTGCCCCTCGGGCCCACCGTGGAAGCTTAGGACAAACGGCGCCGACCCCTGAACGCCGAGCGGCCGATAGAGCCAGGCGGAGAGCTCGAGCCCATCGTGGGCCGGGTACCGCACCAGCTCAGGTTGCACCAGACGATCGAGATCGATGCCCGGATGGGGGCTGCGGGTGACTTGCCAGAGCTCTTGGCTGGCCAACTCCAATACCCAAATGTCGAGCGGCGCAGAGGCTCCACTGAGCACCATTGCCAGCCGCCGATCGTCCGCTGAGAAGGTCAGACCGTTGATCATCTGCGCCGGCATCTGCGGCGACGGCAACGGCTTCAACGTAGCCAAGTCCAGCATTTCGAGCTCGTTGCGTCCTGCTTGATTCCAAATCAAGGCGGCGATATCACCGTCGTGGGAAATCTCGAAACCCTCGAGCTCGGCATCGTCCCTGGCCACTAACACTTCGATGGGACCCGGTTGGCCGGCGGCGTCGAGACGGACCCTGGCAAAGGCCGACAGATCGCGCTCGGCATTGGACGTCATATATACCGTCCGGCCATCGGCCGAAAAGGTGCCGCCGCCAAAACTACCCGGTCCCTGGTGGGGCGTCAGCAAGGTCTCGGACGACGCCTCGAAGTCCACCAAATAGAGGTTGTCATCACCCCGGTTCACCATGCGATAGACCACACCGCGGCCGCCGACAAGATCCAGATCCACCAGCCGACCGATGCCTTCGTTGTCCACCACCAGGCGCCCTTGGCCAGCCGTCAGGTCGTAGAGCCAGACGTCCATGGAGCTCGGGTCCGCGACGTTGGACGACCAACTGAGCCATTTGCCCGAGTCGTCGAAGGTCCCTAGCCAGTTGTTGTCCCGCCCTCCGGCGGTGAGCCGCTCAAGGCCCGAGCCGTCGGCTTCGATACGGTAAACCTGCTGATTCATGCCGCCACCGGGCGCCAAGCTGAAAGCTAAGGTCTCCCCTTGGGGCGACCAATGCACCTCTCCTACTTGATCTTGCAGACTGGTCACCAGGGAGGGAAACCCACCGCGGGTGGGAATCGTCCATACCTGTGGGATGCCATTGAGGTCGGAAACAAAAGCCAGGCGCTCTCCGTCCGGAGAAAAACTGGGCGAGAAGCAACGGCCGATCTGAGCCAGCAACGCCACCTCCGTCTCCAGCTCATCGGCTGTTTCCCCCGGCGACGCCGGAGAAGGTTCGAGCCCATGCTCCTCCGCCCCCAGGGCAGGCATCGCCCACACTGAAACAACCATGACGACCAGCCAAGCCAGGCCCATGGGAAACGGCCGGTCGAGGGTCGAGAGTATCGAGGTGGCATGGTTGGTGAGCCTTCTGAGCATGGTATCGGTGGGCCTTCTGAGCATGGTAGTAGTCCTCATGATGGAAGATCGACGGCCGGCATGGCGCTGAAGTAGGTAGTCGCTTGCAGTATACGATGGACCCTCAACCCCAGGAACGCTCTCTGCCTGCAATACTTGTCTGCCTGCAGTACTTGTCCCCCTGCAATGCCGGCTGCCCGTCGTCACCTCAGACAGCCCGTGCGATCTTTGGAGGGTCCGCCATGTTGACCTATCGACTCTTGATCACCACGTGCCTCACACTGTCCTTGGTCTCGCCGATCACCGCCGAGGTCAAACCGTCCGGCGAGCTCGACCTCAGCGGCACCTTCAAACACCATGAGGACGTCAGCGCCGTCGAGACCCTCGGGGCCGGAGCTTACGTCGTCGGAGTCGACGAAGGACGCCACTTGCAGCTGCTCGTGGACTGCGACCCGGGGCCTTGCCGAGTCGGCGACATCCTGCCCTTGCGCAGCGATGACGGCGATGAGATCGACGTGGAAGCCATGGCCCGCGATGGGCTCATGCTCTACGTCATCGGCTCCCATGCTTGCAACCGTCGAAGCGTCAAGCAAAAACATGATCGCGACGAGAATCTCAAACGGCTGCGTACCGTGACTTGCCAAGAGAGCCGCGACGGTCTCTTCCGCCTGACACTCGACCCGTCGAATGGGCGGCCGACGGGCGACATCGAGCGGCAAGATCTTCGGCGACGCCTGCACCACGACCCTTTCCTTTCCCGCTTCGAGACGCAGCCGAGCAAAGAAAACGGCATCGACATCGAAGGGCTCGCCGTGCGTGACGGCAACCTCTTCATCGGTTTTCGTGGTCCGGTCTTGCGCGGCAATTGGGTGCCGGTCATGGTCACCCGTTTCGATGCCCCGTCGCAACACACCTTGCGCTGGTTGCAGCTCGACGGCCGCGGCATTCGCTCACTGGCCGCCGTCGACGGTGGGTTTCTCGTCATCGGCGGCGCCGTGGGGGGCGCCGAGATATCGTTCGAGCTGTACTTTTGGGATGGCCGGGACTGCTTGCCCAACGACGGCGCCTCCACTTGCCTGCTGCAGGGTCTCGGCACCCTAGGGGCCGAAGACGGCGCCAAACCGGAAGGCATGACGCTGCTACGGGACCACGGACTGGCCGGCGGCTGGGAGATCCTGGTGGTCTACGACGGTGCCGAGCAGGGCGCCCCGCGGCGCTTTCAAGTCAAGCCGTAGCTCCGGTTGGAGGGCAGAAATCGCCTCAAGCCTTCGCCCCACGGCACGACTCCCCCGCCCCACCCAAACGGGCCACCACCTCGTGCCAGAGGGCGGCGTAAGCTCGGCTGGCAGCGCTGCGGGGTGAGAAAACAGTCACCGGCGTGCGCTCCAAGCCCATGCGCTCCACTTGGCTGGAGTAGGGGATCTCGGCCTGCAAGAAAGGCTCACAATGGTCAAATTCAGCGGCACTGGCCGTCGCCATTTCCTTGGCCATGCGGTGCAGCTTCTTGCGCCGATCCACCATGCACATGAAAGGCAGGACGCGCAGCGACTTCGGCCCTTTTCTGCTTAGGTGGGCGTCCAATTGCTCCAAGGTGCGCATCGACAAGGGCGTGGGGATGGTCGGCACCAAAAGAGCATCCGAGGCGTTGAAGATACTTTCCGAGGTGACTGAAATGCTGGGCGCACAATCGAGGATGACGATGTCGTAGTCGTCGGCCAAGGGCTCCAGCAACCGCTTCAGACGCTCCTCCGGTTTCTTGCTGGCGTCGAGGGCCCGGTCCAGGTGGCGAAAAGAAAAGTCCGCCGGCACCACATCCAGGAGGTCAAAATCACTGCCACGGATATGCTCACCGAGGCCGCCCCTTTTTTCCGAGAGGAGCTTCTTTCTTCCCCCCTTGAGCTTCGGTTTGATGCGGAAATAGAACGATGCCGCCCCCTGTGGATCGAGGTCCCAAACCAAGGTTCGACAGCCTGAGCGCGCCGCCATGTACGATAGGTTGACGGCGCTGGCGGTTTTTCCGACGCCACCCTTGATGTTGTATACCGCGATCGCTTTCATAGTCGGACCATCTTATACCGTAGCTCCTCTCCAAGCGCTGTCCGCCGACGCCTGAAGCGAAGCGCTGGCCCTCAAATGAGGCGGGTCAAAATTTCCGGCGTGACACCGAGCCCTATCCCTCCACGGCTGCCATGTGCCGCCGAACGGCACCGGGGCAATCTGCCCCCCGGCCTGGGAATTCCACCCCCTCGGCATGGCTACAGAATCTCCCTATCCCCATTCGACACCCCCTAATGACTGAAAACAATCAACTTACAAGGGCCCCGGCAATATAACCGCATTGGTACAAATCTTGCTTCAACGTTTCGTTTGCCGCTCGTTCTTTGAGCGTGCCGTCCGTTGAAGGTACGTCCGCTGTCGCCCCCGGCGACCTCGCACGCACTTTCCTGGGACCAGAACAAACGATAGGTCTTTTGAAGCGAGGAGAAGAGAATGCGCCGTGCTCGAAGCCTGCAGGGCCCCTTTTTGTCGGTGGTGGCCCTGTTCGCACTGCTGACCTTTCCAGCACTAGCCGAGGAACCGCTTCGGGTTTATGCCGAAGACGTTGCCTGCCTACCCATTGAAGAGGGTAATGGCGTCGGCTGGGCTCGGGTTGAAAACAACATCCCGGACACCACGGTTCGCCTCAACTTCCGGCGTCTCAACGATGTCGTCGAGGATATGTACTACGTCCAAATGCGCCCGGCCGGGTCAGACCGCTACTGGGGCGTTTTCCCCAAAGCAGAAGACCAGGTCCTGGACCGCCATGATCTCGAGGAGCGTCGCCGGGACAGGGAAGACGACTACGAATGGGCTTTGTGGTGGAGGGAGAAGCAAGCCTCCGACGACCGCGACCCCAACAACGAGCTCGACGACGACCTGATCCGCGAGCGCGCCAGCCTGGGGAAGCAAGTCTCCCGCGACTGGCTGGCCACCATGGACAACGAGACCTTCCAAGAATGGCTCGAGCAGTTGGAGAACGAGCCCGCCGAGTTTTACACTTCGGTGCACGATCCGACGGGACGCCTGATCGCCAAATCGAAGACCAAGGTGATCGAAGTGGTGGAGAACTGCCGTCCTGACCTGACGCCGCAGCAGCTCGGTGAGGCCGAGAACTTGACGGTGGGCGAGACGGCCCACTGGCAACGGGGCGAAGAGGTCTTCCACTGGTTGTGCGACGGCATCATCGCCCGAATCAACCCCAACATGATCAAGCGCGGTGACGAGCGCTGTCGAGCCTGCGTCATCGCTTGGTGGGGCAAGCCGGCAGTGCTCATCCCCACCGCCGCGACAGCGGTCATTGGCGGTGGTATCCTCGCCTTCGATTCACCGGAGCTGACGGCGGCGTCGCCGACCGAGCCCTGAACCCAGTCCCCATCCATCGCTTTCAAAACCCCCGGTTGCGGCCTCGCCGTGCCGGGGGTTTCGTTTTTCAGGCCTCCGTCACCGGCTTGTGAGCCCTCGAAGGGGCCCGCTACAATGGCGTCCTATCGCACTTGTATCGCAACGCCCAAGAACGTGAGGCCCTGATGCCCAGACCGTCGTCGCCGCAGATCCTGGAATCGATCTACCCGACGGCCTCGGGTCCCTTGGAGACGTCGGTTCCGTGCTGACCTCAACGCCCACGGTGCTGTCGGTTCGCTTCGCCGAAAAGGGGTGGATTTATACCGCCGCCGACGAGACCTATCATTCGTCAAGAGCCCATCTCCGCAATGGGTTGGTCGAACAGCTCGAGCAAGCCTTTGAGCTTTTTCCAGAAGATGGAGGCACCTCCCTCGAGCTCGCTGGGCTACGGCTTTTCGATACGCTGTTCCCCCAAAGCCGAGCCCGGCAGCTTTTCCTGCGGAGCTTGGACCAGTCCTCCAGCCGCCAGACGACCTTGGCCCTGCGTCTCAGCGCCGACGAGGCATCTCGAGCTTGGCTGGAATTGCCTTGGGAGTACCTTTTCGAGGCCGAAACCTCCGCCTACCTCTTGCTGGGAAACGTCACCCTGTCGCGCCTCGTCGAGCCACCCATGGCAGGCTCCCCACCCCGTCCCTTGCGCCGAATTCTGTGGATCAGCCCTCCCATCAGCTCTAATCAATCTGAAGAAAGTATTCGTCTCGAAGCATCACCAAATGCAGAGGTGCTGCTTTTCACCGGTCGCGATATCAACTCGCTTGATTTAGCCAACAAACCAGTAGAAATCTTGCACCTCTCGGCCAATCTCCTGACCAATGAGCTAGGCCACATTTCCCTCGATTTAGGCAAGAAGAGGCTGCGCCTCGAAGATCTCTACCAAAAGTCTCTCAGCCCTGTGCCACGGCTCGTATTCATCGAAGACACGTCTGGCGAGCATGGTGGCCACCTCTTGGCCCGCCAAGCCCTTGCCTTCGGTTCGGCCGCCGCGGTGGGATTCGAGCTAGCCATCGACAGGGCGATCTCCCGCCATTTCAGCCGTGTCTTCTATCGTCAATTACGACAAGGCGACTCCCCCGAGGCGGCTGTTGCCAAGGCTCGAAGAAGCGTCGCTGCCGAGCATCCGGGGCCGGCCTGGGGAAGCCCAGTCCTGTGGCTCCAAGAGCCGGAGACGCCCCTCTTTCTGATCGAACACGCCGCGCAGCCAGACCCGGACCCCGGCGAAGGTGATCGCGATGCGGAGCTCGACGACGACGCCTCCCCCGATACAACAGACTCCGCCGACGAAGACACAACAGACTCCACCGAGAACGACGGCTTGCTGCGACGGCTGGCCCTCGACTCCCACGCCCGGGCTGCCCTACACATCGCCGTGGACTACACCCGTCGTCGCAAACCCTCCAAGGAGGGCAAAGCTCGGCGTCTCAGCTCTTCGGCCCTGCTGCTCGCCTTGGCGGACCCACACTCGCTACTGTCGACGGATGCCGATGTCGCCTTCTTCAGGCGCTGCCTGCAACGGCCCTTTCGCCACCAGATCGAGAAAGATCTGACCTCCCTGCTCGCTCAATGGCGTCAGGGCGACGAGCTCGATCTCACCCTCCCCTTCGATCACCAAACCGACCTGCCCACCCTCACCCTCAATGCCGCCACCATTCTGCGACGGGCTGAGCGTCTGGCCAGGTCGAGCCACGGGGGACCCCTCGGTACACGCCACTTGCTGGCGTCGCTGTTCAGCAACGGGCCAGACAATCTGAGACCGGCCTATGCCCATCGACGCTTGCACCGGGCCGGCCACTCCCTCGAATACCTACGCCATCACCTCTTCGATCATCTGCAACAGCAGTGGCCCGGCGATAACCAAAACGTCTGGCAACAGGCCCTGGTGGGCCCCCGCCCACATCTCGTCAGCCGTTTTGCCGCGGACCGCCCGAAGGGGGCCGATCGACTTTTTGTCGAACCCTATGCCCGGGCCCTGGCGGCGGTGGTGGCCGCCTGGGAAACACCACAACCTTTGTCGATCGGCATCTTCGGTGAATGGGGCTCGGGCAAGAGCTTCTTCATGCACCTGCTCAACGACGCCATCCATGATCTCAAGGGCAATACAACCCGTGACGCTCAAGGCCAACGGGTTTTCTGCCGCAGCATCATCCAGATCGATTTCAATGCCTGGCACTATGCCGAGTCCCAGATCTGGGCCAGCCTGGTGGACCACATCCTGCGCAGCCTCTACAGGCCCCTCGGGGAAGCCAAGGCGCAGGCCAAGCTACAGAAGCTGGAGCTCATCGGCATCGCACAGCAAGAGGCAGAAGCGCGTCTGGCGGCGGCCCAAGCGGCCTTGCAGCAGGCTGAGGCGGACAAGGAAAAGCAACTCCTGGGGGGTGAGGAAATCTGGCGTGTCGAGTTCTGGCAGTCCTTGCCTCCGGAGCTGGTTCCCTCCGAGGTGCGACGCAGTCTCGAAACCCTGCAAGAAGCTGTTGGCTTGAAAGAAACCCTCAACACCGCTCGCTTGGCCTACCGTCAGCTGAGCGGTATCGAGAGGGCCCGTAGCGGCATCCGCGCCATCATCGCCGAGCTCTGGCGCCATCCCAAACGCCCGCTGCTGGCCGCCGCCCTGGTCCTCATCGTTCTGGCGCTTCTAAGCCAGGTCGATCTGGCCTCGTGGTTCGACAGCAATTGGTGGCAACAGCGGGGGCACCAAATCGCTGCGGGGTTGACCGTCTTGGTGGCCTTTTTCGCCCCCATCGCCGACATCGCACGGCGAACTTGGCGCCAACTCACGGCGCTGCGCGACTGGCTGCAGACCCACCATCGCCGCCTTGATGACGAGCTCCGGCAAAAGCTCCGAATCCATCAAGAGAATGTCCAGGAGGCCCAGCGCCAAGTGGCCCAGCTGGAGGCGGAGCGGGACGCTGCCCTGCGGGAGCTCGAAGCTCTCCGCACCCCCGCGAGCTTCAGCCGCTTCCTACGGCAACGCCTGGGGGACAATACCTACAGCCAACACTTAGGGGTCATCTCCGCCGTCCACAACGATTTTCGCACCCTGAGCGATCTTCTCCTGCGGCACAAAGAGGCGCGTCGGAGGGCGTCCGAGGATCAGCTCGACAACGCCGAGCACCACGTGGACCGCATCGTCCTCTACATCGACGATCTCGATCGCTGTCCCAGCGCCACCGTGGTGCAAGTGCTGGAGGCCATCCACCTGCTGCTGGCTTTTGATCTCTTCGTGGTGGTTGTGGGTGTCGACGTGCGTTGGGTGGCCCAGTCTTTGGCCGATCGGTATCCGCAGCACTTGCGGGCAGGGGGAACAAAGGCTGCCGAACCGTCTGAGGACGAAGCCCCCCTGTTATTCCAGCGTCGGGCCACGCCCCACGACTACTTGGAGAAGATTTTCCAGATCCCCTTCTGGCTGCCCCCCATGGGGCAACAGGCCAGCCGCAACCTGATCCGCGCCCTGACAACACTAGAGCCAAACCTCGATCCCCCGGCCGAGGACAGCACGGCAAGGCAAGACCTCGGGACGGCCGGCGCATCGCAAGTGACACACGGCACACTCCCCACCGACGCCTCCCAGCCCGCCATCGACCCGGTGGCTGAAGAGGGCGCCCGGCCTTGCGACGGGTCGCAGTCGGTTGGCAACTCGCAGTCGGTCGAAGCACAGGATGAAGCGCTTGCCAAAAACGCAGAGCCGTCCTCGGGGCCAGAATCCGACCGCACCGATCCGACGTCCGAGGCGCCCCCTCCAGGTTCCGAAGAGCCGCTTTCACAACTTCTCTCCGGCGTGCCAAACACCGTCGCCGCCGCCCAAGCCCTGCACATGGAAGACGGCGAGATCCTCTACATGGAGGCCTTGGCCGGTGCCGTGGGGCGTTCACCGCGCCGTCTCAAGCGCTTCGTCAATGTGTACCGCATCCTCAAAGCGAGCTGCACTCCGGGTGAAGCCTTGCGCTTTGTGCGCGATGATGGCCGTGACGGCAGCTACCGTGCCGCCATGACCTTGCTCGCCCTGACCACCGGCGCCCCCAGCCTCGCCGCCGCCCTCTATCGTTTATTGGAACAGCAAGATGCCGACGCCGACGCCGGCACCTGGCGCGATGCCCTACGCAGGTATCGTCGTTTGCAGAGAGCCCCCAAAGCAGAGGCCGACGCCGTCCATCTGGCCTTCGATACCTACTGCAATTTCGCAGGGCAAGACCGGACCCTGCACGATTTGCAGCGCTGGGCCCCGCGGGTGAAACGTTTCACCTTTCGCTCGGGCGGCTGAGGCCCTGACGGCTCACCGATGCTGCATCGCACGCACCGGGAAGGGCGGCCGTTCCGGCGTCTCCGGCGGATTGGCTTCCAGGGCTTCCAAGGCCAGCTCGATGGCCTTCTCCAGCTGTGGATCATGCCCGGCGATAACCTCCTTGGGCGTCTGCTCGACTTCTACATCCGGCGGCACGCCAACGGACTCGACGACAAAGCCGTCCTTCGTCCAGATGGCGATGTTGGGGGCGGTCACACCGCCGCCGTCCATCAGCACCGGGAAACCGAGGATACCCACCAAACCACCCCACGTCCGTTTGCCGACCAGCGGACCGATCTCGAGCTTGTTGAACATCCAAGGCAGGAGGTCACCACCGGAACCGGCGGTCTCGTCGATGATCATCACCTTGGGGCCGTAAATGGCCCCCAGCGGGGTATGCAAATCCTGACCGTAGCGGGTCGTCCAGTGGGCGATCGACGGCCGGCGCAGGATGTCGATGTAGTAGTCGGCAATCTGCCCGCCGCCGTTGTAGCGCTCGTCGACGATCACCGCATCCTTGTGGACCTGCGGGAAGAAGTAGCGCTTGAAGTAGGCATGGCCACGTCCGGCCGTATCGGGGACGTGCACATAAGCCACCCGGCCGTCGGTGGCCTCGTCCACTTTGCGCAGGTTGCCTTCCACCCAATCCCGATTGCGCAAGGCGGCTTCGTTCTCGATGGGCACCACTTGCACCGTCCGGCTGTCGCTGCCGTCGGCCTTCGAGGCGACGGTCAGCTCAACGATGGTGTCGGCGGTGTTCTCGAAGCGTTCGAATAGGTTGTCCTCGGCGGTGAGGTCCTGGCCATTGACCGCCAGCAGATAGTCACCTGCCATCACATCGACCCCAGGCTCGGTGAGGGGAGCCCGCAAGTCCGGATTCCAGTTGAGCCCACCGAAGACCTTGCGGAAACGGTATCGCCCATCCGCCAACTCGTAGTCGGCCCCCAGCAGACCACCGGGAATCTCCTCGGGATCGGCCACGGAGTCGCCGCCGCCATTGCGGTGATGGCCCACCGCCAACTCGGAGCACAGCCATTGAATCAATCGATTGAGGTCACGGCGGGTGGTCAAATGGGGCAGGAACTGCGCGTACTTGACCCGCAGGGCGTCCCAATCGGCACCGTGCATGCCGGGATCGTAGAAAAAATCGCGATTGATGCGCCATGCCTCGTGGTAGATCTGCTGCCACTCCGCCGACGGATCGATGCGCAGCCTTACGCTGTCGACATCCACCTTCTTGGCGTCGTCCAGGGCACCCTTGGAGCCACCCACCATCAGATGGCTGGGGGTCGCTGCCAGGACATGCTCACCGTTGGCGGAGAGGTCGAAGGAAGTCACCCCGGCCTGCATTTTCTCTGCCTCGCGGGAGCTCAGATCGAAATGGTGCAAGTTGCCTGGGGGGCCACCGAAGGGACCACCTCCACCCGACGACTCGAGGTAGTAGATCTGGCCCTCTTTGCCGGCTCGCAGGGAATGCAAAGGACCCGTTTCGATGGGCAACGCCAAGATTCGCTGATCCAAACCGGCGAAGTCGATCCGTACCTCAGGGGTAACGTCCTTCTTGTCCATCTCCTCGCTTTCGGCGTCCTTGCCTTTCTTCTTGCCCTTGGCGTCCTTGGCATCTTTGGCATCCGCTTTGGTTTCGTCCGCCGCCCCTTCTTCCTCGTCGCTCTCCGCCGCCAGGGGGGAGGGTTCTCCTTTGGCCAAGACGGCGAGATAGACGCTGTAGTTGGCTTCCATGTCGGCATTGGACTGGGCAAACCACGTGCGCACCGGGCCGGAATCCGTCGATGCCAAGAAGTAGATGTACTTGCCACCGGCGTCGAACTCCGGATCGAGCACATTGCTCAGACCGTCGGTGATCTGGTGCGACGTGCCGTCCTGCAAGTTGTAGACAAAAGCCTGCTGAAAGTTGCTCTCGTTGACCCGCGTATGAACCAACCACTTGGAGTCCGGGGACCAGGAGTAGTGCAGCTGATTGGCCGGACCGTAGAGGACGTCCGACGACACCTTGGTGATCTCACCGCTGGCCAGATCGATCCAATAGATGGAGCGGGAGTTGTCGCGGAAGCTGATCTTCTTGCTGTCGGGGGACCATCTGGGCATGTCGTAAAAACCAGCGCCGGAGAGGGCGTAGGTCTTCGTCTCGCCCTTGCCGTCCTGCGGCGCCAAATGCAGCTCGTACTCACCGGAAGCGTCGGAAAAGTAGGCGATGTGCTTGCCGTCCGGAGACCACACAGACTCTTTCTCATGGGCGCCGGGGGTCTGCGTCAAATAGCGCGGATCCCCCTTCTCCACCGGCACGGTGACGATCTCGCCACGCATGCTCAGGGCGACGCGGCTACCGCTGGGGGAAAGTCCAGCGCTGCGCAGGTCGTCCCAGCTGCCTTCGTAACGCGGTCGCAGCTCCACTAAATCGGCGGCCACACCGATGGTCAGCTTGTTGGAGCTGGAGGTGGCGGGATCGTAGACGTGCAGATAGCCGGCCTGCTCATAGATCACCACCCCACCGCCGGTGGCCGCCGCGAGGATCGGGAAGTCTTGATGCTCGGTCAGCTGCTCGACACTGCCCTGGGAATCACTGTTTTGGGAGTAGCGAAAAAGGTTGAACTCACCCGCCCGGTCGGAGATGAAGTAGAGATCGTCGCCCACCCAGGCAGGGTCGGTATCATTGATCCGCCCCTCCGGCTGGGGCACCTCGACCACTTCATGGGTCGCCACATCGTAGATCCAAATACGTCCGTGGGTGCCGCCACGGTAATTTTTCCACTGCCAAAAAACATCATTCTGGGGCCGATAGGCGATCTTCTTCCCATCCGGTGAAATCTTGGCTTTGACGGCGTGGGGAATGGGTAGCTGGATAGGAAAACCGCCGTCGACGGCCACCGTGAACAGCTGACGATGGCGACGGGTATGGCTCGCCCGAGGGGAGTTGAACAAGATCGCCTGACCGTCGGAGGTGAAACCCTGGGCCACGTCCTGGTCCGGATGCCAGGTCAGGCGTGTCGGTTGTCCGCCATCCACGGAGACCAAATAGACATCGACGTTGCCGTCGTACTCCCCGGTGAAAGCGATCCACTGTCCGTCGGGGGAGAAATGGGGCTGCCCCTCCCGTCCAATATGGCTGGTCAAGCGTCGGGCCTGGGTGCTGCCACCACGCTCGACCACCCACAGGTCGTCGGCGTAAGAGAAGGCCACATGCTCAGCGCTCACGGCGGGCTCGCTGAGCATGCGGGTGTCATGGATATCGACGGCGGTGGCCGGCCAGCTCAACAGAGCGAGGGCGACCAAAGCAACAAGGAACGAAGGTGTAGAGCGTGCCATGGATGTTCTCCAAGGAGGGGGATGAGCTATGACGAGCCTAGGGCAAAGACCACAAAGGAAGATCTTCTCCAGTATATCGAGATGCAGAGAGCCTACGGTGAGACACTGGAGGACGTGTATTGAACGCAAAGACGCCACCCCGGGTTTCAGGGGAGGCGCCGTGCTTTGTAAAAGATGTCAAACCAGTCCCAGATCTTCCCGCTAATCCGAGGCGTTTTACGACCGTTTTACGAACATGCGGCACAGACTCTGGCACTCTACGAACGTTGATCTCGCGTGCGGATAGCCTCCGCTTTCCTGTCTTTCGACCTCACGAACCGAGTCACCCGATGCCCGACATGGAACGACAGCGCGCGGCCGCCTTCCCCGTTCGGCGTGTCGGGCCGAGCATCGTCGCGGCCGCCTGGATCGTGACCCTGGGATGCGCAACGCCGCAGCAGCGGCAGCCGCTGCCACTTCAATCCGCCTCGGTGTTCTCGGCGACCGACGGCCTGCCGTGGTCGGAGCGGTGGTGGAACGAGCTCGGCGATCCGCGACTGAACGCAACCATCGAACGCGCGCTGGCCGAGAATTTCTCCCTGCGGGCCGCTTTCGAGCGGCTGCGCGAGGCCGAGGCGATCGCCGCACGCACGGGGGCGGCACGATCACCGACCCTCGAGGCCATCGCGGCCAGCAGTGAGGGCGACGCCAGCGGCTCGGACCCCGAGGGCGAGGTCAACCTCGGGCTCGAAGCGTCCTACGAGGTGGATCTCTGGGGGCGCATCCGGTCGGACATCGAGGCCCAGCGGCTCGAAGCCACCGCCACGGCCGAGGACGTCCAGGCCGCCGCCCTCAGCCTGTCGGCGGAGGTCGCGCGCACGGTTTACCGGCTCACCGAGGCGGCGTCGCAGCTCGCGCTCCTCGATTCCCAGCTCCGCACCAACCGCGATGTTCTCGCGGTCATCGAAAGCCGCTTCGCGATCGGCCAGTCGGGCAGCACGGACGTGCTCCGGCAACGCCAGCTGGTCGAGGCGACTGTCGAGCAGCAGATCGTCGTGCGGGCAGCCATGGCGCTGCTCGAGCACCGAATTTTGGTTCTCCTCGGCGCTCCGCCGCAGCAGCGGCTCGACATGGATCAGCCGGCGTCGCTTCCCGAGCTCGCCGACCTTCCCGCCATCGGCTTGCCCACGGATCTGCTGCGACGGAGGCCCGATGTGCGCGCCGCGTACCTGCGCCTCGAATCCGCGGACGCGGCGGTCGCCGCCGCGGTGAAGGACCAGTATCCGAGCCTCAACCTGGGCGCCGCGATCGCCACGGCGGCGGAGAATCCGTCGGGCTTGTTCAGCGCGTGGATCACATCGCTTTCCGGGCAGCTCCTGGCGCCGATCATCGACGGCGGGCGGCGGCGCCACGAGGTCGAGCGCGCGGTCGCCGTGCGGCGGCAGCGGTTGGCAGCCTACGGCGAGACGGTGCTCGCCTCCTTCCAGGAGGTCGAGGATGCCCTCGCCGCGGAGCGCTACCAAGTCGCTCGCATCGCGAACCTCGACAAGCAGCTCACCCTCGCCACGACCACCTACAAGGAACTGCGCAATCAATACCTGAACGGCGCGGCGGATTTCATCGATGTCCTCGTCGCGCTCGGCGATCAGCAGGACCTCGAGCGCAGCGTTCTCTCGGCGCGGCTTGAACGCATCGAGCAACGGATCGCACTCTATCGGGCCATCGCCGGCGGTTTCCTCGCAGCGCGGGACGTCGGCGTACCGGCCGTGGGAGGGAGCCCATGATCCCAGAGGAAAGCGTTTCGAACCGCAGCGGACGCCCAGGAAAAACCATGGTAACGGCCGCCACGGTGCTCTTCTTGCTCGCCGGGGCCGGGCTGACCAGCTACTGGATCAAGCAATCCGAGCCCACCGCCGAGCGCCAGGCGGCGACCCGCCGCTCGGCCGCGCTGGTCGAGACCCTCGCGGTCGAGCCCGGGACGTACCGGCCGACCCTCAACGTGTTGGGGACCGTCCAGCCGGCGCGCGACATTGTGCTGAGCCCGCGAGTCGGCGGCCAGATCGTCGCAGTCGAGCCATCGTTTGTGCCGGGCGGACGGGTCGCGGCCGGCCAACCCTTGCTGCGTATCGAACCGGCGGACTTCGAGCACATCCTGGTCGCCCGCCAGAGCGACGTGCGCCAGGTCCAGGCGGAGTTGGCGATCGAAGAGGGGCGGCAACACTCGGCGCGGCGCGAGTTCCAGCTGCTCGGGGAGGAGATCGGCGAAGCGAACGAAGCACTGGTCTTGCGAGAGCCGCAGATCGAATCGCTGCGCGCCCGGCTGCGGGCGGCCGAAGCCTCAGTCGAGCAGGCCCAGCTCGACCTCGATCGAACCGTGGTCCGTGCGCCCTTCGCCGCCCAGATCCTCGATCGCTCGGTCGAGCTCGGCTCGGAGGTCGCCGCGGGCGACGCGCTAGCGCGGCTGGTCGGCATCGACGCCTACTGGGTGTTCGCCACCGTGCCCCTCGACAAAATCCGCTGGGTCGAGCTTCCGAGCGGCGACCGGCCTGGAGCACGGGCGACCATTCTGCACCGAACGGCGTGGCGGCCCGGTGACCAGCGACAGGGCCGGGTCGAGCGCTTGATCGGCGAGGTCGACCAGGAAACGCGCCTGGCGCGCTTGATCGTCACGGTTCCGCAGCCGCTCGGCGACGACGGCGAGCCGGCGCTGGTGCTCGGATCGATCGTGCAGGTGGCGATCGAAGCGCGACCCATCGACGACGTGGTTCGGCTCCCGCGCGCCTACCTGCGGCAAGACGACACGGTGTGGCTCATCGAAGACGGTACGTTGCGCATCCAGACGGTGGAGGTGCTGTTCTCCGACGCCGGGCACGCGTATATCGGGAAGGGGCTCCAGACGGGGGACCGCGTGGTGGTGACCAACCTGGCGACGGTCGCCGATGGCCTCGCCGTTCGTGACATGGCGGACCCCGTGGCCGAGACCGCCCTCGACAGCACCCAGGCCCAAGAGGCGCCGCAGTGAACGATCGTGCGCTCGAGCGTGGTCCCATCGCGTGGATGGTGCACAATCCGATCGCCGCCAACCTGCTCATGGCGGTTCTCTTGATCGGCGGCATCTGGACCGCGTTCGACGTCCAGAAAGAAGTCTTTCCGCAGTTCCAGCTCGACATCGTCGAGATCTCGGTCGGCTACCCGGGCGCCGCACCGGAGGAGGTCGAGCAGGGCATCCTGCGGCCGATCGAGGAGGCGGTGCGCGGCGTCGACGGCATCCGCGAGCTCACCTCCGAAGCTCGCGAGGAGCGCGGGTCAGTGACCATCGAGCTGGTCGTCGGCGCCGAGCGCATGAAGGCGTTTCAGGATATCGACCAGGCCGTCTCCCGGATCCAAACCTTCCCGGACGAAATCGATCAGCCCGAAGTCAGCCTCCAGTCTCGCCAGATCGAGGTCATGCGCGTGGGGCTCTACGGCCCGGTGGACATCTGGACCCTCCGCCAGCTCGCCGAGCGCGTGCGGGACCAGCTGCTGGCGAATCCGTACATCACGCAGATCGAGCTGTCGCGGGTTCCCGACTACGAGACCCATATCGAGATCCCACGGGATCGGCTCCGCGAATACGGTCTGACCCTCGACCGCGTCGCCGCTTTGATCGAGAGCTCGAGTGAGGACGTGGCCGCCGGCTCAGTGCAGACCTCCGCCGGCGAGATCCTGCTGCGGGTCAAGGCGCGCAAGCAATGGGCCGAGCAGTTCGGCCGCATCGAGATCGTGGCCAGCGACACCGGTACCTCGGTGAGGCTGGCGGACATCGCCACCATCCGCGACGGCTTCACCGAGGGCAGCTTCCACTCGCAGTTCAACCAGCAGCCCTCGGTCGAGCTCCAGCTCTACCGCGCCGGCCAGCAGTCACCGCTCGAGATCGCGGATGCGGTCGAGGAGGTGATGACGGCCGCGGAGGCACAGTTCCCGCCGGGCGTCCAATGGCGGGTCGACAACAACAACGCCGAGGATTTTCGCAGCCGCCTCGCGCTGGTGCTCGAAAACGGCTTCCTCGCCATCGTCATCGTGCTGTTGACCCTGGCGCTCTTCCTCGAGCTCCGTGTCGCCTTCTGGGTGATGGCCGGGATGGCGATCTCGTTCGTCGGCGGCATCCTCTTCCTGCCCCTCGTCGGCGTGAGCATCAACATGATCTCGCTCTTCGGCTTCCTGATCGTGCTCGGGATCGTGGTCGACGATGCCGTGGTGGTCGGCGAGAACGTCTACGAGCATCGCGAGAGCGGGATGGGCCCGGTCGCGGCCGCCATCCAGGGGACCCGAGAGGTGGGCGGGCCCGTGGTATTCAGCATTCTCACCAATGTGGTGGCCTTCGTGCCGCTGCTGTTCATCCCGGGCGAGACGGGCAAGTTCTGGCGTCCCCTCCCCATCGTGGTGATCGTCGTGCTCCTGCTGTCGCTCCTCGAGGCGTTGTTCATCCTGCCGGCGCATTTGGCGCACATTCGCGCCGCGGAGCCCGAACAGCGGCGCGGCGTCGGCGGCGCGCTGCACCGCATGCAGCGGGGCTTCTCGCGGTTCTTTGGCCGGACCGTCGAGCGCTTCTACCGGCCCGCCTTGCGGTTGGCGCTACGCGGGCGCTACATCACCGTCGCCGCGGCGATCGCCATCTTCATGGTCGTGGTCAGCTACGCCACCAGCGCCCACATGGGCATGATCTTGATGCCCGAGGTTTCGGCCAACGAGATCGAGGCCGGCGTGCGCCTACCGGTGGGGACGACCCCCGACCAGGCGGCGGCGGTCGCGGAGGCCGTCACCTCGGCGACGGTGAAGCTGTTCGACGAGAAGAATTTCGACCAGGTCGCCGAGGGCGTGATGACGAACGTCCGGGGCGACAGCTTCATCGATGTCGAGCTCGTGATGCTGCCGCCGGACGAACGCTCGATGAGCGCCGTCGAGGTCATCCAGATCTGGCGCGACTCGATCGGCGACATCCCCGGCGTGGACCAAATCACCTTCGAGGCCGAGCGTGGCCCGGGCGGCCATCGCCGCGACATCAGCGTCGATCTCAGCCATTCCGACATTGTGGTGCTCGAGCAAGCCGCCATCTCGTTCGCCAGCGAGATGGAGACCTTCGCCTACACTCGAGATGTCAACAACAGGCAAAGCAAAGGCAAGGTTCAATACGACTTCGAGCTCCTCCCCGAGGGACGCGCGCTGGGGCTCACGCCCGCCGACATAGGGAGCCAGCTCCGCGGGGCGTTCTTCGGCTCGCTGGCGATGCGCCTGCTGCGCGGCACCAACGAGATCGAGGTCCGGGTCAAGCTGCCCGAGGCCGAGCGGAAAGACGTCTATAACCTCGAGGACCTGGTGATCCGCACACCATCCGGCGCCGAGGTGCCGCTGCTCGATGTCGCCGAGGTGCGGCAAGGCGAGGCCTTCGCCCGCATCGACCGCCGCGACGGCCGACGGATCTTGAGCGTATCGATGGACGTCGAGCCCGATCGGGCCACCGGCCAGGTGATCACGGCGATCCACCAAGAGGTGCTGCCGCGGCTGGCACAGGAATATCCCGGCCTGACCTGGTCGTTCGAAGGCAGCAACGCCGAGATGCGCGAGGCGACGGCGTCGCTCGGCAGCGGCTTCGGCCTGGCGATGTTCGTGATCTACGCGCTGCTCGCCGTCGCCTTCCGTCGCTACGACCAGCCGTTGATCGTGATGGTGGCGATACCCTTCGGCATCATCGGTGCCGTGTTCGGGCACATCATCCTCGGATTCGATCTGTCGTTGATCAGCTTCATGGGGGTGATCGCGCTCTCGGGCGTGGTGGTGAACGACTCGCTGATCATGATCGACCACGCTAACCGCAGCCGCGGCAACCAAGACGCCCACACGGCGATCGTCGGCGCCGGCATCCGCCGGTTCCGTCCGATCTTCCTCACCACCGCGACCACCTTCTTCGGGCTGGTCCCGATCATCCTGGAGACCTCGCTCCAGTCGCAGCACATCGTGCCGATGGCGATCTCCCTGGGGTTCGGCATCGTCTTCTCCACCGCCGTGACGCTGGTGCTCGTACCCTGCCTATACCTTATCGTCGAGGATCTCCGCGATGCCGTCCGTGCCTCTAGGTCGCGGCGCACGGAGGCCCTCGAAGCCGAGCCCCGGTAGCGGGACGCACGGCCGGCTCCCCCCCATCAACTCAAGGCAGATCACCACCGGCCTGGTAGTAGCGAGCGTAGTATTCCTGCAGGAACTGGTCGGCGATGGTGGCGTCGTGGATGATCAGCAGGTTTTCATCGTTGATCTCGTTGCCGTTGATGCTCCAATTGGTGGAGCCGGTCACCACCGCCGGATCGCTGAGACTGTGGCCGTCGATGACCATGTATTTGTGGTGCAGGATTTCGTCTTCGCCGTCCTTGAGCACCGGTGCAGGGTTGGCCCAACGGATGTTGGGGTTGTTGACGCTGGAGTTGGAAGCAATGCGCCCGGTCATGTCGACGGACGCCGACCACCACTGGTTGTAGCCCAAGGAATCGAAGACCCCCTGGACCTCGAAGCCGGTCAGGGCACCGACCAGGTCTTGATCCGACCCTTCGTACTTGAGCTTGAGGGCGTCCACCATGCCTTGGTCCGACCAGGTGAAAGCACAGAAGCGGGCGCTTTCGTCAGCGTCGTCGGTGATCATCTGCCGCACCGCCTGGATGGCGTTGTCGCCCGGCGAGAAGTAGACCTCCACCAGGGTGCCGCCCACCGTCACTTGGTGCAGGGTGTTGTCGGTCTTGCGGCCATGGAACCTGGCGACATCGGAGTCCGGTGTTTGTGTTGTGGAGCCCCACATCTCCTCGAATTCGTTGCTGTAGATATCCGCCATCGCTACCGAGTGGATCTCGATTCCATGGTTGGAGTTGCCGCCGAGCAGGCCAGCTGAGCGGTTGGCATCGCTTCCGTAGAGGCCATTGATGGTGAAGTTCCAGCTACCGGTCCACACCCAGGCCCCGTCGAAGACGGCAAATTTATTATGCATCTGATTGCCCGGGGAGTAGTAATCGGTGACGTTCTTCTTCTCGCCATAGGCCACCACGTAGCCGGTTTTCGAGCCGTTGCCGATGTTGAGGGTGGTGTAGGTCAAGTCATTGGGAATTGCCGGCAGCCCGGCGGCGGCCCGTTTACCGATGTCGAGCACCGCCATCACCGGCGAATCGGCCAGCAAGGCAATGTCGTCGGCGGTGCCGGGGGTGCCGTCGGAGCCCCGGATCAGGCGCTCCATGGTCAGCACGAAGGTGTCGTAGTTGCTGCTCTCCCCTTCGTCGTAGTCCTTGGCGTCGGCCACCACGCGCACCTCGACCCCCGCCGCGGCCCTGGCCAACAACGCATCGATGATGCCCGGCAGATTGAGCTCATAGGTGGCCAGGTCGATGCTCGTATTGGCGGCGTTGACGCGGGCCACAAAACGATCCTCCAAATTGACGTTGTGGTTGGCCAAGGTGCCCTGTTGGTAGCCGGTCAGGGCGCTCTTGTTGAAGTACACGTTGATGGCACCGCTGCTCGTCGACACGGAGCTCAGCACTTCCGGGGCCCCCTCGTCGGTCAAACCGTCGTGGTCGTTGTCGATGAAGTCGTAGAGGGAACCGACGGCGTCGAGGCTCTCGGCACCGGGGTTTCCGCTGAGCCAGGTGGCGGCAATGGAAGCCCATTTGGCATCGAAATCGGTGGTGAAGGATTGGGCCAGGACGCCATTCTTGATGTACAGCGTGTTTTCGTCACTCCGCGTATTGCCGGACCCCGTCCAGTTCTGGGAGCCGATGATCACCACTTCGTTGTCGGCACATAGGGCTTTCATGTGCTCTTTGCCCGCCCAGCTCTCCACCTTCACCGGAATGCCCGCGACGCGAAGATCTTCGTGCAAGCTGTAGATGTTTTCCGCCGACGAGGCGTCGACGATCATACGCACCGCCACGCCACGATTGTTGTAGGCATCGAGGATGGCATCCCGTACGGCCGGCGCCGTGAAGTAGAAGATACGCAGATCGAGGCTGGTATTGGCTTCGTCGATGGCGCGCACGATGGCGTTGGTTTCGGCATCGTCGGAGGGCCCGAAATAGGATTCGATGACCGAGCCGTCCGCCAGCAGCGGGAAGGTATGGGGCGTATTGTCGATTTTGGCGGTGTGAAAGCTACCGCCGAACATCTCCTCAAATTCCGTGGTGTAGGCCGCCGCCAAGGCGGGGTGATCGATGAGGATCGACCAATTGGCGTTGTACTCAACGTAGATCCCGGTGTCGGACACGTTGGCTGAGCCCGTCCATACCCAACGGTTGTCGACGACACAATATTTGTTGTGCATGATGTCTTCGTGGTTGTCGATGACCACCGACCCCGGAGCCAAGGCATTGATCAACGTCTCCGAATCGCGATAGGGATAGTAGCCATAACCGGTGATGTCCATCACCCCACGCACCGTCACGCCACGGTTCTGGGCATTCACCAAGGCATCGATCACCTGCTGCGAGCCACCAACACCATAGAGGGCAAAGTCGATACTGGTGGTGGCGGCGTCGAGGGCAGCGGTCAGGGCGAGGGCGGTGGCGCTGGGCCCGGTGGCCCCAGGAATCACCGTGCCGACGTGATCACTGAAATAGACATCAAACCAATCGTCGGTGTAGCCGGAGGTGGTGCCGCCGGAGCCGTAGCCATTTTTGGGGGTGCCGAGCCCAGCGCCGTAGGCGACGGTGGCGTCGCTCCAACCGTGGGCCGCGGTGCCCGAGGCAGAGGCCACGACTCGATGCATCGCCGCTTTGCCTGTATTGTCGCCGGCATACCAGGCATCGACCACATCGATCAGGTTGTTGGAGCCATCCCGCAGCTCCAGCACCTCGCCGCCGTTGCCCAAGGCGCCGGTATAGATGAGGTCGGCCGCCACCTCCGGCACCGTGGTGTCATCACTGCGCTCCAAGAGGTAATAGCCGAAACCCGTGATCGAGCCGCTCAAGGTGATCGACGGCGTGCCATCGGTGGCCGCCAACGTCCATCCGGACAAGCTGACCGTCTCCGGGGTCGGATTGTAGAGCTCGATCCATTCGTCGTTGGCGCTGGTGGTGGTCCCCATCCAGGCCACTTCGCTGATCGTGACCCCGTAATTGGCCTCACCGGGCGTGCCAAAACCGGCCCCATAGGCCGCCAAGGCACTTTCCCAATTGAGTGGATCATTGCTCGCCGCCAGGCTGTCGATACGGCTCATCGATGCCCTGCCGGTTTTGTCGCCGGCATGCCAGCCGTTCACCGCATCCACCAAGGCGCTGCCGCCGTCCCGCAACTCCAGCATCTCGCCGCCGTTCTCCATCGCACCGCTGTAGATCAGATCGGCGACCACCCCCGGCACGGTGGTGTCGTCGGTGCGCTCCAGAAGAAAGTACCCGTAGGCCGATAGTGTGCCGCTCAAGGCGATCGACGGCGTGCCGTCGGTGGCCGCCAACGTCCAACCGCTGAGGTCGATGTCGAGACCGCCGGTGTTGTGCAGCTCGATCCACTCGTCGTTGCTGCTGCCGGTGCTGCCCATCCAAGCCAGCTCCGACACCACCACTTGTGCCGCCACGGACGTCACCAGAGCCGTTGATAGGAGCCCACTGAACAGGAGCAGGCGAAGACAGCTGAAAAGACGCTGAGTGAGGCAAGACATGATGTTTCTCCTGAGGGTCGAAATCAAGACTGAAAGACCGTTGATGCCACCGAAAAGACCGACGCAGGACACTCTCGGACGCCATGGACTCGCGAAACCAGCCCACGGGCAGGAAGGTCAGCAAGGGGTCCACCACAGGGCTCGCCGGCCGCGACAACCCGCAGGGGGATGCATGCTCAAAGGTCGAGCAGGCGTCAAGAAATGGAAGAACGTCGACTATAGACGAGGAAACCATCTCGGGGATGGCATATCGAGGAGTATGGAATCCGCGATCGCCCACTTTCGGCCCGCGGGCCGCCTTGTGGGTCCCAACAGGGAGCGGCTAGAATCCCCCCATGAACAGAACACGCAACGTCCTCTCTTGGATCCTGCTCATCACCCTGGTCGGCTTGCTCGGCGGCTGTGACGGCTGCCGCCGCAAGGCACGGGAGAAGTACTTCGACTCGTTGGAGAAGGTAGGTCTCGAAAAACGGGAGTTGCTGGTCAAGCGAGTCGACAAGGCCAAGGACTCGCAGGAAGAGGCGCAAGAGCAGTTCAAAGACGCTCTTGAGCAGTTCCAGTCCCTGATCGATTACGATGGTGGCGACCTGGAAAAGATGTACAACAAGCTCAGCGGTGAATACGACAGCGCCGAAGCCCGAGCGACGGAGGTGCGGGAGCGCATCGACAAGGTCGAGAATGTGGCCTTGGCCCTGTTCGACGAGTGGCAGGCCGAGATAGACCAATTCGAAAACGCCAGCTATCGTCGCAACAGCCAGACCAAGCTGAAGCAGACCCGTACCCGCTACCAGGGTCTCATCGCCACCATGAAGAAAGCCTCGGCGTCGATGGATCCGGTATTGGTGAAGCTGCAGGACCAAGTGCTCTTTCTCAAGCACAATCTCAACGCCCAGGTCCTCGGCTCCCTCGACACCGAGGCGACTCTTCTCGAAGGGGATATCACCCGTCTGATCAGCGACATGCAGTCGTCCATCGCCGAAGCGGAGAAGTTCATCGAAGAGATGACGCAGCCGGATTCTTAGGCCCTAGCTCCTGGGGCGACCTAGGAGCCCTCTGCCAGAAGCACCGCGATCTCGGCGGCCTTGTCGTCACGCCCCCAAAGCTCGTAGAGCCTTCTTGCCGACGCCAGCTGCCGACGGCAAGGTTCGAGATCCTCTCCGTACTTGTTCCGGCACTCCTCGACGTTCTCGAGGAAGAGTTTCTCGGCCTCTTCGTAGCGTTGCTGCTCTCGCAGGACGATGGCGACGATACGCCGGATACGCAGCCGGTCGGTGCTGCCGGGCTCTTGCGTCGACTCGAAAACGGCCAACGCCTCACGTCCCCAAGCCTCGGCTTGGCCGAGCTCACCGCGGCGATAGCTCAAGGTGGTCAAATTGGTGAGGATCTGCCCCGCCGTCACGCTGTTGTCACCTTGGGTCTTGCGGGCGATCTCCAAGGCTTCCAGATACAGGGGCTCGGCGGTCTGACGATTTCCAAACTTTTCGTACATATACCCCTGGTTGAGCAAGATCCTGGGGAGATCGGAATGCTCAGGCGAAATACTCCGCAGGATGCTGGCGGCCTTCTGAAAGAGCCCTTCGGCGAGAATGTATTCCTGACGACGCATCGCCGCTTGGCCCAGATTGTTGTAGGTCTTGCCGACACTCAGATGCCCCTCCCCATAAACCTCGATCAAAATTTCCAGAGCCTCCGAGCTCCATTGCTGAGATTCGTCCACCCGATCGGTCTGCAACATCAAATCCGCTAAATTGTTCATCACACCGGCGGTCCGCGCATGACGCGCCCCCAGAACTCGGCGATGAATCTCCAAGGACTGGGTATACAGCGCTTCCGCACGCGCCATATCTCCCTGTTCCTTCTTCAGGCCCGCCAGATTGTTGAGGGTCGAGGCGACGATGATCGTAGGTTCCGTGTAGACCTGATTCTGGATCGTCATCACTTCGTTGAACAGAGCCTCGGCTTCGGCATATTTGCCCCGGGCTTTCTCCAACACCGCCAAGCCGTTGAGCATCTTCGCCAGATCGGCATGCGGCTCACGGAAGACCCGTCGTTGAATGGCGATGGCATCTTCAAACAGGCTCGCCGCACGGTCGAAATCGCTCGTCTTCTCCAGCTCCGCCAACTGCCCAAGGATCAAGGCAACCTCCGGATGGATCTCGCCATAAAGACCCCGGGCGATGGTCAATGCCTCTTCCAGCGCCCCACGGGCGGCCGTATTGTTGCCGACGGAGAGCTCGAAGTGGCCGCGACGCGACAGCACTTTCACCAAGAGATCTTCGTCCTTCAGCTCGCGGGCCCCGGCTTCCGCCTGGAGAAACAACTGGGCCGCCTTGACCAAATTCCCGAGTCGCTGATCGATTCCGGCCAAGAGCATCCTGTCGTGTACCACCGCGGCGTGTTTCTCGCCCAGGGCGTCGAGATGCATCTGCAACGCTTCGCGGGCCAATGGTTCTGCTCGATCATAGACTCCCTGTTCAACATACAAGTCTGCCAGTAGATACTTTGCTGTGGCCACCGAGGGGTCCTCGTCGCCATAGCTCTGGCGCCGCAAGGCCAAAGACCGTTGCAGCAATTCTTCAGCTTCGGCGTAGAGGCCAAGATGAGTGTAGGAACGTCCCATGGTCCCCAACAGATCCCCCTGCAAGCCCGGCTGATCCCTGAGGCGCGCTTTGATGTCGATGGCCCCCTTGTCGAGCAGCGAGCGGGCGAGCACGCTCTCCCCGCGCTCCCTGGAGGGATCCGAGTTCTCGAACAAGCTCTCCAAGAACCCCGACACCAATTCCGCCCGGTCCCGCTGACGCAGGATCTGTCCCTGCTGCACCACCAGGGTGGCGACGAAGACGAGGAGCATGAGGGCAAAAATGCTCACCACGGCCAAGGGTAGGCGATGGCGTCGAGCAAACTTCGAGCTGCGATAGAACAGCGAATCCTTGCGCGCCAGGACGGGGAGATTGTCCAAATGGCGCCGTAGATCGGCCGCCAGTTGGTCCACCGACTGATATCGGCGCTCCGGCTCCTTCTCCAGGGCCATGAGCAGGATGTTGTCGAGATCACCGGTCAACCGCTGCTTGAGCTTCTTGCGATCCACGCCATAGTAGGTGCCGGTGGCCGGGGGCTCTTCACCTTCCAGCTGTCGGGTGACGGCCCGGGAGGGCCGCACCGGCGGCACCGTGCATACCGCCCTCTCGACATCCATCAGGCTGCGACTGTCCAGTCGATAGGGGCGACGGCCGGTCAACAGCTCGTAGAGCACCATGCCCAGGGAATAGACGTCCGAAGCGGTGGAAATAAGGCCACCTCGAACCTGCTCAGGACTGGCATATTCCGGCGTCATGGCTCGCCAGCCCGGCGCCGTCGGCAGCACGGTTTGGGGAAACGACTCCGGCCGCAGCAGCTTGGCGATGCCAAAGTCCAACAACTTGGGCTCACCGTCCTGGCCGACTAGGATGTTGCTCGGTTTCAAATCCCGATGCACCACCAAATTGCGGTGGGCAAAATGCACCGCGTCACAGACCTTGAGAAATAGCTTCAGCCGCTGGGGAACGTCGAGCAGATTGTCGGAGCAGTAGCGATCGATGGGCGAGCCGTCGACATACTCCATGACCAAGTAGTGTCGCCCGTCGGCGGTAGCGCCGCCGTCGAGCAGATTGGCGACATTGGGGTGCTCGAGCTGAGCAAGAATCTGCCGCTCACTGACAAATCGGCGAACTAGCTCGTCGGTGTCCATGCCCCGTTTGAGCAGCTTGACGGCCACTTGCTTCTGAAACTCGGTCTCCCGTGTCGCCAGGTAGACGCGACCGACTCCACCGCTGCCGAGGAGCTTTTCCAAGACGTAGGGGCCGATGCGGTCTCCGGGGTTGATGTTGCCGTCGTCGGGCGGCGCTGGGAGCTCGGGCACTTGCAGGTCGTCCCCCAGGCGAGCGGCCGGACTCTCCATAAAAGTCGAGCCCGCGGCAGCAAAGTTCTCCAACAGCGACTCGACATCCCGCCGCAGCTCGGCGTCCCCTTCGCAGGCGGCGTCGATGAACGATGCTCGCCCTTCGGGGCTCAGCTCCAGAGCCTCGTCGAATAGCTGCTGCACACGCTGCCAACGTTTCGAGTCCATCTAGGACACCAGCCTCCAACTCACGACCCAGTCATTTCTATGCTGCTCCATCCCCAACCCTTGCAGCGGGGTCATTTTCTCTTGCTTTGATCGTCGAGCAAGATTCCCTTCGCTTACAGGGTGTCAGGCAAGTCTGAACATCAGGAGGTGCCCATCGTGCAACTGCCACCCTTTCGTTCCCCTTCTCGAGAGCTCACCAGGACGATGCAGCGATTCTTCCCGGCTCGAGAAGATCGGTTCCCGAGGATAACGGAATGTCGCACCCTCGACCCAGAATGCTATGTCGCCTACTTGAAAATGCCTCTTGGGGCCACGGTTCTCGGCTATGAGTTGCCCTTGGTGGGCGATCTCATACCGGTCACGGAGGGCTTTGACTACTACCCTGGCAGAGCGTTCTGGATGGCGAGCCAAGAAACGCTGACCTTCCACCTGGCGGTCAAGACGACGACTTGGACCTTGCATCTCGAGCTCGTCCCACCCGTATTTCACCACGGTAGCACCCATTGAGCTAGCAGCTGTCGCGGCAACGGCCAGGACATGTTTCTCTCGCCTGATCTTTCCGACATCTGACTTCCGCTTACTGGGCAGATGTTTTCTTTTTTCTCAAGGAGCCAGCAATGCAGATCTTTTCTTCACCTCATCGTTTTTGTCGTCATCTGACCCTGTGGATCGGTTTGGCCTCGTTCATCCTGCCAGCCAACTCGGCCATCGCCCAGTGGCCCGGCGGCTCGATTCACAACTCAAAGGTAATCATCGCCCCGGGCACCGAAAGCCAAACGATTACCATGCCAACGGGCGCCACCATCGTCTCCTATGAAGACCCCCTACACGGCACCCTGTTACCCACCGCCGGTGGGTTTGACTACTTCCCAAACCCCAGCTTCTGGGCAGTCGGTCGCGACATCCTCATCGTAGAAGTTACCGCGGGACGCCCGGAAACTCCCGGCACCCAACACTTCAATTTGGTCGCTGGAGCCCTGTCGCCCTCGGACAACATGGTCTATAGCACCTCTCACCAAGCAGTGGGCGGGCTCAACCAACCATGGACTTTCTATAAACCGTTTGACAATCCCATTCTAATAGTCCCTGGGGTCGTGGCGCCCTTGGCGTACCAGATGTCCGTCGACAGCTCGGCATCCGAGCAGCCCGAGATGGTCGTCATCCACGACAATACCGCGGGCCACCAACAGACATCGGAGCATACGGTCAACGTTTCGGTGGACGATCTTGATATCCGTAGGTTTCCGCAGCCCGGCAGCGAGCTCAGCTTCTATAGCATCCAGCAGAACGACGACATCATCGTCGAGCTCAAGGCCCAGTACGATTCCAACCACCAAGTGTGGCAGGTGCGACCGTGGGCACCTGGCAATACGTCCTTCGTACCCACAGATATCCATCCCGGCTATCACTCGGTGAAGTTGGTACGTTGGGGCACCCTTGGAGCATCGGGGGCCGACTTCTACGTCAACGGCCAGAACCTGGGAACCATCAACAACCTACCTTTGATGGATACGGGACCGGAAATTCATACCCTCACCCAAACGGAAACCGCCGAGTACGACGGCCTCCGCATGCGCTTCGAAGAGCCCTCGATCATCGTCGGTCAGAATCTCTCCGACCTTTCCACCATTCTGCAGAACGATTCCTTCGACGAGGTCTTGACCAACTCAACCTGGGACCAAGTCGTCGGTCAAAGCTATCTGAGCACCAGCCCACAGACCCTGACCGGAACCGGTCAACAACTCGATATCGACCTCGGCAGCATTCCCCACTGGGAGCATGCTTATGTGCGTCAGGACTATCTGACGGAGCCCCTCGACAACCTGAGCTCCCGCCTCTGGCTGGACCCTAGTCAGGTCACTCTGCCGGAGGGTGGCCACCTTCGAATCGTCTACGGTTGCACCAACTCAGCCGCCGATTGGTGCGTTTCCTTCCGACTGCTCTTGGTCAAAGAGAACGGTGCCCACGAGCTCCGTCTCTACTCCTGGGACGATGTGGGTGGCGAGCACATCATCTCCACCCCGTTCAGCCTGGAGCCCCACTTCGTCGAGATCCAATTCAAGACCGGAGTCGCGCCTGGGCTCCCCACCGGTTGGGCCAAGCTATGGGTCGACGGCACCGCCGTCGGTGCCAGCAACCAGCTCGACAATGCCAACAAGAAAGTGGAAGACGTGCGCATCGGTACCAACTACACGTCGGTCACCTCCACGGGTATCCTGAGCATCGACGAGTTGGAGATTTGGAACGACTGATCGCTCGTTCCTCGCCTGCAAACAAAAACCCTCGGAACCTCATGGGTCCGAGGGTTTTTTGCGTCACGACCCTGCGCTTCAGAGGTCGATCAGATCATCGAGGGATCACGCCGCCGCATCGAAATAGGAGCTGCACTCCGCCAGCATGTGGTCATTGGCTTGCTCGAGGTCTTGCCAAGCGGCGGAGCCACGAAGGTCTTCGCTATCCTCCATCAACCGACGGATCTCGTCCCTCTTCTGTCGACAGCGCTGTTTCTCAGTATCCCATTCCGCGTTCTTGCGCTTGGTTTCGGCCAAGCTCTCCATTTCTGCGACCTTCCCGGCTCGACCCGCTTGTCGATAGACGGCGGCGGCCTGCTCGAAGGCCTCCGTCTGTCGTAGGGCGGCACCCCTGGCGAGCAGAATCTGCTCGGCCAAGTCGCCCCCGGGTGAACGGCGGGCCGCCGCGTCGAGGTGGGTCAAGGCTTCCCCGCCCTTCGACTCCGCCAAAGCGCAACGGGCGAGGTAGTAATGGGGCAACGGATCCTGGTCCCGCGTTGCCGCTGCTCGGTCGAACCAGGCGGCGGCGGCGGCAAAGTCCTTGGCACCGAGGCGGGCTTCACCGGCCAGCAGGAAATGGTCTCCGCTCGGCTGGGCGGCTGCCAGCTGCTCGGCGACCTCTCCGGCCTTGGAGTACCACCCCTGGCGCGCTTCATCAGCGCTCTCCCGAGCCAGGCTGAAGGCGGTGTGTACCGCCTGCACTCCGACTTCGGCCTGAGCATCGATCTCGAAAGCCCGGCCGAGGGCGGTGAAGGCCGCTGCCGTTGCCTCGCGACGCCGCTCGATATTGGCCATGGCAAGCCACAGGCTGGCTTGGTCACCATGCTCCGTCAAAGTAATGCTCAGGGCCTTGTGGGCGGCCTGAATATCCTTGCTCTCGGTCGCCGATCGCGCCAAGAGGTTGTCAAAAGCTTGGCGTTGATTGGCCGGTAGCGTCGCCAAGTCTTGCTCGGCCAGGGTCTCCAGGGCAGCATCGGCGCGATGGGCTTTGAGTTGTGCTTGGGCGAAGGCCAGGCGATAGGAAGACTCCTTTGGCGCTAGCTTCAATGCTTCCTCGAGGGGCCCCAAGGACTCCACCCGTCGATCCTCCTGCAACAGGCTGCGGCCCAGCATGTAATGGGCCTGGGGCGCCGTCGGATTGCTCTGGATGTACTGAGAAAAAAGCTCTGAGGCTTGGCGGTAGTCCCCGGACTTGAAGGCGCTGACCCCTTCGTCCCACCCGGCGAGAGCTATGGACGGCGTCAGAAGTCCCCATGAGACGACAGCGGCGAGGGACAGCTTGGCGATGTAATGCATGTTCAACCTCCTCCGGTGAGAGCACCGGTGATATTCATATCCTTGGACACCGGCCGAAGGCCGGGCGTTCCCGGTGTGGGCCCACAGGCGGAGGTTGGGGGCTCGGAGGCGGGTAGAAAGGGCCGAGGCGGCGGCGGGGATCAGCCTTGGGACGGGGGCGCAGTCACCTTCGAGCCCGTCATCGGCTCGGCGGCGACCTGCCCTCGACGACGTCCCGTCAAGTCCCGCAGGGTGGTGAGGAAGGCGGTAATGCGACCATCGGAATCGCGGATCGCAGTGCTCGTGCTCTCGAGCTCGAGGATGCGACCGTCCCGCGTTCGGAGCTGTGAGGTGAAGTCTTTGACAAAACTCTTTTCCAGCAACGCTTGCCGCAGCCGCTCACGGTCTTCGACTTCGGTGTAGATGTCCCGACCCAGCTCCAAGGAACGAATCTCTTCATCGCGAAAGCCAAAGAGATCGATGCCGACCGGATTGATGTCGATCAACCTCCCGGCCGGAGTGCTGACCACGATGACGTCTTTGGATTGCTGAAACAGGGAGCGATACCGCTCTTCTGATTTGTGTAAGCGACTGAGCGCCACGCCCAAACGAAAATGGGATCGGGCCCTGGCCGTGTGGATGGCCAACGCCAGGATGGTGGCAGCAAAGAGGGTCAGTCCGTAACGGACCATCTCTGGGATCTCAGTGGAAAGCCAGGCCACCGGAGCCCAAGCCGCCAAGATGCCGCCGATGGTGATCATCAACCAGCGGTTGGAGAGCAGGAAGCTCCCCGCCCCTACGACGATGAGGGCCACGAAATTGTTCTGGTTGGACTCGCCGAATAGCGAGAAGGCGATGAGCACGTCGAAGGCCGCCAAGAGCAGCGTCAAGGAAACCATGGCATTGGCCCAACGGGGAGCGATGTCTCCACGACGGGCCATCCAAACAAAAGCCAAGAACATGGCCGAGAGTGCCAGGTTGATCAGCGCCAGCCACAGGACACCGTGGCGCAAGTAGCTGATGACGCTGAAGGCCGCACAGGCGACAGCCAATCCCCCGGCGCTGGCCCGGAGCCCTTCCAAGACGACCCGGGCCGTCGCATGGCGGGGATCGGCGGGGGTCAGCTCGGCACCTATGAAGTCGGTAGAAAGCACAATTTCAGTCCCTACTCTCGGCGATTCAACCTCCCTATCCAGAGAAAAAACTCATTGCATCAGAAAAGCGATACGGGGCTCGGGCGGGGCGCAAAGGCCCGTCGACGGGCCATGCTCTCATGGTTGAGCGAGGCTTTGATAGAGCGCCGTTACATCGGCCGAGGACAATGCCCGACCATAGATCCGGACATCGTCCATCGCCCCTGCGAAGTAGCTGTTACCTTGCTCCCAGTTCTCGCCCAAGCGCAAGCCGCGCCAGGTATTGATGCTCAAACCCGAGGCCGACTTGCTGCCGTCCAAGACTCCATCGACGAAGAGTTGCAGTTGATTGCCGTCGTAGATGCCCACCACATGGTGCCAGGCGCCATCGTCGATGACAGCGCTGCCTTGCAGCGTCTGGTTGTTGATGCGCATGAACAGCCGTGACGAGCTGCTGACGTACAGATCGTAGCCGTCGTTGGCTACATCCCGCTTGTCGATGATGGACCGCCAACCGGTGCCCGGCGCATGCTGAATCCATGCGGACAGGGTCAACGCTGCCATCGAATCGAGGGCCGGCGCCGAAGCGACCGTCATCGCGTCATCGCTGCCATCGAAGGCCAGGGCTTGGCCCTCTTGCCCGGCGACCCACTGTGGCCCGTTCAGCAACAGGCCGTCATGACCGTAGCCGGAGGTATCGGAAGCCACGGCGCCCGCGCCAGCGTCGAAGGACCAGTGGCCCAGCAAACCGACACTCAGATCTTCCTCCTGGGCGATGTGGAACGAAATCTCATAGTCGGCATTGTTGTGATTGCCGGAAAGATCTTCGCAACGCACGTAAAAGTTATAGCTGCCAACCCCGAGACCGTCGAGGCTGTCGCTGTGGCTTGTGCCAAACGCCGTCCCGAAGCTGCCGGTCATTTCCTCGAACGGAACGCTCGGGGTCTGGCTATACCGGCAGGTGGCGTCCTCACCGGTGGTCAGCACCAGGTCCAATTGCGTGGTGCCCGCCGCCAGGGTCCCATTGGGGCCTCCGTTGGCCAGCGTCGGCTCAACGGTATCGACCACCGTCGAGGATTCAGCATGTAGGTCAGCCACTTCGGTCGACGATAGAGCCCGACGATAAATTCGAACATCGTCGAGCACGCCTTGGAAGTAGCTATTGCCCCGTGCGTAGTTCTCGCCCAAGAGCAAGGGTCCGAGGGTATCGATGGCCACGGCACCGCTGATGCGTGAGGCATCTTGCACGCCGTTGACGTAGAGCACCATGGCGCTGCCGTCGTACACCGCCGCCAGGTGGTGCCAGGCACCTGCGGACAGCACACTGGAACCGGCCAGGGTGCTGTCGTTGATGCGCAGAAACGCTTGTGAGGACTCGTTGAGGTAGAGGTCGAAACCGTCACTGCCGTTGTCGCGTTTGTCGATGATCGAGCGCCAACCGTTGGAGCTGGAGTAGTTGACCCAAACCGACATGGTCAGCTGGCTGAGGTTGTTCAGCGAGGCCGAAGCCGGAACCTCGACGACATCATTCTGCCCATCGAAAGACAATCCGTTGGCGAACAGCGCTGCCACCGGTAACGTTCCGTTGTTCCACAGCCCGTCGTTCCCTTCACCGCTGCTGTCGACGGCGAAACCACCGTTGGTTTCGTCCAACGTCCAATGGGCGATCAGATCGGGATCGGACGCCTGGGTGAAGCCGAAATCAACGCTCGAAAGCTCGAGGCCCAAACCCACTGTCACCGTCGCCTCATAGGGGGTTGCGGTGCCGTCGGGATCGAAGGTCGGTAAAAACTCGTCCGGAAGAGTGCTGGCGTCCACGACCAGCACATAGCTGTCACTAGCCAGGGATTCGAAAACGTACAGGCCGTAGCCGTCGGAATAGGTCTCGGCGACCAAACCCCCTTGGGTATCCCGCAGCTCGATGCGTGCGCCGCGCCATCCCAGCTCTCCAGACTCCAAGGTACCGCTGGCATCGAGATCGTCATAGACACCGCCGGAGATGGTCGATGGCCGAACATAGCCGAAGGTTACGTCCTCCACCGACAATCCTGCCTGCACTGTGAACGACGCGCTATGCGGCGTCACCGTCCCGTCGTAGTCCCACACTTGTGTGTAGCTCTCCGGCAACGTCGACGGGTCCAGCTCCACGCTGTAGGCCCCGGGCGGCAGGTTGTCGAAGTAATACCCGCCGTTGCTGTCCGTCAGCATGTCGGTCACCACATCGCCTTGCGAGCCCAGCAAGGCCACCCGCACATTGGCTAGGCCCACATCGCCAGGCGACGGGTTGCCGTCCAAATCCTGATCATCGTAGATCCCGCCATAGACCCCGCCGGGGCCTTGGTAACCAAAGGTCACGTCTTCCACCGACAGGCCCGCTTGCACTGTGAACGCGGCACCGTGCGGCGTCTCCAAACCATCGTAATCCCACACCTGCGTATGGTTCTCCGGCAGCGTCGACGGATCCAGCGCCACCGAGTAATCGCCGGGGGGCAGGTTGTCGAAATAGAAGTCGCCGTACTCCCCCGTCAGCATGTCCGTCACCACGTCACCCTGGGCGTCCAACAGGGTCACCCGCACATTGGCGATGCCCATGTCGGCCGGCGACGGGTTGCCGTCCAAATCCTGATCATCGTAGATCCCGCCATAGACACCGCCGGGGCCTTGGTAACCAAAGGTCACGTCTTCCACCGACAGGCCCGCTTGCACTGTGAACGCGGCACCGTGCGGTGTCTCCAAACCATCGTAATCCCACACCTGCGTATGGTTCTCCGGCAGCGTCGACGGGTCCAGCGCCACCGAGTAATCGCCTGGGGGCAGGTTGTCGAAGTAGAAGTCGCCGTACTCGCCCGTCAACATGTCCGTCACCACGTCACCCTGGGCGTCCAACAGGGTCACCCGCACATTGGCGATGCCCATGTCGTCCGGCGACGGATTGCCGCTCAGGTCTTGGTCGTGGAATACCCCGCCATAGACCCCGCCGGGACCTTGGTAACCAAAGGTCACGTCCTCCACCGGCAGTCCGGCTTCGACGGTGAACGCGGCACCGTGTGGTGTCTCCAAACCATCGTAATCCCACACCTGCGTATGGTTCTCCGGCAGCGTCGACGGGTCCAGCGCCACCGAGTAATCGCCGGGGGGCAGGTTGTCGAAGTAGAAGTCGCCGTATTCGCCCGTCAGCATGTCCGTCACCACATCACCCTGGGCGTCCAATAGGGTCACCCGCACGTTGGCGATACCCATGTCGTCCGGCGACGGATTGCCGCTCAGGTCTTGGTCGTGGAGCACCCCGCCATAGACCCCGCCGGGGCCTTGGTAACCAAAAATGATGCCATAGGCAACCTCCCCAGCCACCACGGCAAAGGACACCTCGCCGGGTGTCTCCAAGCCGTCCGTATCGAAGGTTTGGGAATAGCCAGCGGGCAGGGTGGAGGCGTCGACGAGGACGCTGTAGTCGCCGGCCACCACATCATCAAACTGATAGTTGCCGTCGAGACCCGTCAAGACCGAGTCGATCAGAGAACCCCCATCGTCGAATAGCATCAGTCGAACATCCGAGATGCCATCTTCTGCACCCTCGGGAGATCCGTCGCCATTGGCGTCCTCAAAGACGCCGCCGAACACCGTACCGTTGAGGAGATATCCGAAATCGAGACCCGAGCGCTGCTCGCCGGTGTCCAAAACCACCTCGGTCTGATCGTCGAAGACCCCATCCGGGTCGTAGGTCCGAATGGCGGCTTGGGGGATGGAGGCGGAGTCGACCACCACGAAGTAGGTCCCCGCATCCAAATTCCCAAAATGAAAGCCTCCGCTGTAGGAGGTCGTCGTCGAGGTGATGAGATTTCCGTAATCATCCCGTAGCTCGACTAAGAGAAATTCCATACCCTCATCGTCGGGCCCCTGGGCACCGTCACCATCCGCATCGAAGAAGATGACACCGGCCAGGGAGCCGTTAGCGTTGTAGCCGAAGTTGACGTCGTAGATCCCCTCACCATAGACGGTCGTCACCTCGGTTTGATGATCCAAGGTGCCGTCACGGTCCGACACCGGGGTCGCGCCAGCTGGAAGGGTCGACGGATCGATTTCGACGCGGTAGGAGCCGGCATAGAGATTTTCTACCGCATAGCCGCCATACTCGTTGCTGAACCTCTGACTCGTCTCCAGGGTTTGCAAATCCGTCAAGGTGAATCCGACATCCTCCAAACCGTTTTCGTCGATGTCCTGAAAACCATCTCCATTGAGGTCCAAGAAGACCAAACCACCCACCACCGTATTGCCGGTGAAACCGAAGTCCATATCGGTCAGCACTTCGCCCGCCGTCAGGGTCACCGTCTCCTGCCGGTCGAGGTAACCGTTCGGATCGAAGGTGTGCAGCATGCCAAAAGGCAAGGTCGAGGAGTCGACCCAAATCTTGTAAGTGGCGGGGATCAGGTTATCGAATCGGAAGATGCCGCCGGCCACGGCGTCGGTGGCGCCTATTTGATTGTCCTGATCGTCGAACAGCAGCATGCTGACGCCGACCAACCCCATGTCCAAAGGATCGAGAACGTTGAGGGGGTCAAGATCGTAGAAAATTCGACCCTCGATGACGGCGTTGCCGTTGAAGCCGAAGTTGACCCCCGTGATGTACTGCACGGGCTCCAGATCCACCTCCGTTTGGTGGTCGATCACCGCGTCCGGCTCACTGACCGCGTTGTATCCGGGCACCGTTGCCGGATCGATGGCCAACGTATATTGCAAGGTGGGGAAACCGCCCAGATAAAAACCGCCGCTTGCCTTGCTGGTGGTGGTGAAGTCGAAATCGTAGGTCGGATGGGTGAGCGTCAAGCTAGCTCCCTCTATTCCGTATTCATCCGTGCCGATGGTGCCGTCGCCGTCGATGTCCTCAAAAACGGTGCCGGAAATCGACCCGAGGCCATAAAAGCCCCAGTTGACGTTGGCTTCCTGCTGTCCGTCCAGAAGATCCACGGGAATTTCACCGTCCGCATATCCGTCGCTTTCATAGGAGGCATGGAGGCCACTGGGCAAGGTACTGAGATCGAGACGCACATAGTAGGCACCGGCCATCAAGTCGCTCACCGAATAGATCCCGTCCGATGCCGTGATAGCGGAGCCCTGGAGCGTGTTGGACACGTCATAGACTTCGACGGTCACCCCCAACAATCCCGGCTCCCCAATGGGGGTTTCATCACTATCGAGATCGAGCCAAATCTGACCACTGAGAGATGAGGTCTGGGCCATGGCCTCTATCGGTACCAGCGCCAGAAAAAGTAGAAGCCCCAGCGTGTCGAGCTTGCGATAGTGCTTATGAATCCAACCCCGCCATTCAACCTGCAACATCTGCAACATTTGCAACATGAAACGTCTCCTTTGGATGCCTGCGACACAACAGCACGTGGGGGTGCTGCGCCAGGATAGGAGCCGGGGCCAAAGTCCGGGCTCCGAAATAGGACTAAAAAGAAAGCGCAGTCGACGGGCGAACACCGTCAGGTGTCCAAGCCAGATCGAAACAAAGCTCTTACTTTGTTTAGACTCACCGTGGCGCCGGGAGGGTTAGCGTCGATCAGAAAAAAATACGTCGTCGTCATTCTTTGGACATGACGACTCGGCCAACGGTTCCCTCTCACCCTGAATTTTTCGGCGCAGACCGCCGCCCGCAACCAAGGCAGGGGAGCCAATGGGCACGGCCAAACCACCTGGAGAGGGAACCCAGGTCCGCTGAGCGATGCGCTCGGGGGATGTTTCTATCTTCCCCTCGATGACCTGGCTTGGCCAGCGCGGGGGCTAGGGTGCGGTGGGCTGCTAGGGGGTCTCGGCACCGCCCTCGGGCTCCGACGATTCCACCGGGGCTGGCTCCGAAGGGACCTCTGCGGCACGGCGTCTGGCTTCTTTCAAGCCGGCCTTGATCGCCTTGTCCCAGGAACGTCCCGTTCTGCCCTTACGCTCGGCTACCGGTAAGGCATCGAAGAGCGTCTTGGCGATCTCCCATTGCTCGAGGGCCATCCGGCACTCGAGACGCCGCTTGAGGATTTCGGGACGGCTTCCAGACTCATCGCAGGACACCAAGTCCATCAACGCCTCTTCGCAACGGCCCAGGGCGGCGCGGGCCTCGCCGCGCACACAAATGGCCACCAAGAGCTCCGTATCTTGGCTGAGCACACTGTCGGTCAGCTCCAATGCCTTGGCTGGCTGGCCATCCAAGAGCTCGATTTTGGCCATATGGATCTTCCAAGCCAGATCTTCCGGGTCGCCGGCCAGTAACTCGGTCAAAGCTGCTCTGCGCTGATCGCGATCCATGTTCAGCAGCTCTTGCTCCTGTTGCGCCCGGGCCGCGGCGCTGAAAGCCTTGACGGAGACCAGCGAGGAGTAGGGAATCCAGGCGATCAACTTTTGCTCAAAAGCCTGTCGCAACCCCCTGCCCAAGGGGGCCTTGCTGTAGGCTTGAAAACTCTTCTCCAGGTCGATGATCCGGCCGACGGTCTCGGCAAACGCCTCGCGGTCTTCCTGGGCGGCTTGCGCCAGGGCCAGATGAACGCGACAGACCGTCAGGCTCTCGGGCTCCTCCAACATGCCAAAACAGGCCAAGGTGAGATCTTGAATGGCCTGGGCGCTGTCGCCGTCGGCGTTGGCGCGGATTCCCTCCTGCAAGAGCCGCTCATAAAAGGGCTCGGCCGCTGAGCCCAGACTCGGCAAGACGAGCCACATGAGGGCAACTAGGACGGCGGGCTTGATCGAGCTTCTCATGCGCTTCTTCTCCTAGACTCCAAGCAAAGAACCGCTGGACATCCCGGCCATCCCGGAGATGCACTCTTCAGCGAGCGGGCGGTTCTCGAGCACCGCTTGCGGATTGTCGACAAAAAGCTCTTGGGCCATTTCATCCCCCCATACCTTGCTCACCTCTTGGTAGGCCTTTGCCAAACCCGGAAGGCGGCGGCTGGTGTCGTGGCAGTCGCTGGCGACAAAATGGGTCAAACCGTTCTCCAGCAGCCAATAGGAGGCATCTTGGGCCATCTTGCCGAGCTCACCGGTAAGGCTCATGGCGGTGATTTGGGTCTTGGCGCCATTGGCCACCAATCGACGGATGAGCTCCTGATCCTTCATCAACCAAGATACTCGCTCCGGATGGGCAAAGATAACCCGCCAACCAACGATGTTGAGCTCGAAGAGAATGCTCTCCGGAGATGGCCCCAAACCCTGCCAGTCCAGCTCGAGGAGCAAGTACTTGGAACCCGCCAAGGATATGACGCCTTCGGGCTGCTCCAAGATCTCGTCAAAGCTCTGGGTGTGCATAGCGATCTCGCCGCCCATATAGATCTTCAGCCGCGTCCCGACCCGAGATTGCAGCTCCTCGAAGCGTTGTTGTAGCAAGACCCTGTCACCATTCCACCAGCGCTCATGACGCAGGTGGGGTGTGGCGACGATGGCCCGGCAACCGTCGTCCGCCACCAAATGGCACATCGCCACGGCGGTTTCGAAGTCCGGCGCCCCGTCATCGACGGCGGGCAAAATATGGCTATGCAGATCGATCATGGGCTCAGGCGGCACTCGAAGATTTCTCGGCAGGCTCCGAATAGACGCCGTAGTACTGATAACGCCGACTGTACCGAGTCGGTGAGGAGCGATAACGGTTGAGCACCGTACCAAAGATGCGAACCCCCGCGTAGCGCAGTTGCTCACGGCACATTTTGGCGTCGTCCCGCTGCAATACTCCGGCCCTGACACAAACGATGAGGCCATCCGCCAAGGGTCCGAGAATCACCGCATCGGCGACCGGCAGAGCCGGCGGTGTGTCGATGATCACAAAATCGAACTTCTGCTTCACGGCATCTAAGAACTCGCGCATGCGCGTCGAGGAGAGTAGCTCCGAGGGATTGGGCGGGATGGGGCCCGAGGTGGCGACGAAGAGATTGGGTACCAAGGTGTCGGCGAAGATCCTGTCGACCTCCAGATGGCCGGTGAGAAAACTGACCAAACCGAGGCGGTTCGACAGCGCGAAGACCTTGTGCATGCGGGGACGCCGCAGGTCGGCATCGACGATCAGCACCCTACGACCGAGCTGGGCCATCACCACCGCCAAGTTGACCGTCGTCGCCGTCTTGCCTTCACCCGGCTCCGCCGAGGTCACGGCGACGGTCCGCAGCTCGTGGGTGCTCGACAACAGCAAGGCGGTACGCAACGACCGGTAGGCTTCACAAATGGCCAGACGAGGGTTGGCATGGGGCAGCAGCTCGATGGCCAGCTCCTTGCCGTCTTCCCCCACCGGCTGTTTGCCTGCGGCCCCCTCGTCCCCACCGCCATAGCCGTAACCATAGCCGTAGCCATAACCCTTCTTGCCGTAACGAAAACGACCACCGCTGCCGCGTCCCTCACTGATATCCGGAATCACTGTCAGGGTCGGCAGACCGGTGATGCTCTCCAGCTCTTCGGGGGTCTTGATGGTCCGGTCGAGGAATTCCATGAGCAAGGCGATGCCCAGACCGGCCATCAATCCGAAACCGAGGGCGATGCTCAAGTTTCGCCTGAGGGAAGGGCGAAACGGTGCCGACGGCACGATGGCGCGATCGACGATGCGAACATTCGATTCCTTGGTGGTCTGCATCTGAGAAGCAACTTCCGATTGCCGCTTGACCAGCTCCGCCAACAGCTCCCGCCGGGTGCTGATGTAGGTCAGCATGTCGGTGTACTCGAGGGAACCGGAATTCTGTAGGCGAGCGTCCGCCGCCAGCTTGCGGCGTTCATCCTCCAAAGACTCTTCTTCGCCCTTTGCCTTCTGGAACTCGGCAAAAGCCCGGTCTTTGGTCTCGGCGTAGATGGCCGAGGTCAAGCGTTGCAGCTCCCCTTTTTTCTTGTCGATGTCGTCGCGCAGGGACACCATCTCCGGCCAATGGGGCTCGAACTCTTCGAGCTTCGATTCGTAGTCGACCTCCAGACGGGACAGCTCGGCCTTGAGACCGCTGACCCGGCCACCCGATTGGGTATTGGCCACCGTGTCCGGCGACAGGTTGAGCAAACCTCGATAGGCCGCTTCCTTGCTGATGCGCGCCGCCACCGCTGAGTTGTAGCGTTGGTCCAGGCTCTGCCGCCGCTCGAGCAGGGCTTCGCCCGCCGGATCGAGGGCAAAATCGCTGCTGCTCTGATAGGAGTTGAGGCGCTTCTGCCCCTCTTCGATCTCTTGACGCAGGGTTTCGATCTGGCTATCGAGGAAACTCGAAGCCTGATTGACCGTATCGGTGCGATTCTCTTTGCCCCACTGGATGAAGACCTCAGCGTAGGTATTGCTGATCTGGGCCGCCAGCTCCGGCGACGTCGAGCGATAGATGATCTCCACCAATTGGGTCTCGGGAATCGGCGTCACCTCGAGGCCACCTTGGACGCCCATGGCCATGCGCGCCAGCTGCATCGAGCTGGCGCTGTCCAAACCTCCGCGATCCGCCGCCGTCAGATCGAGCTGTGAGCCCCCACCGCCGCCGAACGCCGGGTGATCGAAGAGCCGTAGATCGAGCACCACCCTCTCCGCCATGCCACGGCTGCGCAGCAGGCGATACTGCGTCGGGTAGTACTCCATATTCCACCAATCCTCCATCCACGCCGCTTGCCCCAAGGCGAGCAGGGACAGACGTTTGCGCTCGATCTGGATGGTGGTCCGTGCTTGATACTCCTTCGGGGTCAAGGTATAGCGAACGACGGCATAACCAGTGGTGACCAAAACGCAGACCAGCAACAATAGCCAGCGGCGGCGCACGGCATTGAAGTATTTGCTCAGGTCCAGCTGCTCATCGACGGCGAACATTGGATCCACGCCGCTGGCCACCGGTGGAACCTCACCCACCCGGCTCAGCTGGTTACCGTCTCGCATAGACAAAACCTCGCATCAGAAAAACGACTCCTTGACGACGATGAGATCGCCGTCCTCGAGCTCGGGGTCAGCTGCCGATCCGCTGAGCATGGCGCGGTAATCGACGATGAATTCTTGCCGTTCACCGGCCGGCGATTGCCGGATGACACGAATCTTCTTGGAAGCCGTTTCCAATAAGCCCCCCGCTTTGGCCAAGGCCGTCAACAAGGTGACCCGCTGATTACTCTTGAACGTTTGGCTGCCAGCACTGGCCACCTCGCCGAGGAAATGGACGGTGACTTCCCGGGCGGGCGGCACATTGATGTGATCACCCGCCAGAATCGGCAAGTTGACATCCGGATCTCCGATCTCGAGCAACTCGCTGAGCGATACCCGCACTTGGTCACTTAATCCGGTACCGGCGGCGCGGCGGCGTATGAAGACGTATTGGCCGTGATCTTGGCGCAATCCTCCGGCATTCAGCAGCACCTCCATCAAGGTGGTCCGGCCGGGTACGAAGTGGTTGCCCGGATCGATCACCGCCCCGAGGACGGAAACCGGGCGAGAGCGATACTCCACCACCTTGACGGTTACCGTAGCCCGGCGGAGGCCTTCATCTTCCAGCTTGCGACGCAGCTCGAATGCCAGGCCGTCTTCGCTCAAACCACCGGCTTGCACGGTGCCGATCACCGATAGGGTAATGCTGCCGTCTTCGGCCACTACCTGCTCACTGTTGAGGTTCGGCAACTCGGCGACTTGTACTTGCAAGCGGTCCCGCGGGCCGATGAGGTAGGTCCGTGCCGCCGTGGCTTCGGGCTGTTGGCCCGACAGCATCACCGGAAGAAAGAACGCCCCGAAAAGGATGGCGACAAGGAGCTTGGCTGGCAAACATTTCATTGACTTAGACCGCATCGATAACTCCGACAAGGCAACCTACCGCATCCGCCATCACCGTCTACCATTGACCACTGCCGTCTCCCAGGGCCAAGCGCCGTACCAGCGCTCCCAATTGAACATTGAAGCCGACGTTGGTGATATCGCGATCGAAGGTGTCGAAGTTGGAATTGTATTCCGACTCCCTCCACTGCACAGAGAGGACAAAAAGCTCCCGAAATTCGAAATCCAGCTGTGCGCCGAAGGTGGTCACGTCGTCGAGTCTAGATTCCTGGGTGCTCAGTAGGGGTTCGAAGTCATCGTCTCCAACCTCGACGAAGACGCCAAAGGTCGCTTTGCGCAGCGCAAAGTCTAATCTGGCCCCAAAACGTTCGCCCAGGTAGTGGGATTGATCGAGATCGAGGGAGTAGGACACGTCCCTCCGCACGTAGGAGAGCATAGCAACTCGCCCGGAAAGATTCCACAGGGCATCGAGATGGCCCACCGTTTCGTCCACCGATTTGAAGGCGGAGAGGGCTTCCGGTTCCAGCTCGAGGGCGGCAATCTTCAGGTCTAGGTCGAGGCGATTGCCGTCGAGCCCCAGCTCAAAGCGTAGCGCCGAGCCGGTATTGGACAAGCTGCGTGCCCCGCTGACAAACGTCGTCGAACGATCCTCATAGCCGAGCCCGACCCTCCAGCCCTGCGGCGCCCGGTAGCGGACGCCGAAGACGGAGATCTCCTCGTCCCGGTCGAGGAGCAGAAATCGAGTATCGTTGTCTTCTTTGTTCTCCGACTCGATGCGCTGTCCCTGGCCGAAGAGTGAGAACCGGGAGCCGAGCTCGAGCTCCGCCGCCACCCGGGCGACGTTCTGTCGAGTGGTCGTCAGCTCCTGGACTTCATTGGAAAAAAACTGCTGTGTCTCGTCGATGCGCCAAGAGGCCTCCACCTGCAGGCGATTGAAAAAGCCGAACACACCGACACCGTAACGCCCGTTGGTGCGCCGCTTGACCTCGTTGTCCGCCCACCAGACATACTCGGGCAAGGCGTGCGCAGCCCAGTAAACCTTACCTCCCACCGGCAAATAGGCACGAACCCCGGCGCCGATGGTGGCCGTGAAATCGTCCTCGTCGGTGCCGCCGACACCCTGGGTGCGGACAAATCCAGCATCTCGAAGACCGGCCCACGGCAGCACACGAACCCCGCCCAAGGTCCATGGGGCGACTTTGATACGCTCTTCGAACACATCTTCAGCAGGGATTCCCTCGCTGGGCGTGGCAGCTCCGGGGACGCTATACTGCGCCGCGGCCGGGGCTCCTGAGCCAACCCAGGTCAATATCAGGAAGCAGAGCAGCCCGGCCGCGAGAGGCGGCTGGGGGCGGCCTCCACCGGGGGCCGAGCGCCCATGCTCCATGGCCCGATGATCAGAGTTGGGAGACGTCGACCGGCTCGTGGGGAAGAATGGCAATCGAATCTGCATCACGTCTCCTTCTGGCACTTAAACTGAGATCTTCGGCACGCCAACGGAGGTTCCTCCCACCTGGCGTTTCCATCTGAGGACTGGCTGGCACAGGATGATACGACAATCGAGCCCGGGCACAACCTTCACGATCCTGCTACTTCTCTTGATCGTCTGCGTCGCGCCCCTACCTTTTGGCAGTGTTCTGCTCCGCGAGCGCGTCGTTCTCGACATCCTCGCCTGCTTGGCGCTGGCCGCCGCCGTCCTGCAGGGGCCTCGGCCGACCCATAGCAGCGCCTTCCTACCGGCCCTTCTCGTCGCCGCCATCGGCGTTCTAGGTTTGCTGCAATCGGTGACCTGGCCACCCTCCTTGGCGGCGCTCCTCGGCCCCGAGCTGACCGAATCTTGGCGCTCGACGACGGCGTTTCTCGGCCACCAAGGTGGCGGCATCCCCTTGTCGCTGGCCCCCTCCGTCTCCAGACAAGTGGCCCTCCACTGGCTGGCCGTCGCCGCCGCCCTGTGGGCTGCCGGTTTGGTGGGCAGCCATCGTCCTTTCCGTCGCCTCCTGGCCCTCGGGCTGCTGGCGGTCGCCACCCTCGAAGTGCTCTACGGCGCCAATCTGTGGATTGCGCGCAGCACGCGCATCTGGGGCATCGAGGTGGGCGGCAGCCCTAGCCGGTTACGGGGTACCTACATCAACCCCGACCACCTGGCCTTCCTCTTGGCGATCGTCATCACCTGTTGTTTCGCTTGGATCTGGTGGTCCCTGCGCCGCGCCTTACGTCATGGCTCGATCGAACAGCGCCTCCTGCACACCCTCTTGCCAGGTCTCTTCTTTCTGCTGTTCTTCGCCGGATTGATCTTCACCGGCTCACGGGCCGGCCTGGTGGCGGTCACCGCCGCCGTCATCCTGCAAGCCCTGTGCTTGATGATGTTTCATCGTCGCTGGCATGTGGTGCTCACCGCCGGCGGCGCAATTGCCATGTGCGGGCTCGCCGTTTCTTGGTTTGGCTTTCAGGGCGGGCTCGGACGCCTGCTGTCGACCTCGGCCTACGAAGTGACTTGGAACCACCGCATCGACGTCTACCGCGCCAGCCTAGCCCTGTGGCGGGACTTCCCCCTCCTCGGCACGGGGCTGGGCACCTTCCGCCAAGCCTTTCCCCGGGTCCAACCGGCTGGCCTGGACAATACTTGGAACCACGCCCACAGCGATTTCCTGGAGATCCTGGTGACCAATGGCATCGTCGGTTTGGCGCTGGCGGCCCTCGGCATCCTGATCATCGGACGACGCCTATGGCACCTCTATCGTCACGGTGAGCGCTCAGAGGACCGCGCCACCGGTCTGGCGCTCTTCGGCACCCTGCTGGCGACGACGTTTCATTCCTTGGTCGACTTCGGCCTCACCATGCCGGCCAACTCGTTCATCCTCGCCATCGCCGTCGGAACGGCCCTGGCCATCGACTCGGACAAGCCGAGAGCGGGCCTCCCTGCCAAGGGCGGAGCGGGGGCACCAGGTCGCTAGCTCGATCCGTCTTGGGGCTCAATCGATCAGCTCGACACTGCCCAACGCCGTGGGCTGGCCGGACAGGGACACGACCTGCAAGAGGTGGGGGCCGGGCTCGATGTCGAACATCAAATCGTAATGCTCACCTCCGGCCATGGCCTGCACGGCGACCTCCGTGCCGTCGACCAAGACGCTGATGGCGTCACCTCGAGGACCGGGCTCGATCACCTCTAAGCGCACTCCGCGGGCCGCCACCGCCGAGACGAAGAACAGCTTCGGAGATCTCTGGCTCAGATCCCAGGCGAGGGCCCCCCAACGGCGATCGGCAAAGCTCTGCATCTCCGTCTCGGCAACCGCCAGGGCCGTAGACTCTTCTTGCTGCTCGGCCATGAGAGCCCTCACCTGCCAAGCCCGGTAGGTGTTATGGGCAGCCAAGTTGAGATCATCGAGGGCCTTCTGAGCCTCGTCGATGGCGCCACTCTCGGCCAACCGCCGGCCCTTCGCCAAAAGAAAGGCCGACCATTCCAAAGTGTGTTTGTGGGCGCTCTGACGCTCCAACAGGCGCATGCTGTAGACGTTGTTGGCCAGCAGGGCGGCATGGGCCGCCACCGACGTCTCGAGGCCACTGGCCATGGTCATGAGGTCGTCGATGGTCTTGGCCGGTAGCGGGCTCACCTCGACGGCGTCCAGGGCAACGGCCCACCGCAGCCACTCCAAGACGCCCTCGTTGGGGCGCAAACCTTGTAGCCCGGGCGGATAGATCTCCAGGGCGCGCACGACATAAGGCACAAAACGCATTTGACGGGGCGCCTGCTGAACAATCTGCAGGCAGAGCTCGCGGCTTCCCGCCTCATCGCCGAGCTTTCGACGTTTCTCGGCTTCGTCAAGGTTGGCCGTCAATTGGTTGTCGAGGGCATCGAGAAAACGTCGGTGGGCACTCGCGTAGGCGCCCCAATCCAAAGACCGGCCGTAGAGATATTTGATGAGCTGCCAAGCCAAGACGTTGTCCGGCACCACCGACAACGCTTCCTCCTCATTGTCGGCCAACTGCAGCCAGACCGGAGCCAGGCGGCGCAGCGCCTGCTCGTCATGGCGGAAGACCTGCTGTAGGAGTTGCCGCGTCAAGTCCTTCTTTTCGGCCGACAAATAGGGCCACGTCTCCAAATAGGCGGCCGCCAGAATACGCCGGGGCTCCGTTTTACTGGCCGCCGCATCGACAGCACGAAGCAGTGGCTCCTCCCAACTTTCCGGCTCTGTGATCAAGCGGCGGTCGGCCATCAAAGAGCGCCGCAAATAAATCGAGGCTCCCACCAACATGGACGCCTGCCAACTCTCGCTCTCCTCCGCCAGCGCTTGTCGCGCCAGCCCCTCAGCGGTCTCCAGGGCTTCGATCTGACGTTCCTTGGGCAAGATGGGCATGCCCCTGGCGTCGAGATCCGGGCTCATCACCTGGTGCACAATGGTGCGGGCGGCGATGAGCTTGGCCTGATGCGGCGCCCGCTCGCGGGAAATCCGCCGTAACGCCGTCTGGTTGAAGTCTTCGAGACCGTAATCCTGCAGCAGTCGATTCAGCTGGTGACGATTGGAATCCCAAGCCCGCAGCTCGACGACCTGCCAAACGATCAGGACCAGGCAGCCGAGAAGAACCCACCAACGCAGGCTCACAAGTCGGCGCCACGGGGCGACCGGAGAAGTTTCATCGCCCTTGGGTTGGGACGACGATTCGCTGGCTTGGCTAGGAATGGCAGTCATTTGGGCGGCCTCGAGATCGACCCCAGAAAAAGCGCGGGAAGGACGCCTGCGGGGCCGTTATAGTAACCGACATGGCGATCCCTTCCCAGGCCTCATCGTCTGCCGCGCGGCGGGATTTTGCCCTGGCCGTGGTGGCCACCTCGATCACCTGCCTTCTCCTATGTCTGCCGGGTGATAGCATCTCGCCGCTGGAGGAAGAGCTGCCGTGGGTGCTGCCACCCCATGCCGACAAGCTTGTGCACGGCGTTCTCTTCTTCCTCGAAACCTGGTTCTTGCACCGTTCCTTGCGCTGGTGGCCAGGGTTTCGGCCGGTCCTCCTGGCGGTGGTGTCGGCGCTGACCCTGGCCTTGTCGACGGAGCTTCTGCAGGGCTTCATTCCTCGACGCAACACCGACGGCATGGATCTCCTGGCCGATGGCCTAGGGATTCTCGCCTTTGTCATAGTCCACTTGCTGCGACGGCGTCGCCATCGATACGCCGGCCGCCACGGAGCTATCTGAGCCGCAATGAAAGTCACCGAGCACCTCGAGAAGGCCACCCGCCCCCTGATCAGCTTCGAGATCATTCCGCCATTGCGCGGCGGCAACATTCGTCAATTGCTGACCTTGATCGACGACCTGGTGAAGCACAATCCACCGTTCATCGACATCACCAGCCATGCCGCCGAGGTGATCTACGAGGAAACGCCCCAAGGCATCGAGCGTCGGGTCAAACGCAAGCGACCCGGCACCCTCGGCGTCTGCGCCTTGATCCAGAACAAATATGACATCGATGCCGTGCCCCATGTGCTGTGCGAAGGATTCTCGCGCCAGGAAACGGAGGATTTCCTCATCGAGCTGCGCTACCTAGGTATCGAAAATGTGCTCGCCATTCGCGGCGACAAGACCTACAAGAAGACCTTGCAGCATGGTCGGACACCGAACCGCCATGCCTCGGATCTGGTGGAGCAAATCCATGACATGAATCAGGGCAAGTACCTCGAAGACTTGCTCGATGCCGACCCCTCCTCCTTCTGTGTCGGGGTTTCCGGTTATCCGGAGAAGCATTTCGAAGCGCCCAATCTCGATATCGACATCCGCTACGTCAAGCAGAAAGTGGACGCCGGTGCCGACTACATCGTGACCCAGATGTTCTTCGACAATCAGCACTACTTCCATTTTGTCGATGCCTGCCGCCAACAGGGCGTCGACGTACCGATCATCCCGGGCCTCAAGATTCTCACCAAGAGTCGCCAACTGCACTCCATTCCAAGCGTTTTCCACTGTGAGATCCCGACTCCCCTGGCGGATGCGGTGCTGCATGCCGAGTCGAACGCAGAAACGCTGCAGGTGGGCGTCGAATGGGCAGCCCAGCAAACCCAAGAGCTGCTCGACAAGGGCGTCCCGGCGGTGCACTTCTACATCATGCAGGATTCGAAGGCGATCAACGCCCTGCTGCCCAGACTGAAGCTGTAGGCCGCGGTGTCCGAGTTTCGGCAGGGCGTCTCGGTGGCTGCCATGGCCTGCCTGCTGTGGCTTGGCATGGGGCTCGGCATCGGGGGTGTTAGTCACGGTCAATCGGGGTTCCGTGGTCGCCTGGTGGTGGACGGAGAGACTGTCCTGGCGACGGAGAACCCCGATCATCGGATGACCCCTGCGTCGGTGCTCAAACTGGTGGTCGCCTGCACCGCCCTGCATCATTTAGGACCGCAGCACCGCATCACCACCCGCTTGGCGTCCGACGCTCCCCTGGACGAAAACACCCTGCGCGGTGACCTGTGGATCCAGGCGGCCGGCGACCCGACGTGGAACGGGACGTTTTTCCCCGACAACCCACGGCAACCCCTCGACCGTTTGGCTCAACAGCTCAGCGAACAAGGCATCCGCCGCATCGACGGTGATCTGGTGCTGTCAACGGCCCACTTCGCGGGGCGGGATCTGCCCCCCAGCCGGGCCCTCGACGAGCTCCCCTACGCCTGGGCCGCCGCCACCTCGGCCCTGGCGGTGGACGACAACAGCCTGCGCCTCGAGATCGCCCCGGGGCCCCAAGTCGGTGCCCCGGGTAAGGCTCGGCTGTTGCACCCCCCGTCGCCGACGTCGGCCGCCGTAGCGACCCCCTTGCTGATCAACGAGATACGCACCGTGGAGGCGACGCGCCACGGCAAAGGAACCGTCGACCTCTTGCCCGATTGGCAGCAACCGCAACTCCTGCTGCGAGGTGAGTACCCGATCAGCGAACCGCCCTACGTCATCGCCGCCAGCCGGCCTCAACCGTCCCTCTACGCGGCGCAGGAGCTGCGTCGGGCCTTGCGGCGTCGAGGTATTCGGCTTAGCGGGACGCTGCGCCAAACCACAGTCGGCTTGCCACCGAAGGCCCGAGCCCTGGCCGAGGTGGAGTCCCCCACCTTGGCGGAACGTCTACCGGTGATCCTGCGCCACAGTCACAACTGGCAAGCCGAGATGCTACTGCGCAGCCTGGCCTTCGAGGTCGAGGGCAATGGGAGGCACGACACCGGGCTCGACCTCGAAGCTCGGTTCCTGGCTCAGACGGTGGGTATCGATGAGGCATCTTTTGTCCTGGTCGATGCCTCGGGGCTCTCACCCTACAACCTGATCACGCCGAGGGCTGTTGTCGAGCTTCTGCGCTTCGCTTGGCAACAGCCCTGGCGCCGGGTCCTGCTGGACGCCCTCGCCCAGCCGGGCAAGGGTACCTTGGCGGCCTGGGGGGCCCTGCCACCGATGGCCGCCAAGTCCGGCACGGTGCGGCACAGCCTCGGTCTGGCTGGCTACCTGGGGCATCTGGCCGGCCCCCAAAGCGGTTCGATGCCGGTCGTCTTTGTCGACATGATCTCCCACGACCCATCGCCCCGCCCCGAGCTTCGAGCCTTGATTCGCCGCGACCTCAGAGCAGCGACGTCCACCAAAGAGTGAGCTCAAGGGAGCGACGCTTCCTCGATCATAGAGTGAGCTCAAGGGAGCGACGCTTCCTCGATCCGCATACGGATGGCTTGCGCCAGCTGCCTCTCACGTCGGGACCTGGCCCAACCGTCATCGATGTCTTCGACGCTGCGCAATACGCTCATCCAACGCTCCGTGTAGTCGTGGACGTCTTGCCTTGCCTCGGCCCAACGCTCCAGGCGCTCCTGCAGACGGTTGAAGCCCAAGCTGGCGGCAATCGCGAACAGGCAAGCGAGCACCGCCGCGCCCAAGCCCATCGTCCAGGCCGCCAGGGGGACGGCTAGCAACGCCAGCGCTGCCGTGACGAGGGCGGCGATCCAGCAGCCTTTCCGCCAACCGCGGCACCGGGTCAAGCGATGTTTCAAGTGCTGCATCTCCCCTCCGAGACGCCCTTGACAGAGCTCGAAGGCATCTTCCATCGCCCGCACATCTTCCACCCCTTCCCCCAAACCCTGGATCTCGGGCAGGGCGAAGAAACCCGGAGGCGGCGAAACACCCAGGATCATAGAGACATCGACCGTCGGCTGGCGCTCCGAGCCCTCGGACTCCACCGCCGTACCACCCGCTCGCACCTCGTCCACCAAAGAAGCCGCATCGAAAGTGAAGGGTTTCTGCTGACCCACCAAATCGGCCAAACTCTGTAGAGCTTCTTCGCTGCTCTGGGGACGATTCTCCGGCAATTTCTCCAGCAGGCGATCCACCAACTCGCTGACCGCCTCGGGGATCGAAGGCACCGCCCGCACCAGAGGTCGATGCGGCGTCGAGGTGATGGCGGCCAGGGTATGAACAAAGCTGCGACGATGAAACGGGGATTGCCCAACCAACAAGCGGTAGATGAGACACCCCAGAGAGAAAAGGTCGGTGCGCGGATCCACCGGCTCCCCAAGGATCTGCTCCGGCGCCATCGAGCCCGCTGAGCCGACGATCATGCCGCTGCGGGTGAGGGTCTTTGGATCTTTGAAGTCACCGCCCACGGCCCGCGCCAACCCGAAGTCCAGGATTTTCACCTGGTTGCAATACGAGATCATGATGTTCTCGACCTTGATATCGCGGTGCACAATGTAATTGCGGTGTGCTTCCACCAGCCCAGAGCAAACCTGGTGGGCAATGAACAAGGTGTCCGACAACTTCAACGGCCCCTGCCGCAAGGCCGTCGCCAAGGTGAACCCCTGCACAAGCTCCATGACGACACAGGCGCCGTCCCTACGGTGGAGAACCTCGTAGACCTCGACGATGGCAGGATGGTGCAGCCCGGAGGCCAGCTTCATCTCGCGGACAAAACGCTGATGGGCCAGCTCATCGCTCGCCCTGTCCGACTGGATCCTCTTGATGGCCACGTGACGGCGCAATTTGGTGTCGTAAGCACGGAAGATCTCCCCCATGCCGCCCCGGCCGAGTCGATCTTCGATGTGGTAGTGCCCGATGCGATCCATGGGCCAGCATTCACCTCACGGGTACTCTTCAGGAACCCAACTCTTCAGGAACCCAACTCTTCAGGACCCTACATGGCCCACCATGACGGAATTCGAGGCCAGCGGTCGGAGAGAACTTCTAGCCGTCCGCTGACTGCTGGACGCACTTGAGCCGAATGCGCCGTCTCTGGGAACGGTGCTCTGCCAAGGCGAGGGCTTTGAAATCTTCGAAATCTTCGAAATCGACAAAATTCTGTCGCATCTCGCCAAATCGGTCCACTTGCAGCGTGTGATTCCCCGTCTGCCGAAGGGTCTGTCGAAACATCCCCAATGAATTCTCCTCCGTCTTTTCATCGGCGGCCGGCAGACAAACCTCCGGCGGCATCTCGAGTGTCCAGACGGTGCGAATCTGGTGAATTCCATGGCGTAGGGTGGTATCGATACCCTCCAGCTTTCGGGGCGAAGGCATGGACTGCAGGCTGACCAATTGGAGTGACGGGCTCGACCTGCGACCTGCCAGCAGGTTGTCCACCTCGACTTCCAAAGCGATTCGCACCGACGGCACCTCATCGTCGACAGCCTCCCAGCCAATCTTGGAGAAGCGGGCGCTGGGCAACAGGTTCTCGAAAATACCCAGAGCGCTCTCACCCACTCGCTCCGGCGGCGCATTCTCCATCTCGTAGAGAAATGCAGTCGCCGAGCTGCCCCGCAATAGCAGCCCACCCCGTCCCTTGGCGTGTCCCTCGGCATCCACCTGCATATTGAAAGCCAGATAGATGCTCTCGTACTGGGGCCGACGGGGGGTAGGCACCAGGCGCCCCCCCTGTTGCAAGACGACCAACGCATGTTGGTCCTGGACCGCCGTATGCAAGTAGCGAGCGCTGCCTTTGGTCTGGGTCGGATCGATGAAGAGAAATCCTTCCGACAGCGGATCTTCGTCACTCACCTCGACGGCATCCTGCGGTACGGCGACGATCAGGTGATTGAATTGGGCCGCGGATGGAAACTCCGCTTCCACCCGAGCTCGCTCATCGAGCCTGGCTAGGGCGGGATAAGCCTCGATACCGCGGGCCCGGAGCAGATCGATAAGCAACAGGGATTTGTCTTTGCAGTCGCCCCACTTGCGGCCCAGGGTTTCGACCGGTGATGAAGGCAAAAAACCACCGATACCCACCTCGACAGCGACATAGCGCACCTTTTGACGGGTGTAGGCCACCAAGGCTTCGAGCTGCTGCCGGGGCGTCTCTTGACCGGCCGTCAGCTCCGTCGCCAGGGCCTTGATGGCGGCATCATCCCGGGGCAAGCTCGACAGCAAATCGCGGTACCAGGCAGCGACATCGGACCAGCTCTCCGCCTCCCCCCAGGCCCAGCGCAGAGTGGGATAGCTGGCCGCCCCTCCCGCCGCCAAGGGCTCCGGATCGAATGCCGCCAGTTGCCGGCCCGTCAAATGCACCATGCCCGGCTCGGAGCGCTCTACCAAACCGTCGGTCGGCCCTTCGAGTCGCCAGCGAAAACCCGGCAAGGCGCTCCTGACGGTGACTTCCAAGTGCTGCACATCGTCATCGGACCACAGCACCATCTGATCGGCGGGTAAATACGGCGCCACCATCACCACCACATCGATCTCGAGCGTGCTGCCCACCTCCAGACCAGGGAAGTCCATGGTGTGGTAGTGCATCGAGCCATAGGTGGTGCTACCCCCCGAGTACTCCACTTTGTCCTGTTGTTTGCGGCCCACCGACTTGCGCTTGCCGGTCGGCGAAACCACCGTCCCATTGACCGCTTGCAACTCGCGATTCTCATCCAGAGACACCGCGTACTGGCTCCACGCTTCGACATCACCCACATCGTCGAGGCGCACCCGTAGAACAGTGGTTTCTAGGATGCGATCCGGCGCCTGGATATCCACCCCCAGGCGCTTTTCCAGCACTGTCGCGGCCGGAGCGACGGTGGCCGCCGTTCCCCAGACGACCAGGCTGAGGCTGAACAAGAAGGCCCGACGGACCCTCCCGACGCCGAACCGTCTATTCACTGACCAGCACCAAGCTCACGGCATCCTTCTTCGCTCCTTCAGCGTAGAGAGTGCGTAGGGCCGAGTAGGTGTCACTACCCACAAATTCCCTTTCGGTACGCTCGAAATGGCGCTGCAGAGTTGCCTGACGGGCCGCTTCATCGACCTCGACTTGCCACTTGATGGAGCCCACCGGCCCGCTGTGCTCGCTGGACTCCGGCAGCAGATCGACAACCCATCCCTCCGGCCAGCGGACGGTGGTGGTCAAATCTTCGCTGGAGGGAAAGAGGAGCAGCACCGGGGTTTTGCGTAGCTCCGGCGGCAAGGAAAAGAGCTGGGTGATCGGCCCCAACGGAACGGCTGGCGACACCGTCACCTCGTCACCGAGCACTTCATCCTCCCGTTGCAGAAGTTGCCACGACAGATCGAGCTGCTGGCTGACGAGATCCTCGGTGACCTTGACCTCGGAAACCTCAAACCCTTCGTATTTGCTTTCCAATCTCTCCTGCCAGGCCTCGACCGTTTCCTCGGGGGTATCTTTCCAACGCAGGAAACGCCAAGCATCTTGACCCGTCAACACGAGCTCGCCCGCCCCGCTGAGCCGTCCGTCCGTATCGACCACCAAGTCGACCTTGCCCCGGCTTGCGTTGTCTTCGTGGGAGGATTTTGGCAAGGTCACCTCCTGCGGCTTCTTCTTGTCGAAGACCAAGGCGGCCGTGCCCTCGTAATAGGGCGGCAAGTGGTTGTAACCGGAGCTGCGATCGTTGGGATCCAGATAGATGTGGCCCCCGGCATCGTCGATCCGCAACAGCAAGCTATCGAACCAATGGGGATTGGCCACCTTGAGATCGATCAGCCCATCCGTCCGATCCGCCACCCAAAGAATATCGGCATCGACCTTGATGCCCTCGAGCATCGACTGCAAGAGAAGCGCTTTTTCGACTTGGGTGCCCTGACGATCCTTGAGCACCTTGTCAGCCCGCTCTTCTTCCGAAACACTGACACTAAACGATGCCAAGGTTTGGATCTCGTCACGGACAAAGGCGTGCACGGCAGCGATCTTGGCTTGACGGTCGGCCAAGCCTTGGGTCAGCTCCACGGCCTTCTTTTGACTCTCCCTGGTCTTGCGTTGAAAGTCCTTGTAGTCATCGGCATAGAGCTCGCAGGTGCTGCGCCAGCTGTCCATCAACGGAATGCTGGTGCCGCTCACGTTGACCGACTTGGGCACCATCATGAAACGGCTCGCGAGATCGGAAAAAGGCCAGCTGAAATCCTCGTCCGGCACCGCCGGCAAGTCTTCGATCCAGACCCGAATGCTGGCCCCCAAAGTGGATTTGTCGGAGGCGCTCTGCATGCGCTGAGAACCGGCCTGGACCCCCCAAGGAACGAGGCCCATGTTGTTGGGTTTGATGTAGGTGATTTCGGAAAGCAGAGTCGGCACCCGATTGTGAAAGACCCAGGGTTCGAGAAAGGCCAGATCGTCCCACCGAATTTCGTAGTAATAGTCGAGAATCGCCCCCACTTCGACGGCGGGGAAGACCACTTTGGTGACGAAGCGTTTAAGGCTGCGGGACCGCCGCTCTTCGAAAATGGCGTCTTCAGGCAGGGCAATCACCTGTCCATCGGGGAGGACGGTTCGCCCCTCGACCTTCTTGAGGCGCCAGTAGCCACTGTGATTGATTTCTTCCTCGCCGTAGGACGACTTGCCTTCCTCCGTCAAGATCTTGACCCGCACCCACACTTTCAAAAAAGACGACGCTTCTTTGGGATAGTCCCTGAGCTTCACCTCTGCCTTTTCGAACAACACCACCGCCGGAGCTCCCGGTTGGCCGGGCAATTCGGTCAAAGCACGCTCGGTATCGGTGATAGGAGGAAAGTCGACAGCGTTCACCGCCACCGTGGTGAAGAAAAGACAACACAAAAATGGAATGAGATTTCGGTACTTCATATCTGCTTTAGACTCCTATCGGCGGAAAGATGTTTATCGCAACCTGCATTGTTGACTTGATTGCGATGCTGGAATCTACCAATTGAAGGCGAGGCCCGCCAGCGATGGCTTGGTTCCACTAAAATCCCTCCATGGGAACCTTTGCCCGCTGGGTCAAGTCACGTCTACGCCATCACCCACTTCTCTTTCGCTGGGCACGGAATACCCGCCGTCGCTGGAAGGTCGTCCGCTCGGCCATTCTGCCCAGCAATTACTGGGACCAGTCGGTGGCCGAAGTGGAAACCGGCGGCCCCCGGGGCTGGCTGGACTCGGAGTTTGTCGAGGTCGAGTACATTCGGCCCCAGATTTCCGGTGACAAGCAGGTCGACTACCTACAACATTTCATCGTCCAACACTTGCCGCACCGCCCGGTTCCCAAAGGCCTCAGCCTGGGATGCGGTGGTGGCAATCTGGAACGGGCCTTGATTGCCCTCGATGCAGCGCAGCACATGGATGCATACGATGCCAGCCCGGAATCCATTCGACTGGCCGAGCATCTAGCGGCGGAGGCCGGCATATCGCAGCGTATCCAATACGGCGTGCGGGACATCGACCAGCTCCAGCTGCCGGCCGACACCTACGACTTTGTGGTCATCAAGATGGCCTTGCATCATTTCGAGAACCTCGAGCAGATCTATCAAGATATCCATCAGTCTCTGCGTCCCGGCGGTGTTTTCATGTTCAACGAATTTGTCGGCCCGACCCGCTTCCAGTGGACCGATACGCAGCTACGGCAAGTCAACGAGCTGCTGCAAAACCTGCCGGAGGCCCACCGCACCGTACCCTTCATCGACCGTCCCACCCTCGCCCAGATGCTGGCCGAGGACCCCACCGAGTCCGTGCGCTCGGCTGAAATCCTGCCACTGCTGGACAACTACTTCGATGTCGTCGAGCACAAACCCTATGGCGGCACGCTGCTGAATCTACTGCTCACCGAGACCCTGTCCACCTTCGATGTCGAGGACGAGGCGCACCGCCAGCTGCTGTTTCGGTTGTTCGAGACCGAACGCCGACGCATCGCACGGGGAGAGTTGCCCTCGGACTTCGCCTATCTCGTCGCCAAGGCGCGCCAGATTCCACCCGGTACCGATTTCGATAAAACGCCGTAAGATCAATGCTAGCCTAGCTCCCGTCCCGTCCTACCGAAATCGGTGCCAGCGGGGGCCCTTCGAGCGAGCACGGACGCAGTGCTGCCTGAGCCATAGGGCCCTGGGAACGGGATCAAACATTTACGACGGGGCGACCGACGATGATTGGATACGGACGACAACAGATCAGCCGGCAGGACATCGCGGCGGTGAATGCCGTGCTGCAGGGCGATCTCCTCACCTGCGGACCCGCCATACCCGCCTTCGAAGACGCCCTGGTCGAGGCCAGTGGGCAACCCCATGCGGTGGCCCTGGGCACCGGTACCTCCGCTCTTCGGTTGCTCTATCAGGCGGTGGGGATCGGTCCGGGAACACGGGTCGGGGTGCCGGACATCACGTTCCTGGCCACCGCCTCCCAGGCCATGATGCTCGGAGCCGAGGTGGTGCTGCTGGATGTCGACGCCGACACCGGCCTACTGACCCCCGAGATTCTGAAATCCTGCACCGCGGCGCTGGACTGGGTGGTGCCGGTCCATCTCTGTGGGCGGCTCTGCGACATGCCCTCCCTCAACGAGGTGGCCCGAGCGCGTGGCATTGGGTTGCTGGAAGATGCGGCCCACGCCCTGGGCAGCCGTGACACATCCTGGCGTCCAGGTGACTTGAGCGCCGGCGCCACCTTGAGCTTCCATCCGGTCAAAAACATCACCACCGGTGAAGGGGGTGCCGTGGTGACCCGCGACGACGCCGTCGCCGAGCGTATTCGAAGCCTGCGACACCACGGCATAGAGCGCCAAGGAACAGCCGGCCCCTTCGCCCAGCGCGATGCCTCCGCACCCTGGTACCACGAATTTCACCACCTGGCCGGCAACGAGCGGCTATCCGACCTGCAAGCCGCCCTCGGAAGCAGCCAAATGAGCCGGCTCGACGCCTTCAAAGCAGAGCGGGCGGCCATCGTCGAGCGCTACCGTTCGTCCCTGGCACCGCTGCCGGCCTGCACCGCGGCGGAGGCGCCTGCCGGCCAATCACCCTTCTGGCATTTGGCACCCTTGTTGGTCGATTGGTCCCGCTGCCGCGGAGATCGACGGGCTTTTTTTGCGGCGACCCGTGAGGCGGGATTTGCCCTGCAAGTCCATTACATTCCCCTGCACGGGCAGCCGGTCTGCGGTGACTGCCAACACGGTGACTATCCCGGTGCGGTGGCTTGGTATGATCGCGAGGTTTCGCTCCCCTGCTTCCCAGGGTTCCGATCGGAAGATCAAGATCGCCTTTGCAACTTGATCCATGACTTTTGCGCCACCGCGTCCTAACCTGAAGCCCTTTGGGCCGACGCCACATACATTGCGCCATCTACATTGCGCCACACACACTGCGCCGGCCCTTACCGGTTCAGGAGACTCCCTTTGACGACCTCAGATCCTTTGCAGCACAAAACCGTCCTGGTGACCGGCGGAACCGGCTCCTTTGGCAAAGTCTTCATCCGACGGGCTTTGCGAGATCATGACCCCCAAAAGGTCATCGTTTTCTCCCGCGACGAGCTCAAGCAGTGGGAGATGCGCCAATCGGACCCCATCTTCGATCACCCCAAGATGCGCTACTTCCTCGGCGACGTGCGCGACAAGGACCGCCTGCTGCGTGCCTTCAAGGGGGTCGATCTGGTGGTTCACGCGGCGGCTCTCAAACAGGTACCGGCGGCGGAGTACAACCCCACGGAATTCATCAAGACCAACATCCATGGGGCGATGAATATCGTCGACGCGGCCCTCGACCGCGAAGTGGAAAAGGTGATCGCCCTGTCCACCGACAAGGCCGCCAACCCGATCAATCTCTACGGCGCCACCAAGCTGTGCTCCGACAAGCTGTTCGTGGCCGGCAATGCCTATGTCGGCGCCCACGACCGCCCCAAGTTCAGCGTCGTACGCTACGGTAACGTCTTGGGGTCACGGGGCTCCATCATCCCGCGCTGGCGCCAGATGCTGGCCGACGGTTGCGACTCCCTGCCGATCACCGACAAACGCATGACCCGCTTTTGGATCACCCTCGAGCAAGCGGCCCAATTTGTTTTCGACAACTTCGACCGCATGCTCGGCGGCGAGATCTTCGTCCCCAAGATTCCCAGCATGAAGATTACCGACCTTGCGGCGGTGATCGCCCCCGACACCCCGATCCGCACCATCGGCATTCGGCCCGGCGAGAAGCTCCATGAGCTGATGATCGGCGAGGACGACGCACGCCACTCCTTTGTCTTTCCCGAGCACTACGTGATCGCACCGGAGATGGTGCACCATCCGGCGATGGCCAGCCATGAACACCTGCAGGCCCTGGGCGGCAGACCGGTGGACGAAGGCTTCGCCTACGCCTCCGACAGCAACGACCAGTGGCTCGATCAAGATGGCCTGAAGGCCCTGTTGAGCCGTCTGGATGTATGACCCATGAGCCGGCAGGGCGGAGCGCGGCACGGGTTCGCTGAGGCCGGGTCGGTGGCGGGGAGTCGGTGATGCACATCGCCCTGTGGGCCGATGGCTCGGCGACGGTGGGGGCCGGTCACTTGATCCGTAGCCGTCTCGTCGGCCAAGCCCTACGGGCCCGCGGGCACCGCGTGCACTGGTTGACGCCGACCCCTACGGGGCCGGCGTCATGGGCCTGGCGCGACATCGACTTCGAGCAGGCGGCCGCCCCGCCTCAACAGGGTTACGACCTCCTGTTGGGCGACGGCAACGACGCCCAAGGCCCCGTGCTGCGACCGAGCGTCTGGCTGCACGATCGCCCTGCCGGTCCCCATCCCGAGGTCGACCTGGTGATCGACGCCGCCGCCCAAGCCAGCGACTATCCGTCGGTGCTGGCTTGCCTCGGCCCCGCCTACCGTCTGCTGCAAAACATCTTCTTCGCCACCCCATGGCGGGGCGGCACCGGGCTGCTGATCGTGCCCGGCGGCACCGATGCCACAGACCTCTTGCCGTCTTTGGCGACGACCCTCACCGCCGCCCAGCGCCAGGCCGCAAGGGTCGTCGGGTGCGATGACGCCAAGGCGCGTCGGCTCGGCTTCGCCGCCGGCCTGGGATCTTTGACCGCCGCCGAGCTAGCGCAGCGCATGGCCACCGCGTCGGTCTGTCTGGTGACCGCCAGCACCGTGGCCTGGGAGGCGTTGGCGGTGGGATGTCCGGTGGTGGCGGTCGAAGTGGTGGTCAACCAAGCGGACAGCGCCGCGGCGCTGCGCTCATTGGGCGTGCCCGTGCTGCCCCGCGACGGGCTGGGCAACCTGGCAGAGCAGGTCACCGCCGCCAAGGTCTGTCCGGCACCGATCGACGATCAAGCGGCCGAGCGCATCGCCGATCGCATCGAGGATCTCCGCTGGACGCGGCAGCAGAATGTTCTGCGCTCGGCCCGCTACGGGGATGCCCGCCAGCTCTACGACTGGGCGATCGATCCGGCGGTGGCCAAGAGTCGTTTGCGCCCTGCGGAGATCACCTGGGAAGGCCACCTGCGTTGGTTGGCCACCAGCCTTTCCGATGCCGACTCTCGCCTTTTCATCGCCGAGGATGCCCAGGGGCCCACCGGCACAGTGCGGGTGACTCGGCAGGCGGACGTGGCCACCGTTTCCATCACCGTGGCCCCGGAGAGGCGCGGCCAAGGCATGGGACGACGGCTACTGGCGGCCTTACAAGAGTTCGCTACGGACCGCCGCTTCGCCCACCGGCTGCGGGCCTTGATCCGCAGCGACAACACCGCTTCCCTGGTATGTTTCGAAAAAGCTGGCTATACCCCCGTCGACGAGATCGAGCCCGGGGTCTATCGCCTGGAGAAAATCGTCTAGGAAAGGCATCCGGGGAAGACCGGTCTTGCCTGAAAGGACCCAAATGATGGCTGAAATGATGGCTGAAGTCATGCTCGGCACCCGACCCATCGGCCAAGGGGCACCTGCGCTGCTGGTGGCGGAGCTTTCCGGCAACCACAACGGCGATCTACAGCGGGCCAAGGAGATTCTCGCCGCCGCCGCCGAGGCCGGTGCCGACGCGGTGAAGCTACAGACCTACACCGCCGACACCATCACCATGGACGTCGACAACGAGTACTTCCGCATCGCCGACGGCCCCTGGGCGGGACGTCGCCTCTACGAGCTCTACGACCAGGCACATACCCCCTGGGACTGGCACTACGAGCTATTTACCGAAGCCGAACGGCTTGGCCTGCTCTGTTTCAGCTCCCCCTTCGACCCCACGTCGGTGGATTTCCTCGAAGAGCTCGACTGCCCTTGCTACAAAGTGGCCAGCTTTGAGGTGGTCGATATTCCCTTGCTGCGACGCATCGCCGCCACCGGCAAGCCGGTGATCATGAGCACCGGCATGGCGTCCACCGACGAGATCGACAGGGCGGTCGCAGTGCTGCGCTCCGGCGCGTGTCCGCTGGTGCTCTTGGCCTGCGTCAGCGCATATCCCGCCGCCGCCGAGGATCTCAAGCTGCGCAACATTCCATGGTTGGCCGAACGCTTCCGGTGTCCGGCGGGGCTATCGGACCACAGCGCCGGTCACCTGGCGGCGGTGGCCGCCGTTGCCCTCGGCGCAACGGTAATCGAAAAACACCTCACCCTGCGCCGCGCCGACGGTGGCCCGGACAGCGCCTTTTCCATGGAGCCGGCGGAATTTGCCGAGCTGGTCTCGGCCGTCCGCACCGTCGAGACCGCCCTGGCGCAAGGCGTGGTCCAAGGCCCCGGCATCAGCGAGACGGCCAATCTACAGTTTCGCAAGAGCATTTTTGTGGCCCGCGATATCGCCCAGGGCGCGGTCATCGGCCCGCAGGACTTGCGGGTCGTGCGCCCCGGATTCGGCGCTAGCCCCGACACCTTGGACGCGGTCTTGGGGACGGTGGCCCGTCGAAGCTACCGCCGTGGCGAGCCTTTCCTGCTCCCGGACACATCGCAGGACTGAGTACCCGGAGACGGCGCCGGGCAACCAGCGCTCACGCAGTCTGCGGCATGATGCCGTGGGGCAGGGTCATGCGGATGGGCTCTTGCCACTCCTCATTGTCATCGGTGCGGAAACGCAGCAGGGCAAGGCCGCGGGCCGAGGGGAGGAGATCCGGTTGCCGTCGCTCGAGACGCACCAAGGTGAGCCAGAGGATGAACAGGGAGCTGGTCCAGGTGGGGCCGTAGACCGCCGAACGCAGGCAACCATTGACAAAACGGCGGCTCAGGGTGCGGTAGTTGGCATCGTTGTGGGTCGTTTCGAGGGTCTCCCAGGCTTCCAAGGTCCGTTGCTTGGCCGCCAGGCCCCGGCGACCCTTGGGAATCAGGCTGCCGTAGAGCAAACCGAGCTCCATGTTGGGTTTTGCGACGTTGCGCTCCGTCGTCCAGCGCACGGGAACTTGACGCTGGATACCATTCTTAGTCGCCACCGGGACGCTCAACCAGTTTTTGGCGGCAACGTTCAGGAAGGGAAAGAGACCGGCGGACCAGTTCTCTTCGAAGACTGGGGTACTGATGACCGCATCGAGGAAGGCACCCCAGCTGACGTTTTGGGCGGCGGTGAGGAAACGCTCGTCGACGCTGCGACGGAACCAGGCGTGGGCTGCCTGTAGAAAATCGGGATTCCAGCCCGAAGCATTGCCTGTGCCCCCGACCAGAGCTTCGAGGCTCTGGCCATCTTGGTCGACAAAGTGGAACGACACCGAGAGTTGGGTGGTGAAACCTTGCATGACCCGCTGCTCGATGACGCCGTTGGGTGCGAAACCAAAACCCTCTAGGAGCTCCGACATGAGCTGGTTCTTGGCCGAGGTGGCGAACTTGTCTTCGCAAGTGAACACCAAACGCAGGCTGGGCTGCGGTTGGTTCTGATATTCCCTGGAAAAATCAATTCCCGCCCCTTGGGCTTGGCTCTCCAACCAAATGGCGGTTTCGTTGGTCACCGGGCCGAGCACGTCACGCCGCGAAAAACCCGCCGAATAGGTGCCCTGGCGCACCAGCTGGCCATCGTCGTCACGCTCGGGTAGAACCTCCACCCGCGCTTCTTCGATACGCTGGACGATCCCTTGGCGATTGAAATTGCAGCCGAATCCCTTGAAGGACAGGCCGAAGGAACGACTGCGCACCCGCCGGCTCATGAAGACACATTGGCGGATGCGGAACGGCAACTCCTCGGGCGCCCGCTTCGCCTTGCCCTTGTCGTCGTCCTTGTCGACCATCCTCTGATCTGATTCCACCAGGTGACCGAGGATTTCCCAAATCTTGCCGCCCGCCATGGCGTTCTCGACTTTGCGCATCAGATCTGTCTTCTCAGGATTGATCTCGACATCCAACAACGCCGAACGACTTGCTTCGTAGTCAATCGACAGGCTGGCGGAGAAACTGGCTTCACCGATGAGCTTCTGCAACGTCGTCTTGATCTTGCTTTCCAGCTCATTGCGCAGGTCGTTGGGGGCTTCCAAGATAGGTTGTAGCTTCTTGGCCCAGTCCTGAACTTTTTGCAGATCCGACGCCTGGATCTGATCCCAAGCCTTGCCCACCAGACGGCTGACCAGGGTTTGGATGCGACTGGACACGAAGCTCTCGATCGAGGCAGTGGAGGTGGCGTTAGTGGCCAGGAACTGGATGGTCTGGGTGATGCCCGCCTTCTGGGCGAAGGCCTCGACTTTGCTGAGGACCGCCTGTGGGGTGTCGTCGAGGAAATGCACCGCCTGCTGCGCTAGAGCGACCGCCTTGCCCAAGGTGGCTTGGGCGCCAGGGATCGAATCCAAGAGGATGTCATCGAGGGTCTCACCGGTCAGGTGCTGCACCAGCGACAGGACCTCGTTGAGGTCAGCGTTCTGGCTCAAGCCCTCCAGTAGGTTGACTTGCTTGGGATCGATGCCGGCGAGCTGCGTCAAGGCTTGGCGCAGCTTGGAGCCGGTGCCCAGATCTGACTTGCCGAGCAGTTGGCTCCACAAGCTCTGGACCCGCTCATCGAGGCTGTTGTAGTTGTCCACCAGTTTGTTGCTGAAAGCGAGGAAGTCGGCAACCTCGGGAGACTGGTTCAACCACGACTTCCAACCGGTACCGTCGAGGAGCTCGTTGAGCACCTGGGCGCCTTCGCTGGAGAGCTTGGCTTGGACGGTATGCCAATCCCCCGACACCAGAATTGCATTCGTTTCCTGCAAGGTGGTCAGCAGCTTGGGAATCGGCACTTGATCGAGGGCGTTTTCGAGCAGGGTGATCAGACTGCTGCCAAAATCGTATTTGACCTGTAGCTGGAGGGTCGAGGTGAGGCTGAGGCTCCGCTTCTTGGTCTTCTGCAGCTGGATGCGCGGCCAACTGTCGGCCTCGGTGTCCCGCCCCACGATGAAGGTCATGGTGTCGTAGAGGGCCATGCCTAGGCCGGCGCTGAGGGTGGCTGAGGCCATCACCTCAGCTTGCGCCGAGAGGCCGTCGAAAAGGGCTTGGGTCAGCGCCGTTTGGGTGCTGGCACCAGCGCTGAAGTCGGCGTTGAAACCGAGGGTTAGCTTGGCGGTAGCGTCATGGCTCTCGCCGGGCACCAGGCCGGCCAACGACACCATGCTGGGCACCCGAACGCCTTCGACCGCCGCGGTCAATGCCTTTAGGCGGGTCTCGTCCTGGGCCACCGGCAGCAGATGTCGATAGCTGAAACCACTGGCGCCGGTGGCCTTGAGATGCAGGGCCGCCCCCTGGGCGGTGGACGATGCTTCCCCGGCGATCTGCACATCGGCGGCCAATTGCACGCAAGCGAAGCTCGTTCCGTCGGGGGCGGCGAGAGACGTGCCGCTGCCGAAGGGATCGTCGATCTCGGCCGAGCCGGCCTCGATCTGGGCCGAAGACGACAAATCGGCCCCCAAGGTCAAGGGCTGATCGAAGACCTCGATGTCCTTTCCCTGTTTGCCGAGGGAAAGCTTAGGGACTTCAAAAGCGCTTTGACCTACGGGTTGATCGGACCCGGGCAAGAGGCCGGGTAACAAGGCATCGACATCGAGTTTCATCAAATTTTCTCCATTTTCATCGCCGCATCAAACAAGCCGCCGCGGCCCAACGACCGCGTTCGCTGCCCTCATCCACCGCCAATCCGTCAGAGCACGGCTTGCTGCTGGGCACTGCGCGCATGGCCGGCGAGGAACGTTTGCGGCTGACTCAGCTCTTTGGCCAGGTTCCACCCGCGCTTGGCGTCGCCCCAACCAATACGCCCGGTGGCCAGCGCCGCTCCCAACTGAAAGTAGGTCCGGGCCTTGCCCCGGTGCTGGTAGCGCACCTCCAAAGCAGTGCGCCAGAGCCTAGAATACTCGGAGTAGAACTCGTCCATGGGCAGCTTGGTGGGCAGCACGGTATGGACGATGTCGAAGAGCTCCCAATCTTTGACATTGACGTCCGCTTCGACATCTTTCCAAAGATCCGTCCCGGGCAGTGGGGTCAACACGGAAAAGCCACTGTTGTACGTCCCGTGCAGGGCGATCCATTCCCTGAGGCGAGTAAAATCTTCGTAATCCCAGCTTGGATCGACGATGAAATTGCAGGTGAAGCCGACGCCGAGGTCCTTGAGAATCGAGATGGCCCGTTCGTTGTTGGACGCCGTGTTTTTTTTGTTGACCGAGGCCAACCCCGCATCGTCCACTTTCTCGACACCGAGAAAGATGGCCAGATCACCGCATTCTGCCCATTTTTCGATCAGCTCGGGGTGACGGCAGATGATGTCGGTACGGGTTTGCACGGTGAAGAATTTGCGAATGCCCGAGGCCTTGATGGCATCCGCCAGCTCGTGGCCGCGACGCACATTCATCCAGAAAATGTCGTCGGTGATGAAAATATTGGGCGCCTCGATGGAAGCCAGCTCCTTGACTACCTGCTGCGGTGATTTCTCCCGGAAAGTGCTCTCGTGGAACTTCCAAACCGAACAGAAATTGCACTTGAACGGGCAGCCGCGGGCCGTTTCGAGGAGCGCCAAGGGCTTGCGGAAATTGATGAAGTAATGGGGCGCGTAGTCGGCGAGCAGATGGCGGGCCGGCAGGGGGATGTCGTCCAGGCTGCGGCGGGAAGGGGCATGGCCAGTATCCTCTTGGCCGTGCGGACGGTTGAGGCGGAGGCCGGGAACTGTCTTCAGATCGCGATCGCGCTCCAAGGCGTCCACCAAGGGCAACATGATCTCCTCGCCATCACCCACCGCCACGGCGTCGATGGAGGGATCGCGGAACCAACCCGGATCCCGGGATGCATCGTGGCCGCCGACCACGACAAAAACGCCGGGGTTCTGCCGCTTCACTTCCTTGGCAACCTGGATAGTGCGGTAGCGCTCGGTGGTAAAATTGCACTGAATCCCCACCACCTGTGGCGCGAAGCGGCGGCATTTCTCCATGCCTGCTTCCAGCCCGTCGATTCGGAGATCGTAGATGGCGCAGGCATGGCCCTCCGGTTCCAAGGTGCCAGCCACGCACTCAAGGCCCAGGGGCTCGACGAAGGTGATCATTTCGAGACCGAGGATTCCCGAGCTGGGGGGTTTCAGAAGGGCGACGTCCATGCGTTCTCCTCTTTCACCGGATGGCGCGATCGTCGAGCCCAATGGCATGGCACCTACCGATCACAGCACTTTTTAGGGTCCTATCTTGATTGTAGCACTGTCGCTTATTCCATCAGAAGGGCCACGGTCGGCCTCCCGGGAACCTTGATGGCCGGCCAAAAGACGGCCGGTTTCGCCTTGGGATCGGTGGCCTAGGAGGGTTGCAAGATGCAACAGCCTTGGGTTGCAAGATGCAACTGTCGTGGGGGCCCTCGGCAGGGTAAGATGGGGACCGTCTGAGACAACTTGGAGGAAGCATGCTGAACGCGAGCCTTGACCAAGGTCTGCCCGTCAAGTGGGCCAAGGTCATCGACCATGAGAGCTGTATCGGCTGTCATGCCTGTACCACCGCCTGCAAATCAGAGAATGACGTACCGCTGTCCGTCACCCGGACCTACGTCAAATCGGTGGATATCGGCAGCTTTCCCCAAGCCCGCCGAGCCTTTCAGGTGACCCGCTGCAACCAATGTGACGACGCCCCGTGCACCGTTGCCTGCCCCACCTCGGCCATGTATCGGCGCGAGGACGGCATTGTCGACTTCGACAAGGACGCCTGCATTGGCTGCAAGGCCTGCATCGCCGCCTGTCCGTACGACGCCATCTTCATCAATCCCGAGGACCACACGGCTGAGAAGTGCAACTTCTGCGCCCATCGCCTCGATGTCGGCTTGGAGCCGGCCTGTGCGGTGGTCTGCCCGACCCAAGCGATCATGGTGGGAGATCTCAACGATCCGTCCTCACGGGTTTCCCAAATGGTGCATCGTGAGCCCGTGGCGGTGCGCCGTCCCGAGAAAGAGACACAGCCCAAGCTCTTCTACCGCGGTGCTCACCAGGCCACCCTCGATCCCTTGGCGGCCCAGCGACCCGGTGGCGGCCTCTTCATGTGGAGTGAGCAACAGCAGGGCGCGGACTTCGTAGTTTCCGGTTACCCGGAGGGTATCGAGCCCAGGAACCATGGCAACTCCTCCGCCGCCGCCGTGCTGTCCTATGACGTGGCCCACAAGATCCCTTGGGACTGGCGGGTCAGTCTCTACACGCTCACCAAAGGCATTGCCGCAGGCGCCTACTTGGTGCCCTTGCTGTTGGTGCTCAGCGGTAATCTGCCGAGCGAGAGCTGGCTTTGGCAATGGGCAGCTCCGGTGGTCGCCCTGATCTTTCTAGCCATCACCGGCGGCTTGCTAATCTGGGATCTCGAACAGCCCAAACGCTTCTATTTCATCTTCACCCGTCCCCAATGGCAGAGCTGGTTGGTGCGGGGAGCCTTCATCATCGCCGGCTACAGCGTGGTCTTGGTGGTCCATCTCGGCGCCACCCTACTGGGCATCGACGGTGCCCATGGCCCGTTGATGATTCCGGGCCTGCCTCTGGCCACCTTGACCGCCGTCTACACCGCCTACCTCTTCGCCCAAGCCAAGGCCCGCGACCTGTGGCAGAGCCCGCTGCTACCGCCCCATTTGTTTGTGCAAACCCTGCTGGCCGGTGCCGCCAGCCTGCTCCCCGTCGCCGTCGTACAACAGCCGACCGCCACCACGGCCCTGCTCTGGGTTCTGGCCGGTGCCAGCCTATTGCATGTGCTGCTGGTGTGGGGCGAGAGCACCTTGGCCCACGTCACCGCCCACGCCCATTTGGCAGCCCATGAAATGACCAGCGGCCGTTACCGCCTGCCGTTCCGCTGGGGCATCGCCTTGAGCAGCGTCGCGGTGCTGGCCCCCTGGCTCGGCGCCGCCGTGGCGCCCGTTGCCTTGGTAGGCTTGTTGGCCTTCGAGCATGCCTATGTGCAAGCGGGCCAGAGCGTACCCTTGGCATGAGCTCGCCCACCGCCCGCCGGGCCCCCTTGAATCGGCGACGGCAGGTCGCCGAACCCACGTCCCCATCCGCCATCCCGGGAGCACGATGAGCATCCAAGATCTCAATCGACGCGTCAGCGCTGCACGGGCCGAGACCGAGGCCCGTGGCGAAACCTTCTATCCGGGCGCCAGCCGAATCCATCTCGCGGCCTTCCCACCCAAAGAGCGCTGGGACGACTGGACCGAGCTCGACGCCAAGGCGTGGCCACGACGGGTGGAACGACGCTATTCCCTGGTGCCCACCACCTGTTTCAATTGCGAGTCCGCCTGCGGCCTGCTGGCCTATATCGATCAGGACAGCGGCCAGATCAAGAAGCTGGAAGGCAATCCCGAGCATCCCGGATCCCGCGGTCGCAATTGCGCCAAGGGCCCCGCCACCCTCAACCAGATCACCGACCCGGATCGCATCCTCTATCCCTTGAAACGGGTTGGAGCACGGGGCGAAGGCAAGTGGGCGCGGGTTTCCTGGGACGAAGCCCTCGACGACATGGCGCAGCGCATCCGCAAAGCTCTGGTGGAAAAACGGCACAACGAGATCATGTACCACGTCGGACGGCCCGGCGAAGATGGCTTCACTGAACGGGTGCTGGCCAACTGGGGAGTCGACGGCCACAACTCGCACACCAACATCTGCTCTGCGGGGGCCCGGGCCGGCTATCAATTCTGGTGCGGCATCGACCGTCCAAGCCCCGACTACGCCAAAGCGCGGGTCATCTTCCTGATCAGCTCTCACCTGGAAACGGGCCACTACTTCAATCCCCACGCGCAGCGTATCCTCGAAGCCAAACAGCGCGGCGCCAAGCTCATCGTGCTCGACAGCCGCCTCTCCAACACCGCCACCCACGCCGACTTCTGGCTAGCTCCACAGCCGGGCTCCGAAGCCGCCATTTGTTTGGCCATCGCCAGCTACTTGATCCGCAAGCGCTACTACCATCGTGATTTCGTCCGCCGATGGTGGAATTGGCAGGATTGGCTGGAGACGGAGCATCCCGGGGTCGAGCCTTCCTTCGACAGCTTCGAGCGCCTTTTGGAAGCCGTCTACGAGCCCTATACCTTCGATTTCGCCGCCGCCGAATCGGGGGTCGACGCGGCCACCTTGGAACAGGTGGCCCACGCCGTGGCCAGCGCCGGCACCCGTCTGGCCAGCCACAACTGGCGCAGCGCCGGAGCCGGTAACGAAGGGGGCTGGCAAGTGGCCCGCTGCCTCTTCTTCCTCAACTGCTTGCTCGGCGCGGTGGCCACGGAGGGCGGAACGTACCCCAACGCCTGGAACAAATTTGTCGCCAAACCCATCCACCTGCCGCAGCATCCCAAGGTGTGGAACGACCTCAGCTGGCCGCAGGAGTTTCCCCTCTCGAACTATGAGCTGTCGTTCCTCTTGCCCCACTTGATGCGGGATTCAAAGAAGCGGCTCGATGTTTACTTCACACGGGTCTATAACCCGGTGTGGACCAACCCGGACGGCTTTTCGTGGATCGAGATGCTCCGCGACGCCCAAAAAGTCGGCATGCATATCGCCCTCACCCCCACCTGGAACGAAACCGCCTACTTCGCCGACTACGTGTTGCCCATGGGGCACTCGGCAGAACGTCACGATATCCATTCCTACGAGACGCACGACGGTCAGTGGATTGGCTTTCGCCAACCGGTGTTACGGGCCGTCAAGGAACGCCAAGGGACAACGGTGACGGACACCCGGCAAGTCAATCCGGGCGAGGTGTGGGAAGAAAACGAGCTATGGCTCGAGCTGACTTGGCGCATTGACCCCGACGGCTCCTTGGGCATCCGCCCCTTCGCCGAGTCCAAGCAGCGCCCCGGCGAGCGTCTAGGGCTCGACGAGTACTATGGCTTCATCTTTGAGAATTCCGTCCCCGGCCTGCCGGAGAAGGCGGCGGCGGAAGGACTGACTCCCCTAGCTTACATGCGCCGTTTCGGCGCTTTTGAGGTGGCCAGCAACATCGGACCGGTCTACGAGCAGCCGGTGCCCGCCGACGAGCTGGACGACATCGCCGAGACGGATCACGGCCGCGTCTTTACCCGAGCGCCCAAGCCGCCGTCGCCGAATCTCGCCCCCACCGGTGCCCCGGACGGCGATGCCGACGGCCGACGACCGGCCGGTGTGCGGGTGGATGATGAGATTTTGCGGGGTTTCCCGACCCCCAGTGGCCGCCTCGAGTTCTTTTCCCCCACCTTGGCCGCCTGGGGCTGGCCCGAGCTGGCGATCCCAACCTACATCAAGAGCCATGTGCATCCCGAGCACATGGCCGACGATCAGAAAGTCCTGATCTCCACCTTCCGTTTGCCGGTGCAGATCCATACCCGCAGCGCCAATGCCAAGTGGCTGGACGAGATCGCCCACACCAATCCTCTGTGGCTGCATCCGCAAGATGCTGCGCCGTTGGCCGTGAAGACCGGCGATCTGGTGCGGGTGGAGACGGAGATCGGTCATTTCGTGGTCAAAGCCTGGGTGACGGAGGGCATCCGTCCGGGGGTCGTCGCCTGTAGCCACCACATGGGTCGCTGGCGCCTGGCGGGGGACGATCACCAGAACGGCCAGCGCCAGCTGATGGCCACCGTCGGTCTGGATCAACAGGGGGATCGCTGGCAGTTGCGGCGTCAACAAGGGGTGCGTCCCTGGAAGTCTGAAGACCCTGACACCCAGCGCATCTGGTGGACCGATGTCGGCGTGCACCAGAACCTGACCTTCTCCGTCCACCCCGACCCCATCTCGGGCATGCATTGTTGGCATCAGGCGGTCCACGTGCGGCGGGCCGAGCCCGGCGACAGCTACGGCGACATCGCCGTCGACACCGAGCGCTCGCGACAAGTTTTTGCCCAGTGGATGACCAAAACCCGCTCCGCCCGCCAACACTCGCCGGATGGCACCCGCCGCCCCCACTGGTTGATCCGCCCACTACGGCCCAGTCGCCAAGCCTTCGCACTTCCCGAAGAGCCCGAACAGGGCTAGATCGGCGCCACCCATCACCGTGGAGCTCTTGCGCACCCTCGGGGCTCTCCTGGAGCCACCGTCCCAGGCCTCGGGCCCGCTACAGGCCTTGGCGGATCTCGTCGATCTGGGGCCGTTGCCGTCGGCCATCGAGCACACCGATCTGTTCCAGTTTCAACTCTACCCCTATGCCTCGGTGTATCTCAGCGAGGAGGGCATGCTGGGGGGAGAGGCGCGGGATCGTATCGCTGGATTCTGGCGCATTCTCGAGCTCGAGCCGCCCTTGGAGTGCGACCACCTGACCATCATGCTGACCTATCTGGCGCAGTTGGAAGAGCTGCAACAGAATGCGCCAGCAGCGCAGCAGGAGCGCTGGCGGCTCTTGCGCTCCACCTTCTTGCACGAGCACCTGCTGACTTGGCTTCCCCCGTGGCTATCGCGTCTCGACGACCTCGCCCCCTCCTTCTATCAACGCTGGGGGGCGCTGTTGCAGGAGACCCTGCGGGCCGAAGTCGCCGCTCTACCCATGCCCCAGGAGGAACCGACCTTCATGCAACGGGCGCCGGGCATCGCCGATCCCCGGCTCGAAGGTCTCGAAGCCTTCCTCGACTCCCTGCTCGCCCCCCTGCGCAGTGGTCTGCTCATCGTCCGCGACGACCTGCGTCACGCCGCCCGGCAGCTCGATCTCGGTGTCCGCCTGGCGGAGCGCAAATTTGTCCTCAAGGGTTTGCTCATGCAAGACGCCGCCGGCATCCTCGGCTGGTTGGCGAGCGAGGCCGAAGCGTGGTCGCTGCGGCATCCCAAGCTCGACCTGGCGCCGGCCCATCTCGCCGGCCAGTGGACTGAGCGGTCCGCCGCCAGTGCGCGTTTGTTGGCGGAGCTGGCGGCGGAGCGGCGGTAGTGGCTCAAAAGAACAGGGGCAGGAGACGCTCACGAAGATCTTCGAAGTAGGCCTTCAGACCCGTCCTTGCGCCCCGAGAGCTCAGAATTTCTAGATCTGTTTCCAGCCAACAGGCACAGCGACGGTCCCATGCCATTGCCAGGCTATCGAGGACGATCTTGGCGTTCTTTTTCCCTTTCTTGCCCTCTGCCGACAGCCGGTCGGCATGCTGGCGAGGGTCGAACCCCAATCTCTGGCGCGCTTCCTTCAGCGCCGTCTCTTCTGATGAGTCCCGTGCCTCGAAGCCTGCAATAATCCAACATTCCAATTTCGGATGGGGCAATGCCAAGACCACTGGAAAGGCGCTGAACCCCTCGTCACGAAACCGCTCTAGGATTTCTTTCCTCTCCCCCTTGGCATCCGTGTCACGGACCAAGATCACACCATCTGGCGGTGTCCCCAGGGTGAGGAATAAACGCATGGCGAGCCTGGCTCGCCGCTCGTCGAACATTCCCGGACTAGCACGAAACTTCCCGTGCCGCACGACTCGACGCTGCTGCGCTTCTTCTTTGACCCGGCGCCAGGGTAGGAATGAATCGCCGGCATGCAGCCCTTGCCAGCTGACATAAGCGGCTTGTTGAAACCAAAGCACCTCGGCCCCCAAAACACGCCCCGCCAAGTCCGTGGCGACCACCGCATCCGCCTCGGCTTCCGCCACGATTCCAAAACGAAACGCTGCACCTGTCGTCAAGCCACCCACTCCTCGCCGACCATGCTCCAAAACTCTCCGGGGGTCATCTCATCTTTCCAGCGCTCGAACTCGGGATGCTCAGACAGCTCGCGTATAGTCGCGGTACCGTCCTCGAGAAATCCGGTGAGGCGTACTTCATCGGCTTTCAGGGAGTCCAAGAGATATGGTGAATGGCTGGTAGCAAGTATCTGCGTATCAGTGTCTTCCGCCAGCTGGCGAAGGTGCCCGATGAGCTCGCCCAACGCCCTGGGGTGGAGACTACGCTCAAGCTCGTCGATCAAACAGATGAAATCCTGGTCCTGCCGGCGAGCCGCCAGGCGCTGCCGCAGGCACGTCAGAATACCTAGGGTCAAAAGCGTCCCATCGCTTACTTGGCCAGGCGCCAAACCCGGACCGTTTTTCATGTCGAAAACCAGCTCTTCGCCAAAGGCTTCCGAGTCCCTCACTTTGGCCCTCTGGATCTTCAGCTTTTCGAAGGTAGGCACGATTCTGCGCAGGTGGTCGCTGACTGTCTCGAAGTCACCGCTATCGGCAAGCTTCATGCCGGCCAAGGCGGTTGCCAGGCCGTAGCCATCTTCCTTCATCTCAGGTGAGGCCGAGGGGATGTAGGAGGCCTCCCTTAGTCTCCCTGGATCGAGGCGAAGAAACGTGCTCTGGAACCTGGAGCCGTCGGCAACAGAGTCTTCATTCTCGAATGGGTCAAGGCGGAATTGAGGATCAAAAGCTGCTCCACCCACCTTACGGCCCTCTGAAAATACATCGACATGCGTAGTTTCGTTTGGAGACGCGCTCCTATTTCGTCCCTTCAGAATCCATCCTGGTTGACCTGGGCTTTGCTCGGCCAAACAGTGAAGGGCTTCTAGGAGAGTGCTCTTGCCCGACGCATTCGGCCCCACCAAGACAGTCAGTTGACCTAATCGTAGGCCTGCCTGACGAAACGGGCCATAGTTTTCGAGACGGATTTCTTCAATCATGCGCATTGGACCTCTGCGGCCATTCTACCCGCAGACCGTGTTCGCTTCACAGTGCGGGGCTTCAGCTCACGGATTCCTCTCTACTCTGCAACCGCCGATGTTGCCAATACAGGTACGAGAACTGCAGTCCCCAAGCGATGTCACCGTCGCTGAAAAGTTGTCGCCATCGGAAATGCCGATGATCCCGCTGTATCGTGCTCAGGGCAACGGATCGAGATCGGCATCCTGGCGAGCGCGTTATTGCCCCTGCCCGCCTCGCCGTTCAGAGGACCAAGCACTCCGCTGGCAGTGCGCTTGCCGGGGACCGGCCGACCCTATCGGCTCTCGAAACTGCCCTCACTAGCCGAGATCAGCTCTGACGAGCCGCTGTAGACTTGGAAATATTGGCAGTCTTTCTTTTTCTCCGTGGTGGAAATCGGGCAAAACAGCCACTGTCCCTCCGCAACCCGCGGCAAAGGTATTCCACCATCGAATAGCCTGCCGTTCGGCGGAAAGAAGTCCAGAAGCTGCCGGATAGACACACCGGCTCCGTTGTAGAAGAGCATCCCCTCGGCTACAAGGTCGGCCAAAGAGCGGACCGAAGGCGATGGTGGAATACTGGGATCGATTCCCATGATGAGCTGGCCGCTACCCGACGGTAGAGAGATCAACATATCAGCGTCATTCTCGGACTCGACACGGAATGATGCGAGCACGATGCCTCCACTGCTACCCGGGTCCACGATCAAATCGCCCGAACGGGCATAGCTCGGCAACTTGAAGCGAAATTCTCCCGATCCTCCCGTCGCCGCTGAGGTCGACAGGTTCCCGTCCAAGAGCACGAGAATTTTGGCTCCAACAACCGGGTGGTCTCGATGCACAACTCGACCACGCAAGGTAAGACGCTCGGCCAACTCGAGCTCGACAAGCGCGGGCTGGTCCTCAACAATGTCGATACTTGACCAGTCAGACTCGGCAGTGCGATCTGAAGCCCGGATCTCGATGGGGCCCGGCGAAAGTCCCAGCACTTCAAAGGCCCCCTCTTCATCGGACCAAACGACCAACTCCGAAGCCCGCTTCGCACCAGAATTGCGCTCCGCTACCGAGTTGGTTTGCTTGCGTAATGCAACAACAAGTGCTTTGGCCGGCTTTCCGTTCTTGGTCACCTTGCCCTCGAGAACCGTGTTGGGCAACTCTAACTCGATCTCGGCATATGATTTCCCCGACCGCCGTCGGACCGTCACCGGGTCGACCGCCAGTCGTACCCCTCCGGTTTTTGTGCCCATTTCCACTCGCACTGGCCAGGCGCCCTCTCTAGGCAAGTGTCCTCTGAATAGGCCATCTTCTCCCGACTCGAAGGCGATGGCATTGGAACCAGAGCCAAACAAGACATCCGCCTTCAAGGGCTCACCGCCCAACGTCACACTGCCCCGAACCGGAACGACTTCTATGTGCCAAAATAGCGACTCTGGTCCTCCCAAAAGCGAAACATCTTCCGATCTCCATGTCCCACCTTGGGAATCCACAACCGAAAGGCTGTATTGACCAGGGTCCATTCCTGGACCGACCCAAGTGCCATGGTTCGCGGCGGCTCCCGTCGCCACGGTCTCGAATACGTTTGGCTCTTCTGTCTCCCGAGTCACTTGAATATGCCAAGGCTGGCGCCATGGATCCAAGGGAGGATCAAGATCCACCGTCAGCTGACTCTGGGGAACGAGAGTCAGCGTTTCAGTCAGCGCCACACTTTGACCGGCATGGTCAATCTTGGCTTCGATGGAGAGGGATGAAAACCCATTCCTGCGAGCCGAAAGGCCGTAAGCGCCAACTTCCAAGCCCGGCACAACAAAATGTCCCTTCTCATCCGTCGAGACCTTGAGCTCCGCAAGCGAGCGACGTTGAATCTCTTTCGTGCTTCTAGGCTCAGCAACGCGTCGAGACCAAACCGAGACTTCGGCGCTAGGATCGGAGTCGCCGACGACGACAACCCAGCCGCTGATCGACGCCCCTGGTTTGAGCTCGATATCACCAAGCCGCAAAGTCGCACCAGGCTCAATCTCGAGGTCCCACAGAAAGACAGGGGCGTAGCTCTGAGCTACCAGTCGAAGGTCTAGGCGGCGCGCAGGGACGACACAGAGGCCACGGCCATTGGTCACTTCACAAGCTTGCTCGAAGCGCTCAACTCGATTCGGATCTTCCACAGGGTACATAAAGGACACGGCCAGATCGTCCGGGAGCTGCTTTGCATTGATGCCGAAATCGAGCTTGCCAGCCGCTTCAAGCTCGATGATGATCGTATTCGGGGCCTCAGGCCCGGCCGCCCAAACTACCGGAGGCCCCCAGCAGCCATCCACCTCCGCTCTAATGTCCCATGGCCCGGAACGCTCGGATTCGAAATCCACATGCTGGAGCTCATTCAACGGCACTGTAACTGCAAGTGTTGCTTTGGATTTTGCTGGCTCTGCTGCGGAAGCGGTAACGAATACCGTGCCCGATGACACTGGGCTCTCACGGCAAAGAACCTTGAGCTCCAAAGCCGCAAGCGGCAAGCTGCCCACCAGGGAGACCAACAACAACCCGAATAGCCTCGCCAATGCTCTGGAGGCATGAGCGCGTCTCACGGTCAACCTCACGGCTTCTTTGTCATGCTGTCCGAATCATCGCGACATACGTAATGGGTGCCGCTGTCGCTGGGCTCAACATCATGGCAGTACAGCGATTCACCATCAGCCGAGCGCTGCTCGGCGATCGCCACCCAGCGGATGAGCTCTTCTTGAGTCTCCGGCGGCATCGCATGCAATGTCAGCTCGGTTTCCTGCACACCATCCTCATTTTGGCCAGTCACCTGATCGGAAGGTCTACTAAAAGAAACTGTAACGACATCACCAGCCGAGTAGAGACGGTCGATGGCCTTTACACGCTCGAGATCGCTGTCCCAGCAAGGCAGTGGCTTGCCATCCAGGGCGAGAATCAAATCGCCGACTTTCAGACCGGCTTGTGCGGCAGATCCTCCAGGCGAGATCTCGACAATGTTCAACACACGACTCTCACCTCGGATCTCCAGAAACGCTCTGAAACCACCAGAAGCCCGATCAGGGCGCACCACGTCGACAAAGGATTCATCGACGATTCCTGATTCCGCGAAGATAGGCCCTGAAAACGCCAAGAGAAGCAGAGCTACCGAGAGCAATGGGCTTGAAATAGACCAAAGCATCAACGACCCCAGCTCAAGTTGTCGCATTTCCCTTCAAAAGGGAGGAGCGAGAATGCAGCGATTGCTTGCTCTGCACTCATAGGTGTCGTAGGTAAACGTATGACAGATCCTGACTGGTTCATCGAAACACACCGTCACTTCCTGGGGGACAGCTACAACCGAGCAGTTCTTGAAGCCGAATCCGGCATCGGGAAACACTGCTGTGCACTCCCCTTCCACGCCCGCGACCTGGCAGGAGTAACATGGGTCTTCAGAGCTTGCCGAATGACTTGCGCCGAGCAGCAGGACGGTGGAAATCGCGACCACTCCAATCAAATTTTTCATTTTCCGAATTCTCCAATGAATGGATGTAAAAGCTAATCTTTCTAGCCCAATCCTGTCAAGACACCCGAGAGTATCAAACCCGGGGTCATCGCGTCCCTTCAATCCTCGAGCTCAAGATGCTCTGGCTTCCCGCCTCCAACCGCCGATACTGCCAAAACAAATACAGAAACTGTAGCCCCCACGCCACATCGAGGGTCACCGCAGCGACGGCGATACCCGGCCATTGCATCATCAGCCCGGTGGCCAGGCCACAGATCAAGGTGGTTAGCTGGACCACCATGCCCGCGTTGACAATGCGGGTGGCCCGACGATGGATCAACAGGCCGCGTACCCATGACACCAAGGTCGTCAGGGCCGGTAAGGGAAGGAATAGGAGCAAACCGACGCGGGTGAGCTCAAAGATCTCCTGCGTCGTATCCTGCACATCGAGCAAATAGAAACCCAACAAGGGCGTCGAGGCAAAAGCCACCATGACCAAAAAGACCGTCGCCGCCAGGGTGAGACTGAAGCGTTGCAGCGCCCCCTTGGCCTGTGGACGGTCGGCCAGGGCGATCACCATTTCTGGCAAGGCGAAGGCCGAAGCGCGAAGCATCAGCATGGCTTGAAAGACCAGCGGCCAGGCTGCCAGGCTCAGTGTCGGTCGATCCAGACGAGCCAAGGTGAAGGCCACCAGGGGTTGCGACATGAGGGTCAGCACCGAGGTGGCAGCGAGGGGTAAGTGAAACCAAAAGAGGCGCCGATAGGTGAGAGGCTCGGAGCTCGGCTCCTGGCCCGGAGACTTGGCGGTGGCCAGTGATCTACCGGTGGCCAGTTGGCGGATCAGCGGACGGCTCACCCACGTGGCGTAGAGCGCCTCCGTGGTGACTCCGGCCATCATCGCCGCAGCGGCCAGATAAATGCCGGGCCAGGAGCTCCAGGCGTAGAGCCCGAAGGCGGTGCCAGCGGTGGCCACTAACCGCACGAAGGTGCCCCTAGCTACCAGCCGAGGCTCGCCGAAGCGGATCAATATTCCCTGCAGAAAACGCCGCCAGGCGATGGCGGCGCTCCACAGAACCAGCCCCTGGAGCCCGGGACGCACCCACCGGGCCACCTCCGTCGGTGTGCCCAGGATCTCGATCACCACCAGGCCAAACAACGGCGTGAAGGCGAGCACGCCACCCACGCCGGTGACAAAAATCATGGCGTGGACGGTGAAGCGACGCACCAGGAGATAGGAGGCGTGGTCCTCCACCAAAGCCGTCGCCGTCGACAACAGATTGATGACCGGGCTCTCGATGGTCACCGCCAAAGAGAAGACGATACCCAAAGCCGCCAGCATCACCACTTCGTGGGGCAAGCGGTTGATCATCGAGCTGAGCAACGGCCCCTCGGCGGTCATCAGGAGCCAGCTGGCAAATAGGGGCAGCCAGAAGAGGAAGATTTCTTTTTGTCGCATCATGCAGAAAGGGCACCACAAAATGCGGTGCCCTTTCAAAAGGTTGAGCCCTCAGGGGGCTCTGTGGAGTTTATCCCTGTTCAGGGAGTCTCGAAACGGAAGAGATGCCAGCCGGCAGAGCCACCTCCGGTGATACCGGAACCCATGTTGCCGGCGCTTCCGGAGAGAACCGGAGCACCCGTCGTGGGAGTCGTGCTGACGGCGGTCAGCTCGGTCCATTTGACGCCATCGCTGGAGGCATAGAAGGTGAGCTGCGGCGTCGAGCCACTGCCCGGTCCGAAGAAGCTCACCTCGACAGAACCCGGCATGACCAAGTCGCGACCGTCGCGACCGAAGATCAAAGAGGGAACCTGACGTGCCCGCTCGGCGGTCCAGTAGGTGGTGAGCGCGTTGTCGACCACCAACTCGGCATTCGGAAAGAGGGACGTCACGTCACCACGGTCGAAGCGGATCAGATGCCCCTCGGCATCGCGCCAGCGAATCTCGCTGATGTGAGCAGTTTCACCGAATTGAGGATTCACCGCCACCTTGTAGTGATTCGGAGCCGCCGCGGTGTCGTCTTCACAGAGGGTCGCGATCACACCGTCGACATCGTAGCCATCCGCATCGCTGGGAAAGGCATCGGGGTTCGAAATGTCGATGATCCGAATGTAGCGCGCCCAAGGCAGCGGACCGAGGTCGAAATCGCCGTCTTGGCAGGCATTTCCAACGTCGACCCAGTTGACACCTTCTTGGGAGACCAGCACGCTGGCCGTCTCCGGGTAGGCGTCACAGGTTGGGCTGCCGAAGGACGTCTCGACAATCATGAAGTCGTCGCCGCCACCGTTGAGGATGCGCGCTCCCATGTCGAGCTCGAGCACACCGCCGAAGCCGAGGGCTACGAAGTTCAACCAGTCGCCGCCTTCCGGCTCGCCCAGGGCCTTGGTGGCATCGGAGCGCTGGGGGATGACCGGCGTTCCGTTGGCCCGGTTGCCCGGGGTATAGGTCACCACTTGGTGGGCGACACAACCTTCGGCCGGCATGGCTGGCGGATCTTCCGGATCGGTCGGCGGATCTTGGCCGGGGGGGCATAGCAGGCTGAGGTTGAAGTCACCACTACCCGTATTGGGGAACGTGATGTTGCCGGTCGGCTGCGAAATGGTCTGGTAGTCGAACCAAGCCGAGGCACCAAACTCAAGATTTTTGTTGCTAGCTCCGACGCCCACCTGGAAGGCGGGGCCGCGACGGGTCACCGCCACTTCCGCACCGGCGAAGTCATCAAGGCCGACGAAGGTGGCGCTCCAGGTCGGGTAGTACCACCAGTTGTCGGTGTTGGCCGGCCCATTCGGCAAGTAGGCGCTGGAGGGAAGCTGCTTCTTGGGGCTACCCGCCGGGGCCAGATAGGTGCGATCACCGAGGACGACCGAAATGGCGAACTTGCGATTGACGTCGTTCTTGTCGTAGACCACGGCGTCGAAACCTGCCGTGCCATCGGGATACTCGAACCAGCTGGCTTCACCGTCGAAGAGCAGATCGCGGGCGATACCGGGCATGGCCACGGCGTGATCACCGTTCAGGTTGAGGTGGTCGCGCATCGCCTCGCTCAAACAATAGCCGAGGGCGGGGCAATCGGTCCGCAAGTTGAGGTTGAAGTCGCCGTTGCCACCGTTCGACAAATTGGAGTAGAACGTCGGCTGGCTCAACACCGTCCAACCAAACCAGCTGGAAGCGCCGTAATCGAGGTTTTTGCCACTGGCACCCAAGCCGATCTGGAAAGCGGGGCCGGAAGGATGAAGCTCCAACACGGCGCCTTCCAGCATGTCGATACCCGTCAAGGTGCCGGTCATGCCGGTGTAGTAACGCCACTTGGCGGTGTCGATGGTGCCGCCGTTCTCCGAGTAGGCGCCAGGCACGAGCTGCTTCTTGGGGCTACCTGGGGGTGCCACCTGAGTATGGCCATCGAACTGAACATCGACGAGGAACGCCAAGTCCGGATCGCCATGGCTTCGGACCGTGCCGGTCAGTTGGGCGCAAGCAGCGGTCGTGGGTCCGGGGCAATCGGCATACTCTACAAACTCGGCGTCATCGATCTCGAAGTCGAAATCGACGGCGATACCGGGCAACCAAATCGAGTGCCCGCCGCTGAACAATGAATTCGCGTCCGGCACCGCTTGGACCGGGCAATACTCCACATCGATATCGATGTTGATGTCGCATTGCTCGACCTCGGCGATGGGAGCCCCGGAGGTGGGTTGGCTGAGGATGTTGCACTCCAGCCAACCGGAAGCGCCGTTGTTGGCGTTTTTGTTGTTGGCGCCGTAACCGACCTGGAACGCGGGGCCGGTGCGCACGACGGTGATCACCGCGCCGTCGAAGTCGCCACCGCCGGTCAAGGTACCGCTCAGGCTGGTGTAGTAGTGCCAGGTGGCGGGATCGATCGGACCACCGCCGTCGACGTAAGCATTGGGCAACAGCTCTTTCTTTGGGCTGCCAGCGCCCACGGCGTCCGTTCGACCGGAGAAGATGATGTCGATGTCGAAAGTCTTGGCCGGATCGTTGCGATCGATCGCTTGGCCGAGCAGGCGAGCCGTGCCATCGCTGTTCTCAGTCCAGGAAGCTTTTGGGTCGAAAATGAAATCGACACCGAGATCCGGGGTCAGCCGCTCGGGCGAGCAGTCGTGGTCCTCCGTACACATGTAGAAGGCGAATTCGTGCTCGTAGCCGGCGGGGAAGTAGAGTGGATCATAGACAGCTTCATCGGCCTCGGCGACGACGATGGGAGTCGCCATCATAGGCAGGGCCAAAGAAAAGCTGGCAGCAATCATGCCAACGATGAGTAGAAGAGATTTGTTTTGTTTTTGCTGCATGGTGCTCATTCCTGTCTCGTCGAAGCTGCTGAAGTCCGAATAACTACCGGCAAGCGCCGGTACGGGCAAATCAAGTGAATTCAAGACTGATAGCGGTGCACTTCCGACTCTGTTCGAGGAAGTATTACCCGGAAGCCTTACGAACCGCATTACGCCTCGTTAGAACTTTCCACTGGGACCGCGGAGGACGATGTCTTTAGCTCATCGGAGCCAGCTCATCGGAAGCTCATCGGAGCCAGCTCATCGGAGCCAGCTCGGGCGCTCTTCGGTGCCTTGAAGTTTCTAGCAGCCCATTCAATGACACCCGGAGAGCACTTCTCCTCCGATGCTCAGTCTCTAATAGGGGCGTCAGGAAAGCGTCAGGGCGGGGCTCGATTTTTGATTCTTTTCCGATTAGGCTCAAGTCGTGCTCGCGGCGTGCCACAATGATTTTTCTTTCCTAGAGGAGAACGTTCTGTATATCAGAGGGAGTCGCCGAATCGATGCACCGCGGCCTCTTTCCGACCAGGCGATCTCGTGGAGAAGCCCTTGATCGCTCGCCTCACCATCCGATGCCTTGGCGGATTTGAAGTCCGGCTCGGGGATCGCACGTTGGACGGCTTCGAGTCGCAGAAGGTCCGTGCTCTGCTCGTCTTCCTGCTCTTTCACAGGGATCGGAGGTCGAGCCGTGACCGCCTAGCCTCGCTGCTTTGGCCCGAGAAGGAAGAAGAGGCGGCGCGGCGCAATCTCCGGCAGGCCGTTTACAACCTCAAACGAGTCCTGCCGGCCATCGATGATCAAACGGAAGCCGTCTTGGCCGACCGCGATCACATCGCCTTTCACCCCCGGCTCTCGATCTGGTTCGATGTCGACGAGTTCCACAAATCCCGCCAGCGGGGTCTGTTCGAAGATCGTGTCGACCCGCACTACTTGGCGGAGGCGGCAGGAGTTTACCGTGGCGACCTGCTGCAGGCCTTTTCGATCAAGGACAGCTCTGAGTTCGAGCATTGGCTGAGCCACGAACGGACGCAGTTGCGGGAGCAGGCGGCGAACGTCTACAGAACCCTGGTCGAATGCTATCTGGCGCGTGGAGAAATCCGCTTGGGGACACGCTTCGCCCACCGTCTAGCGACCATCGATCCGCTGTCGGAGGAGGCCCACGGCTATCTCATCCAGCTCTACGGCTACTCTGGACGACGCAGTCGGGCGGTGGCTCAATACGAGACCCTACGCCACCTCCTCGACGAAGAGCTGGGTATCGAGCCCAGCGCCGAAACCCAAAAAATCCTCGCCGTAGCCCTATCTGAAGGCGAGCGCGACGCCATCAAGCCCGAAGAAGGTGAACCCGTCGGCCCCTTGCTGCCATTGGTCGGCCGACGCTCGCCTTTTGAGCAATTGGAAGAGCAATGGCGACAGGCCCTGGATTCCGGTCGTCATGCGACCTTGGTCTGTGGCGAGCCCGGTGTCGGCAAGACCCGCCTAGTGCGCTCTTTTCTCGACTCCGTCAGCTCTCGATCGGGCACGACGGTGCTCAAGGGGCGCTGTGACGAAGCGATTCCTCGCCCCTATCAACCCATCGCACAGGTGCTCCAGAACGCCTTCAGCTCCCATACCGGCGATGTCGAATTCAGCCTCGAAATGGTCTCCACGAAGGTCTTGCAGGAGGTCGCCCGTCTGCTACCCGACCTGGCTGACCTCCTGGGTGCTCCGGCCGCGGCGGTCGAAGGGACCGAGGGACGCCATAAGCTGTTCAGCTGCATTGGCAGCTTCCTAGACCTTTTCATCAGCAGCGGGGATAGCAGGGAGGCAGGCGCTCTGATCCTTTTCCTGGATGACCTCGACGCGGCCGACAATGACAGCCTACAACTCTTGCGCTACCTGGTTCAGCGATCCGGCCCACATCCCCTGTGGATCGTCGCCACTTGCGACAGCAACAGCCGAGCCAATCTGCTCGAACGCTTGGGTGAAGACCGAGACAGCAGCGACCATGCCCTCGAGCTCGAGCGCCTCGACGCCCTGGCCAGTGAAGAGATCGCCGCGGCGTTGGTCAACGAGCGGCAGGCCGCCGGGCTGGCGGATTTCTTGGTCGAGCGGGGAGGGGGCCTACCGGTGGCCATCACCGCCTGGATCAACTACCTCTGGGACGAAGGCATTCTGCGTTCATTGAGCGGCGAGTGGCGCCTGACCCGTACGATCGACGATCTCCCACCGACCGTCGACGGTTCCCTCGACCACTTGGTGCTACAGCGCTTGAGCCATCTTCCAAGCTCCACCCGGCGGCTGGCCACCCTGGCCTCGATCATCGGCCAGCAATTCACCGCCGACCTGCTGCAGGAGGCTGAGGAGGAGCACATGACGGTGATCGATTTAGGATTGCAGATTCTTCTCGAGCGCTGGCTTGTCCAACGTCATGTCTCCTCGTGGTCGACGCCCTACAATGAAACGGCCACGGAGCACTCCGGACGCGAGACCGCCGGCGACACCTTCGAGTTCTCCCATCGCCGTATCCAGCAAGCCATCTACCGCGCCGTGTCGCCGGGCCGTCGCCGCTTCCTTCATCGTCAGCTGGCCGAGGTTCTGGCATCTCGGGGCGGCGCCGAGGACCGCCAATGCGAGGCCCTGGCCTTCCACTTATCCCACGCCGGGCAGTGGCGAGAAGCCTTTCCGTATTTGCAGATGGCAGCACGCAAGGCGGCGGCCGTCATGGCCGCGGAAACGGCGACGTTTTACTTTGAGAAAGCGGATCTGGCGGCGGCCCAGGCCGCAGAATCGAGCGACGAAGAAGAGCATCTCGAGCACTGGAGGGCGCAACGGGAAGAGTTGCAGCGGCAGTACCGGCGCTTCCTCGCCACGAGCTCGAGCCCGGTAGACAACGGATCAGGGAACTAGAAGACCCAAGGTACAGTCCAATATTCTGAGCCCCCCTTCACCGACCGTCCGTTGAAAGGCACTCGACGAGAACATCATGGCGGCAGTTACAACGACATCGGCACTGAGCTCGAACCCTGACCTCGACTTGGCACAACGCCATGCCTATGGCGACGCGACAGCCTTTGAAGAGGTCTACCAGCGCTACCTCGGCATGGTCTACAACCTGGCCCTGCGCATGTCGGGCTCACCCGAGCAGGCGGAAGACCTGACGCAAGAAATCTTCATTCGCGTCTATCGCCACCTGGCCCGCTTCAACGGTCGCTCGAGCCTCAAGACCTGGACCTACCGCGTTGCCGTCAACCACTGCCGTAGCAAGCTGGGACGCAAGGTGTGGCCGACTCAACCGTTGGCCGAAGAGAATCAAGGGCAAGGGGCTCACTTGGTCGACGGGCGCCGTGGACCCGAAGACAAGGTGCTGGCCATCGACGCCGCCAGCCGGGTTGGACTGGCCCTGAAACAGCTCAAACCCAAATTTCGCGAGGCCGTAGTGCTGCGGGATCTCGAAGGTCTGACCTACGAAGAGATCGCCGACATTCTCAAGATTCGAATTGGCACGGTCCGCTCGCGTATCGCCCGCGGGCGAGATCGTCTACGCCATATATTGGAGACATCGTCATGAGCTCCCATGCTTCGGCGGAGCTTCTTTCCGCCTACTTGGACCGCCAGCTCGCCGAGCAAGAGACCGCGGACCTGGAATCTCACTTGGACCACTGTCGCGAGTGCCATGGTCGCCTGCAAGGTCTCAACAACGTGGTCGCCAACCTGCGTCATCTCGAGCGTCAGGCACCGCCGCCGACGCTCGATATGGCGGTGGCCCGCCGTATCGCCCTGGCGGGTGAGCGCAAGGGCACCCTCGACCGGTTCGAAGAGGGTCTCGAAGCTTTTCAACGCCGCTCGTCCCTGATGCTGTGGTTCGCCGTCGTCTTCGCCCTGGTGTTGATCACCTTCTTCTTCCTCAACACCCTGGCACGCTCTCAAAACACCACCATTCCCGTGACCTTTGGTGACCAACCCGTGCCCTCCGCACCGGCCGAGCCCGAGGTTCCTGAGGAACCGCCAGCGCCTTGAGCGGATACGCCCTCAAGCGACGCCGATGGAGACATCGATATCGCGCCACTTGCCTTGGCGGAAGCGGCCGACCGACAGCACACAGCGGGTGAAGTGTCCGAGGACGATGGCCATCCAGATATCCGTCGCCGTGAGCCCGTGCGTCGCGTCGAGGATAGCCACCAGACTCAGCGGCAAGACGAGCTGGGAGACCAGCGATATGTAAAGCGGGCTGCGGGTATCGCCGGTACCCTGGAGCGCACCGGTGTAGGCCAAGGCGGCGGTTACGAAGAGGGCCGACAGGCTCAAATAGGCCAAGAGCTGCTGCCCAACAGCGAGGACCCCCGCGTCCTCCATTCCGAAGATCCCGAGCAAGAATCGAGGCACCACCAAAAACAATAGGGCCATGGGAAGCGCCACGGTCATCCCCACTAAGGTCGAAGTGAACGGCGCCTGGGCCGCCCTGTCCGGCTGTTGCGCCCCGAGATTCTGCCCGGCGACGGTGGCGGCGGCGGCCATCAAGGCGGTGGAGGTCCAGGTGATCAAAGAGAAGAGCTGCGAATATCCCACCGCAAAGGCCGCCTGAGCTTCGGCGCTCTGGGGCAGCGAGCCGACATAACGGATCATCAATACACCGCCCAAGTTCATGGCGATGCCTTGAAATCCGGTCGGCAGACCGAAGCGGAAGATGGAGCCGATGATCGGCCATTGGGGACGCCAGCTGGCCACCGACGCCAACCGCACCACCAGGCGATCTGAAAATAGCCAATAGAACGCAACGACGGCGACGATGCCACTGGACAAGGCCGTGCCGATGGCAGCGCCGCTTGTCCCCAGGGCCGGGATCGGCCCCAGACCCCGGATCAGGATGACATTGAGAGTGATGTTGAGCACCGTCAAGAGGATGCCCAAGCGCATCGGGGTGCGGGAGTCCCCGGCTGCCCTCAAGGCCCCACCGATCATGAAGAAGTGCATCATGCCGAGGCTGAAGACGAAGAGAATCCGCAGGTAGGGCAAGGCTTCCGATTGCACAGCCGGCTCCGCGTTGACCAGATCGAGCAACGTGGGCGCCAGAAAATAGCCCGCCGGCGCAAACACCCCGACCCCCAAGAAGGTCGAGATCAGCACCCCCTGCAGTACCACTCGGTTGACCTTGTCACCGTCTCCGGCCCCAGCGAAGCGGGCCACCAGCACTCCCATACCGGAAAAGACGGAGCTCAAAAAGACCACCACGACGACAAATATTTGCCAGCTCACACCGATGGCGGCGTTGCCGACAAACCCCACGTAGTGGCCGACCATGGCGTGATCGATCAGGCCCTGCAAACCGGCCACGATGTTTTGCAACATGGTGGGCCATGCCAGGCTCCAAACGGCTTTTCGGATCGGACCTTCGGTGATGATCCGGTCGAAGGCCGGCGGCGTCTTGTTCATAAATGCTCGGATTCAGTCGATGGGCGGGTTCGGGGCTGGCTCTGCTGGTCCCAGGAATGCCTTCAGTTACGGAAGCCGTGCCACCTTGGTTGCAAGCCGAGGCCGAGAACCTCGTGGAGAAGGCTGGGGAGCATGTCACAGAACGCAGAACGCCCCTTGGGGAGGACGACTCCCCAAGGGGCGTAGGCGGTCAACCGAGGCAGTGATGGAGGGCAAACCCCCAAACCCACGCCTCGGCCAGCTGTGTGTCGATCAGTGCTGTAACGGACTGGTGGACAAGGGCACCACGTCCTCCGGCCGTTGATCGCCGAATAGCAGACGTCCCTTGCGGAACGAGGCGTCTCGCAACGCCATCGCCAAGACCTCGCCGAGCTCCTTGACCGGAATCACCGTGATCTGCTGCCGAACCTCCTCGGGGATGTCCTCGAGGTCCCGCTCGTTGTCGGCCGGCAGGATGAAGGTCCGGATGCCGGCCCGCACACCGCCGAGGATCTTCTCCTTGACACCGCCGATGGGCAGGACACGGCCGTTGAGAGTAATCTCACCGGTCATCGCCAGATCATGGCGTACCGGACGCCCGGACAGGCTGGACACCAATGCCGTGGCCATGGTGATGCCGGCGGACGGACCGTCCTTGGGGATGGCCCCGGCCGGTACATGGACATGCACGTCGCTCTCGAAGCTACTGGGCTCGATGTGCAGACCATCGGCGTGGGATCGAGCGTAAGACCAGGCGGCCCGAGCCGATTCCTTCATGACGTCCCCGAGCTGACCGGTCAATACCAAATCCCCCTTGCCCTTCATGGTACTGGCCTCGACGAACATGATGTCGCCGCCGGTCGGCGTGTAGTACATGCCGGTGGCAACGCCCACTTGATCCCAATCGGCCTTCTTCTCGGGATGCACCTTAGGGCGCCCGAGCAGGTCGCCGACAACCTTACCGTCGACCTCCACGTGCTCCAGCTCCTTGCTGGCGATGCGTCGCGCCACCTTGCGCGCCAAGCGTCCGATCTCGCGCTCCAGCTGACGCACCCCCGCTTCGCGGGTGAACTCGGAAATAACCCTGCGCAACCCATCCCCTTCGATCTCCAACTGCCCTTCACGCAGCCCATTGCGCCGCACCTGTCGTGGAATCAAGTACTGGCGGGCGATTTCGTGCTTTTCCCGCTCGGTGTAACCACTGAACTCGATCATTTCCATGCGATCGAGCAAAGGCGCCGGAATGTTCTGCAGGAAGTTGGCGGTACAGATGAAGAAGACTTCACTGAGATCATAGGGAATGCCCATGTAGTGATCGGTGAAGGAATCGTTCTGCGCCGGGTCCAAGACCTCGAGCAAGGCACTGGCCGGGTCCCCTTGGAAGGAGGTTCCCAACTTGTCGATCTCGTCGAGCAGGAAGACGGGATTCTTGGTCCCCGCCTGCTTCATGCCCTTGATGATGCGCCCCGGCATGGCACCGACGTAGGTCCGACGATGGCCTCGGATATCCGCTTCGTCGCGGGCTCCACCGAGGGAGATACGGACGTACTTACGACCCATGGCCCGGGCGATGGACTTGGCCAAGGACGTCTTGCCGACGCCGGGAGGACCAACAAAGAGAAGGATCGGCGCCCGGAAGCTCTCCGAAGAGCTCTCGGCGCTCAGATTGTCTTCCGTATCGTCCTCGTCGTCCGATGCTGCGACCTCGGGAGCCACAGCGTCAGTGCTTGCAGCATCGGAAGCGGCTTCGGAAGCCTCGACGCTCGCCTCTGTCTTCGCTTCGACCTCGGCATCGGCATTCTCAGCCTTGGCCTCATCGGCGGCTTTCGCCGCGGCCTCTTCCTCATCCAACTGGGCATTGTGTAACTGGCGCACCGCCAGGAACTCGAGGATACGGTCCTTCACCTCGGCCAGGCCGTAGTGGTCTTCCTCCAAAATGGTAGCCGCCTCCGTCAAGTCCAGACGCTCCTCGCTACGCTCCGACCACGGCAGCTCGGCCACCGTTTCGAGGAACGTGCGAATGACTTGCGCCTCCATGGCTTCGCGGCCGAAACGGCGCAGACGCTTGAGCTCGCGGTCGACTTCCTTGCGGCCTTCCGGTGACAGATCGAGGGAATCCAGCTTCTCCGCCAGATCCTCCATGTCGTCTTCTTCGCCGTCCTCCCCCAGCTCTCGCTGGATGGTCTTCAGCTGCTCGCGCAAGAACATCTCGCGCTGTCGATCGCCGAGCTCTTCTTGCACCTTGGTCTTGAGGTCGGCCTGGGCGTCGAGCACATCGATCTGGCGTTGTACATGGATGAGAATACGGCGCAACCGTTCCTCGACGGACAGGGCTTCGAGCAACCTCTGCCGCTCCTGATGGGGCACGTCGAGATAGCCGGACACCAAGTCAGCGAGGCGTCCCGGCTCTTCGATCCCGGCCAACACTTGCTTTACCGTTTCGTCGGGCAAACCCGACTTTTGCCCCAACTCGCCGGCTCGCAGGCGAGCTTCGCGGTAAAGGGCCTGGAAAGCTGGGTCGCCGCCGTCGGAAGGTGGAACTTCTGCCAGCTCACGCACCGTCGCTTGCATGTAGCCAGCGGCGTGCTGCTCGTAGCGCACGGCGGTGCCGCGCTGCTGGCCGTGCAGCAGAACTTGGAAACCTGACAGGGTGCGTTGAATCTGTTCGATGCGTGCGATGGTGCCGACCGAGTACAGATCACCGCTACCAAAATCGCGGGTATTGGTTCGCTGCGAAACAGCTAGAACCAAGGGGTTACGCAGCTTTTGGGCCGCTTCGAGGGCTTTCAGGGTCGCCGGTCGCCCGGCTGCAATCGGCATGGTGACGCCCGGAAAAAGCACCAAATCGCGCAATGGAAGAACCGGGAGAACGATAGGGTCCGACATGTGTTGGCATCCTCTCACTATGGCTGGCTCGTGGTGACCGTGGTCACGGTGGGGTGCATTCCCGAGCTCAGCATTTCCGTCGATCAATGCACACGGCAGTAGTCATTTTACCGCAATGGTGACTTCGCCAGCCGGACTCCCCCAGGTGCGGGAACATATCTGACTGTGCCATTGTCAACGTTCATGCCCTGGCAATTATTCCCAGATGAAAATCCAATAATCTTAGTGCACTGTTATCAGATATAACTCTGCGCAAGCTGGCACCTCTCCAAAAGGATTGGCTCGTCCAAGATCCTGTGCAAGATTGGCCATGTTATTCTTCGCAAGAAAGGAAACCGTGATGGCCAAACGCACGATCAGCATCCGACTATCCCAAGAGGTTTACCAACGATTCGTGGAGCAAGCCCGTATCGACCTTCCCCTGACCTGAGGAATGAGTCGCACTAGAATCCCCTCAAAACTGCGGCGCACGATTGAAGAAACTGCACGACACCGCTGTGGCTATTGTTTGACCCAATCGAACATCACCGGCTCGCCGATGCAAGTCGATCACATCAGACTGCGTTGGGCTGCCGTGGGTTGGCACCCGCCCCTAGACTTCGACTGACACCCTAAAGTATGCATTCCCTCGACATCACCGCAGCACGGCGCCTGGCCTTGGCCCGTGCCGGGTTGCTCAGCCGACGCTGGTCTGGCCTGCCGCGACGGGCCGCCGGCGGCGGTCGACGGGCGCGGCAAGCAGCACATCAGATCGTCCGCCGCTTCGGTTATTTGCAAGTCGACTCGGTGTCGGTGGCCGGCGCCCGTTCCCACGGCCTCGTGCTGCTATCGCGCTTGCAGGGTTTCGAGGCGCAGCTCGCTGAGGACCTGCTGCGACCCGGCGAGCCCCTGTTCGAATATTGGGGTCACGAGGCCAGTTGGCTGCCCATGGATCTCTACCCGGTGTTCGCCTTCCGCCGTCAGGAGTTTCGCGTCCATCCTTGGTGGGGTGATTTGCTGTCGCAGCACCCAAAAGTGGCCGACGATCTCCTGCGCCGCATCGAGGACGACGGTCCGGTGCGTTCCATCGACCTGGAAGACAAGGGACGGGCCGGCTGGTGGGACTTGGGGGTCAGCAAAAAAGTGCTCGTTACCCTGTGGTCACGGGGGGACGTGGCCATCCGCCAACGCTCCGGTTTTCAACGCAGCTTCGACCTGACCGAGCGGGTCATCGACCTTGCCTGGCGAAGTCGCGACATGGAACGTCCCGAGGCTTTCCGCCGCCTGATGCTGCTCGCCCTCGACGGTCACGGCTGGGCCACCCGGGGGACCCTGGCCGCCACCTGGCGACTGCGCAACTGCGGCGACGAGCTGCAGGCCGCCCTCGAGCAGTTGCGCGAGCAGGGGCTCGTGGCCCCTTGCCAATTGATCAAGGACGACGGCCGCAAGCTGGCCGGGTGGATTCGTCCCGAGCACATGTCACTGGCCGCGGAGCTGCGACGGCTGCGAACCGACACCGCCAAGGGCGTCTTGCTGTCGCCCTTCGATCCGGTGCTCTGGGACCGCCAACGGGTCAAGCTTCTGTTCGACTTCGAGCAGCTGCTGGAGATCTTCAAACCCGCCCCCCAACGACGCTATGGCTACTATTGTCTGCCGGTGCTGGCGGGGGATCGACTGGTGGGCCGCGTCGACCTCAAGGCACAACGCAAAGAGGGCACCCTCCACGTCTTGTCGCGCCACCCCGAGGACCTGCCGTCCACCGCCCGACGCCGCCGCGCCGAGGCCGCCATCGACGACGCCTTACATCGTTACAGCAAAGCTCTCGGCTTACGCCTCGTCGGCGGATAGGATGCGACGGCCGGGACGACACCCGGCGCGCCGTTCCCCCTCGAGGCTACCTCAACCCATCTCTTCCTGAATCTCTGAGCGTTTTTCCACCATGGCCATACTCAGCTTGAACGACCTCTCCTTCGCTTACGGCGACCTGCGCCTCATCGAAGGTGCCAACCTACAGATCGAGCCCGGCGAGCGCATCGCCTTGGTGGGACGCAACGGCACCGGCAAGTCCACCCTGATGAAGATCCTGCGGGGCGAGCTCGAACCCGAGGGTGGAAGCCTGCGCCTGGGCACCAAGGCGCGGGTAGCCTACCTGCTGCAGGAGATCCCCCGCGATCTCGACGGCACCGTCTACGATGTGGTGGCCAGTGGCCTGCTCGAGGTCGGCGACCTCTTGGCCGCCTATCACCGGGTCAGCCATGACCTGGCCAACGGTGCCGATGCCCTCGACGAGCTCGAAGATATCCAGCATCGTCTCGAGGCCGCCGATGGGTGGTTGGCCCACCGCAGGGTGGAGAATGCCATCGAGCACCTGCAGCTGCCCGCCGACCGCCCCCTCTCGGAGCTGTCCGGCGGCATGATTCGCCGCGTGCTGCTGGCCCGCGAGCTGGTGAGTCTGCCGGATCTCTTGCTCCTCGACGAGCCCACCAATCACCTCGACATCGCCGCCATCGAGTGGCTGGAGGAATTCCTCCTCGGCCAAACCACTACCAGCCTGCTCTTCGTCACCCATGACCGACGATTCCTCGAACGTCTGGCGACACGCATCATCGAGCTCGACCGCGGCAAACTCACCAGCTGGCCCGGCGACTACGCCACCTACCTGCGTCGCAAGGAAGAAGCCTTGGCCATCGAGGCGACGCATGCCGCCCAATTCGACAAAAAGCTGGCCAAAGAAGAAGCTTGGATTCGCCAAGGCATCAAAGCTCGCAGAACACGCAACGAAGGGCGTGTCCGAGCCCTTCAAAAACTGCGGCAGGAACGTCTGGCGCGACGTCAACAGCTGGGGCCGGGCCAGTTCAAGAGCCTGCAAGGGGAACGCTCCGGCAAGATCGTCGTCGAAGCCGAGGGCATCCACTTCAGCTTTGACGACAAACCACTGATCAAAGACTTCTCCACCGTCATCTGCCGCGGCGATCGGGTAGGCCTCATCGGCCCCAACGGCTCCGGCAAAACCACCCTCGTCCGATTGCTGCTCGGTGAGCTGCAACCGGAGCAAGGCAGCTTGAAGCTCGGCACCAAAATCGAGGTGGGTTATTTCGATCAATACCGCGCCCAGCTCGACGAAGGCGCGACGGTTGCCGACAACGTGGCCCGCAGCGAGTTCATCACCATCGGCGACAAGAAGCGGCACATCATCAGCTACTTGGGGGACTTTTTGTTCACCGGCGAACAGTGTCGCGGGCCCATCCACGGCCTCTCCGGTGGCGAGCGCAACCGCCTGCTCCTGGCGAAGCTGTTTGCCCAGCCGTCGAACGTCTTGGTGATGGACGAACCCACCAACGACCTCGATGTCGAAACCTTGGAGCTGCTGGAAGAGATCCTCGTCGAGTACCAAGGCACCGTGCTGCTGGTCAGCCATGACCGCGCCTTCCTCGACAACGTCGTCACCAGCACTTTGGTGATGGAGGGGGGAGGCAAGGTGGGTGAGTACGTCGGCGGCTATGAAGATTGGCTACGTCAACGGCAAGACGCAACCGCGGCGACGGCCCCACCACCGAGTAAGAAATCCAAAGGCAGCAAGCCGCCACCGGCCGCCGTCCCGAGGCAAGAGCGTCCGCGCAAGCTCTCGTTCAAGGAGAAACAAGAGCTGGCCGGCCTCCCCGCCGCCATCGAGCGTTTGGAAACCGAGCAGCGGCAAATCCACGAACAGCAGGCCGACCCCGACATCTACCGCCAAGGGGGCGACAAAGTCATCGCCTTGAACGAACGGCTGGCGGACATCGAGTCCACCTTGGCTACCGTCTACGAGCGCTGGGAAAATCTAGAGGCGAGGTCGGGAAACTGACCGCAGCCCTCGGAGAGGCCCTGCTGCGGTGAAGGCACCACAGAAAAGTGCGACGTCACAGCCAGCGCCGAACCGAGATTCGCGGAAGGATTGTTGCCCATGACCCATTGGGGACCATTGGGCAGCCAGACCCCAATTCTTCTTTTTACTGTATCTTCGAGCTTAAGGTGCGGACGCCGCCAACTCTGGGCAACGTCCGCAAATGAAGAACACGGAGATCAAGGCGCCGATTGGCGTCCTAGAAAGTGCATTTTACGCACCATCCAAAACGGTCGGGATCATGGCGCTTCAGTGACAGGTACAGACGCAGGTGCCGCCGCCGTCACTCTCCTGGAAGGGACAAGCATCCTCCTCACAGTCGGCAGAGCAGGGCAGGCAGTAGTCGACACAGTCGGAGGAGGACTCGCAGGATGGTCCGCAAAGATGGCCCTGGAGACCGGAAGCATCAAACAAGAAGCCGGTTTCCACGGCGGACGGGTCGACGGCGAGGGTTGCAGATTCGGTGCAGTCCTCCAAGGTCGGAGCAGGCGCATCCACCGCCGGCTGGACAAGCGGAGCCTGCCCAAGCAAGCGATCCTGACCTTCCTCGGCGTGGGCCCCTTGAGCGAAACAAAGACCAAAAATCATCATGCAGACGACCAAGAGCCAAGCGGCGCCCGAACCGCTTGCGGTACAAATCCTTCGGATCTGTGAGTTTCGTGTCTGTGAGTTGTTGGTAACCATGGGACCTCTCCTACTGTCGTAGAGCTCCTACCCCATCCGGCCGATCGGGGCTCGAGCTCAGGCTTTGGGATGAGCAGAGAGCGGCAGCTCCACTCTCCACAGGCGGCGGCAAATCCAGGGCATTGTCATTCAGCACCACACCTTCCCGACAAGCGGAGAACAGCCAAGCGCACAGCGCTATAGCGCAGCTCGATGCCTGCCGTTCCCCAATCCCAAGACGCCGGCCAGCGCCGCGGGAAGGTTTCAGATTGAAAATGCCCGATGGACACCTTCATCATACCTCAGCTGCCGAAGCCCCAGAACAGAGGAGCGAGGGAACACAGTAAAAAGAGGCCAAGTCCCAACGAAGCCAGGCCGAAAAGACCTAGAACCCTGAGCACTGATGGCGTCACCCAGCTCGCAAAACGACGGTGCAGTCGCCAAGGCACCATCGCCAAGACCACCGTCGTACCCACTAGCAACCCACCGAAACCGCGGAACAGCTCTGCGAAATTCATCTCGGCCGCCACAATCACCAACGCGACACCGACCAGGATACGCAATGACAGCTCCAAAAAGTGGACTCGGGCTGTGCTGGCGAAGGCGCTCAGAAAGCGAGACGTCGCTTCGGGGCGGAGGAAGCACAGAACCCCCAAAGCAATGAAGTAGAGGCCGGCGGCAGCAACGACCCAACCGGCGGCCAGAATGACGAGGCCATCGAAGATCATCTATGGCCCTCGGAAAGGGCAACTTGGGCGTCGTCCTCTAGCAACATCCGACCGAGAATCTCCTTCAAGAATTTGGCCGCCACCATGCCGGTAATCCCCTGCGGATCGCGCTCCGGGTTGTACTCGACGATATCGGCCCCCACCAGCTCACCGCCAAGCCGGTGGATGATCTTCAGGACCTCGCGGGTGCTCAACCCACCGGGCTCCCAGTGGGAGACACCCGGAGCAAACGCCGGGTCCAAGCAATCCAAGTCCAAGGAGAGGTAGACGGGCCCCTGCACGTCCAGCGCTTCGACCCGCTCGATCTCTCGCATCTCGATGATTTCGACACCAAAACGCTCCGCTTGCTGCCGTTGATGCCCGGTCAAGGTACGGATGCCCACTTGCACCAGGCGTTTCACCAAACCCTCTTCCATGATCCGCGCACAAGGACAGGCATGGGAATCCCGATTGCCATCCAACTCGTCATACAAATCTGGATGGGCGTCCAAGTAGATGAGGGTGAGATCAGGAAAAACCTGCCCATAGGCTCGCAGGATTGGCCAGGTCACCGAATGATCCCCGCCCAGCGACAGCACTCGCGCACCGTGTCCCAAGAGCGCTCGGACGTGGTCTTCGATCTGCTGCAGCGCTGTGCCCGGATCGGCGCAGTCCACATCGTCGCCCAGCTGCCAGCCAACCCGGCGTGCCAAGTCCACCGCCGTCTCCGTCCACAAATTGGCCGAATCACTCCACAGGGCTTCCAGAATCCGCGGCGGCGCCAAAGATGGGCCGCGGCGAAACGAGGCATTGCAGTCGAACGGTATACCGATCACTACGATGTCCTTCGGTTGGATATCGCGCCGCGCTGCCTTAGGTTTCATGGGTTGGATTCCTCATGGGTTCTGAAAGGTATTTCGGCATTCTACTGCTGGCGGGACGCTACTGGGCCGCTTGTTGCGATCCACAAACCGATTTGGCCTGCTGGCCGAAGGCTTCATCCTCTCCAGCGACCGAGCGGGCGGCTCCCGCAAAGGTCGCTGGGCATAGGCGTCGCTGGATGGACACTGAGCGTTCTAGATCTCGTGGAGAAAGTGGCCGCTACCAGCTGACATGATTTCGCGATACGTGATGCTGCCATCCCTTGAGAAGAGATGCCTCATCGTCTGTGGCGGCGTCCAGGGATTCCTTGACGCTTGTCCCTTGGCTTCTCTTCCGTCATAGCCCAAGGCCAGGTAGACATGGGTCGGCACTGAAATCGAGTCAGGAATCTTGTAGGGCAGGATGGCGTAGGACAGGTCCCAAAACGTTGCAAACTCACTTTGAGTAGGTTTTGGCGCCAAGGTGGCAGGATCGGCTTCAATATGACTTGCATAGCCAGGCAAGGCTCGCATCCGTGTCACTACCTGACCAGAGCCGAAATCGCCCCGAGGCATTTCCTGAAAAGGAACCAGATCCACCAATTTGCTGAATGGAGCCAACTTCAGCATGGCGTTTTGGCTGGCCCCAGCCAGGAATACCGTTGCTCTCAGACATTTTTGAATATCAAAAGCATTACAGAAATTACAGTTCATCAACAAATTGAAGACCTGCGTACCGGAATAACTGGCGTCGTCGATGACCAACAGCCTGAAAGACTTTTTGATAAACATCACCTTGGCTGGTTTTCCGGCTGGAAGCTTGGCCCGCAGAGCGATGCCGATTCTCTCGGGATTGAGCTCCACTCCCGCAGTCTTGAGGAGCCCATGGACGCGACCGGTCAACCATGCGTCGCTTTTGCATTCCTCGTTGATGACCGGATAGATCGGCTCTTTGCTACTCGCACAAAGCTCTCCGACCTGCTGGGCAACCCACTCAATATGACGATCAATCCCATCGGGCATCAGGACTACAGTTTTATTCATTGCCTCGAGAATAGCTCTCCAGACAGCCATCGTCTCTTGATCGGCAGCCTTCATCTTGCTGAGCTGGCGCAATACCCAGTTGATATAAAAATCTACCTTTCGACTCTCAGGAGCACCAAACTCTGTATAAGTTACGTCGTTGGCCACCTCCGTCAATTTATCGAGATTAACTTCAAACATTGCGTCCTCGGTTCAGTTCTGATTCACCACCCTTTTGAATCTGCTCTGGACTTAGCTTCTATCTCACCCAGGCTCACGATACCCCCACCATGAGAGCAAAAAGCTCCTCCCGCGCCTTTCAAAAAGGACGCGAGAGGAGCTCACAAGAACACCTGGGATGCTGCGTCTTGCAATAATCAGCCTAGAAGGTGTTCACCACCAGATTGCTCACCGTACAGGTCGAGAGCTCCACCGCTTGCAACAAAACCGTCACTCCGGACAACCCGCCTGGGATGAAAATCGGCGTCGCATTGGCGGTGCCGGTGGCATCGGCGACGACGTTTTCCAGGATATTGATATCGGCGATGCCGACGCTGGCGCCGGGACAACCGGGAACGGCAACGGAGCCAGGGTTGAAGCCGTAGATGAAGGTGGTATTTGTCCCCACCAGGCCACCGGTGGTGGAAATGAAGTTGGTGGCGCCCGCGGTGCCGGGGGTGATGCCCAGCAAATAGCCACCGGCCACGGGATCGACATCGATGGTGAAGTCGTAGAGCTGTGCTTCGTTGGTGGCACCGCCACCGATGTTCACGAAGTAGGTGCCGGCCCCTGGCAGGACGACATTGCTCAACGTCTCACTCAATCCCGCGCCCTTGGCGTTGACCCTGGCCACCACGGCGCTGCTGGAATCCAAGAGCTGGATGAACAGGTTTTGATTGTCGAGGGAGTTGTAGGACGTCCCTATGGAGCAGGTGCCACTGGGATTCTGAGGACCGGACAGGTAAGTGGAGCCGTTGGGATTAGCGACGATGCTGACTCGCTGACCAACGCTGGTGCTGAAGCTGTAGTAATCGGTATCGCTGTTGTCGTCGACACTGACAAGACCTTCCGCGACACCACCACCGGGGGTGATCGAGCCTAGAGCGTCCGCCGTGCCGGGGGAGTCGTTGATCTCCGCATCATCACCGTAGCCACGGTTAGCGGCCAGAATATCGTCGGGCTGGGGACCGTCGAAGGCGATGCTTAGGAAGGGCTCCATCAACTTGGTTTGGTTCACCGGGCACACATGATTGATGCCCAAACCATGACCGTGCTCGTGGGCCAGAACGTTGCGCAGGATCAGCGAGTTGCTGGAGGTGTTGTTGTAGGTGCCATCACCGGAATCGAGGACCATGTCGCCGAAATCGGGGAAGAAATTGTAGGCCAAGATCCCTGAGGTACCGTCGATGGTATGGGCCGAGATGCGGACATCGCCACGTACTCCGAGGACCCCCGGGGCGATGGTGGCGGCGGTCCACGGCGAGCCATCGTCGTTGGGCTCGTAGACGTAGGTGACCCCGGTGAGGTCACCCCACACCTGGAATACGCCTTCGAAGATGGGCAGCCAAACCGCCGGGCTACCATAGATGCCGTTGAGCCAAGCCTGCAAGTTGCTGGGCGCCGTAGGCTCTCCGGCATAGCCAAAGATGCTGGTGCCGTCGGGCACGATGCTCCAGGTCAAAACCATCGGGTCGCCCTGAAACAGGGGCCCCGGAGTGCTGGCGGTGGCACTCCAACGGTTGGTGTCGGTGAACTGAAATTTGTCAGGGGGCGGCAGCAACGAGGTGCGCAGACGGCTGGTGGTGAAGCGCTTGTGATGGGTGTCGACAACGTTCTGCGGCGTATCGGCAGCAAAACACACGGCCGGTACCAGGGCGTCCAAAGCTTCGACGGTGGCACCTGGGAGCCCGGTGTCCTGCGCCATAGACGGCAGGGCAAAGAGGGAAAGGGCCAAGCCCAGGAGAAGAGCGCCGGCCCAGAGGTTGGCGGGCGAGCTGTGGAATTTTCGGAACTGCATGGAGATGTCCTTTCGAAAGAAAGGCCGGCCGACAAGGATTGCCCTAGAGCTTCCTTCCCGACCGGCCGATGAGATCAAGGCCTACACACGAAATCAGCTCAGGGGTAGGTGTGGCTCACCACATTGCTGACCGAACAGGAACCGGCATCGAAGACCTGATAGTGCAGCGTCTGACCGGACAGGGTGGCCTGGATCTTCTTGCTGAAGGAAGCATCGCCATAGATGCTCGAGCCTTCGGTCGCAAAACGCGCCAAGTTGTTGCCGAGACCAAAGGTCACAGGACCACAACCGCTGATGTTGACCGTCGTCGAGCCGGTCTGACGGGCCACTACCAGCAACATCTTGTGGCTCGGAGTGGCACCGGTGACGTTGAAGTCATTGATCGCCCCGGCCAAACCCGGCGTCGGCGCGCTCAGCACCAGACCCTGACAGTTGGCGGGGATATCGAAGGCTTCCGTCTCGTCACCCACCACCGCCGAGCTACCCTGCAGGGCGCTGAAACCGAGGCCACGCTTGGCGAAGGCCTTCCAGATGACGCACTCGTTGGCGCCATTGTTGTTGACCAGATCCGCCTGCAGAATGGCATCTCGGGCATCGACGAAACCGGGGCTACAGGACTGTAGCTTGAGGCCGTCGATGCTCAGCTGCAAGGCCAGGTTGTTGCCGCCATCACCGGTGTAGAGATCGGCATCGAAGCCGTCCCTCTTGACGAAGCGCCAGTACATCTCCCACAGCATGCCGGCCCAGATCTCGCCGACGCCGTGGGGGATATTGGTGGTGCCGATGTTGGCGTAGGTCTGCGGATTCACCGTCAAATCCGTGCTGTACGGAAAATTGCGGATGCCCCCTCCGGTGGAAGGCTCGAAGAGCACGTAGGTGCCGATGCCGCGGGCCATGGTGGGCGTATCGGTGGGCACGGCGCTGAAATTGAGGGCGAACCAATCACTCCAACCTTCACCTGCCTGCTCGTTGTTGTTGAGACAGTTGACATTCAACCGACCGCCGGTGAGACGGTTGGAAACACCGTGGCCATACTCGTGGGCGATGATGCCATTGTCGAGATCGCTGTCGCGATTCACCGGGCTGGCGGACTTGAGGGTGACGTCCACCGGCGCCGCCAGGTTGGCCTTGATGGTATTGCCGTCGGTTTGGCCGATGAAAACCGAGGAGATGGTGACCGAGCCGCCAAATACACCGGGGCCCATGGTGATGACACCGTCACCCGCGTTGTTGACCACGATGGCGGCGATGGCGCCCGCATTCTCGGCGTTCAGCACCTTGATGCCGAACTCGCAAGAACCCCGGTCGATCAAGGCGACGCGGCCGGCGGTGAAACCCACCAGGGGCTCACAGGCGTCGGTGGTGGTGGCGGTGCCATCGTTCACTTGCTCGACGATGCCGGTGACACCGAGGCCGGTCAACGGCGCTCCAAAGCTCGCCCCAGCGGCGGTGTAGTCACCGGCGATGGCGGCGGGCAGATTGATGGTCAAGGTGGGCGGCGGCGTCCAAATGAACATCTGCATGCGCGGCGCAAAGCCATCGGGCGGGGTCGCGAAGTTGGCGTTGTTGGTGCCGGATCCGTCCTGGGCGTCGGCCCGCACCGCATCACCGCCACCGGGAGCGCCAGTATAGTTGGTTTGCTGGAAGTTGCCCGCCGCCTCATCGAAACCGTAGTGGAAGAAGAGGTCGTGCAGGATGTTGTTGAAGTAGAAGAGGTTGGTCACCACCGCCGCCACGTAGGTGGTGGGCTGCATGGTGAGGTCGAGGGGAAAGTTGAAGTCCAAGGTGGCGCCGCCACTGGGACGAAAACCGCCGGTATTGTTGCCGTCGGCATCCTCCTGGGCGAAGACGTTGTTACCCCGGGTATCGGTGAATTCGGCACCGGCCACGCCATTGGTGTCGTGCCAAGCAAAGGGCGAGGCAGCGGCGTCGGCGGGATTCGACTCCACCGTCCGCGGACCGTCACTGGGGCTTTCCAAGGGCAGGGCGAAGACGTTGTAGGAATCGTCGTCGATCCAGTTGCTCTGGCCGAGGACCTGGCCGTCGGTGGCGTCGACCCACATGTTCCACCAGTGATTTTCGTCGTGCAGTCGCAGGGCCAAATCCCACACCAGGCTTAGCCTGCCTTGCGCATCGGCGTAGTAACGCAGCTTCACCGGGATGTCATCCATCGACAGATCACCACCCGCGAAACGCGCTTCCGGGGCGGGACCCGAGGCGGATTCCAACAGCACCAGGCGCTGCGCCTTGTCCGGGGAGATGCCGAGATGCGCTCCCGCCTTGGCGATGGCCTCTTCCGGCAGCAGGGTGGCGCCGCGGACCAACGCCTTGTCGTAGAGATTGGCCACCAGCCGATTGCCGACATTGATGATGCGGCCTTGACGATCGACATTGATGTTGAGATCGCCATTCACCACTTCGATGCCATGGATCGACTGCTTGAAAAAGAGATGGGTCACGCCGTTGTGCTGGCTGACGTACTGATACTGCAGCTGAAGCTCATCGAGATCGCCGGCCGCGATGTTCATTTTCTCGGCATTGGATTGCAGATAGGACGTGGCAATAGTCAAAGGCTCGTCGTCGGACGGAGCGGTAAGAAAAGATGCGGCAGCAACCGGCTGCACAATCAGCAGGAGCAGGGTGGCGAACAAAGCAGTCGCCAGTGATCGATGGACACACTTCATGAACGTTCCTCCAGGGTCAGGTCCGTGGATATGCCGCGACTCCACTCACACGCTCTCCCCGCACGGCAGGGCCAAGATATTTGGGCTCATCTATGAACGTCCCAAAGGGCATAAATTCGGATCAAACAGATAGCAGTTTTCTTTTGCGCTACGATAGATCCAACCACGGAGGAGACGTGCCCGGCGATGTGACCCAGCTACTGTTGGATTGGTGCGGAGGGGACCAAGAGGCGCTGGCCGACTTGATCCCCCTGGTCTATGACGAGCTCCACCTCCAGGCGGAGCGCTTGATGCGTCGTGAGCGCCAGAACCACACCTTGCAGCCCACCGCCTTGGTGCACGAGACCTTCCTGCACTTGATCGATCAGAACCGAGTTCAATGGCAGAATCGCGCCCAATTCTTCGGCGTTGCGGCCCAGATGATGCGTCGCATCGTGCTCAAATACGCCCGCAGTTACAACACCGACAAACGGGGCGGCAAGACGATTCGCGTTCCCTTCGACGAAAGCCTCGGTCGGGTCGATATGCGGGCCCCGGAGCTGGTGGCGCTGGACGAGGCTCTGACCCGGCTCGCCAGCCTCGATCCGCGACAGAGTCAGATCGTCGAGCTCCGGTACTTTGGCGGCTTGACCATCGAAGAAGTGGCCGAATGCCTCCAGCTCTCCTCCGCCACCGTCAAACGGGAAGCGCGGATCTCCCGAGCCTGGCTGCAGCGCGAGATGGAACGACGTGATGGCTCCGCCGCTGGATAATCCAGAGCTCCGAGAGGGCACCGAGCCGGCGAGCCTCCCCGAAATGCGGCCTGAGCGTTGGGCCCAGGTCAAATGTATCTTTGATCGAGTTGTCGAGCTCGAGGCGTCCCAGCGTCTCGAGCACCTCGACCGCGCCTGCGGTGACGACCGAGCTTTGCGCCAAGAGGTGGAGTCCCTCCTCGACGCCGACGGCCAGGCGGACTCGGTGCTCGACGCTCCCCTATCGCAAGCCCTGGGGGATCTATTCCAGCCCGCCACAGCGGTGGGTCAAAGCTTTGGGCCCTACCGGGTCACCGGCGAGATAGGACGCGGTGGCATGGCGGTGGTCTTTGCCGCCCAACGGGCCGACGCCCAATTCGATAAAGCCGTGGCCGTCAAGCTGATCAAGCGCGGCATGGATACCGACGCGGTCATCGCTCGCTTCCGGCGCGAACGTCAGATCCTCGCCAACCTGGAGCACCCCAACATCGCCCGCCTGGTGGACGGTGGGGTCAGCGACGATGGTCTCCCCTATCTGGTGATGGAGCTGGTGGACGGCGAGCCCATCGACGCCTACTGCCGAGGCCAGCGGCTCACCGTTTCGCAGCGTCTGGACCTTTTCCGGACGGTCTGCTCGGCGGTCCACACGGCGCACCAGAACCTGGTGGTGCACCGCGATCTCAAACCCTCGAATATCCTGGTGACGGCTGAGGGTATACCCAAACTGCTGGATTTCGGTATCGCCAAGCTGCTCGATGTCTCGGCCGACGGCACAGCCGGTGGTGCCGCCCCCGCCGGCCAACCCACCGCCCTCGGCCTGCGACCGATGACGCCAAAATACGCCAGCCCCGAGCAGGTGCGCGGTCAAGCAGTGACCACCGCCAGCGACGTCTACTCCCTGGGGATTCTGCTCTACGAGTTGTTGACCGGCCAGCGTCCCTTTGAGCTCGAAGGACTGTCGACACGGGAGATCGAAGACGCCGTCTGCGAGCAACCGCCGGCTCGTCCCAGCACTTGCCAGGGCCTCTCGAAGCGTCTACGTCGACGCTTGCGCGGTGACCTCGACACCATCGTGCTGATGGCCCTGGAGAAAGAGCCTCGACGGCGCTATCACTCGGCGGAGCAACTCTCCGAAGACATCCGCCGCCACTTGCAGGGCTTGCCCGTCGCCGCCCGTCGCCACACCGTGCTCTACCGCGCCAGCACCTTCGTCTCCCGCCATCGCTGGGGTGTCCTGGCAGTCGGTTTGCTCTTCCTCTCCCTGGTGGGCGGCCTAGCGTCCACCATCTGGCAAGCGCGGGTGGCCCAGGACGAAAGGGGGCGGGCCGAGTGGGTCTCCAATTTCATGGTCGACCTTTTCACCATCTCCCATCCGAGCCAAGCCCGAGGCGAATCGATCACCGCCCGACAAGTCCTCGACCGGGGCGCCGAGCGCATCCGTCGTAACCCCGACACCGCGCCCCAAATCCGCGCCGAGCTGTTGCGCAGCATCGGCCTGGCCTACGCCAAGCTCGGCCTCTTCGAGAAGGCCGAGCCCTTGCTCAAAGAAGCCGTCGACATGCGTCATCGCGACGCCGATAGTCATCCCCTGGCCTTGATGGCCGCCTTGAATGACCTGGGGGAGCTGCTGACCGATCTGGCACGCTATCCGGGGGCGGAAGCCCTGCATCGCCAAGCTCTGACCGGCCGCCAACAATACTTGCCGGCCGACGACCAAGCGATCGTCGAGAGTCTCAACAGCCTCGCCCTGGCCCTCTACCATCAACACCGGCACGACGAAGCCGAGAGCTTGTTGCGCCGAGCCCTCGCACTCCAAAGCGACGACGCGCTGGCCGATCCGTTGCTCAACTCGACGCGCAACAATCTGGCGCTGGTGATGAAAGCACAAGGCCAGCTGGCGGAGGCCGAATCCCTCTACCGTCTCGCCTTGGCCAGCAATCGCCGGTACCTCGGGGAGGACCACCCCGACGTGGCGCTCAACCTCAACAACCTAGCCGAGATTCTGCGGGCCGAGGACCGCTGCGAGCAGGCCATCGAGCTCTATCAAGCGGCCTTGGACCTGGAAGAGCGGCTGCTGGGGGACGATCACGTCGACATCGCCGGCACGCGCAATAATCTGGCGGGCTGCCTGAAGGATTTGCAACGTTGGGATGAAGCGGAGGCCCTCTATCTCTCCGCTCTGGAGATCCGTCGACGCGCCTTGGGCGAGGAGCACCCCGCCGTCGCCGCCACCCTCAACAATCTGGCCGAGGTCTACTATGGCCGAAGGGATCTGGCCCGCACGGAAACCCTCTACCGCCAAGCCTTGGCTTTGACCCGCCACCTCTACGGCGAGACCCACCCGGACGTCGCTCGCATCTTGGGGAATCTGGCCACCGTCCTGGCCGATCAAGGCGACGTCGAGGCAGCCGAGGCGCTTTATCACCAGGCCCTGGGACTGCATCGTCAGCTGGACGGCGAGAAGACCTTAGCCATGGCCACCCAGCGGCACAACCTGGCGCGCCTGCTGCTGCGCGCCAAGCGTCCTGCGGAGGCGGAACCGTACTTTCGGGCCGCATTCGAGGTCCGCCAGCTGCACTTGGACGCTGAGCACCGTGACGTGGCGCAATCGCTGTTTGGCTTGGCCATTGCAGCAGGGTTGGCGGGCCCACCGGAAAGGGCCGAGCCCGCCTTGCGCCAAGCCCTCGAGCTGTGGCAGCGCTGGCCGCAGGAAGGTCGCGTCCAGATCGCCGGGCTCCAGAGCCTCTTGGGGGGCGGTTTGGTAACCCGTGGTGCCCTGGAAGAGGCGGAAACCATGCTTCTCGAAAGCGAGGTCGCCCGACCCGACCCGCGGACGCGACAACGGCTGGTGGAGCTCTACGAGCTGCGGGGCCAGCCGGTGTTGGCGGCGCGGTTCCGTGGCCCGCCACCCTGACGATCGCGCTCAGTACTCCACGTCGGCACTGATCTGATCGACACTCGAATCCTGCTCCGTGGTCTGGCCAAAAATGCCCGGCGGCAGAACGGGTGGACTGTAGAGAAACTGGATCGACAGCCTTACCTTGAGACGGTGCTCCAGCTCCCAGGGCGTTTGTCCGTCGAGCCCCAAGAGGGCCGAGAGCTCCGGCGTCACCGAGACTTCGAGGATCGGCTCTTCGGAGGGGCACAGCTGACGCTGCCCCGCCACCAGCAGCTCGGGGCTGCTCACCCCTTGAATCGACACGGTGGCGATGTAGCAAAAATCACTCCGCACCTCGGCCCGGATGCCCCTGAGAAAGAGGGGCATGCCGCCGGTTGCCGTTTGGGGGTTGAAGGATACGTCCAGCTCGATGTGTTGTTCTTCATCTGAGACGATGCGCAGATAACGATCATCCGACAGACTGAGCTGGCGCAAACCGCCACCTCCCAAGGAGCCGGTCACCACTTCAAAATCCACCGGCACCAGGTCGTCCGTTTGCACTTGACCGGGAAGGGCCAACTGTCGGGTCTTCGTGGCCTCCCCGGATTGCCCGTCCCAGGCGACGCCGCTCTTCGCTGCCACGTCGACCTGGGCGCTGATTGGAACCAAATCCTTGGAGAAGATTCCCACCCAGACCTGGGAAGTATCGGGCTCGGCAGTCAGTAGATGTGGCCCCAGGGTCAACTCTTGGCTGAATCGACCACTAACGATCAGCTCGCCGGGGCCGCCGAAGGCAATGTCGTGCCCTTCATCGTCCTGCGGGCCAGGGAAGACAACCGAGCTATGCAAGGTGCCCTCTGGTCGCAGCCTGGCCAACAGAACATCACGATCTTTTCCAGCAAATCCAGTGACAAAGATATCCCCCAGCTCGTCGACGACGATGCCGCGGCCTTCGTCCTCGCCCTCGGTGCTGATATCGAGGCTCCAGTCCAGCGATAACGGATTGCCGCTGAGCCTTGCCACCAGGGCGTCTCGGTCCTTGGCCTTCAGCTGCCGATGCCAACCGGTGATCAGAACATCTTGCCCATCGAGGCTCAAACCACGGCCACCCGCATCGCCAAAAGTACCGCCATCCGGATCGTCGCCAAGGTCACACAACATGACACAGCTGGTCGAAGGAGGGGGCGCACCGTCGGGGGTTGGCCCGAAATAAGCATCCCGGATCAAGGAGCCGGCGGCGTCCCAGTGGCCGACAACCACCCCCTTGGCGACCATCAGCTGCTCACCCTCGAGCCACGCCACTTGCACCTCGCCGGTGGCGTAGATATCGCCCGTGGGCTCGTCCACCACGACATCGTGCAAGCCACTGGCGGTCACAAAGGCGGTGTCGAGACTCGAAAAGCCGTCGAGCAGGAGGGCCCCATCTCTCCGATTACAGAGTGGCGATGTCAACGCCTGGTGGTAGAGGTGCCACAGCTCGCTACCGTCCGAGGCCAAGCGCTTGATGAGAGCGCGGCTACCGAGGTCACACACATCCTGCTCGCCACCGTAGCGACCTACGACGACCGACGTGCCGTCCGCTTGCTCAAAGCGGTCCAGCTCCTCAATGGTGGGCTGTAGCCAGACGTTGCCAGGCTCCTGGCCATGGGCTTGCGAGGGTAGATAAGCAGAGAGGCAATAGCAGAGTATCGCCAAGCGAAAGCCGCCGTTACTGATCATTGCGGGCTCCTTCCCGCCGCGGTGCTCAGGTCAGTAGGAACAACCTACACGCCCTCCGAAGCGTCCTGCATCGCGGCTGCAGAACGGGCACCCTAGGCGGCATCGTCGAACGTATCCATAGATCCTAATCTAGATAACGTCCCATAACCCTGAGAAATGGCTCATCGCGGTGCCAGGCACCTGCGGACGGGACGCGAAGTGCGGTGCCCGAAATGCGGTGCCAGGCACCTGTTGGGATGGTGCCAGGCACCTGTTGGGATGGATGGTGCCAGGCACCTGCGGACAGAGAGCATCGCACGCCGGCCGACACATCTCCAGCTCAGACACACTCCGTCCGTGCTCGCTCGAGGGGCCTCCCGCTAGGACCGTTTTCGCCAAACTGGTGGGAACTAGCTAGACTATCGACTAAGCTATATCCATGAAGACCACGAACATTCACCAAGCCAAAACTCATCTCTCCCGCTTGATCGATGCAGCGTTGACCGGCGAAGAGGTCGTTATCGCTCGGGCTGGCACACCAGTTGTAAGGCTTGTCCCTGTGGAGTCTCGTAAGACTCCACGCAAACTGGGCCTCGACGCGGGCAAGATCGTCATCGCCGATGACTTCGAGGCCCCAATGCCCGAGCTAGAAGATCTTTTCTACGGCGAAGCTACCGGTGAAGTCTCGGATCCTGCTTGATACCCATGTCTGGCTCTGGATGAATGGCGCGAAAGAGCGACTGTCCTCGGCCAGCCAAGATTTGCTGGTTGATCCGAGCAACACACTATTTCTCTCTTCAGCCAGCGTCTGGGAGCTTGCCATCAAGGTTCGCTCAGGAAAGCTCACCCTGCCTGCGTCGCCGGAGCGATTTGTCATGGCTCGCTTGATCGAGAACCAACTGACAACGCTACCTATTCGGCCTGGTCATGCATTGCGAGCCGCCAGCTTGCCGCAGCACCATCGAGACCCTTTCGATCGCATGTTGGTGGCGCAAGCCCAGTTGGAAGAGTTGGCGCTGATGACAGCGGACTCAAAGCTCACACAATACGAAGTCACGATCATCCATCCGTAGCCGCGATGCCTCCAGAACTAGGCGACCTGAATTAGGTGCCAGGCACCTGCGGACGCCGCCTAGCCATGCCCAGAAAGCCAAAGGCCCTGCTCTTCAGCAGGGCCCTTCTTGCTACCGATCTTAATTGGATTCCCTAGTCCTAAGACGTGAACTCAAAGGTCCGCGAAAAATAGTCCGTCAAGATGATGCTGAAGAAAATCAGCAGCCAAAGGAATCCACCGACGGCCGCAACCTTGATCAACGGCGAGCTGCCTCGCACATGCATGAAGAAGCTGACCACCAAGGTGGCCTTGGCAACGGCAATGGTAAAGGCGACGATATCGGCCCACGGCTCGCCAAAATGGATGAAGGCCACTCCGACGGTCAGCCCGGTCAGCCCGAGGAGGGCCAACAGGATCATGACGTACGGCTTGATGGGGTGGTCGTGGTGCTCTGAATGATCGTGGTGGTCTGACATATCTCGCGATCTCCTGCCTGCGGCGTCAGTGGCCGGCCAGACCGATGAGGTAGAGGAAGGGAAAGAGGAAAATCCACACGATGTCGACGAAATGCCAGTACAGACCGAATCCCTCGACGAAATTGTAGTTGTTCGGTCCCCACTTGCCTTTCCAGGCGGGGCGCAGCATGAACAGCATGATGCCGATGCCGACGATCATGTGCAAGGCATGCATTCCGGTCATGCCGAAGTAGAGGCTGAAGAAGATCTCTACACCTCTCCCCACCGCTTCGCCATGCCATTCGAAATTGGGACCGGGCACCAGGTGATGCTCCCACTTCGGCAGGTACTCGAACTGCCATTTGATGCCGAGGAACATGGCACCGAAGAAAATCGTCAGGATCAGCCCCCCGACGATCATCTTTCGATTTCCCCGCTGGGCACCGAGCACCGCCAGCACCATGGTGAAGGAGCTGAACAACAGTACGGCGGTGTTAGCGGCTCCTAGGGCTGGGTAGAGCTCGCGGCTACCGGCGGCAAACGCCTCTCCGTACATGGATCGGTAGACGACATAACAAACAAAGAGACCGCCGAAGAACATGACCTCTTGGGCCATGAACAGCCACATGCCGAAAAACGACGACTGCTTCTGTTGTTCGAGGCTCTCGAAATGGTGCGCCAGACCCTCAGGATGGTGGTCGGCGGCAGCGACATTGGACGCAGACACGCTAGAGCTCCTTCTCCGTCAACCTTCGGAACGGGAATAACGGTAGGGTTTCGGCACCGGTTCGTGCTCTTCGTATTGGTAGGGCTCGAAATCCACCACCGGCATCGATTCGAAGTTGTGCAGAGGCGGTGGTGACGTGGTTTCCCACTCCAAACCCACGGCTCCCCATGGATTCGGCCCGGCGATCTCACCCTTGCGCAGGGAGAGCACGAAGTAGACCATCGGAATGGCATACCCCACCGCCAAGATCGAGGCGCCTGCCGTCGACAGGATGTTGAGTACTTGAAACTCTTCCGGATAGACGTGGTAACGACGGGGCATGCCCAAGTAGCCGAGCACGAATTGGGGGAAGAACGTCAGGTTGAATCCCAGGAAGATGACCAGGGCAGAAAGATGTGACCAGAAACCGGAGTACAGTCGGCCCGTTATCTTCGGCCACCAATAGTGAATTCCTCCGAGGTATCCGAAGACCGCACCACCCACCATGATGTAGTGGAAATGGGCCACCACGAAATAGGTATCGTGGACATGCACGTCGAGCCCCATGGTACCCAACATCACGCCGGTCAAACCGCCGATGGTGAACAGACCTATGAAACCCAAGGCGTAGAACATCGGTGTCGAGTACTCGATGGACCCTTGGTAGAGAGTCGCCATCCAGTTGAACACCTTGACCGCCGAGGGTATCGCCACCATCATCGAGAGCGCCGAGAAGATCAGTCCCGTATACGGCGACTGACTACTGACGAACATGTGGTGGCCCCACACCAGAAATCCGAGCACGGCGATACCGATCGACGCAAAGGCGACGAACTTGTAGCCGAACACTTGCTTACGGGAAAACGCCGCGATGATCTCGGAGACCACACCCATGGAAGGCAAGACCATGATGTACACGGCGGGGTGGGAGTAAAACCAGAACAGGTGCTGGAAAAGCACCGGATCACCGCCCAGGGCCGGATCGAAGAATCCGAAATTGAACATGCGCTCCATGCCCACCAGCAACAACGTGATGGCCAATACCGGCGTACCCAGCACCATGATCAAGCTGGTGGCGTAGTGCGACCAGATGAACAGCGGCAGGCGGAACCAGGTCATGCCCGGGGCTCGCATGCGGTGGATGGTGGCGATGAAGTTGATTCCGGTGAAGATCGACGAGAAGCCGTTGATGAAAATACCGACGGCCACCGCCACCACATAGCTGTTCGAGTAGGTGGAGCTGAACGGCGTGTAGAACGTCCACCCGGTATCGACGCCGCCCTTGAACAGCGCGAAGAGGGTGAAGCAGGCGCCGATCACATACATGTACCAACTGGCCAGGTTGAGCTTCGGGAAGGCGACGTCTTTGGCCCCGATCTGCAACGGAATGATGAAGTTTCCCAAAACCGCCGGAATCGACGGCAGGAGGAAGAAGAAAATCATCAAGATGCCGTGCATGGTGAACAACCGGTTGTAGGTATCCGGCTGCACCAAATCCCCTTGTGGGGTCAGGAGCTCGAGGCGAATCAGCGACGCATAGGCACCACCGATGAAAAAGAAAATGGTGATCGACCCTAGGTACAGCAGACCGATGCGTTTGTGATCGGTGGTGAAAAGCCAAGACTTGATGCCGTGGGCGGCATTCAAATAGTGGTTCTTGGGTAGCTGCTTTTCAGGGGACGCTGAGACCGCAGCCGCTTGCGTCGTGTCCGTCATGGTGTTCACTCCTCGGTCCCTACACTGTTGCTCGCCGCCACTGCCTCGTCGCCTGCGGCGGCGGCCGGTGTCTCGGAGTCACCGAGTGATTTGATGTATGAGATGAGCTGCAACACTCCTACTTCGTTGATCTGCCCTTGGAAGGTGGGCATGATCTGCGGGTAGCCGTTGACGATGTGAGTTGCCGGTCGCAGGATCGATTCGCGGAGGTAGTCGTCGTCGCGCATCACCGTACGGCCGTCCGCCAGCCGCGCTTCCTTGCCGTAGATGCCATGCAGAGACGGGCCGCGCCCGGAGTCATCGGTCTCGTGACAGGTGCTACAAATGTACTGGTCGAAGAGCGCTGCTCCGATCTCTTCGGGGGACGCCACCGGCCCCGCATCATCGAGCCAAGCCTGGTACTCGTCCGGTTCCATCACCACGACGGAACCACCCATCAGAGAATGCTCGGAGCCGCAATACTCGGCGCAGAAGAGGTGATAGGTACCGGGCTTTGTCGCCTCGAACCAGATCGTCGTATAGCGGCCCGGCAGCACATCCTGTTTGACCCGAAATGCCGGAATGTAGAAGCTGTGGATGACGTCCTCAGAGGTCATCTTCAGCTTGATGGTCTCGCCCACCGGAATGTGCAGGACATTGATCTCTCGCTGCCCCTCTGGATGCTGGAATTTCCACATCCACTGCTTTCCGGTGGCGAAGTACTCCGTCGCATTGCCCGGCACGGTGACGATGTCGAAGTAGACGATCGCCCCCCAGACGAAGAGTGACATGGCGATGATGAACGGAATGATCGACCACACCAATTCGAGCATCAGCGAGCCGTGGATCGGAGCGCCCACCTCGCCCGCCCGACGACGCCGGAACTTGATGAAGAAGGCGAAGATGACAAGGGCGATCAACACCGAAAAGAAGGCGCTGATGGCCAAGGAGAAAAAATACAGTGAGTCCACTTTCGAGGCCAAAGTGGAAGCCTGTTCGGGGAAGAGTGGAAAGCTGAGCCTCATCTCGACGTGGCTCCCTCGGTGGACGCTTGGCGTCGCAACATTTCGCGATCCGAAACGCGGTCGCGCCGCCAGTTGATCCAGAGAAAAGCAGCCAGGCAAATACAAAAGACCAAGCCGGCCAACCGCAAGACGCGGGTGATGACGGCCGTGTATTTACCCAACGACGGGTTGTAACGGTAGCAATAGAGAAGGATTTGATCGACCACCGATCCGAGACCATTCTGCGACGCCTCGACCATGGCCAAACGGAGATCCTTAGGGGAGTACTCGATGCCGTAGTAATACTGGGCGATGGTGCCATCGACGGTCGCCACCAGGATACCAGCCGCATGGGCGTAATCACCGGTTTCGGGAATGAACGTGTACTGGAAACCAGCCGTCTCGGTGACCCGGGTGATCTGGCTTTCTTCCCCCGAGAGGAAATGCCAACCCTCCGCTGTCTCGGGGCGGCCGTACCTTTGCACCGCTTCGAGCTTGGCCTTGGACGCCTTGGCCGGGGTATCCGTTGGGTCGATGGAAATGGCCACCACATCGAAGGCTTCGCCGGCATTGAACTCGAGAACGCCGATACTCTTGGCCAGGCCATTCATCACCAACGAGCACAGCATCGGGCAGTCGTAGTAGACAAAAGCCACGATCACCGGACGCTCACCGAAGAAGTCGCCGAGAACTACCCGCCGACCCGCTTCGTCGACGAAGGCGGCATCCAGGGGCAGGACGTCACCGATCTTCTGATCGAATCCCACCTCCTTCAGGGGTCCAGGCATGTTCTTCGGGTCCACCAAACCCTCGTCCGCCGCCAGCGGGCTCGCAAGGAGCCAGGGAAGCGTCAGGACGAGGGTCCAAAGACCCACCCACCGCCCAAGGCGACGGGGCTTCGAAGGGGCTCGCTTCATCGATGGCCCCCTTCGTCGTGGGCGCCGGCAGTCTCATCGCTAGGGTCAGCCACGGTCGTCCGCCCGGAGGCCTCGCCCGGGGCAAGCATGGCATCATCGCCCACGGCATCCTGAGATACGGTACCCGGAGATACTGCATCCTGAGATGCAGCGTCTTGGGATGCCGCTGACCCAGCTTTCTCCACCAGCAGCGCCATGGCCTGCTCCACAGGAATGTGGACCGTGCCGGCGACCTCGTCAACCCAACCATAGCCGTTGAGCTGCGCTTGCATCTCATGGCGCAGTGCTTCCATTTCCTGCTCCGGATGGGCTTGTAGCTGCGGACCCGGCGGCGCGTACACGACATTGGCTTCGGCCACCGCCGACGGTGCCGGTTGCGCTGCTGCCGCCCGGGCACCGAACCAACGCAGGAGGCCCCAAGTACCGACAAAAGTCAGAGCACAGATGGCGAGAAGCCCAACGGCCACCTGCACAATTATCTTGATGTTGAGCTCGTCGTCGAACTCTTTGCCGAAGCGACCATCGAAATCGGCCGGCAGGTTCTTGCGCCACGTCTTGCGATCATCGGCCATGGCTGACGAGCTCCTTGAACAGGGGTTCCTGAATGGGCAGGGCTTTGCGACCCTTGAACTGGCCAATCGTCAAAGCCACCCAAATTCCCAGGAGGCCCATCAATGCGGCCAGATCCAGCCATCCGGGCCAGACATGCCCACCTTCGAAATGATGGTGGTGGCTGGGAACGATCATCCAGTAGAAATCGAGCCAGCGCATCAAGAGGATCCAAACCGCCACGCCAGCCAACAGCTTAGGTTTCTTCTTCAGGTTGGCGGACAGCAAGATGGCGAACGGAATGACAAAATGGCCCAAGACCACAAACACCGACAGCTCCTTGAAACCGTGTTCGCTGCGGACCAGATACCAGGTGATTTCCTCCGGCAAATTGCCGGACCAGATGATCAAGAATTGGGAGAAGGCGAAGTAGGCCCACAGCACCGTGAAGGCGAGGATCAACTTGCCGTAATCATGGAACAGCTTCTTGCTGACCACCCGCTTGAAGGGTTGACGATCCTTGAGCCAGCTCATCGCCACGGCACAGACACAGAAGCCGGCCAAGGCTTGGCCACCCACCCAGGCGAATCCATACAGACTGCTGAACCAGTGGGGATCCACAGCCATGATCCAGTCGACGGAAGCCAGGGTGCCGGTCAGCACATAGATCACCATGCCGCCAGCGCTCCACTTTTTGAGACGCTCGCGGTCCGCCGGATCGCCGTCGCTGTTGTAGCGTCGTGAGATGGCGCTCAAGCGGTAGGCCAGGAACGACCAGATGGCGAAGTAGATCACCGCCCGCACGTAGACACCGCCGAACATGCTGCCCGGATCGGTGCTCAGCCAATAGCTCTTATAGGCGGTCAGGCTGTCGTAGGTCTCCAACGACGGATCGGTGACATTCGCCGTTACCCATTCATAGAGATAGGGCAGCCCCAAGGCGACCGGAAGACCCGCCAGGAAGACAAAGGGCAAGGTGCGTCCCGAGGCTTCGGATACCGGACGGATCATCACCACCCAATCGCCGTTGGTGACATTTCCCAGCATGGAAATGACAAAAACGCCCATCGACACACAGACCAGCATCAACCAAGCCACCAGGTAGGGCAGGTAGAACTGCCCAGGATTGTCACTATGCAAGAAATAGCCGGTTAGAAGGCCGAGCACCCCGATGGCCCCGACGATCCACGCTTTGGTCTGAAGACGGCCCAGATCTTCCAAGGGCTCGAAGTCCCCCGTCAGCATCGTTTGGCTCGTTTGCTCAATCATCTCGATTTATCTCTCTGTCGCTGGCGAAAATCGCTCAGGTTCAGTGATGCTCCGCCGCGGCGTCATCGTGGTGGACGCCGTCGCCCTCCGACTCGGCAGCGGTCAAGGCAGCATGGAATTCGTCTTGGATCGGCGACGGCAATTCGGCAAGGGCAGCGTTTTGGCTCAGCTGCAGGGCCCGGATATACGCGGCAATGGCCCAGCGGTCCTGCACCGGCACCTGCTTGGCATAGCTCGACATCAAACCGAAGCCGTTGGTCATCACATCGAAGAAGTAACCCACCGGCATCTCCTGCAATCGCTGCTCGTACAGCGGCGACGGCTGCTTGAAACCACGGCGTACGATCATGCCTTGGCCGTCACCGGTGCTTCCATGGCAAACGCTACAGTAAATCTCGAAACGTTGCTGTCCGCGCTCCAACAGGGCCTGGTCGAGGGCCATGGGCAACGTGTCGACCAGCTCGCCGGCGGCGTCCTTGCCTTCCCACAGGGCCGAATCTTCGCGCAGCCAGCCGCGGGCGATGGTTCCGGCAGGGGGTATCCGAGAGCCCATACCGTCGGCGAAAAAGTTGTTCACCTCATAGGGCTCGATCTTCGGTTGATCGTGCATATCCTGGCGGCAACCCACCGTCAGCAAGGCGCCCAAAACGGCGAGAAGCATCAGGGGAAGGCGCTCCGAGCCCGGACGGGAACGCGAGCATAGCGTCTTACCAATCAACGTCATGTACCTCTTCACTGCCCAGCCCGGCCAAGAACTCGCGGGTGGCTTGCGGATCGAACTTGGGGTCCTTCGACTCAATCACCAGGAAACAGCGATCTTGGGAAGCACGCTCGAAGCTCTTCACATTGAAGACGGGGTGATATGGCTGCGGCAGCCCGTTGAGGATGAACATCCCGAACACCGCCGCAAAGGAAGCGAAAAGGATCGTCACCTCGAAGGCCGGCGGCACAAAGGCGGGCCAGCTGAAATATGGCCGACCGCCGATGTTCAGAGGATAGTCCACCGCCGCGACCCACCACTGACCCAAGAAGGCCAGGGAAGCGCCGGCGAGGCCACCGATCAACACCAAGAGCGGCACCTTCGAGGGCTTGTGATGCTCAATGGCTTCCGACACAGCTTCCACCGGAAACGGTGTGAAGGCGTCCATCACGTCATAACCCTCTGCCTGTGCCCGATGCACGGCGTCGAGCAGTGTTTGAGCATCCGCGAACTCGGCCATCAGGCCGTAGAGCGATGCCCTCGGGGTCGACTCAGCCATCATGCTCCTCCTCGACCTTTCCTTCCGGAATCAACAACTTCATTTCGAACATGGCGATCATCGGTACAAAGCGCACGAAGAGGAACATCAGGCATAGGAAAAAGCCGATGGTGCCCAGGTAGAGACCCCAATCCCACTTTGAGCCGGAGTACATGTCCCACGAGCTGGGCAGGAAATCGCGGTGCAGGGAAATGACCACGATGACAAAGCGTTCCAGCCACATGCCGATGGAGACAATGAACGAAATGATCCAAAGCCAGGTCGTGCTGGTGCGTACCCTCTTGAACCACAGCGGCTGGATGGCCAGGAAATTACAGAGAATCAAGGACATCCATTGATATTTGTAAGGACCCGCGGGCCGATTCTCGGCGATGGCGAAGATCTCGAAGGGGTTACCGCTGTAGAAGGCGAAGAAGAACTCCATGGCGTAGCCGTAGGAGACGATCATGCCGGTGACCAGCATCAAATTCGCCATGTTCTGCAAGTGGCGCGAGGTGATGTAGTCCTCGAGATGGAAAGCGGATCGCACCGGGATGGTCAGCAACAGCACCATGGCAAAACCGGCAAACACCGCCCCCGCCACAAAGTAAGGGGGAAAGATGGTGGCATGCCAACCGGGCAGCTGCGACACCGAGAAATCGAAGCTGATCACCGAGTGGACCGACAGCACCAGTGGGGTCGACAAGCCGGCCAACAGCAGATAGGCCTTCTCGTAGTTGTGCCAGTGGCGGGCGGAGCCACGCCAGCCCAAGGACAACATGCCGAAGAGTACCTTCTGGGTCTTGTTCTTGGCGCGGTCGCGCATGGTCGCCAAATCGGGCACCAGGCCGGTGAACCAGAACAACAATGACACCGTGCCGTAGGTGCTGATGGCGAAGACGTCCCAGATCAGCGGGCTTCGGAAGTTGGGCCACATTCCCATAGTGTTGGGGTAGGGCAACAACCAGTAGGCAGCCAACCACGGTCGGCCGGTATGCAGCAGCGGAAACATCACCGCACAGGCGACCGCAAAGAGCGTCATGGCTTCGGCAAAACGGTTGATCGAGGTTCTCCACTGTTGATTGAGCAACAGCAGGATGGCCGAAATCAACGTGCCGGCATGACCAATGCCGATCCACCAGACCAGATTGATGATCGCAAAACCCCAGGCCACGGGAACATTCAAGCCCCAAATGCCCGTACCCTCGAAGAGTAGCTTGGCGATCGAGACTTGCAACAGCATCACCAGGACAAAACCAATCGCCCAGATGCCGAAGATCCACTTCGGGGTATTCGAGATGGGTGAATACACCACCTCACTGACTTTGGCGGTGATCGTCGCCGAGGTATGCCCCGGTGCGATGACCGCCTTATCCATGTCGACGTCGGCTCCGGAGGAGCGTGTCTGAGGTGTCGCCATCCTCGTGATTCTCCAAAAAGCTCTTAGTGTCCGCCCGAGTGATCCGTCTGGTGGGAGACACCCGCGGGATCGAGCTTCTGCAACAGACTCGGATTGGTATTTCTGATTCGGCCCAAATACGTGGTGCGTGGACGGTTGCCCAACTCCACTAACAGGGAATAGTCGAGGGGGGACGCCTTGCGCTTCGCCACCTGCGATTCGGCATCGTTGAGATCACCGAAGGCGATGGCATCGCTCGGACAAGCACCCTGACAGGCGGTGACGACCTCCCCTTCGCGGATCTTGCGATTCTCCCGCTTGGCGGTGATGCGCGCCGAGCTGATGCGCTGCACACAATAGGTGCACTTCTCCATCACACCGCGGCTGCGCACCGTCACGTCCGGGTTGCGGCCCAGTTGCAGGGACGGCGTCTCGAAATCCTGATAGAGGAAGAAGTTGAAGCGCCGCACCTTGTAAGGGCAGTTGTTCGAGCAGTAACGGGTACCGACGCAACGGTTGTAGACCATGTCGTTGAGGCCTTCGTCACTGTGAACCGTCGCCGCCACCGGGCAAACCACCTCACAGGGGGCTTGCTCACACTGCATGCAGGGCACCGGCTGGTTGACGATCTCTTCGACCTGGCCGCTGTGGCCACCGAAGTAGCGGTCGATGCGAATCCAGTGCATCTCACGACCGTTGAGCACCTCGTCCTTGCCCACCACCGGAATGTTGTTCTCCGATTGGCAAGCCACCAGACAGGCGTTGCAGCCGGTGCAGGAGGTGAGATCGATGCTCATGCCCCAGCGATGTTTGTCGTAGGGGTAGTCGGTGCCGTCCATCATCGACAGACTGGGGTCGACGTGCAGATGCTGGGCGCCGGCATGCTCCGGGTCTTTGCGGTAAGCCTCGAGGGAGGCGGCGCGCACCAGATGCCGGTCTTCCATGCTGTGGTGGTCTTGCGTGCTGGCCAACTGGTAGGTACCTTCGAGGCGCTCGACCGACACACCGTCCGTCACCTGCCAAAGCGACTCGGCGGGACGGACTTGGCCGGCGTCGAAACCTTGGCCGGTACCGATGCCACCGGCGCGGCGTCGTCCATAGCCCAAGGGCAGGACCAACGAGCCGTCCGCTTGACCGGGCACCACCCAAACCGGCACCTCCATGGAACACTCACCCACCGTCAAACGGGCCATCGGAGCGTCACTGCGCTGATCGTTGCCGACGACCAAGTCGCCGAAGCCGAGGGTCTCGGCGGTGGCTGGGCTCATCAGCAGGGCATTGTCCCAGGTCAGCTTGGTGATGGTGTCGGGACACTCTTGCAACCAAGCATTGTTGGCGAAACGACCATCGAAGACCCGTGAATCGGGGCGAAAAGACAGCTGGATGTCAGCTGCCGGCCCGCTGGCGAGGGATTGTGCCGCCGTCGCCACGGCCTCGCCGTTGACCGCCCCGGTCAAAACCGTCGCCGCGCTGTCGGCCACCTGGCCATCGTGCAGGCTGCGACGCCACAAGCGCTCGAAGTCGGCGCCTGTCGGGGCCGCCCCCTGCAACGTCTCGCGCACCAAGTCCTCCGCCGTCGTGGTGGCCAAGCCGAGCAAGGCCCCGAGGACCTCGATGACGGACTTGCCACCGTAGAGGGGCTGGATCAAAGGCTGACAGATGGAGACCGTGCCGTCGAAGGCCCGCAGGTCGCCCCAACTTTCTAGGAAGTGGGACTCTGGGATATGCCAGTGGCAATGCTCGCTGGTTTCGTCCTGGTGGGTACCGAGGTGAACCCGCAGCTTCACCTTACTGAGCAGCGCAGGCACATCCTGACCCGCCGCCGCGGCATACACCGGGTTGACGCCGAGGATGAGCAGGGTCTCCACTTGATCGGACGCGATATCGGCCAGAAGCTGAGCAAAAGATCCCTCTTGACCGACCACCGGCGCCGCCACCGGCTCGGTGTAGAAGACCGTCGTGCCGACGCTGCCCAAGGCGGCGTTGATGGCATGGGCCACGGCGTGCAGCTCAGGGGACGTTTGATCCCCGGCCACCACCACCGCCCGGCCGCCGGCCTGACGCAGATCGGCGGCGATCTCATCGGCCCAAATGGCCATGTCGCCTTCGTCGAAGCCGCCCAGGGCCGGGCTGTCCACGGCACCGAGCCGCGAAGCGATGGCCAATGCCATTTTCGCCACCTCGGTGGGACGCAAGGCCAGGCGGTGATCCGCCACCGTGCTGAGGCCGTTCATGGCGCTCTCCACGGAATAGAGGCGGCTCATGCCTTCGGCGACGGACGGATCCGCCACTTGCCGACGGCTGGAAAAGTCTTTGGAATAGCGGACCGCGCCGGGCCCGTGGTTGAGGAAATCGGAATCCAGCGCCAAGACAACATCTGCCTGCGTGAAGTCGTAATGCGTCTCGGCATCGACCCCGAGGGCCATTTCGGTGCCGGCCCGCCGATTGCTGTGACCGGTCGTATCCATCTGATGCCAGCGGGCTTGGGGCATCTTTTCCGCCAGCTGTGCCATCAGACGGATGACCGTTGGCGAGGTGGTGGTTCCGGTGAGGATGCGCAAACCCTCGCCACCCAAAGCCTCGAGGGTGCCACGACGGGCCGCCAGCGCGTCGACGAAGGCCGACCAAGTGGCGATCTTGCCGAGGTGAGTCACCACCTGCGAGCGATCCGGATCGTAGAGACCCAAGACCGACGCCTGAGCATAGAGGTCCGTGCCACCCAAGCTGGCGGGATGCTCGGGATTGCCCTCGAGCTTGGTGGGGCGGCCCATATGGCTCTCCGCCAAGACGCCGCGGGCGTAGCCGTCCAATGGCATCGAAGTGGCAAAGAACAGGGGTTTGCCGGGCACCAGCTCTTCCGGCTGGCGGACGTAGGGGATGATCTTTTCACCGGGCTGCTTGCTGCAGGCGGTCAATCCGGCCAGGCCCAACGAAGCACCTGCCAGGGTCAGGAACTTGCGCCGGTCCACCTGACCATCCCACTCCGCCGCTTGACGGGGGAATTCCCGGTGCACCATCTCTTCGAACTGGGGGGTCGCCGCCAAATCTTCTAGGCTGCGCCAGTAGCTCGGCCCCTTCGACGCCGCCAAGTGCTCCTGGGCGTCGACCAGGGTGTTGACGGCGCTGGCCGGTGCGGACGTCTCCGAGGGAGCGTTCGGCAGGCGATTCGTTTGCGATTCCTTCATCTGCGTCGTCTCTTCCGATGGTTCACTGAGTCTTGATTCCATGGCTGTCTCTAACTGCTGACCTTCAAGCTCCGGCCGGCGTCGAGCTTCTACCGATGACAAGTCGAGCAACTGGTCAAGCGTTGCTCGCCCTCGATACCGGCCGCCTCGACCAACTTGGCGCCGTAGTCAGGATCGTCCTTGGGACGCTCCCATTCCATGTTGAAGACCTCTTCTGGAGGCCGTACGTTCTTTTCCGGATTGCGATGACAATCGAGGCACCAGGACATCTGCAACGAAGAGCCCCGCTTGATCAGCGGCATCTTGTTGACTTCGCCATGACAGGTCACACAACCAACGCCCTTGGCGACGTGGATGCTGTGGTCGAAGTAAACGAAATCGGGCAAGTCGTGCACCCGATTCCACTCTAGGGGCGTGTTGTCACGATAGCTGGCCCGCACAGGCTCGAGCATCGGACTGTCTTTCCAAATTTCCTTGTGGCAGTTCATGCACACGTCGGTGGGCGGGATACCTGCCGAGGCCGACGTCTCGACCGAATAATGGCAGTAACGACAGTCGATGCCCATGGCCGCCGTGTGGTGGTCATGGCTGAAGGGCACCGGCTGCGCGTAGACCACGCCTTCGTTGGTGCGATAGGTCGACCGCTCAAAGGCCATCAACAGGCCTACCAAGGAGCCGGCCAGTGCCAAGCCGAGAATGATGCTCATCTTGGCGATCGTATTGGTGCTGGGACGGAAGATCTGTGCCATCGCGATCCTGTCGTCGATCTGATCGAAGTACTGGACCCTCTGATCGGGCTTTGACAGCCGATGAGATGTCGTCCAATGGATGTTGGGCCGGTATTAGCCCCGGGAATCTTGGGCAGCCAAGGGCTGACCGCGGTTGCGCTGCGAAAGACTAACCGCTTGTGAAATTTTTCACAAGCGCCAATGCAATGGACTTGAAACTCTACAGAACCAGACTTCCATTGGGAAGCGTCCTGCAGCAATTTTTCATGGCCTTGCCTCGAAGGCCCACCCCTCGACGCCACCTCTCCACGAATTTTCTTCGACCTGGCGACGCCAATAGATGTCCTTCGGTACGGCGCTAGCCTGGCTCCCGTCCCGTTTTAGCGAAATCGGGGTTTCGATCGACCCGTCAGCGATGGGACGAGCTTGCGCAGGCGGCACACCGCCGAAGGGCTCCCGCCCCGCATCGTTTCCTCGGATGGACACTAACAAACCGCCGAGGACGCTGACCGCGGCCCATGAGCTACCGAGCGTGTCACGGCATTCCTGTCCCACAATGACTCTCGAGGTGGGCCAAGACTTTCCTAGCGATCGGCGTCTGCCTGAAAACATAGACCTCGACGGGCAAACCCGAAAGGTCGTCGTCTTCGGTCAACAGCTGCTTCGACACCGCCAACAGAATCTGCGATGAGCTGCCGCGGCGAAGCTCATCGAGACGCCGCTCCAATGAGCCCCGGCGCCAGAACCCAAGCACTTCCATCGACACCCGCCGGCCATCGGCGTGCTCGAAAACAAAATCCGGAATCACCACACTCTGGCCGGCCACCACCACCAAGTCGGCTTCGTTGGAGACGCTCCAGGCGCTGTCCAACTTTTCGAACTGCTCGGGAAACCAAACCAGCTCCGGCGGCTGCCATTGTCCTTTCAGCGGCGAGGTGATCGCTTTCAACCCGGCATCACTGGTCAGCTTGAATTTGGCCGGCCGTCTTTTCTTGCCCCATGCCACCTGTGCTTCCAGGGACCAATTCTCGAAATGCATCAGGGTCGGCAAGAAATTTGCCATCTGGATACCGTACTTGCCGCTGGCCTTGAAAACCGAGAGGGGACCATCGAGGTCGATGACCCAGGTGTTGTCACCGATTCCCTGCACCCGATGCAGCAGACGAAAAAACTTGATGCGACGAAACAGCTCCCGCTGGCGTGTGGGCGACGCCTCCTGCAACCGCAGGCGCAGCTTGCTGGCCCGCAGCAGCACCCCTTGAGCCAAGGCGACGTTGTAGCGGTCGAGAAGCCATTCGGCATTGCAGGCCTGCCAACTCTCCAGCACTTGCTCACCCTTGAGGTCTGCATACAGCCCGGCTTCCACCTGCGACTCCGTCAGGGCCAGCCGCTCGGCCACGGCGGCCACCACCGCGCCGCGGTCGAAGTCAAAGACCTCCCCCTCCGCCAGGGGACGGCGATAATGCTCCGCCGCCGCCGTGAAGAGATTCTGCCGCAATACCTCCGGCTCGACATCCGAGGCGGTCGCCAGCTGACACCGATCGAGCAGCAGCTTGGCCAAGGCCCGATGCAGCAAGAAATCTGTGCCGCTGCCCAAGAGATCCTTGAGCTCCCGATCCAGGTCATCGCGACGGCGCCCCAGGTGACTGGCGAAGATGGCGATCAGCTGCTCCGCCAGCTGTAGAAGCTCGGCATCCCTGGCGTCGACGTATCTCGGTTTCACCTCGCCGCGGTAGAGACGGGCCAGGATGAGGTCACTGGTCAGCATCGGTTTCTCCAGCGGCAGCCCTCTGATAGGCATCGTGCTGACGCCGCCGGTTACTGACGTACTCCTCGGCGGTATCCTCGGTGATCACCTCGTAGAGCAGCGCCTGCTTGCCCTCGCCACGCCGCAGGATACGCCCCAAACGCTGCACGTGCTCGCGCACGGTGCCGCTGCCGGAAAGCACGACTCCAATATTGGCCGCCGGCACATCGACCCCCTCGTTGAGCACCCGCGAAGTGACCAGAAACGGTATTTCACCCCGGTTGAAGGCACTGAGCAGCCCGTGGCGCTCCTTGACCTTGGTTTGGTGCGTGATGGCCGGCACCAGAAAATGTCGGGAAATCTTGTACACCGTATCGTTGTCGCTGGTGAAGATCAGCATGCGATCCTGGCGGTGGCGCTCACACAGCGTCTCCAGCAGCCGCAGCTTGGCCGGCGAGGCTTGGGAAATCGCCTTCTGAGCGCGATAGGCCAGGAAGGCTCGCCGCCCCTCCTCGCTGCGCGAGGTGAGCATGAGAAATCGTCCCCAGCCGCCGGGGGAGCCAAAACGAATGCCTTGACGGGAGACAAAATCGCGATAGACAGCCCTGGCTTGCAGATACTCCTCTTGCTCTTCCTCCGACAGGCGCACCTTGAGGGTCACCGTTTCGTAGTCGGCCAAATAGCGGCCCGCCAGCTCACCGATTTCCCGGCGATAGACCACCGGCCCCACCAACCTGTCGAGGCGTCGCTCGGCACCGTCTTCGCGCTCCGGCGTCGCCGTCAAACCGAGGCGGAAAGGCGCCAAGGACAATTCCGCCGCCAAGGAATAGGTGGGTCCCGGCAGATGGTGGCATTCATCAAAAACCAGCAGGGCGAAGCGAGCCCCGAGATTCTCCATATGAATGTAGGCCGAATCGTAGGTGGTCACGGTGACCGACTCGAGGTCGTAGTAGCCGCCGCCCACCAAGCCGACGGGGATGTCGAAAGCCGTCGCCAGGTTGCCGTACCACTGCTGCATCAGATCGATTGTCGGTGTCACCACCAAGGTGGGGCGCCCCAAACGCTCCATGATCAGCTGCGCCACGTAGGTCTTGCCGGAGCCGGTCGGCAAGACCACCACCCCTCGACGCCCGGCTTCGAACCATGCATCCACCGCTTCCGCCTGATGGGGAAAGGCTTCCCGTTCGAGACGACAGCGCAAGTCCGTGGGCACAAAACCGCCGGCCCGGTTGTCCAGCTCGACGCCCCCCCGATGCAGCGTCGTCAGGATCTCCCGATAGCGATGGGCAGGACACCGCCAAGCGCCGACACGGTCGTCATAGACCGCCCCGCCAAGGCCCAGGTCCGCCGCTTCTCGATCCGGCGTGAAGATCAGAAGCGTCCCGCGATCGAATTCGAGACGTAGCATGGAACGCATCTTAACCGCTGCCGGAAGGCCCCGAAGAGGGTGATTTACCTTTGGAGATCCTGTTTTAGGCATGTCTAGCCCTACCGTCAGCCGACACTCCACCGATATACTGCCCCGATTCGTCTTGGTAACACTCTAAGGTTTCGGGGAGGACGTCATGGTCGATCATCATATCGACGAGCTACTTCGAGCATTCCGTTCCAAGGATTGGGCTGGGTTACAGGAGCTCGCGAGCTCGGGCGTCAACATCGACGGCTTCGATGATGCAGGCCTATCAGTGCTGATGCGGGCCGCTGAGAATGGCGAGGCCGAGCTCGTCCAGGCCATTCTGGAATCAGGAGCCGAAGTCGATCTGCGCTCGCAGGCTCCGGTTCCGAAGGACCCCGACAGCAGCGCTGCCCCGCGCCTGGGCGAGCGTCTCCCCAAACACCCCAAATGGGAGACCCTGCAACAAACTGCCCTACTGATGGCAGCCCAGAGAGGCCACAAAGGAGTGGTGGAGCTGCTCATCGACGCGGGCGCCGACCTGAGCTTGGAAGACCGCCAGGGAGACACACCGCTGCAGGCCGCCGCCCAGGCGGGCCAAGCTTCGGTGGTGGCCTACCTGATCGCCTCGGTGCCCAACGACCGCCGTACCGCCTTGGCGGACGACGTTTTCGAAGCAGCCCTGGTCGGTGGTCATGCGGAGGCCGCTGAGCTGGCCATCGAAGCGGGGGCGTCTAACGATCTCATCATGGGAACCGGTAGCTCGATGACCCCCCTCTACGCGGCCGCCTTGCGCGGTCACGACGAGCTCTGCAAGGTGCTGATCAAGGCCGGCGTCGATGCCTTGTCGGCCGGTGCCCAAGGCATTCCCCTGATCGCTGCCCTGCGCCAGGGACACGACGACATCGTCCGCTCCTTGGCGGCGCACCACCGGGTGCGGGGCCACAGCCTGAACCTGGCGGCCCGTTCCCTACCCCTTCACATCGCCATCAAGGAAGCGCCGTCGGCCAACAGCTTGAGGCGGCTGCTGCCCCTTGGCTTCGACATCGAAGCCGCCGACCCGACGCTGTCGACGCCCTTGCAATTGGCCGCCGCCCAAGGTCGCGTCGATATGATCGACGCCTTGGTCGAAATGAAAGCCGAGGTCGACGGCTTCGGCAAACCGCCCTCCGGCAATGAGATGCATGCGCCGCGGGAGGCCGGCCGCACACCGTTGATGCTGGCCGCGGCGGCTGGCCACAGTGAGGCAGTGCAGCGCCTGATCGAGCTCGGAGCCGACACCGCACGCCGCATCGACAGCCAAAGCCTGACCGCCCCATCCACCGATCCGCTGGCCAAGACCGGCCCTGAGGTGCGGGTGGGTGGTCCCCGCCTGGCGGACGAGGGTTGCAACGCCTTGATGCTGGCGGCTCAGGCAGGTCACGTCGATGTCGTCCGTGTGCTCTTGCAGGCCGCACCGGACCTTGAAACCGCCAACCATGACGGCGACACGGCCATCGTGTTGGCCAACCGACAAGGCCACCGAGAGGTCGTCGATCTGCTGGCTGGAGCAGGAGCTTCCGTGATCCCGCTGGGACCCTCCAACCTGCTCGCGGCGGTGTGCGCCGGAGACGAGAACGCGGTGGCCGAGCTTTTGGTCGCCGGCGTGCCAGCGGATGTAGTGGACGAAGATCAGCGCCACGGCACCCGTACCGCCCTGCACCTGGCGGCCGAAGCCGGACACCACACCATCGTCGAGGCGCTACTGCAGGCCGGTGCTCAGGTCGACACCCCGATCCTCGAAGGCACCGCCCCCTTCGACCGCACCGCCTTGCACTTGGCAGCCGCCAACGGACACCACGAGGTGGCCCGGATCCTGCTCGCCCATGGCGCGGCGGTCGACGCCCAGACCAAAGCCTGGGACGGACCGGGAGAAACACCCTTGACCATGGCCGCCGAAGCCGGGCATGCCGAGGTCATCGCCGTGCTGGCGGAGGCCGGAGCCGAGCTGACGGGCCCCGCCGACTCAACCCCTCCCTTGACCACCGCCGCTGGTGCAGGCCATGAAGCCGCCGTGCGAGAGCTCATCCAGCGAGGAGCGTCGGTGGCCGCGGGAGACCAAGAGGCATTGGTCGAGGCGGCCAACGGTGGCCATCTCGACGTGGTGGGCACCCTGCTCGAAGCCGGGGCCGACGCCAACCAGTACCCGGCGGACAACTGGAGCGCCTTGACCGCCGCCGTCGCCAACAATCATCTACAGGTGGCGACCCGCCTGCTCGAAGCCGGGGCCGACCCGGACGGTGGCCAGGGCGGCCTGGGGCCCCTCGACCAGGCGGTCATGAACGGCAATCAGGATCTCGTGCAGCTACTCCTCGAAGCTGGCGCCGACGCCAATCGTCGGGGAAGCGGTGGCAAGACTCCGCTCATGGACGCGGTCAGCTTTCACCCCGTCTCCGGTGATGAGGTCAGCCCCCTGCTGCCGATTCTCCTGGCCAAGGGGGCCGACATCAATCTGCAAAACGATCGGGGCGAAACGGCCTTGCACCTGGCCATCGACCAAAGCAAGGTCGGCGACGCCAACCTGTTGATCGCGGCCGAGCCGGATCTCGGCCTGGCCGATCAGAATGGGCGGACCGTCCTCTCCCATGCCATCGAGCGGGGTTTCGGCGATATGGCGGCCCTTCTGCAAACCCGAGGCGCCGTGGCGGGCACCGTGCAAGGCCCTCTGCAAGGGGACTTCACACCCCGCGATGACGAAGATTTCGACAATCGCAACCAGCCCGTCGAGCGACGTCGGGGGATCGACCTCGAGGACGGCGACGACACCCTGATCTTGGTTCTCGCCCCCCTCGAAGCGGCCACCCGCGCTTTCCAAATGAACCACCGCGCCGAGGTCTGGGAACGGGATGTGATCGGCAAGACCGTCCAGCTGGCGCCGCGCTGTTACCTCTCCTTCCGCCTCGTCGGCCACGCCTGGACGGTGATTCGCGCCTGTCACCTAGATGCGGCCAATGCCCAGTACAACCTCACCGCCGAGGACGCCAAGGCCATTTCCGAGAGCACCAGCGCACCCGCCATCCTGTTCCTCAACAGCGACAACGCCAGCGTCGTCGGCTACACCTACTTCGAGAGCGGCGACGAGAAGGAGCGCTTCTTCTACGACCCCGAAGGGGGCGAATGGGACGCCGACGCCAGCTGGGAAGAGGACGATGACGACGAAGGTTGGGAGGCCGAGGAGGAAGAAGAGGGCTGGGCAGGCCCGCCGCCGGTCTTCTTGTCGATCCGACGTCAGGTCGACACCCGCCAGATCGAAGACCCGTGGGTGTTTGTCGATCAATTCCTCAAGGAGATGGACGCCTTTGCCCCGAGCTTGGAGATTCGGGTAAAGAAACCGGGCAAAGAGCACACCCTGACGTTTGAGGGTTTCGACGACGCAGACTTCGATCGTCTCGATTACATCGCCGTACGCTGAGCCCTGCGCCTACCACCGATCATCAACTGTAGAACCTACTGACAGAAGTCAACTGACAGAAGTCTACCGCCCGAAATCTACCGACAGATCACCGGAGGAAATTAATAGCGTGAGCCGTGGTTACATCATTCCCATTGGAGGCGCCGAGCAGAAGATTCGCGACCGAGGGGTGCTGCGCCGTTTTGTCGCCCTCTGCGGCGGCCCTGAGGCCCGCATCGCGGTGATCCCCACCGCCTCCCAACTCGCCGACACCGGACCTCGCTATGAGGCCATCTTCGGCGACTTGGGGGTCAAGGAGGCCGTCTCCCTACCTTTTCTAGAGCGCGCCGATTGTCAGCGTGACGACTGGTTGAAAAAGCTGGAGTCCGTCGATGGCGTCTTCATGACCGGCGGCAACCAGCTGCGCCTCTCCACCACCATCGGTGGCACTCCGGTGGCCGAGTTGCTGCGCCGACGGAATGCCGCTGGATTGCACATCGCCGGCACCTCCGCGGGCGCCGCTTTCATGTCCGAGCACATGATCGCTTTCGGCGATGAGGGCTCGACGCCGCGCAGCGACATGGTGACCTTGGCCCCCGGCCTCGGCCTCACCCAGCTGGCCATCGTCGACCAGCACTTCCGGCAGCGGGGTCGCCTGGGACGCCTGATCACCGCCCTGACCTACAACCCTCGACCCATCGGCATCGGTCTCGATGAAGACACCGCCGCTTTCATTGCGGCAGACGATTCCTTGGAGGTCGTTGGCAGCGGCGCCATCACCATCGTCGATCCGTCCGATATCGACTTCTCGTCCATGGACTCGGCTCGTCCCCACGACCCCGTCTGTGTGCTCAACCTCAGGCTGCATGTGCTGATCCAGGGTGCCACCTACGACATTCCCAGCCGCCGTGCCTTTGCGCCCTCCCGAGGAGACGCCCCATGAGAATCGTCGACAAATCGGTATACATCGGCCCCAGCATCTATGCCCTCTTCCCGGTGATCCGCTTGACCGTCGACCTCGGCGAGCTCGAAGCTTGGCCCTCCGGGAAGCTGGGAGAACCCTTCATCCAGGCTCTGCTCGACACCCTGCCCGGTCTCCGTGAGCACGGGTGCTCCTACGGCGAGCCGGGAGGATTCGTCCGCCGCCTGCGCGAGGACGGAGGCACGTGGCTAGGCCACATTCTGGAGCATGTGGCCATCGAGCTGCAGAATGTCGCCGGCGCGGAGGTCACCTTCGGCAAGACCCGCGGCAACGGCCAAGAAGGCCAGTACGAAGTGGTCTTCGAATACGAGCAGGAGGAGGTGGGCTTGGCGGCCAGCAAGCTGGCCGTCCAGTTGCTGCATCATCTGCTCCCCGAAGAGCTGAGACCCAAAGAAGCAGGCGCCGATTTCGACTTCGACAGCGAACGGGACAGCTACATCCGCTATGCCCAACGCCGCGCCTTGGGACCGAGCACCGCCTCCCTGGTCAAAGCCGCCGAGGAGCGGGACATCCCCTGGTTGCGCCTCAACCGCTACAGTTTGGTGCAATTGGGTCACGGTATCTACGGCAAGCGCATTCAAGCCACGGTGACCAGCGAAACCCGCAACATTGCCGTCGAGGTGGCCTCCGACAAAGAGGAAACCCATAATATCTTGGGAGATCTGGGTCTACCGGTCCCCCGCCAGCGCCTGGTCTACAGCGACAACGAAGCCGTTCGGGCGGCGGGTCGCATCGGCTATCCGGTGGTGGTGAAACCCCTCAACGCCAATCACGGCCGTGGTGTTTCGATCAATCTCAAGGACCCGGAAGCGGTCCGCTTGGCTTTTGAGCAGGCCGGCAAGCACAGTCGGGCCGTGCTCGTCGAAAGCTTCATCAGCGGCCTCGACCACCGCTTGCTGGTGGTCGATGGTCAGCTGGTGGCCGCTTCCAAGCGGGTGCCCGGTCACATCGTCGGCGACGGCAAGAAGACCGTGCAAGTGCTGATGGACGAGGTCAACAGCGACCCCCGACGCGGTATCGGCCACGAGAAAGTGCTGACCCGTTTGGAGCTCGATCACCAGGCGGAGCGCTTGCTGGCCCAGAAGGGTTATGACTCCAGCAGCGTGCCGACGGCCGACGAGGTGGTATTCCTGCGCTCCACCGGCAACCTGTCCACCGGCGGCACGGCGGTGGACGTCACCGGCATCATCCACCCCGACAACCGGGAGATGGCACAACGGGCCGCCAAAGCCATCGGTCTCGATGTCGCCGGTATCGACTTCCTCACCGAGGATATCTCCAAGTCCTATCGGGAGACCGGCGGCGCCATTTGCGAAGTCAATGCGGCACCCGGCTTTCGCATGCACGTCGCACCGAGCGAAGGCCAGTCACGGGACGCCGCCGGCCCGGTGATCGAAATGCTTTTCCCCCAGGGCAGCCCGAGCCGCATTCCCATCGCCGCCATCACCGGCACCAACGGCAAGACCACCACCACCCGTATGGTGGCCCACATCTTCAAGATGGCTGGCCATAAGCCGGGGGTTGCGACGTCCGACGGCGTCTACATCGACGGTCGCCTCACCGTCGAGGGCGATATGACCGGACCGGTGGCGGCACGCATGGTGCTGCGGGATCCGGAAGTCGACGTCGCGGTCTTGGAGACGGCCCGTGGCGGCATGCTCAAGCGGGGTATGGGTTATCGTCGCGCCAACGTCGGGGCGGTGCTCAACGTGCAGGCCGATCATCTCGGCTTGCGGGGCGTCGACACCTTGGAGCAGCTGGCGGAGGTCAAACGCATCGTCGTCGAAATCGCCCGCGACACGGCGGTGCTCAACGCCGACGACCCCCTTTGCCTGCGCATGGCCGACTACGCGCGCGCCGAGCATCTCTGTTACGTCACCATGTCGCCCAAACATCCACTGGTACGTGAGCACATCCGCTCCGGCGGCCGTGCCTTGGTGCTCGAGGAGGGGATCAACGGCCACATGATCACCGTCTATGATCATGGCTCGCACATTCCACTGCTGTGGACTCACCTGATCCCGGCCACCCTCGAAGGACGCGCCATGCACAACGTACAAAACGCCATGTTCGCGGCGGGTGTCGCCTACAGCATGGAGGTACGTCTGGAAGACATCCGCCACGGCCTGCGCACTTTCGATACCACCTTCTTTCAAGCCCCCGGACGCATGAACATCTTCGACGAGCACCCCTTCAAGGTGATTCTCGACTATGGGCACAACCCGTCTGCCGTGGGCGCCATGGTGGACCTTACCCAACGGCTCGAGGTCGAGGGCCGTCGTCTGGTTATGCTGGCGGGCCCCGGAGATCGTCGCGACGAGGACATTCGCGAAATGGCCAGCCTGTGCGCCGGCAAATTCGATCACTACGTCTGCCGCCGAGACGATTCCCTGCGCGGCCGCAGCCCCAACGAAGTCCCCCAGATGATGGCCGATGAGCTGCGGGCCTGCGGTGTCGCCGAAGAGCAGATCCAGATCATTCCCGACGAACAAGCCGCCGTGCAAGCTATTCTCCACATGGCCCAGCAGGGGGATACCCTGTTGCTCTTCGTCGACGCCATCGCCCGCAGTTGGAAGCAAGTGACAGAGTTCTCGCCATCGGTGGAAGCCCAAGTGGAGCCCTCGCCGGCGCCGATGAAAGTCGAGCTCGACGATCTACCCCATTTCGATCTCGGCGACGACATGGACCTCATCCGCGACGAGCGCGGCGTGCGATTGGCCCGTGAAACAGACGACTGACAGCCTCGGACGAAGGGTGTAGCGAGCCATGGAAACCCGCGACTCCCGCCGTTTGACGGGTCCCAACATTCTGACCCGCAGGGCGGGGGCAGTGCTCGATATCGGCATCGACGAGGGTGACGACGCTGGCCGTTGGGTGCAGGTCTGGCGGGAGCAGGCCCGGCGCATCCTCGAGGCGGTGGGTTGGGGCGATCAAGAGCTCGTGGCACGCCATTTCCATGGCGGCTTCAGTCTCTGGCTCGGAGCCCCGGTGGACGCTCTCTACGCCGCCACCGAGGTCAACGAGTGGGCCTGGGAAGCGACCATGGCGGTGGCTGCCGGCCAAGATCCCGGCGACCTCGAAGCGGCTGCCCAACGCCTCCGGACGGCCATCGCCGAAGAGCAGAACCCTGCCGTCTTGGCCTTGCAACTGGCCGCCCGCCAGCACGCCGTCGCCTACCTCTGGGACGACGACGAGGTGTCCGTCGGCATGGGATGTGGCTCCCGCAGCTGGCCGGCGCAGCAAATTTCGCCTCCTCGAGACATCGACTGGTCCCAAATCCACGATATTCCCATCGCCCTGATCACCGGCACCAATGGCAAAACCACCACCGCCCGACTGCTCAAGGAGATGGCAGAAGCCGCCGGCAAAACAGTTGGCCTGTCGTCCACCGATGGCTGTTGGGTAGCGGACACTGAGATCGGTGAAGGGGACTACTCCGGTCCCGGTGGGGCGCGGCGGGTGCTGCGCCATCGCAGCGTCGACATCGGACTCCTGGAAACCGCCCGCGGCGGCATGTTGCGGCGCGGCCTCGGTGTCGAGCGCGCCGAGGTGGCTTTGATCACCAACGTGGCGGAAGATCATCTCGGTGAGTGGGGCATCCACGATCTCGACGAATTGGTGGACACCAAGCTCATCGTCGCCCAGGCTGCCGAGCACTTGGTGCTCAACGCCGACGACGACAATCTGAAACGCCGGGCCGCCCAGCAGCGACAGCCGATCACCTGGTTCAGCTTGACACCCGAGAACGTTGCCCCTTTGGTCGCTGCGGGGGCCGAGGCTTGCGTCCTCGACGACGGGAACCTGGTCTGGATCGAGCCGCGGGGACGCCGGACTTTGATCGCCGTCGACGACGTCCCCATGACCTTCGGCGGCGCCGCCCGTCACAACATCGCCAACGCCCTGGGAGCCATCGCCGTGGCTATCAGGCTCGGCCTCGAACCGGCAGCCATCGTCCAGGGGCTCAAGAGCTTCGACTCCTCAGACCGCGCCAACCCCGGGCGACTCAACCGCTTTGATTTCGCTGGCGTCACCGCCATCGTCGACTTCGCCCACAATCCCCATGGTCTCGAAGCGCTGCTCGACATGGCGACGGCCTTGCCCGCCAAACGCTGCGCAATCCTCATCGGCCAGGCCGGAGACCGGGACGAAGAGGCGATTCGCCAGCTCCCCCGCCTGGTGTGGCGCTACCGTCCCGACCGCATCATCCTCAAGGAGTTACGTCACCACCTGCGCGGCCGCCAAGTGGGCGAAGTCACGGGACTCATGGCCGACGAGCTGCAACGCCTCGGCGCGCCGGACGGTGTCGTTACACAGGCCCCCAGCGAGATCGATGCAGTCCGTGACGCCCTGCGCTGGGCCCAGGAGGGGGACTTGCTCCTCTTGCTCAGCCATGCCCAACGGGGGGACGTCCTGGACTTGCTACGCCAACTGCAAGACGCCGGCTGGCGCCCCGGCGAAGCGCTGCCCGCGTCCACCGACGGCATCGGAGCGGATCCCCCCACGGACGTCTGAGGACCGTCCGGCCAGGGGGTCTCCGCCGATCTCACTCCGCCGACATGAGGTTGATGATCGCCAACAAGATGATCGACAGGTTGATCGAGAAGGGGTTGAACGCCTCGGTATACAGATGCGGCAGGGCGATGAGGATGGCCACCGACGCCAGCGTCCCGAAGAGGATGGTCACATAGCACGGCCATCGAGCGCGAAAGAAGACCAGCAGCACGACGGCGAAGACCACCTCAGCGATGCCCGACGTCACCAATGCCATGCGCTCCCCCACGAAGGGCAGAAGCACAGAATTCATCTCCACCTCCTGGGCAGAGCCGAACAACAACTTCGGCACCAGCCCGTGGTAAAACCAGATGGCTGCTAGACCAAATCGGCTGAGACGATAAATACGTTGGCGATAGACACCTTCCATTTTCTTTCTCCTGGTTTCCTGGCTCCGCTAGTCTCCTAGACGTTTGCCGACTCAGCTCAGCATCTAGCACACTCTATGTTAGAGCCTGCTGCCTGAAAGCTCTCGAACCCCCACAATCCGATGGCCCCCCCTTCACCCCGGACGCCGCACGGTGTTCCCTCTGGCCGGTATTGACGTCTGCCGGGTCAGATGCCCGGAATCAATCGGGTTTGCCGTCAAAGGTTGGCGGTTCATGTCTGGAGCAGCACCATAGGCAACGCAGAGCTCCAAACCGTGGAGCCAGTGCAGCGCTAGATGTTCCACCTCGCGAGGCCGCTGCCGCTCTCCCTCTAGGGGTATATAGTCCAGGCAAAGCGACTCAAGGCAACCCTGAGGATCTCTTCAATGATCCAATGGCGCCGTGTCTAGGTGAATTCTGAAGCGTATTCTTTCCTTGGAGCTTCTTGCCGCAATCATTCCCGTATTCTCCGAGCCACCAGTCCTTCGGCCTCAGACCGAATCTCCGTGTACCCCCAGCCCCGTAGCACGGCGAGCACTGCATCAGTCGACTTGGCCCCGATGACCAATACCTCATCCACTGATGGATCGTGGGAAAACTCGCCATGGTGGTCTTCGACAAGCTCTAGCGCGATGTCCAACAACTGCTCAGGCAAGTCAGCCTGCCGAGCGAATGTCGTGACCCCACAGGTCAACTCGTCCTCTAAAGTGTTGGCCTGTGCCCAGTAGTATTCAGCAGCCTTTGTGTTCTCCTCGGAATCAACAAGCCAGACGTGGCAACGGTCGACGAGAGTTGGCAACAACACGCTAGCGTGTTCATCAATCACGATCGCAACACGATGGTGCTCGGTCATCGGGGCAACTCGTCTGGAGTAGAGGGACGCACACCACCTTCCGTATGCGTGTGAGGCGTAGAGACACCCCCGTGCGAATGCGGATTTGCATATTGCGTGTCTACCCGCTTGGCTTGGTCGAAGCCTGAAGGATTCCTCGGGTTGGGCTGCCACTCAGCGTGGCCGGTCACCTCCCCATTCGTTGAATCCCTCTTGAACGTCGAGTGCGGCCCCGCAGCGTTTGGGTCCGGTCTTAGCTTTTTGGCGCCCCGTCTTCCCGCCCCTGCGGCCTCGACAACCTCTGCCACCCCATCAACTTTTCCCACGCCGTCGTCCGCCTTACCGAACAGCTTTTTGAGGAAGCCACCTATTCTACCCGCAATCCTCAACCGTCCGACAGCCGCTGCGACGGCTTCGACGGCCAATGCCCCGACCGACACCTCATCCACCGGCGACATTAAGGCGACCGCAACCAACGCACCTTGACCTCGAGCGTTAACGCGGCCGGAATACTGCTGCGGTGTGATGTCGCCGCTTAGAAGCTCCCTGGCATCTTGATC